>CAZFCE010000004.1:102703-234964 GCA_964517605.1 uncultured Caldilineaceae bacterium | reverse complement strand
AATTATTCGCGGTATTCGGGCAATTCGGGCCATTCGCGTTGAGGTTTTGCCCCCGTCCTGAAACCGGGCGACTCCACGTTAAACGGTCACGACTCCACGTTAAACGGTCACGACTCCACGTTAAACGGCCACGACTCCACGTTAAACGGTGACGACTCCACGCGGAATGGTCGCGTTTCAAACGTAGGTCACGTTTTAAACGTGACCTACACAAAAACCCAACGCGAATTTCACGAATGGAACGAATTTTTGACAGGGATTATTGAGGTTTTGCCCCCGGCAGGTTATTGCGGGGGAATGCCCCAAAACCGGGCAATGCCACCATCGTATGATGAGCGGGAGAGCAACATTTTGCCATCGGGCAGAAACCTAACCTTTCCAATGCCAGGTATCCCGGTAACCGCCCGCAGTAACCGGCCCGTGGCTACCTCCCACAACTGAACTCCGCCGACCACCGAGGCCAGCACCATCCGTCCGTCCGGCGAGAAAGTCGGGCTGTACCCTTTGCCCAGCGGGCGCACTATTTCCCCCGTATCAGCCTTCCGTAAATTGATCTGGCCTTTCCCATCCCTGGTGGCTATCATCGTTCCATCGGGGGAAAAGGTAGAAGACACGTCTTCATCCAGGGTAAACAAAAGCTTGCCGGTTTGAACCTCAAACATATAAACCTTGTATCTGTTTGCGGCTAATTTCAGGCCATCGGGTGAAAAAGCCAGCGATGTGCTTGGCCCCCGGCCCTCCCCTGCCCAAAGAAGATGCACTTGCTCCCCGGTTTGGGTATTGTCGATATCGATGGCCCCGTTCTCTGAAGAGGCCAGCAAGTCACCCTCCGGTGACAGGGCCAGGCTATCAACCGATTGCCAGTAATCTTTCAAAGTTTGCAGCAGTTGACCGGTAGCGGCATTCCAGACCAGGACTGAGGGTGAGGGGTAATGGTCGTAAGGGTCGAAATGGCCGGCGGCCAGGATTTGCCCGTTGGCCGAGACAGCGAGACCGCCCACGTACTGCTCGGGATAGTGGCGGGTGATTTGCCCGGTTGAAATATCCCAACGGCGGAGGCCCAGGTTGCGGGGCTGCGTGGTGTACACCGTCCCGTCGGCGGCAACGGCCAGGCCGGAAATACCGTTGGTGTAGCCCTCAACTTCTCCCAGGAGCGCGCCGGTGGCGGTGTCCCACAGATTTACCGGGTCATTGGCAAACAAGGGGGCAGAGACCAAAACAGTTCCATCGGCGGAGAAAACCAGTTGGTGCGTCGTAGGTTCCGGCAATGTATGCAGCAATCTCCCTTCCGCCACGCTCCACAGGCGAACCGTCTTGTCAAACGATGCCGAAGCCAGTTGCGCGCCATCCGGCGAAAAGGCCAAACTCAGCATAGAGCCGGTGTGTCCCGTGAGGGTCTGCAAAAGTTCGCCTGTCTCCACCCGCCAGACGAAAATATCCTTGTTGTTGGCCACGGCCAGCAGTTTGCCATCGGCGGAAAAGATGATATTCGATAGTTCGCTCTGCTCAGGCAAGAGCAACGTGCGTATGAGTGCCCCGGTTTTGACATCCCATATATCAACGGCGTTGTTCGGCGTCTTGCTGGTGAACTCCATGGCGCACGCCAGCCGTGAGCCATCGGGGGAAAAAGCCAGAGAGCTTAACACGCGCTCGGAACCGGGCCGGTTATCCAACACAGAAAGCAGTCGCCCGCCCGGCACTCCCCAGAGGCCAACTTGCCCCGTACCCGGTTCCAGGCTGGCGGCTACCCTGGTTCCATCGGGGGCAAAGGCGGTTCGGTCAATGGAATTTCTCTCGGTATCCAGCGACCAACTGCCCACCAGCGCGCCGGTGGTCACATCCCAACGGTTGATGGTTTTGCCCCCCACCTGGGCCATCAGTTGGCCGTCCGCCAGAAAGGCCAGCGCATTTATCTCTGCATCGGTCAGCATAAAGCGGCGCAAGGCCCAGGTTTTGGCGTCGTGCAGCCACACCCCGGCGGTGGTGCCGATGGCCAGGGTTTGGCCGTCGGGGCTGAAGGCGGCGTGTTTGGCGGCTCCCCGGCCCCACATGGCCAGTTGTTGCAGCCGGTCAAGGTTATCGGGGGTAATCGGCTCGTTGGGCAGGGGCATTGGCGTGCCCATCAGCACCGGCAGGGCCGGGGTAATGGTCGGCGTGGGCGAGGCGGCGGGGGTCGCGGTGGGCGTGGGGCCGCCGGCAAAGGCGGTTACGGCAATAACGCCAAGCAGCAGCAACAGCCAGTGGTTTACGCGCATAGGGTTAGCTCCTTTGATAATCACGAATGACGAGTGACGAACTACGAATGACGAACTACGAATGACGAACGAGAATTCGTCACTCGTAACTCGTAACTCGTCACTCGTCGCTCGTCACTTGTTATTGAAAAACTCGCCGGCGGCCAGCGCCGCCCCGCCCACAATAAACAGGCAGGCCAGCAGCACCATCCAACCGGGCTGGGCCAGGCCAAACGCCATTAGCAGCAACGTAGAAAGCAGCGGCGCGGCGTAAGAAAAAGCCCCCAACACCTTGATGTTGCCGTGTTTTACGCCATAATCCCAGGTAAAAAAGGCCGCGCCCACCGGCGCCAGCGCCATTAACCCAATGGCCAGCCATTCGCCGCCGGTGGGCCACACAAACCGCTCAAACAGCAGGTGGCAGCCCAGCGCCAGCAGCGATGTAACGCCGCAAAACCCGCCCACCGAATCGGTGGAAACCTGGCTGAACAGCCGCGAGGTCACAGAATACGAGGCCCACACCAGGGCGCACACCACCGCCGCCACGTAGCCCAGCGTGTAGGCCGGGTTAAAATCCAGCGAGCGGCCTTTGGTTACCAGCAGCGCCGCGCCCAAAAAGCCCGCTATCGCGCCCGCCACGTGAAACCAGCGCAGCCGCTCGCCGGGCAAAAAGGTAGAAAACAGCACAATCAGCAGCGGCCACAAATAATTAATCAGATTGGCTTCAACGGCGGGCGCGTTTTTCAGGGCCAAAAAATAAAAAAAGTGGTAGCCAAACAGCCCGTAAATGCCCAGCGCCCACACCCGGCCCGGCAGGTTGAGCAGCGGCCTTAGCCCCACGCCCCGGCGCAGCCACATCACCACGCCAATCAAAAAGCCGCCCGGAAACGACATGGCAATCAATTGAAACGGCGGCACCGAACCGCTCAGGGCGGTTAACAGCGCCAGGGTAGACCACATTAAAACAGCAGTTGCGCCAATCAGCGTGGCTTTAAATTGATGAGATTGAGTTTGCATTTGTCAGTCGCGTAGGGTATAAGTGTGCCAAACGGTGCGGGATTCTGGCATGCAGGCGGCGTTACAGGCAATCAGGCTGATGTCTTTTACCCGCAGTTGGCCGGAAAAAGCATACGCCAGCCGGGTTACGGCGTCAAAAAACCGCGCCGATGGCGGATGCACGTAGCGGCAAACCGTAACATTGCCAAAAAACACATTCTTAGAAACATACTGCTTGTCATCGGGCAGGCCAATGCCGGTTAGCCCGGCATCGAGCGCCTGCACCAGCGTTTGCAGCCGCTCGTCACAATAGCCAATCAGCGCCACGCTGGTAGCCAGCGGCGTCACCTCTTCCAGCGAAAACGAAAACGCCGGCTGCTGCGGGATAATCCGGCGGTACAGGCGATGCACGGCCTCAACCGTGGCCGGGGTAAACCGGGGCGGGTGGCTAATACGGCGCACATTTTTTATGGTTAAATGCATGGCGGCGGGCCGATAATAGTGGTGTTCCGGCTCAATGGCCCGCAGCGGCGCGATGATGGCCTGCTCAATTGGCCCGGCCAAATCCGGCGGCACAAACACCACCGAGGTGAGCGCCTGGGCCGGGTCGGCGGCGTAATCGGCCCGGATAGGCACAATCGAGGCCACGCTACCTGATTGGCCCGGCGCGGTGTAACGTAACTGGTCAACTATCAATTTTTGTTGGGCGCGGTAGTTCATAATTCAATCCGGCGGGATTGGTACTTTTTGTCATTTTAGAATTTTGGCATTATGCCGATATTATAGAAAAACTGCGACTATTGTAGCCAAAGGGGTGTTTTATGAAAAGATTAGCTCTGTTAACAGCGTTGGGCTTGCTGGTGGGGTCATCCGTGGCGTGCGAATTGGGGCAACAAGCCACATCCACACCCGATACCCAGGCCACCATCAACGCCGCCGTGGCCGCCACCGGCGCGGCTCAGGCCGCCAACCAGGCCACCATTACGGCGGCGGTAGCCGCTACCACCGCGGCGCAGGCCCGGCCCACCGTTCCGCCGGTTACGCCCGTTCCTACCCTGGTAATAAGCCCAACCACCGGCCAAACCGCCGCTGCCGCCACGCCTTTACCGCTAGCGGCCTACGCCGCCATGACCGAAGAAGAACTGGCCGCGCTGGTGCAGCAAACGGTTAACGCCGCCGCCGCCGCCACGCAGCAGTATTCCGCCGCCGCCACCCAGGCCGCCGCCGATAACACCCTTACCACCGACGATGTGCAATCGGTAGAAATTTACTTTGCCAACGCCGACCAGGCCATTGCCGCCGCCCAACAAGCCCTGAGCGCCTACAACACCACCTACGGCCAGTTGGCCGTGGAAACCGTTGACCAGTTGCAGGGGATTGAAAACGACCTGAACAGCATGGTCGCGGCGGTGAATGAACTCAACCAGACCATGACCGACATCAACAGTTCGCTGGAGCAAGGGCTGGAACTGGCCACCGGCACCATTACCCAGGTGCAAACCACGGCGCAAAGCATCAGCGCCTCGGCGCAGGCGGCGCAAGCCCAGGCCCAAACCTGGCAAGCCGAGCACCAAACCAGCCGCGACAACCGGATAGCTACGGCGGTGGCCATGCCCGCCACCCAAACCGGCGGCGATCCGCAGGCGGCCCTTAAAAACGTGCTGGAATTTGTGCAGGTAAGCCAGGCCGCCGTTACCGACAATCAATTTTCGGCGGCGGAGTTAACGCAGGTGGCGCAACTGGCGGCCAACGCCGGGGCCAGTTTGAACGCCTCCGGCAACCCGCAACTGCAAAATCTGGCCGGGATGGTTACATCCGTAACCGAACACCTGGCGGGCGGCAATATGCCGCAGGCGCAATCCGGGTTGGAACAACTGGGCGTGGCCGCGCCGCTGGCGCTGCCGGCCAATCAGGTAACGCAAGACCCGCGCAACGCCATCCAGAATGCGCTGAATTTTGCCAATACCGGGCGCAGTCTTTTATCCGGCGATAAGCCCACGCCGGATCAGTTGGTGCAATTGGCCCAACTGGGCGCTAATGCCAGCGCCAGTTTAAACGCTTCGGGCATGCCGCAACTGCAACAACTATCGGCCACCGTTAACGATATTACCAGCCAGATTGCGCTGGGGCGCGGCAACCAGGCCCAGCTTCAACTTGACCAGTTGGGCGCGTCGCTGGGGTCGCTGCCAGACATCAGCCTGCCCGAACTGCCCAACAAACCCTCGCTGCCCAACAAACCGGGGCGGTCAAAGTGAACAAAAAAAACGGGCTGGCGCTGACCAGCCCGTTTTTATTACCGGGGTAAAAAGTTGTGTTACGGTACAAGTGCTTTGCGTTTTTTACCCCCTCCCCCAAACCCCTCCCCCGCAAGCGGGGGAGGGGAGGAAAAATTTTTGGTGTCAAATTCGGGCGCTATGCGCTCGAATTTGACACCATTTCTTTAAAACTCCCCCTTCCCTTTGGGAAGGGGGTCAGGGGGGATGGGGCAACAAGGTTAAGTTAACATTGCCCTGCACTTATTCTAAACATGAGCCAAAAAGCTAATCGTTATTATCCAGACCGGCCTGCTGGCGCAGTTGTTCAATCTGCTGCGCCACGCTGCCCGGGCCGGTGCCGCCCGGCCCGTCGCGCCGGTCAGCGGCGCGGTTAAAGGTGAGCCGCTCGTGCAGGTCGCGGTCAAACAGGGGGCTGTACTGCTGGTACACCGCCAGCGGAAACGAGTTGAGCGGCTGGTCAATGGCAATGGATTGTTGCACAATCTGCCCCACCAAATGATGCGCCTCGCGAAAGGGCATGCCCTTGTCGGCCAGATAATCGGCCAGTTCGGTGGCCAGCATGCCGCTGTCCATCGCCTCGTAAATGCGGGCGACGTTCACCTTGAACGTGCGGATAACCCCGGCGGCAATGGGCAGCGTCATCCCCAGCGTGTCAACCGTGTCAAACAGCGGCTCTTTATCTTCTTGCGAATCCTTGTTGTAAGTTGATGGCTGCCCCTTGAGCGTGGCAAACAGGCCGGTCATCGCGCCGATAACCCGCCCGGTTTTGCCCCGGATTAACTCCAGCGAATCCGGGTTTTTCTTTTGCGGCATAATACTGGAGCCGGTGGTGTAGGCATCATCCAACTCAATAAAGCCAAATTCGCGGCTGCTGTAGATAATCAGGTCTTCGGCCAGGCGGCTGAGATGCACCTGAGTGATGGCCGCCCAGCCAAGAAACTCCAGAATGTAGTCGCGGTCGGCCACGGCATCCATACTGTTAGCCGAAACGGCGGCAAAGCCCAAATCCGCGGCCAGCGCCGCCCGGTCAATGGCAAATGGCGTGCCGGCCATAGCCGCGCTGCCCAGCGGCAGCACATCCACCCGCGCCAGCAAATCATCCAACCGATTTTTGTCGCGCTGAAATTGCCAGCCGTAACTGAGCAGCCAGTGCGCCAACCGCACCGGTTGAGCCTGCTGCAAGTGGGTGTAGCCGGGCATAATCACGTTAAGGTGCGCTTCGGCTTTGGCCACAATGGCCGCTTGCAGGCCGGTAAGTTGATGGCGCAGCGCCGCCATTTGGCGCTTAAGCCACAGGCGGGTGTCGGTGGCCACCTGGTCGTTGCGCGAGCGCCCGGTGTGCAATTTGCCGGCCACATCACCGATGAATTCTTTTAACCGGCGCTCCACCGCGCTGTGAATATCCTCGTCGCCGGGCTTTACCTGGAATTGGTCGGCGGCAAACTCGGCCCGCACCTGCTCCAGCCCGGCCTGAATAGCCCCGGCCTCGGCCTGGGTAAGCACGCCGGCCCGCGCCAGCGCCCGCGCCCAGGCCAGGCTGCCGGTAATGTCGTCCGGCCACAGGCGGATATCAAAGCGGATGCTGTCCTGAAATTGGCGCATCAGCGCGTCGGTTTCGCCGCTAAAGCGGCCACCCCACAGTTGAGCCATCGCTTAATCCCGTTTAAATTTGCTGTAGTCCGGCTCTTCGTGCTGGCCGCGCCGAACGCCGTCAATATCCAGCATGGCTTGCACTTTGAGCGGCAGGCCAAACAGTTTAATGAAGCCTTCGGCATCCTGCTGGTTGTACACATCTTCTTCGCCAAAGGTGGCGTAATCTTCGCGGTACAGGCTGTAGGGCGAACGGCGGCCCACCAGCGTAATGTTGCCTCTGTACAGTTTGAGGCGGGCCACGCCGGTTACTTTGCGCTGGGTTACTTCTACAAAGGCGTCCATCGCTTCGCGCAGCGGGGTAAACCACTGGCCGTTGTACACCAACTCGGCGTATTTCAGGGCGACCACCTGTTTGTAGTGCAGGGTTTCTTTATCCAGGCAGAGTTGTTCCAGCGCCTGGTGCGCCTCGACCAGAATACTGCCGCCGGGGGTTTCGTACACGCCGTGGCTTTTCATGCCAACCAGCCGGTTTTCAACCAGGTCAATCCGGCCTACGCCGTGCCGCCCGCCGATTTTGTTCAGTTCGGTAATCAGGCTGATGGGGCCGCGCGCCACGCCGTTGATCTTTTTGGGGATGCCTTCCTGAAAGTAAATTTCAACGTATTCCGGCTCGTCGGGCGCATCCTGCGGGTCAACGGAAAGCTGGAACATGGCTTTTTCCGGCTCCAGCCAGGGGTCCTCCAAAATACCGCCTTCGTGGCTGAGGTGCCAGATGTTGCGGTCGCGGCTGTAAATGGATTTTTCGGTGGCAGCCACCGGCACGTGGTATTCGGCGGCGTAATCCAGCGCATCTTCGCGGGAGCGAATGTCCCACTCGCGCCAGGGAGCGATAACGCGCAGTTTGGGGTTGAGCGCCTGATAGGTTAGCTCAAAACGCACCTGATCGTTGCCTTTGCCGGTAGCGCCGTGCGATAAAGCATCCGCGCCTTCAACCTCGGCAATTTCAACCTGCCGCCGGGCAATAATGGGCCGGGCAAAGCTGGTGCCCAGCAGGTATTTGCGCTCGTAAATAGCGCCGGCGCGCAGGGTGGGAAAAATGTAGTTGGTGATAAAATCTTCGCGCAGGTCTTCAATGTAGCATTTGCTGGCCCCGGAGGCAATGGCTTTGGCTTCCAGGCCATCCAGTTCCTCTTCTTGCCCCAAATTGGCCACCATGCAGATGACTTCGCAGCCGTAATTATTTTTGAGCCACGGCACAATCACGCTGGTATCCAGCCCGCCGGAATAGGCCAGCACCACTCTCTTTACTTTGGGGCGATCTGCGCCGGGCGCAGCGCCTTCTACCAGAGTTTGTTTCTTCTTTTTATCAGACATGTCTCCTCCAGGGATTTAAATGTTATTCCGCAATTAGAGTTTTCGCCGCAAATCATCCAACCCGCGCACCAATACCGCCGCCGCGCCGGTTAACCCGATTAGCTCTTTGGCAGTAACCGGTTTAGGTTGGTCGCCTTCGGCCAGGCCGGTTGGGGCAACCTTTAACAAATAGGCCACACCGGCGCCCAGCACCGCCCCAATCAAACCACCCATAATGATCACCCGTTGTTTGGCGTCCATGTTATTGCTCCCGCTACAAATATTGTGAATAAAAACACACGGCGGATTATAATACACAATGTATAAAAAGTGAATTACCCGTTTGAGCCAAAATTTACGCCGTCCATCCGGTGATAGTAAAGTGAGGATAGCCACTTACGCCTTTTTATAGTACAATACAGATAATTAATGCTCAGGAAAACGGAAAGAACGTGCAGAGGTAGCCCATCGGCGGGCCGGCGGCAAAGGAGAAACATTATGAGCGCAACCGTGCTGCGCTTTTTGCAACAGGAAAACATCCGGTTAAAAAAAGAGATCGAATCCCTGGAGAAAAATAAAAACACGCTGCTGGGTTATTTAGACATTACCCGAGAAATCCAAACCGCCACGCAAAATATCCACACCCAAGAACGCCCGCTGGATGTGTTGAGCGCGCTGCTTTCTAAAATCAGGCAGGTTATTGGCGCAAATGACGGCTCAATTTCCAAACTGGATACCAAAACCGATGACCTGGTGTTTTTAGTGGTGCAGGGCGAACTGGGCGGCCAACTGACCGGCTTTAGAATTAACAGCAAAAACGGCATTGCCGGTTGGGTGGTGCAAAACAAAGAGCCAATTATTGTGAACACACCCCGGCAGGATTGGCGTTTTTCTCAGGTGGTAGACGAAGAATTTAGCTTTTTTACCTGGTCCATCGCGTCGGTGCCAATTTTAAAGGATGGGAATTTAATCGGCGTTGTCCAACTGCTCAACAAACATTTAAGTGATTTCTCCAACGCCGACCTCAGTTTGATGATGTTGCTGGCGTACACCGCCAGTTTGGTCATAGAAAACGTTGACCTGCCGGAACCGCCCCACCGCGAACGCGAAAGCCATCTGTTTAGCTAACCGCATCCGCCAACAAAAAAGAGCCTTCCCAATTGGCGGGAAGGCTCTTTTTATGTATCACGCCGCCGTCAGTTACCGGCGACGGCGATTCTCTTTTTCAATTTCAGCCAGCCGGGCGCCTGCCGTTGCCAACGCATCCCGCAAAGAATGCACCTCGGATAAAAACACCACAAACGATTGCGCCGGGTCGCTGGGAGCGTACAACCGTAACGCCGGGTCACTTTTGTCCGTGCTGGGAATCAACTCAATTTCCAGATGTTTGCTCACCATCACTTTTTCGCTCATCGCTACCCCCTTGCTCGGCTGACGCCCTGTTCATACATATTTTAGCCGGTTCAGGAAAAATTCCAAACCCGCGCCCGGCTTTACCTATTCCACAAATTATGATATGATTAGGATGACATAAAGTATTAACATAAATAAGGAGGATGCGGTGAATCTAAAAAAACACCTCCACTGGTTGTTACTTATTGGTGTATTAGGGATACTGAGCGGTTGCGACCTGCGGCGGCCTGTTGCCGATGATATTGCGCCCCTGGCTCCGCCGGCAGCAGCCGAAAACGCCACGCCGGCGGCAACCCCAGCCGGCACCCAGGCGGAGCAGTTAATCGCCTCGTTTGGCATCAACAATCCCGAATTTGACCGGAACAGTGACGGCACGGTTAATATTCTGGACGTGGCGGCGGTAGAATACAATCTGGCTGCCGTGCCCGCTCCAACGCAGGCCCAGCAAAGCAGCACCACCATATTAAAAATCGAACCCGGCTCGCAGCAGCTTGCAGTTGGCGGGCGCACCACCGCCGAGGTGTGGGTAGAAAACGTGCAAAATCTGGCGGCGGTTGACCTTGAACTCCGCTTTGATCCCAAAGTGCTACGCGTGCTTGATGCCGATTCGGGCCGTGACGGTATTCAGGTGCAGGCCGGCGATTTTTTGGCGGCCAATTTTGTGGTAAAAAATGAGGCCAACAACGATACCGGTGATGTTCGCTACACCGTTACCCAGGTAGCGCCCACCGCGCCGGTTAACGGCAACGGTATTTTGGCCTTGATCTTTTTTGAAGCGATTGCCCCCGGCACCAGCAACGTCAACTTTTCGCTGGCGCAACTGGCCTCCGGCGAAGCGCAGGGGATTGTCGCTACCTCCACCGGCGGCCAGATTATTGTAACCGCCGCCGGCGAAGCCACAGCCACCACCAGCCCGGCGGGCACGCCCATTACCGGCGCGGCCACAGCCACCCCAACCTTCACCCCCATTCTCATCACTTCGCCGGTGCCGCTCACCGCCACGCCCAACCCCACCGCAATTGCGCTGGCAGCGCCGCCCACCGTTCAACCGGCCGAGGTTGCCACCGAAACGCCCACGCCAACCCCCACCGCCACGGCTACGCCAACGCCGCAAAATCTCATCATTGATAAACCGCTGGTTTACATTCCGCCCAACGCCACGTTTGGCCAATGCTACCGGGTTATGCCCGAAGACACTATCGAAACGATTGCCATGTTCTTTGGCACCACACCTCAGGCCATCAACCTGGTGAACGATTTGTACCCGCCGTACCAGGTGCAACGATACCAGACCATTTTTGTGCCGGAATTTTTGGGCAACGGCCCCAACGTGTACCAGCTTAAACCCAACGATTCGCTCACCAAAATAGCGGCGGCCTGTAACCTGCCGGTTACAATGCTGGCCCGCGTTAATGAGCTGGATTTGGGCAAACTACCCAGCGGCGCAGATACCATCCTGCAAACCGAGCAGGGCGGGCTGCAACTGCTGGTTATTCCCATTCCGCCATTTCCGCCGCCATCGCGCTACCAGTATCCCAATAGCGGCGTTATTCCGCTCATTCCGGGGCAGCAACAGCCATACCCAATCCAGAAAAACCACCCGCTGGATACGGAGAATTACAATTAGCCGGAGGCAGTGGTGACGGCAATTCCGTTAAAAATTGACCACGTTACCGTGGCCGGCACATCGCTGGCGCAAATGGAAGCGGCCTTTGCCGGTTTGGGGTTGGCCCCGGATTACGGCGGCCCCCATTCCAACGGCGTTACGCACATGGCCTTGCTGGGTTTTAACGACGGCTCGTACATTGAGTTTATTTCAACCATCCGGCCCGGCCCCAGCGATACCGCTTTTTGGGACCGGCACATTGCCGGCAACGCCGGGCCATGCGCCTGGGCGGTACAGGTTAACAATGTGGCCGCCGAAGCCACCCGCATCGCTACGCTGGGCGTAAAAGTTGACGGCCCGCACTACTACCACCGCCGCCGCCCCGATGGCGCTCTGGTTGAATGGGATTTGGCTTTTTTAGGCGATAAATCAGCCGGAGCCACCCTGCCATTCATCATCAAAGACATCACCCCCCGCGACTGGCGGGTTCGCCCTTCGGCCAGCGTTACCGGCCAAGCGGCCCTGCTCACCGGCGTGGATACGGTGGTGCTGGGCGTGCATAATCTACCCGAAGCCGCCGGTTTGTTCCAGCGCGTGTACGGCTGGCCGGCACCGCACACCGCCCCCAAAACCGATTGGGGCGCAGAACTGGCCAGTTTTGCCGGGACGCCGGTAATTCTGGCCGCGCCGCTGGAAACAAATATTAACTGGCTACGCGAAAAATTGTACCGATTTGATGATGCGCCCTGCGCCTACCTGCTGGGCGCTCGTGATTTTAACCTGGCCTGCGCCCATTTTAACCTGCTGCCAGGTGAACCCTGGTTTGGCCGGCAGGCCGCCTGGTTTAACCCGGAACAACTCAATGGGCTGCGGCTGGGAATAATTGAGCCACACTGTGAACCATCAACACCCGCATAAACCGGGGCATTCAATCCAATCATTCAACGCCGAACAGTGGGTGCTACTGTTCGGCGTTTTTGGGTTTTTGGCGTTTATTGGCCTTATGGGGCTGGGGTTTGCGCCGCTGCTGTTAAACCGGCGCATGCCCATAGCGGTGCCCCCGGCCCTTGTGGAGATTGCCGCCGCGCACGGCTTTATCCTGCCCCCTACCTGGACGCCTACGCCGCCCACCGTTATCCCCGGCACGCCCGTGCCCACCACGGTGTACAGCGGCATTGCCCCCACGCCGATGTACACACCCCGCGCCACGTCGCTGCCGTATTTAACGCTGCCCAATTTTCCCACCAGCCTCAACGTGATTGATTTAGCCCGGATTATGCAGGGCGAGTCAACCTCTGATTTGGAGGCGGCCTACTACGTGGGCTGGGTGGCCCGCAACCGGCTGGAGCACCCCAATTACGGCGATACCTATTTTAGGGTTAGCGCCGGTTTTTTTGGCTACCGGGCCGACCTTGAGCCTAAAAAAGAGTTTATCCAACTGGCCAAAAAAGTAATCAGAGCCAAACAAGACCCCACCGGCGGCTGCCTGTACGCCCTGTCTCGCACCGATATTACCAAGTTGGGCGTGCCGCCCACCCGCGCCGATGTAGCTATTGGCGAATGGTTTTTCTTTAAAACCTGGCCGCTGGCCCGCTAATCAAGCTCCTCGCAGCTTAAAGTCCAAATTTTAACAGCGCCGGCTTGGCAAACCACTACCCAAATTTTTTTAAACGCATATAATTGGGGCTTAACTTTTTAATTTCCTGGAGGAAATCCCGCAATGAAAATATCTGTATTGGGCGCCGGCCTGGTGGGCAGCGCCATTGTTAAAGATTTGGCCAAAACCGGCGAATTTCAAGTGACGGCCATTGACCTCAACCCGCAGGCGTTGGCCCGGTTGGCGGCAACGGCATCCGTTAAAACTGTACAGGCCAACCTCAAAACCGATCCCATTGCCCCGCTGATTGCAGACAGCGAGTTGGTGGTGTGCGCCGTGCCGGGGTTTATGGGTTTTGCCACGCTCAAACAAATCATTGAGACCGGCAAAAACGTGGTTGATATCTCCTTTTTCCCAGAGGATGCCCTGCAACTGGACGCGCTGGCCAAAGAACACAACGTTACCGCCGTGGTGGATTGCGGCGTGGCACCCGGCCTGTGTAATATGATGGCCGGTTACGCCGCCACCAAACTGGAACAGGTAGAGAGTTACCTGTGTTACGTAGGCGGGCTGCCCAAAACCCGCCTGTGGCCGTTTGAGTACAAAGCCGTGTTTTCGCCGGTGGATGTGCTGGAAGAATACACTCGCCCGGCCCGGTTTGTGGAATATGGCCGGCAAGTAACGCGCCCGGCGCTGTCGGAGATTGAACTGGTTGATTTGCCCCGCGTGGGCACGCTCGAAGCCTTTAACACCGACGGGCTGCGCTCGCTGATGGACACGCTGGACGCCCCGTTTATGAAGGAAAAAACGCTACGCTACCCCGGCCATGCCAACCTGATGCGCATTTTCAAAGAAAGCGGCTTTTTTGGCGTTAACCCGGTTAAAGTGGATGGCATTGAGGTTAGCCCGATGGCGCTCACGTCCCAATTGCTATTTAAACAGTGGAAATTGCAGGAAAAAGAAGAGGATTTTACCGTGATGCGGGTAATTGTTACCGGCCAACAGGCCGGCCAGCCGGTAAAATACACCTACGATTTGTACGACGAGTACGATTTTGCCACCGAAACCCACTCGATGGCCCGCACCACCGGCTACACCTGCACCATTGTTACCCGGCAGGTAGCCGGGGGATTGTTCCGCCGGCCCGGCATTTGCCCGCCCGAAGTGGTAGGCCGCGCTCCCGGTTGCTTTGAAAACCTGCTGGCCGGTTACGCCGCCCGCAATATTCAGGTTACGGAAACCGTAGAATAACTCGGCGTGATAAAAAAGTCCCCGGCATTTTTTACCGGGGACTTGATATTTTTTCCTATTTTACCTGCGCCCAGGTGGGGTAGCGTTCATCGGTGGGCGTGGTGGTAACGCGAGTCCACTGGCCAGGCGCAACCACCGCAACTGCGCCGGCGGGCGCGGGCAGGGTGTAAACATCAAAATTGCCGCCGCCGTTGGCTACAAACGCAATGGTGGTGCCATCGGGCGACCAGATGGGGTCGCGTTCGTCGCCGGGGGCGTTGGTCAGGCGAAAGTCCGGGCCGCCCCCGGCGTTTATTATGTACAGGTTCCAGTTGCCATCGCGGTTGGAGGCAAACACCAGCCGGCGGCCATCCGGCGACCACGCCACCGGCCAATTATCGGCGGGGCTGGTGGTGAGCCGCCGCTGGTTGCCGCCATCGGTATTCATCACATAAATTTCCTCGTTGCCATCCCGATCCGATACAAACGCAATCTGGCGGCCAGCGGGCGACCACACCGGCCACTCATCAAACCCAAAGGTGCTGGTAAGCTGGGTCAGGTTGCTGCCATCGGCGTTCATGGTAAAAATGTTAAAGCTGCCGGTTCGGCCAGAACTAAAAACAATCCGGCGGCCATCCGGCGACCAATCGGGCTGAAGGTTATCGCCCACGCCGCCGGTAAGGTTAACCGGCGTAGCGCCGGCAGCCGGGATTATCATAATATCGCGCTGGCCGGCCTGGTTGCCGGTAAAAACAATCTGGCCGGTGGCCGATTGGCCGGCCCGGCTGTTATCGCTGGCGGGCAAAACCGCGTTCCCAACAGAAGAAGCAATCAGCGTCAACCGCGCCGGCGTGGGCAAAGCGATTACCGTGGTGGGCGTAGGCTGCGCCGGCACAGGCGTATTGGTGGCGGTAGCCGTGGCCGTAGCTGGCGGCGTGGGTGTTTCGGTGGGAACGGGCGTGCTGGTAAAAGTTGGCAGCGGTGTGGCGGTAGAGGTAGAAGTAGCGGTAGCCGGAAGCGGCGTGACGGTAGCGGTGGGCATGGGCGCCAGCGTTGAGGTTGGCTCTGTGGTAAAAGTGGGCAACGGTAGCGGCGTGGCGGTAGGCGCAGCGGCGGCAACCTCTACCACGGCGGCGGTAACGGTAGCCGTGGCGGTGGTGAGTTTAGCGGTGGGCAAAACCACCACCGCCGGGCTGGCAACATCTAAGTAATTGGCCGTAGCCAGCCCACCCCCAACCAGCAACACTACCAGTAACAATCCCAATAAAATATAGCCAAACCGTTGAATATACAGCGGTTGGTAGCGATGGATGGGCTGGGTATGCCGCGACGTGCGCACAGCCGGCTGAATGGGAGCGGCGAGCATCGCTTTGGCCGCCAGCATATCATCAGTTTGAGAAGGAGCCTGGGGTTGCGGCAAAACCATTGTAGCGCCGTTAGCCTCGGCGGACGATGCGGCCACCACCGGCAGCGCCACACCGGATTTAACCGCCGGCACCTGGCGCGAATTGTCTACTCTGACGGTGGTTTTACCCGACGAAACGACGGTAACGGGAGCGCGCAACTGGCGATAATACGGATCGAGCGGCAACGAGAAGTAGAAGGTTGACCCCACCCCCGGCATGCTTGAAACCCACATGCGCCCGCTGTGCAATTCGATGAGCCGTTTGCAAATAGCCAGCCCCAACCCCACGCCCTGCCGCTCCTGAATGGCGAGGTTGCCGCTGCGGCCAAATTTCTTAAAGGCCAGTTCGGCCTCTTCACCCGACATCCCCACGCCGGTATCGGACACAAACACCACCAGTTGATTCTGGTCAACTTCACCCCTGATTTCGATGATGCCGCGGTCGGTGAATTTGATGGCGTTGGAGATGAGTTGCAGCAACACCTGCCGCACCATCGCCGGATCGGCGTTGACCGGGGGCAAATTTTCGGCCACGTGATACCGCACTTGCAGTTTTTTCTCACGGGCCAGACCACGCGCCGTACCGGCTACCTCGCTGACCAGTTGGGCCATGTCCACCGTCTCAAGGGATAGTTTAAACTCGGCGCGGTCAATCTGGGCCATACTTTCCAGGTTAACCACCAGGCTTTTTAAATGATGCAGCTTTTGCCAGGCCAGTTCCACCACTTCGGAATAGCCGTTGAGCGGCGAAATACCGCCGATTTTCTCAATGGAGTATTCCAGCGCGGCGATGGACTGGTTTAACTCGGCGATGGTGCCCTTTACCAGCGCGTACAACTGGTTATTCTCCTGTACCGCCGCCGCCTGCAACTGGCCGGATGCCGCAAGCGCGTCGTTGAGTTCCTTTTGAAGTTTTTGCGCCTTTTGTTCCAGTGCCTCAATGTATTTGAGATTCTTCATCAACTCCAGGGCGCGCTCGCGCAACAGCACCCGGTTTTCAATCAGCCGGTCGCTCAGTATGGTCATATTGTGTTTATTCTGAGCGCCCAGCAAGGCCACCAGCGCCGTTAATCCCAGCGAAGGCAACAAAAACGCCAGCGCCGCCGGCCATGCCGGTTGGGTAACAAATAACAACACCAGCGCCAGCGCAATCAAACTAACCGCTGTGATTATGGTAAATGTGGGGTTTAATAATAGCCCGGTTACAAGCACCACGGGGATAAAAAAATACGGGGCGATGCCATCAACGCCAAACCGCAACACGGTCGCCGCCGCCAGAGCCGCCAGCTCCAGGGCCAGCACATACGAAGCCACCACCAAACGACCTAACACTTTTATTCCAAAAGCGATTAAGGTTAACACCAACAGGCTGGCGCATATAACAAACCACGGCGACGAAAATCCGCCGGTAAAAAATATCGCGCCGCCGGCCCCGCCACCTAATAATACCAGGGCTAAAACTATCCGGTTAAAGGTTTGGTTGTTTATTTGCAAAATTTCGTCGTTCATGGTTTTAACCGACCGCAGTTAGGCTCGTTTGGTTGTTAAAGAGCAAATTAATTACCTTAAGATTATCACATTCTCTGGCTCCAGCGCAATAGCCTATTGGTTAGGGGGGTACAACAAAAAGAGGGAAGCCGTGTTGGCTTCCCTCTTTTTTAGTTAAAATTTGCGTCCAACTCCGCATGGGCGGGGTTGGCGGCGGTACGGTTTAAAATCAGGCTTCGGTAATTGAAACCACTTCTTGCTTGCTTTGCCAAACGGCCCACACAAAACCGGCCACCAGCACCAGTACTACCACCCAACCAATTGGCCCCAGGGTTTTGTACTGCACCACAATGGGCGCAATAATCACCGAAACCAGGTTGACCACTTTGATCATCGGGTTCAGCGCCGGGCCAGCGGTATCCTTCAGCGGGTCACCGACGGTATCGCCCACCACCGAGGCTTTATGCCGTTCCGAGTTTTTGCCCAGGTTTTTGGCTGGATCGCGTGGTTCATCTTCAATGGTTTTCTTGGCGTTGTCCCAGGCACCGCCGGTGTTAGACATAAACACCGCCAACAATTGCCCCGACAGGATAATCCCCACCAAAAAGCCGCCCAGCGCTTCAACCTTGAGCACCAGCCCCACAATAATGGGAGCCACAATCGCCATCAACGCCAGGCTGACCAGTTCTTTCTGAGCCGCGGCGGTTGAAATGGACACAGCACGAGCGTAATCGGGTTTAACTTTGCCTTCCATCAAACCGGGAATTTTGAACTGGCGACGAACTTCGCTCACAATCAGGCCGGCAGCGCGGCTAACCGCTTTAATGGCAAACGAGGAGAACAGCCAGGGAATAGACCCGCCGATCAAAATGCCGATAAAAACCACCGGCTGCGAGGCGCGAATGCCGTTGGCCAGCGCCATTGGATCAACCGCGCTCACGTCGGTGATGAACGAGCCAAACAGCGACACCGCCGCAATTACCGCCGAACCAATGGCGATACCTTTGGTAATGGCTTTGGTGGTGTTGCCCACCGCGTCCAGGTCGGCCATGATCTGGCGCGCTTTGGCATCCAGCCCGGCCATTTCACCGATGCCGTTGGCATTGTCAGAAATGGGGCCAAAGGAGTCCATCGCCACGTTGTTACCGGTTAAGGTTAACATGCCAATGCCGGTTAGCGCGATACTATACAACACATAAGTTACGTTCTGTTCGGGCGTGCCCACCCCGGCGTAAATAAACACGGCTGCCATGAGGGTGGCGGCAATTACCAGCACAGCCCACACGGTTGACTCATAACCAACGGCCAACCCCGACAGAATGGTGGTCGCCGGGCCGCCATCGGTGCTTTTGCGGATTTCATGCACCGGCGCGGTTTCGGTGCCGGTAAAGTATTCGGTGAGCCGATCCAGCACAATGGCCAACAACACGCCCACCGTTACCGACAGGAAGGGCCGCCACCAGCCGCCTGGTATATTTTGCAGATAGAAGAACGCCAGCGTACCAAACAACACCACCGAAATGGCCGCCGAGGTTAAAAAGCTACGGAAGATGGCGCTCATGGCATCGGCCGCGCGGCCTTCTTTGCCGGCTTTTACAGTGTAGGTACTAATAATGGAAGAAAGCACGCCGATACCGCGCACTAACAGGGGGAACACAATCCATTCCAGGTTGCCGGTCATGCGCACCAGGGCAATCCCTAAAATCAAACCGGAAACGATGGTAACTTCGTAGCTTTCAAAAATATCGGCAGCCATACCGGCGCAGTCGCCCACGTTATCGCCCACCAGGTCGGCGATAACCGCCGCGTTGCGCGGATCGTCTTCTTCCAGGCCGGCTTCAACCTTGCCCACCAGGTCAGCGCCAACGTCGGCAGCTTTAGTAAAAATACCGCCGCCCACGCGCATAAACAACGCCAGCAGCGTGCCGCCAAAACCAAAGCCCAACAACGCATCGGGCGCAGCTTTGCCCAACGCGATAAAAATCAACGTGCCACCCAACAGCCCCAGGCCGTCGGTGAGCATGCCGGTGATGGTGCCGGCGCGGTAGGCAATCCGCAGCGCCTCGCCAAAGCTGGTGCGAGCCGCCGCCGCCACGCGCACGTTGCCTTCAACAGCCATGCGCATGCCAATTTGGCCAACCGTTAACGAGAAACCGGCCCCCATTAAAAAGGCGATGGCGCGGCTAAAGGCAATAATCATGGTTACGTTGGCACCCTGGCCAAACATGGTGGTGATTTCTTCAATGGCTTCTTTGGTGGGGTTTACAATCCACACACTAAAGAACAAGGCCACCGCCAGAATACCAATAAATGGCAAAATAGTGCGTAATTGTTTGGTCAGGTAAGCGTCGGCCCCTACTTTGATCGCTCCCCAAACTTCCTGCATCTTCTGCGTTCCCTTATCTTCACGCAAAACCTGGTTGCGAAGGAACACCGCATAGGCCAAGCCCAAAATAGCCACGCCCAATACGCCAAAAATGGCGTAGGTTTCAAACATATTCATGCCGTGCATAAGTTATTTTATCCTTCTTTGAGATAGAGTATTGGGTTTGTGTTAACTAACTTTTTTTGGTGTGACGCACTCGTACCAATCCATCACCCTGCCAGAAGAACAACCGCACCCTTGCCCCCAAGGCAGAAAAAAAGCGCCGCTGGGCTGAAGATGCATACCGGATAAAAATCTGGAAGCTCTACAGCCATTAGCCAAGTTTGCCCGGCAACAATGCTTGTTGCAGAACAAATTCAGCCAACTCGGCGCCTTCACAAAACAGCCTGAAAGGGGGGTACTACCGGCCACCCGGCTCAGACTGACAGTGGTTCAAAACAGAAAACCAACGGTGAAATTTCCCTCCATAATTTTCAACCTTGGATGATCCGGGGCAGTGGCTTGCCCTGCCGTTACAAGAACGGCACAGCAGCGGCGTCGCTACTGAAAAATAATGGTTGTTGGCATTAACAATAAACTTGACCCTTTTACCGGGTCTTTTGTGGCAGATATCACCTCCCTGATTTACAGCTTATCCAAAAAAATTCAAGCGTCACATTAACACAGTTCAGGGGCTTTGTCAAACCTATATTTTACCAGACAACGCCCCGATTAACCGGCTTTGCCGGCCCAAACCTTACGAACTGCCTGAAAAAAAGTGGCGGCCTCCTCGTGGGTCAGGCTGGAAAGGTGCAGCGCTATCAGCAAATGCGGCTCTTTTGGCCCCCAGGAGAGGCGTTTTAGCCCCGCGCCGTATTTTTCTAAAAAAGGCAGCAGCCGTTCCAGTAGCCGGCCCGAAGCGCCGCGTTGGGCAATCACCAGGCGGTGCGGCCCTTCCGATAGCGCCCAGGGGTTGGTTGTTTCCTGGCGCATAGTTTGCAACGCCTGGTTATCTGCCGGCAAAATTTCCAACTCGGCGGGGGGTTGCTGGCGCAGGCTGCCGCGCAGTACCAGCAAATCGCGCTGGCCGCGCCACATGGTTACAAGCCAGTGCGGCATCAGGCCACGCGATTCCAGCACGTACATCAATTCCAGGTGTTGAAAGGGGGCATGCGGGCGAGGCAAACTGATGCGCCCGCCCGCCCGGATGGAACCGTTAATCCAGTTGGATTGGGCGCTGTTGGGGTCGCCCAACGCCGCCAGATCACGCTTTAACCAGCGATAGATGCGCTGGCTAAAGCGGCGGCTAAAAATTGTTGTGATATAATACCAGCTAACCAGGACCAAACCCAGGCTGATCAGAATGGCATATTCCGGGGGCAGTATTGTTGTCATTTTTTACAAACGGCAATCTCCGGGGGTTAGCCTGGCTAAACCCGGATTACGGCTCAATTACAGCCTGATCGCTCACCGCCGGTTTGCGCCGGTTTTGAATGTACTCAATCACCGGTGGCATCAGCGAAATAATGATGATGGCAATAATCACCAGGCTGAAATTGTTTTTGATGATGGGCAAATTACCAAAGAAATAGCCGCCAAACACAAACAGCGCGCACCATATCAACCCGCCGATCACGTTATAAAAGATAAAGTAGCCGTAACTCATGCTGCCAACGCCGGCCACAAACGGCGCAAACGTGCGGATAATTGGAATAAACCGGGCCAGCACAATGGTTTTACCGCCATGTTTTTCGTAAAATTGATGCGTTCGGTCCAGATATTCCTTTTTCAAAAAGCGGATGTTACCCTGAAAGGCGCGCGGCCCAATCGAATGCCCAATCCAGTAGTTAACGGTATCGCCCAAAATCGCCGCCACGGCCAATATCACAAACAGCAGGTAGATATTCATGGCGTCGGTGGTGGCAGCCAGCGCCCCGGCGGCAAACAGCAACGAGTCGCCGGGCAAAAACGGAGTGACCACCAGCCCCGTTTCCATAAAAATAATCAAAAACAACAGGGCATACGTCCAGGTGCCGTAATCTTTAATCACTTCGCCCAAGTGTTTATCCAGGTGCAAAAACAAATCGAGTATAAACTTAAAATCCATACTTCTTAAACCATCCTCTTTTAAAACTTAGTTAAAATCAAAACCAAACGCAGATTATAGCATAAAAGCCGCCATGCAAAAACAGCGGCAAGGCTTCTAAAATCCACGGTGAGGATATGACCACAACCATTCGCGCGTTTATTGCCATTGAATTGTCCGGCCCGGTGACGGCGGCGTTACTGCGGCTGCAAAATCAGCTTAAAAAAAGCGTTCCGCCGCACGCCGTCCGGTGGGTAGCGCCGCAAAATATCCATTTAACGTTGCATTTTTTGGGCGATATTGCCGTCGGCGATGTGGAGAAAATCAGCGCCGGCATTGAGGCCGTGGCCGCGCCGGCGGCTCCGTTTGAGTTGAGCGTGGGGGGATTGGGCTGCTTTCCCAACCTGCACCGGCCACGGGTGGTGTGGGTTGGCCTGCCGGAAAAACACGCCGCGCTGGCCGCGTTGCATCAAAATTTGGGCCGGCAGTTACAGGCCGCCATTGATTTTTCGCCGGAGACGCGCCCGTTTGCGCCGCACCTCACGCTGGGCCGCGTAAGCGACGGCTGCCCGCCCCGCGATTTGCACCAACTGAGCGCCGCCCTTGAACAGCACCAGCGCGCGGTGGGCAAACTGGCCGAGTTGCCGGTAACCGCCATCAGTTTTATAAAAAGCGAGTTGCGGCCCACCGGCGCAGTGTATTCGCTGCTCAGCCGGCACAATCTCCGGGGTTAATCCGGGCTAACGGCATCCGCTTCGGCGGGGTTTGGAAGCGCAGGCCGGGAGCGCCGCGCGGCGTTGGCCACGGTGAGCCAAAGTTGAAACAGCAACAGCCCCGCCAGCAACGACCAGCCCAGCACCACCGCCAGCCCCAACCCCTGCGCCTGCAACTGGCCGGGCCAATCGGCGGCAAAACCGGCGGCGGGCAGCCACCCGGTTACGCCCTGCCCGTCTACTCCGGCGTACCCGGTTAGCCCAACCCGGTTCCAGCCTAACCCGGCTTCGCCATTGGCAAAAAGCCCCACCAACAGCAGGCCGATGGCCGCGTTTACGGCGTAGGTTGCCACCGTTCCCAACTCGTCTTTAAGCCACAATTTTTGGTCAAACGCAAAAATAAGCGCCGGCAACGCCAATCCCGCCGCTCCGCCGGCCAACACCAGCAACCAGATGGGCAAAAAGGGAGCGCCCGCCGTGGCCACCACCAGCCCGGCGGCCAGCCCGCGCCCGGCCAGCAGCGGATTAACGTGATTGGTGGTAAACCAACTGTAACCGGCAGCGGTTAACGCCGCCGCCAGCGCCGCCAGCAGCCCGGCTACCGCTGCATGGGCCGCGCCAAAGTTGAGCGCGGTGGGCGTGTGCGCGCCGGTCGAGAGCGCCGTCCAGCCCACCAGCAGCAATCCGCCGCCCAACACGCTGAGCAGCGGCAAATATGCCGTTGGCAACGGCACGCCGGCCAGTAATTCGGCATCAACCGGTTCAACCGGCTCGGACTCAACCTCCGGCTCCGTTTCCGGGGCCAACGCCGCCGCCGGCCTGAACACAATCAGCGCGGCCAACGCCATAACGCCGCCCACTAAAAACACCACGCCGGCCCCGCCAAAATCAACAAATCCGTGGCCCAGTTCCAGGCTGGCACCCAGGTTGCTTAACCAGCCGCCGCCCCACACCCAGTTGCTCACCAGCGGATAAACCACGCCGCCGGTAAGCGCGCCGCTCAAAATTGCCGCCGCGCCGCGCCGCCGCAGAATCAGCGTGGCCGCCGGTAACATCGCTGTTGCGCCCACCAGCGACAGGTGGCTTAAAAACAGCAGCAGCGCCCCGGCGCGATTGGCCTCGCCGGCCAGCGCCCAGCCGCGCAACGCCACCACACCCCACAACCGGGCCGCCTCCGCCGGCGTTGATTGATCCAGCGGGTACCATTCCCAGTACAGGCCGGACAAATCCGGCTGCGGCGTTACCTGGGCAATCCCGCCAAAATTAAAGGCAAAACCGATGGCAAAATAAGCCAGCGCCGCCGCCGCCCACACCACCAGCAAATTGATGGCCGCCGCCGGAGCCTGCTCCTCTGGCACGGCGCTGCACAGCAACAGCAGCAAGCCCAACGGCAAAAACACAACCAGCCCGGCGGCCAGCAACTGGCCGGAATCAATGGTTTGAACGGGGCCATTTTGGGCCAGCGCCGGCGCAGCCAGCCCCAAAAACAGCCCCAGGCCCACAATAAGTTTTAGCAGCGATTTAAACACAGTCCCTCCCCAATTGGCCAAAACCGAATGATACCAGAAGGCCGGGGTTATTCAAAAAAAGGCTTGGGGCGCTTTTGGCTACTCGGCCAAGATGTAGTACCATTGCGAATGATAAATTTTTAACTATGTTTTATTAGTATGGAGGACTCTCTGAACAGCAACGAACTGGCTCATACCATTTTAGATGTAATTGCCAACAAAAAAGCCGCCAACGTTTTAATGCTCGATATGCAAAATGTAACCTATCTGGCCGATTATTACGTTTTGTGCGATGGCTCATCCAAACGACAAATCGAGGCCGTAACCGATGATTTGCTGGAAAACCTGAAAAAAGCCGGCACGCAGCCGGCGGTCATCGAAGGCACCGCCGAATCGGGCTGGGTACTGGTAGATTTTGGCTCGGTGATTGTGCATGTGTTCTCGCCGGAAAAACGGGCCTATTACCAGCTTGAAGAACTGTGGAAAGACGCGCCCATTGTGGTGCGCATGTTGTAGCGCCGTGATTGAGCAATCAGCTACCAGCAACACGGGCTGCGCCCTGGGCTGTTTGGGCGGCCTGTTGTTTGGGTTGTTTGGCGGCGCAGCGTTGGCCGTAATCTACACCCTGGCTACGGCGGTGCTGGCCCCCGATCCCCAAATTACGCCGGCCCCGCCAACTGCCGCTCATCTCAGCATTACCCTAACCGAAGATTTTCTCAACCGGTTTGTTGAACAGCCCGCCAACGGCAGTTTTAAAGTTGATATTCAACCCGATAACCGGGTGCAGGTTAACACCGGCACGGTAGTGCAGGCAATGGGCGTAGCCGTGCCCGTGCAAGTAACCGGCCTGTTTGGGTTAACCGCCACACCGCAGGCGTTGCAGGTAAAACTGCTCAACACGCAGGTAACGGGCATTAACCTGGATTTAACCGGCATTTTTGATGAAGACATCACCCTGATGAACCAGAACATGGCGGCCATGGTGCGTAATATTTCGCAGGCCATGGGTGTTGCGGTTAGCCCGCTACGGCTAACCACCACCGACACCGCCATTCAGGTTGATTTGCGCGAGGCCCCATGAATCGAGGGGGATGTTTTGGCTTCTTTTTGGGCAGCGTGACCGGGCTGCTGATCATCGGCCTGATGCTGTGGCTAATGGCCATGCCGCTGGCTGCCCCCACCGTCACCGAAACGCCGGCCATTCCGCCGGATGTCACCGTGTTTGTATCGGCGCAGAGCCTTAGCCGGCTGGCCTCAACCGCGCAAAAACGCCCGGTAGTGATTGAGTTTGATTCCGCCGGGCAAATGCAGGTGAGCGCCCGCACTCAACTGGCCGGGTACACGCCGGTGATTCACGTGGGCATTGGGTTGCAAATGCAGGGCGCTAACGTGGTGAGCGAACTGCGCTGGGTAAAACTGGGCGTGCTGGTGATCCCCGCCAGTTGGCTGCCCGCCGATGTGCGCGATATTGCCGCCACCATTGGCGATACCATCAAGGCGCAAATTCCATCCGGGTTTACGCTGGTGGGGCTAACGACCACGCCCACCGGCATCAATTTTCAGCTAAAATGGACTGGCCGTTAACGCCACCGTGAGCAACCCCGCTCGTAACCCTTTTGAAAGGTTCAACGTCTGTGTTAAATTGGCGCAAAACCGGTCGCACCCAACCCCGTTTTACCCATAAACCATCCCGCCAGGTAAAAATAGCCGCCTGTATTTTGAGCGGTTTGTTGTTTTTTGTGTGCGGCTGCCGTACCGGCGAGGCTGTCACGCCCACGGGCCAACCGGTTACGCCCACCACCGCCATCTCCGCCGCTGCCACTGCCGGGCCGGCGACGGTGGCGCTATCCACGGCCACGCCGCTGCCCACCCGCCAGCCATCGCCCACGCCCATTCCCAGTATTGAGCCGATGCCCATTCCCACGCCCGCCGGCGCTCCATTTATATACCATACCATCACCGAGGGCGAAACGCTGGGCTACATTGCCGATACGTACCACACCGACCTGGACACGCTAATCAAAATGAACGGCCTGTCGGGGCCGGAGGCTATCATCCAGACAGACCAGAATTTGCGCGTGCCGGTTGAAACCGATAAAGTGGCCCCCGCCGCCGCCCTGCTGCCCGATAGCGAAGTAGTTTTTAGCCCGGTTTTTACCGGCTTTAACACCGCCGAATACATTACCCAAAAAGGCGGTTATCTGGCCAATTTTCAACAGTATGTGGATGGCAAGCCGCTCACCGGCCCGGAAATTGTCGAACTTGTCTCCAAGCAGTTCAGCGTGGGGCCGCGCCTGCTGCTGGCCCTGCTGGAATATTACGGCGGTTGGGTTACGCATGCCACCCTCACCCAGGAGCAACTCAACCAGCCGTTGGGGCCGCATAACCCGCGCGGCAGCGACCTGTACCGGGCGCTGGCCTTTACCGCTAACCGCATCAACGCCGGCTATTACGGCTACAAACGCGATGGCTTTTGGATTTTTAAACTGCCCGATGGCAGCCAGGCCATTTCGGCGCAGGGCGTTAACGCCGGCACCATTGGCGTGCAGAATATTCTGGCCGTTTATTCCGATTGGGACACCTGGCAAAAAGAACTCCGGGGCGAAGGCATGCTGGCTACCTACCGCCAGCTTTTTGGCGATCCGTTTGAGCACGCGCTCAACCCGGTTGTGCCCCGCACCCTCACCCAGCCGTCGCTGCACCTGCCGTGGCAAACGGGCAAAGGTTTTTATTTTACCAGCGGCCCGCACAGCGGTTATGTGGATGGCAGCGCCTGGGCCGCCATTGATTTTGGCCCGCCCGATGTGCTGGGCAACTGCTTTTATTCCGCCGAACC
This sequence comes from uncultured Caldilineaceae bacterium, assembly GCA_964517605.1. GTDB lineage: Bacteria > Chloroflexota > Anaerolineae > 4572-78 > J111 > J095. The sequence continues at coordinate 208,265 of CAZFCE010000004.1, read as the reverse complement.
CGCCACCGCCGCCGCCGATGGCGTGGTGGTAATGGCCCGCCCCGGCGAGGTTTATCTCGATTTGGACGGCGACGGCAACATTCAAACCGGCTGGGTGCTACTGTACCTGCACACCGCCCTCGATGCCGAACAGCCGGTGCAGGTTGGCCAGCGCCTCAAACAGGGCGATATCATTGGGTACGCCAGTTGCGAAGGCGGGCTGTCGGATTCAAGCCACGTGCATTTTGCCCGCCGCTACAACGGCGAGTGGATGGCCGCCGGCGGCCCGGTGCCCATGAACCTCGATGGCTGGGTGGTGCAGCCCAATCCGGTTTCTTACGAAGGCAAAATGGTCAAAGGCAACCAGGTGCGCGAGGCCTGCGAATGCTGGGACGCCACCAAAAACCTGATTGTTAACCAGTACAGCCGGTAAGCCCGTTGCCTAATCACCGGCATTGATGTATAGTACCCCACAGAACAAGGGTCGGGCTGCGCCCAAAAACAGCCAAAATTCTACCCAAACGGAGTGCAAATGGTTGCCATCAGAGCCATTTTTAGATTGACTGTCTTTATCATCGCCATTGCGGCGATTGTGATTATTTTAGGGGCCGGATATTGGGCCTTTTCTAACCAAACCACCACCGCTGCCGCCGCCATTTCGGTGGGCGGACAACCCGCCGTGGTGCGTTCGCCGCAAAATTTTGAGGAATTTATTTTGGGGCTGTACTTGCAATACCGCGCCAACGACATCAGCACCCCCATGTCCACCGACCCGTCGCCGGTGCCGTTTACAGTAACCGTGGGTGAATCGGCGGTGGCGGTGGCTAACGCTTTGTATGACCAGCAACTCGTCACCGACCCGGAACTGTTCCGGCGGTTTCTCAGTTACAACGGGCTGGACTCCTCGCTGGAGGCCGGTGATTACGAACTGCGCCGCAACATGAACATGCGCGAAATCGCCGAGGCGCTGCAAAAGGCCAATTTTGAGGAAGTGAGCGTCACCATTCCCGAAGGTTGGCGCGCCGAAGAAATTGCCAAAAAGCTGTCGGACGAAAAAATTATGAATGGCGACGAATTTTTGGCCTTTGTGCGCCAGGGCGTGGGCGTAACCCATCCCCTGCTGGCCGACCGCCCGGCCAACACCTCATTTGAGGGCTACCTCTTCCCCGATACCTACCGCCTGCCCGTAAAAGCCAAACCCGCCGACCTGGTTAACCGGATGCTGGAAAACATGGCCGGCAAAATTCCGGGCGATGCCGTGCAACTGGCAGCGGGGCAGGGCCACACCTTTTTTGAAATCCTCACCATTGCCTCAATTGTGGAACGCGAGGCGGTGGTGCCCACAGAGCGCCCGCTGATTGCCAGCGTGTATTTAAACCGGCTGGCGCAGGGCATGTACCTGCAAGCCGACCCCACCGTGCAGTACGCCATGGGGTATCAAACCGATACCGGCAAATGGTGGAAAACGCCGGTTACGCTCGAAGAATATTCCCAGGTTAATTCGCCGTACAACACCTACCTAAATCCCGGCTTGCCGCCGGGGCCAATCGCCAATCCCGGCGCGTCTTCCATTAATGCCGCCCTCAAACCCGAAACCTCCAAATACCTGTTCTTTATGGGCTGTGGCGGCGAAGGCGCGCACTTGTTTGCCGAGGATTACAATACTCACCAGGCCAACGTTGCGGCCTGTCAATAACGATTATTTAGCCAGCAGGAGGTAGCTCGTGGCCCAAAAATCACTGGGATACGTTCAACTGGAGTGGACCTGCCCCAACTGTTCAACCAAAAATCCCGGCCCGCAGAAAACCTGTTTAAGTTGCGGCATGCCCCAACCCGATACCGTTCAATTTGAACAGGCCGCTCAGGAGCAAATCATCACCGATGAGGCCGCCATTGCCGCGGCAGAAGCCGGCCCCGATATTCACTGCCACTACTGCGGCACGCGCAACCAGGCCAACGCCGCCACCTGTTCGCAGTGCGGCGCTAACCTGGCCGAAGGCGACAAACGCGCCGCAGGAAAGGTGTTGGGCGCGCACCGCGACCAGCCGGCCAAGCCGATTGCCTGCCCTTCGTGCGGCGCGGAAAACGCCCCCGACGCGCCCAAATGCGCTCAATGCGGGGCCAGCCTGGTTGCGCCGCCCAAAATGCCGCCGCCCACCGGCACCACCGCCAAACCGGCGCGGAGTGCGGCAATGGTGATTGGGTTGGTTGTGGCCGGGCTGCTACTGTGCGCGGCGGCTATTACCTGCGTGGTGATGCTCAATCGCACCGAAAATTTAACCGGCACGGTGAGCGGCGTGGAATGGCGGCGCACCATCGAGATTGAGCAATTAAAGCCCGTTACCCACGAAGCCTGGCACGACCAAATTCCGGCGGGCGCAACGCCGGGCAGTTGCGTTTCTAAAGTGCGCCGCACGGAAGATAACCCCACCGCCAACTCGCGCGAGGTGTGCGGTACGCCCTACACCGTTGACAAAGGCAGCGGGTACGGTAAAGTGGTACAGGATTGCAAGTACGAGGTTTCTGAGGATTATTGCAAGTACACCGTTCGGGAGTGGCAACAAGTTGACGAAGCGGTGCAAAAAGGCAGCGACCAATCGCCGCGTTGGCCCGCGTTAAAATTAACCGCCAACCAGCGCGAAGGCAGCCGCTCCGAAACCTACACCTGCCACTTCCGCACCGAAAACGGCCAGCTTGATTACTCCGGCAGCGATGCCAAACTGTTAACCCGGTGTCAGCCAGGCAGCAAATGGGTGTTAAAAGTGAACACCTTCAACGCCGTCACCGGGCTTGAACCGGCCAAATAACAAAAAATCCGGCGCGAAAACGCCGGATTTTTTTTATTCTCCCGTGCCCAATGCTTCGATCACTGCGCCGGGGTTTTTGGCCGCAACCCGTAACAAGGCCACCGCCGGCCCTTCTGGTTTGCGCCGGCCCTGTTCCCAATTCTGTAGAGTGCCCACACTCACGCCAATCATATAGGCAAATTCACGCTGCGATTTATGAAATTTCTCCCGGATTGCCTTTATGTCAAGTGGGCTAAATTCAAAAACGCGGTCCGGCGCAAGTTTGCCTTGTTTTATCTGCCCCGCCTGTTTTATGCTTTCAACCAGATTGGCAAAATCCTGTTCGTTCATTCCAGCCATTCCTTAATCAAATTACGTAACGTCTTTAGTTGAACGGGAGTTAAATCTTCCTGTTTATTTTTTGGGTAGGGTAAAAGCAGATAAATCACGTCAGCGGGAACATCCCAGTAATAAATAATCCGCACCCCACCGCGTTTACCTCGCCCCGGAGCGCTCCAACGTATCTTCCGTAGCCCACCCCCACCCTGAATAATATCCCCGGCTTCTGGCCGAAAAACAAGGGCTTGTTGGAGCAATCTGTAATTCTCGTCGGGTAACAATTCCTGAACAAGTTGGGTAAAAAGCGGAGTTTCAATGAAGATCATGCTTAATTATACGTCAATGACGCACAAAAAACAAGGTTTTTACCGGTTCTCCGGCGACCAACCGGCCAGGCTGGGCACAACCTTCACTTTGGCCCCAACTACCGCCCACTTGTAAAGCGTGGCGGCATCGGCATCACTTAAAATTACGCAGCCGTAACTAACCCGCTGGCCCAGGTAGCCATCCCACAGTTTATAGCCGGTGTGCTTTACAATAGGCAGCGCGTGGATACCGTCCTCAAGCGAACCGGCCCAGTAAATGCCCATCCAAAACGGCATATCCAGGTTCCAGGTGCTGGCATACGCCACATCAATCTTATCCAGAATTTCAAAATCACCCACCGCCGTGTCGCGGCCCGGTTCGCCGGTAGACACCACAAAATTAAACACCAGTTTGGTGCCGTCAAAAACCAGCATCCGCTGCTCGGCAATGCCCACCACAATCAGTTGGCGCGCGGCGGCTTGATCGGGCGGGAGTTTTGGCGGCGTGCCCGGCGCTAAAATAAACTCAAGCTCGGCCAGCCGCCGGCGGGGTTCGCTTAAATCCGGGCGCAGCGAGATGGCCGTTTGCAGCGATTGCCGGGCCGCGGCCAACTGACCGGCGGATTGCTGCGCCAGCGCGTGGTTGTAATGGGCGCTGTACAACAAATCGCGGGCATTAATGTATTCGGCGTCGGCGGCCCACACCTCACCCAACTTTTCGATAGCCGGCTGCCAGTGGCCGGCCTGGTACTGTTCGGCGCCGCGCCAGTATGCCGCCGCCAATTTGTGCTCGCGTTGCGCCTGCGCGTGGCCGGGCAAAACCTGCAACGCCTGCTCAAATTGTTGATCGGCCTCGGCCACAAAGCCCCGGTTGAGCAACACCAGCCCTTTGTTTACATAAGCCTGCGCCAACTGCAGCGCAAACGCGGCGGGGTTGGTCTCGATTTTCTTCAGTTGAGTCAGGGCCGCAATCGCGCCATCCCAGTTTTGGGCCGCCTGCGCCTGCTCAAATTGCCGGCGCAACTGCGCCGCCGCATTGGGCGTGGGCACACTGGCCTGAGCTGCCGCCGCGCTGCTGATTTCGAACACCAGCCCCAAAAACAGGATAATCAGCGCCAGCACCACAATTAAAATGGCCACGCCAAAGGCAATGGCGTTAATAATGCCAAACCAGTTGGGCTGCGATTCCGGCTCCGGCGGTGGCGGCGCGGGCTGCGGGCGCACCGGCGGGCTGATGACCGGGTTATACCGGGTGGGCGGCGCGGTAGAAAACCGCTCGGCCAGCCAGTGTTCGGCCCGGGGCAGGCTGGCATGGCCGGGGTTGATTTTTTTAGCCTGGGCCAACGCCGCTTCGGCTTCGCGCCGGTCATCCGCCACCGCCGACAGCCAAATCCAGGCGGATTGGTTGAACGGCTCAACCGCCACAATTTTGCGCAGCATCGCTGCCGCCTCTGGTTTTTGGCCGGATTTAGCCATTTTAATGGCTCGCGCCAGCGTAATTTGGGCCGGCGTGGGCTGGGTTCTATCAAAATCGGTCATTGAACGGCGCGTATCCTTAAGATTATGTCTACCATTATATTCGGCTCAACCTAATTTGCAATCCATAGTACCAATGTATATTAAAGTAGAACCAAAGGCGTGCTATAATCTTAAGAAACAAGATTGGGTAGAAATATGAACAACGCGCCGGTTGATAAAAAAATTGTAACTGAAAGCCTGCACCACATTCCGTTTTTCAGAGGATTGTCGTCGCAAACGTTCGCCGAAATTTTGGCCAGGTTGCATTATGTTCAGCTTGAGCACGGCGCGATGGTTTTTGCCGAAGGCGATTTGGGCGACGCGATGTATTTGATTGAATCCGGGCAGGTAAAGGTTTCGGTGGGCGCGCCGCCGGAACAAACCGAAAAGGTGATTAACTACCTTGGCCCCGGCAACTTTTTTGGTGAAATGGCGCTCATTCTCAACCAGCGGCGCACCGCCACCGTCACCGTCACCATTGACGCCGATTTGTGGATGCTGCAAAAATCCGATCTGGATGAGTTACTGATTGACAACCCCGAAATCGCCCTGCAAATCACCAAAGAACTGAGCCGCCGCCTGAGCGACACCGTTACCGACACCGCCGCCCAGCGCCGGGCCGGCTACCGCTTGAGCGCCGTGTTCGGGGCTGATGTTACCCGGCTGGCCGAAAGCGTTCGCCGCCAAACGCAGCAACGCGTGGCGCTGTTTGATGCCACCGGCCAACACCTGTCCAACCAGTTCCCTTTTAGCGAACAGAACGAAAGTTTTGTAATTCTGGAAGCAATGTCCGACCTCACCAGCGACACTTTTGCGGAAACGCTGGGCATTCTGGCCGATGGTTACGATTGGGTGCTGGTAGCGTTACCGCCACACTACCACGACATCGGCGTAAAAGCGGTGCAAATAGCCCAGGCGGTGGTGCTGACCAACGTCCCCACTCAGGATTGGGTGGTGAACGCCGCCTCCGGCCCCATCTTTGAGTGCGGCAGCGACCTCACCGCCATTGACCGAACCGCCCGCAAACTTACGCACCGGCTGGTGGGACTGGCGTTATCCAGCGGCGGCGCGCGCGGCATTGCCCACATTGGCGTGCTAGAAACGCTGGAAAAAGCTGGCATCCCGGTGGATATAATGGCCGGCACCAGCGCCGGTTCGTTGTTTGGCGGGCTGTATGCGGTGGGCAAACCGGTGGCCGAAATCGCCGAGTTTGCCCGCAACTTGATCAAATTGATTGACTTTAAAAGCGGCTTGTGGGACCCCCGGTTTAGCCTGCCCTGGAACGGGCTGATCAAAGGCAAGGCCACCGTAAAATACCTGGCCCGCCAGTTTAACCACGCCACCTTTGCCGATACCAAAATTCCGTTTTACGTTGTCGCCGCCGATGTGCTCACCGGCGAGGAAGTAGTGTTTAACAGCGGGCCGCTGGCCGACGCCGTGCGCGCCAGCATTGGCATGATTGGCATTTTCTCGCCGTACCAGATTGGCAAACACCACCTGATTGACGGCGGCGCGGTCAACCCGGTGCCCGCCAGTGTGCTGGCCGAACACGGCGCTAACATTATCATTGCCTCCAGCGTGATTCCCTCGCTCGAGGAGGAACGGGCGCGGGGGCGGGCTGCCGCGCTACGCGGTGGGGCGCATCCCAACTTTTTTGGCGTGCTCAGCAATATGATGTCCATTATGGAGCGCGAAATTGTAAAAACCCGGATGACCACGGTGGATGTGCTGATTAAACCCAAAGTTGAACTTTACACCGCGATGGATTACGCCAACGCCAACGATTTTTTGCAGTTGGGCCGCGATGCCGCCACGCAAAATTTAGAGTTGTTAAAAAAATTTTTCATCAAATAGCTCTTTTTAACAGGTTGGGTTAATATCCGGCTATCATTTTTACCCATTTTCACCTGTAATTCAGACCATAATGATAACACCGATTGAAACCGAAACCGCTTTATCTTTTCTTCTTCGCCTGCTGTTAGGCCATTTTGTGGGAGATTTTGTATTACAACCCTACTGGCTGGTTATGGCCAAACGCCAGGGGTGGCCCGGCCTGATTGTGCATGTGGGCGTAGTTACCTTTATAACCGCGCTCCTGGCCTGGGGATCGCTGCCCTTCTGGTGGATGTGGATGGTGGTGCTGTTTATTGTGCACCTGTTTATTGATCAGTTCCGCACTTTTGTATTTACCAACAACAAAAACGGGCGCGGCCTGCTGTTACTGCTCGCCGACCAACTGGCCCACATGGTATCGCTGCTGGTCATTGCCGGGGCCGCCGCCGGCTGGTCGTTTAACGCCGCCGGCTATCTGTTTGCCCCCGACGCCCCCAACCTGTACCGGCTGATAGCCTACTTAACCGGACTGGCCTTTTTAATCGGCGCGGTGCCGGTGCTCGAAGTTGAAATTTTTGTAGCAATATGGGCTATTCAGGGTAAAGAGAGCAGCAGAACGGTAGGCATTACCTCTAAAGACCGCTGGCTGGGCAGCCTGGAGCGCGTTTTAGGCGTTGGGTTGATGTTACTGGGGCCGTTCTTCTGGCTGGCTCCGCTGGCGTTTGTTCCCCGGCTGGTGGTGATGATTTACCAGGGCCAGGCCAAAGCCGATCTCACCGCCGTTATCACCAAAGTACTCACCAGTTTTGTCACCACGGCGCTGGTCAGCCTGATTTTGCACAACATCGTTCCGCCCAATATTTTGTGGTAAAGTCCGGCAGAATAAAAAAAGCCGCCTTGATTGGCGGCTTTTGCTTTTAAACTCCGGTGGCTACAACTGCTCATTTTCGCCCAGAATGGCGTTAAAAATGGCCTGCAACTCTTCTTGTGAATAAAAATGGATGGTGATTTTGCCGGATTCGTCCTCGGTGCGGGAGAGTTCAACCCTGGTGCCCAGTTTTGATTCAAACCTGCCCAGCATCGCTTTATCGTGAGGCGTTAGCGGCGGGCGCTTGGGTTTGGCCGCTTCTTCGCCGGTTAAAATTTGCCGCACCAGGGTTTCAATCTGGCGCACGTTCAACCCCTTGGTGATAATCGAATCCAGCAGCGCCAACTGGTCGCGGGTTTTCTTTAAACTGAGCAGGGCGCGGGCATGCCCTTCGGTGATTTTGCCTTCGGCCAGGGCGCTTTTAACCTCGTTGGGCAGGTGCAGCAGGCGCACGGTATTAGCCACCGCCGTGCGGCTTTTGCCCACTCGCTCGGCCACCGCTTCCTGGGTTAGCCCAAATTCTTCCATAAGCTGGGTGTACGCCTGCGCCTCTTCCAGCGGATTCAAATCGGCCCGTTGAATATTTTCAACAATAGCCAGTTCTAGCATTTGCTGCGGCGTGGTTTCTTTGATAACCACCGGCACGCGGGTTAACCCAGCCAGTTGGCTGGCCCGCCAGCGCCGTTCGCCGGCAATGAGCTGGTAGGCATCGCCGGCCCTGGTAACCACCAACGGTTGAATCAGCCCGTGTTCACGAATGGAGTTGGCCAACTCTTGCAGCTCGTCCGGGTTCATCACCTGGCGCGGCTGGTGCGGGTTGGGCGAAATCTGGGTTACAAACAATTCTACCGCGCCGGTCATCGCTTCATCGTCGGCGGGCCTGGCGCTGGGAGCGGCGGGAATCAGGGCACCCAAACCTTTACCCAGACCTCTCTTTTTGGTAATCATAGTGCCTTCTTCGTTATTTGGTGCCATAATGCAATAAACAATAACCCGGTAAAATTTAAGTGGTTACAAGTTGAGACCGAACCCGGCTGAGAAGCTCTTCGGTGAGCGATTGATAGGCTTTGCTCCCCGGCGAGGTGGGCGCGTAGGCCAGAATATCCTCGCCGTAGCTGGGCGCTTCGCTCAGGCGGATGTTGCGCGGCACAATGGTGTTAAAAATCTGCTCAGAAAAATGAGTTTTTACTTCTTCAACCACCTCGTTGGCCAGGTTGGTCCGGCTGTCGAACATGGTCATCACCACGCCGGCTACGCGCAATTTTCCATTGAGGCTTTCTTTCACCAAATTGATGGTGTGCATAAGCTGGCTCAACCCTTCGAGCGCCAGGTATTCGCACTGCACCGGAATGATGACGCCTTCGGTTGAGGCGGTGAGCGCGTTCACGGTGAGCAGCCCCAGGCTGGGCGGAGTGTCAATCAAAACAAAGTTGTAGTCGTTGATTACCGGCTGCAAGGCGCGCTGAAGCATATTTTCGCGGGCCAGCATTTGCACCATTTCTACTTCGGCGGCGGCCAAATCCGGGCCGGCGGGCGCTACCGCTAGCCGCTTGCGGCTGGTGGGCCGGATAACGTTGGCCAGCGGCACTTTGTTAACCAGCGTATCGTACAGCGAAACCGCGCCATCCTCCAGCCGAACGCCCAAACTGGAGGTGGCATTGGCCTGCGGGTCGGCGTCAATAATCAACACATTGGCCCGGCGGGCGGCCAAAAAAGCGCCCAGGTTAACCGCGGTGGTGGTTTTGCCCACTCCGCCTTTTTGATTGGCAATTGTAAACACAAACGCGGGATGTTGAGTCATTAATTCTGCCTGTGATTAGTGCCGGTTATTGTAACATAGCTAAAACTGGCCAACAAGCGCCACAATCAGGCCGGATGCTGCGCCAGATAGTGTTCAACTTCGGCGCGAGATGGCACGCCCTCCGGGCCGTTCCGCTCAATGGCCATTGACGCCAGCACGTTGGCAAAACGGGCCGATTGCCACAATTCACCGGTTTCAAAATAACGGATAAAAAACGCCGCCGCAAACACATCGCCCGCGCCGGTGGGGTCTACCGGTTGCGAGGGGCGGGGCGGCACGCTGATTTTTTGCCCCTGCGAAAAAACGGTGCAACCCAACTCGCCTTGCGTTACCACCAAAAGGTTGGATTTTTGCGCCCATTCTTCGGCAATTGACCAGTTGTTTTCAATATCTTCAATGCTGATGACGGTGGTGTGCAGCCGGGGCAGCAGTTGGTCAAGGTGATGCCAACTCCCCAGCGACACCCGCCCGGCCTCATCCCAGGTGCGGAGCCAGCCCTGCGGCGTAGCCAGCATGCGGGCGCTGCCAAAAGCGGTAGCAATATCCGGCTCCAGTTCTTGCACCAGCGGGCACAAATGCACCAGCTCAACATTTTGGCAACTCGCCGGAATATCGGCGGGCTGAATGGGCGTAGCAATGGGGCCAACGGTTTGGCGGCGGTTGCCGTGGTCATCGTACACATTGCGAAACGTGGTGGTGTGCGGCGAGGGCAACGCCTGCCACTCAATATCGGCCAAAAAGGGAATAGGCTTAAAATCCGGCGTGGAACGGGTAATCACCACCGGACGCCATCCCAACTTTTTTACCACAACTGTGGCGTAAGTTACCGTGCCGCCCACCGAAAAGGATTGGTCGGCGTGTAAATCTTTGGTTACGTGGCCAACCAGCACATAGGTTGGAATGGGTTGTCCTGTCATGGGTATCAGCCTGAGTGAATTGTTACAATATTAACAGCAGGGGACGGCTGCGCCGGGCAGCGTCCCCTGCGGGTGAATTGAGAGGAAAGGTGTTACTTGGGAATGATGGTAACTTTGCGATTGTTTTCGCGGCCAATGCTTTTGGTGTACACCGCGGGGTGGTCGCGCAACGTCAGGTGAATAATGCGCCGCTCGTAGGGCGTCATCGCCTCAAGCACAATCCGTTCGCGGCTGGACTGGGCGCGTTCGGCCATGCGCTGCGCCATTTTTTGCAGCGAACTGCGCCGCCGCGACCGGTAGGATTCAACATCAATCACAATGCGCTGCCAGGCGCCCAAATCCTTGCTCACCATCAGCCTGACCATGTACTGCAACGCCTGAAGTGTTTCGCTGCGGCGGCCAATTAAAATGCCCAAATCTTTGCCGGTGATGTCGAGCACGGTGGGCACGGGATCGCCTTCATTTTCAACCAGATCGGGGGCGCTGCGGGCCACCACGTCAGCGTTGATGTTCATCAGGCCGAGGAGTTCGGCCAGATAACCGCACGCCAACTCCACCGCATCCTGGTGCGCCGCTTCGGTGCCGGGGCGGATTTCAAATTCCCCCTCGTCATCATCTTCATCAAACGGCGCGTCGCCCAGGCCGAGCGGTTCCGGTTCCGGTTTGGCTTCAACCACCGCCGGTTCCGGTTTTTGGGGAGTTGGGTCGGCCATCGGGGCGGGCGGCTCCGGCTGCCGAACGGTTAACCTAACCACCGCATCCTCGGACCCCAGGCCAAAAATTCCCCGTTTGCCTTCGGTGATAATTTTTATATCAACTTGATTGCGGGTTACACCCAGCCTGGTCAATCCCTGTTCAATGGCTTCGTCAACTGTTTTGGCGTTTACGTCTAGGCTTACGTTTTGATTTGACATCTTTCGGTTCCTCTTCTCCAGATGTAGCAGTTACAGCAGGCGTGGCCTCCAGGGCCGGCTTTGCTTTTAATTCAACCGGCGAAGAATTATCGCTCAGGTCTGTTTTGGTAAAATAGTGCTGGGCCACACCCAGAATATTGCTGGTAAACCAATATAATGTTAACCCCGAAGGAACGAGCAGCGCAAAGTACCCAAACATTAGCGGCATAAATTTCATTGCGCTTTGCATTTGGGCCTGTTGCGGGTCGGAACTGGGGGGAGTCATCAGGTTTTGCATGTAGATTTGAGAAACCACCAACAAAACCGGCATAATCAAATAGGCGATGGCGTGCGCCCAGCCCACCGCCGGCGGTAACGGCCACAGCCAGCTAATGCCGCTATTCCAGTTTGAAACCGGCCCGGCCAGGCTGGGAATCCAGAAAAAGCCTTCGTTGAGTAATCCCTCGCTGGAAAGCTGAATGAGCGCCCGGTACAGCGCAAACCAAATGGGCATTTGCACCAGCATGGGCAAACAGCCACCCAACGGGTTAACGCCGGCTTCTTTGTACAGCGCCATCTGTTCCCGGGCCAAAGCCTCCCGGTCGTTTTTGTATTTATCTTGCAGGGTTTTTAATTGGGGCTGCAACTCCTGCATCGCTTTGGATGACTTGATCTGCTGCATATTCAGCGGAAAAGTTGCCAGCCGTACCACAACTGTAAACAGAATAATGGCAAAACCAAAAGAGTAAGGCAGCCCAACCGCTTTGAGCGTTTTATCAAAAAACACAAGCGCCTTGGCTACAAAGTTGATAAACGCCTGCCACCAGCCCAAACTGGGGGCTTCGGTGGTGATAGTAACCGCGGCTTGCAGGCTGGTTCCGTTTACATTTAGCGTGGCGGTATTTTTTAGGCTTTGCCCCGCCGTTGAGGTGGATGGCGGCACCGCCTGATACGAGATAACCGCCGCCTGCCCCGGCTCCAACGTACCGGACCACGTTACCGTATTATCATTGTTGGTCGTAACCAAACCGGTGGTGGCGGTAATGGAATGCACCTGCAACGCCAGCCCATCCATCATATCGGGTAGCGTGTCCACCATCTCCGGCGAAATAGCTACCTTGCTATTATTTTTTATATTGATGGTGTACGTAACCGGGTTGCCCAGCATAACTGTTTCGCTGCTGGACATTTTATCAAAAACAACATCAGCCGGCTGAACGGCAACTCCGCCGGCAACATTAGGCACGCGACCGGCGGGAGCGGCTTCAGCCGCCTGGTTAATCACCAAAAAAGTGGCTAACCCAAAAACAACCAATCCTAAAGCTAAAATTTTAAAAATATGAGCACGCAAAATAATTGGGGTCTCCTAAAGTTCTCCACCTTAATTTACGGTTGGGGACTCTCGCCGCTGTGGGGCGGCGATTCTTTTGGGCGCCAGGGAAAATGAAATGCAAACTCATCGGGAACGGGGTCATATCCACCCGGATTAAACGGATGGCAACGCCCAATCCGGGCTATGGCAAGCCACCCACCTTTGATAATCCCATGCCTTTCAATAGCGTGATAACCATAATGCGAACACGTTGGATAAAATCGACAAGCGGAAGGTAGATTCGGTGAAATAAATTTTTGGTAGAAACGGATCAGCGCCAAAGCCAGATACTTCATTGGCCTACCCATCTAACCACAACCCAGCCTCTTTGAACAGGCTCTCCGCCGACTGCGCCAATTCGACGAAGGAGGCCGATCCGGCTCGCTTTCGCGCCACAAACACCACATCATACCCCGTGGCAATATGCAAAAAACGAAGCCGGACGGCTTCCCGAATCCGTCGCTTAATCTTGTTGCGGTCTACGGCTTTGCCCAGTTGTTTGCTAACAACAAACCCAAAGCGGCTATGATCTACATTGTTCCGTAGAAATGCCAGCACCAAAAAGGGGCTGGCATAAGATTTACCAACATGCCGCACCCGCTGAAAATCGCTGTTGCGGCGTAATCGGTACTTTCGCTTCATTGGTCACCAGCATTCAGTTGTTGGGTTAAGCCACAACTAAAAGCTGAACCCTACCGGTGATAGCTCAGTCCGCGTTCCAGTTGGTGTGCTTGGGATGATTCCGCTGGACGGCCAAGACCAGTCGCCCCCGCGCGCGGCGCGCTTTTAGCACACGCCGCCCACCACTGGTAGCCATTCTGGCTCTAAAGCCGTGCACTCGCGCACGATGACGTCGTTTTGGTTGGTACGTTCTTTTGGTCATATCTAGCAAACCTCTTACCTGTAATAAGTTGACGAGAAATTATACCCTTGTGCTGTTTGATTGGCAAAATCAAAGCCAATGGAAAATCTTCAGGCGGTTTCTTCAACCGGCGCGGCTCCCCGGGTAATTGCCCGTGGCCCAAACAACGACGACAGCACAATCGAGGTGTTGGTTTGGCCAAACCGGCCCAATTGCCCAATAATCGTTTCTAAATGGGCAATTGAAGCCACCGCTATTTTAATGATAAACGCATCCGGCCCCGCCAGGTGATGGCATTCCAGTACCTCCGGCGTTTCTTGCAGCAAATTGGTAAGGGCCGAATAATACTGGCTGGTGGTTTGCAGCCGGATAAACGCCATAATCGGCAAGCCCAATTCTCCGGCGGCTACTTCGGCCCGGTAGCCGGTAATCAAGCCGATTTCCTCCATACGCCGAACCCGCTCGGCCACCGCCGGCGCCGACATGCCGATTTCTCGCCCCAAATCCACAAACGAAATCCGGGCGTTCTGTTGCAGGGCGGTTAAAATTTGCCAGCCTACATCATCCAGTAGTTTTTTGTTTTCCACCGCAAAATCTCTTAATTGTTTTGTAAATTTCTACAAAAACTAAATTTTGCCTTTGATTACCCATTTACCTTGCGCCAAGTTTTCTGTAAACTAAGCGCCGTATACCTTACCATTAATCCATCAGAGGAGCAATTACAAATGGAGCTGAAATTCTTTTTACAGAGCCTGCTAATTGGGTTTTCCATCGCCGCACCGGTTGGCCCGATTGGCGTGTTGTGCATCCGCCGCACGCTGACTCATGGTCGCCGCAACGGGTTGGCCTCCGGGTTGGGGGCCGCCACCGCCGATGCCGTGTACGGCAGCATTGCCGGGTTTGGGCTTACGTTCATTTCGGCTTTTTTGATTAGCCAGCAATTTTGGCTGAGTTTAATCGGCGGGTTGTTTTTATGCTACCTGGGGTTAAAAATATTTCTTGCGCCAACACCGGTAACGTCGCACGCCGTAACCGCCCCCAACCATGCCGGAGCGTTCACCTCAACCTTTTTCCTGACGCTCACCAACCCGGCTACTATTATTTCATTTACCGCCATTTTTGCCGGGCTGGGATTGGCCGGCACCGGCGGCAACTACTTTTTGGCAGCGGTGCTGGTGTTGGGAGTGTTCACCGGTTCGGCGCTGTGGTGGCTCACGTTGAGCAGTGTGGTCGGCTTCTTTAGAAGCAAATTAACGCCCAGCCGGCTGCGCTGGGTAAACCGGGCCGCCGGGGTAATGCTGGTTATCCTTGGAGTATTGATACTAGCCAGTATACATAAAATTTCTTTATAAAAACTCTTGCAATCTCATCAATTTTTAGTATGATTACTGCCAGGGGGCTTGTATTTTTCAGCGTCGGTCTGCGAGTATAAAAAAAATAATAAGGGATAACTGAGATGCACATTAAACACATTAGCAGAATCGACACAGATGATACGCATGGCTGGTTTTACCGCCACTATCAAACCAAAAAAAATATTCATTCCAAATTTTTTAGTGATAGCCGGTACGGCAGCAAAGAGGCAGCGCTAGAAGCAACCATAGAATACAAAACGGCTTACGAAAAGAAACATCCGCAGTTGCCGCGCAAGGGTTTTTTAACCAAACTACCCAAAAACAACACCTCCGGCGTGGTGGGCGTATCAGAAACCTACACGCAGGCGCGAGGCGGCTCAAAAGAGATGATTCCCTGTTTTAGCGTTAACTGGAGTCCCGAACCCAACCGCTCTAAAATTAAGAAGTTTCTTTATTACGATAACTGGACCCGCGAAGAAGCGTTCCGAGATGCCGTTGCTTTCAGAAAAGAAGTTGAGGAAGAAATGTTGCAAAACTGGAAGCACAAAGTCGCCAAAATTCAGCAGCGGGCTAACTCTTACAATCCGTAATCTCACTCCAGGCGCGTTCCAACGCGCCCCGCACAACTTCATAACCAAAACCCCGGCGGCCTAAAAAACCGCCGGCCTTTTTTTTAAAGCTCAACTCATCAAGGTGTCGCCACTGCGCCAGTTTGGGCGCAAGCGCCTGCCAGGCGGACTCCGATTCATCCAGCCCGCCCACCGCCGCCTCGATTTCGGCGGCATTCAGCCCCTTCTGGCCGAGTTCGTGGCGTAGCGCCCGCCGGCTTTTGGGCCTAAACTGTTGCCGATTTTCTACCCATGTTTGGGCAAAGGCTTCGTCATCTAGATATTTTTCGGCGTTCAGGCGTTGCACCACCGCCGCAATCGCCTCCACTGAAAAGCCTTTATCGCGCAGATACCGCTCGATTTCGGCCCGGCTGCGGGCGCGGAAGCCCAAAAAAAAGATGGCCCGCTCGTAGGCTTTGTGGCCTTCGTCATCGCTTTTTAGCCGCTCCAGGTCGGCCTCGCTGAGCAATTGCCCCTTTTTCAGGCCCAACGCCACCGTTACAGTTACCGCCAGCGCGTATTCGCTCTCAATGTAAACGTTTACCCGCTCTTTATTATTTTTCTGGATTTCCAGTTTGGTGATTTTACCGGCCATCAACCCGCGCCCCAATTTTTGGCCAAGTATACCATAACGTATATCCGCCGTTAAATTTGGCAGATTTGACGCAACCAGTACAATTGCAATCACAGTTCAAGGCAGGGAGGCAAAAGATGAACCCGGAAAATACCATCCTCGACCTGAGCGAGAAGGGCAAAGCCAAAGACGGCGAACCGGTCTCGCTTAACCGGCGATTGTTTATGCAGTTTTTGGCCTTTGGCAACTGCCACGATGCCACCGCGCCCATTCAGGCGCTCCACCAGGCAGGCATTGAAGGCACGCTCTACGCCGACATCAACGACCCCTACGGCGTGGGCCTGCTCACCATGAGCGAAACCCCCGATTTTTTTGTCACCACCCTGCGCCGGTTTTTAAACCAACCGCCCTTTGTTAACCTTACCCCCAAACCGGAATACACCATGCTGGGCCGCACCTACACTCTGGGCTACGAAACCGACCTGGTTGACACGCTGATTGACCGCCCGCGCCGCAAAATTATTGACCCCGCCTGGAGTTGGGCGGTGTGGTATCCGCTGCGCCGCAAAAAAGAGTTTGAACTGCTGCCGGAACAGGAGCAGCAAATTGTGCTGCGCGAACACGGCGGCATCGGCTTTACTTTTGGCCGGGCCGGCCTGGCTACCGACATCCGGTTGGCCTGTTACGGCCTGGATAAACACGATAACGATTTTGTGGTGGCCGTGCTGGCCCACGAGTTGCATCCCCTTTCGGCGGTGGTGCAGGCCATGCGCAAAACCAAACAAACCTCGCTGCACCTGGATAGCCTGGGGCCGTTTTTTGTGGGCAAAGTCATCTGGCAAAGCCAGCCCGGCTGATTTTTGGGGAGCGTAACGCCCAATTTCTCTAACTCTGGAGGCTTGATCAATGCAACGGAAACTTTTCTGGGTAGTTTTATTGATGGTGGTGAGCGGGCTGATTTATTCGCCCGGCACGGCGGCGGCCCAGGCCAACGATTCCAGCGTGGTGCACGCTGTTTTGTTTTTTTCGCCCACCTGCCCCCACTGTCACAAAGTAATCAACGATTTGCTGCTGCCCATGGTTAAACAATACGGCAACCGGCTGCAAATTATGACGGTTAACATCGCCGAAGAGCAGGGCCAGCAGCTTTACCGGGTTGCGATTGACCACTACCAAATCCCCAACGAGCGGCAAGGCGTTCCCACCCTGATTGTAAAGGACGAAGTGTTGGTGGGCAGCGCCGAAATCCCGGAGAAGTTTCCCAAACTGGTCGAAGCCGGGCTGACCGGTGGCGGCATTGATTGGCCGGGTATTCCCGGTTTGGCCCCGATTGTTGCAGCCCAGGCCGAAAAAAGCACGGTGGAGGCCAAAGCGCCCGCCGTCACAGGCCAACCGGCAGCAACTGCCGCGCCCAAAGAGGCCATCAAAGTGCCCGTCGCCGATATTCGCAACGAGGCGGTGCTGGCAACGCCCGCTCCGGCGGCAGCCGCCATCAGCTTTGGCGGCGATCCGGTGGGCATGGGCCTGGCCTGGCTGGTGCTGGTAATAACGGTGGCGGGCCTGGCCTTTACGCTGCTAACGCTTATTCGTTATAAAAGCAACCTGCGGCAATTTGGCCGGGAACTCGACGAGTTGGCCGGCAGCGCGGTGATTCCCCTGCTGGTGGTGCTGGGGTTGGGCGTGTCCGGTTATTTAACTTACGTTGAAACAAACCACGTAGAGGCCGTTTGCGGGCCGGTGGGCAACTGCAACCAGGTGCAATCCAGCTCTTACGCCCAAATTTTTGGCGTGCCAATTGCGGTGTGGGGCTTGCTCAATTACGGTTGTATTCTGGTTTTGTGGCTGATCTACCGTTACAGCACCGCCAATTTAGCCGATTTGGCCCTGCCGGCGCTGCTGGCCTTTGCCGTAGCCGGCACCGTTTTTTCGGCGTATCTCACCGTGCTGGAAATATTTGTAATTCACGCCGTGTGCATTTGGTGCCTTAGTTCAGCCGTTATCACCACCGCAATTATGCTCACCGCCACCATGCCCATTCGCGCCGCCGCGCCGCCAACCCAACCTTCAGAGTGATGCCATGCCGGTTCAACTCTACCTGGCCCCCGCCGGAGCCGGTAAAACCGAATTTTTGGTGCAACATGTGCGGCAAGCCGCCGCCGGGCTGAACAGCGCCCCCCGCGTTTGCGTGGCCTCGGCGTTGCAAGCCCGCAGTTGGCGGCAGCGATTGGCCGCCGCCGGCGGGGCAATCGGCGTAACGGTGCTCACTTTTGATGGGCTGGTGGCCGATTGCCTGCAAACCGGCGGCGCTGCCGTTACCCTGCTGCCAGACCCGGTGCTATACCGGCTGATGCGTGCCGTGGTGGATGAACTGGATTTGCGCTACTACGCCGCGCTCAAAAACCGGCCCGGTTTTATCCAGGTGTTACGCCGCCTGATTGACGAGCTTAAGGCCGCCCAAATTTCGCCCACCGATTTTACCGCCGTGGCAACCCAACCGCGCCTGCACGAACTGGCCCAAATTTACGCCCGCTACCAACTGCGGCTCCGGCAGCAAAACTGGGCCGATGGCCCCGGCCTGGACTGGCTGGCCATCAATATGCTGCAATCCGCCCCCGGCAAAGATATTGCTGCCAACTGGCCGCTGCTAATTTTTGATGGCTTTGATAACTTTACCACCCTGCATTTAACCTTGCTCAAAATTCTGGCCGAACGCGCCGGCAAAACCATCATCACCTTAACCGGCGCGGTTAACCAGCCGCAACGCGCCGCCCACCACCGCTTTTTTGAAACCCGCGCCCGGCTGGAACAACTGCTCAACGTTACCGCCCAACCGCTGCCGCTACCGGCCCAGCCGCCCGCGCCCGCGCTGGCCCACCTGGAAAACTGGCTCTTTCAACCCGCCGCGCCCCAATTCAACGCCGAGGCGCCCGGCGACCTGGCCCTGATTGCCGCGCCCGACCGCGCCGCCGAAGTCCGCGAGGCGTTGCGCTGGCTCAAACAACGCCTCATCATTGATGGCATTCCGCCCGGCCAAACCGCCCTGCTGGCCCGCGCCATTGGCCCCTACCGGGCCTTTATCCTGCAAACCGCCGCCGAGTTTGGCCTACCCATTCGCCTGATGGATGGGTTGCCGTTGCGCGGCAGCCCCATTATTGCCGCCCTGCTCACCCTGCTGCGGCTGGGGCAGCCTGCCGCCGGCAGTAACCAACCGGCCCTGCCCCGCCGCCAGGTAGTCGAGGTGTGGCGCTCGCCCTATTTCAACTGGAATGCCGGGCCGGAACCCATCGGCCTGGAACCGGGTGACGCCGACAAACTTGATGCCGCCGCCCGCTATGGCCGGGTCATTGCCGGGCCGGAGCAGTGGGATGAGGCGCTGGCGGCGCTGGCCCGTAAAACCGGCTCATCCGCCGCCGCTGAATCCGACGACGACCCGCCGCCCGCCGCGCCCACCGGCGCTGCCGCCGGGCAATTGCAGGCCAAATTTCACCGGTTTGTGGCGCGGGTTACGCCGCCGGCGGGCGCGCATGCCTACCGCGATTTTGTGCTGTGGCTGGAACAACTCATCGGCCCGGACAACGCCGAAGCCGCCGCCGCTTCGCTGCAACTGGTCGCCCAGGCCGCCGGCCCCGCCGACCGCGCCGCGCTGCGCACGCTGAAAGATGTGTTGCGCGGGCTGGTGCTGGCCGAAGAAATGGTGGGCGCTGCCGTCATTGATTTTGCCCGCTTTTTGCAAGAACTTGAGGGCGCAATTGAGGCCGCCACCTACCGGCATCAGCTTGAAACCGCTGCCGGCGGCGGCGAACTGCTGGTAGCCGACGTGGCTCAGGCGCGGGGCGTGCCCTTTACCGCCGTGGCCGTGCTGGGCCTGGCCGAAGGCGAATTTCCGGCGGCCATTACCGAAGACCCCTTTCTGCGTGAAGCCGACCGCGCCGGCCTGGGCCTGGCCTCGGCGGTGCAAAGCGCCGAGCGCGAATTTTTCTACGAAACCATCACCCGCCCCCGCCGCCGGCTGCTGTTTACCCGCCCGCGCCTCACCGAAACCGGCGTTGAATGGCCGCCTTCGCCCTTTTGGGAAGAAGCCGCCCACCTTACCGGCGCGTCCGCCCGCCTGCTCACCAGCGCCGAAATCCCCGCCGCCGACAAAGCCGCCTCGCTGGCCGAACTGCTGGACAGCGCCGCTGCCGGCAACCCGGCGGCCCGCGCCTGGCTGGAACAACACCAGCCGGCCCGGCTGCGCGCGCTGCACAACGCCGGCCACATCTTCTCGCTCCGGCAGCAACGCGCCAAACCCGGCCCCTTTGACGGCGATTTAAGCCGGCTTCAACCCGATTTTACCCGCCGTTTTGCGCCCGGCCAGCCGTGGAGCGCCAGCCGGCTTGAAACCTACCGCGCCTGCCCGTACATGTTTTTTGTCAGCCACGTACTCCGCCTGGAACCCCGGCCCGAACCGGCGGTGGGGCTGGAAGCGTGGCAACTGGGCAACATTTATCACCATATTTTTGAGCAGCTATACCGCGCCTGCGCCAACCCCGCCAGCGCCGAACAACTGCTGGCCAATCTTGATGCCGTTGCCGGGCCGATTCTGGATAACGCCCCGGCGGTTGAAGGCTTTCGGCAAACCGATTGGTGGGCGCACACCCGGCAAGAAATCAGCGCCAACGTGCGGCTATCGGTGCAAAAGCTGGCCGAACTGCCCGGCGATTTTACGCCCGCCCACTTTGAGACCCAATTTGCCAACGACAACGCCGTAACCATTGCCGCCGGCAGCGATTACTTCAGGGTACGCGGCTGCATTGACCGGATTGATATAAACCCCGCCGGCCAACTGCGGGTAATTGATTACAAAACCAGCCACGCCGCCGGCTTTAAAAAATCGGCGGCGCGATTGGGCAAAAAGCTGCAACTGCCGCTGTACGCGCTGGCCGCCCGCGACGCCCTCAAACTGGGCCAGCCGGTTGAGGGCTTTTACTGGCACATCCATCAGGCTCAACCCAGCGATTTTACCCTGGCCGGCAGCGAAGACGGGCCGGAGGGAGCCATTGCCGTGGCGGTGGCCTTTGCCTGGGAGGCCGTGCGCGGGGCGCGGGCCGGCCAATTTACGCCGCAGCCGCCCCCGGATGGCTGCCCGCAATACTGCCCGGCGGCGGCCTTTTGCTGGCACTACCGGCCCGGTCGCCGTTAAACCCAAACCTCAGAGTTGGGAGTTGGGGAGGGAATTCGCGCCTGACCTGCTTTTTGGCCCAGAACTTGAAGTTTTAGCCCAGAACTTGAAGTTTTAGCTCTGAACTTGAAGTTTTGCGTCAAAACTTGAAGTTTGATCTTTTTGAGATGACCATGCATCCAATTTTAACCCAATCCAAATTTGATTACAGCCTCGACCAACGCCGCACCCTGAACGCAGCGGAACGAGTGGTGGTTGTTACCGCCGGGGCGGGCGCGGGCAAAACCCGCACCCTGGTATCCCGCTACCTGGGGCTGCTGGCCGCCGGCGTTGATTTGCGGCGCGTGGCCGCCATCACCTTTACCCGCAAAGCCGCCCGCGAAATGCGCAACCGGGTGCGTAAAGAAATCAACACCTACCTGACCAACCCCAAAAAACCGGCTCCGGCAGACCGCGATTTTTGGCAGGCCATCTACCGCAACCTTGATGCCGCCCGGATTGGCACCATCCACAGCCTGTGCGCCGAAATTTTACGCAGCCAGCCCGCCGCCACCGGCCTGGACCCCCGCTTTGAACTGCTTGACGAGGGCATAGCCAACATTCTGCGCGGCCAGGCCGTTGATGACGCCCTCAGTTGGGCCGCCGAAAACGCGGCCATGCTGCCGCTGTTTGCCCAACTGGGCGAATACCGGCTACGCGCCGTTATTGGCAATTTGCTGGCCCGGCGGCTCGATGCGGCAGAAACGTTTGCCGCCCTGCCCGCCGCGCCGCTGGAGGCGTGGCAGCGCCGCCTGCATCAGCTTCAACAGGAAACGTTGGCCGGCCTGGAAGCCCGCGCCGATTGGCAAGCCGCCGTTAACAGCCTGCGCAACAACAAGGCCAACAAAGCCGATGACCGCATGGAGGTGCAGCGGCAAGCGGCGCTGGCTATTCTGGCGGCAGCCGCCGGGCCGCTGCCGGAACGCCTGGCCGCGCTGGCCCGGCTTGATGGCCTTAACCTGACCGGCGGGGCGCAGGGTAATTGGCCGGACGGCAAATCTCAGCTTGAGGAAGTAAAAGCCGGGCTGCGCACCCTGCGCGACCAGTGGCGAGACAACGCCCGCCTGTTCACGCTGGCGCTCAACGCCCGCGATGAACTGTTAGCCGGCCTGTTGCCGCCGCTCGGCCAACTTTTTTTAGAAGCCGACCGCCGTTACCGCGCCCAAAAAGAGGCCCGGAGCGCGCTGGATTTTGATGATTTGGAGGAAGCCACCCTGCGCCTGCTCACCGATTTTCCCGAGGCGCGGGCCGACTGGCAACTCAACCTGGAAACCATTCTGGTTGATGAATTTCAGGACACCAACCGCCGCCAATCGGCGTTGCTGGAGTTGTTGCAGGGGTCGCACACCCACCTGTTTGTGGTGGGCGACGCCAAACAATCCATTTACCGCTTTCGCGGGGCCGATGTTACCGTTTACCGCCAAAAACAGGCCGAAGCGCCCCTGTACCAACTTGGCATCTCGTACCGCGCCCACGCCGGGCTGATTGAGGCGCTCAACCGGCTGCTGGAGCCGGTGCTGGGGCTGCCCGCCGCCGATACGCCGCGGTACGCCGCGCCGTTTGCGCCGCTGGGCGCGTTTCGCGCCGAACCCAACAAAGGGGTAACGCCGCCGTATGTTGAAACGCACCTGGCGGTGGGGTCAAAAAGCGAGGGCGGCCTTAACCAGGCCGCGCTGGCCGTGGCCCACCGGCTGCGCCAAATTTTTGACGCCACTGACTTAACCGCCGGCGATGTGGCCATTCTGTGCCGCTCGTCGGGCGCGTTTGCCGCCTACGAAAACGCGCTCGAAGCCGCCGGGCTGCCGTTCCTGACCGTGGCCGGGCGCGGTTTTTACCACCGGCCCGAAATCCGCGATTTGCTCAACGCCCTGCAAGCCCTGGCCGACCCCACCGACGATTTGGCGCTGGCCGGGCTGTTGCGCTCGCCGGTGGTGGGGCTATCGGACGAGGCGCTGTACCGGCTTGCCCAGAGCGAGGCCGGGCCAGCGTTATGGGCCACACTGCGCCTGCGCCACGCCGATTTGCCGCCCGACGAGAGCCGCCGCGCCGCTGACGCCATCAATTTGATTGAAACCCTGCACCGGCAGGCCGGCAAAACCGCCATTGCCGATTTGTTGAAGGCGTTTTTGGATGCCACCGGCTACCGGGCGGCGCTGCTTCAGGCCGGGCAGCAGCGGGCCGCCCGCAACGTGAGCAAACTGCTGGCCGATGCTCACGCCAGCGGGCTGGTGAGCGTGGGCGAATTTTTGGAATACGTGGCCGGCCTGCGCGATAGCGGCAGCCGCGAAGGCGAGGCTCGCGCCGTGGCGGCGGGCGCGGTGCAAATTATGAGCGTTCACGCCGCCAAAGGGCTGGAATTTCCGGTGGTGGTGCTGGGCGATGCCGCCAACAGCGGCGGCGGCGCGCCGGGACTCATCCTCAACCCGGAACTGGGGGCGCTGTTACCGCTCACCGACGAAGAAGAAACGGCGGCGGTGTACCGGCTGGGCAGCCTGCTCGAAGCGGCGCAGGAAGAGGCCGAACAGCGCCGGCTGTTGTACGTGGCGGCTACCCGCGCCGCAGAACTGCTGATTATCAACGGCAACGTTACCGTTAACAAAGAGGGCCGGCTGGGGCTGGGCGGCTGGCTAAAATGGCTGGCCAAACCGTTGGGGCTGGAGGCCATCACCGTTGAGGCTGCCGGCGCGGAGGCCATCCCGTTGGAACCGGCGCTGGGCGGCGGCGCGGTGTACCCGCCGCAGTGGGCCGCCGGGTTTGCTGCCGCGCCCGATTCCGCCGTTGCCGCCGCCGGCCCGGTTGAGGCGCTGCCGCTGTTGCGCTCGCTGCTGCCGGAGCAACCGGAAATCGCGCCCGCCGAATTGCCGGAACGGGTGTGGCAGGTGGTTGCGCCGCCGGCTCACCGGGCCAACGCTCCGGGCTGGGTTGTGGGCACGCTGGCGCACGAGGCGCTGGCGGCGTGGCGTTTTCCCGCCGCCGGGTTTGATGACTGGGCGGTGGCCCGCGCCCGCGCCTGCGGCCTCACCGACCGCCATCAACTGGAACAGGCTGCGCGCGCCGCCGGTAATTTATTGCGCCGGCTGCGGGCGCATCCGCTGTTTGAGGAGATGAACGGGGCCGGCTGCCGCCGGCACGAAGTTCCGTTTGAGGTTCAGGATGATGCCGGCGCGGCGCAATCCGGCCAGATTGACGCGGTGTACCGGCATAATGGTCGCTGGGTGGTGGTTGAGTTTAAAACCGATCACCTTGCCAACGCCGCCAAACTGACCGAAACGCTGCGCCAAAAGGATTATCTGGCCCAAATGGAGCAATACCAGGCCGCCATTACCCGGCTGCTGGGCGAAGCGCCGCTGGTGTGGCTGTGCCTGCTGGATTTTGCCGGCGAGGTGCGGCAACTCAGCCTGGCCGAAGCGCAGGCTGTAGCCAAACCCTGATTTTCAAAATCGGTGATTTATGGCAGCGGCGGGGCTTGCCCCCGCCTGGGCGACCGCAATGGTCGCCCCTACTTCACAAACTTCATCAGGTTACATTTGAAACATAACCCGCCCGTCGCTCGTCATTCGTCGCTCGTAAGGAAAATCAATGCCAACCCAACCCGCCGCATCCCCCAAAACAATAACCGCCAGAGTAATTATTGGGCTGCAAACGGGCATCTACTGGCTGGCGGTGTACTGGCTGCCGGTGGCGCTGCTGGTGCCGTTGACCATTTTTATGCTGGCGCTGCTGGCTCCGGCACTGCTGGCGGTGGGGCAAACCGGGGCGGCGCAAACCGTGTACGGCTGGCTGGCCCCGCACGACCACCAACTGCCGCAGCGCTCTTACTTTTTGTTTGGCGCAACCGGGCCAATCAACAGTTATTCGCTGGAGCAGGTGCTGGCCTGGGGCGCAGCGCCCGATAACCTGCGGGCGTTTGTGGGCGATGCTCAAATCGGCTTTAAAATGGGCCTCAACCAGCGGATGACGGCTATTTTTTTGGCCAGCCTGCTGGCCGGCATCGTATGGATTAGCCGCGGCGGGCGGCCCAAAGTTGGCCCGGCGGGATTAGTAATCACCATGCTGCCGCTGCTGGTTGACGGCTTTAGCCACCTGCTCAGCGAAACCGGCGGCGCGGGTTTTAGAGCCGGCAACGCCTGGGCGGTGGCGCTCACCGGGGGGACGTTTGGGCCGGAGTTTTACGCCGGCAGCACCGTGGGCAGCCTCAACTGGCTGCTACGCACCGTAACCGGCCTGTTGTTTGGGCTGGGGTTTACCTGGTTTTTGCTTACATTTTTAGAAGCGCGCTTTACCGCCATCCGGGCGCAGTTGGCGGTAAAGTTGCGGCGGCGTTAAGGCCACCAGAGGGGGCGATTGCCGGCGGGCACCAGTTGGCGGGCGCTGCCGGTGGCTACGTCCATCAACCAGATGGAGGTGTTGCCGCCCATTGCTTTAAGCGGATGCTGCTGGTAAGCCAGCGTGCGGCCATCCGGCGACCAGCGCGGCAGGCTGTGCTGAATATCCGGCGCGTTGGTTAAAAAGTGAGCCTCGCGGCCATCCGGGCGCATCAGCCATATTTGCCTGCCCATTGACGCGCCGGCCACGCCGCGCGTAAACGCCAGCCAGCGGCCATCCGGCGACCAGGCCGGCGAACTATCTTCCACCGCCGCGCCCTCACCGCTGATATCCACAAGCTCGCCGGTGGCGGGCGTCGCTTTGAACAGGTGGATGGCCGCTCCGGCGGCGCTGGGCCGAACATCGGTCACGATAAAGGCATCGCCCTGCGGATGCCACGCCGCCGGCCCGCCCAGCCGGTTAACAACCACCACGCTGCGATTATCCACCAAATTTTGCACCTGCATGCTCTGGCTGGCGGGCGTAACGTAGCTAAGCCACTCTCCGTTGGGCGACCACACCGCGCCGTAGCTTAATATTTTGGCATTTTCAGATAGCGGCGTGGTTGCGCCGCTGTCAACATCCAGCCACCACAACCGCGCCGGCTGAAGCCGCGTGTCATCTGCCGCCGGCAGGCTGCGCTTCTCAAACAACAGCCGCCGGCCATCCGGCGACCAGGCCGCGCCGGCGCAAATCGCCGCCGGGCAGCTTTGCAACAGCGATGGCGCACTGTCGGTGGCGGTAATGGCCCACAAATCGCTGCCGTCATCCTGGCGCAGGGCGGCGTAGGCAATCTGCTCGCCGCGCGGGGCCAACTGATAATCAAACACGCCATATTCCTCATGCGTAAGCTGATGGGCCGGGCCGCCCGCCGGGTCAATGGCAAAGAGTTGATCGTTGCCGGCGGCATCCGCGGCCATAAACAAAAGTTGCGGCTGCCGCGTGCTAAATTGCCAGCTAAAGCCATTGGCCAGTTGCGCCGTGTAGCCGGTGTTGGCCGCCAGCGGCGTATTTGGCCAAAAAACCAGGGTTGCGCCTTCCCACCGGCTGGTGCCGCTGACCGGCGGGCTAAACGTGAGCCGGGCGTCGGGTTGCGGCTGGCTAAAAATTACGCAGATGGCGGTGTTGGCCGGCACGTTGGCTGCGCCGTTGGCGGGCGTGGTGGCAATCACCGGTTGGCCGGCAAGGTTGGCCCGCCACCTTAGCGCCAGTGTTTTCAACGCCGGCAACACATTGCTTTCGCTGCCAATGAGCAACGCCGCCAGCAACAGCACTACCAGCAGCAAGCGCGTGGCCGGTTTTTGGCGGTGAATATTGGCAGTTTGGGGATCGGCTTTAACCGGAGAGGGCGGGGTATTTGTTAATTTCATCAATCAAAATTATAGTTTGCGGTAATTGGCCTGTCAATCAGGCGCAAAAGGCAGAACGGTAAGCCAACGATGCGCGAACTCATCAATTTTTCCGTTTATGATAGCGACACCGCCCGGTTTGACCACAACTGGCAGTTTGTGGCCGAATACGCGCACAACCACGGGCTGGCCGGGCTGGAATTGCTCATCGGCTTTGAGCCGCCGCCCAACGGCCTCCCTGCCGGGCTGGTGCAGGCCGTTCACCTGCCGTTCTGGATTACCTGGCTGGATGTTTGGCAGGCGCGGCCCGGCGCGGTAGAGCGTTACTTTGCCGATGTTGACCGGCGCTACCTTGATTATTACTGTGGCGGCGCAACTCCCGTCGAGATAGTGGCGACCAGCCGGCGGGTGTGGCAATACGCCGCCCAATTGCAGCCCAATTACGCCGTGTTTCACGTGAGCCACATTGAGCCGGAACATTCGTTTAGCCGGCCATTCCCCTACAGCAACCTGGATATCATCAACGCCAGCGCCGATTTGCTCAACGCCGTGGCCGCCACCTTTGAGGGCGGAGAGCCGCCGGTGCGCCTGTTTCTGGAAAATCTGTGGTGGCCCGGCCTGACGTTTACCAGCAACGCCGCCGCCGAACACCTGGCGGCGCGGCTTAATTTTAGCAACTGGGCGTTTGTGCTGGACACCGGCCACCTGATGAACACCAACCCCAACCTTGATAACGAAGACGCGGCCATTGATTTTGTGCTGGCGACCCTCGGCAACCTGTCGCCGGCGGTGCGGCAGCGGATTGAAGGCGTGCATTTTAACCTGAGCACGTCGGGGGCGTACCAGCGGGAATACCTGAAAAACGGCCCGCCCGCCGGCTACGACCGCTGGCCCAGCGGCCAAAAAATAGAGTACGGCTGGCTGCATGCCTATAATATTGACCAACACCGGCCTTTTACCAGCCTGCGCTGCCGCGAAATTGTGGCCGCCATCCAACCCCAATTCCTCACCCACGAGTTTCTATCGGCTAACCAGGCTGAGTTTACGGCCAAACTCACCACGCAACAGGCCGCTCTGGGATAAATGAGTTACAGGTTACAAAGTGGCAGGTTGCAAGGCAACTGGTCGCCAAACCTATCTGACTACGGATAACTGACTGCTATTCACGAAGGAGGATTTACAATGAACAAACTTTTTATCGCGTTTCTTCTAATATTGACCCTGGCCGGCTGCGCCGCCGCTCCCACCAGCAGCGGCCCCGATATAAAAATTGTTAACGCCTACGCCCGCGCCGCCATGCCCACCGGCGCGGTGTACCTGGAGTTGCAGAATACCGGCGGGGCCGCCGATACGCTGCTCAGCGCCGCCAGCGACGCGGCCCAGGCGGTTGAACTGCACGAAAGCAAAATGGAAGGCGATATGATGAGCATGCAGCCGGTTGAAAAAATCGAGGTGCCCGCCGGCGGGACGGTTGCGCTCAAACCGGGCGGGCTGCACATTATGTTCATCGGCTTGGAAAAAGAGTGGAAGGCGGGCGATAAAATCAACGTTACCCTCAATTTTGAAAAATCCGGGGCCAAAACCATCGAAGTGGAAGTGAAAGCGGATATGCCCGCCGGCCACACCATGGACATGAACAGCCACAACTAAACCGGCGGCGTGGGCCGGAGCGCGGCTTTGCTTTAGCCCCGGCTTTGTGCTTTAATTGACCGGCTTGAAAATTTACGGGGCCAACGCCCTATTTTTAACTGAGAGAGTAACGTGTATATTCCACTGAAACGCCCCAAGGATATTGAACGGATGCGTGAAGCCGGCCGGATTGTGGCCGAGTCATTTGATATTCTGGCGGAACACATTAAACCCGGCGTAAAACTGAGCGAACTGGACAAAATGGTTGAAGCCCACCTGGTAAAACGCGGCGCTTCAACGCTGTACAAGGGCTATCGCGGCAGCCCGCCCAGCCACCCGCCGTTTCCCGGCGTAATTTGCGCCTCGGTTAACCACGAAATTTGTCACGGCCTGCCCGATGACCGGATATTAGTTGAAGGCGATATTGTGGGCATTGATATTGGCCTGCGCCATCGCGGTTTTTGCGGCGACTCCTGCGTTACCTACGGCGTGGGGCAAATTTCGCCCGAAGCCCAACGCCTGCTCGATGTGGCCCAGGAGGCGCTGCGGGTTGGGATTGCCGCCGCCCAATACGGCAACTACCTGCACGACATCGGCATGGATATTGAATCTTATGTGGATTCGCAGGGGATGAGCGTGGTGCGCGAGTGGGGCGGCCACGGCGTGGGCAAATCGCTGCACGAATCGCCGTCGGTGTCGCACGTGCGCCAGCCGGGGCGCGGCCCCAAACTGGAACCGGGGATGACCTTTACCATTGAGCCGATGATTAACCTGGGCACGCACGAATGGGACATGCTCGATGACGGCTGGACGGTTGTAACCCGCGATGGCGCGTTATCGGCCCAATACGAGCACACCATTGTCATTACCAAAAACGGGCCGGAAATTCTTTCCCGGCTGTAACCGCAAATCGCCACAAAAAAACGTAAAAAACCGGCAGTAACCTGCCGGTTTTTGGTTTCACTCCACTTTGAACAGCCCCAGCCGCACCGCGTTTTCGCCGCTGGTATCGTTTTGCACCGGCAGGCGCTCGCCGGTTTCCAGCAGATACATGCCCACCCACAATTCGTACTCGCCGGGCGGTAGTTGCGGCGGCAGCGCCAGTTGGCTGGTTTCGCGGATGGTCTGGCCCACCGGCCACAGCGAGGTGGGGTACGCGCTGCCCAACGGGCGATGGTCGGCTTGAGCCACATTTGCGCCCGCCGGCTGGCGCAAGTGCACAAACACGGTGTAATCGTGGTTGATGGGCGACTGCGCCGCCCAGTACAACGTAAGGCGCACCGGCCGGCCCGGCGTTCCCGGCGCTGGTTCGGCGGTGTAGCCCAACAGCCGGATGGCGTTGCCCAGCACTGCCGCCGCCGGCTGCTGCGGCTCCGGCTGGATGGGTTGCGGGTTGGCATTGGCCCGCAGCACCAAAATCCCCTGCACCTCGGCGGCTAAATCGGTTTGGGCCAGCAATTGCTGTTGAAACGGCAAATCGTAATATTCCCGCTGCAGGCCCCAGCGTTCCAGCACCAGCCACACCCGGTTTTGAGCCAGCGTTTGGTTAAGCGCCGCCTCGGTGCGGATGGCCGGCGAAGCCAGCCAGCGGTCAACCGGCTGGCCATCAACGGTTAAAAGCCGATAATCGTAGCCACCGCGCCGCTGCACGCCGTAAAAATCGTTGCGGCCCAGGTAAAACACGGCGGCGGCGGGCGTGCCGGTAAAAATGGTGTCGCCGGGCTGCCAGTGCCGGCGCACGTAGGCAAACGCGGCGTCGTAATCATCACCGGGATTGGCCAGCAGCGCCCGCGCGCCCGGCCAGCCAATCGCGGCCACAACAACCGTGGCTAAAATCAACACCAGCCGGTAACGCCCCGGCCAAAACCGCTGCGCCAGCCAGCCCAACCCCTGCGCTCCCAACAAAAAGAGCAGCGGCAGCAGCATGAACAGGTACTTGTCGTCGCGCCGGTCTGGAGAAACCAGCAGAATCATTTCCAGCGTGGTCAGCCCCAAAACCAGGCTTAAAAAGAGCGCCGGGCTAAAGGCATCACCTAAAAACCGGGTTGATTTTTTTAGCCACGGCCCGGCGCACAGCGCCGCCGTGACCAGAGCAAAGGGCGCAAACGCCACCGCCGGCAGCGTTACGTAAAACGGCGCAATGGCCCGCCAGCCATCGGCCACATTCAGCGACCAATCGCTGTACAGCGCCAACACCTGCGCCACGCCGGTAACGGCTCCGGCGGCGGTGGCCTCAATCTCGGCGATGCCTTTGGGCTGGCCGGCCCGTTTTACCAGAAACGCGATAAGCAGAATTACGCCAAAGGTAACGGCCTCGGGCCAGCAGGCCAGCAGTTGCCGCCACCGCTGTTGGGGCGGCGCTTGCCGCGCCACCTGCACCGCTACTGCCAGCGCCAACGGCGGAGCCACCGCCACCGCGCCAAAATGAGCCAGCACCGCGCCCAGATAAACCAGCAGCGCCAGCCAGCGCCAGCGGCGGCGGGTTACGCCTTTAAAGGCCAGCCACACCGCCAGCAGCACCAAAAATTGCAGCAGGGCGTACATTCTGGCCCGGCCACTCCACTCGATGGCGGCGGGGGCAAAGGCCAGCCCGGCGGCGGCCAACAGCCCCACCGCCGGCGAAAACCAGCGCCGGCCCACCCAAAACGTGAGCGCCAGCGTGAGCAGGCCAAACCCCAGGCTCACCACTCGCGCCGCCAGTCGCGCCGGGCCAAAAAGCGTGGCCAGGCTGGCCAAATAAGAAAAAAGCAGGCCGTGCTCATAAAACAGGCCGGAAGGCATTTGCGGGATGCCTTTTTGGGCAATCATCTGGCTGGCCAGCAGGGTGACAAACTCGTCGGGGTAAAGCTGCGCGGTGCGGAGAAACTGCCAGCGCAGCCAACCGCCAACCAGCAACAGCGCCGCCGGCAGCAGGCCAAACCACCAGCCGCCGGATAATATTTTGTTCAAAAAGGCATTCTGTTTATGCATGCGGGCCACTTGCGGCAAAAATTGGGCGTTACCGGCTTGTTTAGCAGCCGGCAGCCGGGATTATTATACCGAACAGCGCCAGGATTCCCAATCGTTGGCGGGCGTTCAATGGCTTTTGCGCCGTAACCGGCAGCCAATTTTACAAATTGGAGTATGAATTATTGGGATTCAATGGTAAAATTCCATCAATTACAGCCTGAAGGCGCGTTGTTTGGCAAAGAACCCATCAAACCAACCCATAATGACACCTGGAGCAGCTCTGCCACCGGCAGCGTAGAGTCTACGCGGGAGAACTCTCATCACACTCTTAACACCCGGCCAAAAATTATTTGAGTTTGAAATTATCCGCCAGCTTGGGCAGGGTGGTTTTGCCGCCGTGTTTGAAGCCCGCGACCGCATGCTCAACCGCCGGGTGGCCATTAAGCAACTGCTGCCGGAACGCGCCACCGACGAGAAAATTGTAAAGCGTTTTATTCAGGAGGCGCGGGTGGCGGCCACGCTGGAACACCCCAACGTGGTTTCTATTTACAACCTGCGCATCGAAGCCAACCGTTTTTACATGATTATGGAATACCTGCCCGATGGCAGCCTGCACGATTTAATCAAAAAAAAGAGCAAGCTGCCGGTAGAACAGGCCATCTGGCTGACTACCGGCGTTTGCGAAGGGCTGGCCAAATTTCACGAAATGGGCATCATCCACCGCGACATCAAAGCCGAAAACATTCTGCTCACCGCCGATGGCCGCCCCAAAGTGATTGATTTTGGCATTGCCCACGTGCCCGAAGCCTTTGGCGGGATGGGGCTTACCCAGGTTGGCTTTCAACCCAGCACGCTGCTGTTCAGTTCGCCGGAGCAGGTGCGGGGCTTGCCGCTTGATGCCCGTAGCGACGTGTATCAATTGGGCGAACTGCTCTATTATATGCTGATGGGCGAGCATTACATTGATATGGGGCTGCTGGAAAACACCGCCATGACCTACGGCGGCACTAACCAGTTTCGGGCGCAGGCCCGGCTGTACGCCCTGCTCGAAACCGCCATTTGCGATGAAATGCCGCCGGGATTGCAGCAACTTTGGCGCGAAGTGGGCGTGCTGGCAGGCGTGGTTGAAAAAGCTATGGCCAAAAGCCCGGAGAATCGTTTTGCCAACACGCTGGACTTTGCCGCCGCGCTCAAGGCCATTAACATTGCCGCCGCGCCCAACCCCGCCGAAGCCGAAACGCTGGCCGTGCAGGATTCTCGTATGCACAACAAACGCGGCCTGACCCACGTGAACATGCGCAACTTTGAGCAGGCCATTTACGATTACACCAACGCCATCAAGCTGGATCGCCATTACGTTGAAGCATACAACAATCGCGGCGCGGCGCACCTGATGATGGAAAATTACGCTAAAGCGGTGCTCGATTGCAACTGGACGCTGGAATTAGCGCCGCATTTTGTAGCGGCCTACATTAACCTGGGGATTGCCCACACCGGCCTGCGCAATTACGCGCAAGCCCTGCGCGATTATGAGCGGGCGCTGCAAATTGATCCCAACAATGTGTACGTTTTTTACAATCGGGGCAACAGCCGGTTGTGGATGGGCGATTTTGAAAACGCCGTGGCCGACTTTAGCAAGACCATCGAGCTTGACCCCGAATTTGTGGCGGCTTACGTTAACCTTGGCGTGGCCTACACCGAGCTAAAGGATTACCCGGCGGCGCTGGAAAACTACACCCACGCCATTGACCTGAACCCCAATTATGTGCACGCCTTTTACAACCGGGGCAATTTATACCGCGAAATGGGCCAAATTTTGGCCGCCATTGAGGATTACACTACGGTTATTGAACTAAACCCGCAGCACCAGTACGCCCACGAAAACCGGGGCGATTGTTACGCGGCGCTGGGCCTGGAAGACAACGCCTCGGACGATTACACCCAGATGATTTTGCACACCTCAACCATAAACCCCAAACGCATGGCCGTGGCCCGCAGTATGCTAATGCCCGCCACTCCGCTGGATTTCTTTAGCCCCAAAAATAACCCCGGCTAACGCCGCCACCGCGCCGGCAGGCGCTGCTGCACGGCGGTAACTTCGGGCAGCCGCAACGCCGCCGCCAGCCCCACGTACACCGCGCCGCCCAGCCCAATACCCAGCACGCCCGCCAGCCAACCCGGCTTAACCGGCAGCAGCGGCAGCGCCAGCCCCAACACCAGCGCCATGCCCACCGCCGCCGCCGTCATTTTTAGCAGCGATTCGCGCAAACCCGGCTCAGACAGGCCGCCCATTGGCCGGCGTAGCAACCACAGCAGCGCCGCCATTTCCAGCAGCACCGCCAGCGAGTTAGCCAGCGCCAGCCCGCCGTGCGGCCACCAGCCTAACGCCGTAAACCCGCGCAAAAATAAAATGCTCAAAACCACGTTGGCGGCCATCATCATTACGCCCACCAGCACCGGCGTTTTGGTGTTTTTTAAGGCGTAAAAAGCGCGCGCCGCAATTTCTACCACGGCGTGGCCCACCAGCCCCAGCGCAAAAAACGCCAGCGCCCAGGCCGTGGCCCGCGTTGATTCGGCGTTGAAAGCGCCGCGCTCCAGCAACAGCCGTACAATTGGCTGGGCCAGCACCGCCAACCCCACCGCCGCCGGCAACGTGAGAAACAACAAACTGCGCAGGGTGGTGATAAAAATGTGGCGCATTTCGGCCCAGCGTTCCTCGGCGGCCAGCGCCGATAACGTGGGAAATAGCGCCGTCGCCACCGATTGCGCGATAACGCCCTGCGGCAACAGCATCATAATCCAGCCGTAATTGAGCGCCGTTAAGCTACCGGCGGGCAGGCTGGCCGCCAGCACCGCCGTAACCACAAAGTTAATCTGCACCGCCGCCAGCCCCAGCACCCGCGGAGCCATTAGCCGCCCAACTTCGCGCAGGCCGGGGTCGTGCGTGGCCAGCACCGGCTGGTAATGCATGCGCCGCGACCCCGCCAGCAGCGGCGGTAGTTGCACCAGCAAATGGCCCGCCGCGCCCAGCACCACGCCCACGGCCAGCCCTTTGACTCCCCAGGTTGGCCCCAGCAGCACCGCGCTCATAATAATGGCCAGGTTGTACACCACCGGAGCCAGCGCCGGCAGCAAAAAATGCTGCTGGGCGTTTAAAATGCCCATCAGCACCCCGCTCACCCCAAAAATCACCGTGGAGATGAGCATCCAGCGCATTAACTCAACGGTGAGCGCCTGTTGCGCCGGCGAGAAATCGGCGTAAAAAACGCGCACCAGGTGCGGCGCAAACACCGCCGCCAGCCCGCCCAGCCCCAACAACACCAGCGCCATCCAGTTGATAACCGCCGAAGCCAGCCGCCACGCCCCGGCCATATCCCGCCGGGTGATAAAGCCGGTAAACGTGGGGATAAACGCCGAACCGAGCGCCCCGCCGGCCACCACGTAAAACAAAAAGTCCGGCACCCGAAAGGCGGCCAGATAGGCGTCCATCTCGGCGCTGGTGCCAAACTGGCGGGCCATCACCACTTCGCGCAGCAGGCCCAACGCCCGGCTAATAACAAACAACACCATTACCAGTGTGGCCGCACCGGCAATCCGGCGCATAGCCGAAGCCGGCGGAGGAGTAACATTGGATTGACTCAAGGGGATTCCATCACCTTTGGTAAATTTACAACTCACCCATTGTAGTTTGTTTCAGCGGGGCGGCAAAAAGCGGGTTGCCGCCCCGCGCCGGCCCGGCTATACTTTTATACAGCGTGTGGGCGGGGCAACCGCGAGGGTTGCCCCTACAATGTGACATTCGCAATTCGTTATTTTCAAAGGGGGGGACGGTTTATGCTCAACCCATCTGATTTTGCCGGCGTGCAGTACGGGCGCAAAATGACGGCGTTGGCCCAGCAATTTGATGGCCTATCGCCCGCCGACCTGCGTAAGCTGGCCGGTTTTTTAGAGAAACTGGCCGCGCTCCGCGCCGCCGAAGTGGTTTTAACGGAGCGGCAACTGGCGGTAATCTGGCAGAATTTGCGCACCAAAGAGCTGGTAAAACTTGAGCCGGACAAAGGCGGCGTGCTGGTTGAATTTTGCGGCGGCGGTTTTGAGTTTGAGCGGTTTTTGCTCCGCGATGATGGCCGGATGCCCAACAGCCGGTATCAGGCCCAAAAAGCTCTGTAATCACGCCCTGGCAGCCGCCACGCCGGTAAAACCAAAACGCCCGGCCTGATGGCGGGGCGTTCTTTAATTATGACCCGGTCAAAAATTTTTTTGACCCAGTCATAATTTTTTATGACCCGGTCATAATTTCTTTTGACCGGGTCATAATTTCTTTGAAACGGGCGGACGTTGGGTTAAATATCGTCTTTAGTGGGGGCGTCGTCGTCCTTGTCCGGGCCGTCGTCTTTGGGTTCGTCGGCTTCGGCCAACGCCGCCTTGATGCGGGCGTTCAATTCCTTCTCCGAAGCCAGCGGCTCGCTGCCGGAAACCACCGGTTCCGGGCCGGCCCAACGCACTCGCGGGCCGGTTGACACCGAGGGCGACGGGCGCGGCGACGGCGCAGCGTAAATCGGGGCCGGAGCCGGACCGGGATATGAGCGAAAACCAAAGCGGGTTAACAGCACGGCCCCCAACCCGGCCACCCACAGCAGCAAGCCAATCACCGCGGCCACAAAGCCCACCGCCCAGCCAATGCAGGGGATGGAGCCAATCACCGGCATTTTGGTGAGCAGCGTTAACACCAGCACCCCCACCACGCTCGACCGGATCAGGCCCGGGTCGGGCCGGCCCGTGGCCAGCAGCAGCCGCTCGCCAAAGATTTGGCTCACCACCAGCCAACCCAGCAGGCCGGCAATGGCCAAAAATATCCAGGCGATGATGGGAATAAAGGCCAGGCAAATGGTCACAAGCAGCACAACCCCCACCACCGCCGACACCAGCATGGTGATCAACCCCACGCCAAAACTGGCCGCCGCCGATTCGCTGAGGGTGGCGCGGATGGTTAGCACCTGTTCGGGCATAAAGGCCGCCACCAGCCAGGCAATCAAAACCATTGTAAGCAACAGGGTGATGGTGCCCACAATTTCACTGATCAGTTCCTTCAAAAAGGTCAACGGGCTGTCCCAACCGTCATCGGTGGCAAAACTGATGGAGTTGTCCGACGGACTCGCCGGGGGATTGGGCGCAACCGGCGGCACGATTTCATTTGGCTTTTCTTCGGACAGGTCGCCGGTTTTGATGCGACCGGTCACGGTAGCGCCCTCGGCCACCGATGACACGCCGCCCAGCGTTACAATATCGCCTTTAACAACGGCTGTTTTGGATACCGTAATATTGCCGCCAAAAGACACAATATCGCCGTTGGTGCTGCCGTTTACGGTAATGTTGCCGCCCATGGCCGCCACATCGCCGTTAATGGTGCCATCTACCGTAACGTTGCCGCCAAACACGGCCAGGTTGCCGTGAATGCTGCTTTCGGGTTTAATGCTAACGTTGCCGCCCAACACCACCAGATCGTTTTCAATTTTCTGGCCCGATTCCAGGGTAAAGTTTTCGCCAATCACAAAGCGACCGCCGGTGAGTGGCCCCTGCGCCAGAGCCGGCGGGGTAAATACCAGGAGCATGATAATGCTCAAGACAATAGCTGAGATTTTTGAGTTCATTGTAATTTTCTCCATTTATTGCAAAGTTGCTATAAAACCAGGTTGGCCGTAATCAGGCCGCGCTGGCTTAACTGGCGCATCAATCGCACCCAGAGCGCCGCCAGCGCTCCGGCAATGGCCACAAAGCCCCAAAACAAGGGCTGTTCCATAGTGATTAAACTTGTTTTCAAAACCAACACGCCCAGCCCGGCGCATAACCGCAGGTCATCAACCGAATTGGCCACAAAGTACATGCTCCGCGACACCAGCCGGATGTTCACCAGGCTCACGGCGGCCAGCCCGCTGGTTGCGCCCCACACGGCCAAAAACACCAGCGAACCGACCAGCAGCGCCACCAGCACCAGCCCAATGTGCCATAATTTGGGCGGGCGGGCTTCGGCCAGCCGGGCTTCAAACCGGCGGGCAAAGCCGGGCGCGGGCGCCACCATAACCAGCGCCGCGCCGCGCAACATCTGGTCGAGGTGCTTCATCTCCTGGTAAGCCTGGCGGCAGTGGGCGCACTCCAGCAGGTGTTCGCGGAGGTGCATTTGTTCGGCGGTATCGAGTTCGTCATCTAGCCATAATGAAATTTTTTCGGTAAATAAATCGTTGGGCATGGGCGTCTCTCCAACTTTTGGAAAGTATATTCTATTGCGCTACCGGCAACTGCAACCCGGTTTCTTGGGCCGCCGCCACCAGCATTTGCCGCGCTCTGAAAAGCCGGCTTTTGATAGCGCTAACCGATGTGTTTAAAGTTTCGGCAATTTCTTCATAAGACATTTCAGACCAGTAACGGAGGATGGTTGCGGCCCGGTAATCGGGGGGCAAGGTGTTCAGTAAGTGATGCAACGTGTGGTGCGCCTCCTGAGTCAGCGCAACCTCCTCCGGTTGAGGTTCGGTAGCAGGCACCCAGCGCCACGGCGGTAACTCATCCCACGAAACGGTTTGATTACGCCGCTGGCGCAGCCGGTCAATGCAGTAGTGCGAAGCAATCGAAAGCACCCAGGACGAAAATTTGCGGTCGGAGTTGTAGGTTTTGATTTTGGTATACGCCCGCAAAAATGTTTCTTGGGCCGCGTCTTCGGCTTCAACGGCATCGCCCAGCATCCGGTAGCACAGGTTATACACCGGGCGCTGGTAGGCATCAACAATGTGCATAAAGGCGGTGCTATCGCCTTTTTGGGCGGCCACGGCCCATGCCTGTTCCTGCGCCTGCATTTCTACAGATATCTGCGGTTCAATTTTCTTTTCTGTTGCAACAGCTAGGCTCATTGAGTACTGTTGTCCAAAGGTTAGAATGCTGTTCATGGTGCAGTATGGAATTCCTTATTTTTGTCTGCACCATGCAGTACGCCAACCGGCGGCAAAAGTTGCAGCCGGTTATATTTTGTTTGATGGGGTTAGGGGATTAGTGTAATGCCGGCGGGGAGATGATACAAGTTAGCCGGTTATGGCCCGGAGTTTTTTTGATGTTTACGCCAGCGACAGCCGGATTTCTGAGGTTTCTGGCGTGAGCGGTTTTTGGCCGGGCAACCGGCCCCGCAAACTCCACGGGCCAGTCCAGGTAATTTCCAGTTCAACCCGTTTACCCAGCCAATCCT
Organism: uncultured Caldilineaceae bacterium; assembly: GCA_964517605.1. GTDB lineage: Bacteria > Chloroflexota > Anaerolineae > 4572-78 > J111 > J095. Next base: position 169,532 of record CAZFCE010000004.1, on the reverse strand, counting down.
GAGCGCCGGCATCCTCAAAAAAGACCAGCTTGTTGGTGCGAGTGCGGCCTTTCCAGCGGCCTTTTTGCTGGCCTTCCACCAAAATTTCAACGGTGCGGTCCAGGTAACGGCGGTTGATTTGGGCCACAATTTCTTCTTGCAGATTATTCACGGCGTCCAGCCGCCGCTTTTTCTCGTCAGCCGGCACGTCATCGGGCATTATTTTGGATGAAACCGTGCCGGGCCGGGGCGAATACATGGCCACGTGGCACACATCCAGCTTTAATTGGGCCAGCCAATCGAGCGTGCGTTGAAACTGGGCTTCGGTTTCGCCGGGAAAGCCCACTATCACGTCGGTGGCAATGCACACTTCGGGCAGCCGCGCCCGGATGCGCTCAATCAGCGCGGCGTATTCGGCCATGCTGTACTCGCGTTTCATGCGGCGCAACACCTCGTCGTCGCCGGCCTGGTTGGGAATTTCAATGTGCTCGCACACTTTGGGCAGCGTCGCCACGGCATCGAGCAGTTCATCGCTCATGTAATTGGGGTGGCTGGTGAGAAAACGGATGCGCTCCAGCCCGTCGAGGCTGTTGAGCACGCGCAATAAATCGGGCAGGCGCGGGCCGTCGGCAACATCGTAGCCGTACCGGTCTACAATCTGGCCCAGCAAAGTCACTTCGCGCACGCCCTGCGCCACCAGGCTGCGCACCTCGGCGGCGATGTCGCCCACCGGGCGGCTGCGCTCCCGGCCCCGCCGCGAGGGGATGATGCAAAAGGTGCAAACGTGATTGCAACCGTAAATCACCGGCACGTGCGCGGTGATGAGACTGTTCTTTTCGTGCCGCGGCAGCACCAGCGCCAGTTCTTCATCCTGCAATTTATGCCGGATTTCAAGCTGCTGCTGTTCGGTTTCGCGGGCCAGCAAAAAATCCACCAGCGGCCCCGGCTCGCTGGGCGGCATAAACACATCCACATGCGGAAAAACCTGGGCCAGTTTGCCGCCGCCGCGCACGCCCACCATGCAGCCCATCAGCGCCAGCACTTTGGCCGGTTTGGCCTCTTTGAGCGGTTTTAGGCTCCACAGAAAACCGGCGGCTTTGTCTTCGGCGCTTTGGCGCACCACGCAGGTGTTTAACACAATCACATCGGCGGTGCGGTAATCGGCGGTGTAACGGTAGCCCAGTTTTTCTAACTCGGAGCCAACCCGTTGCGAATCGGCCACGTTCATTTGGCAGCCGGCGGTCCAGATGTGGTATTTCATGCAGCAAAATCTCCCTACGACATCAACTCAACAAATTCATTAACAGAAAGCCCGGCCTGTCTAATGATGGCCCGCAGGGTGCCGCGATCAAGCATTTTGTGATTTGGTACTACCACTTGAGCAAACGGATCGCCGCGGCGTAGAACAATATGGCTACCCTGCTGGCGTTTAAAATAAAAACCGGCGCTTTCCAATATTCGCACACATTCCTGGCCAGAAATCTGGGGCAACGGACTCATACAGCAACCAACAAGGTCTCAAACCGTTCTTCTGGTACCGGCAGGTTATCTTCTTGCAAAACCAATATATAAGCCGCAATTGCCTCTTTTATATTGACGATTGTTTCCTCGCGGGTTGGCCCCTGACTCACGCAACCGGGCAAACTGGGGCATTCGGCCACCCAAAACCCATCTTCACCGGGATAAATCACCACTTGTCTCATGCTGCCGCTCCTTTCCGAGCCACAATCACAACTTCCCACAAATTAAAATACACGGTGCCTTCGGCCCAGCGCGGCGCAAACAGCGGTTGTAGCGCCGCCGGAATACGGCGCATCATGTCCAGCAGCTTTTCCTTGTTTTCCGGCGTCACACGCTGGCGGTCGGCCCAATCGTGAAACTCAAGCTCCTTCATAATCAGGTTGCTGCTTGCTTCTACCTGCAACCCGGCCTCGGCCAGCATGGTTTCCAGTTGCGCCTGCGAGTGCACCCAATAATGCGAGGGATCGCGCAGTTTTTCGTAGGCGTTGTAATAATCGGCAGCCGGCGCGTCGGGTACGGTCACATTATCGGCCAAACCAAACACGCCGCCCGGTTTGAGCACCCGCGCCACCTCGGCCACGGCCTGCCGGGGATAGGGAAAGTGATGGAACGCCAACCGGCAAGTGACCAGATCAAAGGTGTTGGCCTCAAACGGCAGCGCCTCGGCATCGGCCAGCCGGGTTTTTACGTTAGAAAAACCGCGTTGGGCCGCCAGTTGAGCGGTTTTGGCCAGCATTTGGTCGGTTAAATCGCTGGCAGTAACCTGCGCCACGTGCGGCGCAAACAACAGCGCCGTATGCCCGGCTCCGGTAGCCATATCAAGCGCAAGCCAATCGGGTTGCGGTTTAACCAGTTGCAGCAGCGCCGCCAGGCTGTCGCCTTTGGCGTGCACATCGCTGGTGGCGTAACTATCGGCGGCAGGGCCAAATTGATGCTGCACTTGCGCTTTTAATTCATCCGGCATAGTTGCCTCCATCACCATCAATCTTATTGAGCAAAGAGGGGATATTTTACCGTGGTTGCCATTGATTTACAAACCACGCGGCTTTGCTCCCGGCTGTAAGCTCGTGGTACAATCCGGTTTTGGATTAAACACGTGGAGTGAACTATGGATTTTTTGGCAGGACTCAATCCCGCCCAACGCGAAGCCGTGACCACCACCAACGGGCCGGTGCTGGCGCTGGCCGGCCCCGGCTCCGGCAAAACGCGGGCGCTCACCCATCGCATTGGCTATTTGGTGGCCCAGTGCGGCGTGGCCCCGTGGAATATTGTGGCGGTTACGTTTACCAACAAAGCCGCCAAAGAGATGAAAACCCGGCTCGAAGGGTTGCTATCGCCCAGCCAGGTGCAATGGCTGGCGGTGGGCACGTTTCACTCGTTGTGCGCTCGTTGGCTACGCGAAGATATTGAGGTTTTGGGCCGTTACAATCGTAGTTATGTGATTTACGACACCGCCGACCAGCAATCGGTGGTAAAGCGGGCGCTGCGCGATATAGACATTGACGAAAAAGCCTGGAAACCGGCGACCATCCATTACGCCATTTCCAAAGCCAAAAACGAGATGACCACGCCCGACAAGTTCCCCACCCGCACCTATCAGGATGAAATTGTGCAGCGAGTGTATCAGCGTTACCAGGAAATTCTGGTAGAAAACAACGCTCTGGATTTTGACGACCTGCTGCTGGTAACGCACCGGCTGTTTCGCCGCCATCCGCTGGTGCTAGAAAAGTATCAACAAAAATACCAGTACATTATGGTTGATGAGTTTCAGGACACCAACATGGTGCAGTACGAACTCAGCAAAATGCTCGCCGGCGGTGGGCGCAACATTTTTGTGGTGGGCGACATGGATCAGGGCGTTTACTCCTGGCGCGGGGCCGATTACCGCAACGTGCTGCGCTTCCGCGAGGATTTTCCCGATAACAAGCTGATTGCGCTCTCGCAGAATTACCGCTCCACCGAAACCATTCTCAAGGCGGCCAAACAACTCATCCGCAAAAATGAACACCGGCTTGATAACGACCTGTTCACCACGCGCGGCGCGGGCCGCAAAATCCGGGTGGTTGAAGCCTACAACGAGCAGGAAGAGGCCAACTTTGTGGTCAGCGAAATCCAGGCGCTCATCCGGCACGGCGAGTTTGAGCCGGGCCACTTTGCCATTATGTACCGCACCAACGCCCAAAGCCGCGTGTTTGAAGAGGCGTTTATGGCCCGCAACATGCCCTACATTCTGGTGCGCGGCACCCGCTTTTACGACCGCAAGGAAATTAAAGATGCGCTGGCCTACATGCGGCTCATCCACAACCCGGAAGACAGCGTTAGCCTGGAGCGCATCATCAACGTGCCGGCGCGTTCCATTGGAGCCAAAACCGTCACCGATTTGCAACGTTGGGCGTTTGACCAGGGCATTACCCCGTGGCAGGCCATTCAACAACTGGTCAGCGATGACGACGTGGCCCAGGCAGCTTCGGTCACGTCCGCGCCCTTTGCCAGCCGCGCCCGCAAGGCGCTGGTGGATTTTGGCCGGCTGATGGGCTTGCTCATCGGCTCAAAACAAAAGCTCAATCTGCTGGAAATCTATGATTTGATGCTGGCCCGCAGCGGCTACAAAAACTTCATCAAGGATAACACCCCCGAAGGCGACGAGCGCTGGGAAAACCTGGAAGAACTCCGGCGGGTGGTGGGCGAGTTTACCGGCGTTGACGCCGGCGAAGGGCTGCCTCAATTTCTGGAAAACGTGGCGCTGGTGGCCGACGTGGACGCGCTGGGCGAAGAAGGCCGCGCCCCGGCGCTGCTTACGCTGCACACGGCCAAAGGGCTGGAGTTTCCGGTGGTGTTTATGGTGGGGCTGGAGGAAAACATTTTTCCGCACAGCCGCAGCCTGACCGACCCCGAACAAATGGAAGAAGAGCGCCGGCTGGCCTACGTGGGCATGACCCGCGCCAAAGACCGGCTGTACCTCACCCGCGCTTTTCGCCGTTCGATGTACGGCTTTGACGAACCCACCACGCCCTCGCGTTTTCTGCGCGAAATCCCGGCGGAGTTCACCGAAGTGCAGGGCAAAGGCGGCAAATTTACCGGCGGTGGTTCTACGGCTACGGTTGGGCGTGAAGTTAAACCGAGCAGCGCCCGCTGGGACAGCCAGCCGGCAGCCAAAACACCAGCCAAAGCCGCGCCCCGGTTTGCCACCGGCGACAAGGTGTTCCACCAAAAATTTGGCGAAGGCACCGTCATCGGCGTTGAACACGCCAGCGATGATATTTACGTGCAGGTGGCCTTTCGGGGGCAAGGCATCAAAAAGCTGGCTGCCAGCTTTGCCAAACTGGAAAAACGATAGCCGCCCGCTTTTTTGCTCCATCTCCGGCGGTATGCTATAATTTTTCTCTGTTGTCGCTGGGGAGGTGCCAGAGTGGACGAATGGGGCGGTCTCGAAAACCGCTGTAGGCCTCGGTCTACCGTGGGTTCGAATCCCACCCTCCCCGCCAGGTTTTTATTATAAATTGTGACCGGCCAACATTTGCCACAATTTATCATTAACAACCCATTATTTTTTGGAGAGGTCGCATAGTACGGTCGAGTGCGCGCGATTGGAAATCGCGTAGGTGTCACAGCCTCGAGGGTTCAAATCCCTCCCTCTCCGCTACACCAGTTTGGCAGCAGGTTTTGCTGCTGCCTCAAGGTGAGGGCAACCGGGTAGTGATAGTTGGGTCTTGCGCGGCAGAAGCCTACGAACCAGGTCAGGTCCGGAAGGAAGCAGCCTTAAGTGGTCTCTTCTGGGTGCCGCAAGGTAGCCTGGCCTAAGCTACCCGGTTGCCTCGCCTTGAACAACCTTTATCCTGCCATAAAATTACTCCCATCGAGCGCAACCATGCGAAAAGTTTTAAACTTTTGGCTAAAATTGTTGCTCAGTCTCCTGTTTACATTCATCCTCATTGAAGTTGGTCTTCGCTTATTTCCAGGGCTTATTCCACCGGGATTGCTGGTAAAATTTAATCCCACCCTTAGCTCAGAAATTGCCACGCGGCTTGGCCTGCCGGCCAAACGCGACACCATCCTTCTGGCACGGGATGATAACGGGCCGGAGCTGCGCATTTTTAAACCGCATGCCCAATTTAATACCCAGATCAAAGACACCAACACCCTTCACAAGGTGGCGCTGGATGACCAGGGCTTTTGCAATCCGCCGGAAGATAGCTACAGCCGCGACCACATTGACCTGATTACGCTGGGCGACTCGTTTACGTTTTGCCACGCGGTAAACCCGGCAGAAACGTGGACCAGTTATTTGGGGCGGCACACGCCGTATTCGGTGTACAATTTGGGCGTGTTTGGCATTGGCATCCACGAAGACCTGCAAATTTTTAAGCGTTTTGGGCTGGCCAAATCGCCTAAAATTGTGATTATCAACATTTACGAAGGCAACGATTTTAGGGATGCGGCCAACTATTACTACTATTTGCTGGATGCTCCCAACCGCAAAGACAAGCCAGATGCCGCCGCGCCGTCCCCGGCCTGGGCCGGAATAACCGAAACAATCGGCGCAACCAGTTACGCCTATAACCTGATTACCGCTCTGGCGGCCTCGCTGCCGGGGGCAAGCCAGCCTCAAACCACTGCCGCCAGCCAGCCCAAAAAATCATCCGAGCGGGACAAAATTAACTTTCGCTACAAACTGGTTTTTGCCGATGGCGCCGAAGTGCCGTTCAATTTAGAAAACACCGACACCGACGAGGTGCAATACGCCCAACGGCTGGCCGCCGACAAGATTGACCCCGGCGTTTTTTGGGCCATTGACCAGGCGTTTCAACAATACGCGGCGCTGGCCAAAGCCCACAACTTTATCCCGGTGATCGCCTACACGCCATCGGTGTACACGGCTTACGCCGCCAACGTGGTGTTTGAGGATGCCCGGTTAAATCAGGTAATGCCCTGGTTTAGCCAGGAACAACGCCGCTACATCCAATCAAAATGCCAGCAGTACGGCTTTACGTTTATAGATGTTACCCCCGACTTGCAGGCCGCGGCCAGCGCCAACGGCCCCAACAATTTGCTTTACTACCGTTACGATTTACACTTAACGCCAGCGGGCCATGCTGTAGTTGGAGACAGTATCACACAAGGGTTAAAAAACTTGCGCGCCGATGGCTTTCAACGCACTCAATAAAGCCGCACCACTAATCAAAAGCCCGATGCCGCGCCGGCCTCTGTTACACCGGCTGCGGCAAACCGTGCTGGCTGCCGCCGTGTTGGCGGCGCTGGGCTGGGGCTACGCCCGCGCCAGCCAGCCGGTTACGCTGGTCATTAACCAGCGCTCCTTTTCGGTGTTTACCCACTACTCAAAAACCGAGACCATGCTGCGCGAACTGGGCATTACGCTGGCCTCGGAAGATGTGGTTTCGCCGCCGTTAACCGCCACGCTTGCGCCCGGCCAAACCGTTTTAGTGCAACTGGCCCGGCCCGTTACGGTTGAAGCCGACGGCCAAATTTGGCAACTACTCACCCACGCCGCCACCGTGGCCGATTTGCTGGCCGCGCTGGGCCTTACGCCACACCCCCGCGACGAGATTTTTCTCAACGGCAGCCGGGCCACTCCCGCCGCCGCGCTGCCCCAACTGCCCGCCGCGCCCGCCGGCAACGGCTACCGGCAGCTTTTGGCCAGTCTCACCCCCGGCGGAGCCGTGGTCGCCACGCGCCCGGAACCGGCCCGGCTGGTGATTCACCGCGCCGTGCCGGTTACGTTGCACACCAACGCCGCCGCCAGCACCTTTTTTACCGCCCGCCCCACCGTTGGCGAGGCGCTGCTGGAACAGGGCCTCACCCTTTATTTAGGCGATAAAGTAACTCCCGGTTTGGGCGCGCCGCTAACGGCGGGCATGAATATTTACATTGATCCCGCCAGCCCCGTCACCATCAAGGTAGATGGCCGGGTGATCAAAACCCGCACGCTGGATAAAACCGTTGGCGGGGCGCTGGCGCAAGAAAACATCGCGCTGATGGGCCAGGATTACACCATTCCGGCCTCCGGCCAGCCGCTCGCCGCCAACAGCGTCATCCAGGTGGTACGGGTGCAGGAGGCGTTGGACATCACCGAGGAGTTTATTCCCTTTGAAACCCAGTGGATTGCCGACAACGCGATGGAGCTTGACCAGCGCGACATCCGGCAGGCCGGGCAAACCGGCGTTATCAAAACCCGCCACCGGGTTCGGTTTGAAAACGGGCAGGAAGTGGCCCGCCGCTTTGAGGATAAATGGCTGGCCCAGGCCGCCAACACCCAGATTATTGCCTACGGCACCAAAATTGTTGTCCGCACCCTTGACACACCCGACGGGCCGATTGAATACTGGCGCAGAATCCCCATGCGGGCCACGGCCTACAGCGCCGCCACCTCCGGCAAACCGGCCAACCATCCCCGCTACGGCTATACCAGCAGCGGTTTATTAGCCGGTTTGGGCGTGGTGGCGGTTGACCCGCGCGTAATCCCATTGATGACCAACCTGTATGTTGAAAAATACGGCCCGGCGGTAGCCGGCGATACCGGCGGCCAGGTGTTGGGCCGCCATATTGACCTGGGCTACCCCGATAACCAGCCGCTACCCGTGATTTTTGAGTGGCGCAACGTGTACGTGCTTACCCCCGTGCCGCCCGCCGACCAAATCCGTTACGTGCTGCCCAACTGGCCGCAAAAAGAATAATCCCCGGCGAAGGGCTTGTTTCGCTACCGGCAACTATGACACAATCGCTATCTACCCTGCTCAATAAATACAACCTGTTCCCCAAAAAGGGGTTGGGACAAAATTTTCTGCACGACCCGCACCATCTGCAAAAAATTGTGGCCGCCGCCGAACTGACGCCCGCCGATACCGTGCTGGAAGTTGGCCCCGGCCCCGGCACGCTCACCCGCCTGCTGGCCGAGGCCGCCGGGCAGGTCATCGCCGTGGAGCTTGACCCCAATATGGTGCATCTGCTCCGCCAGGAATACGGCCACCTGCCCAACCTGGCCGTTGTTCACGCCGATATTCTGGAAACGGATATCAACGCCCTGCTGCGCGAGCAGCCGGCAACGGGCGGAACGTACAAAGTGGTGGCCAACCTGCCCTATTACATCACCTCGGCGGCCATCCGGCATTTGCTCGAAACAACCCCGCCGCCGCAACGGATTGTCGTGACCATTCAAAAAGAGGTGGCCCAGCGGATTGTGGCTCAACCCGGCGATTTGAGCTTGCTGGCGGTGAGCGTGCAATTTTATGGCTGGCCCACGCTGGCGCATCGCATTCCGGCGGGCGCGTTTTATCCGCCGCCCAAAGTAGATTCGGCGGTGGTGCGGATTGACACTTACGCCGCGCCGCCCATTGCCGTGCCCGGCCCCGAACTTTTCTTTCGGGTGGTCAAAGCCGGATTTGGGCAAAAACGCAAGCAGCTAAAAAACACGCTGGCCGCCGGGCTGCAACTATCAACCGGGCAGGTAACAACCGCGCTGGTTGCTGCCGGAATTGACCCGGCCCGCCGGGCGCAGAGCTTAAATTTGGCTGAATGGGGCAATCTGGTGAACGCCCTGGCCGCCGCGCTGGACTAACTACGGGGCCGGGGTAGCCTGCTGGCCGGAATAGAGAGTATCCCAGCCGGTGTAACTAAAATTGGGGTTTTTCTGGCCGTCGGGGTCGGCCAGGCCGGTGCTGCCGGGCAGTTTGGGCGTCAGGCCGGGGTCAACGGCGTGGCAATTTTTGCGCACCTGCCGCTCGCCGCCAAAAAACTCAAGCGTCCACTCGGTGCAGATTTCATCAAAACCGTGGGTAGAGGTGCCTTTAGACAGGTAGGTTTCGGTTTTTAAGCTGGAGCAGGAATAGAGCAAAATCAAAATTGCGCCCAACACGCCCGCAGTTTTTATTAACCCCAGTAACGGGGAGTTTAAAAAATTCATGGTCTCCTCCGGCCTCAATCTGCACCGAGGCGGATGTTGGCTGGCCAACACAACTTGTTCTACCTGAATTATAGCACATTTTTTAGCCCTCAACCGCCCAATTTGGGCCGCCGTTACATTGGTTTAGCCCCGCCGAAAGGATTTTTTATGAACCACTGGCTCTCCCCGCAAAACCGATTGTTTGAACTGGCCCGCAGCGGACGGCGCTTGCCGCATTTGGTTTTAACCGTGGTGATAACGTTTGTGCTGGTTATTGTGGCCCAACTGGCGGGCGGCATCCCGGCGACGCTGTTGATTTTTCTGCTGTCGCGGAGCGAGGCCCAACCGGAGCAGGCTAACACTGTTACCGGGCTGGTTAAATTATTGCAACCCGATACCGCGCCGGAGCAAACCATTATGCTGGTGCTGGCTTTTGCTCCGCTGTTTGCGTTGTTGTGGGGCTGGCTAAAGTTTTTTGAAAAACGACCGCTGTGGAGCATCGGGTTGGAGCGCGCCGGGGCGGCAGTTAAATACCTGCGGGGGCTGCTGGCGGGGCTGGTAATGTTTGGCGCGGTGGTGGCGGTTTCGGCGGCGATGGGCGTTATCGCGGTGGAGCCGGGCGATTCAAGACCGCACGGGCTGGCGGCGCTGGGTGGCGTGCTGCTGGTGTTTGTGGGCTGGACGGTGCAAGGCCCGGCGGAAGAGGCACTGATGCGCGGCTGGGTTTTGCCGGTGGTCGGCGCGCGCTACCGGCCCTGGCTGGGCGTGCTTGTTTCGGCGTTGCTGTTTGCGGGGCTGCACTCGCTCAACCCCAACCTCAACCCGATTGCCATGCTCAACCTGTTTCTGTTTGGATTGCTCGCCGCCGGCTACGCGCTGGTTGAAGGTGGGCTGTGGGGCGTTTTTGGGCTGCACGCGGCCTGGAACTGGGCGCAGGGCAACATTTTTGGCCTGGAAGTAAGCGGCATGGCCATTCCCGGTGGCGCGCTGCTCAACCTGCAAGAAACCGGCCCCGATCCCATCACCGGCGGTTCTTTTGGCCCGGAAGGCGGCTTAACCGTCACCGGGGTGCTGCTGCTCGGCCTGGTGGTCATCTGGCTGTGGGGGCGGCAGCAAAACCCCGCCGGATAACTCGGCCTGGCGGGGTTCACCTTTTCAAAAACTGATTTTAATTATGACTGGGTCAAAAAAAATTATGGCCTGGTCATAATTTGGGCCGGCTCAAACAGCAATGAAAACCGCTTGTGGGCAATTCAGGCCGCAACCTGAGGTATAATACAGCTATCAACCATCCAGAAAGGCACCGCAAACCATGTTACACGGGAGTAGTTGGTGGGCTTTTATTCGCTACGATGAAGAACGGGACCGAACTCAGCTCAGTTGGGCGCTGCTCCGCCGGGTGTGGGCTTATGCCCGCCCCTACCGGCTCAAAGTGCTGGGCCTGCTGGTTACAATTTTTGCCATCACCGGCCTCAGTCTGGTTACGCCGCTGCTGTTCCGCGACCTGATTGATAACGCCATCCCCAACCGCAACACCACCCGGCTCAATTTGCTGGCGCTGGGAATGATTGGCGTGCCGCTGATTAACGCGCTGGTGGGCGCGTGGCAGCGTTACCTCAGCGCCACCATCGGCGAAAGCCTCATTGCCGACCTGCGCAATGTGCTGTTTGAGCACATGCAGCGCATGAGCCTGCGCTTTTTTACCCACGCCAAAACCGGCGAGTTGATGAGCCGCCTCAATAACGATGTGGTGGGCGCGCAAAACGCCGTTACCGGCACGTTCATCAGCATTTTTACCAACATTGTCACGGTGATATTTACGCTGGGGATTATGTTCTCGCTGGAGTGGCGGCTAACGCTGCTGAGCGTGGCGGTGGCCCCGTTTTTTATCTGGCCGGCCCGCCGGGTGGGGCTGGTGCTGCGCGATGTGCGCCGCGAGAGCCTGGATTTGAACGCCAAAATGAACGCGCTTATGCACGAAACGCTCAACGTGAGCGGGGCGCTGCTGGTAAAACTGTTTGGCCGCCAGCCCAACGAAGTGGCCAAATTCCGGCAGCGCAGCGCCGCCGTCGCCGATATTGGCGTGCGGCAGGCTATGGTTGGCCGCTGGTTTTTAATGGGGTTGGGGCTGGTCAGCGCCATTGGCACGGCGGTGGTGTATTGGGTGGGCGGTTATTTTGTGCTGGAAGGCACCTTTACCGTGGGCACCATTGTGGCGTTTGGAGCGTACCTTACCCAGTTGTACGGCCCGCTCAGTTCCATCAGCAACGCCCATATTGAGTTTGTGACCAGTATGGTCAGTTTTGAGCGCGTTTTTGAGGTGATTGACCTGCCGGTAGAAATTGATGACACCTCCGCCGCCATTTCGCTGCCCGAAGTGGCCGGCGCGGTTAAATTTGAGCAGGTTTCTTTTAGTTACGCTGCCGGCGGCGATGGCGGCGCGGCGGCGTTGGGGCTAACGGTTGACCGCGACAGCGGTTTTGAGCCTGCGTCCGGGCCGGCCCGGGTTTCTCCGCGCGGCATGGCGGTTGAAAACATCAATTTTGAAATTAAACCGGGGCAATTGGTGGCGCTGGTAGGGCCAAGCGGCGCGGGCAAAACCACGCTCACCTATTTGTTGCCGCGCCTGTACGATCCCACGGCGGGGCGTATTTGCCTGGACGGCCACGATTTACGCGAGGTAACGCTGGCCTCGCTGGCGCGTAACATTGGCATGGTCACGCAAGAAACCTACCTGTTTCACGATACCATTCGGGCCAATTTGTTATACGCCAAACCCGCCGCCACCCAAACCGAAATTGAGGCGGCGTGCGCGGCGGCCAACATTCATCATTTTATAGCCAACCTGCCCGAAGGCTACGACACCGTGGTGGGCGAGCGCGGCTACCGGCTGAGCGGCGGCGAAAAGCAGCGGGTGGCGCTGGCCCGCGTTATCCTTAAAAACCCGCGCATTCTGGTGCTGGATGAAGCCACCAGCAACCTCGACAGCCAGAGCGAGGCGCTCATTCAGGAGGCGCTGGAGCGGATTATGCAGGGCCGCACCAGTCTGGTAATCGCCCACCGGCTCAGCACCATTCTGGCCGCCGACGTGATTTTGGTAATGAACGAGGGCCGGCTGGTGGAACAGGGCCACCGCACCGAAATCCGCTCGGCCCACGAAGCGCTGCTGGCCCGGAACGGCCTGTACGCCGGCCTGTATCAAACGCAATTTCGTTACACTCCGGCGGTTTAACCCGACTCCCTAAAGCCGCCGCGCCCTATTCTACCGGCGAAACCTGTTCCGGGTTAAAGGGAAACACCGGCCCGTCCTGGCAGGTTAGCCAGCCCTGGCCCACCTCGCAGCTACCACACAACCCCAGGCCGCAGCGCATGTGCGCCTCCCAGCTTAGCTGCACCGGGATGTTTTCTGCCGCGCCACGCGCCGCCACCGCCCGCAGCATGCCGGTGGGACCGCAAGTGCAAATGAGCGCCGGTTTGCCCAACTTGCCGGCCAACACCGGCGAGATGGCGTCTGTCACCAGCCCGGCTATGCCCGCCGAACCGTCTTCGGTGGTGAGCCAGGTGGCCGCGCCCAACTCGGCAAACGCCTCGGCCAGCAATAAATCCTGCGCCCGCCGCGCGCCCACAATCACCGAAACGCGATAGCCCTGCGCCAGCGCCGTTTCGGCCAAAAAACGCAGCGGAGCCACGCCGTAACCGCCGCCAATCAGCAGCAGGTGCGCGCCGGGTTGGGCGGGCAACTGGTAGCCGCGCCCCAGCGGGCCGCGCACCCAGATTGAATCGCCCACGGCCAGCCGGTGCAGCGCCCGGCTGAGCGGCCCAACGGCGGCAATGGTCATGCTGAGCGGGTTGGCATTCGCCAGGCTAAAGGGTTTATCGGGCATGCCCGGCAACCAGGCCATAACAAACTGGCCCGGCTGGGCGCTGATAGCGCCATCCAGCATAAAAGTTTTGTTGATGGCGTTTTCTGGCCGGATGGCAACAATTTTTAACGGTTGGGGTAGGTTGTAGTTCATCATCTTTTTTCCCGATCAAAAATTACCGGTGGCTGCGCCCGCGCAGTTGAGCCACCGTGGTAAAGCCGCGTGCGTCCATAAAATCAACCAGTTCGGCCCCAATTTGGGCCAGAGCGTTCACGCCCCTATACCACACCGCCGTGCCCACCCCGACCACCGTCGCGCCGGCGGCCAGCATCTCCACGGCGTCGAGGCCGGTGGTTACGCCGCCCGTGCCAATAATGGGCACATTCACCGCCTTGCGGATTTCGTACACGCAGCGCAGGGCGATGGGTTTGAGCGCCGGGCCGGACATGCCGCCCACCTGGTTGTGCAGCACCGGCCGGCCCGAAACGGCATCAATGAGCATACCCGGCGCGGTGTTCACCGCGGTAATGGCATCGGCTCCGGCTTCAACCACGGCGGCGGCAATCCGGGCAATGCTGGGCACGTTGGGAGCCAGTTTTACCGCCACCGGAACATCAACCGCGCCGCGCACGGCGGCGGTAACGGCGGCGGCGCTCTCGATGGTGCCGGCAAAGGGCGTGCCAAATTCATCGCCCACGTTGGGGCAAGAAATGTTCACCTCGATGATGTCCGGTTGGGCTTGCGCCACGGCGCGGGCCACCGTGGCAAATTCGGCCACGGTGCCGGCAAAAATACTGGCCAGCAGCGGCACGCCCAACGGCTGCAACTGGCGGCGCGTTTCGGCCAGCAGTTCGGCTTCGTGGTCAGCGCCGGGGTTGGTTAGCCCAATGGCGTTGAGCAGCCCGCCGCCAAAATCAATCGCCACCGGATTGGGATGGCCATCGCGGGGCGTGGGGCCGCAGCTTTTGGCGGTAATCATGCCCGCGCCGCTGTGCGCCGCCCGCACCATCAACGCGGCGCTGGTGCCAATAATGCCCGAAGCCAGCACAAACGGCGTGTTGAGCTGAAAATTTAAAAAGTCACAGCGTAACCGGGAGTTGTCCATATCATTTTGCGTCCATTTTAGCCATTGGCCAGATAATTTTTAACGGTTTCAAACTGCTCGGTTGAAATTTTGCCGGCCTGATGCAGCACCGCCAGAATGGTTGAAATTTGCAGCGCAGCGTGCAGCCGGTAGCCCGCCGCCGCCAGGTTTTGCGGGCCGCCCTGCTCGCGGTCAATCAGCACGGCCACATCGGTAACGGCAAGTTGCGCCGCCTGCAACTGCTCAATGGCGGTGAGCACGCTGCCACCGCTGGTGACTAAATCCTCAATCACCAGCGCGGTATCGCCGGCGGCAAACACCCCTTCGACGGTTTTGCCCGTGCCGTGGGCTTTGGCCTCTTTGCGCGGGTAAATCAGTGAGCTGCCGGTAGCCAGCGCCACCGCCGTGCCAATGGTGAGCGCGGCGTAAGGCACGGCGGCCAGGTGATCAAACTTTAGCGGGCGCAGCAGGTTGGCGTAGGCGCGGGCGGCCAGTTGTAGCAAAACCGGGCTGGCGCTCATCCGGCGTAAATCTATATAAATGGGTGATTGTTTGCCGCTGGCCAGCGTAAAATTGCCAAATTGCACGCAGCCCACCTGATGCAGCAACAAAATGAGGTCGCGGTATTCCTCGGCGGGCGGCGCGGTGGTGATGGCGGCGCGGGCCTGGTTGATTTGGGCGCGGAGAGCGAGGGCGGCCTGCCGGGGGTCATCGGCGTAGATAACACTGCGCGATACCGGCACAATCAGCCCGCTGCCGGCGGCGTTCAACCCGGCAGCCAGCGCCGCGGACAAATCGCCGCCTTGCGCGCCCACGCCGGGCGCTAAAATCCAGCTTTGGGGAGCCAGTTGGCGCACGCGGGCCAACGCCTGGGGCTGGGTTGCGCCCACCACAAAACCAATCTGGTTGGGGTTGCCCCACTCCTGCGCCCGCCGGGCAATAAATTCAAACAGCCGTTCGCCGGGCGCGCCAAACTCTTGCACCTGGGCGGCGGAGGGGTTAGAGGTATAGCACAGCACAAAGGCGGCTTTGCCGGGATAGGCCAAAAACGGGGCAATACTGTCTGCGCCCAGATAAGGAGCCAGGGTTACGGCATCGGCCTGTATAATTTCAAAGGCGGCGCGGGCGTAGGCGGCAACGGTGCTGCCAATATCGCCGCGTTTGATGTCTAGCAACACGGGGATGTGTTTTGGCACGGCGGCGATGGTTTGTTGCAGCGCCTCAAGGCCGGCGGTTCCGTATTGTTCGTAAAAGGCGATGTTGGGTTTGTAACAGCAGGCCAGGTCGGCGGTTTGCTCAATCAGGCGGATGCCCCAATTGGCCAGCGCCGGGGTATCCACGGTGGCGGGAAAGTGGGCCGGAAACTGGCGGGGTTCGGGGTCTAGCCCAACGCAGAGCAGTGAATTATTGGTTTCAATGGCGGCGGTTAATTTTTCGATAAAACCAGGTTGGCTGGACAAAATATCACCTCGTAAAAATGGTAGGGTTAATAATCGCGCCGGATTATAGAAGCGGGCCGGCGCTTTGTCAACAAGATTGAACACTCAAAAAAAAGCGAGACAGATTTAGTTCTGTCTCGCTTTTGGGAGGCCGGCCCCTATTTGAGCAGGGCCTTGGCTTGTTCTATTTTTTGGTTGGCCTGGTTAACCAACGCCTGGGCTTGCTCCAACAGGGCAATGGCCTGGCTGTTGTCTACCGGCTTCACCGCCGGTTTTTGTTCGGCGGGGGTGATGGGCGGCAGCGAAGGCGGCGGCGGGAGCGTGCCGGTGCCTTTGACCGGGTAGAACACAATGTACCACGAATGGCTGCCGCCATCGGTGGTGTACATAGAGTGGATGTTCTCAATCCGTTCGCTTTCAAAGCCCAGCACCTGGAACCAGCAATACTGGTTGGCGTTTAACTGAACGTTGGGGCGTTCCTGGGCCGGTTTATCCTGCACCACCGGGCGCGGTTTTTGGTTGGGCTGCATGCCCTGCCAGCCCCAATCAATCTGTTTGGTGCGGTCAACGTTGCCGTTGGCATCGAGCACGGCGATAAACGCGCTGTGGTTGCCCCGGTTTTCATCCGGGGTGAGGTGCCGGATACCGATCACTTTGTAGTAGTTGCGGGTGGTGTTGGCGGGAACCACCACCTGTTGAAAACCGGCGGCCTCGTTTTTAAGCTGGCTGGCTTGCTGGAAACTTTGCACGTATTCCCGGTCTTTGGCGTTGAAATCAAGCATAACGGTTTTCTCCTCCGCGTGAGCCGCTGTTTTCTGAAAAGTTAGCCAGAAGTTGGTGGATTTATAGCCGGGCGCTTCGCCACCGTTGCCCACGTTGGTGAGCGCGTCGCTGGGGAGGCCGTTAACCGTAACGGTGTAAGTGCCCAACGCGCCGTACATGGCCAGGTTGCCCAGGTATTGGTCAACCGCGCCTTTGGTTTTGGCCGTGTCAACGCCGCCCTGCCGCGCCGCCTGAAACTCCTGCCCTTCGAGGGGTTGGCCGGTTTCATCCAGACATTTGATGAACATGTAGCCGTTGCCATCCTCTTTCCACTGCACGGCGGTCAGTTTCCAGTACGGCTGCGCCGGATTATCGGTGGGTTTTAGCAGCACTTGCGGCTCAAGGTATTTCAATTCGTCATCAAATTGGCGACCGGTCAGGTCGGGGCCGGTGTAGAAGTTTTGCATGCCGGCGGGCACGGGACCGCCGGCGCGGAGTTTGGGCGACGCGGATTTGAGCATGCTCACCACCGGCAGTTCGCCTTTTAGCCCAAATTCTTTATCGTACCAGTTGGTAAACCACGGCCCTTGCGGCTCGTAGCTAGAGGCCATCACGCCCATTTGGTAGCCGGCAATAAACCACGGCATTGAGCAGAAGTAATATTCGGGCAGCGGGTGGTTATCAAACATATCTATGGTAAGGCGCGACGCCCAGTAGGCGGTGGGTTTGGGGTAACGGGCGTCATCGCCGGCGGTGGTGCCGGCCCGCTGGCCCACGTTGTAGCCGCCTTCGGTCATCATCACCGGCACGCTACGACCAGCGGCCTGCTGCACCAGGTTGTTCATATATTCAAAAGCGCGAAAGCCGGTGGAATCGTTGAGTACATTAGCCCCGGCGTTAACGTACTGGGCGCGGAGTTTGTTCACGTCTTCAAGGGGGCGCTCCCACACCCAGTTGGTGCGGTTGGGGTCGTTATCGGCCAGCGCCAGGTACTCTTCTGCGCTGAGGGGCGTGCCTTTATCGGCAATGCCATCGTTGGGGTAAGTGAGGGGGCGGCCCAGGCAGTAGTTGTGCACGGCCACCACCATCGCCTCAAAAATATCGGCACGGTTTTTGCGTATCATCAACTCAAAGGGGTTGCCCCGCCCGCCCGGCCCAAACGCATCGAACAGGGGGATAATGCCAAACGGGCGCACTTTGTCCCAGGCATCAATGTAGCGGTTAACCACAATTTCCAGCCAGTTATCGGGCCGGTTGCGGTTATCCCACTCCAGCGCCAGGTCTGGCTCGTTGCCAAACTCCATGTAAACCACGCCCAGTTTGGCCAGCCGGCGGGCGTAATCAATTTCGCGCCCGCCGATAAAACCGGGGTAGTTGGGGTGCAGGTACACCCGCACCACGGGCATAATTTTATAATCAATTAGCCGCTTAATCAGCCCCAGCGAGCTACCGCCGCCATCATCCAGCACTTTAACCCACTTAATTTTGGCCGCCAGCAAAAAAGGCAACCACTTGGTTTTCCACTCCTCTTTGCCCCACACACTGGTTGAAGGCGACCAGTGCACGCCGCGACCGCTGTCATCGGGTGGGCGCGGATATTCTGAAAGTTTCATTGGCTACCGTCTCCTGTTTTTTTACAAAAAAACGCCTCCCGGTTGAGACGTTTTGTTTGATGGGTTAGCCTGACTATTTTTGGCAGAGAACCACCGTTTTGGTTTGGTCGGTGTGGTATTGGTATTGCCGGCCCCCGGCGGTTAGTTTGATTAAATAACCGGGGGTGATGACCTGGGCGTACATAAAGCCTTCTTGCGGGCAACCCAGGCTGGAGTCGTTCCATTCTACGGCTTCCACGGACACCACACTGATGTCAGTAACGGGCAGGTTTTTCTGTTTGGCCAGGTCGGCAATGGCGGCTTTTACGGCGGCTTCACTGCCGGGGGGCAGGTTGTTTGGGTTAATGTTGGGCATAAGCTCTGCTTGCTGTGGCGGCTGTGGTGGCGGCGATACGGGTGAGTCGGGTTCTATAATTTCGGTAATCAGTTTGACGGTGGCGGTTGGCAACGGAGCCGGAGTTGGGGTAGCGGGCGTAACCGCCTGAGCCTCCATAATATCGGGCGGGGGCGTTGGGGACTCGCCACAAGCCGTTGCCAGCGCCACCACGCCGAGGGCAATTATCAATGCCAATGGGTAAATATATTTTTTCATTGGATTTTCCTCCAATCGTGCTACTCAATAAACGCTGATTGGAGTGCAAAAGTTCCTGTTGGTCAGGCCAGCAGCAATCGCTCCAAATCGGCGGGCGAAATTCCCACCACAATCACCATTTTTTCTTTGGAGGTGAGGCCGGCCACAATCTCCACATTTTCGCGCTTAACATCAAGTTTTTGGGCAATAAAGTTAACCAGCGCATCGTTGGCAATACCCGATACGGTATTTGAGGTTAAATTCACCTTTAGCGCATCGCCATGTTTGCCCACCACTTCATTTTTGGCGGCTTTAGGCACCACATGCACGGCAAAGGCCGCGCCTTCTTCGGCTTTGGTAATGTTAAATTTAATATCGCGCATAATTGTTCTCCTCAAACGCCTGTGATTAAGGAAACCAGCAGATACCGGACAACTTCTAAACCCAACAACGCCACAATCGGGCTGAGGTCAATCATCCCCACCGTGGTATACCGGCGCAACGGTTCTAAAATGGGATCGGTGAGCTGGTACAACGCCCGGATAACGGGGTTGTACATATCTACCCGCAGGCCGGCCATGGGCAGCCACGAGAGCAGCACCCGGATTAAAATGGCCCACCACAGCAGTTGAAACACTACATTGATTAAAAAGACTAAAAAACTACCCATTGTTGGTTTCCAGTCCGCCTAACGCCCGCGATTTTTTATAGGCGGCCCAAATAGCTTTGGACAGCACCGTGCGAAAGCCGCCTTTATCAAGTTGGTAGATGGCGTCGGCGGTGGTGCCACCCGGCGAAGTAACCATGTTGCGCAGTTCGGCAGGATGCCGTTTGCTGTCGCGGGCAAAGGCCACCGAGCCTTCGATGGTTTGGTACACCAGTTGTTCGGCAATGCGCCGCGAAAAGCCCATATGAACGCCGGCGTCAATCATGGCTTCCATAAACAAAAACACATACGCCGGGCCGGTACCCGATAAAGCCGTGGCCATATCCAGGTAATCTTCGTTGTCCACGTGGATTTCTTCGCCCAGCGCCGCCAGCACTTCTTTGGCGTACAGGCGCTGCTGCTCGGTTACATCCTCGGTGCAGGTCCACACCGACATGCCTTTGCCCACGCGGGCCGGAGTGTTGGGCATAATCCGGGCCACGCGGTAATGATGCAATTTACGACTGATGGTGGCAATGGGCGCGCCGGCAATAATTGACAACACCACCGACCGGGCCGGAATATGGCCCTGGAGTTGGTCGCCCACTTCGTCCAGGTTTTGCGGCTTTATCGAAAGCACAATCACATCTTTTTCGTGCACGGCCTCAAGATTGTTGTGGGTGGTTTTAACGTGATACCGGGTGGCCAGTTTTTCAAGCTGCCCAATGTAAGGGTCGCTGGCGGTAACGTTTTCCGGGGTGATCAGTTGTTTTTTAGATAACCCTTCAATCATGGCGGTGGCCATTGCGCCGCTGCCGATAAAACCAAATTTTACTTCTTTTAACATGGATCACTTTCTCTGTTAGGTGTAATTTCTTTCGCCAAAAATGGCGCGTCCAACCCGAATGATGGTGGCTCCTTCTTGCAACGCCACCTCAAAATCATCGGTCATGCCCATTGATAAATGCTGCCAGTTCAGTTCGGGCAGTTCGGTTTGCAGGGTGCGGTTGAGTTTGGCCAAACTGCTAAAAATTGGCCGGGTTAATTCGGCGTCATCAAACCAGGGAGCCATCGTCATTAACCCGCGCACCTTTACGTTTTTAAGGCCGATAAATTGTTGCGCCTCGGCCAAAAATGCGGCCAATTGATTTTTGTCCGTTTGCCAGCGGTACAGTTCAAAGCCGGATTTGGACTCTTCGCCGGATACGTTGCACTGCAACAACACATTCACCGGTGCAAGCCGGTGTTCGGTGATCAAGCCATCAATTTTGCGGGCCAGCTTCAGGCTGTCCACCGAATGAAGCAGGTTGTACGGCCCGCCCAGCACTTCTTTGGCCTGCCGGCTTTGAATATGCCCAATAAAATGCCATTCTACCGGCTGCGGGTTGGCCTGGCTTTGCAGCCACGTTTTAAAGGCAGCGGCTTTATCGTTGCCTTCTTGCCAGCGATTTTCGCCAAAATAGCGCAACCCGGCCTGGTACGCCTCGATCACCGTGGCCAACGGGTTTGTTTTGGTAACGGCTACCAGCGTAACGGGGCGGCCCCCGGCGGCCCGGTTAATACGGGTTTGCAACTGTTCCAGGTTGGCAACAATTTGGCTCACGCGGTAACTCCGGTTAACCCCAGGATTACGCCAAAGCGACCGGTTTGGCCGTGTTCGGCCCGGTGCGAGAAAAATTCCTGGGTGTGGCAGGCGGTGCAAATTCCAGATTGAATGATTTGGTTTACGCCCGCCGCGGCCAACTGTTGCCGGTTGGCTGCCCACATATCAAAGTGAGCGTGATCGGCCCGGCCATTCCGGTGGAACAGGCGGCCCGGTTGCTCAAACACCCCGGCGGCGGCAGCCATTACCTCGGCGCCAACTTCGTAGCAGCACGGCCCAATCGCCGGCCCGATCACCGCGATAACATCGGCAGGGTGGCTGCCCAGGTTGGCCATCGCGTTAACCGTGGCCCCGGCCACATTTTGCATGGTACCCCGCCACCCGGCGTGAGTTAACCCCACCACCTGCCGGATCGGATCAAAAAAAAGGAGCGGCGTGCAATCGGCAAAGCGCATATACAAAAAAATGCCCGGCTCCGCCGTAATCAAACCATCGGCGTAGCCCATCACCGGCTGCCAGTTTTGGCGGGTTACGGTCAACACATCGGCCCCGTGAACCAGGTAGCAGGTGGCGGTTTGGCCGGGCGGCACTTCGATGGCGGCACAGCCGGCGGCAAAATTATGCTCCACCGAGGCCGGGTCATCCCCCACCGAATAACTTAAATTTAATGATTGAAAAGGGCGGCGGCTAATTCCCCCGTTGCGGGTAAAGATAGCCTGTTTTAACTGCGGATAGGCGCTAAAAGCGCGGCTGCGGTAAAAAGGAATGCCCTGTTGGGTTGTTGGGTAGAGTGTATTCAGCGTGGTATCAGCCATATTGATTGCCAGCCACCCAACTTGCTGCTTTGGGCTGCCCGGTAACTTTACTATGCTCCATTATACCAGACTGAAAGTTTTATAGCCAAAAGATAAGATTTTTTCAGATTGCCGCCCCCAAAATGGCCAGCAACAACCTCCCCCCCTGAAAAACAATCAGCGCCGCCAGCCAGGCCACGGCAAACTGGCCAAAAATGCTCACCCACATCCATTTTGGGCCCAGTTCGTGGCGAATGGCGGCGATGGTAGCCATGCAGGGTGTGTACAGCAGCACAAACACCATAAACGCCAGCGCCGCCAACGCGCCGTGCCCACCGCTGGTGGCCTGGAATCTGGCTTGCACGGCAGCCATCAACTCGATTGAGGCCACGGCGGTGGAGTTATTCTCAAATAGATTAACGCCCACCAGCAGCGGGATTGATTTGAACGTGTTAAGCGTAGCCTGGGCAAAGCCGGTGAACATGCCGGCCACCGATTGGCCCAACGTGGCCGAATTCGTCGCCGAGGTTTCCGCCTGAACGTTGTAAATCTGAGAGGTGGTGCTCACCACCACTTCTTTGGCCACAAACCCCGCCAGCAACGCGCCGCTGCTTTCCCACGAGCCGAATCCCAGCGGCGCAAAAACCGGAGCCAGCATGCCCGACACCAGCCCAAAGGCGCTATCCTGAATATTAACATTGGCAAACTGACCGCGATTGTTCACCGGCAACGCCATCAACAGCCAAATAACCATGCTGGTAATTAAAATGAGGCTCCAGGCGTTTTTAATAAACGCCGAGGTTCTTTCCCACACGTAAAACCAGACGGTTTTTAAGTTGGGCCGGCGGTAGGGCGGCATCTCAATGAGAAAGGCGGTTTCTTCGCCGGTGTTGAACAGCGTGTTTTTTAGAATAAAGCCCAACCCAACCGCCACGGCAATACCGGTAAGGTACAAACTAAAAATCACCACGCCAATATTTTGCGGAAAGAAAATAGTGGCAAACAGCACGTACACCGGCAACCGCGCCCCGCAGCTCATAAACGGCACCAGCAACCCGGTTAAAATCCGGTCGCGCTCGTTTTCCAGAGTGCGGGTGGCGTACAACCCCGGCACCGAACAACCAAAGCCCACCACCATTGGCAAAAAACTTTTGCCGTGCAGTCCAATTCTCTGCATGACCCGATCCATCACAAAGGCGGCGCGGGCCATGTACCCGGAATCCTCTAAAATGGCCAGCGCCACGTACAACGACATCAACGCCGGCACAAACACCATCACCCCGCCCACCCCGGCGATAATGCCGTTAACCAGCAGGCTTTCAAACCACGTGCCGCCCAGCCCCGCCAGCGCCAGCAGCGCCACGGCGGCCTGCGTGATTGGCCCGTTGATGGTGTTATCCACCCAATCAATGTACGGTGTGGCCATATCGGTGGTGATTTTAAACACCACCCACATCAGGCTTAAAAAAATGGGAATGCCCAACCAGCGGTGCGTCACAATCCGGTCAATCCGGTCCGACATGTTGGCCGGAGCGGCCTCGGGCCTAACCAGCGCCGCGCGCGCCACCCGGTTTACAAAAGCATACCGCTGGTCGGCCAGGACAATTTCAATATCCTCGTTGTACACGGCCTTAAGCCGGGCCAAACTGTCATTTAACGCGGGGATGAGGTTAGCCGCGCCATTGAGGGCGCGCACCTCGGCCAGCAGGGATCCATCCTGTTCCAAAAGTTGAATGGCCAGCCAGCGCGGCGGGTAGGTTTGGGCCAGCGCCGGCGTTTGCCCAATGGCGGCGGCCAGTTGCTCAATTTCAGTTTCAATAGCGGGGCTGTATTTTATGGCTTGAGTAGTGGAGGTCACGAGCCGTTTCCTGTGGGCTGCGCCGCCCGAAAGATGATATTTTTCAGTTCCGCCAGCCCTTCTTGCTGCCGGGCGGCGGCCAGCACCACCGGAATGCCGCCCAGTTGCGCCGACATTTTGGCGGCGTCAATGGTAAAACCCCGGCGGCGGGCCACATCCATCATATTTAAAACCAGCACCAGCGGCGCGCCGGTTTCTAAAATTTGGGTGGTTAAATACAGGTTGCGTTCCAGGTTGGCGGCATCAACCACGTTAACCACCAGCGCCGGTTTGTCTTTAACAATAAAATCGCGGGCAATTTGCTCTTCGGCGGAAAAAGCCGACAGGCTGTACGTGCCGGGCAAATCAACCACTTTGAACTTTTGCCCGTGGTGCGCAAAATAACCCTCTTTTTTTTCTACGGTTTTGCCGGGCCAATTGCCCACATGCTGTTGCGCCCCGGTGAGCGCGTTAAAAATGGTGCTTTTGCCGGCGTTGGGATTACCGGCCAGCGCAATGGTTAAATCGTTCATAGGGCCGGTTTCACCAAAATGGATTGGGCCATGCCCAACCCCAGCGCCAGCCGGGAGTTGTACACCGAAACCAGCAGCGGGCCGCCGTAAGCCTGCATTACCTGCAATTCAACGCCGGGGGTTAGCCCCAGTTCGGTGAGCCGGTGGCGCAGTTTGCTCCCGGTGGTGATCGTAACCAGTTTTACCCGCTGGCCGGGCGCTATTGTGGATAGCGGTTGCACATTTTCATTAGCTTTACGCATTTTCATTCTCCAGATGAAGATGAGATGGATTGAGCATCCGGTTGTAATTCCGGGGCGGGAAAAACCTCAATTTTGGCGGCGATAGCGCCCGCCAGCGAAACCGGCTGCCCGGCCACCGCCAGCAGCCGCGAACCATCGGCGGCGGCGGCCAATACCGCCAGCCGGCTGCCGGCCAGTACCCCTTGTTGTTGCAAAAAACCGGCGGTAACGGCCTCAACATTAAGCCCGGCCACCACCGCCGTCGTTCCCACCGGCAAAGCCGCCAGCGGTTGCGGAGAAGGCAGCGCCACCGGCGCGCCGGAACCGTCCGGAATGGGCTTGTTCTGGGGGCTGCGGGTGGGGTTTTCTAAAAAATTATCCAGCCGATTGGCCAGCGAGTCGGACGTAACGTGCTCAAACCGGCAGGCCATTTCTTCGGCCTCGGCGGGCGTGAGGCCCAGTTTTTCCACAAAAAATACCTCCCACAACCGGCGGCGGCGAATAACCCGCCGGGCCATTGCCTGGCCGCTGGCGGTGAGTTGCACGCCTTTGTACGGTTCGTAGGTGATGAGTTCTTTTTCTGTGAGCTTGCGGCACATTTCGTTGGCCGATACCGGCGATACGGCCAGTTCTTGCGCCAGTTTGGGCACCGGCACATGCTGCGCTTGCGCTTCTTGTTGCAGCAGGGCAATCCGCAGCAGGTACATCTCAATGCTTTCGCTCATAGAATTATGGTCTCCCATAACAATGCCGTCCATAAAGATAAGGTCAACCTTACCGGGTAATCATGCCACAAAAAATAAGGGGCTGACAGTGACAAATGTCACATGAAAAAGGTGACAAATATCACCCGCGGTTTTAACCGAGGTTACAAAATTGTTGGCGGCGGGGTAAAAACCGGGCAAATTGCCCGCGCTTTATGGCGGGATTTGTGTTATAATGGCGCTCGTTGTGTAATCAAGGCAAAATTTTAAACAGGACTTTTAATAATGAACAAAGGGTTACTGTACGCCGTGGGAGCGTACATAATATGGGGAGTGCTGCCAGTTTACTGGAAGGCGCTCCATACGGTGCCGGCGGCAGAAATTGTTAGCCACCGCATGGTCTGGTCGCTGGTGTTTACGGTGGGGTTGTTGGCTATCAATCGCCACTGGGCGTGGATCATCGCTTTGAAAAAACAGCCTAAAACGCTGGTGATTGTTTTTGCGGCGGGCGCTATTTTGGCCCTCAACTGGCTTACCTACGTTTGGGCGGTTAACGCCGGGTACGTGGTCGAAACCAGTTTGGGTTACTTTATCAATCCGCTGATTAGCGTGCTGTTGGGCGTGGTTTTTCTCCGCGAACAGTTACGGGGCTGGCAGTGGGTTGCCCTGACCGTTGCGCTGGCGGGCGTGCTGTACCTTGCGGCAATCCACGGGAGCGTGCCGTGGATTGCGCTGTTTTTGGCCTTTTCGTTTGGGTTGTACGGGCTGTTAAAAAAATTCACCGCGCTCACCGCGCTCGAAGGGCTATCGCTGGAAACGGCGTTGCTGTTTTTGCCGGCGTTTGGCTATTTAACGTTTCTGGAATGGCAGGGCGTGGGTTCGCTGGGGCATGTTGATGTTACCACGACGCTGCTGCTAATTTTTACCGGCGTGGCAACCGGCTTTCCGCTGCTGCTTTTTGCGGCGGCGGTCCGCCAGATTCCGCTATCAATGTTGGGGTTTTTGCAGTACATGGCCCCCACGCTGCAATTTTTACTGGGCGTGTTTGTGTACCATGAACCATTCAACCAAAACCAACTGATTGGTTTTGGGTTAATCTGGGCAGCCCTGGTGGTTTATTCCGTGGAAGGGTTTCTCATCCGGCGCAGCAGAATTTACGCCCACAGCTAAAAAACCGGCCAATTTGGGCGCGGGTTACGGGTAGTCTTTCTCTCCGGCGCGGATGGCCACCGCCAGATGATTCTCTGCCGGGGGCAACGGGCACGAGTAGTGGTTGGCGTAGGCGCAAAAGGGGTTGTAGGCCAGGTTAAAATCCAGCACAATTTCATCGGGGCCGGCCTCTTCCGGCTCCAGATACCGGCCCGCGCCGTAAGTTTCAACGCCGCTGGTGGCATCCCGAAAAGGCACAAACAGGCCGTCATCGGCCTCGCCCTGGTAAACGGCCAGTTGCGCGGTTTGCCCATCAATTTCAAACGATACCACCCCAATGCGCCACAACGGGCGCTCATCGCCGGAACTGGTGGGCAGGGTTAGCGGCTCCGGTTTGGTGGCGCGATTGAGCCGCAACACAAACCGGAAGGCGGGGTTAACCGGATAGTAATTCAGGCCGGTAAAATTAGCCCGGTCGGTGATGGGACTGTTGGGGTTGCTACGGAGAAAACGGTTTTTATCGGCGCGATGCAACTCAACGGCATCAAAATAAAAACTGGGCGGCAGTTCCTTTAGCGGCGCTCGTTGGGGTGGTTTGGCCGCCGGTGAGCTACCCGCCAGCGCCTTTTTGATGTTGGCCAAAATTCCCATGCGTGTTTCCTCCGGTTTTGCTAAACTGATTTATCGGCGGGCAGCGCCAACTGGTGCGCCCCGGTAAAAAACTGCCGGTAGGTGAGAAAGCCGGCGGTTAGCCCGGCAAACGCCGCCGCGCCAATGAGCATGTACATTACAATAATTTGCAACTGAACCGCCTCCAGCGGCGACGCCCCGGCCATAATCATGCCGGTCATGGCGCCGGGCAGCGAAATCAGCCCCACGGTTTTGGTGTTATCCACAATCGGCGTAAGGCCGGTAGCCAGCGCCCGGCGCAACTGCTGTTTTACGGCCTGCTCGCGGGTGGCGCCCAGCGCCAGCGCCGCCTCGATTTGAGCTTTTTGCAACCGCACGTCGTCGCGCAGCCGCAACATCACCAGGCCGGTCACGGTCATGGTGTTGCCCACAATCATCCCGGCAATGGGGATGATGTAGCGCGGCGCAAACGGGAACACCCGCAACACAATGAGCAGCCCCAGCGTTAGCCCCGCGCCCACACTCACCGAAACGGTAGCCACCAGCCGGCTGTGCGGCACATTTTTGCCGCGTTTGCCGGCGGTGTAACCCGCCACCGCCACCATAATCACCACCGCCACTAAAATCCAAAAGGGATGGTTGGTGTTGAACACAAAGTTAAGGGCGTAGCCAATCAGCGTTAACTGGATAAATGCCCGCACCACGGCCACCAGCATATCTTTTTCTACGCCCACATTTTGCCAGCGCGAAATGCCCAGCGCGGCGATAACCAGCAGCAACGACCCGGCAATCCGGGGCAGCCAGCCCAGTTCGATGACGCTCATGCGCCCCCTCCTCGCGTTGAAGCCAGCTTGCCCTGCGCAAAATCATCGGTAAGGTGATGGTGCACCCCCGACAGCAAATGCGCCGCCGCGCCCTGCTCAACCACGCGGCCATCCACCAGCAGCACCAGTTGGTCGGCGGTGCGCTCAACCTGCTCAATGGCGTGCGATACCCACACCACGGTTAACCCCAACGAATCGCGCAAATGCAGAATGGTTTCTTCCACCCGCCGGGTGGCGGCGGGGTCCAGGGCGCTGGTGGGTTCGTCCAGCAGCAGCACCTCCGGTTGATTGGCCAGCGCGCGGGCCAGCGCCACCCGCTGCGCCTGCCCGCCGGATAGCTCGTTGGCGGGGCGGGCGGCAATATCGGCGGGCAAACCGGCCATTTCCAGCAGTTCGGTCACTCGCGCCGGCGGCAGGGTTTGGCCGCGCAGTTTTGGCCCGTATTGCACATTGCCGGCCACGGAGCCATCAAATAGCGCCGCGCTTTGGAATAACATGCCCACCCGCCGCCGCAGCGCCAGCACCTCCAGCGTGGTAATGTCGTCCCCATCGAGGAAAACGCTGGCGGGCGGCGGCTCCCACAGCCGGTTGAGGCAGCGCAACAGGGTAGATTTACCGCTGCCGCTGGGGCCAATCAGGCTGGTAATTTGCCCGGCGGGAACATCAAAAGAAACGCCGGTTAAAATGGGCGCGTTGTGGCCAAGATTAAGGGTTAAATTTTTAACAGAAATTTTTGCTGCCATCGGTGGTTCCAGGTGAGATTGATGTCGGGATTGTAGCTCAATTTCTGCCAAATTAACACAACCTGGGCCGGGAGTTGCCGGCCCGGCGCGGGCGGTTTTAAATTGAAAAATCGTCCAGCAAGTTGCGATGCAAAACCGGCGCGTGGCCGTTGCCGTTAACGCGCCCCTGCTGCTCCAGCGTTTCAATCCGGGCGGTTAAATCCTGCAATGCCCGCAGCGTTACGTCCGGCAGTTGGGTGTGCTCCAGGTCGGGCGGGTCGGTGGGCAGGTGCGCTTTGCCGCGTTTAATCACGCGGCCCGGCACGCCCACCACCACCGAGTTAGGCGGCACCGGCTTGACCACCACCGCATTAGAGCCAATCCGGCTATCGGCCCCCACAGTGATGGCCCCCAAAATTTTAGCGCCCGCGCCCACCACCACCCGGTCTTCCAGCGTGGGGTGGCGTTTTACCTTTTCGGTGCTGGTGCCGCCCAACGTTACGCCGTGGTACAGGGTTACGTCGCGGCCAATTTCGGTGGTTTCACCGATGACAATGCCCATGCCGTGGTCAATAAAAAAGCCGGAGCCGATGGTTGCGCCGGGGTGAATTTCGATGCCGGTGAGAAAACGGGTTACGTGCGAGAGCCAGCGCGCCAGCAGCTTAAAGTTGTGCAGCCACAACCAATGCGAAAGCCGGTGGCCCCACACCGCATGCAGGCCGGGGTAACACAGCAAAATCTCCGGCACGCTGCGCACGGCGGGGTCGCGTTCAAAAATGGCGTGAATATCCTGCCGAAAAGTGGCAAACATAGAATAGTCCTCCTCTGAAAATAACGTTTTGGCGTAGGGGCGGGCGCAAGGCCCGCCCCTACAATTTTCATTCATCGGTGCGCTGCCGCCGGCTGAGTCTGTCTCCCTTACGAATGACCAATATCACCCTGAGGCGCAAGCCCGATGGGCGGTTTAAAAATAAAAAACTCATCACGCATAAAAGCAGGGCGATGAGTTTATAAACAGCCAGTCGGGTTAAATGGGGTTAAAGCCAACGGATTAAATTAGCACACGGGCGGGCGGCAGCGCTCAACCGGCGTAAAACTCATCGCTCTGGTTGGGGAGCGGCGGGTAGCAGCGCCGGCAAACCGGCTGCCGCACCCGCCCGGTACAGTTACAACCGGCAATCAAATTGATGGTGTTATTCAGTTGCGTCCAATCAAAGCTGCTGAGTTTCACAGGTAAAATCGCTACCTAAAAATAAGTGTGGATATTATAACCCACAGAAAAAACTAATCAAGTGGTAATTTTTTCTGCCTCCGGGCCGCCGCCCTCGTCGGTGAGGTTAATTTTGATTATCGTCGGTGAAAGTGATGGTAAATTTTGTGCCGGAATTCTGATCCAGATCAATAACGCCGCCCAGTTGTCGCACCAGCGAGTTGACCAACTGCAACCCCAACGACTCTGTTTCTTTAAAATTCAGGCCGGGGGGCAGTCCCACGCCGTTATCGGCAACGCTTAACATAATGTGGCCGTTGGCACCGGCGTTGAGTTGAACCTGAACAACGCCGGTGTTACCATTGGGAAAGGCATGTTTTAGGGTGTTAGAAACAAGCTCATTCACAATCAACCCACACGGCACCGCCGCATCTATTTTTAGTAAAATATTTTCGGCTTGAATCTGCACATTAATGCCGCGCCTTTGCATGCCCATCGTGCGAAATATGGTGTTAACTAAACTGTAAATGTATTCGGCAAAATTGATTTCGGCCAGGTTGTTAGAGAGGTACAACTTTTCGTGGATGAGCGCCATTGAGCGCACCCGGTACTGGCTGTCACGGAATATTTCCAAAATTTGCTCATCTTTTATAAAGGCTGATTGCAGGTTGAGCAAACTTGAAATAATTTGCAAGTTGTTTTTTACCCGGTGATGCACTTCTTTGAGCAAAACCTCTTTTTCTTGCAGAGATGAACTGAGCTTTTCGGCCTGAATTCTCAATGCCTCGTGGAGGCGAGCCTGGCGAATAGCCACCGCTAGCGAACAAGTAACTTCGCTGATCATTTCAATGTATTCCGCCGAAAAAGCATTTGGGCGCAGGCTGCCAATATAAAACAGCCCAATTGCCTGTCCTTGTTCCAACAACGGCATCAATATTAACGAGCGGATACCGGTTGAATTGATAAATTGCAAAAACCGGGGCGGTTGAGCCGGCAACTCAATATCATTAATAATGGTAGGCTGGCGCATTGAGACTAAATCCAGATCGGCCAGAGGTATGTCAGCCAGGTGTTCAATGTTAGCGCCAAAAGGTGAGTAATTGGACAGGATAACGGCTGTAGCCGTATTAAAATCAAATTCAAGAATACCGGCGTACTCATACGTAATCAAATAGCGCAGGCAGGCGAGCGTGGTTTGGGCAATTTCCTGAGGCAGTTGCGCTTCAAGAACAGCCGAATCGATTTTGCGTAAAATTTCCAGCCGGGTGGCATGCTCGCGCAATGCCTCCTCGGTGCGTTTACGCTCTACTATTTCAACAAAAACTGAAATTGCCCCTTCGATGAGTTCCTGATCGGCGGTTTCAAATGGCCGGTGGAGGTGATGATCTTCAGTGGAGTTACTCACCAACAAGGCCAGCTCGGTTTCCGGGTTAAATGTCCAAAGAAAATACGGTCCCCCCGCTATTTGTTGCAAAGTGATAATTATGGGGGTGATAGCTGTGGCAGAGCTGGCAAAATAAAAATTATTCAAGGGAAAAGGCGGTGTAAATTTTGAGGGGGCGTTTGGCGCAAATCCCAGCCGGTGTTCAAATGCAAAACTTTGGGTAGAAGCGGTATAACGCAACAGCCCAATTCGATCAACATTCAGGGTATCAAGCAGGATGCCTACAAATTTCTGCCCAATTTCGGTCAGCGCAACATTTAGGGCCGAAAGCCGGTAAATTTCGCGGATAAGCGTGGTGGTGGTGCGATGCCGCCGTGCATCACGATGGGCATTGGTTTTGTCTTCCTGGAGTCGAAGAACCCTGGCTCCCAGAGCATTACACTGCCGGCGCAGAAACTCCAGTTCGCTGGTAATATTGTCCATTTGGCCCGACTTCCAGAGTAAACAAGGTTAGCACGCCGGTCCAATCCAGAGGGCGGCTACGACCCAATAGCGGCGCAATTTCAACGCCAGAATAAAAACCTACTAGCGGAATATCTGCCCCCAAATTTTCTTGTAACACGGCGGCCTCTTCAATTTCACTGCCACTGAAGACGCTGGCGCGGCCAGCGCAATTAATATAAAAAGCAAAAACGGGCGGCTGGCTCAACGTTGCCAAAAGCTGTTTGGTACGTTGCCGCACCGATTCGAGCATTAGTTGGTTATCGCGGGCCATAATCTGGATTTTGGTGCCAACGGCAAAATCTGTTTCAAACAGGGTAACAGAACCGGTGGCGGGATCGGTGTTGAGGATTAGGCGGTTAACATAAGCTGATTCATCGTAGGGGGCGTAGATATCGCCGTGTTTTTCGCCAATGGTCAACGCCAGCGAATAATTTTTTAGGTTGCCAAAGGTGTCCGCCAGCACCTCAAGCGCGGGCCGGCCATCAATTTGGTACAGCACAGCCCCTTCAATCCGGGTAATTTCAAAAAATGAACTGACCGGGGTGCATCCGTGCATAATAGCCGTATGGCTACACCAGCAAGCGGGCAATACCACCGCCACCACGCTGTGTTTTACCGCCGCCTGCCCATTTAAGACATAACTATTGGTAAATTGAAAATCGCCCAGCATACCCGCGCCAACCAGCCGGAGCGGCTTTTCCGCCAAACCTTCGTAGATGCCGTCCATAAGCTGGCTACCAATATAAAGCAGAGGCGGCGGCCCAGATTTTACGGAATCATAAAACAACAAAACCGTGTCGTTGGGGTTGGTGGCTGCGGCTAATTTTTGGCCCAGTTGCCGGCCAACGGCCCGCTCGCCCCGCTCTAAATTATTCTCAACAATGATGGCGGGCAAAGGCAACCCATCCGGAAACACGGCCACGGCGCATTCATAGCCGGTGTAACTCAGGGCGGTGTTGGTAATCACCCCAACGCCGGTTCCGCCCACAATATTAATGTTTCCCAGTTGAGAGCGCATGCCGGCCAGCAGTTGCGCCGGGTTGTGCTTTCCCCCCACAAACAACATAGCCCAACCCGGAGATTGCTCAACCCCAATAGCTTCTCTGGCAGCGCGGGCGGCAATTTTGCCCGCCGTGGCCGAATCGGGTTCTTGGCTGCTACCAATACCGACTACCTGAACGTGCGTCATTTGGCTAAACTCCCTTGAAAATAGCGCCGCAAGTCAAAAGTTGGGGATAGCCCCAATACCCATTTTCCCCCGGTTTTGCCTGTTTCACCTTGGAAAACAACTTTGCAGGCTACATAAAATGCAACCTGTAGTTTTTGGGCGAGACGCCAAATATTTTTGTAAAAAACGCTGGATTCCAGATCATTATATCACAAATACTAAAAAGTAGTCCCCTTGATTTTGGGAATGGCAACACAATCCAAAAATTTACGTTACCAGGCCGGTTTATAGTTTAACCCGGCGCAGCCGCAGGCTGTTGCTAACCACCGTGACCGAACTAAAGGCCATGGCAAAGGCGGCGGCAATGGGGTGCAACTCCCGCAGATAAACAGGCAAGCCGGAAAAAAAGGCCAGTCCGCCGGCAGCCACCGGAATCAATATTACGTTGTAGGCAAACGCCCAAAACAGGTTTTGTTTGATGGTGCGCATTACCGCCAAACTCAGGGCAATGGCTTTGGTAACGTGGCGCAAATCGCCACTGATGAGCGTAACGCCGGCGGCCTCCAGCGCCACATCCGCGCCAGCCCCAATGGCCATGCCCACATCGGCCTGAGCCAGCGCCGGGGCATCGTTGATGCCGTCGCCCACCATGCCGGTGCGATAGCCTTCGGCCTGTAATTTGGCCACGTTGGCGGCTTTGTCACCGGGCAACACTTCGGCCAGCACCCGCTCAATGCCAACTTCGGCGGCAATGGCGGCGGCGGTGGCGCGGTTATCGCCGGTCATCATAATCACCTGCAAGCCCTGCCGTTTCATGGTGGCCACGGCCTGGCGCGATCCCTCTTTAATGGTATCGGCAATGCCGATAACCGCCTGGGCCTGGCCGTTAACCGCCACCCACATCACCGTTTGCGCCTGGCGTTGCAGCCGCTCGGCTTGTTCCGGCAGGCCGTTCAGGTTAACGCCGCGCTGTTCCATTAGCCGCAGGTTGCCCAACAGCACCGCCTGCCCCTCAATTAAAGCCGATACGCCGTGCCCGGCAATCGCCTCAAACGCCGCCGGCTCGCTCAAGGGCAGACCTTGCGCCTGCGCCGCCCGCACCACGGCCTGGCCCAACGGGTGTTCGGAGCCGCGCTCCGCCGAGGCCGCCAAGCGCAGCAGTTTCAGGTTTTGGGGCGTCAGTTGCGCCAGCGGTTCGGCGTTGATGGCGGTAACTTCGGGCGCGCCGGTGGTGATGGTGCCGGTTTTATCCAGCACCACGGCTTGCAGCGCGTGCGTTTGTTCCAGCGCCGCGCTGTTTTTAAACAGAATGCCCTGGCCGGCCCCTTTGCCCATGCCCACCACAATCGCGGTGGGCGTGGCCAGGCCCAAAGCGCAGGGGCAGGCAATTACCAGCACCGCCACCAGCCGCACCAACGCCGCCGTAAAACCAAAACCGGCGGCGTACCAAACCACAAACGTAATCACCGCCAACGCGATAACCGCCGGCACAAACACCGCCGAAACCCGGTCGGCCAGCGCCTGAATGGGCGCTTTTGAGCCTTGCGCCGCCTCAACCAGCCGCACAATCTGGGCCAGCGCCGTTTCTTTGCCCACCCGGGTGGCCTCAATTTTTAGCAAGCCCTGCTTGTTCAGGGTCGCGCCAATCACTTCGTCGCCTGTTTTTTTGTCTACCGGCAGGCTTTCGCCGGTGAGCAGCGCCTCATCCACCGCCGAGCGCCCGCCGATGACCACGCCATCCACCGGGATTTTTTCGCCGGGGCGCACCAGCACCACATCGCCCACCACCACCTGGTCGGTAGGAATGTCCATTTCCTGGCCGTGGCGCTCAACGCGGGCGGTTTTGGCCTGCAAGCCCATCAATGCTTTGATGGCTTCGCTGGTTTTGCCTTTGGCGCGGGCCTCCAGCAGCTTGCCCACTTTAATCAGGGTGATAATCGCCGCCGAGGTTTCAAAGAAAACGTGGCCGGGCAGCCAGCCCAGCGTAATGATAATGGAGTAAACATAGGCCACCGATGAACCGAGCGCCACCAGCACATCCATGTTGGCGCTTTTGTTGCGCAGGCTTTTGGCGCCGCCCACGTAATAATCCCAGCCGGTGTAAAATTGCACCGGCGTGGCCAGCAGCCAAAACAGAACGTTCATGGCCGGGGCGTGCGCCCACATGCCCACCAGCCCAAAATCGCGGGCCATGCTCAACAAAAACAGCGGCAGCGTAAACAGTACGCCCACCCACAACTTGCGGGTTTGGTTGGCAATATCGCGGTCGCGGGCCAGTTTTTCGGCGTCCACCAACTCTTCGCCGGCGGCGGCTTTAACCACGCCGTAACCGGCCCGCTCAACCGCCGCCACCATTTCGGCGCGAGTGACCACGCCAGGAATGTACTTAACCGCGGCCTTTTCGGTGGCAAAATTAACCGATGCCTCCAGAATGCCGGGCACTTTTTTGTTGAGGGTGCGCTCAACCGTGGCCACGCAGTTGGCGCACGTCATGCCGGTGATGGGCAGTTCCAGCGTGGCAACCGGCACTTCGTAGCCGGCTTTTTTAATGCGCTCAATCATCTGCTCCGGTTTGGCCAGGGTTGGATCGTAAGTGACGGTTACTTTTTCGGTGCCAAAATTAACCACGGCATCGGTTACGCCTTCAACCTTTTTGGTGTTGCGCTCAACGGCAGCCACGCAGTTAGCGCAGGTCATCCCCAGCACGGGCATGGTAATTTGTTTCTCGGCGGCCATAAAAACCTCCGCAATTTGGATTTACGATTTACGAGTTGCGTAAATTGTAAATCCAAAATCGTAAATCGGTTACGCCGCTTCGGGCGCGTAGTTAATTTCTTCCAGCAGGGCTTTGATGCCGTCCCAACTGGCGGGGGCGTCCCATTCGATGGTGACAAGCTGGCTGTCTTTATTGGCCACCACGCTTTTTACGCCGGCCAGTTCGCCAACTTCATTTTGAATGGCCATTACGCAGTGGCCGCACGAAATATTGGGGACTTTAAAGGTTTTGGTTTGCATTGATTTTTCCTCCTGAGTTTGCTATTTAAATTTGGTATTGAATACGCCCATAATTTCATCAATCACCCGCTCCCGTTCCGCCGGGTCGTCACCGCGAATGGCGGTGGTTACGCAGGTGTGCAGATGCCGGTCCAGCACCAGCGCGCTGATTTTGCCCAGCGCCGCCTGAACGGCGCTAATCTGGTTAACAATGTCAATGCAGTACGCGCCATCCTCAAACATTTTTTCAATTCCGCGCACATGCCCTTCAACGCTACGCAGCCGGTTTACCAGTTTTTTTGTTTCTTCGTCCATATTGACGCCGCCGTTTTGCAAAACTTACCCCACCCCCCTAGGGGTGGGGTGGATGCTATAAAATTTAGCACGGTTTTTATTTATAGTCAAATTTAGAGAAATTAATTAGGGAAGAAATTTAACCACAACCGCCGAGATGTTATCTTTGCCGCCGGCGGCGTTGGCCGCATCAACCAGCGCATCCACGGCCTGTTGGGGGGTTTGGCCGGCCTGGTTGAGAATAGCCAGCATGTGCTGGTTATCCACCATGTTCCACAGGCCGTCGCTGCACAAAATTAACCAGTCGTTGGGTTGGGGTTGCAATTTTATAAACGATGGGTCCAACTGCCACTCCTGCCCCACCGATTTGGTGAGAAAGTGGTCAAACCGCCCTTTTTGCGGGTTGGCTCCCCCGCCAGCGACGGCAAACTGCGCCCCCCACGAGTCATCCTCGGTGAGTTGGGTGAGGTTGGCTCCCCGCGCCAGGTAGGCCCGCGAATCGCCGGCGTGGCTAATGTAAACCTGGTTGGGTCGCACCACGGCCGCCACAATGGTGGTGCCCATGCGGCGTTTTGACTCGCCGGTTTGCGCCGCCGCAAACACGGTGCGGTTGGCCGTTTCTATGGCTTCAATCATCAGCTCAAAAATTTCGGCTTCGGTGTGGGGCGTGGGCGCGGAGTTAAAGGCCACCGCCAGCATCGAGCTAACCGTGTCGGCGGTCATCCGGCTGGCAACATCACCCGCTTCCAAGCCGCCCATGCCATCGGCCACAATAAACACGCCCAGCGCGGCATCGCTCCACACAAAATCATCATTTTGCTGGCGGACGCGGCCAATATCGCACTTGTACGCGGAGGCAATGTTCATCTAAAGTTCCCTATCAAAAAATTTCATCACCAATGATGAGTAGCCAGACGGTTGTTTTTATGGAAAGTAACTAGAAACAAGTATATCACCGGTAACGGCTGATGGCAATGACTTTAAACCTAAAACTTATTTTTCCGCCTTTAACCAGCCTGATGATATTCCTCACGCCAAAAAAGTGACATTTGATACATGCGCCGCCGGGGTGGTTGTGGTAATATAAGCGTTGCAATTCGCCAGATTTCCAGCCAAATTATCAATCCAAATTAAAGGCCGAACACCGCCAGCCGGGTTTGGCCCGCCTTGAGTTATGGCCAACCTAACCATTGGACGCTATCAAATTGAACAGGAATTAGGCCGGGGCGGCATGGCCGTGGTGTACCTGGCCCAAGACCCCGCCATTAAACGCCGGGTAGCCATTAAGGTTTTGCCCCGCCAGTTTACCTTTGACCCGCAGTTTAGGGAGCGGTTTCAGCGTGAGGCCGAAATTATTGCCGCGCTGGAACACCCCTTTATTGTGCCCATTTACGATTTTGGCGAACACGATGACCAGCCCTTTTTGGTGATGCGGCTGATGCCGGGCGGGTCGCTGGCCGGGCGGCTGAAAACCGGCCCGCTGCCACTAACCGAAACCGCCGCCATTCTGGAGCGCGTGAGCGCCGCCCTTGACCGCGCCCACGCCCAGGGCGTCATCCACCGCGATTTGAAACCCGGCAATATTCTGTTTGACCAGTACGGCGAGGCGTTTTTGGCCGATTTTGGCATTGCCCGGCTGTCAGAAAGCCACCACACCCTCACCGGCACCGCCGGAGTGGTGGGCACGCCGGCCTACATGAGTCCGGAGCAAGCCTCTGGCGAAACCGGGCTGGATGGCCGTAGCGACGGCTACGCGCTGGGGGTGATTGCGTTTCAAATGTTAACCGGCCAAACGCCGTACCAGGCCGACACCCCGCTAAAATTGATGTTTAAACACGTTACCGAGCCGGTGCCGGATATTCTGACGGTGCGACCGGATTTGCCCGCCGCCTGCGCCGAAGTGATGGCGCGGGCGCTGGCCAAAAAACCGGCAGATCGCTTTGCCACCGCCGGGCAACTGGCAACGGCGCTGGCGGCAATTGCCCGCCACACAACAGAGTTACCAATGCCGGTGGCCAGCCCGCTGCCACCACCGAGTCCGGCGGGTAACTTGCCGCCAGTTGATCCAACCGTAGAATCGCCCACTCCGGCAAAAACCGCCCCGCCCCCGGCCAACACCACCCCCACCGTGGTAACTCCGGTCGCCCCGGCCCTGCCGCCAATTCGCCGCAACCGGGCGGGGGAAGGCATTGCCGGGCTGCTGGCGGTTGGGGTTATTGTGCTGCTGGGGGCAATATTCTGGGCAACCGCCGGCAGCCGCCCGCCCGCGCCGGAGGCAACCTCCACCGGCCGGATGGCCGCCGCTCCCGCCACGGCTTTGCCAACCGCGACCACCCCCCCAACCGCCCGCCCGCCGGCCCCGGCGGTTATCAGCGACACGCCGGCCATGACGCCCCGCCCAACCGAACTCCCGTCGCCAACGCCCACCGCCTCGCCTGCCGGCACTTCCACCGGCACGCCCACGCCAGAGGCAGCAACGCTCGTCTTTACGCAAACCCTGAACGTGCGGGCCGGGCCGGGCACAGATTACCCGGTCATGGGGCAGGCGCAGGCCCAGGCCACCGCCGTAATCATTGGCCGCACCGCCGCCGGTGACTGGCTGCAAATTAATTATCCAACGGCAGCCAACCCAACCGGCTGGGTGCTGGCCAAACTGGCCCGGCTTAACGGCAACGCGGCGGTGGTAGCGGTGGTAACGGTAATGCCGCCGCCTACCCCCACAACGCCGCCGCCCTCGCCCATTCCGGCGGCAACCGCCACGGCCACAAGCGCGCCGCCGCCGGCCTCCGGTACCAGCGCGGGCCGGATTGCTTTTGTCTCATACCGGGATGGCTACAACAATATTTATGTAATGAACCCCGATGGCAGCGGCGTAACCCGCCTTACTAATTATGAATGGGGCGATTATGCCCCGGCCTGGTCGCCGGATGGCACGCGGATTGCTTTTGTGCGAAGAGGTGAAAATTATAATAGTTCAGAAATCTATATCATGAACGCCGATGGCAGTGGCCAGGTTAACCTGACCTACAGCCCGGGGTATGATGATAATCCGGCTTGGTCCCCGGACGGGCGACGAATTGCGTTTATTCAGGCGACACAAAACACCAATGGAGACAGTTTTGTGGATAGTGGTGATGCCGCCGATGTCTACGTAATAAATGCTGACGGCAGTGGCCAAGCTAATCTAACCCACAACCTGGCCGAAAACTATGGGCCAATCTGGTCGCCGGATGGCACCCGGATTGCATTTCATTCTAACCAAAGCCACTCTTACTGGGTGATAAACGCCGATGGCAGCAACGCGGTTGAAATAGAGGAACAGCAGTATTGGCTGTGGCAAACCCGCTCGCCCGATGGTAAATACTTCCTTTACGTGATGGGTAGTGAGATATCCAGATTTAACGCCGACGGAACCGGCAGAACTTATCTGGTGAGCAACCTGAATAATGCTTACCAACTCGGCTGGTCGCCGGATGGAAGCCGCATCATTTTTACATCTAAACACGAAGGTAATTTTGAAATATACACGGCAAACGCCGATGGCAGCGGCCTGGTTAACCTGACTAACAACCCGGCGTTTGATGGGAATCCGGTCTGGTCGCCGCGATGAAAAGCGAGTGAGTGATGACGCCACACACCATTGGTCGCTATCAAATTGAGCAGGAATTGGGCCGGGGCGGCATGGCCGTGGTTTACCTGGCCCGCGACACCTTTATCAAACGGCCGGTGGCCATTAAAATGTTGCCCCGCCAGTTTACCTTTGACCCGCAGTTTCGCGCCCGCTTTCAGCGCGAGGCCGAAATTGTGGCCGCTCTGGAACACCCCTTTATCGTTCCCCTTTACGATTTTGGCGAACACGACGACCAGCCCTTTTTGGTGATGCAGTTAATGACTGGCGGGGCGCTGACCGACCGGCTCAAAAGTGGGCCGCTCCCTCTGCCCGAAACCGCGGCCATTACCCGGCGGATAGCAACCGCGCTGGATCAGGCCCACGCCCAGGGCATTATCCACCGAGATTTGAAACCCGGCAACATCCTGTTTGACCAATACGGCGCGGCCTACCTGGCCGATTTTGGCATTGCCCGGCTGGCCGAAGGCAGCCACACCCTCACCGGCGCGCAAGGGCTGGTGGGCACGCCGGCCTATATGAGTCCGGAACAGGTTCACGGCGACGAGGCGCTGGATGGCCGCAGCGACGGTTACGCGCTGGGAGTGATTGTTTTTCAGATGTTAACCGGGCAGGTGCCCTACCAGGCCGATACCCCGCTAAAATTGATGTTTAAACACGTTACCGAGCCGGTGCCGGATATTCTGGCGGTGCGACCGGATTTGCCCGCCGGCTGCGACGCGCTCATCCAGCGGGCGCTGGCCAAAAAACCGGCAGATCGCTTTGCCACCACCGGGCAACTGGCAACGGCGCTGGCGGCGCTAGCCACCGCAGCCGCCGCCCGGCCCAGCCCCGCCCCGCCACCACCGGCCATCCCGCCGGAGCCGGAGGAACCCACCCGTCCGGCGGCGGTGGCCGCAGTCACGGCCCGCTCGCAACCGGCAACTGCCGCGCCCACCCGCCGGCGATGGCTTGTTGCCGGGCTGCTGGTCGCGGCGCTGGCCGGCATCTTTTTGGGGATAACCTATTTCAACGGCAGCGCGGCGCGCCCTCCCACGCCCTCACCCCAACCCGTTATGGCCGCCGCCAAAACGCCCACAGCCACCTTTACCGCGGTTTCCACTTCTACCTCAACCCCTACGGCCACAGCCACGCCGGCCACCACCCGTACCCATACCCCCACGCCAACCGCAACCACTACGCCAACCGCCACCAGCACCCCGGCCCCACCTACTGACACCCCCACAACTACAATCGCCGCAGCCCCGCCCCCAATCAGCGGTGTTCCGCCGGGCAACTGCGGTGGGGGCCGGATTGCTTTTACATCTGACCGCGATGGTAGCTACTACAGCAATATTTACGTAATGAACTCGGATGGCAGCAGCGTGGTTCGACTCACCAATAACCAGGTATACGAATCTTCACCTGTTTGGTCGCCGGATGGAACCCGGATCGCCTTTGATTCTGACCGTGATGACAACCGGGAAATCTATGTGATGAAGGCTGATGGCAGCGAACAAACCAGACTAACCAATTATCCGGGCTTGGATGCCGAACCTGTCTGGTCGCCGGATGGTAGCCGGATTGCCTTTAACCGAATTACAGAAGATACCGATGGAGATGGCCACTTTGATTACAAAAATGACCTGGTTGATGTTTATGTTATGAAAGCCGATGGCAGCAACCAGATTAACTTGACCAACCATACGGGCTATAACAGTACTCCGGTCTGGTCGCCCGATGGCCGGCGCATTGTTTTTTTACGGGTAACAAAAGACACCAATGGGGATGGCAAATTAAATTACGATGACAACGCCGACATTTACGTAATGAACGCCGATGGTAGCGGGCAGGTTAATCTGACCCATAACTCGGCTGATAATTGGGCGGCCTACTGGTCGCCGGATGGCGCTCAAATTGGTTTCAGATCCAACCGTACCGGCAAATCAAAAACCTATGCAATGAACCCCGACGGCAGCGGTTTGACCGAGGTAAATCAAGCAATTATTAATTTCTGGGATTCCAACCGCGCTTCCCCCAATGGCAGGTGTCGCACTTTTAGCGATGGAACACTGGCCTTCAAAGCTGAAATTGCCATCAGCAATATTGATGGCAGCGGCAAGATTAACCTGACTAACAACCCGGCGTTTGACGGGGATCCGGCCTGGTCGCCACGGTAAGGCCGGCGGTGGTTAATCGTTAAACCCGGTCGCCAGCCGATAGTAAAGGCCGCCGGCCTGCATCAACTCGTGGTGAAGGCCGCGCTCAACCACCCGGCCCGCCTGCAATACCAAAATTTCGTCCATTGTTTCCAGGCCAACCAGCCGGTGGGTAATAAACAGCGTGGTTCGGCCCGCCATCAGGCGTTGCACGGCCTGCATTACTTCCGCCTCAACCAGCGGGTCAAGCTGGGCGGTGGCTTCATCTAAAATTAAAATGGGCGCATCGCGGAGCAGAGCGCGGGCAATGGCCAGGCGCTGGCGCTCGCCGCCGCTGAGCAGCAACCCCTGCTCGCCAATCCAGGTGCGGTAGCCGTCCGGCAGGGTTTGCACAAACGGGTGCAGATGAGCCTGCTGCGCCGCCCAAACCAAATCGGCTTCGCTGGCATCGGGCCGGGCCAGCCGCAAATTATCCACAATGGTGCCGTTAAACAGGTGCGTTTGCTGCGACACCACGCTGATAAAACGCCGCACGTCGTCCGGGTGGTAGCTGCGCAAATCGCGCCCGCCCAATTCAATTACCCCGGCCTGATAATCCCAAAACCGCAACAACACATTGACCAAACTCGATTTACCCGCGCCGCTTGGCCCCACCAGCGCCAGCCGTTGGCCGGGAGCCAGGGTAAAGCTGATGTTGCTCAAAACCTCCGGCTCGGCGGGCTGGTAACGGAAGGAAAGGTTGTTCACCGCCAGCCCAAAATGCGCGGGCGGCGATGCCGGTTGAGCCGGCGCGGTAACGGCGGGCGAGGCATCAATTAACTCAAACAGGCGGCGGGCGGCGGCCAGGCTGCTATCCAGGTGTTGCAACGCCTCCGGCAAAGGGATGACCGCCTCAAAGCTGGCGGCCACGGCCAGCGCCAGCACCGCCAGGTACACCCCCGGCAGTTGGCCCCGGTTAACCAGCGGGATGGCCAGCAGCAAAACGGCCAGCGTGGCCCAGTTGGTCAGCAGCCCCGCCCCGGCGCTGTGCAGCCCGGTTAGCCAGGCCAAACGCTCCTGAATGCGGCACAGGTGGCGGCTCAGGTGCTCAACCTGCGCCGGCTGGCGCTGCGCCTGCCCGGCCATGAGCAAATCGGCGCAACCCTGCACCGTATCGAGCGCCGCCACGTTGAGATCGGCGCGGGCGGCCACCAGCCGGCGGCCCCAGCCCTGGCTTAACCGGTGAGTTAGCAGTGGCAGCCCCACCCCGGCCAACAGCAAAAACAACAGCGTTACCGCCGCCAGCCGCAGATCAAACGCGGCCATAAACGGCGTCATCAACAGGATGACCAACCCGGCCACCAGCGGCGGAGCCAGCACCCGCAAATAAAAATGCTCCAGGCTTTCAATGTCGGCCACAATCCGGCTGAACAAATCGCCGCTGCGATAGTGCAGCAGCCGGGCCGGGGCCAGCGGCTCGATGGCGGCGTAAAACCACACCCGCAGCCGGGCCAGCAGCCGGAACGTTACCTGGTGGGCCACGTACCGTTCCAGATACCGAAAAACGCCACGCGACAGGCCAAAAAAGCGCACGCCCACAATGGCCACCTGCAAGGCGGCAATGGACGGATGCAGCGCCGCCGCCGAAATAATATAGGCCGAGGTGGCCATCAGCCCAATGCTGCTGCCAATGGTGGCCAGCCCCAGCAGCGTGGCCAGCGCCATCCAGCCTTTAAAGGGCAAAATCAGGGCAAACAGGCGGCGAAAGGTAGCCATCAACCAACCCCCTGGTAAGCGGCCAGCAGCCGTTGGTACAAACCGGGCTGGCTGAGCAGCGTTTGGTGGCGGCCACTCTGGACAATCTGGCCGTGATCCAGCACCAAAATTTTATCGGCGGTAGCCACGGTATTCAGGCGATGAGCAATAATCAGCGCGGTTCGGCCCGCCAGCAGCCGCTCAATGGCCGCCTGAAGCTGGCTTTCGTGTTCGGGGTCAAGGTGGGCGGTGGCTTCATCCAAAATGAGCAGCGGCGCATCCTTGAGAAAAGCGCGGGTCAGCGCAAGCCGCTGCGCCTGCCCGCCGCTCAGGCGCGCGCCCCGCTCGCCCACCAGCGTGTTGTACCC
This sequence comes from uncultured Caldilineaceae bacterium, assembly GCA_964517605.1. Taxonomy (GTDB): domain Bacteria; phylum Chloroflexota; class Anaerolineae; order 4572-78; family J111; genus J095. Next base: position 125,718 of record CAZFCE010000004.1, on the reverse strand, counting down.
CTGCGGCAGCGCCTCGATAAAAGCAGCGGCGTGAGCCTGCCGGGCGGCGGCGGCAATTTCGGCGGGGGTAGCCTCCGGGCGGGCCAGCCGGATGTTATCGGCCACCGAGGCGTGAAACAGGTAGGGCAACTGCGGCACCCAGGCCAGGTGAGCGCGCCAATCCGCCGGGTTGAGTTGGCCCAACGGCCGGCCATCAACCAGAATGCCGCCCTGCGCCGGCTCAATGAAGCGCAGCAGCAGGTGGGCGATGGTGCTTTTACCCGCGCCGCTGGGGCCAACCAGCGCCACTTTTTGGCCGGCCAGCAGACTAAACGAAACGCCGCGCAGGGCCGGGCGCCGGCCATCGTTGTAGCTGTAATGCACCTGGTTAAAATGGATGGCCGCCGGGGGCGCGATGTTTCCGGATACCGGCGTTGGCAGCGCCGGAACGGCATCTAAAATTTCAAAAATGCGGTGAGCGGCGGTAATCCCAATTGTGGCCGCGTGAAAACGCGCTCCCAACTGGCGCAGCGGCAGGTAAAACTCCGGGGCCAATACCAAAATAAAAAAGGCCGGCTCAAATTCAAGGCGGCCATACAACAGGCGCAGCCCAATTTCTACGGCGACAATGGCGGTGCTGAGCGTGGCCAGCAGTTCCAGCGTTAACGCCGATAAAAATGCAAAGCGCAGCACGCCCATAGTGGTGCGGCGAAAACTATCGCTGATAAGGGCGATGGTTTGGGTTTGCTCACGGCTGCGGCCCATCATTTTGAGCGTGGTTAGCCCTTGCAGCACGTCAAGAAAGTGGGCGCTCATGCGGCTGAGGGTTGTCCACTGGCGCTGGGTGAGGGTTTTGGTGTGGCTGCCAATCAGCGCCATAAACAGGGGGATGAGCGGCGCGGTGAACAGCAGCACCAGCCCGGAGGTTACATCCAGCGGGAAAACAATCACTAAAATGAGGAGCGGCAGCAGCACCGCCGTGACCAGTTGGGGCAAGTACTGGCTAAAATAGGCGTCCAGCGCCTCAACGCCCGCGCCAATGGTTGAGGCCAGTTCGCCGCTGCGCTCGCCGTGGGTGTAGGCCGGCCCCAGCGCCAGCAAATGCGCGGCCAACCGCTGGCGGAAATCATTTTTAACCGCGCTGGCAACTCGCTGCGCCGCAATCTGGTTGAGCCAAACGCCGGCGGCGCGGGCCAAACCGAGAGCCGCCAGCAGCAACACCAGGCCCTGTACCTGGGCCAGCGTTTGGCCCTGTAAAAAAACCCGGTTGATGATCCGGCTGAGAAAAAACGCCTGCGCCACAATGACGCCGCCGGTTAGCACGCTCAGGCTGATGGTGAGGATTAATGCCACCTGCGCCAGTTTAGCCCGGCGCATGAGTTGTTTGTTCAAAAGGGCTTCCCTGAAAAATTAAACGTGGATGGCGCGAATGGTCGAATAACTTAAATTGGCGAATTGCCGGATAGACTCAAAAAAATCTGCACGAATGGCGCGAATAAAACGAATAACACGAATGTAATGAGATCCCTTAAAAAATTCGTAATATTCGTCCAATTTGGGTTATTCGCGTTAAGGATTTGCAGTAAGGTGTCAGGTGGTCAGTCAAAAAACTCAGCTTTTTAGGCTACTGGCAAAGATTAAACGGAGCCGGCCCACGAGCATTGTTCGTGGGCCGGCTGCCGGGTTACGGATTAATATTCCAAAACCGATTCCCGCCCGATGCGTTCGCGGAACACCCAGTATGTCCAGCCCTGGTAAACCAGAACGATGGGCACAAAAATCAGCGCCACAACGGTCATAACGGTTAAGGTGTAGGGGCTGGAGGAGGCGTTATAAACGGTCAGGCTCCAATCGGGGTTGAGGCTGGACACAATCACCCGGGGATAGAGCGACATGAAAATGGTAATCACCGAGAGCGCAATGGTCAGCGAGTTCATGACAAAGGCCCACCCCGGCCGGTTATGGTGGATGAACCAGCCCGCCGCCAGCAGCGACCCGCCGGCAGCCACCGGCACCACGCCCGGATTCACGCCCAGGCGGGTAAAGGCGTCGGTCATAAAATAGCCGGCCACAATAAAGGCAAAGATAATCACCGTGGTTACCGGCCCCACCTTTTTGGTTGAGGCGATGGCCCGGTTGGTGATTTCGCCTTTGGTTTTCAGGGCCAAAAAGATAGCGCCTTGCAGGATGAACATTGTCAGAGTGGTTAAGCCGCCTAACAAAGCGTAGGGGTTGAGTAAATCAAAAAAGCCGCCCACGTAAATCATCTTGGCATCAATGGGCACGCCGCGCAACAGGTTGCCCAGCGCCACCCCCCACAACAACGCCGGCACTAAACTGCCGCCAAAAATGGCCCAATCCCAGGTGGCGCGCCAGGCGGGGTGTTTATCTTTACTGCGAAACTCAAAGGCCACGCCGCGAATAATCAGCGCAAAGAGCAGCAGTACCAGGGCCAAATAAAAGCCGCTGAACATGGTGGCGTACCAGTGTGGAAACGCGGCAAAAATAGCGCCGCCGCCGGTTAAAATCCAAACCTCGTTGCCATCCCAGAGCGGGCCAATGGTGTTGATAATCACCCGGCGATCCCGATCATCTTTGCCCAAAAACGGCAACAGAATGCCCACGCCGTAATCAAAGCCTTCCAGAATGAAGAAACCAATAAAAAGCACGCCAATCAGAACAAACCAGAGAGTGTTCAGGTCTAACATTTTTTATCTCCCTTTCTACTTCACGTAGGCGCTGGCAGCAACGCCGCCGGGCAGATCAACCGGTGTTGCGGCATCGGCTTCAGCAGGCCCTTGTTTGGCAAATTTGGTTAGCAGGTACAGATCGGCCACCATCAACACACCGTAAAGCGCGGTAAAGCCAATCAGCGAGAACAGCACCATCCCCCAGGAAACATTGGTCGAAACCGCATCGGCGGTTTTTTGCAGACCGAACACAATCCAGGGCTGGCGGGCCAGTTCGGTAAAGAGCCAGCCGGTGCTGTTGGCCAGGTACGGCAGGGCCACCGCCCATACCAACGCCCGCAGGTACAGCGAATTTTTATCCAGCGTGTTGCGCCAGCTTAAATAGAGACCATACAGCACCAGCAACAGCATCACCACCCCCGCGCCCACCATAATGCGGAAGGTCCAGTAGCTAACCGCTACCGGCGGTATGTAATTGCCGGGGCCATAGGTTTGCTCGTATTCGGCTTGCAGGTTTTTAATGCCTTTTACTTCGCCGGAAAAACGGTTGTAAGCCAAAAAGCTCAACAAGCCGGGCACTCTAACGGCAAACACGTCGCGCAGTTCCGGCTCGTTGCCAATGGTAAGCAACGACATCCCCGCCGGGTTTTCGCTTTCCCACAGGGCTTCGGCGGCGGCCATTTTCATTGGCTGAACTTTGATCATATATTGGGCCTGGCTGTGCCCCACTAACATCACCGCCACCGCGCCGATCAGGGCGTAAATAATCCCTATCTGAAATGAGCGGCGGAAAAGTTCGGTGTGAGCGCCTTTTTTGAGCAGGTGGTAGGCGCTAATGGCCAGCACAAAAAAGCCGGCAGTCACCATCGCCGAGGTGAAAACGTGCGGCCACTGCACAAAAATATGGCCGTTGGTTAACAGGGCAAAAAAATCGGTCATTTCGGCCCGGCCATTGCGCAACACATAACCCACCGGCTGCTGCATAAACGAGTTGGCGATCAAAATCCACAGAGCCGACAGGTTGGAGCCAATCGCCACCAGCCAGATACAGGCCAAATGCACCCGTTTGCTCAGTTTGTCCCAGCCAAAAATCCACAGCCCCAAAAAGGTTGATTCAATAAAAAAGGCCATCAACGCTTCAATGGCCAGCGGAGCGCCAAAAATATCGCCCACAAAGCGAGAATACTCGGCCCAGTTCATGCCAAACTGAAATTCCTGCACAATCCCGGTAGCTACCCCCATCGCAAAGTTAATGAGGAAGAGCTTGCCCCAAAACTTGGTCATCTGCTTGTAAACGTCATCCCCGGTGCGAAAATAGGCGGTTTGCATAATCGCCACCAGGATGGACAGGCCCAAAGTTAGCGGCACAAAAAAGAAGTGGTAAACCGTAGTCACCCCAAACTGCCATCGAGCCAGCATCAGTGCATCCATAAATTATAATCCTCCTTGATATATTTAAATAGATTAAGACCGGCTAACCCCTAACGCCAAAAGCAACTCTCACAACCCGGTGGCTCGTTTGCTAAGGCTGTGTTTTTTGGCGGTTTGGTGTCAACCGGCATAGATTCCTTTTGATTGGCACAACTCAGGCCGCCGCCCCGGCATCGAGCAGCGGAATAAAGGACGGATCGGGGTTCTGTAAATCCCGGCCTTCGGCCACCAGTTTATCCAGGGTAACTTCCTGCAACTGTTGAATAATGTTGGCCTGCAACCGGCCCAAAACGTTATGAACCGGGCAAACTTTATCACGCGGGCATTCGTTGGCGCGTAGCAGGCAAATATTAAGGCAAATTGGCCCCTCAATGGCCTCAATGATGTGCGCCAGGTTGATGTTGGCCGCCGGTTGAGCCAGTTCCAGCCCGCCGGACGGCCCGGAATATGTTCGCACCAGGCCGGCTTTAACCAAATCCGCCACAATTTTGCGCAAAAAAGCCAGGGGAATACCGGCTTTTTGGGCAACCAGCAACGCCGGCACCCGGTGTCCGCTATTTGTTTTATCTCCCAGTTCTAGCATAATGCGCGCGGCATAATCGGCCCGCCGGGTTAAGGGAAACATAACCCCCCTCGTGTTGTGGATATTCTGGACTAACCTAGTCAACAAACTTTACTTGAATTTACTCTTTTTGAATAGTGACAAATGTCACTACTAAACAGTGACATTTGTCATCCCGGTGTAAAAAATTAACCGTTGCCAAAACGTCGCCCGGCCAACGGCCAAACCGTTGCCGGCCTGCCCGGTTTCAGGCTGGCGCGACCTGCCTGTCAGGTTTATACTGAGCAAAAAAGGTGCTGATTAATGAAATATCGTTTATTTGTGCTGGTTTTATTGGTACTGGGGCTGAGTTCGGGCTGTTCGTTATCGCCCACTGTGCCGCCGGTTGATGAGCTTGCCCACTATTTTCCGCTGGCTCCGGGAGCCTACTGGGTTTACCAGGGCAACGTAAAATGGACGGAAGAGACCACCGTCAAAGAAGCCACCGTCACTTTGAAGATGGAAGTGGTCGAGACCGTGCGGCGCGACCACGTGGTGGGCTACCGGCTCAAAGGCTATCCCGCCGACCTGGCCTGGTACGACCCAACCCGCCCGTCCGCCGACCACGTGATTATCCAGGTTGGCCCAAACCGGTATTACGAAAGCACCCCAGAGGCGCTGGCCCGGCTTAAAGATCAAAATGATTTTTTGCTTGATCTGGTGGATGAAAGCCAACTCATTGTGGATGCCCCGTTAATGCCGGGCAAACTGTTTGGCGAGGTGGGCCAAACCACCCGCCCGGATAATTCGTACTGTTGGGTGGTGGATGACGCGCAACAGGCGCAGTTAACCAACGTGCCGGGCGTACCCAATTTAACCGGCCTGTCTCAATACACGCTCCGGTTCCAAACCCTGCCGGATCACGAGATTATCGAGTTTGTCCCAACGGTGGGGATTACCCGCTACGTTTACAGCCACCACGGCACGGTGGCCGAAGCCGACGTAAAGCTGATTGAATACCACGCCGGCACCGAGCAAAAATAGCCGGGCCGCCGGTTTTGAATCCGCCCGCTGCCGGTGTTACAATCTTATCTGGCAGTAAAATCAACTTAAATGGGGGCTAAAATGGCCGTTTTTATGCTGATGGCCCATTCGGGCTGGCGTTATGTGGTGATTGGGTTGCTGGTTATTGTGGCAATCAAAATGTTGGCGGGCTGGCTGCGGCACCAGGATTGGACCGAGTTTGACGCCCGGCTGTTGCTGGCGCTACGGGCGGCGGTTTATCTTCAGGTGGTTTTGGGGGCGCTGCTGTATATTCTGCTGCAATTTTGGGTAAATATGCGGTTTACCGGCGAGCACGTACTGGTGGCGCTGCTGGCGGTGGGCGGCATCGAGTTTGCCGCCGCCCGTTCCAAAAAAGCGACCACCGCCGCCGGCAAGTTCAAAGCGGCATCCATCGGCCTGGTAGTTACTTTTGGGTTGATTTACGTGGCGCTGCACGCCGTGGGCGGGCTGTTCGGCTCGATGGGGTCAATGTAGGTTAACTTTTTGCGCCCACACCAGATCATAAATATCCTGCCAAATCTGAATGTCAATGCAGCGCAGCGATAACCGGCACAAAATTTCGCTAAGTTGCGCCCGCGACCAGGTTTTTCCCGGCATTAGTTTTGCTTCCCAGCCAATGCGGTTGGTGGTTAACAACCAGCCCTGGCTGGGATTTTCATTGTGAGCCGGCTGCAATACCCGCACCAGTTCGGCCAAACCGCCGGCGGGGTTGGGAAAAAACTCCAGCGCCTCCAGGCACGAAACCACCGGCACGCTGTTGCTGGCAAACGGCAAGGCCATACCATCGGCCTGGATAAAAAAGGCGCGTTCGCCTAAATGGGCGGTATCGCGTTTGGCTACCGCCAGCATTTTCGAGGAGCGATCCACGCCAATCACCCGCCCGGTGTACGGCAACTGGCGCGTTACGGTGAGCGGAATGCGGCCCGTGCCGGTGGCTACGTCCACAATAGTGGCGGCGGGGCAGCCGCGCAGCCGGGCCACCAGCGGCTGGCCCAGGCAATAATCTTCATCATCGGCGTTAAAACCTTTAATGCGATTGTACTTTTCCGCCGTCCAATCGTACAACAGGGCCACCAGCCGCGCCCCCAAATAGGTTCCCTCGGCGATGATTAACTGCCAGTAGGTCACCGCGCCCACCACCGCCACCACCGCCGTTACCGCCATCAACCTGATCAGCATTTAACCTCCCCAACTCCCCAATGCAACCGCCGCCGCCAGCACGCTGACCACCAAATAAGGTTGCGCTCCGGCCAACATAGCGGGCGTGTCTTTTTTAGCCGAGGCCAGCAACACCTGCGCCGCCAGCATTACCCCAACCAGCGCCGCGCCGGGCAGCAGCCGCAACGCCAGCAGCACGCCCACCACCGCCGCCTGTCCCCCAAAAAAAAGCCATTCGGCCCGGCGATGCTGCCCCAGCAACCGCAACCCGCCCAGATAAACGCACCAGTAACAGCCGCCCACCAGCAGCGCCGCCTGCGACGAATCCGGAAAAAGCAGCAGGCCCATGCTCCACGGCAACAAAAATTGCGCCAACGATTGCAGCCGCCCACCGCCGGGCGCAGTCGCTCCCCGGTCGGTAAAGCCGGCCAGCAGCGTGAGCGCCAGCGCCAACAACGTTAGCCATATAACAAAAGGATGCAGTAGCGCGGCCAATAATATGGCCAACCCGCTGCCCAGCGCCACCGTTAAAACATTACCGCCCGATTGCGGCCAATAAGAGCTACGCCACCACACCCCATAGCGCCGCAGCCCCAGCAACAACCGCCCCGCCGTCGAGTTGGGCTGCGCGTAGGGCAAATCAAAACCACGCGCCGGAGGCGGCGGCAGTTCGGCCTGGGCAAACTGCTGCCACAACTTTTGCCCCACCACCACCTCCCACAGGCTGCCCAAAACGGGGTCAACCAGCAACCACAAAGCCACTATTTGCAGCGCCGCCGTCGAGTTCCAGGCCGGCACGCCGCCGGCCAGCGCCCCGGCCAGCGCCGCCCAGCCCGGCCCCAAATTCAACCACGAGCGCACCGGCAGCAGCGTAAATTTTAGCGAATACCCCAACGGTTTTGGCAAAAGATTATCCTTTTTCGGGTTTTGTAACTCTTGACAGCGCCCTCGCCCCGGATTAAACTATGGAAACGCCGGGCAATTTTTGGCCCGCTCCATCAAACTCAGAGATAAACCGTGACCACACCAGACCAAATTTTAACCGGAACTTACGTATTATTGCTTCAACTTGAAGAAGACGCCACCATTACCGTGGGCCGGCTGGGCACGTTTGATTTTCCCGCCGGCTGGTACACCTACGTGGGCAGCGCCTTTGGCGCGGGCGGCCTGCTGGGACGGCTTAAACATCACCTGCAACCGGCCCAAAAACCGCACTGGCACATTGATTATTTGCGCCAGGTAGCCCAGGTTAAAGAAATCTGGCTATCGCCAGATACGGAACGCCGCGAGGACGACTGGGTAGACCTGATGCTGGATATTCCCGGCGCAATGGCGCTCATCGAAGGGTTTGGCGCGTCGGACACCGCCAAAGAAACGCACCTGTTTTACTTTGATTTAAAGCCTTCGTTAGAGGATTTTACGGTAGGCGTTCACGCCCGTTTTCCGGGCAAACAGGTGCTCCGCGCCTTTGCTCAGGATTGACCGCGCCTCAACCGCTCCAATCCCAATACACCCGCGCCAAAAATATCACCACCATCAGCCCGCCCGCCGTAACGCGAGCCATCAACCCCACCACATTGCCGGCTACAAACCCTTTGGTGGCGTTAATGGCCGTGTTCCAGTTTTTATACCGCGCCCGCTCAACCAGCAAAATGACGCCCAGCGTACCCAGCAGCCCGGCCAAACAGCCCACCACCGGCGAACCGACCAGGCTGCCCAAAACGCCCAGCCCAAAGCCAACCACCGTGCCCAGCACCACCGCCCGCAGCGAGGCCCCGCCGATTTTGGCCCCAAACTGGCCGCCCAGCAAATCGGCGGCAAAGCCCACCACCATCAACAGGGTGATCGCGCCAAAAGCCCACCAGCCCAGTTTTTCCCAGCCCAGCATCAGGCCGTAAAACAGGGCCGCGCCCCATATTACCAGCAGACCGGGAACAGGCGGCAGCACCGTAAAAATCAGGCCGACCATCATGGCAAACAAGGCCAAAAACAATATGAAAGCATGGATAAATAAGCCCATCGCCTCAACTCCTAACGGCCAAATTCTACCCCGCGCCGGCAAATTATACAAAGCCGTCCGCGCTCCTGAAAACGGCGTTGCCTATGGGGGCTAAATTATGCTACAATCTGGCTACCTGACAGTTTTTAACGCGAATGGCGCGAATGTTGTAAAAAACTTCTTAAAAAATTCGTAATATTCGCCCAATTCGGGTTATTCGCGTTAAGAATTTATATCAGGCAACCAATGCTACAATTAAAGTAAAGGCGTCAGCCCAAATAATCTGGAGGCATTGCCAATGACCACCAATCTACCACAAAAATATCAGGAAGTTGCCCGCGAGGTAATCCCTTACCCCGGCCCACCGGCTCAACAACTGGGGCTGATCAGCCTTAATCCGGCGCTGCCGTGTATTTTGTGCAACAGCCCGGCCACCAGCGCGATTATTGTGCCGGCCCCGGAACAAGCGCCCGGCGCGTGGCTGGCTTTTCCCATTTGCAGCCTATGCGAAGAGCGGCAAATCAAAACCGTGGCCGCGCAACGCGATTAGCCAATCCATTAAGACCATTTCATTTTGAACAAGGAACACCCCCCATGAATTATTCTCTGGAAGATTTAGGCTGGAACGCCCACTTTGCCCGCACGTTTGAGCCTTACCAGCCCGCCGGTTTTACCGCCGCCCGCGTAACGGTGGAACAGCGCGGCCAATATGTGGTACTCACCGGTGCAGGCGAGTTTGACGCCGAAGTGACCGGCAAACTGCTGTTCAACGCCGATAGCCCCGCCGATTTGCCCAAAGTGGGCGATTGGGCTGCCGTTTCGCTGTTTGCCGGCGAACAGAAAGCCATCATCCATCACGTGCTGCCCCGTCTCACCCGTTTTTCGCGGCAGGCCGCCGGCGGCAAAATCCAAGAGCAGGTGCTAGCCGCCAACATTGATGTTATTTTTGTGGTGCAGGGCGCCGACCACGATTTTAACCTGCGCCGGCTGGAACGCTACCTGCTGCTGGTAAATGAAGGCGGGGCGCGGTCCATAATTTTGCTAAACAAAATAGATTTGTGTACCGACCTGCCCACCAAACAGGCGCAAATGGCCGCCATCGCCCCGGACACGCCGGTGCTTACCATTAGCGCGGCCACCGGCGACGGGCTGGCAACGCTGCGCCATATGCTCCAGCCCGGCCAAACTTACGCGTTGGTCGGCTCGTCCGGCGTGGGCAAAAGCACGCTGCTCAACCAACTGGCCGGCGCAGAACTGTTCAAAACCAACGCCGTGCGCGCCAACGATTCCAGAGGGCGGCACACCACCACCCACCGCGAACTGGTGGTGCTGCCCGGCGGCGCGCTGCTCATCGATTCGCCGGGTATGCGCGGAGTGCAGTTGTGGGGCAACGCCGACGGAATCGAGGATGCCTTTGCCGAGATTACCGCTTTGGCCGCCGCATGCCACTTTCCCGATTGCACGCACACCAGCGAAATCGGTTGCGCGGTGCAGGCGGCGCTGGCCAACGGCCAGCTTGACCAGGAGCGCTACAACAACTACTTGAAGCTCAACCGCGAAACCGATTATCTGGAAAGCAAGCAAAACCAAAAAGCCTACCTTGATGCCCGGCGCAACGAAAAGAAACTTGGCCGAGCCATAAAAAATTATCACAAACTGCACGATATCAAACGCTGACATGCCCAAAGAATTGATTTTACTGGTTGATGACGAACAGAATATCATCGAACTGGGCAAGCTGTACCTGGAAAATGCCGGCTACCAGGTAGAATCCGCCACCGACGGGTTGGCGGCGCTGGACAAGTTCAAAGCCCTGCAACCGGCGCTGGTGGTGCTGGATTTGATGCTGCCGGAGCTGGACGGCTGGGAGGTGTGCAAGCGCATTCGGGCCGGCAGCCAAACGCCGATTATTATGCTTACCGCCCGCACCGACGACATTGACAAAATTGTGGGGCTGGAACTGGGCGCGGATGATTACATGACCAAACCCTACAATCCCCGCGAACTGGTGGCCCGCGTCAAAGCCGTGCTGCGGCGCGGAGCCACCCCCACCGGCCCCCAACCCGATAACCGCGCCCTGCGCGCCGGGCCGCTCAGTATTGACCCCGCCCGCCGCGAAGCCCGGCTCAACGGCCAACTGCTGGACTTGCGCACCAAAGAGTTTGACCTGCTGCTGGTGTTTGTGGAAAACAAGGGGCTGGCCCTGTCGCGGGAAAAGCTGCTTGATTTGGCCTGGGGCTTTGATTTTTACGGCGAAACCCGCACCGTGGATGTGCATGTGGCTCACCTGCGCGATAAACTGAGCGCCAACCGTCAGGTGAGCATCGCCACGGTGTGGGGCGTGGGCTACAAAATGGTGATTGACACATGAGCCTGAGCTGGCGGCTGGTTATTTCTTACGTGCTGGTGATTTTTATTGCGCTGGCGCTGGCCTTTATCACTTTGGTGGTTGTGGCGCGGCCCATTCAAAACCGGTTGTCAGCGGCCAAACTGGCCGCGCAGAGCCGGCTACTGGCCCGGCAAATCAACAACGAGTACAAGCGCGGCGCTACCACCGATCAGATTGCGCAGCAAATCAGCCAGCGCCCCGCCGACAGCGCCGCCCGGCTGCTGTTTGTAACTCCGGCGGGCATTATTCTGGCCGATAGCGACAACGCCTGGGCCGGGCAGGAGTTCCCCGTTACCGACACCGCCAACCAAACCGGGCGCTTTACCCCGCCCGCCGGTGACACCTTTAATTTTTCGGCCAGCCAGGTGGAACAGGCCAATCAGGTGGCCGGCTACATTGTGGCGCTGGCCCCCCGCCCGCCAATAGTGCCGGCTGTTTTTGCGGAGATGAGTTGGGGCTTTGCGCTGGCCGCGCTGGTGGCGCTGCTGGTTTCGTTGCTGGCCAGCGCGGTGATTGCCCGCTCGGTGGTGCGCCCGCTGCAAAAAATTGGCGATGCCGCCGCCGCCGTAGCCGCCGGTGATTACGCCCATCGCCTGCCGCAAGAAGGCCCGCCCGAAATCCGGCGCGTGGCCATCAGCTTTAATGCCATGGCCGAGCAGGTGGCCGCCGGCCAGCAGGCCATGCACGATTTTGTCTCTAACGTGTCGCACGAGCTAAAAACGCCGCTCACGTCCATTCAGGGCTTTTCGCAGGCCATTATGGAGGGCGCAACGCCGGACGAAACCGCCCGGCAAAAAGCCGCCGCCATTATTTATGAAGAAGCGGCCCGCATGGCCCGGCTGGTAGAGGATTTGCTCGATCTGGCCCGCCTTGATTCCGGCCAGGTGGTGATGCAAAAAACGCCGCTGGATTTGCCGCAAATTTTAAACAGCGCCTACACCCGGCTGCTGCCGCAGGCCATTGAAAAGAAAGTGGCGTTGGAGAAAAAGTGGGGCGAATTGCCGGCCATTGTGGGCGATGGTGACCGGCTGGCGCAGGTGTTTACCAACCTGCTGGATAACGCGGTGCGCCACACGCCCGCCGGCGGACGGGTCACTATCGGGGCGCGGGTTGCGCCAAATATGCCGCTACGCGATAAACCCGGCAATCCGGAGCGGGGCGATTTTGTTGAGGTGAGCATCAGCGATACCGGGCCGGGCATTCCACCCGAAGATTTGGCCCGGATTTTTGAGCGTTTTTATCAGGTGGATAAAAGCCGCAAACGGGGCAAAGGGGCCGGGCTGGGGCTGGCCATCATCAAAGAGATAATTGACGCCCACAGCGGCCACATCCGCGCCGAAAGCGTTACCGGCATTGGCGCTAAATTCACCGTGCTGCTGCCCATTACCGAAGCCGACGCCCGCACGCTGATTTCAGCCCGCAAGTAATTGCGGCCAAAAGTTTAGCAGCGCCAAATCCTCCGGCACGTCCAGATCAAACCCCACCGCCTCGGATTGATACACAACCGGCTCCAGCCCGGCCTGTTGCGCCGCCCGGTAATGGCGGCTAAAGCTGTTAACGCCAAACGCGGGCGCAATAACCTGCGGCGGCGAAAGCAACAGCGCGTTGGTGCCTTCGTGGCGGCGGCAAGGAGCCAGCACCACCGCCGGCGCCGGTTGCCCCAGCGCGATGATTTGCCGCACGTCGGCCAGGGTGAGCCGGGGCAAATCTGCCGGCAGCACCAGCGCCGCCGGGCCGCCCCGCGCCGCCACCCACCGAACAGCCTGCCGCACGGCGCTGTTCAGGTCGGCCTCGGCCTCAACCAAAGCCCACGCCCCGGCCTGCCGGGCCAGCTTGCGAACGGCGCTATCCCTGGAAATCACCACCACCTCGCCGGCTTGCCCGGCCAATTCAATGGTGCGGCGCAACAACCGGCGGCTTAACTGCGCCCGCTGCTCCGGCGACAACACCGCGGCCAACCGGGATTTTGATTGGGCCAGCGGTTTTACCGGGATAACCACCACCATCACTTAAAAATCTCCCGCACGGGCTTGCCATCCCAACCGGGCGGGATGGGCAATTTAAGCGCAAACAGCACAGTGGCGGCGGTATCGTAGGCCACAATGGGCGTTAGCAGGGTTTTGCCCGCCGGCACGCCGGGGCCAACCGCCAGCCAGGGCACCGTGGTATCCTCCGGTGAGGCGCTGCCGTGGGCCTTGTCGCTGCCGCCGTGGTCGGCGGTAATCAACAGCAGCGTGTTATCCCAATAATTGTTGGTTTTTAACGCCGCCACAATTTTGCCAATTTCGGTATCGGCGCCGGCAACGGCCAGCAATTGCCCCGCCGACATCCAGCCGGTGAGATGCCCCGCCGAATCAACATTGGGCAGGTGGATGAACAGCACGTTGGGCAACCCGGCGTTGATTATGTCAATGGCTTTGCCGGCCACCTGCGCATCCAGATACCCGGCGTAAACGTACTGGTCAACCGTGCCGGGAATCACCAAATGGCTGAATTTTTTCTTGCCCACCACCATAGCGGTTGATAGCCCGGCCTCGTGCGCCACGCTGAACAGGGTGGGGCCGGTGATAATGGCGTCGGCGGGGTGTTTATCGTCGTTCCAGGTGATGCCGTGTTTGGCCGGCGACATGCCGCCCAGAATACTGGCGTGGTTAACCAGCGTAACGCTGGGCAGCACCGCTTTGGCCGCCGCGCTAAAGGCTCCGGCCTGCCGCAGCGCCGCCAGATTGGGCGCATTGGCGGCGGCCAGCGCGTCGGGGCGCAAGCCATCAATGGTAATAAGCACCACCTGCCGAATGGCGGCGGGCGTGGCCGAGGGTGTTACCGTGGGCGCGGCGGTGGGGGTTGTGGTGGCGGTAGCCACCGGTAACGGTGTGACGGTGGGAACTTTGGTGGCGGTAACGGCGGCAACCGGCAGCGTAACCGCTGTCGCCGTGGGTAAAGCTGACGAAGCAGCGGCGGCGCAACCGGCCAAACCAAGCAGGCCGGCCAGTAAAAAAGTTAACAGGCGTAATCTAAAAATCATTCAGTCACCAAAAATAAAGCGAGGAGTCTCCGGGTGCGAGAACTCCTCAAAATAAGTTACCGGCAAATCAACAACAGGCCGGTTGGTTAATTTTCCAGACAAAATTCCAGTTCAATCTGCCCAAACCGGATAATATCGCCTTTGTGAATGGCGGCGGGTTGGTGCGCCACAATTTTGCTGCCGTTTACAAATGTGCCGTTGGTGCTGCCCAAATCTTCTACAAACCACTGGTTGTTCTGGCAAATCAGCCGGCCATGCTGCCGCGAAACCCCGGCCTGCGTGCCGCCGTGCGGTTCCAAATCAATATCCGGTTTGTTCTTTTTAAAGGCGCGGCCCACCATTAATTCCGGCTGGTTGTTGGCGCGAATTTGATGCCCGGTGGAGGTGAGTTTGAGAAACGCCCGCGTTTGCCGGAGTTGCTCGGTGCTCATCACCGAGGTTGGCTCGTAGGTGCGGTTGTACTCTTCTACCCGCAGCCGGCGGCGCACCTCGATGAGCGTTTTGGAGAACTCGTCCATGGTTTGGTACCGCTCCGCCGGGTCTTGCGCCAGCGCCTTTTCCAGAATTGGCACAAACACCGCCGGCGCGTTGGGGTTGGCATCCAGCAGGGGCCGGGGCGGTTCGGTGAGGCGGGCCATTAAAAAGTCAAACGAGGTTTCGCCCTCAAACGGCAGTTTGCCGGTGAGCAATTCGTACAGCACAATGGCCAGCGAGTAAATATCAATCCGGCCATCAATTTCGCTTTCCTGGATTTGCTCCGGGGCGGCGTAGGCCATAGTGCCCAATATCTGGCCGGGCATGGTCAGGTTGGGGCGGCTGGTGTGCTCCATTTTGGCCAGGCCAAAATCGGCCAGCAACGGCCAATCATCCTGCGGCATTAAAATGTTGGCCGGTTTAATATCGCGGTGGATAATGTTGTGTTTGTGGGCAAAGGCCAGCGCCTCGGACACGGGAATGATGATGTTGAGCGCCGCGTCCCAGCCCATCGGTTCGCCCGGTTTGGTGCGGTCCTTCAGCGAGCCGCCGGGCACGTATTCCATCACAATGTAGGCCCAGCTTTCTTCCTCGCCGTAGCCGTAAATAGTGAGGATGTTGCGGTGGCGCAACGCGGCAATGGCCTGGGCCTCCAGCCGGAAACGGGCCAACTGCGTTTCCTCGTTGTGGCCCGCCGAAACCAGAATGGGCACCACCTTAATGGCTACCCATCGCGCCAGTTTTTCATCGAAGCCTTTATAAATACTGGCCACCCCGCCGGCCCCCACCAGGGCTTTTAGTTCGTAGCCGCCAAATTTCTGGCCAATCAAGTTATCCATTTACGCGCTCCAGTTACATCATCGGCCTGCGAAATTTTTTTCAGTGACAAATTATAACACAGGATGCGGTTTCAAACCAACAAATTTAAAATCAATTGGGGCGTTTTTGGCCCAAATTGAAAGTTGCGCCGGCGTTTGCTATACTGTTGAAAATTTTAATGATGGATGCAAGCCAATGTCAGCAAATAGGGATGTTTCCAGTTTTGATATTATCGGCCCGATTATGGTGGGGCCGTCCAGTTCGCACACGGCGGGCGCGGTGCGGTTGGGGCTGGTGGGCCGGGCCATATTGGGCCGCCAACCCGCCCACGCCCGGCTTGAACTGCACGGTTCGTTTGCCCAAACCGGCCAGGGGCACGGCACCGACCGCGCTCTGGTGGCCGGGCTGTTGGGGTTTAACACCGACGACCCGCGCATTCGGTACAGTTTTGCGCTGGCGGCAGCCGCCGGGCTGGAGTTTGAATTTGCCGAAACCGACCTGGGCGATGACGCCCACCCCAACAGCGTGCGGCTCACTCTCTCTGCCGGCGGCGAGGAAATCCAGATGACCGGCGCATCGGTGGGCGGCGGCATGGTACAAATTACCGGCGTGCAGGGCTACCCGGTGAGTTTTGGCGGCGAATACCAAACCCTGCTGGTCATTGCCGATGACCAGCCCGGCACCATTAACGCCGTTACCCAATGGCTGCTGGCCAAAAACCTCAACATTGCCTTTTTTCGGGTGGAGCGGCAACAGCGCCACGGCCGGGCCATTATGATTATTGAAACCGATGAACGCATCCCCGGCGATATTGTCGAGGCCCTGCTGGATTTCTCGTGGGTGCATTGGGTGCGCATTATCCAGAAAGTGAGCAAGTAACGCATGTTCAACTCAATGGCCGAACTGGTAGAAAAAGCCGGGGCGCAACAGTTGCCGCTGTGCCAAATTGTGCTCAACGCCGAGGCCGCCCAAAGTGACACGCCGCCCGCCGCGCTACGGCAGCGCATGCAGCAACGGCTCACCGTAATGCGCCGCAGCGCCGAACAGGGCCTGGCCGATCCGGTAACATCGCTGAGCGGCATGAGCGGCGGCAACGCCCACAAACTTTGGCAATGGCTGCCCCGCCACGCGCCTGTAACCGGGCCAATTTTAAGCCGGGCCGTGGCGCGGGCCATGGCCGTGAACGAGGTGAACGCCGGCATGGGCTGTATTGTGGCCACGCCCACCGCCGGCTCGGCGGGGATTTTGCCCGGCGTGCTGCTTACGTTGCAAGAAGCCTACAACTTTAGCGATGACGAGGTGGTGAACGCGCTGTTTACCGCCGCCGGCATTGGCACGGTGATTGTGCGGCGGGCCAGCGTTTCGGGGGCGGCGGGCGGCTGCCAGGCCGAAACCGGTAGCGCCGCCGCCATGGCCGCCGGGGCCGCCGTTGAGTTGCTGGGCGGCAGCCCGGCGCAATCGGCGCAGGCGGTGGCCATCACCTTAAAAAATATGCTGGGGCTGGTGTGCGATCCGGTGGCCGGGCTGGTAGAAATTCCCTGCGTTAAGCGCAATGCCGCCGGGGCGGCTCAATGTTTTGTGGCCGTTGATCTGGCGCTGGCCGGGATAGAAAGCGTTATCCCGCCGGATGAGGTGATTGACGCCATGGCGGCGGTAGGCCGCCACATGGACAGCCGGTTTAAAGAAACGGCGCAGGGCGGGCTGGCCGCCACGCCTACCGGCAGGCGGTTAATTAAATTAGTGTGGAAAGACAAGGAGTGGCACGAATAGCAAAAAACGCCCGGCTGGTTATAGTGCAGTCACTCAAAAACGCCCTTATGGGCGTTTTTTGTGGGTAAAATTATTATATACGGCGCTTGCTTATTTTGGTATAATTCGACAAAACCTACCAATGTGCAAACCATATGGCAAAAATCAATCGAATTATTTAAAACCAAGGCTGCCACAACCCAAAACCATCCATCCCCAACGGCATCAGGTTGCGGCTTAACAACAAGTTGAAAGTTTTTTCAAAGTAGAAAAAACCTATGTCGCACCCAGCTAACACCCTCTCTATCCGCCTGTAGTTGATGACCCGCCTGAGTTTGAGCCTGATCTTTTGGTTGATACTATGGTGGAACCTTTTATCCGCGTCGCTTGTCCGGGCGGCCACTTTGTACGTCCATCTCACCGGCGCAGGCGGCTGTTACACCACCATTCAGTCGGCGGTGACTGCCACCAGCGGCATCCCTACCCCCAATACTGGAGTTGGTTGACCTGCTGACCGAACAGTAAAGGCCGACCGATTTTCTGTTGTTGGCCTTTTTTGTAGTTACTTTCATAATTAACGCCTGCCCGGCAAAAAATTGCCGGCAGGTACCTCGCAATCCGTCAGAACCTGCAATTTTAAGATTCTTTTATCTTAACTTTATGGTTATTGACCCCATTTTATACTTAAATGAGCTATTGGCAGGCAAAGTTTTGTTTTCTTGAACCTGAAATCCCCTCCTTACCAATTAAGGTAGCAGTTGTTTATTGACCGATGACGCCCGACGCTAACGCCTCGGGCTGAAGAGAGCAAAGGTTGTTACTTATGTTTACCAGGGAGTGTTATTTTAGCGCCGGGTTCGATTTCTAGCCCCCGCCCCCGTATTTTCAAGGGAGAAAAAGCTATGTCTCTTTCGTCTAATGCCATCTCGATTCGCTCATTGTTAATTACCGGCCTGGTTCTGGGCCTGGCCTGGCTGCTGTTATGGGGCGCACCAATTGCCCGCGCCGCCGGGCCAACCTGCACCGTCACCGCTTCTGGTGACAGCGGAGCCGGTACTTTGCGGCAATGTGTTACCGATGTGGATACCGGCGGGACCATTGACTTTGCCGCCGGGCTGACCGGGCAAACCATCACCCTCATCACCGGGGAGATTCTCCTTGACAAATCCCTGACCATCACCGGCACAGTGCCAATTACCGTCAGCGGCAACACCGCCGACCGCGTTTTCCACATTGGGGCCAGCGGCGTGGTCACCCTGAGCGGGCTGAGTATCATCAGCGGCACGACCAACTCGAATAACGGCGGCGGTATCTACAACGAAGGGACATTAACGGTACAGGACAGCACCCTCTCCGGCAACGTAACCATCTTACAGGGTGGCGGCATCTACAATGAAGGCAACCTGACCGTGACCAACAGCACCTTCTCCGGCAATTCGGCCAACTTCGAGGGCGGCGGCATCTACAACAAAAGCAACCTGACCGTGACCAACAGCACCTTCTCCGGCAACTCGGCCAACACCGCCGGAGGCGGCGGCGTCTACAACGCAGGCGACCTGACCGTGACCAACAGCACCTTCTCCGGCAACTCGGCCAACAGCTACGGCGGCGGCGGCATCAACAACGAAGGGACCTTAACCGTACAGGACAGCACCTTCTCCGACAACACCGCCTTATTCTACGGCGGCGGCATCTACAACTATACAGGCGTGCTGACCGTGACCAACAGCACCCTCTCCGGCAACTCGGCCGACCAGGACGGCGGCGGCATTTACAATGAGAGCGACCTGACTGTGCAGAATAGCACCCTCATCAGCAACTCAGCCACCTTCGGTGGCGGCGGCATCTTCAACAAAAGTGGCACGCTGACCGTGACCAACAGCACCCTCTCCGGTAACTCGGCCGAAAGTGCCGGTGGCGGCATCTTGAACGATGGCAACCTGATCGTAGCCAACAGCACCCTCTCTGGCAACTCAACTACCACCAACAACGGCGGCGGCATCGACAACAGTGGCGCGCTGATGGTGATCAACAGCACCTTCTCCGGCAACTCGGCCAACTCCGGCGGCGGCATCAACAACGGCAGCGGCACGTTGACCGTGACCAACAGCACCTTCTCCGGCAACTCAGTCAACGGCGCCGGCGGTGGTATCTTCAACTACGGCGTCGGTGGCACGCTGACCATGACCAACAGTACCCTCTCCGGCAACTCGGCCGGCGACGGCGGCGGCATCTCCACCAACAACGATACCCTGAAGCTCGTCAACACCATCATCGCCAACAGCCTCTCCGGCGGCGATTGTAGCGGCCCCGGCTCCATCGACCCCGCCAGCGCCAACAACCTGATTGAGAGTACCGGCATCAACGCCTGCGGTTTAACCGATGGCACAAACGGCAACCTCATCGGGAGTGCCCCCTTACTGGGAACGCTGGCTGATAATGGCGGCGATACCCAAACGCACGCCCTGCTTCCCGGCTCCCCGGCTATTGATGCGGGCGATGATGCCACCTGCGCGGCCGCCCCGGTCAACAACCTCGACCAGCGCGGCATCGCCCGGCCGCAAAGCGCGACCTGCGACATCGGCGCGTTTGAGAGCCGGGGCTTCAGCCTGACGCTCGGCGGCGGCGGTAACGAGAGCACCATCATTGATACGGCCTTTGCCAGCCCGTTGACCTTAACCGTAACCAGCGCCTACACCGAGCCGGTGGACGGCGGGCAGGTAACCTTTACCGGGCCGGACAGCGGGGCCAGTATCAACCCGGCCGTTTACCACGCCACCATCAGCGGCGGAGAGGTAACGCAGGTGGTTACGGCCAATACAGTAGTCGGCAGTTACGTGGTGACGGCCACGGCGCGGGGCAACCTGACCCCTATCCTCAGCTACCCTCCCCTGACCAACACCTGTTTCAACCCCATCACCGTGCAAAACACCAACGACAGCGGGGCCGGCTCATTGCGGCAGGCGGTGGGTGATATCTGTTCGGGCGGCATCATCGATTTTGACGCTTCACTCAACGGGCAAACCATCACCCTCACCACCGGTCAGATTACCATCGACAAAGCCCTGACCATCACCGGCACAGTGCCAATCACCGTCAGCGGCAACAACGCCTCCCGCATCTTCTATATCGACGGCGATGTGACCATCAGCGGGCTAACCCTGCGGGATGGTCAGGGGGAAGGCGGCTATGGCGGCGGGGCCATTTATGCGGCCAGCCTGATAACCCTGACCAATCTTAGTGTACTCAGCAACACCGCCTTCTATGGCGGGGCCATTTTTGCGAACAATCCGATAATCCTGACCAATGTCAGCGTGTTCAGCAATACCGCCGAGTCTGGCGGGGCCATTTATGCGAGCGACCTGATAACCCTGACCAATGTCAGCGTGTTCAGCAACACCGCCAGCTACTATGGCGGAGCCATGGTGGCGTACGGCTGGCTAACCGCCGTCAACTCCCGCTTTATCGGCAATACCAGCAACGGCGATGACGGCTATGGCATCGGCGCCGGGGCTATTTATGTCAGCAATAGTAGCATTATTACCCTGGCCGATAGCCTTTTCCAGGAAAACCGGGCCGCCGGAGCCGGGGCCGGGGCGTTGTACGGGTATGATATAGTGCTGAACATCAGCCATACGGACTTCATCAGCAACACCGCTGACGGCAACTATGGCGCGCTTCGCCTTGAAGCGTACAGCGGCATCCCGGAGCTTTACCTCAGCGACAGTCTCTTTCAGGGGAATATTGCCGGTAACACGGCCGGCGGTATAGGCGTAGATGGCACCCTGCTGATCACCAACACCCGCTTCATTGCCAACCAGGCCCAAAATGGAGACGGCGGGGCTATTGCCTTTTCCACCGGCACGCTGAGCATAATCAACAGCACCCTCTCCGGCAACTCGGCCAGTGGCAATGGTGGGGGCGTTTACAGCACCGGCACACTGACGGTGACCAACAACACCCTCTCCGGCAACTCGGCCACCGGCGGCGGCGGCATCAACACCGGCGGCACGCTGAACCTGGCCAATACCATCATCGCCAACAGTCCCTCCGGCGGCGATTGTAACGGCACCGTCACCGCCGACGCCAACAACCTGATTGAGGACACCGGCAGCAACGCCTGCGATTTAACCGATGGCACAAACAGCAACATCATCGGGGTTGACCCCCTGCTGGGAACGCTGACCGATAACGGCGGCGATACCCAAACGCACGCCCTGCTACCTAACTCGCCGGCCATTGACGCGGGCGAGGCTACCGCCTGCCCGGCTGACGACCAACGCGGCGTCACTCGCCCGCAAGGCGCGGCCTGCGACATCGGCGCGTTTGAGAGCCGGGGTTTCAGCCTGACCTACGGCGGCGGCAGCGACCAGATCGCTTCTGTCAACACCGCCTTTACCAATCCGCTGACCCTTACCGTCACCAGCGCCTACACCGAACCGGTGGACGGCGGGCAGGTGGTCTTCACCGGGCCGAATAGTGGTGCCGGTATCAAACCGGCCATTTACACCGCCACCATCAGCGGAGGGGCGGCTATTCAGGTGGTCACAGCTAACACTATCAGCGGTAGTTACGTGGTTACGGCCACAGCGCGGGGCAACCTGAGCCAGATGGTCAGTTACACCCTGGCCAACCAAACAGTGGCGACAGGCCGCGAAATCTACCTGCCGCTTATCGCCAAAAACTTTGTCTCTGCGCCCGATCTGGTCATTACCGAGTTGAGCGCGGCGGGGGGGAACATCACCGTCAAACTCAAAAACCAAGGGAACGCGGCGGTCACGGATGCGTTCTGGGTGGATGTTTACTTTAACCCCAACCAAACGCCGGCGCTGAACAAACCGTGGAACAGCATCGCTCCGGCGGGTGTGGTGTGGGGGGTGACCGTGGATATTCCGGCGGGCGACACGTTGACGCTGACGGTGGGCGACAAATACTACGCGCCGCAGTACAGCAGCGGCAGCTTTCCTACGGGTGCGCAGGTGTACGGCTATGTAGACTCGGTGGATTACACCTCCAGTTTCGGCGCGGTGCGAGAGAGTGACGAAAACAACAATCTGTCTGGCCCGGTGGGTTCCACGGCTGGCGACGAGGCTTTTCAACCCAGCGGCCAGGGTGATGGCCCTGTATCGGCTACTCTGCCGGCGCGGTAACCGACAAACAGAATGGTTGGGGGCTTGGCTGTCCCTGGCTATTGATACATTTTCGGGAAGCGATTAAATGAAGCTCAACCCCGGCCGGCAACAAGAAGTTCAATATCTGGCAGTGGCAGCCATCGGCAGCGGCGCAGGCCAAACAAAAACAAAAGCGCCCCGGCTCCTAACTTTGCTCTTAGAGCAACTCACCGTACCTTGGGTACGGGGTTCGGTAGCCAGTGGCGCTTTTAATTACTAATATTGTACCGTAAACGGGCTAACACGTCAACATTTTTGAGCAGCCAGTCCACAAAATGCCGCCAGGCATCAAAACCTGCGCCACGCTTGCGCAAGGTTAAGGTTTTGAGTAAAATTTTGTTTATGTAAATCAATTTAATTGATTGCATCGCGTCAGTTACCCGGCCCAACTTCCAACCTAACCCGGTTCAACCCGATTCAAATCGTGAATTAGCTGAATTAAAGGTATATCAAGGTTCACCAACCTTTGGTCAAGGTTCACCAACCTTTGGTCAAGGTTCACCAACCTTTGGTCAAGGTTCACCA
>CAZFCE010000004.1:0-102603 GCA_964517605.1 uncultured Caldilineaceae bacterium | reverse complement strand
ACCTTTAATTCAGTTCAATTACATTCTCATTGAGATCAATCAAGGAGTAATTCAAAAGCGTCAACAAATAATCAAAAACAATCAAAAGTTAATCAAGCTAAATCTAATAATTATTTAACCCATAAGGAGGCTTTTTTAGATGGCATCTGGCATAGCATTAGCCGATTTAGTGCGGGAAGTGCGCCTGCGCGCCGAAGGGATGAACAATCACCTGAATGAGTTAACCGGGATTGGGTTGCAACAAACGGATATTGACGAAGGCAAAGCCTACGCCAACCGGCTGGAACAACTGGACGCCGAGCAAGAGGCGTTAAAAGCCCAACTCAAAGCCAAAACCGCCGAAGTGCAGGAAACCTCCGAAGCCGCCCGCCATTGGCGCAACAATGTTTCCAACCGCATTAAACTGGCCATGGCCCAAAACCTGTGGGTAGAGTTTGGCATTACCGCCGACCGCTAAACGCAACCGCTAACCATCACCGCGATTGGCGCAGTTTACCTTCCCGGAAGTTGATTTTATGGCTTCCGGGAAGGTTTTTTTTACCGGCGGGTTAACCCGGCTTTAACTCCCGGCCTCTGTATACCGCGAATAACCTCTATCAAAAATTCGCTCCATTCGGGCCATTCGTACAATTCGTGTTTTGTTTTGGCCCCTCAAACCATCAACGCGAATGGCGCGAACAATTCCCCGTAAAAACGTAAGGGCGACCCTCGCGGTCGCCCAATAAAAACGGGCGGGCGCAAGGCCCGCCCCTACCCTCAAAAACCTCACCGCGAATAATCCTATAAAATTCGTCTCATTCGTTTTATTCGTGAAATTCGCGTTTTGTTTTGGCCCCTCAAACCATCAACGCGAATGGCCCGAACAATTCCCCGTAAAAACGTAAGGGCGACCCTCGCGGTCGCCCAATAAAAACGGGCGGGCGCAAGACCCCCCCTACAATCTCCCCTTCGCTATTCGCCGCCTGGATGGCTAACTGCCGGGGAACAAATCGGTCATGGTGAAGATGCCGGCCCAGTAAGCCAACCCCAACAGGGCCAGCATGGCCAAAATAATCAGGCTGGAAAAACCGGCCAGGGCGGCAAACCACACCCGGCCACTTAAAGAAATTTCTTTTTCGGGGATGTCTTCTTCGTCGTCGGGTTCAACGGCGGGGGCTTCGGCCAGCGGAATTTCGGCGGTCACGCCGCGCTCGGCCTGGTAAAAACGCATTCTGATTGACCCTAACTCAATAATATCGTTGTGGCGGAGCTTGCGCGGCCCTTCAATCAACTTGCCGTTAACGCCGGTGCCGCCCGGCCCGCCCAAATCCTGCAAAAACCAGTAATCTTCACGCAATTCCAGGCTGGCGTGGGTAGGGTCTATCTCCGGCAGGTTGAGGATAAGCTGGTTGTGGTAATCGGCTCCGATCAAAATTCTGGTGTCGGTCAATTCAAACGCCTCAAACACAACATCGGCGTGGTTGGATTCTTCGTAAATAATAAGTTTGGCCAAAGGTTGGCGCTCCTGTAGCTGCAAATAACCAACCGGAATTATAGTTCCCCGGCCTGATAACGGGCAAAATCGGGATCGGATTTGATAAACGCCAGCGCCTCGGCCACCGTGCTCACCTCGCCCACGGCCTGCGCCTCTTTGAGCCGGCGTAAAAAGTGGCCCACCGGTTTACCCTGGCGCAACCCCAGCGTTTCAATTAAATCCCGGCCCGATAGCAGCAGCGGCGGGTCAACCACCTGCACGTGTTGGGTAAAAAAGTTTTCCAGCAGGCGAATGACCGTGGCCTTAAACTGCGGCAACACCTCGTGGCCGGTGGCGGCGGCATCGGCCAGCGCGTGTAACGCTGCCGCCGGGCCGGCGTTAAACCCCTTGCCCGCCGCATCGTTAAAAAACCTGAAGATGGCCCGCCGGGACAGGGCCGGTTCGGCGGCCAGCCAGCCGGGCCGCATGTGATGGCGCACCACCAACTCTACAAAATTAGCGGCCTGGCTGCTCAGGCGCAGGCGTTGGCTTACGGCCAGCGCGGCTTCGGCGCTGAGCTTTTCGTGGCCCACAAAGCGCACCGTCCCGGCGGCCTCCTCGGCGCGGGTGGCCGGTTTGCCGGTATCGTGCAACAAAACAGCCAGCGGCATCAATTTACGCGCCGACACCGCGCCGGCCAGCCCGGTGTCGAGATAATCGGCCACGCCCGCCCGCAGTTCCGCTGGCAAATCGGGCCAGCCGGCGCAATCCATATTAGCCCAGTTATCCAGCGCGGCGGCGGTGTGGGCAAACACATCAAACCGGTGCGGCGGCGATTGCGTTACGCCCACCGTGGCTTCAACCTCCGGCAGCAGGTAACGCAGCGCCGCCAATTGCTGCAACAATTGCACGGCCTGGCCGGGCGCAGGCGTGTTGAGCAGTTTGAGCAACTCGTCGCGCTGGCGCTCGGCAGAAACGCGCGGCAGCAACGGCGCAGCCGGCGGCATAGCCGCCGCCGTGCCGGCCTCAATGGTAAAGCCAAACGCCACGGCCTGGCGCACGGCCCGGATTAGCCGCACCGGATCGCGTTGAAAGGCAGCGGCGTCAACCATTCTGATTTGCCCCGCCGCCAGATCGCGCCAGCCCTGCGCGGGGTCAATCAATTGCGGCGGCTCGGCCAGGCTAAGCGCAATGGCGTTGAGGCTAAAATCGCGGTCCAGCAAATCCGCCGTTAAATCCCGGCCCCGGAACGAAGCAAAATCCAGGTACACCTTTTCCGCCGAGTTGGGTTGATCGCACACCACCCGGCCGGTGGCGCGTTCAACATCCAGCGGATAAAACCCGCCGCCCAGCGCATCGGCCACGCGGCGGGCCGCCGCCAGCCCGTCGCCGGGCAGGGCAAAGTCAAGGTCAACAATATGCGGTCGGCCCAGCAAAAAATCGCGCACCGCGCCGCCCACCAGATAAGCTTCTAGCTGTTGGGCGCGTAAAATTTCAACCACCCGGCCCAGCAGCGCATGATTACGTAACCAGGCGGCGGGGTTGGGGTTAAACACAGGTATTTCCGGCTGGGTAATGTGGCCATCCGCAGCCACAAAATAAAGCCGCGGGCGGTCTTTGGGCCGATTTTGCCGGGCGGCGCGTTCGGCCTGGGCGCGGGTAACGCCCACGCCAATCACCTGGCCGCGCACCACCGCCACCCAGCGGTTAAAATAGAGTTGAGGGTTTAAAAAATTGGCATTTTCCGGCGCTGTCACGGGTATTCGCTCCCAATCAATCAAGTGAGTATAAACATTCAGGCTAAAAATAACAAACTCGCCGGCAACGGCATTATCGGGAGCCGCGCGCCCTAAAAAACCAAAAAACCCTGGCTCAAGCGATTGGGATTACCCCATAATTCGCCGCCGCCCAACCCGTTAACCGCCAATATTGAGCGGTTTTACGGCTAAAAAAGGCCCAAAAATTGCCAAATTAGCGCGGTTTACGGTTAAAATTGCCGCCAAACCGGCCCGGCCAAAATCAAACCGGGCATAACTCTTTAACAGGCTTGAGTGTTTATACTTATGGAATTATTTTGTTCCGCCCAAACCGTAACTTTACGGCTGAACGGTTGGGCCACAAGCCCGGTGGAAATCATTGCGCATCGGGTTACAGTTATGTTATTGTTAGTTGCGGTGATGAACCCATGCCGGTTTTTTGTTACTGTTGTGCTTTTGGTTCATCACTCTTTTTTTGCAGCCTGCTTTTTATTTGCCCGAGTCCGGGCTAACCAAATTTGGAGAAGAATATGTCCAACGTTTTAAACGAAGTGCCCGCTATAAACGCCTCCCTGCGGGGAACGCCCATCGCCATTATTGGAATGGCCTCAATTTTCCCGCAGGCCGATAACCTGCAAAAATATTGGGACAATATTGTTAAAGAAGTGGACTGCATTACCGATGTGCCGCCCTCGCGCTGGAAACTGGAAGATTATTACGACCCGGACCCCAAAACCCCGGATAAAACTTACAGCAAACGCGGCGGGTTTATCCCCGATATTGATTTTAACCCCATGGAATTTGGGCTGCCCCCCAACATTCTTGAAATTACCGATGTATCGCAACTGCTGGCGCTGGTGGTGGCCAAGCAGGCTCTCAAAGATGCCGGCTACGATGAAACCAAAGCGTTTGATCGCGCCAAAGCCGGCGTTATTTTGGGCGTGGGCGGCGGCCAAAAGCTGATTACGCCGCTCACCACCCGGCTGCAATACCCCATTTGGGAGCGAGTGCTGGCAAGCAGCGGCATTGCCCCGGCTGACCGCGCCAAAATCATCGAAAAAATGAAGCTGGCCTACATCCCGTGGGAAGAAAACTCGTTTCCGGGGATGCTGGGCAACGTCATTGCCGGCAGAATTGCCAACCGGCTGGATTTGGGCGGCACCAACTGCGTGGTAGATGCCGCCTGCGCCGCCTCGCTGGCTGCCGTAAAAATGGCGGTGAGCGAACTGCTGGAACGCCGCGCCGATACCATGATTACCGGCGGCGTTGATACCGACAACTCCATTTTTATGTACCTGAGTTTTAGCAAAACCCCGGCCTTTTCCCAGAAAAACGAGGTAAAACCGTTTGACGCCGATTCCGACGGCATGATGATTGGCGAGGGCATTGGCATGCTGGTGCTCAAGCGGCTGGAAGATGCCCAACGCGACCAGGACCGCATTTACGCTGTAATCAAAGGGATTGGCTCTTCGAGCGACGGCAAATATAAAAGCATTTACGCGCCCCGCTCGTCCGGGCAGGCGCTGGCCGTAACCCGCGCCCACCAGGATGCCGGCATTTGCCCCACCAGCGTAGAGCTAATTGAGGCGCACGGCACCGGCACAACTACCGGCGATCCCACCGAGTTTGCCGGATTAAACGAAGTGTTTGGCCCCAAAATTGGCCAAAAACAACAGATTGCGCTGGGCAGCGTAAAATCTCAGATTGGCCACACCAAAGCCGCCGCCGGCGCTGCCAGTTTGATCAAAACCGCGCTGGCGTTGCACCACAAAATTTTGCCGCCCACGCTCAACGTTTCGCAGCCGCACCCCAAACTCAACATTGAAAACTCGCCGTTTTACCTCAACACCAAAACCCGCCCCTGGCTCAAAGCGCCCGGCGACGCGCCCCGCCGGGCCGGCGTGAGCGCCTTTGGCTTTGGCGGCACCAACTTCCACTTTGTGCTGGAGGAATACACCGCCGATCACCGGCAGCCCTACCGGCTGCACGCCACGCCGCGCCCCATTTTACTGGCTGCGCCCACGCCCGCCCTGCTGCTGGCTCGCTGCGAAGAGCAACTGGCGCTGCTGCCCGCCGAAGCCAACGACCACCAGTTTGCTCAACTGGCCAAAGCCTCGGCGGCGGTAAAAATTCCGGCGGCGGCGGCCCGGCTGGGCTTTGTGGCCGCTTCCGGCACCGAAGCGCGAGAAATGTTGCAGGCGGCCATTGGCCAGCTTAAAACCAACAGCGCCGCCGAAAGCTGGGAGCATCCCAAAGGTATTTATTACCGCCGGCAAGGGCTGGCTACCGCCGGCAAAGTAGTGGCTTTGTTCCCCGGCCAGGGATCGCAATATTTAGAGATGGGCCGCGAATTGGCCCTTAACTTCCCGGCCAGCCGCGAGGCGTTTGGCCGCATTGACCGGCTGTTTGTGGCCGACGGGCAACCGCCGCTCTCCAGCATGGTTTTTCCGCCGCCCGCGTTTACCCAGGCCGATGTAACCGCCCAGCAACAAGCCCTGCAACAAACCCAGTTTGCCCAGCCGGCCATCGGCGCAACCAGTTTTGGCCTGTACCAGTTATTGCACCAGGCCGGCTTTAGACCCGATTTTGTGGCCGGCCACAGTTTTGGCGAGCTAACGGCGTTGTGGGCCGGCGGCGTCATCAACACCGATGATTACTTTATGCTGATGAAAGCGCGTGGACAGGCGATGGCTCCCCCGGCCCAGCCCAATTTTGATGCCGGCAGCATGCTGGCCGTGAAAGGCCAGGTTGACCGCTTGGCCGGCGAAGTTCAGGCTATTGCCGGAGTAACCATTGCCAACGTTAACTCGCGGGAGCAAGTGGTGCTGGCCGGGCCAAAAGCGGCTATGCAACAGGCGCAACAACACCTGCAAGCGCGTGGCTACTTTGTAACGCCGCTGCCGGTTTCGGCGGCGTTTCACACCCCGCTGGTGGGCCACGCCCAAAAACCCTTTGCCCAGGCCATTGAGCGAGCCACATTCAACAGCCCGGCCATTCCGGTTTACAGCAATTCCAGCGGGCAGGCGCACCCCGGCAACCCCCGCGCCATTCAGTTGGCGCTGGAAGAGCACATTCTCAAGCCGGTGCTGTTTCAGCAGGAAATTGAAAATATTTACGCCGGCGGCGGCACCATTTTTGTAGAAATCGGCCCCAAAAACGTGCTCACCAATCTGGTAAAAAATATTCTGGGCGACAGGCCGCACCTCACCGTGGCGCTCAACGCCAGCCCCAAAAAGGATAGCGACCGCCAGTTGCGCGAAGCCCACGTGCAATTATGCGTGGCCGGGCTGCCGCTGCGCGATATTGACCCGTACCAGCTTGACGCCGAACCCAAAACCGGGCAAAAATCGGCGATGATGGTGCAATTGAACGGCTCTAACTACGTTAGCGATAAAACGCAGGCCGCCTTTGCCACCTCGCTGCAAAACGGGCATAAAGTTGCCGCCGTTAGCCAGCCGGCAGTACCGGTAGTGGCCACCGCCGCGCCGCTGCCGGTGGCCGCCATCGCCGATGTTCCGGCCAAAGCCACAACCCACGCCAAAACCGAGGCGTTGCCCAAACCCGTTGTGGTCACATTACCGGCAGCGCCCGTGCAGGCGGCCATCAAACACGCCGCAGAAACCCCAAATGGCCACGCCAACGGCCATACCAATGGACACACCAACGGCCACGCGAATGGCCATACCAACGGCCAGACTAACGGCCACACCAAATTAAACGGTCATAATCACCTGGAGCAGAAAAAACCTATGCAGGACAAAACTCAACCGGCAGCCCCCGCCGCTGCCCAGCCGTCAATCCCCGCCAGCCTGGAACGCAGCCTGGCGCTGTTGCACCAGCACCAAGCCGAAACGCTCCGGGTGCATGAAGAATATCTAAAAAGCCAGCAGGAATATTCGCAGAGCTTCTTCCATTTATTGCAGCAATTTTACGTGCACACTCCGGCGGCCAAAACAGAAGCCGCGCCGGTTCAACATCAACACCAACCGGCGGTAACGCCGCCCCAACCGCAACCCGTCGCCGCGCCGGTTATCGTTGAGTCGGTTGCCGTTGTGGCTGCGCCGATGGCCACCGCGCCCGCGCCGGTGGTTGCGCCGGTTGCGGCTCCGGTAGCCCCGGCTCCCCAGCCCGCCGCCAGTGCCGCCAACGCCCAACTGACCGCCTCGATGCTGGCCATTGTCAGCGAGAAAACCGGCTATCCCGCCGAAATGCTCGAACTGGAGATGGACATGGAAGCCGACCTGGGCATTGACTCCATCAAACGGGTGGAAATTCTGGGCGCAATGCAGGAGCGTCACCCCGACCTGCCGCCGGTCAACCCCGAACAACTGGCCGAACTGCGCACGCTGGGCCAGATTGTGGCCAAAATGCAGGGCAGCGGCAACGGCGTTGCCGCCGCGCCCGCGCCGGTGGTTGCGCCGGTTGCGGCTCCGGTAGCCCCGGCTCCCCAGCCCGCCGCCAGTGCCGCCAACGCCCAACTGACCGCCTCGATGCTGGCCATTGTCAGCGAGAAAACCGGCTATCCCGCCGAAATGCTCGAACTGGAGATGGACATGGAAGCCGACCTGGGCATTGACTCCATCAAACGGGTGGAAATTCTGGGCGCAATGCAGGAGCGTCACCCCGACCTGCCGCCGGTCAACCCCGAACAACTGGCCGAACTGCGCACGCTGGGCCAGATTGTGGCCAAAATGCAGGGCAGCGGCAACGGCGTTGCCGCCGCGCCCGCGCCGGTGGTTGCGCCGGTTGCGGCTCCGGTAGCCCCGGCTCCCCAGCCCGCCGCCAGTGCCGCCAACGCCCAACTGACCGCCTCGATGCTGGCCATTGTCAGCGAGAAAACCGGCTATCCCGCCGAAATGCTCGAACTGGAGATGGACATGGAAGCCGACCTGGGCATTGACTCCATCAAACGGGTGGAAATTCTGGGCGCAATGCAGGAACGTCACCCCGATTTGCCGCCGGTTAGCCCGGAAAAACTGGCCGAACTGCGCACGCTGGGAGAAATTGCCCGTTTTTTCGTAAAGTCTGAACCGGCGGTGGTGGGAACCGGTTCAGACAGCCTCAGTGATGACCCCACCAGCATTGAACTGACTGTACCCCAAAGCAATATTACCCGGTCGGTGGCGCGACTAAAATCGCTGCCGCCCGCCGATTTTTTAGAATTTGCGCCGCCGGCGGGTTATACCTGCCTGCTCACCGATGACGGCAGCGGCGCGGTGACGCCTCTGGCCGAGGCGCTGCAACAGCGCGGCTGGTCGGTGGCGGTGCTCAACTTTCCGGCAGAACTGGTGGCGGCGCAATCGCCGCTGCCGCCGGGCGCGCGGCGCATCTCGCTGGCTGATGCAAGCGAGGCGCACCTGGCGCAACAATTGGCCGCCGTAGGGCCGGTGGGCGCGTTTGTTCACCTGCACCCGGTTTTGCCCGGCGATGAAACGGCAACGGCCAAGGCGCTGGTTAAACAGGTGTTTTTTATCGCCAAACACCTTAAAACCACGCTGAACGAGGCGGCGGCGCACAGCCGGGCGGCCTTTATCACCGTGGCCCGGCTGGATGGCGCGCTGGGACTGGGCGGCGAACCGGATTTTAACCCCATCGCCGGCGGGCTGTTTGGCCTGACCAAAACGCTCAACCTGGAATGGCCGCACGTTTTTTGCCGGGCGATTGACCTGCATCCGGGCCTGGCACCGGAGCAGGCCGCGCAACTGTCTCTGGCCGAACTGCACGACCCCAACCGGCTGCTGGCCGAAGTGGGGTACGGCCCGCAGGGGCGGGTAACGCTGACCGCCACCGTTGAGGCATTGCCGCCGCAATTGAGTTTTCGCCGCCCGGCTACCCCGTCGGTGTGGGTGGTGAGCGGCGGGGCCAAAGGCATCACCGCGCAATGCGTTATCCGGCTGGCCCAACTGGACCACGGCAAATTTATTTTGCTGGGGCGCTCGGCGGGCAGCCCGGTGGATACCGGCTGGCTAAAAGATTACGCCGATGAAGCCGCGCTGAAACGGCAAATTATGGAACACCTGGCCGCCACCAGCGAAAAACCAACGCCCGCCGCCGTGCAAAAACTGGCGCGGGCCATCACCTCCAAACGCGAAATCGAAGCCACGCTGGCGGCCATCCGGCAGGCCGGCGGGCAGGCCGAATACCTCAGCGTGGACGTAACCGACGCCCCGGCCCTGCAACGCGAGTTGGCCGCTGCCGCCGGGCGCTTTGGCCCCATTACCGGGCTGATTCACGGCGCGGGCGTGCTGTCGGACAAGCTCATCGAAAAGAAAACCGAGCCGGATTTTGAGGCGGTGTACGCCACCAAAGTGCAGGGCTTGCAAGCGTTACTGGCCGCCGTGCCGCCGCGCCAACTGGAACACCTGGTGCTGTTTTCTTCGGCAGCCGGTTTTTACGGCAACGTGGGCCAGGCCGATTACGCGCTGGCCAACGAAATTCTCAACAAAACGGTGCACCGGCTTAACCGGCAACAGCCCGGCTGCCGCCCGGTGGCCATCAATTGGGGGCCGTGGGATGGCGGCATGGTGACGCCCGCGCTCAAACAACTCTTTGCCGAGCGCCACATTGAGGTGATTCCGGTGGAGGTTGGAGCCGGCTTGCTGGCAGCAGAACTGGCCCCGGCCACCCCGCCCGTGGCGCAAACCGTCATCGGCGGGCCGCTGGCCTTGCCGCAAGATGGCCCTGAGACCACGCTACGCCGCTATCGTCTGCACCGGCAACTAAGCCTGGCCAATAACCCCTTTTTGCAGGATCACGTAATTGGCCGCCACCCGGTGCTGCCCACCGTGTGCGCCATTGCCTGGTTGGGCAACGCCTGCGAGCAGTTGTACCCCGGCTACACCATGTTTAGCTGCGATGATTACCAGGTGCTCAAGGGGATTGTGTTTGACGCCGACCACGGCCCCGCCAAACAGTACACCCTTGATCTGGAAGAGGTTGAAAAATTCGCCGGCAGCGTTTCTTTTAAGGCGCTGGTGTTCAGCCACACCGCCGCCGGGCAGCCGCGCTACCACTACCGGGCCACCCTGACATTGCGGGCCGAATTGCCCGCCGCGCCCGTTTACGCCGGGTTTGACGCCGCCGAAACGCAGCCCATTACCCGCGCCGAGCTTTATCAAAACGGCACGCTGTTCCACGGGCCAAGTTTTCAGGGAGTGGAGCGGGTGTTAAACATCAGCCCGCACAAGCTCACCATGCGCTGCATGCTGCCGGAAATCCCGGCCAGCCGGCAGGGACAATTCCCGGTGCAAAACTTTAACCCCTACATTGCCGACGGCCAGTTTCAAAGCCTGGTCATTTGGGCGCGCCATTTTCACCAGGCCGGCAGCCTGCCGCTGCGGGCCGGGCGTGGCGAGCAGTACCGGCCCATTCCCTTTGGCGCAACCACTTACGTGTCAATGGATGTGCAGCAAAGCACCAGCGCCAAACTGGTAGCCGATATTACCACCCACGATGCCGATGGCCGCGTTTACGCCCGCGTCATCGGCGCAGAAGTGACCATCAGCCCGCAGCTTAACCACCTGTTTGCGCCCTGGCCACAACAACCATAAATTTTGGGAGGGAGTTGCACAACTCCCTCCCGGTTATTCCCCAATCACACGCTGAAAGTTTAACGTCATGGAAAAAATTGCGATTATCGGTCTGGGCTGCCTGTTCCCCGGCGCCGAAACCCCGGAACAGTACTGGCATAATTTACTGGCCCGGCAAAACACCACCTCAACAGCCACCGCCGCGCAAATGGGGGTTGATCCCAACCTGTTTTTAGCCTCCGGCAAGGGTGTTCAGGATAAATACTACTGCATGCAGGGCGGCTATATTAACGGCTTTAAGTTTGATCCCCACGGCTACCGTCTGCCCGCCGATTTTCTTGCCAGCCTGGATGACCTGTTTAAATGGCCGCTGTATGTTTCGCGGGAGGCGCTGGCCGATAGCGGCTACCTGGAAAACCCGGCGGCGCTGGCCCGTTGCGGCGTGGTGCTGGGCAACCTTTCGTTTCCCACGCAAGCGTCGCACCGCCTGTTTGCGCCCATCTACCGGCAGGCGCTCGAACCGCCCACGCAAGAACTGCTGGGCCAGCCGTTTGAACTGGCTCAACTGGCGGCAACCGGGCCGGTTGCGCCGCACAATTTAATGACGTTTGGCTACCCCACGGCGGTAGTAGGCCGGGCGTTGGGGCTGGGCGGGGTTAGCTTTGCCCTCGATGCCGCCTGCGCGTCGTCGCTGTATGCGGTTAAACTGGCCGGGCAATACCTGCTGGCCGGCAAAACCGATTTGATGCTGGCCGGCGCGGTCAGCCGGGCCGATCCGTTTTTTATCAACATGGGTTTTTCCATTTTTCAGGCATACCCGGAAAACGGCCACAGCCACCCGCTCAACAAAACCAGCGGCGGCCTGTTTGCCGGCGAAGGGGCCGGCGTTTTTGTGTTAAAACGCTACCACGACGCCATGCGCGACGGCGACCGGATTTACGCCGTGATCAGCGGCATCGGCCTGTCTAACGATGGCAAAGGCAAGTTTTTGCTGCAACCCAACCCCAAAGGGCAAATTTTGGCCTTTGAACGGGCCTACGCCGCTGCCCAGGTTGATCCGCGCAGCATTGATTATGTGGAATGCCACGCCACCGGCACGCCCGTGGGCGACAAAACCGAACTCAACTCAATGGATGCCTTTTTTGGCCGCAGCCAGGCCGCGCCGCGCGTGGGATCGGTTAAATCCAATTTGGGGCATTTGCTCACCGCCGCCGGCATGGCCGGCATGACCAAAGTGATTTTGAGCATAGCCCACCGCCAAATTCCGGCCACCATCAACCTCACCGAGCCGTTATCCTCTAAAAATAACGTCATCTCCGCCGGCCAGATTGTGACCGAAACCATCCCCTGGCCGCAGCAGGACCACACCAAACGGGCGGCGGTAAGCGCCTTTGGCTTTGGCGGGGCCAACGCCCACCTTATTTTAGAAGAACACCCCGCCGGTCAATCGGCTCAGAGCCAAACCGCCGCCAGCCGGCCAACGCAACCCCCAACCAAAC
Source organism: uncultured Caldilineaceae bacterium (assembly GCA_964517605.1). GTDB lineage: Bacteria > Chloroflexota > Anaerolineae > 4572-78 > J111 > J095. The sequence goes on along the minus strand of CAZFCE010000004.1, from coordinate 90,365 downwards.
TGGCCATTATTGGCATGGATGCCTTTTTTGGCGGCTGCAACGGGCTGGACAGTTTTGGCCGCACCATTTACGAAGGCCGCCAGCATTTTATCGCGCCGCCGCCGGGCCGCTGGCAGGGCATCGAAAACCGGCAGGAACTGCTCAAAGCCCACGGGCTTGAGGCCGCTCCCGCCGGCGCGTACATCACCAATTTTGAGATGGACTTTTTGCACTACAAAATCCCGCCCAACAACGACCAGCCCATCCCGCAACAATTGCTCATTCTCAACGTGGCCGACCGCGCCCTGCGCGACGCCGGCCTGGCCGAAGGCGGCAACGTGGCGGTTATCATTGGGGCCGGCACCGAGTTATCGCTGCACCGCTTTCGGGGCCGGGTTGATTTGTCGTGGCAAATCCAGGCCAGCCTCGCCGCCGCCGGCATCGAGCTAACCCCGGCGCAAACCGCCGAACTGGAACGCATCACCAAAGACAGCATCCACGAGGCCGCCGAGGTAAACCAGTACACCAGCTTTATTGGCAATATTATGGCCAGCCGGATTGCCGCCCAGTGGGACTTTTCCGGCCCAACCTTTACCCTGTCCGCCGAAGAAAACTCCGCTTTCAAGGCGCTGGAAGTGGCCCAACTGCTGCTGTCCACCGGCGAGGTGGACGCGGTGGTGGTGGGCGCGGTTGATCTGGCCGGCGGCGTTGAAAACGTGCTGCTGCGCCACCAACTGCACCCGGTGAACAGCGGAACCGCCACGCTCAGTTTTGACCGGCAGGCCAACGGCTGGCTGGTGGGCGAAGGAGCCGGAGCGGTGGTGCTCAAGCGCCACCAGGATGCGCTGGCCGCCCGCGACCGCATTTATGCCGTCATCGAGGCGGTGAGCGTGGTCGAAGGCGCAACCGGGGCCGAAGGCGTGGCGCTGGCCGCCCGGCAGGCGCTGGACGCCACCGGATTGACTCCGGCGGAGATTGGCTACCTGGAAGTGTACGGTAGTGGTCTGGCCCCTCAGGATGAAGCCGAAATCAACGGGCTTGTGTCCGTTTACCAAACAAATGCAGCCAACCTAACCTGCGCTATGGGCAGCAGCAAGGCCAATATTGGCCACACCTTTGCCGCCGCCGGCATGGCCAGCCTGATTAAAACGGCGCACTGCCTGTACCACCGTTATATTCCGGCCACGCCGGGCTGGAGCGGCCCCAAACAGCCGGAGGCGTGGCGCAACAGCCCGTTTTACGTGGCCCCGCACTCGCAGCCGTGGCTGGCCGAGCGCCGGCGGGCGGCCATTAACGGCCTGGGCAGCGATGGCGCGTTTGCCCACCTGCTTTTAACCGATGAGCCAACGCAGGCGGAGCGCCCCAACAACTACCTGGTCACTGCCCCGCTGCGCCTGTTCCCCGTGGCCGGCGCGGATTTGCCCGCGTTGCGCGCGCAGTTGAACGCGCTACGAGCCGCCATCGCCCAAAACGAGGCGGTTGGCCCGGCGGCGCGGCTTAATTTTGAGGCGTTTCGGCAGCAGGCCACCGCGCCCTACGCGCTGGCCATTGTGGGTCGCTATCAAGCCGAAATTCTACGCGAAATTGATTTGGCCTTAAAAACTATTGACCAAACGTTTGCCGGCGGTGAGCCGTGGAAAACGCCGCTGGGCAGCTATTTTACGCCCAACCCGCTGGGCGCGCGGGGCAAAGTTGCCTTTGTGTACCCCGGCGCGTTCAGCAGTTACCCCGGCCTGGGCCGCGACCTGTTTCACCTGTTCCCCGCCTTGCACTCCGGCTTTGCGGCGCAGGTGGCCAACCCCGGCCAACTGGTGGGCGAGCGGGCGCTGTTTCCGCGCAGCCTCAACCGCCTTTCGGAGCAGCAACTCAACCAGCTTACATTCAAATTGATGGCCGACTCAATGACTATGCTGCAATCCGGGGCTACTTACTCAACCCTGGTGACTAAAATTTTGCAAGAGCAGTTTGGCTTGCAGCCGCACGCCGCGCTGGGCTACAGCCTGGGCGAAACCACCATGATGTACGCGCTGGGGCTGTGGTCGGTGCAAGATAACAACAGCGCCGAATTGCTGGCCTCGCCACTGTTCCGCGAGCGGCTATCCGGCCCCAAAAACGCCGTGCGCGAATTCTGGGGAATGGAGCGAATGGCGAATGGCGAACAAGAAGAAGCCAATCGTAAATCCAAAATCGCAAATCCAAAATCGGAGGATATTTGGGCCATTTTTGTGCTCAAAGCGCCCGCCGAACAGGCGCAGCAAGTGGTCAACTCTATTGAGCGGGTATACTTAACGCACATCAACACTACCAACGAGGTGGTCATTGGTGGCGATCCGGCGGCCTGCCGGCAGGTGATTGCCGCGCTGGGCTGCGAAGCGATGCCGGTGCCGTACACTCACGTCATCCACTGCGAGCCGATGCGCTCCGAGGCGGACGAATTTAGGCGGCTGAACACGCAACCGCTGGTTAAAACGCCGGCCTGCCACCTGTACTTTGCCGCCCAAACCGAAACCGGACCGGTGCTGCCCCATCAACTTACCAGCGAAGCCGTGGGGCAAAACATTGCCACGGCGGTAACGCAGCCGGTTAACTTTCCGGCGCTGATTCAACGCGCCTACCACGATGGCTACCGCATTTTTATTGAGCTGGGGCCGCGCAGCGCCTGCACGTGGTGGGTAGCCGATATTCTCAAAACGCAGCCGCACCTGGCGGCGGGCATCAACCGGCGCAGTGTAGATGACCACACCGCGCTGGTAACGCTGCTGGCGCAACTGGTAAGCCAGCGCGTGCCGCTGGATTTATCGCCGCTGTACGAGCCGCTGCCCGCCGCCTCGCCCGCCTCAAACCGGACGCTGGTACGCACGGTTTCGCTGCTGGAGCCGGGTATTAACGACGTAATTTTAACCGATGAAAACCGGCAAAAGTTTAAAGATGTCAAAAGACGGCAACCGAATACCGAAAGCCAAATAACAGATGACAGAAGTCAGAAGTCAGATGATAGAAGCCAGATGGCAGAAATTAAAAGCCAAATAACAAATATCGGAAGCCAAACAGAAGCCGGGAGCGACCGGTTGTTAGCCCAAAAGAACAATGGAAGCCTGATGAACAAACCCAACCCAAACCCCGCCGAAACTCCGTCGCCGGTGGAAGCTGCCGGCGCTACGCCGCTTGAGGCCGACTCTTTGGCGCATCAGTTTGAAAAATTGGCCCAAAACACCAGCCGCGCCGCCGATGTTCACGCCGCCTTTTTGCAGGGCCGCACCGCCGCCATGCGCCACATGCGCCGCCTGGTTGAACTGGAAATTCTGGGGCAGCCCTTGCCGGAACACCAGCCGGTTGAACTGCGCGCCATTTCTCCGGCGGCGCAGCAGCGGCCCAACAACTACAGCCAGCCGGAACACATCATCTGGAATGAGGCCGAATTGCTGGAATACGCCGGGGGCCGCATCGAGCCGATTTTTGGGCCGGAGTACGCCATCATTGATACCTACAGCCGCCGGGTACGGCTGCCCATTCCGCCGTACCTGCTGGTGAGCCGCATTACCAAACTGAATGCAGTGCGCGGCGAGTTTAAACCGTCGCAAATCACCACCGAGTACGATATTCCGTTTGACGCCTGGTACAGCACCGATGGCCAGATTCCGTGGGCGGTATCGGTAGAATCGGGCCAGTGCGACCTGATGCTGATTAGCTACCTGGGCATTGATTTTGCCAACAAAGGCGAGCGGGTGTACCGCCTGCTGGATTGCACCCTGACCTTTTTGGACGACATACCGCTGGAAGGCCACACCCTGCGCTACGACATCAGCATTGATTCGTTTGCCAAAAGCGGCGAAAGCCTGCTCTTTTTCTTTAGCTACAACTGTTTTGTGGGCGATAAAATGGTGCTGAAAATGCGTGGCGGGTGCGCCGGCTTTTTCACCGATGAAGAGCTGGCCGGCGGCAAAGGCATTATCACCACCGAAAAAGAAAAGGCCGATAAAGCCGCGCTGCCCAAACAATATTTTGAGCCGCGCCTGGCCTGCGCCCAAACCAGCTTTAACCGCGCCGAACTGTTGCGCCTGGTACACGGCGATATTGCCGGCGCGTTTGGCCCGCAGTACAACCAGCACGGGCTAAACCCGTCGCTGCGGCTGCCGCCGGAAGGCATTTTAATGGTTGACCGAATTACCACGGTAGACCCGCGCGGCGGGGCGTGGGGGCTGGGGCTGATTGTCTCGGAAAAGGATTTGGAGCCGGAGCACTGGTACTTCCCCTGCCACTTCAGCGATGACCAGGTAATGGCCGGCTCGCTGGTGGCCGAAGGGTGCAGCCAATTGCTGCAATTTTACCTGCTGTACCTGGGCCTGCAAACCCAAACCCGCGACGCCCGTTTTCAACCGGTGCGCGATTTGCCGCAGGTGGTGCGCACCCGCAAGCAAATTACCGCTTGCTCCTCAAAACTGATTTACCGCATGGAAATCACCGAAATTGGGCAGGAGCCGCATCCCTACGCCAAAGCCAACGTGGATATTATCTTTGAAGGCCGGGTGGTGGTTGACTTTAAAAACCTGGGGCTGCAACTGGTAGAAAAAACGCCCGATGACCCGTTTTTTAAACCGGAATTAGCCCAAACCGCCGTTGAAATTTTGCCGCCGCCCAAACCGGCGCTGTTCAACGAGGAGCACATAGAAAACTTTGCGTTGGGGTCAATTTCGGCTTGTTTTGGCCCGGATTACCAGATTTTTGAAGGGCGGCGCATTCCGCGCACCCCCAACGGCGATCTAAAACTCATCAGCCGGATTGTTGAAATCAACGCCACCCGGCTAAAATTCACCGGCCAACCCAGTTTGGTGAGCGAGTACGATGTGCCCGCCGCGCCGTGGTGGAGCAGACAAAACAGTTACCCGGTTATGCCATATTCCATTTTGATGGAAATTGGCCTGCAACCGTGCGGCTTTTTATCGGCCTACCTCGGCTCAACGCTGGCCTATCCCAACGAAGATTTCTACTTTCGCAACCTGGACGGCGACGGGCATTTGCTCCGCGTGGTTGATTTGCGCGGCAAAACTATTCGCAACCGGGTAGAATTACTCTCGGCCACGGCCATTCAGGGCATCATCATTCAGAAATTCAGCTACCAACTGGCCGTGGATGACGCGCCGTTTTACGCCGGCACCGCCGTGTTTGGTTACTTTAAACCGCAATCGCTGGCCAATCAGGTGGGACTGGATCAGGGCAAAAAAATAGCGCCGTGGTACGAACAGGCCGCCGGGTTGCCGGTGAGCAAAATCAACCTGACCGCACCTTCGGCCCGGCAGCAGTGGTACCAGGCCAACGCCGATAAGCCCCATTACCGGCTGGCCGGCGACCAGCTCAATTTTCTGGACGAGGCGCTGGTAATCCCCGGCGGAGGGCGGCACGGGCAGGGTTACATTTTTGCCAGCAAAAAAATCAATCCGCAGGACTGGTTTTTTAGCTGCCACTTTTACCAGGACCCGGTTATGCCCGGCTCGCTGGGGGTAGAGGCGATTCTTCAGGCGTTGCAAATTTTTGCCCTGCACCAAAATTTGGGCGCGCAGCTCAAATCGCCGCATTTTACGCACGTGGCCGATCACCGGACCGTGTGGATTTATCGCGGCCAGATGACGCCCGGCGACGCCACCATGCGGCTGGAAATCCATATCACCGGCATTGAAACCGGCCCCGGACAGGTAACGCTGCGGGGCGATGCCAGCCTGTGGAAAGGCGACATGCGCATTTACGAAGTAAAACAGATAGGGCTGCGGCTGGCCGAATCGTAAATTTGAACTGAGAATGAAAATCAGCAGCTAGCCATTAGCAGGTAGCCAGGCAAAGCTAACAGCTAACGGCTAACTGCTATTTACGAAGGAGCATTATTAGATGACCAACCTGCTGCAATTTACAGAAACGCCCCGGTTACAGCGCAATCCGGCAGAAGCGGGCCAGGTGTGGGCCGGCCCCGGCAACGCCGTAGCCGGCGATGAAGCCGGCATCAAAGCCCGGCTGCTCAATTTAGACCAGCCGGTGCATGTGGTGCGCGATGCGCACGGGCGCATTGGCGTAACCAACGAAGGCAGCGTTCATGCCGGCAATAACGGCGTGGCCGGACAATTTACGGCGCTGCTCTCCGCGCCGCCGGTAAACGTTCAACAGTTGGCCGACCCCGCTTTTTTGGCGGCGCACGGCCTGCAATATCCGTACATGGCCGGAGCCATGGCCAACGGCATCGCCTCGGAAGCGCTAGTGATTGCACTGGGGCGGGCCGGGATGATTGGCTCGTTTGGGGCCGCCGGGCTGGTGCCGGAGCGAGTGCGGGCAGCTATTCAGCAAATTCAGGCGGCGCTGCCGCACGGGCCGTATGCCTTTAACCTGATTCACAGCCCCAACGAAGAAAACCTGGAGCGCAGCGCCGTTGAGTTGTACATTCGGCACGGCGTAAAAACGGTTGAGGCATCGGCCTATTTGGGGCTAACGCCGCATATTGTGCGCTATCGCGCGGCGGGGCTGGCGGTTAACGCCGCCGGAGAAATTGAGATTGGCCACAAAGTGATTGCCAAAATTTCGCGGCGCGAAGTAGCCGCCAAATTTATGCAGCCGGCTCCGGCCAAAATGCTGCAAGAACTGGTGGCCCAAAATCTGATTACGCCGCAACAGGCCGCGCTGGCCGAACAGGTGCCGATGGCCGACGACATCACCGTAGAAGCCGACTCCGGCGGGCACACCGATAACCGGCCTTTAGTGTGCCTGTTGCCCTCGCTGCTGGCGCTGCGCGATGAAATGCAGGCCAAATACAATTACCGCCAACCCCTGCGCGTGGGCGCGGCGGGCGGCATCGGCACGCCCGAAGCGGCGCTGGCGGCGCTGATGATGGGCGCGGCCTACCTGGTAACCGGCTCGGTCAATCAGGCTTGTATCGAAGCCGGGGCATCGGAGCATACCCGCAAGCTGCTGGCCCAGACCGACATGGCCGATGTGATGATGGCCCCCGCCGCCGATATGTTTGAAATGGGCGTAAAATTGCAGGTGCTCAAGCGCGGCACCATGTTCCCCATGCGGGCGCAAAAGCTGTACGAACTGTACCAGCAGTACGATTCGGTGGAGGCTATTCCTGCCGCCGAGCGCGACAAGCTGGAAAAACAGGTGTTCAAAATGAGTTTTGACGCTATTTGGCGCAGTTGCGAAACCTTTTTTGGCGAGCGCGACCCGGCTCAACTGGAACGCGCCAACAATAACCCCAAACGCAAAATGGCGCTGATTTTTCGGTGGTATTTGGGGCTGTCATCGCGGTGGTCAAACGTGGGTGAAAAAGGGCGCGAACTGGATTACCAGATTTGGTGCGGCCCGGCGATGGGCGCGTTTAATGATTGGGTGCGCGGCACGTACCTGGAACAGTACCACAACCGGCAGGCGGTTGATGTGGCCCGGCACATTATGACCGGCGCGGCCTACCTGTACCGGCTGCATAGTTTGCGCGTGGGCGGCTTGCGCCTGCCGGCGCAGTGGGCTAACTATCGCCCGGAGTCGCCACTGGAATAGAAGGGTTGATTTCGCCGGAGGCGGCGTCTTCTTCTTTAAGCCGGATGCGGGTGGTTTGGTGGGGGTGTTTGCCCCGGATATCCTGGTAGCAATTCCGAATGCGGTCCATATCAGCCTGAACATCGCCGGTGGGGACAAAAGTAAGGCGCACGCCGCCCTCTTTGCGGCCATAATCCAGATAAGAACACACAATGGGCACCTGGGCGGTGTGGGCAATCCAGTAAAAGCCGGATTTCCAGTATTCCTTCTTTTTGCGGGTGCCGGAAGGCGGCACTACCAGCGCCAACCGGCTGGACTTTTTGAACATCCGCACAATTTGCAGTACCACCCCGCTGGGGCGGCTGCGGTCAATCGGGATGCCGCCCAGCCGGCGCAGCAACCGGCCAAACACCGGCTTTTTAAAGAGCGAATCCTTGCCCATCCAGGTAACATCCAGGCCATAAACGGCGGCAACCGCCAGCATAAACGGAAGGTCCCAATTGCTGGTGTGCGGCGCGCCAATCAACACCATTTTATCGCAAACCGGCATATCGCCGGCAATGTGCCAGCCAAACACGCGCAACCATAACCGCCCCACCCAGCGCGGAAAACGGAATGAGGGCGGTATATTATTACCTATAACCGGAGATTTGTGCATAGTTCACCATTCGGGCGTTACGGGCCAACCCGCAAATTTCAGGCCATTGTAGCACTGTTTAGGCGGATAACCAAACAAAGCCGGAGCGCGGTTTTTGCCCAATTTTAAATCGAGTATTTGCATTACGCGGGGCAATGAATAAACTAAGTAGCTAGTTAATGGTTGCGCCCCTAATGCCACCCGGCACAGTTAAATGCCACACTGATGTTTAATCGCAACCAGTGGACATACTGTTTTACAGATGTAGCCTTTATTGTAGTAGACAACAGATTGTTCCTACAGGCAAAGGTTAGTCACAACAGGGTGAAGTCCGGTATTCCCCATCAGGTAATCCGGCGCTGTCCCGCAACTGTAAGGTCAGACTGGGGCAAGTTATAAACTCAATGCAGTAAAAGCCATCATCACAACAGCTTTTGTTCTGATGTCTGACTAAGCCAGACCCCCTGTTTTTGCCGGAATTTTATGATTGTACCCTCGCGGAGAAGGGACAACCAATATGATTATTGGTTGTCCTTTTTATATTTTATGGGGTTTAAAAGCGATGGTAGAAAGATACATAGCCCAGGCAGCCGTAAAAGAACTCAGTATTCAGGAAGTTGTCAATCTGTCTATTTTGCAGCGCATTCAGGATACATTTGCCAAGGCGATGGGCGTGGGCGCGGTTACGGTTGATCGAAACGGCCAGCCCGTTACCCGCGAAAGCAACTTTCAACCGCTGTGCATGCTCATCCGATCTACCCAAAAAGGGTTGGCCCGGTGCATGGCTTGCGACGCCAACGGCAGCCTCAAATCCTACAAAGAAGGCGAGCCGCAAACCTATTTATGCTACGGCGGGCTGATGGATGTGGCCGCGCCTATTATTATTGAAGGCGAATATCTGGGCGGCTTTTTGTGCGGGCAGGTGGTGCTGGCCGAAAACCGGGATAAGTTTATCGAAGGCATTGTTGAGCGCAACGTGCCGTTGGGTTTTAGCTCCAGAGAACTCCGGGCCGTGGCCGAAGCCATCCCAGCCATTCCCCGCGAACGGCTGGACGCCGCCGTTGAAATGCTGTTTGTAATGACCAACCACATCATTGAAATGGGCGTGGCCAACCTATCCAAAACCAAATTGCTATCCGAAATCAAAGAAAAGGCCAAACTCCAGGAGGCGCTGCAAAACGCGCAGTTGCGAGCGCTCGAAGCCCAGGTTAACCCCCACTTTCTGTTCAACGCGCTGGCGCTGGTGGGTTATACCGCCCTGGCCGAAGACGCCCCGCAAACCGAGGAAATCGCCTACAACCTGAGCGACCTGCTACGGTACAGCCTGCGGAATGTTGCCCGGGCCGTGCCGCTCAGCGAAGAAATGGAAATGGTTGAGCGCTACCTGGCGATTCAAAAACTGCGGTTTGGCTCCCGGTTGCAGGCCCAAATCTCCATTGCCCCCGGGTTGAGCAGCGTTTATATTCCGTGTATGATTTTGCAACCGCTGGTGGAAAATGCCGTTATCCACGCGCTCGAACCCCTCACCCGGCCTGTTCAAATTGACATCCGGGCCGAACAGCACCAAAACAATTTACGCCTGACCATTCAAGATGATGGGCTGGGCATGGAAGCCGACATGGTAGCGGCCATCAAAGCCCGCAACTTTCCAGAAAAGAACGGCAGCACCTCCATTGGCCTGCAAAATGTGATTCGCCGCTTGATGATTGAATACGACCAGGAATTTTCTTTTCAGGTTAGCAGCCAGCTCCACCAGGGCACCCGCATTGATTTACTGGTGCCGCTCAAGCTAAAAACCTCCAGAGCTACGCAGATAGCTTTTTAACCCAACAGACAAAAGGGAAATTCAATTTAATGCCCGGGTTGCTGGTAGTTGATGATACCGCTATTATTCGCTCGACAATTGCCAAAATTGTTGTCCGCGAAAATTTAAATCTGTCGCCTGTTTTTGAAGCCGAAAACGGCGAAGAAGCCATGCGGCTGGCCCGCCAGCACCAGCCCGATATTATTTTTATGGACATAAAAATGCCCGGCGTGAACGGCTTGCAAGCCACCCAGGCCATCCGCGAGGAAAGCCCAAACTCAAAAATAGTTATTCTCACCGCCTACGATGAGTTTTCTTATGTGCAGGAGGCGCTAAAACTGGGTGCGGTGGATTACCTGCTCAAACCGGTGCGCCCCAACAAACTCATCGAAGTTATTACCCAGGTTCAAACCATCATCCAAAAAGAACAAACCCGGCAGCAAATTCTCACCGAAACCCAAAAACGGCTGGAAAAGGCGCTGCCACTCATTGAGGCCAATCTGGTAGATGAACTGGTGTACCGGCAAACCAGAGACCCCGTTGGCGTTGAAATAACGCTCGAACAACTCCGCAAAACGGTTAGTATGCCGGTGGTGATGGTGTTGAGCATTGACGATTTTAACAAAATCATCAAACGCTTCAAACCCGAAACGCTCCTTCAGCATTACAACGCCATTACCCAAACGGTGTACAAAATTCTTGAGCCGGCCCCCCAAACGCTGCTGGGCCAGTGGCAACTGGGCCAACTGGTGATAATTTTATCAACCGGCAACCAGTGGGAAACCGTTAACGCCCAAAAAGCGCTGGGTGAAACGCTCAGGCAGCGGATTGCCAGCCAGGGCCATTTTACAGTTACCGTTAGCTTTGGCCACCGCTACGCCGAACTCGATTCAATTCCGGTTTCTTACGCCGAAGCGCGCCTGGCGCAGCGGCATACCTCTAGTGGCAACTGCGTTATCCACATTGATGAAACCAACGTTAACAGCCAGCAACAGGGCTACATTTATCCGCTGGCGCTGGAAAAAGAATTGCTGGAAAACGTGCGCATCAAACAGGAAGATATTTGTCTGGAGCTGATGAACGGCATTGTGGATGACATGCTGTACAAATACAAACGCGATCCCCAAACCCTGTACAGCTACTTTGCCGAACTGCTCACCCTGATTTCCCGAACCGTGATTGAAATTGGCGCTTCGGCCCCGGAAGTGTTCGATTTATCGCACCGGCAAATGGCGGTGCTTTTCTCGGCGCCCAGCCCGGCCCAACTGCGAGCATGGGCACTCAATAGCCTGACCGACCTGCTGGGCATTTTTGAGCTAAAAATAGAACATTCCAACCAGGATGCCGCTCAGTTGGCCATTGAATACATCCACAAAAACCACCATAATCCCGATATTTCGCTGCACGACGTGGCCCACGCCGTGGGCCTCAGCATATCGCATTTGGCGTTTTTGCTCAAAGAACGCACCGGCACCAGCTACTCAAAATACTTGGCCTCGTTGCGCATTAAAAACGCCAAAAAACTACTCCGCACCACCCCTATGACCGTTTCGGCCATTGCCGAAGCAGTGGGCTACCCCAACGCCACCAACTTTTACCGCATTTTTCAACGCGAAACCAACCAAACCCCCAACGAATATCGCCAATCAAAATTACAGTAGCCAAATTGGTGTCATCCGCTTTTTTGTGCTATTATTGGCAGCCGCACAGTTTGTTCCCCGAGAGCTAATACAGTTAAGGAATTAAGAAAATGATACTTGTAATTAACTGTGGCAGCTCTACAATTAAATATCAGTTATTTAGCAGTAACGTAGAAACCGTTGTCGCCAAGGGTTTGGTTGCCAAAATCGGCGAAGGCGGCTCCTCGCTCACCCACGAAGTCGGCAACCAAAAAACAAAAATCGAGGCCAACATCCCCACCCATGCGGTTGGTTTTGAATTGATTATTCAAACCCTGCTGCATCCGGCCTATGGCGTTATCAGCGATATTAACCAGATTAGCGCGGTGGGCCACCGCACCGTGCATGGCGCTGATATTTTTATTGAGTCAACCGTAGTTACCCCCGCCGTTATCAAAAACCTGGAAGCCTGCACGCCGCTGGCTCCGCTGCACAATCCGGCCAACCTCACCGGCATTTTGCAGGCCCAGGCGTTGTTGCCCAAAGTACCGCATGTGGCCGTTTTTGATACCTCGTTTCACCAAACCATGCCGGCGCACGCCTACACCTACGCCCTGCCGCACGATCTTTGCCAGCAGCACAAACTCCGCCGGTACGGCTTTCATGGCACTTCGTTCCGGTATGTAAGCCGGCGCGCCGCCCAGGTGTTGGATCGCCCCCTCGGCGAACTCAAATCGGTGGTGTGCCATTTGGGCAACGGCGTATCAATTGCCGCCGTTAACGGCGGGCAATCGGTTGATACCAGCCTGGGGTTTGCCACATTTTGCGGGGTGATTATGGGCACTCGCTCCGGCGATTTTGATCCGGGCCTTATTTTCCATTTGCACAACAATCTGGGGTTCAGCATCGAAACCATTGAGCGGATGGTCTTTAAAGAAAGCGGGCTGCTGGGCGTATCCGGGGTTAGCAACGACATGCGCGTCATTGAGGAGAAAGCCGCCGCCGGTGACGAACGCTGCCAGTTGGCGCTGAATATATTTGCCTACATGACCAAAAAATACGTAGGCGCGTATGCCGCCGCCATGGGCGGAATCAACACGCTGGTCTTTACCGCCGGCATCGGCGAAAACAGCGCCACTGTGCGCCGGCTAGTTTGCGAAGGGCTGGAATTTTTGGGCATTAACTTTGATGACTCCGCCAACCAGCAAGCTGTGGGCGGCAAAGAAATGATTATCAGCCAGTCCAACTCAACTACGGCGGTACTGGTAGTGCCCACCAACGAAGAAAAAATGATCGCTCTGGACACAGCCGAATTAGCCGGCTTAATTTAGCAAGAAAACCATGAATCCCAAACTCGATACTATTTTACAAAAAGCTGAAGATGTACTGAACACCACCGCGCCCATAGATTACCGGGGACGGGTGCATGTGGGCGTAGACCTGGGCACGGCTTACACGGTGCTGATGGTGCTGGACGAGGATTTTAACCCGCTGGCAGGCCGTTATCAATTTGCCCAAATTGTGCGCGACGGGCTGGTGGTTGATTTTATTGGGGCCATCAAACTGTTGAGTAAAATGAAGGCCGAAGTTGAGCAACAGCTTGGCTTTAAACTGGAACAGGGTGCCACCTCGTTTCCACCCGGCGTGCCAATGGCCGAGGTAAAAGCCACCCGCAACGTGTTGATTGGCGCCGGTCTGGAATGCAGCGGCTTTGTAGACGAACCTACCGCCGCCAACAGTCTGCTTCAGGTAGAAAACGGCGCGGTGGTTGACGTGGGCGGCGGCACCACCGGCGTAGCCATTATAAAAAATGGCCAGGTTATTTACACCGCCGACGAGCCAACCGGCGGCACTCAATTTTCGCTGGTGATTGCCGGCGCGATGGGTATTCCGTTTGAAGATGCGGAAATCATGAAAAGGAACAACGCTGAACACCACCGGCTAATGCCGTTAGTTCGGCCGGTAATGCAAAAAGTGGGCAGCATTGTGGCTCGCCACATTGAGCCGTACCACGTTGAACGCATTTATCTGGTGGGCGGCACCTGCGCCATGGCCGGCATCACCGCCGAAGTGCAGGCCATGACCGGCGTAGAAACGGTAGTACCGGCCAGTCCCCTGTTTGTAACCCCCATTGGCATTGCGATGCAGGATAAATAAGCCTGCAACAAAAAAGGCCCCACCTTCAATCTGGAAGCGGGGCCTTTTTTAATTACAATTATTGAGCGAACGGTAATTTTGTCGTTATCCTTTTAACCGCACTATCGTTTTCCACACGGCCTGTTCAATAACATACGTTGTGCGCGTTTCAACAATCAGCCGGGTAAAATCCTCAACCGATTGCACCTGATGGCGATCCACCAACAAATTCCTCACTAATTTGAGGAGCAATTTCTGCGCCAGCGCTTTTTGGTCTAAATCCTTAATCCCCTGAAGTTCGGGGCATTCCACTTCATCGTAGAGCCGGGCCAAACAGGCGCAACCGGCAATCCCCACCGCATCCCGCAAAATTGAACCCAAATACTCTTTTTGATACGCCTCAACCCGCCGATATTCGGGTTTGGCGTATTGATTCCAGGTGGCGACAAACGTGGCTTCAAACTGGTGATAAATCTGCTCAATTGTCTGGAGCAAATACTGGCGGTAATCCTGTTTGGCCTCCGGCGAAACCTCGGTAATGGCCTCCCACGAGGCGTAATTAAGCACAAAATTACCCAACAGCCGGCCAATATCAAATGCAACCGGGCCAAAAAAGGCGCTCTCGGCATCGAATATTTTTATTTCGTGGCTGTTCACGCAAATGTTCGAGGTGTGCAAATCGCTGTGGATTAACGCCTGCGCCTGGGTAGCGTAAACATCCTTTAGTTTTAGCGCTTGCAACAGCACCGATTTATCGGCCAAAAGTTCGGTGAGTTCGCCTTTTACTTTGGGGTTGACCGGTTTTTCGCCAAAGAACGTATCAATAAAGATAAACGCCTCAAACAGCGACCGGAATTCCGGGTTGGCCAGAGCTTGAACCAGTTGTTTTTTGGCGATTGGATCCAAATACAAATCGGAGGTAAAAACGGCGTTTTTTCCCAGAAATGTGCCAATTTCAACCGGGAAAATCGGGAACCGTTTCATCTTCATCAACCCAAACCGCAACAACTTCATACGGGACAAATCTTCCATAATCAAAATGGAATTTTGCTCATCCTGCCAGTAAATTTGCGGTATAAGTTGCGGTTGAAAAGCTCCCCAAACTTTGAACGCCGCGATTTCTACCCGCAGCCGTTCTACCGGCAGCGGAATATGCTTTCCGGCTTCTTTGGCCGCCCGAACATACGGCAGCATCTGCTTGAACGCCACGGATTGGCCGGAGTCAACATCGCGGATGAGGTGGATCAGGTTAACATACCCCTCAACGCTGTGCTTTTCGGTGGTGATGGGTTTGGCCACCAAATTGGCGTTTTTGGCAAAAATATTGGTGTTTTGCTGAACGTATTGAATTGCGGCTTGTGGCGAGATCAGTTGAAGAGACATTATGGTTTGAGTAAGCCTGATTTATTTATTGGCAACATTGGCGGCCACTAAAATGGGATCCCACACCGACGAGAACGGCGGCGCGTAGCTGAGGTCAAGTTCGGCCAGGTCGTGGGTGGTCCAACCGGCGCGGAGCGCGGCGGCAATCACATCAATGCGTTTGGCTACGCCATCTTTGCCCACAATTTGCGCTCCCAGCAATCGCTGGCTACCTTTTTGGTACACTAATTTAACGTGGATGGGAAAATGGCCCGGCATGTACTCGGCGCGGGCGGTAGACGAAACAACGGCACGTTCGATATCAAAACCCAAATACCGGGCGTATTTCTCGGTGAGGCCGGTTTGGGCTATTTGCAGATCAAACATCTTCACCACTGCCGTGCCCACCACACCAGGAAAATGAGCGCTACCACCGGCGGCGTTAGTCCCCGCCACCCGGCCCTGTTTGCTGGCGGTGGGAGCCAGCGGCAACAACACCGGCTTGCCCGCCACCAGGTGGAACGTTTCGCAAGCGCCGCCGGCAGCAAAAATACCGGGAATGTTAGTTTGTTGCCGATTATCTACCGCCACAGCGCCGGATTCGCCCAATTTTACGCCGGCGGTGGCGGCAATTTCTACCGCCGGTTTGGTGCCGGTACCGATAATCACCAGTTCGGCGGGAATGGCGACATCGCCGGCAATCACGGCTCGCACTCGCGCGGTACGCGCGGCGGCCTGAACCATCGCGGCGGCATCCTGGTGATACAGCTTGGCCGTGGTTAGCGCGATAATCCGCCGGAGCGATTCGTCGCCTTCCAGCGCGGTAACTTTATGCCCCAAATATAGTTCAACATTATTGGCTTTTAGTTCAGCCTCAATGTGAGCGGCCATATCGGCATCAAGCGGGGGCAAAATCTGGGGCTGGGCTTCGATGATGGACACCGCCAGCCCGTGCGCGGTGAAGGCTTCGGCCATTTCCAGGCCAATATAGCCGCCGCCAATAATCACGGCGTGTTGGGGATTTTTCTCGGCGATCCAGTTTTTTATGGCCAGCGCATCTTCAACGTTGCGCAGGGTAAAAACGCCGTTCAAATGAATACCGGGCAACGGTGGTAACACCACCGTTCCACCGGTGGACAAGATGAGTTTATCCCAGTGATCGGTAAAAGTTTGGCCGGTAGCCAGATTTTTTACCTGCACCGTGCACGCGCCGGGGTCAATGGCCTGCACCTGGTGATGCACCAACGCCTGAATATTCTGCGCGGCGAATTGCGCCGGGGTGCGAACGATCAAGTCATCAATTTTGGCTACTTCGCCCTTAATAAAATAGGGAAAACCACACGCGCCGTAACTAACATAGCCGGATTTTTCATACACCACAATTTCCAGTTGGCTGTTAACGCGCCGGGCCCGGGTGGCGGCGCTCATACCGGCAGCCACCCCGCCCACAATAACCAGTCGTTCGCTCATTGAACACTACCTATCAGCTCAGGGTTTCCTCTCGCTCCCTGCCATTTCCAAAAAGAAATGGCAGGGAGTTTAAGGATAAGTAGTTACCCGATTCACCTATTGGATTTTTTGGAGCACCTGGCTCACAATTTGCTGGATAACGTCCTCGGCTGAAACTGAGGCCGGGGCTGAAGCTACGGGCTGATCCGCAACAACCGTTACATCGTTATCAAGCACAAGTTTGATGGCCTGTTCCTGGGCGGCGTTAGCAAAAACATCGTAAGCGCGAATGATATCGCTGAGTTTAAAGTGATGACTAACCAGCACGGTGGGGTCAATTTTGCCGTTTTTAATGGCTTTGATTAACAACGGAATGGTGGTGGTATTAACCGTGCCCAACCGCAACGTGATGTTTTTAGTCCACAACACGTGTTTATGAAGCTGCACGCTCTTGGAATAAATACCGATGTCGGCAATGTGCCCGCCCGCGCCAATGATGTTCTGGCACAGTTCACAGGTAGCCGGGCTGCCCACCACTTCGATGGACACATCAACACCCCGACCGTTGGTCAATTCCAGAATTTTTTCGGCGGCTCGACCATCAGCATTATTAATGGTAACGGTGGCCCCCAGATCTTTGGCTTTTTGCAGCCGGTTATCATCCAAATCAACCACAATGATTTCGCCGGGCGCGTAAAATTGAGCCGCAAGCAACGCCGCCAAGCCCACCGGGCCGGCCCCTAAAATGGCTACGGTATCGCCAAATTTTATCTCGCCGTTCATCACGCCCACTTCCAAACCGGTGGGGATGATGTCGCTCAACATCAACGCCGCTTCGTGATCCAAATCCAAAGGAATGAGATGCATGCTGTTGTTGGCGTGGGGAACCCGCACATATTCGGCCTGAGTGCCGTCAATGGTATTGCCCAACAGCCAGCCGCCATCCATACAATTAGAATAAAGCCCACGGCGGCAATAATCACACCCGCCGCACGAGGTAATACAAGAGACAATCACTGCATCGCCGGGTTTAAATTTGGTAACACTGCTACCAACTGCTTCAACAATCCCTATCCCTTCGTGACCCAAAGTGGTGCCGGGCGGGCAGGTGGCCACGCCACCGCGCAAAATTGCCAGGTCGGTACCACAGAGCGTGGTTTTGGTAATCCGCACCAGGGCATCTGTGGGTAATTGAATAACAGGCTTTGCTTTTTCTTGCCAAGCCTTTTGGCTGGGACCGTGATAAACCAGAGCTTTCATTATTAATGCACTCCTAACCATAACCAAATATTTTTTAATTTTGCCCACTCAGTGCCCATTATACCCCGGTTATGCCTACGCCACGCACTCGCGAACGTATATGCAATTAGATAATGTACAAAATTCAGCGAATCGTACACAGTTGCCCATTTTATTAGTCACCATCTCCATTTATTACACCTCCGGCCAAATCACATTCAGAGAAAAGTGTACACCCCTCATTGGTTTTGTGATTGAATATGCAGAGGTAGTTTGTTACTATAAAACCACTATGCAAGACAACAGCACCAGACTGCAATTTGATCAAGAAAACGTCTCCACCCGTATCATTCAAGAGTACGTACCGGGGCGGCAGATTACTATTGCCCACGTAATTGCCAACCCCGACCGCGAACTCTGTCAACGGATCGGCCTGGAAGATGTAGACGCCATCGGTATTATGACCATCACCCCCGGTGAAAGTGCCATCATTGCCGGTGATCTGGCCCTGAAGGCCGCCGACATTGAGATTGGTTTTCTTGATCGGTTCAGCGGCACATTGGTAATTACTGGCCGCCTTACCAGCGTAGAAACAGCAATCGAAACTGCTAACCAGGGATTACAAAAAGTCCTTAAATTCTTCCCGGCGCAAATTACAAGGACCTGATGACGGTAGACTTTGCACCTACAATGACTGTAGAAAAAAGAGTAAAGCAGGCGCGTTTTATGGTTTTGGGTGGAGTTGACGCCGGAAAAAGCACTTTAATTAATGCTTTGTCTCAGGCCGATGTTGTTCCGGTACGAAAGACGCAAATGATTAACTATCAGGGAATTGCCATAGACACCCCCGGCGAATATGCCGAGTTGGGCCATTTACGCAATTCGTTAAAAGCGGCGGCGGTTGACGCCAAAGTTTTGGTAGTTGTGCAAGATGCTACCCGCAGTAACACCTTCTTTCCCCCTAATTATTTTTTGGTATTTCCTCAACCCATCATTGGCGTAGTCACTAAAATGGACATCGCCACCGACGCACAGGCTGAGCAGGCCACCCGGCTACTGCGTCAAAGTGGTGTGGTTGGTGAGATTTTTTATGTATCAGCGATCAATGGATCGGGCCTCACAACGTTGAGGCACAGTCTATCCACTTATTTGAGTTGAAAGGAGCTTTAAAAATGGCAAACGCTCAAGGTGAAGCACTGGGCATGATTGAAACCAAAGGGTTGGTAGCGATGGTTGAAGCCGCCGACGCCATGGTTAAATCTGCCAACGTAAAACTGGTTGGTATGGAAAAAATTGGGTCTGGTCTGGTCACGGTAATGGTTCGCGGTGATGTTGGTGCCGTGAAAGCAGCTACCGACGCCGGCGCCGCCGCGGCCAAACGTGTAGGTGAAGTGGTTTCTGTGCACGTAATCCCGCGCCCCCACACCGATACCGAACTGTTGCTGCCGAAATTGGGTCAGTAATATAACGCAGGTGGCCATTTAACCACAGAGTCTTTGGAGGATAAAAATGGAAGATAAATTAGTAGACCTTGTAGTAAAGCAAGTGATGGACAAGTTTGCAGATTCGGCGCCTGCGCCTGCTCCTGCCGCTCCTAGCCGGCCAGCAATGACCGAATTTGTGGGTACCGCTTTTGGCGACACTATCGGCATTGTGATTGCCAACCTGGATTACGATTTTCACGAAAAATTAGGGCTGGACAAAAAATACCATTCCATTGGTATTCTCAGCGCCCGCGTTGGCGCCGGCCCCCACATTATGGCTGCTGACGAAGCCGTAAAAGCCACCAACACCGAAATCGTTCGGATTGAACTGCCCCGCGACACCAAAGGTGGCGCTGGTCACGGTTCGTTGATTATCTTTGGCGCCGAAGAAGTGTCCGATGCTCGCCGCGCCATCGAAGTGGCCCTGAAAGATGTCCAACGCACCTTTGGCGATGTGTATGCCAATGATGCCGGTCACATCGAACTGCAATACACCGCTCGCGCCAGCATCGCCTGCGAAAAAGCCTTCAACGCTCCTGTGGGCAAAGCCTTTGGGTTGTGCGTGGGCGCTCCGGCCGGTATCGGCGTACTCATGGTTGATGCCGCAGTGAAATCTGCCGATGTTAACCTGTTGGGCGTAGCCAGCCCCGCCGCCGGCACTTCATATTCCAACGAAGTGATTGGCTTCTTCAGTGGTGATGCCGGTGCCGTGCGCCAGGCCATCATGACCGCCCGCGAAGTTGGGGTGAAGTTACTCGAAGCCTTTGGTCCTGCCCCTAGCCTGGGCCAGCCCTATATTTAAATCCGGGCCAATAGTCCGATTTTAGGAGACGAATACAATGGCACGACGACATAAAAGATTTGAAGAACTAGAAAAACGACCGGTCAACAAAGACGGCTTCGTAACCGAATGGGCCGAAGTCGGGATGATTGCGATGGGGAGCCCCAACGATCCCCAACCCAGCATCAAAATTGAAAATGGCCAAGTCGTTGAGATGGACGGCCGCAACCGCGACCAGATGGACTTTATTGAACTGTTCATCGCCGACCGCGCCATCAACACCGAAGTAGCGCCGCAAATGATGGCTAAAAGCGCCGTGGAAATTGCCCGCATGATTGTGGACATCAATGTTCCGCGCGCCGAAGTTGTCAAAGTATTCTCCGGCCTTACCCCGGCCAAAATCGCCGCCGTAATGGACGAACTGAACGTGGTTGAGATGATGATGGGTGTGCAAAAAATGCGCGCTCGCAAAACTCCCTCCAACCAAGCTCACGTTACCAATCTGCAAGACAACCCGGTATTGCTGGCCGCCGACGCCGCCGAAGCTACCCTGTATGGTTTCTCCGAAATTGAAACCACCGTTGCCGTGTTCAACTACGGCCCTCTGAACGCTCTGTCGCTGCTGGTTGGCGGGCAAACTGGCCGCCCCGGCGTACTCAGCCAAGACGCTCTGGAAGAATCCATCGAATTACAACTGGGCATGCGCGGTCTCACCGCCTACGCTGAAACCGTGTCGGTTTACGGTACGGAAAACGTGTTTGTTGACGGCGATGACACCCCCTGGTCAAAATCCTTCCTGGCCTCGGCTTACGCTTCGCGCGGGTTGAAAATGCGCTTCACCTCCGGCACCGGCTCCGAAGTGCAGATGGCCTACGCCGAAGGCAAGTCCATGCTCTACCTGGAAATCAAGTGCATCATGCTCACCAAGGGCGCTGGCGTGCAAGGGCTGCAAAACGGCTCGATCAGCTGCATCGGCGTACCGGCTGGCGTACCTGGCGGTATCCGCGCCGTGTTGGCCGAAAACCTGGTGACCACCTGCCTTGACCTGGAAGTAGCCTCCGGCAACGACCAAACCTTCTCCCACTCCGATATGCGCCGCACCGCCCGCCTGCTCATGCAGATGCTGCCCGGCACCGACTATGTTTGCTCCGGCTACAGCGCCACCCCCAACTACGACAACATGTTCGCCGGCTCTAACGTAGACGCTGATGACATGGACGACTGGCTGGTTATTCAACGCGACCTGAAGATTGACGGCGGTTTGAAACCGGCCTCCGAAGCCGAAGTAGTGGCCATCCGCAACAAAGCGGCCCGCGCCCTGCAAGCCGTATTCGAAGAATTTGGCCTGCCGCGGATTACCGATGAAGAAGTTGAAGCTGCTACCTACGCGCACGGCAGTAAAGACATGCCAGCCCGCGACAAAGTTCAGGATACCAAAGGCGCTCAAGATATGCTTAAACGCGGCGTCACCGGTATCGACGTAGTGAAAGCGTTGGCCAAACGCGGCTTTAATGACGTAGCCGAAGCCGTACTGGGCATCCAAAAACAGCGCGTTTCCGGCGACTACCTGCACACCGCCTCCATCCTCGACACCAAATTCAATGTTATCGCCGCTGTAAACGACCTGAACGATTACGCTGGCCCCGGCACTGGTTACCGCCTGGAAGGCGAACGCTGGAAACAGCTCGCTGCTATCCGGCAAGCCATCAGCCCGGAAATGATTTAGGGCATTCACACAAGGAGTGTAGACCATGACACAGATTACCGAAGATATGGTTCGGAGCGTTGTGGCAGAAATCGTTGCCCAGTTGGCCAAAGGTGGCAATGGTACTGCGCCCAGCGTATCGGATGAACCGGTTGAAAAAGTAGAACTCAAAGAAGTAGGCGAAGCCAAAAAAGGTACCAATCCTAAAGAAGTAGTGATTGCCCTGGCTCCCGCCTTTGGCGACAAATTAAAAATGCGCACCATCACCGGCATTCCGCACGCCAAAGTGCTGCGCGAAGTGATGGCCGGCATCGAAGAACAAGGTATGACCCCGCGTGTTATTCGCGTAAAACATACCTCGGACTTGGCCTTTGTGGGTAAACGTGGCGCAGAACTGAGCGGTTCGGGCATTTGCATCCCCCTGCAATCCCGTGGCACCAGCCTCATTCACCAAAAAGATCTGGCCCCGCTCCAGAACATTGAACTGTTCCCGCAAGCGCCGGTGATCGATTTGGAAACCTATCGGTTAATCGGCAGCAACGCCGCCCGCTACGCCAAAGGCGAATCGCCCCAACCCGTACCCCAAAAGAACGACCAGATGGCGCGGCCCAAGTACCAGGCTATCGCGGCTGTATTCCACATTCGCGAAACCAGCTTCGTACAGCCCGGCGTCAAACCTGTCGAGCTTGAAGTAAAGTTTAAGTAGGGTGGAGGAATAAAAATGTCTCAACAAGATATGATTGCTGCCATCGTTCAAGAAGTGCTCAAAGAAATGAACGGGGGCGTAAAAGCCGCCGCGCCGGCTGCTGCCAACGGCAAACTCAATTACAAAGTCGATTATCCTATGGCGGAAAAACACCCGGAAATGGTAAAAACCGCCACCGGCAAATCGTTGGCTGATATCACCCTGCAAGCTATTGTCAGTGGCGAAATCAAAGCCGAAGAAGTGCGCATTACGCCGAAAACGCTGGAATACCAGGCTCAGATTGCCGAAAGCATTTGCCGCCCGCAGTTGGCTGCCAATATGCGCCGCGCTGCCGAATTGACCGCCGTGCCCGATGATCGCATCCTGGAAATCTACAACGCTCTGCGCCCGTACCGCTCCAGCAAAGAAGAATTGGCCGCTATCGCCGATGAACTCGAAAACAAATACGGGGCCAAAATCTGCGCCAACTTCGTAAGAGAAGCGTGCCAGGTTTATGGCAAACGCAAACGCCTGAAAGAAGACGCTTAATTTTGATTAAGTTTGGCCTGTTACGCTGGCTAACCCCAGCAAAATAAAAGTGTCTTGCTCTCTAAGAACAAACTGTGCCCAATAACAGGCTAAACTTGATTGTGCACCCCCCCGCAAGCCTTTAGGTTTGCGGGGGGGCAGCCCCCCTAAAACGTATTATCCCATCAAATTAAACGCCCCGGTGGTAAAGGCGTTTGAAAGGTTACGCTAGTGAGCATTATTGCTGGTATTGATGTTGGCAATTCAACCACAGAGATTGCCCTTGCTGAGATAACTCCCAACAGTTCCAAACCTCGTTTTTTGGCCTCCAGTCGAGTATCTACCACTGGGATCAAAGGTACGCTCAGTAACATTCCGGGGATTGTATACGGCCTGCAAGATGCTACCAAAACGGCTGGAATTTCGGTTGGTGATATTACCCTGGCTCTGCTCAACGAAGCCACGCCGGTTATCGGCGATATTGCCATGGAAACCATCACCGAAACCATCATCACCGAATCGACCATGATTGGCCACAACCCCGTTTCACCGGGCGGTGTGGGAATTGGCGTTGGTATTACCCTTCCCATTCAAGAACTGGTGGATGCTAAACGGGGTGAAAAAATAATTGTTATTATCCCCAAAGGCTACGACTTTGAGATTGCCGCTTCTATGATTAACCGCGCCCTTGAATTTGGCGTAGACGTGCAGGGCGGCATTATTCAATCTGACGATGGCGTATTGATTGCCAACCGTTTGCCCAAAGTTTTGCCCTTTGTGGATGAGGTTCAGTTGGTTGACCATGTGCCCGTTCATATGCTGGCCGCTGTAGAGGTTGCCACGCAGGGGCAGGTGGTTCGCCAGTTGAGCAATCCGTATGGGATTGCCACCGTTTTCAACCTGACTCCCGAAGAAACCACCATGATTATTCCCATCGCCAAGGCGCTCATTGGGCTTCGTTCGGCGGTGGTTATTCGCACTCCGGCAGGCGATGTTCACAGCCGTCGCATTCCAGCCGGGTCGCTTACCCTTATTGGCGAACGCCAAACCCTCACCGTTGATATTGATACCGGCGCTGACGGCATTATGGATATGGTAACGCAAGCCTCGCCGTTAACTAACGTAACCGGTCAACCCGGCACCAACGTAGGCGGTATGATTGAGCGCGTGCGCCAAACCATGAGCGAAATGACCGAAAAACCAATGGCCGAAATCCGCATCCGCGATATTCTGGCCGTTGACTGCCTGGTACCGCAAAAAGTATCGGGCGGGTTGGCCCAAGAATTTTCAATGGAAAATGCCGTGGGCTTGGCCGCGATGGTTAACACCGACCGGTTATTGATGCAACGGTTAGCCGACAAACTCTCCAGTGAAATTGGCGTGCCGGTTGAACTGGGCGGGGTTGAGGCGAACATGGCCATAACCGGCGCGCTCACCACGCCGGGCATCAGCACCCCGCTGGCTATTTTGGATTTGGGAGCCGGTTCTACCGATGCCGCCGTCTTAAAGAAAGGCGAGCCGGTACGCAGCATGCACCTGGCTGGCGCGGGCAACATGGTTACACTGCTCATCCAAACCGAACTGGGGCTGGAATCTTTTGAAGTAGCCGAACAGATAAAATATTATCCGCTGGCCAAAGTTGAAAGCCTGTTCCACATTCGTAACGAAGACAACTCGGTGAGTTTTTTCAGCGAACCGCTCGACCCGCGTTTGTTTGGGCGGGTGGCCTTGGTGCGCGGCGAACAAGACCTGATCCCCATTTCTACTAACCATTCACTGGAACGGATCCGGGTAGTACGCCGCGAAGCTAAGCAAAAAGTATTCTTACGCAACAGTCTGCGTGCTTTGCAAGCCGTTGCGCCTAACGGCAACATTCGTTTGCTGGATTTTGTGGCCATTGTGGGTGGTTCCGGGTTAGATTTTGAATTATCGCAAATGTTGGTAGACCGGCTGTCCGGTTATGGTATTGTGGTTGGCACAGCCAACATTCGCGGCACCGAAGGCCCGGCCAATGCCGTGGCTACCGGTTTGGTGTTGAGTTATTTTGAACGACAAAGGGCAAGCTAATGGCCGAAGGGTATCAAATTGGCTGCCAGCCTAAAAATATATCCGCTGCCAACGATGACCGCCCGGCTATTCACGTGGCATTGATGTCCGGCTTGGGTGACAACTACTTTAGTTGGGTAGCGGTTGGCGCGGAAGAAGAAGGTGTTCCCTGTCGCTTGGTAACGGCTCAGAGTTCAGATCCAATTGAAATGGCTTACCAGGCGGCGATGAGTTCACGGTTTGGGGTAGGTGTTGGCGTTTCAACCAATACGGTTGTTGTTCACGAACTGCACATGCCGCCCCACCAACCAGTGATAACGTTTGAAAGTCCGGCTGAATTTTTAAATTACTGCCGGTTAGCGGGTAGTAACGCCGCCCGGTTAATCATCCGGCTACCGCTTCGGTTTGAGCTAGAAGCGGAAATGCCGGTCATTAAACCCAAACGCACTCAGGCAGCGCAACCTAAATCAAATCCAACCAATCCAAAACCGGAATCCACAGATTTAGACCCGGTTTTAATCAAGGCAATTGCCAAAGTGGTTGCTCGCATAGTTCAAGAGAGAGGTAAGTTATGAGTTCAAAAGCACTCGGACTGATTGAAACCATTGGCTTGGCCGCTGCAATCGAAGCGGCGGATGCGGCCACCAAATCGGCCAATGTAACATTGCTGGGCTACGAAAACAGCAAAGGCGGTGGGATGATTACCGTCAAAGTAGTAGGTGATGTTGGGGCGGTTAAAGCTGCGGTTGCGGCTGGTACCGTTGCTGCCCAAAAAATAGGCCGCATCGCATCAACCTCAATAATTCCCAGACCCCATAATGATATTGAGCCTCTGATCAATCGTGTTACCCGAGGCAAAGCGTTGCAACTGCCCAAACCTAAAGTTGAGGTTGAACCCAAAGCCGAACCGGTAGCGGTTGAACCCGTTGTGGCCGAAGCCGAGCCGGTAGCCCCGGAACCAACGCCTGAACCCGAACCACCCGCTCCCGAAGCTGCGCCGGCTGAATCCCTGCCCGAAACGCCGGAAGAGGAAACTCAACCCAAAGCCGCTCCCAAACCTGTTCGGCGGCCTCCCAAACTCCCTAAATCGGAACCGGCGCAACCAGAACAAGACGCCGATACCGATACTCCGGTTGAACCGGCTGAATAAAAATCAGAGATATTACTCTCGGCCATAAAACCGTGGAGGAACAACAGTGACAATCAATTTTGATATCAAAGCATTAAATCTTGAAAATATAACGCAAGAAGTAATGCGCCGTTTAGAAAAAAATGGCGACTCGGAGCCAAAACCTGCCGCTAAAAACGGCCGGCGTGAAGTGCAAGTACCAATCGGCATTTCGGTGCGGCATTTACACCTGTGCCCGGCTCACGTTGAAATTCTGTTTGGCAAAGGCTACCAGCTAACCGTACTCCACGAGTTATATCAAAAAGGGTACTATGCAGCCAATGAACAAGTAATGATTGTTGGCCCCAAGCGTTGCCTGGAAAAAGTGCGGGTACTTGGCCCCACCCGGCCCTTCTCGCAAGTGGAACTGGCTCAAAGCGAGGCCATTGCCTTGGGGTTAAAACTGCCGGTTTGCACCGATGGCGCAGAACCCAACACTCAACCGATTACGCTGGTAGGGCCAGCCGGGGTGGTTACGTTACCTGGTGGTGAAGGCGGCGGCGCGTTTTTGGCCCGACGGCACATTCACCTGAGCGACACCACCGCCGCCGAGTGGGGTGTAAAAGGTGGCGACCTGCTAAAATTGCGCATTGAGGGTTCTCGGCCGGTTATATTTGAGGACTTGTTTGTTCGGGTAAAAGAGGGCTGGCGCACCGAAGTTCACCTGGATACCGATGAAGGGAACGCCTGCCTCATTCGCACTGGTCAGATGGGAACCATCATTCTACCCTAAGGGAATTTACAGTGGATAAAACCCTGGTCATTGAAATTGTAAAGCAAGTTATCGCCGAATTGCGGGCCAAATCACCGGCGCAACGGGTGTTGGTACTGTTCAGCGGTGCCAGCACCGGTTTTGTGGCCGGTATGGACTGTATAAAAATGATGACCACACGCGGTCATCAGGTGACAGTGGTCTTCACGCCGTCGGCGGTTAATATTATCACCCCGGAACAAGCGCAACGAGCTGGCGCTACTAACATCATTTTGCCCAATATGTGGATTGATGCTCCCGGCACCGCCAAAAATTCCGATCTGGTGCTGGTGCCAACCCTGTCAATGAACACGGCTTCCCGGTTGGCGATGGGATTGATGGATACCCTCATCTCCACCCTGGTGATGGGAGCCTTGTTGGCGGGCAAACCGGTCATCGCCATTCGCGATGGGGCCGATCCTAACGGCAACGGCGGGCGAGTATTTGGCGCTAAACCCGGCGTAGCAAACGCCCTCAAAGAAAAATTAGTCCAACATTTAGAAACCCTGGTTTCGTTTGGTATTGAGTTAGTTGATGAGCCGGACTTTCTGGCAACGGTTGAAGCAAGATTATTGGGATTTTATACCCAGCCCAATACATCCATTATCCGTTCTCCTCAAACGGTCGCCGCCCCGTTGCCGGCTGTCTCGGCGGTCATACCTGGAGCACCTGGCGGTACAACCTTCATTACCCACCACGACCTGTTAGCTTTTGCGCCTCAAACCACTATCTATGTATCGCCAGGCGCCCGGTTTACTCCTTTGGCTCAAGAAACCGTAAAACAACTCAAACTAAACGTTGTTTACAGATAAAGGCGGCACACCATGCGAATTGCCAAAGTGATTGGAAATGTGGTCTCCACCCGTAAAGATGAAAATTTAGTGGGGTACTCATTGATGGTAATTGATGTACTCAAACCCGGCACCGATGAATCGCAGGGGCAAATGGTAGCAGTTGATACCGTTGGCGCTGGTATTGGCGATTTGGTGCTGATCACCACCGGCGGCGCGGCACGCATTCCGTTGACTAACAGAGCGCCCACCGATGCCACTATTGTTGGTGTAATTGATACCGTGGATGTGATCTAATGAGCAAAATTTACACTCGCGGCGGCGACGCCGGTGAAACTTCACTATTAACCGGAGGACGGGTAGCCAAAGACGACCCCCGGGTTAATGTGTACGGTACGCTTGATGAGGCTACCTCGGCGTTGGGCATGGCTCGCGCCGCAACCGGCAGCGATGAGATTTGCGCCGATATTATTGAATTACAGGGCGAACTCATCAATGTTATGGCCGAAGCTGCGGCCCGTCCCTCCACGAAACCGCTCAAGTTTGAAGTGCCCCGGGTAAAACCGGAGCAGGTTGAACGGCTGGAACGCAAAATTGATCACTATCTGGAAGAGCAGTTCCCGCAAACCGGGTTTGTGCGCCCCGGCGTATCGTTGGCGGCAGGCGCGTTAGATTTGGCCCGCGCCACCATACGTCGCGCCGAGCGGTTTTTGGTATCACTCAGCCGCACCGAAGAAGTTAGCCCGGTTTTAATTAAGTACATCAATCGGCTGTCGGATTTACTGTACGTAATGGCCCGCATTGACGAGCAGCGCGAAGTTGAGCGGATTGTTACCAAAGGATTTCAGGCCGCCACTCAAGATAATTCAACGCAACAATGTGAGAAAACAGGCAAAATGACCCTTACATTGAAAGATTGTGACCGAATGGTAGAAGCAGGGATCAAGCGCGCCCAAGAAATTGGGGTACCGATGGTTTTAGCCGTGGTTAACACCAGCGGCAACATCGTTGAATTGCGCCGAATGGATGATGCTCTGGAAATCAGCGTTAACCTTGCCCCGCACAAGGCCCATACCGCCGCTGTTGTTCGGATGCCCAGCCAGCAACTGGCCGAATTATCGCAACCAGGACAACCGCTTTTTGGCATTGATGTAAATATGCCCAATCTCACCTTAGTGGGTGGAGGCTTACCATTAAGCGTAAACGGTAAGGTTATTGGAGCCGTTGGCGTGAGCGGCGGTTCAGTTGAACAAGATATTGAAGTAGCCCAAGCAATGGTTGCTGCCCTTTAAATTTCGCAGGAGGTTTTAACATGCAAGTGCCCGACATTCAGTTAAATGATATTGTACGCCGCGTTTTGGAACAACTGGAGGAGCCAAAGGACTCCGCCCCAACTACCACTCAATATCGTGGCGTATTTACCACCATTGATGCCGCTATCCAGGCCGTTAAATTGGCCCAAAGCCGCTATTATCGGGTGAGTATTGCTAAACGTAAAGCCATTATTCAAGCTGTTCGAGAAGTGGGCATTAAAAGCGCCCCCCAAATGGCCAAAATGGCAGTAGAAGAATCCGGTATGGGCCGCGTTTCTGATAAAATTCTAAAGCACATGCTGGTATCAGAAAGAACGCCCGGCCCCGAATTTTTAAACCCCGATGCCTATGTTGGCGACAACGGTTTAATGGTTGAAGAGTGCGCTCCGTTTGGAACGATCCTGTCAATCACGCCGCTCACCAATCCCACCGCCACCATTATCAACAACTCCATCAGCATGCTCTCGGCGGGCAACACCATATTCTTTGCCCCGCACCCCGGCGCGATGAAAACTTCGCTCACCATGATTGATATGGTCAACGAAGCCATTGAATCCGTGGAAGGGCCGGCAAACCTGATTGTTGCGCTCAGCGCTGGCGATATTGATACCGTCAATCAATTGATGAAACACCCGGACATTGCCCTGCTCAGTGTTACCGGCGGCACTCCGGTAGTTGATGTGGCGCTAAAAAGCGGCAAACGGGCCATTGGCGCAGCCGCAGGCAACCCGCCGGTGCTGGTTGATGACACCGCCGACCCGGAAAAAGCCGCCCGCGATATTGTGGCCGGCCACTCGTTTGACAACAACATGCCCTGCACCTCCGAAAAAGAAGTGGTTGTGACCGCCGGCATCGCCGACCAATTACTGAAAGCCTTTACCCACGCCAACGCGCTGGTGCTCGATCCCAAACTGCTGCCCCAACTGGAAGCCGTAGTGCTCAATGAAAAACGCACCGGCCCCAACCGCAAATTTATCGGCAAAAATGCGTGCGTTATCCTAAAAGAGATTGGCATTCAGGCCGATGAAGAACTGCGCACCGTAGTGGTTGAAGTAGACAAAGACCACCCCTTTGCCCGCCACGAATTGATGATGCCGGTGCTGGCGGTGGTGCGCGTAAAAGATTTTGCCGAAGCCGTTGACGTGGCCGTAGAGTTGGAAGATGGGTTACACCATTCGGCTATTATTCACTCCTCTAACATTTATCACATGAGCGAATTTGGCAAGGCTATTAACACCACTCTATTTGTAAAAAATGCTCCCTCTTTTGCCGGGTTGGGCTGGGGCGGTGAAGGCTACACCAGCTTCACCATTGCTGGTCGCACTGGCGAAGGAATGACCACCTGCCGCACTTTTACTCGCTTCCGGCGCTGCAGCCTGGTTGGGGCTTTCTCGGCGGTGTAATTTTAGTCTGGGCTAAACGTTACGTGTGAAGGATTAACGGATGGACAGAAACACAGTTGTTTCATTAGTAAAAGAAGCTGGAGTTGTAGGCGCGGGCGGCGCGGGGTTTCCTACCTACGTTAAAGTAGGAACCGATGCCGAAGTGGTTATCGCCAACGGCGCAGAGTGTGAGCCACTCACCCATGTTGATAAAGAATTAATTTTGGCCCATGCGCCGGTAATTATAGCGGGCATGAAAGCCGTAATGCAGGCTACCGGCGCTAAACGAGGCATTGTTGGTATTAAAGGAAAATACACCCACGCCGTTGATGCCGTTCGGCAGGCGATTGGCAGTGATACCAGCATCACCATCGCCGAACTGGGGAATTTTTATCCTGCCGGTGACGAACAAGTATTGGTGTTTGATGTGCTAGGCAAGGTAGTCCCCGAAGGCGGTCTGCCTATTAACGTAGGCGCGGTGGTGCAAAACATCGAAACCCTGTATAACATTGGGTTAGCCTTGCAAGGCACACCGGTTACTCAAAAATACATCACTGTAATTGGCGATGTTGTTCAGCCGGTTACGGTAAAAGTGCCTATCGGCATTACGCTACGGCAGGTGCTTGATATGGCTGGCGGCAGCCGCACGCCCAACCCCACCATATTAATCGGCGGGGCGATGATGGGCAAAGTGGCCGAAAACCTGGATGATCCGGTGACTAAAACCACCAAAATGCTTCTGGTTTTACCGTTTGAGCACCAACTCAGCGTAAAACGCCGCCGCACCCGCAAGGATATTGACCTGCATGCCATGGCTGCGTGCGACCAATGCTATATGTGTACCGATTATTGCCCGCGTCACGCCCAGGGCCACGCCATTCAACCGCACAAACTCATTTTGTTGCTGGCCTCCGGCGTTGCCGTTACCGACGCGCAAATGGCCGGGGCGTTGCTCTGCTGCGAATGCCGCACCTGCAACTATGCCTGCCCGGTACACCTGTCGCCCGGAGATGTGGCGCTCACCATTAAACGTGATCTGGTCAAGGCGCGGGTGAAAAATCCTTACAACCGTCAAACCGAACCCGATCCCTACCGTGATTATCGGCGGGTGCCCATGAATCGCCTGATTAGCCGGCTGGACTTGGCCAAGTACGATGTACCCGCTCCGCTCACCGAGGCATCGCCTAAATTTAACCGGGTTACGGTGAATTTGCGCCAACACATTGGCGCGGCCTGTGAACCGGCGGTAAAAGTTGGCGACCGGGTTTCTGTTGGCGATGTGGTAGGTACCGCCCCGGTCAATGCGTTGGGAGTACCGGTTCATGCCAGCATCAATGGAGTAATAGCGGCAGTAACAGCCGACGCCGTAGTTATTGAGGTAAGTTAATTGGGGTATTGGGGTCGGATAGGAAACTGTTCGACCCCAGTAAAACCGCCATTTATACTGAAGCGACGAAGGATTGAGAATAATGAAACGAGCCATCGGATTAATTGAACTACGCAGCATTGCCCGGGGTATGAACACCACCGACCAGATGTTAAAAGCGGCCAACGTTGAGCTGTTGCGGGCGCACGTGGTTTGTCCAGGAAAATATATCATTTTGATTGCCGGGAATTTGAGTGATGTTAAAACCGCCGTTGAAACGGGCAAAAAAGTTTCACCCGAAGTGGTTGTTGATCACTTTATCCTGTCTAACGTTCATCCCAGTATCTTCCCGGCGCTCACCGCTACCACCAGGGTAGAAAATATAAAATCTATTGGCGTAATTGAAACCTTCACTCTGGCGGCATCAATTGTCGCCGCCGATATTGCGGTAAAGGCTGCGCCGGTTGAGTTGATTGAAGTAAGATTACCATTTGCAATGGGTGGTAAAGCCTTTGCCGTTTTCACCGGCGAAGTTAGCGCCGTGCGCAATGCCGTTAACAGCGCCGTTGAAGAACTTAAAAATGAAGGTGTACTCGACTCTTTCACCGTTATTCCCTCACCGCACAAAGACCTGATCGACAAGCTACTTTAGGTAATTGCGCGGGGAGTCCCCTCTTACAATTCCCTTTCCCCGCTAAAAACACATTGTTTGGGGTGATGTGTTGCACAAAAAAAGGCCAGGCAGAATCTGCCTGGCCAAGTTGGAATGAGTAACTCGTATTGTCAGATATTTCTGTTGCCCCAGAAATACCGACGTATAAGATACGGTAACTCGGCAGTTATTATAACACAACATGTGTTTCTCCCCAAACAGAATAATCTTCAGTAAAGGAGGTATTGCCTTTTCGCTTAGACCGCCTTCTTGTGTATGAAGACACTCTGTCACTTGGCTGCGATGTTGATGTTATCGTAGTCTGAAGCATATTTTACCAAACTAAAATCTTCGGGAGAGAACACAATGTTTACCTTAACAGGAGTATTAGTCGCCTTTATGAGTGGCATTTTTGGAGCGGCTATTGGCGGGTTGCCAGCTTTTATTTTAGTTGGCTTTTTGGTTATAGCGGGTGTCGCCATTCAGGTTGCCGGCGGCGGTGGTACCTATTTTGGCATCGTTCCGTTTGGAGCGTTTGGGCCGCACGTAGGTGGTTTTGCCGCCGGCGTTGGCGCGGTAGCCTATGCCGCCAAACAAGGCAAGCATCCAACCGGGCGTGATATTGTGGCCGGGATGATGGGCAAAAACAGCCCCGACGTTTTGCTGGTTGGTGGTATTTTTGGGATTATTGGGTACGTGCTCAACGGGTTATTTTCCATGCCCGGCGCGTGGACGGACTCGGTGGCGTTAACGGTGGTGAC
Source organism: uncultured Caldilineaceae bacterium (assembly GCA_964517605.1). Classification (GTDB taxonomy): domain Bacteria; phylum Chloroflexota; class Anaerolineae; order 4572-78; family J111; genus J095. Next base: position 57,212 of record CAZFCE010000004.1, on the reverse strand, counting down.
TTCGGCCATCATTGCTCGCCTTGTCTTTGGCAAATCCGGGGTGTTTGGTAAAGTTGCCGACGGCGAAAGCCGTTACGCACCGCCAGAAGCCAATCGTTGGGTACCGTGGCAAAGCGATCCGTTGCAACTGCTGATGCTTGGCCTGGGTGTTGGCACTTTCTCATCTTACCTGGCCTTGAATGTTCCCAACGGCGGTGGCGTGGTTCTTGGTTTTGGGCTTTGCGCGGCCAGCCTGATATTCTTGCAATTTGGTACCCAAATCCCGGTTTCGCATCACGTGGCTTTGCCGGCGGCAGTAGCGGCGGCAGCCAGTGGCAGCCTACTCTGGGGAATTATCTTTGGTGTCGTTTCGGCCTTTGTTGGCGAATTTATGGCCAACACCTTCTGCGCCTGGGGTGACACCCACATTGACCCGCCGGCTTGCACCATTTGGCCAATGACCAGCCTGTCCATTCTGTTGGCCTCGCTGGGTGTTTACCAGATGGTTCACCTGTTCTAACATTGAGCTAATCGGGTCAACATTGCTCCAACCCACCAGTTGGAGTATACTAAAAGCCAACTTCAGGCTCTATCTTAATGGGTAGAGCCTGATAATTTACAACCGTATATTTTGGGTAGAAGGTTCCCGCTGCCCCGGATGGCACGGGAAGAAATGGCGAAGCCGGTGGAGTTTGCTCCGCAAACCAGTCCGGCGCTGTCCCGCAACTGTAGGGGCAGAGTTCATCAGCCTGGAAATACACAATTTCTGGCTTTTGAACATCTGCCCAAGCCAGGTCGCCCACCTCTATCGGCATTACACAACCTCGTGGAAGGGGGTGAAAGCATAAATGTCATCAGGACAGCTTTCTGAAACCCGGCCTTAAACTTCGAGGCCGGTTTTTTTGTTCATTTTGAGAGGAGTTTTCTATTTTCAACCATATCTGCCGAGTATTTCTTCTTATAACTGGAGTTTTGTATGACTTACCCAAAATTTAAACGTTATATCTGGTTACTGTTAGCTATATTCCTGCTCAGTGTTCAAAGTACTTGGGCCGCTCCGCCGGCCATGCATATTATGGAAGGCTTTTTACCCCTGGGCTGGGCTATTTTCTGGTGGGTGGTGGCCATCCCCTTTTGGGTGTTGGGGTTTCGGCAAATCCGCACCGTGTTGAGCGACAAACCGGAACAACGGTTGCTACTGGGGTTAGCCGGCGGCTTTATTTTTGTATTGAGCGCCCTTAAGCTCCCCAGTGTCACCGGCTCAAGCAGCCACCCCACCGGCACCGGGTTGGGAACCATGTTGTTTGGGCCATTGGTGGTGGCCATTCTGGGCACCATCGCTTTGGTTTTTCAGGCGCTGCTGCTAGCCCACGGCGGCATTTCTACGCTGGGCGCTAACGCGATGAGCATGGCCATTGGTGGCCCGTTGATTGCGTATTATTTGGTGTGGCTGCCGATCAAAGGCCGCACCCCGGCCTGGTTGTGCGTGTTCATCACCGCCTTTATCGCCGACCTGACGACTTATGTTATTACCGCAACCCAACTGGCGCTGGCTTTCCCCAACCCCGTCAGCGGATTTATCGGCTCGTGGCTAACGTTTATGGCGATTTTTGCTGTTACCCAAATTCCGTTGGCTATTGCCGAGGGGATTTTGATTGTGCTAATCTTTAATTTTTTACAGTCCAACGCCACCACCGAACTGCGCGAACTGGGCCTGGAAGGAGTGTAATATGGCTACGCAAATTCAAAAACAGCCCAAAAAATTTAGCCCCACCGTATTTGCCATCGGGATTATTGTAATTATTCTGTTGGCCGTCCTGCCGTTGATAATGATACACGGCAGCGATTTTGGCGGCACCGATGACTTGGCCTCAGAAACTATTGCCTCCATTGCCCCCAACTACGACTCCAGTTGGATTACCAACTGGTGGCAACCCGCCGGCGAAACCGAAAGCGCGCTTTTTGCGCTGCAAGCGGCAGCCGGCGGCGTGCTGATTGGTTACTTTTTTGGTTATCTGCACGGCAAAAAGAAAGATGGTTCGGAGTAAAGAGTGAGTAAGGAATAAGGAGAAGGGAGCAAGGGCAACAACTTTTTCCCTCCCTTCTCCCTTTTCTTTTCTCGTTTCTCGTTACTCCCGATTTGGAGATTATTTTGCACATTATTGACCAGTACGCCTACAGCAACCACATTCGCCGCAGCGACCCCGCCCACAAAACCGGCGTGGCTCTAACCGTGCTACTACTCTGCCTGGTGTTGAACAAACCGCTGGTGGGGCTAACAGCGGTGGCCGGCATGGCGCTGCTGGCGGTAAAGTTAGCCGGTCTGTCAATCCGCACGTTTGGCCGGGTGTTGTTGGGCCAGGCCGCTTTTTTACTACTCGGCATTCTCGGCGTGCTGTTCAGCTTTAGTTTGACGGATCCCCGTGCGGTTACGCCGTGGGCCGCGCATATCGGGCCGGTGTGGGTATCCAGTTCGCCCGGCGCGCTGGCCTTGGGCCTTAATTTGATGACGCGCGCGCTCGGCGCGGCGGTGGCCATGAATTTTTTAGCGCTCACCACGCCGCTGGTTGATTTGGTGGAACTGTTCCGCCGCTGGCACATCCCGGAAGAGATTATTGATATTATGACTGTGGTTTATCGCTTTATTTTTGTGCTGCTGGAAAGCCTGGAACGCATGCGCATGGCCCAGGATAGCCGACTTGGTTATCACACCTCGTACCTGCGGGCTATGAACAGCACCGCGCTGCTGGGCAGCCGCCTGTTTATTGATGCCTTTCAACGCAGCAAACGGCTGCAAATTGCGCTGGAATCGCGGGGTTACACCGGCAGCCTGCACGTGCTGCCCGTCACCTACCTCCCGGACCGCCGCGTGGTATGGGCGGGGCTGGCCGTAGTTACAAGCCTGTTTTTGGCCTGGATGGTTGCATGACGCCGCTCTTTGAATTTAAAAACGTTTGCTACAACTACTCAATCCAAAAAAACAACACCACGCCGGCCCTGCAAAATTTTTCGGTGCAAATCCCGGCTGGAGAAAAAATCGCGGTGGTGGGCCGTAACGGCTCCGGCAAATCTACCTTTTTTTTGCACTGCAACGGGCTGTACCAGCCCCAATCCGGGCAGGTATTTTTTAAGGGACAACCGCTGGCTTATGACCGTAACTCGCTTAAAAAATTACGCCAGCAGGTGGGGCTTATTTTTCAAAATCCCGATGACCAGCTTTTTAGCGCCAGCGTGGAACAAGACATCAGCTTTGGCCCGCTTAACCTGGGGCTGGCCCCAGCCGATGCCCGCCGGCGAGTGCAGGCCGCCGCCGAAGTGTGCGAAATTATCCACCTGCTGGATCGCCCCACCCACGCCCTGAGCGGCGGCGAAAAAGCGCGGGTGGCGCTGGCTGGCGTGCTGGCCATGGAACCCGACGTGCTGGTAGCCGATGAACCGTTGGCCAGTCTCGACCCGTGGGTGCGGCTGACCATGTTCGACATCTTGCAAAAAATTTACGACCAAAACAAAACCATTTTAATGGCCACCCACAATTTATCGGTGGTGCGGTATTGGGCCAGCTACGTGCTGGTGCTCGAAGCCGGGCAGGTGGTGTACGCCGGTTCGCCACAATGTTTGCTGGCCAACAAAACACTGCTGGAACAAACCGGCCTGGCCAAAGTGTGGTGGAATATTGATATGGATTTTCCAACCCCCGAAGATTGCGGGGGCGGCCTGCTGGATTAATACCCCAAATGGAGAACAATTTATGCCAAACCAAACCTTGTTAATTGTGGGCCACGGCAGTCGCGTGCCGCAAGCGGTGGCTCAGTTTCATCAATTTACCACCGCGCTGGCCGAGCGCGTGGCCATGCCGGTTTCTAGCTGCTTTTTAGAACTGGCCGACCCCGACATGGCCACCGGCCTGACCACCGCCGCCGAACAGGCGGGCCAGGGCGGCCAGGTGTTGGTGCTGCCGCTCTTTTTGGGCGCTGCCGGCCACCAAAAAAATGATGTCGCGGCGGCGGTGCAGTGGGCGCGGGCGCAGTTTCCCGGCGTTAAGTTTGAATACGGCGCGCCGCTGGCTCCTCACGCCAAACTGATTGAATTGCTTGACCTGCGCGTGAGCGAGGCTTTTGCCGCCCAACCCGCCGCCCTGCCGCCCGAAGAATCGGTGGTGCTGGTGGTGGGGCGCGGCAGCAGCGACCCCGACAGCAACAGCGAAGTGGCCCGCGCCGCCTACCTGCTGGGCGAAAAGCGGCCCTATCGTGCGGTGGAGTTTGCGTTTCAGGCGGTGGCCCGGCCAAAAGTAGCCGCTGGCCTGCGTCGTTGCGCTCAACTGGGCGCCAAACAAATTGTGGTGGCCCCCTATATTTTGTTCACCGGCAAAGTTGATGAATTTATTCTGGAAGTTACCCAGCAAGCCGAAAAAGAACTGGGCTTGCCGGCGCTGGTAGCCTCGTTTTTGGGGGCGCACCCGCTGGCCATTGATGTGGCCGAACAGCGGGTGCAGGAGCTACTTGCCGGCGCGGCGGCGATGACCTGCGACCTGTGCAAATATCGCTTTCCAATGGCCGGCTACGAATCGCAGGTAGGGCTGCCGCAAGAAACGCATCACCTGCACGGCGGCTCGGCTCACCACCACGATCATCATCACGACCATGATCACCACGAGCACCACCATCATCACGGCCATCGCCATCACCACCACGAGCATGATGATCACGATCACGAGCATGGCCACAAACATGGTCATCGTCATTAAAAATGCAATTAATCCAAAAATCATAAATCTAGCATCGTAAATCGTAAATCAATATGACTGGACACATTTATTTTATCGGTGCGGGGCCGGGCGATCCCGACCTGCTCACCCTCAAAGCCCAAAAACTGATTGCCGCCGCCAACGTGGTAATTTACGCCGGCTCGCTGGTTAACCCGGCGGTGCTGGCCCACGCTCCGGCCAATGCCCAGATTCACAACAGCGCCAAACTCACCCTGGAGCAGCAGGTTGAGTTGATGCGCGTCGCCGTTACCGCCGGCCAAACCGTGGCCCGGCTGCACACCGGCGATCCCACCATTTACGGGGCCACCCTGGAACAAATGCGCGAACTGGACAAACTGGGCCTGCCCTACACCGTGGTGCCCGGCGTCAGCTCCGCGTTTGCCGCCACCGCCGCCCTCAAAACCGAGCTAACCGCGCCCAACCAAACACAAACCATCATTTTTACCCGGCTGGGCGGGCAAACCCCGGTGCCAGAGGCCGAAAACCTGCGCAGCCTGGCCGCTCACCGCAGCAGCATGGTGCTGTTTCTCAGCACCGGGATGATTGCCCGCGTGGTCGAGGAGCTAACCGCCGCCGGTTACGCCGCCGAGACGCCGGTGGCCGTTGTTTTCCGCGCCAGTTGGCCGGATGAACTGGTGGTGCGCGGCACGCTGGCTACCATTGCCGGCCAACTGGAATCCGCCGAAATCACGCACCAGGCGCTCATTATCATCAGCCCGGTGCTCAGCCCGCAAGGGCGGCAGGTCGAAGATTCGCACCTGTACGGCACGGCCTTTGCCCCGGCCCAGCGCCGCGACACCCCGGCCATCATCGCCCTTACCCGCACCGGCACCGACACCGGGCGGCGGCTGCGCGCGCTGCTGCCCAACTCGGTGTTGTACGCGCCGGAACGCTTTCTCACCCCCGCCGACCAGGCCGGCGGCGCGATTGGCTACGCCACCTCGGTGCGGCAGGTGTTGCAACTGGCCTTTAACCAGCACCACGCGCTGATTTGCCTGATGGCCGCCGGCATTGTGGTGCGCGATCTGGCCCCGGTGCTGCGCAGTAAGCACACCGATCCCGCCGTGGTGGTGCTTGATGAGCAAGGCCGCCACGCCGTTAGCCTGCTCAGCGGCCACAAAGGCGGGGCCAACGCGCTGGCCGAACAGGTGGCGCACCTGCTGGGCGGCCTGGCCGTGCTCACCACCGCCAGCGACGGCCAACAATTGCCCGCTCTGGATTTGCTGGGCCGCGACACCGGCTGGCAACTGGAGCAAAAAGAGGCGCTCACCGCCGTGATTGCCGCGCTGGTCAACGGTGAAAGCGTGGCCGTTTGGCAGGATGCCGGCAGCGCCGACTGGCTGCCCAGCCCGCTGCCGCCCAATCTGGCCTGCTACGATTCATTCGAGGCGCTCCGGGCCGCCGCGCCCGCCGCCGCCCTGCTCATCACCGCCCGGCAAATTCCCGCCGATTGGCTGGCTGCCGGGCCGCCCATCGTCATTTATCGCCCGCCCTGTTTGGTGGTGGGCGTTGGCTGCAATCGCGGTACCGCCGCCACCGAAATTTTGCAAAACGTGCGTACCACGCTCGCCGAGGCGGGGCTGGTGGCAGCCGGCGTGGCCGCCGTGGCCACCATCGAAGATAAACAGGATGAAATCGGGCTGCTGGAAATGTGCGAACGGCAAAACTGGCCGCTCAAAATATTTAGCCGGGAGCAGATTGCCGCCGTAGAAAACCTGCCCACGCCGTCCGAATGGGCGCACAAGGCGCTCGGTGTGGCCGGCGTGGCCGAACCGGCGGCGCTGTTAGCCGCCAACGCCACCGAATTGCTGGTTGCCAAACAAAAATACGCCAACGTAACCGTGGCGGTGGCTCAAATTAAACCAGAGGAAAAGAAATGACAGGCATACTCAAAGTTATTGGCCTGGGGCCGGGCGCGGCCAGTCTCATCACGCCCGCCGCCCAGACCGCGCTCGAAACGGTAGACGTAATTTTGGGGTACAAAACCTACCTCAAATTGATTGCCCACATTGCGCCGGCCACGCCCCGCGAAGCCACCGGCATGCGCCAGGAAGTGCCGCGCGTTAATCAGGCCATCGAACTGGCCCGCGCCGGCAAAAATGTGGCGCTGGTGTCCAGCGGCGATGCCGGCGTGTACGGCATGGCCGGGCTGGTGTTTGAAGTGCTGCGCGAGCGCGGCGACGACGCCATCGAAGTGGAGGTCATCCCCGGCGTGTCGGCGCTCAACGCGGCGGCCTCGCTGCTGGGCGCGCCGCTGATGATGGACTTTTGCGCCATCAGCTTAAGCGACCAACTGGTGCCCCGCGATGAAATTTTGCAGCGGGTTGAACTGGCGGCGCAGGCCGGCTTTATCCTGGCTTTGTACAACCCCAAAGGCAAAAAACGCACCGAGCCGTTTGAACTGGCCTGCCAGATTTTAGCCCGGCACCTGCCGCCCGAAACTCCGGTGGGCATTGTGCGCGATGCCTACCGCGCCGAGCAAAGCGTGGAACTCATCACTCTGGCCCAACTGCCCACCGCCGAGGTGAACATGGTCACGACCGTAATTGTGGGCAACCGCCTCACCTTTGTTCACCACGGTAAAATGATTACGCCCCGGGGCTACGCCAATAAATATGAACTGGATCAAACGGAAGAATAAGGATAACTATGATTAACCAGCATCCTATTGAACGCGAAAGCTTTGAAATTATCCGCGCCGAACTGGGCGCGCACGCCTTTACCGAAGCGCAACTGAATGTGGTGGTGCGCGTTATCCACGCCAGCGCCGATTTTGATTTTGTGCAGATTATGCGCTTTTCGCCGGGCGCGGTTGAAGCCGGCATTGAGGCGCTACGGCGCGGCTGCACCGTTGTCACCGATGTGCGCATGACCGAAGCCGGCATTAGCCGCCACATGCTGGCCAAACTGGGCGGGCGCAAGCTGTGCGCCATTGACGCGGCAGCGGTTGAGGCTGCCGCCGAAACCGCCGGCACCACTCGCTCAACCATGGCCATACGCCAGCACGCCGCCGATATCAACGGCGGGATTGTGGCCATTGGCAACGCGCCCACCGCCCTGCTTGAAGTAATCCGGCTGGTGCGTGAGGAAAATCTGCGCCCGGCGCTGGTGGTGGGTATGCCGGTAGGCTTTGTCAGCGCCGTCGAGTCAAAAGATGAACTCCTCACGCTCAACGTACCGTACATTACCGCGGTGGGGCGCAAGGGCGGCTCGCCGATAGCGGCGGCCACGCTCAACGCGCTGTTACGGATGGCGCTGGCCGAGTAAGGCAAGTGATGGCAAATTCAGAAAAACCGTCCCGCGCCGATTGGCGCAAACCAAATTTACGCGAGGGGTTTACCACCGGCGCGTGCGCCGCTGCCGCCGCCGCTGCCGCCACCCAAACGCTGGTCAGCGGGCAACCGACAGCCACCGTTACCATCGAATTGCCTGCTCGCCGCGCCGTTACCTTTAACCTTGCCCGCTGCGAAGTGACCGCCACGGGCGTAACCTGTGGCATTATCAAAGATGCCGGCGACGACCCGGACGTAACCCACGGCGCAGAAATTTTGGCCACGGTAAAATGGATCAACCAGCCGGGGCTGGTGATTGCCGGCGGCGAAGGCGTGGGCGTTGTCACCAAACCGGGGTTGCCGGTAGATGTAGGTGAACCGGCCATCAACCCCACCCCGCGCCGAATGATTGAGCAGGCCGTTGCTCAACACGCCACCAACCTGACCGAACGCGGCCTCAGCGTAACCATCAGCGTGCCCAACGGCGCGGCCATTGCCCAACAAACGTTCAACCCCAAACTGGGCATTGTGGGCGGCATTTCCATTTTGGGCACCACCGGCATTGTCAAACCCTTTTCGCAGTCGGCGTACCGAGCCAGCATTTACGTGGAGCTAAAAGTAGCCGCCGCCAACGGCATCCGGCAGGTGGTTTTTACCACCGGCGACCGCAGCGAGCAGTACGCCCGGCGGCAATATCCGCACCTGCCGGAGCTGGCCTTTTTGCAAGTGGGCGACCACATGGACTACAGCCTCAAACAGGCCCGGCGGCTGCGGCTGGAACATGTAATAATCTCAACCATGATCGGCAAAATCTCAAAAATGGCGCAGGGGCGTTTTCAAACCCACGTCAGCGAAGGCACCATTGACCACGATTTTCTGGCTGAATCGGTGCGGCAGTTGGACGCCGATGAAAGCGTGATAACGCAGGTGCGCCAGGCCAACACCGCTCACCACGCGCAAAAAATTTTGCGCAGCGCGGGCATTACCGGCCTTGAAGCGCGACTGGCCCGGCAAGCCGCCGACCACGTTTTTACTCTGGTGAACGGCGCGTTTGGCATTGAAGTGCTGTGTTTTGATTTGCACGGCAATTTGCTGGCCGCGCACCAACGGCAGGCAGCCTTATGAGCGGGCAACCGATTACCGTTATCGGGTTGAGCGCCGGCGGCCCGGCGGATTTATCGCCGCGCCAACTGGCGCGGGTGGCCGCGGCCACGGTGCTGATGGGCGGCGCGCGCCAGCTTGGCTACTTTCCGGAGTTTGCCGGCGAAACCATCACCGTGACCGGCCCGCTGGACGCCGTGCTGGAGCGGTTGCGGCAGGCGGTGGCGGCGGGCCATACCGTGGTAGTGCTGGCTTCGGGCGACCCGCTGTTTTACGGCATTGGCGGGCTGTTGCGCCGCCACTTTGCGCCGGAACTACTGCGCATTGAGGCCGCGCCCACGGCGTTTCAACTGGCGTTTGCCGCGCTGGCCGAACCGTGGGACGACGCGGCGCTGCTCAGCGCCCACGCTCACCCGCTCGAAACAATCATCCCGCAGATTTTGGCGGCGCGGCTGGCGGCGGTTTTAACCGACAACCACAACACGCCTGCCGCCATTGCCCGGCGACTGCTGGCAACGGGTGCGGCTCCAACCACGCCCTGCGCCGTGTGCGAGAACCTGGGCGGGGCGGACGAGCGCATTTTCCGCGCCACGCTGGCCGAAACCGCCCAGGCCGAGTTTGCGGCGCTGAATGTGCTGGTGGTGTGGCCGCAAACCGCACCGCCCGTGCCCACGCCGCCCGGCCTGCCCGACGAGGCGTTTTCAACCTGGAACCAGCAGCTTACCAAACGCGAAATCCGGCTGCTGAGTTTGGCCGAATTGCGCTTGCAGCCGGGCGAAGTGCTGTGGGATATTGGCGCAGGCAGCGGCAGCCTGTGCCTTGAAGCGGCGCGCTCGCAGCCAACGGCGGCGGTGCTGGCCGTGGAAAAGCGGCCCGAACTATGCGCCCACATTCGCGCCAACCTGGCCCGGTTTCCGGCGGCCAACCTGCATCTGGTAGAAGGGCTGGCTCCGGCGGCCTGCGCCGACTGGCCCAACCCGCATGCGGTGTTTGTGGGCGGCAGCAGCGGTCAGCTTGAAGAGATTATCTCGCTGGCCCAACAGCGATTGCGCCCCGGCGGGCGGCTGGTTATCAATTTGGTGGTGCTGGAAAATCTGGCAACGGTGCGACGCTGGCTGCCCACCGCCACCATCACTCAAGTGCAAATTAACCGTGGCGTGCCCATTATGGACATGCTGCGGTTTGATCCCATCAACCCGGTTTTTATTGTCACCTGGAGTAAACCGCATGAATGAAACCGCCCTGTTAACTGTTGTTGGGCTTGGCCCCGGCGACCCCGAGCTGATTACCATTAAAGGCATGCGAGCCATTGAAGCGGCGGAGGTGGTGTTTGTGCCGCGCAGCGCCGACGAAGCCGACAGTGTGGCGCTGCGCATTGCCCAGCCGTGGTTATCTGGCCGGCACGAAGTTGTGCCCGTAACCACGCCCATGACCCGCGACGCCGCCATTTTGCAAACCGCGTGGCAGGGCATTGCCGCCGAAATAGCCGGGCTGCTGCAACCGGGCCGGCGCGGGGTGTACCTTATTTTAGGCGACCCGCTGCTGTACGGCACATTTACCTACATTGCCGAAATTCTGGCCGCCCGGTATCCAGCCATTGAGCTTGAATTTGTGCCGGGCGTTACCTCGTTTGCGGCCAGCGCGGCCCAAACCCGCACCCCGCTCACCACCACCGATGACCGGCTGGCCATTATCCCCGCCAGCCGCGAAACCAATCTGGCCGGATTGCGCCGGTTGCTGGCCGATTTTGCCACGCTGGTGTTAATGAAAGCCGGGCCGGTTTTTCCGCAGATTATGGATGCGCTGGAAGAGTTGGGGCTGGTGGAGCAGGCCGTGTATGTGGAACGACTGGGACTGCCGGAAGAACGGGTGGTGCGCGGAGCCGATTTACGCCAAATGGAGCGCGTGCGTCAGCCGTATTTATCACTGATGATTGTGCGGCGGGGCGCGGCCAATTTACCGGCCAGTTTGCCCATTCGCGTGGCTCGCGCCGAACGGCCGGTTTACCCGGTTAACCTGTCGCAGTTGGCGGGCTGGCGGGCGGTGGTGGTGGGTGGCGGAGCCGTGGGCGAGCGCAAGGTAAAAGGCTTGCTGGCAACGCAGGCGCGGGTGGTGCTGGTTAGTCCCACGGTCACGCCGCAACTGCAAGCCTGGGCCGAAGCCGGCAGTATTGCCTGGCAGCGCCGCCCCTACCAATCCGGCGATCTGGCCGGGGCGCGGCTGGTGTTTGCCACCACCAACTCGCGCTCGGTGAACACGCAGGTGGCGCAGGATGCCGCTGCGTTAAACCTGCTGTGCAACATTGCCGACGCGCCGGAAGAAGGTAACTTTTACCTGCCGGCGGTGCTTCATCAGCCGGGGGTTACGGTTGCCGTGAGTACCTCCGGGGCCAGCCCGCGCCGGGCGGCCCAACTCCGTGATAAAATCGCGGAATGGCTGGCGCAAGAAAAATTATAGATTACTACGGATGGCGCAAATTCGCCCATTCGCAAATTCGCTATTTTTTACTGAGTGAGGATATTATGACCGGAAAAGCATATTTGGTAGGCGCGGGGCCAGGCCGGGCCGATTTGATTACCGTGCGCGGGCTAAACCTGCTGCGCCAGGCCCAAGTGGTGGTGTACGACCGGCTGATTGCGCCGGAACTGCTGGCCGAAGCGCCGGCCACCGCCAAAATGATCTTTGTGGGCAAGGAATCCGGCAAGCACACCATGCCCCAGGAAGAAATCAACGCGGTGCTGGTAGAACACGTGCAGGCCGGGCATCTGGTGGTGCGGCTAAAAGGCGGCGATCCCTTTGTGTTTGGGCGCGGCGGCGAAGAGGCGCTGGCCCTGGTCGAAGCCGGCCTGCCCTTTGAAGTGGTGCCGGGCGTTTCGGCGGCGGTGGCCGCGCCGGCATTTGCCGGAGTGCCGGTTACGCACCGGGGCATTGCCCGCTCGTTTGCGGTAATCACCGGCCACCACGCCTCGGGCATGCCCAAAATGGATACCGACTGGCGCGTGTTTGGCAACATTCCCACGCTGGTTATTTTGATGGGTGTGCAGCAGATCAAACGGATTGCTCAGGAACTTATGGCCGCCGGGCGGCCCGCCACCACCCCGGCCATGGCCATTCAATCCGGCGCTACCAACCAGCAGGTTTCGGTTACGGCCACGCTCGAAACGCTGCCGCAAGCCATTACCGCCGCCGGCATCGCCACTCCGGCCATTGTGGTCATTGGCGAAGTGGTGAGCCTGGCCAAACACCTCACCTGGTTTCAACCCGATGGCCACACCCCGGCCTTTGTGCCGCTGGGCGAGGATGAGTAAGCCCGTGGCGGCGCGTTTTTTGGTGGCCGGAACCAATTCCGGCGTGGGCAAAACCACCATTACTATGGGGTTGATTGCCGCTCTGCGCCGGCGCGGCCTGGCCGTGCAGCCCTTTAAGTGTGGGCCGGATTATATTGACCCCACCTACCACACTCTGGCCGCCGGGCGGCCCTGCCGCAACCTCGATACCTGGATGGTGCCGCCGGAACGCGCCCTGCGCCTGTTTGAACAGGCCAGCCGCCCCGCCGACATCACCGTGATTGAAGGGGTAATGGGTATTTTTGATGGCTTTAGTTACGCCAACGACGAAGGTAGCAGCGCCCAAATTGCCAAAATGACCGGTTCGCCGGTGCTGCTGGTGCTGGATGTGGGCAAAATGGCCCGTTCTGCCGGGGCGCTGGCGCTGGGCTACACCCGGTTCGACCTCGATTTGAACGTGGCCGGTTTTATTTTGAACCGCTGCGGCTCGCCCAGCCATTTTGAGGGCGTAAAAAGCGCCGTTGAGGCTGCCGGCGGCGCGCCGGTGGTCGGCTGGCTGCCCAAAGACGCCAACCTGCACATCCCGGAGCGCCATTTGGGGCTGGTGCCCACCGACGAGCGCGGCGAACTGACCGGCTTCATCGCCCACACCGCCAACGTCATCAGCCAATATTTTGATCTGGATCGGATTATTGAACTGGCTCAACAGGCCAAACCGGTGGCGCTTGTCGCCGAAAATCGCCAGGCCAAAATCGCGCCGCCCAAAACCAAAATCGCCGTGGCCCGCGATGCCGCCTTCAGCTTTTATTACGAGGATAACCTGGATTTACTGCGCGAGGCCGGAGCGGAAATCTGCCTGTTCAGCCCGCTCACCGCTGCCACGCTGCCCGCCGGAACCGGCGGACTCTATTTTGGCGGCGGCTTTCCGGAGTTGTACGCCGACCAACTGGCCGCCAACACCTCGCTGCTGGCGGCGGTGCGGCAGGCTCACGCTGCCGGCATGCCCATTTTTGCCGAATGCGGCGGCTTTATGTACCTGTCGCAGGCCATCACCGATTTAAACGGGCAACGGCACCCCATGGCCGGGCTGGTGCCGGGCGACGTACAAATGCAAAACAAGTTGGTCAGCCTGGGCTACCGGCTGGTTGAATCGCCGGGCGGCAACTTTTTGCTGCCTGCCGGCATCACCACGCGCGGCCACGAATTTCACTGGAGCACCTGGTCCGAGCAGGACAGCGCCACGGCCACCAACGCGGCGGCGTGGCGCATTCGTCCCCGCCGCGATGACGGCCTGCCCCGGCTTGATGGCTACGCCGCCGGCAATCTGGTGGCCTCGTATGTGCATTTGCATTTTGCCCACCAACCGCGCCTGGCCGAAAATTTTGTGGCGGCCTGCCAAAAATGGGAAAAACAGGAGGTACGGAGCAAGGAGTAGTCTTATTCCCTACTCCCTACACCGGATGTGACCAGGAGGCTTAAATTGCCAATGAACAACCATCCCAAGATTACCGTATCCGTGCCTGGCACCTGCGGCGAACTGGTGCAGGGCTGGCATCCCGGCTGGGAAAAGCCGGTGCTGGTATCCTGCCCCATTGATTTGTACAGCCGGGTTACGGTTTCCCTCCGCGCCGATGCGCGGCTAACCGGGCCGCGCGGGTTTGATAAACTGCGCCGCGCCGCCCGGCTGGCGCTTGATTATTTAGACCGTCCGGCGGCGGGCGCAACCTTTGCCGTTAACAGCCAGTTGTCATCGGGCCGGGGAATGGCCTCCAGCACCGCCGATGTGGTGGGCGCGATGGCCGGGCTGGCCGTTGCTCTGGGCCAATCGCTGCGCCCCGCCGAACTGGCCCGGCTGGCCTGCCAGGTTGAACCCACCGACAGCACCATGTTCAACCACCTGACCATGCTGGCCTACCGCGATAATGGCCATTTTGAAGCCATCGGCCCTACGCCGGCGCTGCCGCTGCTAATGCTGGACCCCGGCCAGGTGGTAGACACGCTCACCTTTAACCGCAAGCTCAATTTGGCCGCTCTGCGCCAACTGGGGCCAACCACCGCCGAGGCGCTGACGCTGCTCCAAAATGGCACACTCAACGCCAAAGCCGAAGCCATCGGCGCTGCCGCCAGCTTGAGCGCGGCAAGCTACCAGCCCATTTTGTTTAACCCGCTGTTGGCTCAGGCCCAACACTGGGCCGCCGCCACCGGCGCGCTGGGCGTGGTGCGCGCCCACAGCGGCAGCCTGATTGGGTTGCTCTACCCGCCCGGCACGCCCCTCGACGAGCCGGCCCGCTGGCTGGCGGTGCGGTTTAACGGGCCAATCACCGCCACCCGGCTTGCGCCCGGCGGCTACCGGCTGGAACCGGGCCAACTTACCCAACAAATTGTGGCAGAACTGCCGCTGTTTGCCACCACCACCTATCAACTGGAAGGAATGGTATGACCGCCAAAACATTGATGATTCTGGGCACGCACTCCAACGCCGGCAAATCCATTTTGGTGACGGCGCTCTGCCGCATTTTTGCGCAAGAAGGCTACCGCGTGGCCCCTTTCAAGGCGCAAAATATGGCCCTCAACGCCGGCGTAACCCCCGACGGCCACGAAATTGGCCGGGCCACCATTGCCCAGGCCGAAGCCGCCGGCGTGGCTCCGCACGTTGATATGAACCCGGTGCTGCTCAAACCCGAAGGCCACGGACGCAGCCAGGTGGTGCTCAACGGGCGGGCGCACACGCACATCCACGCCGAAAACTGGTACAGCCTCAAGCCGTTTTTGTGGGAAAACGTTACCGCCGCGCTCGACCGGCTGCGCAGCCGCTTTGATTTGGTGATTATGGAAGGCGCGGGCAGTCCGGCTGAAATCAACCTGAAAGAAGGCGATATTGTCAACACCCGCGTGGCGCAATACGCCAACGCCCCCACCCTGCTGGTAGGTGATATTGACCGGGGCGGCGTGTTCGCGGCGCTGGTGGGCACGCTGATGCTGCTGGAACCCGCCGAGCGCGAACTCATCAAAGCCTTTATCATCAACAAATTCCGGGGCGATGTGAGCCTGCTGGGCAACGGCCTGAAAATGCTGCAAGAACGCGCCTTTAACACGCCCACGCTGGGCGTTATCCCCTACCTGCCGCACATTGGCGTCGCCGCCGAAGATTCGGTGGCGCTGGATGAGCCGCTGCACCACTCCCCCGCCACAACTACGCCGGTAGACATTGCCGTAATCCGGCTGCCGCGCATCTCTAATTTTGATGATTTTGACCCGCTGCAAACCGAACCGGGCGTGCAGGTGCGTTTTGTGGAACACGCCGCCGAATTGGGCGCGCCCGCCGCCGTGATTTTACCCGGCAGCAAAATGACGCTGGACGATTTGCAGTGGCTACGCGAAAGTGATTTGGCTGACAAAATTACGGCGCTGGCCCATGCCGGCACGGCGATTGTGGGTATTTGTGGCGGCTACCAGATTATGGGCCACAGCCTGTTCGACCCGGACGGCAGCGAGGCCACTCCCGGCACGCAGGCAACGGGGCTGGGACTGCTGCCGGTGCAAACCATTTTTGCCGGTGATAAACGCACCGTGCAGGTGCAGGCCACCATGCAGGCCCAAACCGGCCCGCTGGCCGAATTGCGCGGGCTGCCCATTCGTGGCTACGAAATCCACATGGGTCGCAGTGAGTTGACCACCAGCGACCTGTCGGCGGTGTGCCACATCAACGAGCCAAACGGCGGCCACGCCGATGGCGTGGTGGCGGCCAATGGCCGTTGCTGGGGCACCTACCTGCACGGCATCTTTGATAACGATGCCCTGCGCCACACCTGGCTGGCCAGTCTGGGCTGGCAACACAACGGCTGCCTGTTTGACCGGCAGCAAGCCTACAACCGGCTGGCCGACCACGTTCGCGCCCACCTGGACATGGCACTGTTGCGCCAGATTATCGCAGGGCAGGTGTAACATGCCGCAAGTTGTAGTGATGCTGCTGGCGCTGGCCATTGATTTATGCTGGGGCGACCCGCCCAACCGTTTTCACCCGGTGGTGCTGATGGGCAACTGGCTCAGTTGGGGCCGCAAAAACGCCCCGGCGGAGCATCGGTTTTGGTTTGGCGCGGGCTGGATTTTGGCCGGGCTGGCCCTCTTTGCACTACCGCTCCGGCTGTTACAGCCCGGCATAACCCCAAATCGCAAAGCTGCAAAATTTTCCTTATTCCCACTTCTTTTTTCAGCGATTTTGCTCAAGCCCGTGCTGGCTTACCGCAACCTGCGCGGCGCGGTGCAAGAAATTTTGCAACCGCTCACCGTCGCCAATTTGCCCGAAGCGCGGCGGCTCCTGTCGTGGCATTTGGTGAGCCGCGATACCAGCCAGCTCAGCGCCGAAGAAGTTATCGGCGCGACGGTTGAATCGCTGGCAGAGAATATCACCGATAGCCTGGTTTCGCCGCTGGCGGCGTTTGCGGTGGGCGGGCTGCCCGCCGCATGGGCGTATCGCTTTGCCAACACCGCCGACGCCATGTGGGGCTATCGCACCGCCGAGTTTGAGCAGTTGGGCAAATTTGCGGCCCGGCTGGATGACGCGCTCAACTGGCTGCCGGCCCGGTTGTCCGGCTGGCTGGTGGTGGCGGCGGCCTGGCTGGTCGGCGAAAACAGCCAAAATGCCGCGCAAACCATGCTGGCTCAACACGCCCGTACCGCCAGCCCCAACGCCGGTTGGACTATGGCCGCCGCCGCCGGCGCGTTAGAAGTCACCTTGAGTAAACGCGAGGTGTACGCGCTGCAAGGCGGGCAGCAACCGCTCACCGCCGATACGGTGCGGCGGGCGCTGCGCCTGGCCGATGTGGCCACGGCGTTGGGGGTGGCGGTAATCGGCGTGATGATGGTTGTACTCCACCGAAAGCGATGAACCGGGATTATGTGCGGTAATTACCTCTGAAATTCTTCAATTTTCTACGTTATGGCGAGAATGGCCGCCAGCAACCGCTCGTTTTGTTCGGGGCGGCGGGTGGCCAGGCGCACAAACTCCGGCAGGCCAAACGAGGCGCAATCGCGCACCAGCAAACCCTGCCGCAACAGCTTGCGCCTGAATTCGGCGGCGTGGCCAACCCGCATTAAAAAATAGTGCGTGGCCGACGGCACCGGCGCAAAACCCAACTCAACCAGCCCGGCCAACAAATCGGCTTTGGCCCGGTAGAGATTAATTAAACAATGGGACAGGTAATCCCCGGCGGATAGCGCGGCCAGGCCCGCCGCCTGGGCCAGCCCGCTCACGTTCCAGGCCGGACGCACTGCCGCCAGCGCGGCGATGAGCGCCCGGTTGTGGCTGGCGGCGTAACCCAGGCGCAGCCCGGCCAGGGCGTAATCCTTGGTCATAGAGCGAATCACCACCAGGTTGCGCGCCGGAATAGTCAGCGCCGAAGCCAGCGCCGGGGTAAAACCCAGGTACGACTCGTCCACCACCAGCAAACTATCCGGCTGGGCACCGGCCCATTCGGCCAGTTGGGCCGGCGGCAGGGTTTGGCCGGTAGGATTGTTGGGGTTGCACACAAACACCAGTTTGGGGCGCAGGCGGCGCAACTCGGCGGTGATGGCGGCGGCATCGAGGTAAAAATCATCCGGCGGAGCCTGCCAGGTGTGAATAGCCGCGCCCATCAGGCTTGACACGCGGCGATATTCGCCAAACGTTGGCTCGATGATCAACACCGGGTTGCCGGCGGTAAGCGTGGCAAAAGCCAGCAGCCAGAACAACTCGGCGGAACCGTTGCCCACCACAAAACAATCGGCGGCCAGGTTAAACCGCGCCGCCAGCGCCCGGCGCAAAGCGATGGCCTCGCGGTCCGGGTAGCAATCGAGTGGCACGGCGGTTAGGGCCGCCCGCACCTGGGGCGCAGGGCCGTAGGGATTGCTGTTAACGCTAAAATCCAGAACATCGGCGGGGTTTAGCCCCAGTTTTTCAAGTTCATCAAAATCAAACGCGCCGTGATAAGCCGGCGCAATACTATCAATTTCAGGACGGTAAACCATGATTTCTTTCAATATTCAACCTCTCTCAAATGAATTAACCGAACAACTGCAACACAAAATTGATTTTAAAACCAAGCCGTTAGGCGCGTTGGGCGCGTTGGAAAGGGTGGCGCTAAAAATTGGCCGCATTCAGCATACTCTATCGCCGCAACTGAAGCAACCAACCATGCTGGTTTTTGCCGGCGACCACGGCATTGCCCGCGAAGGCGTTAGCCCCTACCCGCAGGAAGTTACCTACCAGATGGTGTTCAACTTTTTGGCCGGCGGCGCGGCCATCAACGTATTTTGCCGGCAAAACGGCATCAGCATTAAAGTGGTGGATGCCGGCGTAAATTTTGATTTTGCGCCGCACCCGGACTTGATTAATGCCAAAATTGCCCCCGGCACGCAAAGCTACCTGCACGGCCCGGCCATGTCCAACGCCCAGTGCGAAGCGGCGCTGGCCAAAGGCGCAGAGCTGGCGCAGGCCGCATTTGATGGCGGCAGCAATGTCATCGGTTTTGGCGAAATGGGCATTGGCAACACCTCGGCGGCGGCGGTGCTGTTGAGCCTGCTGGGCGGCGTGCCCATCGAAGAGTGCGTGGGGCGGGGTACCGGCCTGGACGACCCCGGCCTGGCGCGTAAAAAGGAAATTTTGGCGCAGGCTATCAAAAATAATCCGGTGGATACGTCATCGGCGCTGGCGGTGCTGGCCACGTTTGGCGGGTTTGAAATTGCCATGATGGCCGGAGCCATGCTCAAAGCCGCCGAACTGAAAATGATTGTGCTGGTTGACGGGTTTATCACCTCGGCGGCGCTGCTGGCGGCGCGGGCCTTTAACCCGCACGTACTGGATTACTGCATTTTTACCCACCAATCGCACGAGCGCGGCCACCAAAAAATGCTGGCCTGCCTGGGCGCGGAACCGCTGGTTAATTTAGAAATGCGGCTGGGCGAAGGCTCCGGCGCGGCGGTGGTGTACCCGCTCATTATGGCGGCAGTCAATTTTCTCAACGAGATGGCCTCGTTTGAATCGGCTAACGTTAGCCAAAAAGAGGCGTAATTCAACGATTTTATGTTCTATTTGACAAAACGGGCGTTTAAAACTAAAATGCACGTTCGTGTGTGATTTGAACCCTACCTAAAGTAATGTGTTTGGAGGATTAAGTTGGCTAATATCAAATCTTCTGCCAAGCGTGCCCGGCAAAACGACAAAAAACGAATTGTTAACCGCTATTACAAAACCACAGCGCGTACCTACGTAAAACGAGCGCGGACGATGGTAGATAGCGGCGTTGAATTGGATTCTGCCGAAGCCACAATTTTGCAAGCAGTTAAGGCGTTAGATAAAGCCGCTCAAAAAGGCATCATCCATCGAAACAATGCGGCCCGCCGCAAGTCTCGCTTGATGAAAGCGCTCAACAAAGCGCGTGCCGCTGCTGCCGCCGCCTGATTTTTTAATTAAAGCAATACCCCGGTTAATACAAAAAGTGACTCGATGACCTTAAAAATCGAGTCACTTTTGTGTTTTCCTCTTGACACTAGAACGTATGTTCTAGTACAATCTACATATAGATTGTAAGTCAAGGGGATTTTTTGTGCTTGCAGCCACACCAACCCAACCCATTCTGGAATATCAGGCCGATCAAATAGAAACGGTGCTGGCCGGCCACCGGCTGATTGCGCGCGTGGTGGGCGGCACCATCACCCCGCGCTGGGTACGCTACCAGCTTCTCCCCGAAGTTTCTACCAAAATCGCCCGGATTATTGCCCTGTCCGAAGAAATTGCGCTGCGGCTGGATGCTCCCAGCGTGCGCATTGCCCGGCAGGGCGCGGCTATTCACATTGAAGTGCCTCGCGCCAACCCGCAAACCGTTCATTTGCTCCAACTGAACCAACAACTGGGCCAAATTCCGCGCCAAACCGCCGTGCTGGGGCTGGACGAAACCGGCTTACCGCTGCTACTGCGGCTGTCGTCGCCGGAGGTGGCGCACGTGCTGGTGGCCGGCACCACCGGCTCCGGCAAAACGGCGCTGGCCCGCAGCATGGCGTTGTCGCTGGCCATGCACAACCGGCTGGGCGATATCCAGCTTGTTTTTATTGACCCCAAACGTAACGGCTTTGCGGGATTGGCCAACCCGGATGCGGACGGCCCGCTGCCGCACTTGCTCCGCCCGGTGGTTGACGATGTGCACCAGGCCATATTTTTGCTGGGCGAATTAGTCACCGAGATGGTGCGGCGCGACCGGGAGAATGTTTCCTCGCCACGGCTGGTGATTTTTATTGACGAAGTGGCCGATTTGATGGAGCAAGGCGGGCGGGCGGTAGACCGGCTGCTCACCCGGCTTACCCAGCGTGGACGCAGCGCCGGGCTGCACCTGATTGCCTGCACCCAAAAACCGCTGGCGGCAACCATCGGCTCGTTAACGCGGAGTAATTTTCCGGTGCGGCTGGTGGGCAGCGTTACCAGCGCCGACGACGCGCGGGTGGCTGCCGGCATGCCCGGCACGGGCGCGGAAAAATTACTGGGCCGGGGCGATTTTTTGCTGGTGGCCAAAGGGCAGGTGGTGCGGTTTCAGGCGGCCTACGTGTCCGAGGCCGACATTCGGGAGCAGGTACGCCGCCTGCGCCAACGCTACTACACCGGCCAGCCCCGGCCCGAATTACTGGCAGCCACCGGCACCGAGGGACGGCAACAGCCCACCCGCCCCGGCCTGCGGGCGCTGATTGGCCATCAATTAGCGTTGATTAAATGAGGCGGCCATGAAAAAAGGTTTGCTGATAATTGGGGTGAGTTTTGCCGTAACGCTGGCCATTGTCATTGGCACGCGCATCAGCGCCGACGCGCTGGCGGTAATTGTGGGCGTGTTGCTGGGGGTGGCGGGCAGCATTCCCACGGCGGTGGTGATTGCCTACGTGTTTACCCGCGCCCGCTCCACCCCGGAACCGCACCTGCCGCCGCCGTACCAGCCGCCGGTGGTGGTTATCAACGGCAGCGAAAGGGCCAACCTGTCGCCGCAACCGCCGCTAACCCTGCCCACGCTTTCGCCGCCCGGCCAGGGCCGCAAATGGACGGTTATTGGCGCGGACGACACCGAAACGGGCGGCGATTATTAGCCGGAAACCGGATTACTGCGACCAGGAGATTTGCTCATCCAGCCAATCGCGCGCGCCGTAGGGCGGCACGGCCTGGGGCGTAAAAATGCCGCCGTCAAAGGCGAACAGTTGTTGCCGCTCACGGCCATCGGCCTGCATTAGCCAGATGCCCCAATTGCCGCCGCTGTTGGACAGGTAGGCAATCCAGCGGCCATCGGGCGACCACACCGGCAGCCCTTCGATGTCGGGGTCGTTGGTGAGTTGCTGCTGGCCGGAGCCATCGGCGTTGATAACGTACACATCCCAACTGCCGCCCACCGGGCTTTGGTACACAATCTGGTTTGAAACCGGCGACCAATCGGGCTGAGCCGCTTCGGGTTGAACAAGCACGGGGCCAACCAAATTTTTATCCAAATCCCAGGCTTCAACCGGCAGCGCCCGGGCCTGCCACAAACCGCAGCGGTTGCCGGTGGAATCGCAGCCTCTAAAAACAAAGTGATCGTTATCGGGCGACCACGATGGCTGCTGCCCGGCAATGCGGAGCGTTTCTTCGGTGTGGCCATCGGCGCTAATGGCCATAATCCGGCTGATGTTGTCGCCGTTGCGTTGGGTGTCAAAAAGTAGCCGCCGGCCATCCGGCGACCAATCGGGGTGAGAATCCTCTAAAAAGCCGCCCAGCCGGTAGTAATCGCGGCCATCGAGCGTGGTATGGGCCATCATTCTATCGACAAAGGGGCCGGGACAACCGTAATAGGGATGGTTGGTTTGGCCGTCGTTGTATTTTTCCGGGAAAGCGCCCCACCCGCGAAAAGCCAACCGCTGGCCATCGGGCGAAAGCGCCGGCTCGCTGACGTTGTTCAGCGGGAAGACGCGCCGGCTGGCCTGGCACTCCGCCGCTCCGGCACGACAGGCGGCCACATCAATGATGTCAATTTCGTAGGTGCAGCGTTCCGGCGAACTGTTCCAAAAACTAAAGGCGATTTTGCCGGCGGGAGTGACCGTCGGAACGGGAGTAGAAGCGGTGACCGCCGGCAGCCACACCACCGCTCCGGTTTCAAGCCGGTTGGGATTATCAATGGCGGCAATAGTGGCATCGGTGGCGTGTTTGGCGTTGGTGGCGGCCACAATTTCCGGGTAGCGGTGGCCATCGCCTAAATACTTTTCGGCCAGTTTGAACAAGGTATCGCCCGGCTGCACCGTGTACCGTTGACCATCGGCTTGCGCCGCAACCGGCATTAGCTGACCGATGGCCAGCACACAACCGGCTAATACCCAGATTAGTTGTTTTTTGCCCATCATAGCTCAACTCCTTGTAATAATTTAACCATAGCTATAATGATACGCTACCAGCGCGGCCAGCCTTCAGGCTTCGTCATCGTCTTCGGTAAAAAAATCCTCGTCGGGATCAAACGTGTCGGCCAAAATAGCCAACACCTGTTCGACCAGCGGCTCCGGCACCAAAATATTGGCCGAACCGAGCGGGCCAACGGTTAGCCCCAATACCGCTCCCAGCGCCTCTTGCTGGATAATAGCCGGGATGTTGAGGCTATCCAGCCGGCCTTTGATGACCACCGCCTCGCCGGGGTTGAGGTTTTCGGCCACTTTTACCCAGCGCGTGGCCACGGAGCCGCCGGGGGTGGTTTCGGCGGAGTGCGCCGCCAAATTTTTCTTGAACGCCCAGGGGAGGGCATCGGCTAGAGATTGTGGCATTGATTTGCCTCCACAGCAGATTGGAATAAGGCTATTTTACCCGGCGCGGCGCAGATAAAAAATTATGGAAAGCGGTTTGTTGAATCGCTTATGCCAGCATATAATTACGAACTTGTAATTCAAAGGCACATGCCCCACAGCCAACGGGGTTAACAGGAGTTGACGTTTATGGCAATATCGTTGCAGGTTATCCAGATCATTTTATCAATCGCGTTGATTGCGCTGGTGTTGTTGCAGGCCAAAGGTTCCGGTTTGGGCGGCATGTTTGGCGGCGATGGCGGCGTGTATCGCACCCGGCGCGGCATTGAAAAAACCTTGTACCAGGCCACCATTGGGCTGGGGGTTGTCTTTTTTCTGGTTTCGCTGTTGATTGTGGGCTTTATCCACTAATCACACCCATTACCAAATTTTTGTTTAAAACAATGCACAACAGTTTTTGCTGTTGTGCATTTTGTTAATTTCAAAGGATAGGTTTTTGGGACGTTACATTCGCTGGCAGGCCATTTTAACCTTCACCGGGATTGCGATGGTGCTGGCTTTTTTGAGCTTTTTGTCGCTTTCGCGCAAAACCGTGATTATCCCCGATGTGGGCGGTACCTACACCGAGGCCATTGCCGGACGCCCTCAATTTATCAACCCGCTGCTGGCGCAATACAATCAGATTGACCAGGATTTAACCGCCCTTATTTTTAACGGATTAACCAGCATTGACGGCAGCGGCAACCTTGAACCCAAACTGGCCCGCACCTGGGATGTAAGCGACGATGGCCGGATTTACGTGTTCCGGTTGCGCCACGATGTGCGCTGGCAAGACGGCGAGCCGTTCACCGCCGCCGACGTGGTGTTTACCATTAAATTGATGCAAGACCCCGAATTTCCCGGCGCGCCCTACCTGGGCCAGTTGTGGAGTTTGGTGGCGGTTGAAATGCTGGATGATTACACCATCCGGTTTATTTTGCCGGAGCCAATGCCTTCGTTTGCCGAGTTTACGTCCATTGGCATTTTGCCCCAGCATTTGCTCAAAAATATGCCGGCCCGCGATTTGCTGAACCATCCCTTTAACCTCAACGCCATCGGCACCGGCCCCTTCAAACTCGATGAAATCAACGCGCAGCGGGCCAGGCTATCGGCCAACCCGTTTTACTGGGACACCAAACCGCGTCTGGCCCGGCTGGAATTTCGGTTTTATTCCAGCTACCAGGAAACGCTATCGGCTTACAAAAACGGCGACGTGCAAGGAGTGAGCCAAATTCCCCCGGTAGCCGTGCCCCAGGCCCAAACCATAGACACCCTGAACCTGTATAGTGGCCGGCTATCGGGCTACGATATTATCTACCTAAACCTGCAAGCCCCCGACACCCTGCCGTTTTTTCAGGATAAAGCCGTGCGGCAGGCGCTGCTGGCCGCAGTCAACCGGCAGCAAATCATTGACAAAGCCCTTAACGGGCAGGCGCTGGCGGCCAACGGCCCAATTTTGCCCTGGAGTTGGGCCTTTAACCCCAACCAGCCCACCATTGGGTTTGATGCCAACCACGCCGCGCAGCTTTTAAACGACGCCGGCTGGGTTGATACCAACGGCGACGGCGTGCGCGACAAAAACGGGGTGCAACTGGCGTTTAAGTTATTGAGCAGTGACGAGCCGGACAAAATCAACGTGGCCCAGGCCGTAAGCGACCAGTGGCGGCGCACCGGCATCTCGACCACGGTGGAAATTGTGGGGGCCGGGCTGGGCGAGCGGCTGGTTGGCCACAAATTTGAGGCCGCGCTGGCCGAAGTGCTGGTGGCCGGCGACCCCGACCCCTACCCATTCTGGCATCAAACCCAGATTAAAGACGGCCAAAATTACGCCGGTTGGGACAACACCGACGCCTCGAAGCTGCTGGAAAACGCCCGCACCATCACCGACCGGGGCCGCCGAAATGACTATTACTTTGAATTTCAGCGCATTTTTGCCGATGAAGTGCCCGCGCTAATTTTATATTACCCCATTTACACCTACGGCGTTAGCAAAGATGTGTACGACGTGCAGTTAGCGCCACTGACCAACCCCAGCGACCGGTTTAACACCATTAAAAACTGGTACATGCTGACCCGGCGGGTTATTTACACCGAAAACCAGCCGGACACTTCAAAACCGTAACCCCACGGCCCTGCAAGTTAGTTTTGCAATGTATAAAAATCGGGGTACAATCGTTAAACTCAGTGAGTAGACTTATTTCGAGGGATAAATGAGCAAACCATTTAACTACGGCGGGCAGGCCGTAATCGAAGGGGTGATGATGCGTGGCCGCAAACACATGACCGTGGCCGTGCGCAACCCCAAAGGCGAAATTGTGCTGCACACCGAGCCGCTCAACCCCCGAATTTATGCCAGCTTTGTCAACAAAGTGCCGTTTGTGCGGGGCTTTACCCTACTGTGGGATACCCTGGTGCTGGGCATGCGCACGCTCATGTACTCCGCCGATGTGGCGATTGGCGAAGAAGATGTTAATTTCTCCGGGCCAATGGCCTGGGGTGCAATAGGCGTTTCGCTGGTTTTGGCGCTGGCCATCTTTTTTGTCAGCCCGCTGGCGCTCATCAGCCTGATTACCTGGTTTGTGGATATTCCAATTTTGGTGCAACACCTGATCGAAGGTGTTGTCCGGTTGGCGCTGTTTATTGGCTATGTGTGGGCCATTGGCTACATGGAAGATGTAAAGCGCGTATTTGGCTACCACGGCGCCGAACACAAAGCCATCAATGCCTATGAAAATGATGTTGAACTGGTGCCGGAAAAAGTGGCCCAAAGCAGCATTGTTCACCCCCGCTGTGGCACGGCATTTTTACTGGTGGTGATGATAATTTCTATCTTTATTTTTGCGTTGGTAGGCAACCCCAACATCTGGCTCAAGCTGGTATCGCGGATTGTGCTAATCCCGGTGATTGCCGGAATTGCCTACGAATTTTTAAAATTCAGCGCCGCCCACCAGGCTAATCCCATTATAAAAATGCTCATTGCCCCCGGTTTGGCTCTCCAAGGAATGACCACCCGTGAGCCAGATTTAAGCATGCTCGAAGTATCTATTGCCGCCCTCAAGCGGTTGTTGGCCGAAGAACAATTGGCTGAAGTTAGCCCGCCGGAAAAAGCCGAAGCAGTTGCCGCCTAAGGTTCCGCGGGCTGTAAAAATCACATCCACTCAAAGGTGAGGAGAGCTGACTGATGAAAAGACAGGCATCTACCACCGATAAGTTACGTGCCCAATCCTTAAACCGCACCGGATTAGACCATTTCGAGCACTGGGAACTGGAAAGCGCCATCACCCTGTTCCAGGAAGCCGCCCGTCTTGATGATATGGAAGCCGAATACCATCTAAACCTGGCGCGCGCCCAGGTTCGTATGGGCGATTACGAGCAAATGCAGCAAGCCTTGGGCCACTACCTGCGCACCGAAACCAACAAAACCCTGATTGAGCGGTTTGAGGCGCTTTTTAGCAACGCCCTCGACGATGTGGAAACCCTGTTAACCGCCGTAATGCCACAAAAAGGCATCCCACTGGAAATTGTGGGCGCGGCTATCCAGATGTGGGTTGAGTACCGGGTGACTATCGGCACGGCTCCGCTGGATTTGAGCCAGCCCGGCAACTGGGCCGCGGCGCTGGATTACACGGTGCGCAAAGTAAACTTTATGGAAGCGTCGCTGGAAGAAATTGCCGGCTGGTACAATGGCGCTGAAGTCGCCATTCGCAACAACCACCAGGATTTAATCCGGGCGCTTGATGTAATGCCCTGCGATTACCGTTACTATCGCGGTAACGACAATCCTTTAGATAAATTGGTGGAAGCAGCAATGATGCTGGAAGAGTTGGAGGAACGTTTTAGTAAAGCCTGAAAATAGGGGTTAGAGATATGCCAGAGTTGTAGACAGCCTTGGGTATACCCGCCAAAAACCATACCAACTGTAAAACCATAATTGATTAGGAGGTATTTATGGAAATTCCAAGCAACGTTAAACACCAACAATTACGCGAATGGGTGCAAGAGGCTATCGAACTCTGCAAACCCGACCAGGTTTACTGGTGCGATGGCTCAACCAACGAGTACGACGAACTGTGCCAGCTTTTGGTTGATGCCGGAACTTTTATCAAACTGAATGAAGAAAAACGGCCCAATTCCTTTTTGGCCCGTTCAGACCCCAGCGATGTGGCCAGGGTAGAAGACCGCACGTTTATTTGTAGCCACCGCAAAGAAGATGCCGGCCCCACCAACAACTGGATGGACCCCAAAGAAATGAAAACCATCCTCACCGGCCATTACGATGGCTGTATGCGGGGCCGCACCATGTATGTTATCCCTTACAGCATGGGGCCGATTGGCTCGCATATTTCCTACATTGGGGTTGAACTGACCGATTCGCCCTACGTTGTGGTGAACATGCACATTATGACCCGCGTTAGCAGCAAAATTTACGATGTGCTGGGCGAAGACGGTCACTTTGTGCCCTGCCTGCACTCCATTGGCGCGCCGCTGGCTCCGGGCCAAAAAGACATCTCGTGGCCCTGCAACCGCGACACCAAATACATTGTCCACTTCCCCGAAGAACGGTTGATTTGGTCTTACGGGAGCGGCTACGGCGGCAACGCCCTGCTGGGCAAAAAGTGCTTTGCCCTGCGCATTGCCGGGGTAATTGCCCGCGATGAAGGCTGGCTGGCCGAACACATGCTCATTTTGGGCGTGCAACAACCCGACGGCAACAAAACCTACGTTGCCGCCGCCTTCCCCAGTGCCTGCGGCAAAACCAACTTTGCCATGCTCATTCCGCCCGCCTCGTTTGAACAGGAAGGCTGGAAAGTAACCACCGTGGGTGACGACATCGCCTGGATTAAACCCGGCACGGATGGCAAAATTTACGCCATTAACCCCGAAGCCGGCTATTTTGGCGTGGCTCCCGGCACTTCGATGGACTCCAACCCCAACGCCCTCATTTCTTGCAGCAAAAACACCATCTTCACCAACGTGGCGCTCACCGATGACGGCGATGTGTGGTGGGAAGGGCTAACCAAAGCCAAACCGGCTCACCTGATTGACTGGACCGGTCAGGATTGGACGCCCGACGCGGGTCGCCCGGCGGCTCACCCCAACGCCCGCTTTACGGCTCCCGCCGCTCAAAACCCGGCCATTGACCCCGAATGGGACAACCCCAGCGGCGTGCCGATTAAAGCCTTTATCTTTGGCGGTCGCCGCAGCGACACCGTGCCGTTGGTGGTGCAGGCCTCTAACTGGAACTACGGCGTTTACATGGCCGCCACTATGGGTTCCGAAACCACCGCCGCCGCCATTGGCGCAGTGGGCAAAGTTCGGCGCGACCCGTTTGCCATGCTACCCTTCTGCGGTTACCACATGGCCGATTACTTTAACCACTGGTTAAACTTTGGCCGCAACATTCCCAACCCGCCCAAAATCTTTTCGGTGAACTGGTTCCGCAAGGATGAAAACGGCAAGTTCCTGTGGCCCGGCTTTGGCGACAACATGCGCGTGCTGCAATGGATTGTTGAACGCTCGGTGGGCAAGGCTTACGGTGTAGAAAACCCGCTGGGCCGCGTGCCCCGCTACGAAGACCTGGATTGGCGCGGCATTGATTTCTCGCGCGACCAGTTCCGCGATTTAATGGCCGTTGACCGCCACAAGTGGGTTGATGAAGTGCTCTCGCACGAAGAACTGTTTGCCAAACTTTATGACCGGCTGCCCAAAGAACTGATCTTCATTCGCCAGTTGATTCTTTCCAGCTTGTGGCGCTCGCCGGAACGCTGGGAGTTTCAGGAAGAAGTAGCTTCGGTTCCAGGCGAATAATCGCCCAACGGCCTCTTAAACCAACCAAAAAAGACCGGCTCAGTTTTGAGCCGGTCTTTTTTATACGCTTAGGAACAGGAGTGCGAGCGATTACAACTTCATCCGTTTAAAGATGGCTTCCGGGATGTGCCGGATAAGCAACATAACAAAGCGCCACAGCCATAACGTGTACACCACATCGCTTTGTTTTACGTAGGCTTGGTACACGTCACTGGCAACCTGCGCCGGGCTGGCCGTAACCGGGCCGGGCAGCGGCAGCCCGGCGGTCATTTTGGTGCGAACAAAACCCGGCTTCACCGTGATTACCGGCACGTTGGCCGACACCAGCCGGTTGCGCAGCCCCGACAGATAGGCCGTGAATGCGGCTTTGGCGCTGCCGTAAATGTAGTTGCTCTGTCGGCCCCGGTCGCCGGCCACCGAACTGATGCCGATAATCGCGCCGGCCCGCCGCGCCGCAAAATCGTTGGCAACAATGTTCAAGATGGAAACCGCGCCGGTGTAATTGGAATTGATGATTTTTTCGGCTTCGGCAAAGCTGGTTTGCGCCAACTGCTGGTTGCCCAGGTAGCCAAACACGCAAATTACCACATCGGGCGGAGTGGGCAGGCCGGCGTAAAAACCGGCGTGGCTGGCGTAATCCAGCGCGTCAAACTCAACCGCCGTGGCCGTTACATTGTACCGAATGCGTAAATCGTTCACCGTTTCGGCTAATCGCTCTGAATTTCTGGCGGCTAACAGCAGATTGTAGCCCTGGCTGCCAAATTTGTGGGCCAGCGCCCCGGCCATATCGGAGGTTGCTCCCAAAATTAATACAGTTTTCATGCGGTAATCCCTACCCGATCCGATTGCAATGATCTGAATTTTGTGTCGGTGTTGATGGTTTTGACGTGGTTGATAAATGTGTCCACGTTGGGGTAACTCTGCATAAACATATCGCGGCTCATGCGCACATCTTTGGTTAGGTACAGGCGGCCCCCGTAAGCCAAGACAATTTGATCCAGTTCATCCAGAAATTCAAACAGCCCGGCCTGAATGGGAAAATCCAGCGCCAGCGAGTAGCCTTCCATGGCAAACGGCAGGTAGCCGCGCTGCCGGCCATATAATTTGAGCACCGCCAAAAACGAAACCATCCCGCTGGCGGTGATGCGCTCTAAAATTTGGTGCATGCCTTCGCGGCCATTGGCTTTGGGCAAAATAAACTGATACTGGGTAAAACCCCGGCTGCCGTAAATCCGGTTCCAGTTGGCCACAAAATCGAGCGGGTAAAAAAAGGTGTTGTAATCCACCACCGCCGCCACTCGCGGCGAAAGTTGCTTGTGGTAGTACAGCGAGTTGAACACCCGCATGGTGAGCGAATTGAGTGCAAAGCCGGGAAAGCTGAACGGCACGTTCAGCTTGAGTTTGGGTTTAAGGTTGAGCGGCTGGCGGCGCTGATTCTCGCGGGCTAAATCCGGCACGCGGGCGTGGTCGCCGCGCATTAAAATGCCGCGCCCCATATTTTTGCCGCGCGTCAGGCAATCAATCCAGGCCACCGAATAGGGCCAACTCTCCGATTCTTCAAACAAATCCATCAACTCCGACAAATTGGCGGCTTTGATGGATTCCTGGTTAAAGTAGGCGGTTTCAATGGGGATGAGTTGCATGGTGGCGTTGATAATCACGCCGGTTAGCCCCATCCCGCCGCAGGTTGTCCAGAACAGATCGGCGTTGTTATCTTTGGAACAAGTCACCACCCGGCCATCGGCCAGCATTAACTCCATTTCAATGAGGTGGTCGCTAAAGTTACCGGCTTTGTGCTGGCTTTTGCCGTGCACATCCGAGGCGATGGCCCCGCCCACGGTAATCAGCTTGGTGCCGGGCGTTACGGGCAAAAACCAGCCCTGAGGCACGGCAACTTCCAGCAACTCCGATAAAATAACGCCGGCCTGGCAGCGAATAACCCCGGCGGCGGCATCAAATTTTAAAAATTTGTTGTATTTGAGGCTGGAAATCACATTCTGCGCCAACGCCGAATCGCCATAACAGCGGCCATTGCCGCGTGCAATCACGTTATCGGTGCCGGTTACTAGCCGGCGCAGTGTGTCAAGGTTATCAAATTCGTAAAATTTTACCGTTGGTTTGGGGTAATTGCCCCAATTACTCAATTTTACCTGCCCCGGCTCGCCGCCAGAGGCCGGTTTGTGCCGCCGGCGCATCAGCAGCAGCCCCACCAGCACTCCCAGCAAGCCGACCAGCAGCCCCGCCAGACCCCAAAATTTAAAGAAGTTGTTGCAACAGGCTGAGCAACATTTTTTAAGTGATTGCTCTCCCGCCAAACGTTGATGATATTTGGACATTCCCTTTCCTTTCCAGAGGTTTACAAAATTCATTCGTTCCATTATGGGACAAATGACAAAATTCACAAAATTGGCGGGATGGCGTTCAACCCGGCCCCGGGCAACTTCTCAGAAACGCCCCTTTGGTGGTATACTACCCCGCACCAAAAATCATCAAGGATTTAATTGTGACCGAAAAATTGCCCAAAATCACCGCCCTGAACCCGGTGGTGTTACCCGACCATCGCCGCGTAACCATGGAATTGACGGTTGAAAATCTGCCGGCGCATGTTTCAAACGTGGCATTGCTGCTGCCGGATGCGCCGGCCCAGCCTCAAGCTGCCGCGCCCAGCCCCTACCCGGATGTAACGCTGAGCATCCTCACCGGCCAGCGCCAGCCGGTGGCCAGTTTGCTCATTGTGGAACACCAGGAGCCACGGGCCGCGCTCACGCTGCACCTGCGCACCCCCCACGAAGCCGGGCAGTACATTGCCCGCGCCGAAATGACTTACCGGCAAACCAGCCTCGATGTGGTTGAAGTGCCCTTTACCTTGGATCAGGCGGCTAACGGATGAACAGTTTTATACCAACGCCGCACTGGACTAACCTGCTGATTATTCCCGGCCTGCTTGTGGGCTACACCGTGCACGAACTGGGCCACGCGCTGGCCGCCTACTGCCTGGGCGATACCTCGCCGGTTGAGCGGGGCCGGTTTACGCTCAACCCGCTACGGCACATTTCGTGGTTTGGCTCAATTTCTTTTTTGCTGTTTGGCATTGGCTGGCCCGACCCGCTGGAACTGAACCCGAAAAATTACAAAAACAGGCCGTTGGCCATCAGCCTTACCGCGCTGGCCGGGCCGTTGGCCAGTTTTACCTTTGGGCTGGCTGCGTTAATGCTCACTTTGTTTATGGCCGCGCTGCTGGTGCAAAACAGCGGAACCAGCACCGACGCCATTTTTGAGTTCTTTTTCCCCATTATGGCCATCGACTCCCTGCCGGCTTTTGATCTGCAAGCGCTGGCCCTGGCTTTTACCACCAAACTGGCCGTGGCCAGCTTTTGGATTGGTTTTACCAGCATTCTGCCGCTGCCAACTATGGATGGCTTTGTGGCCGCCCTCGGCCTGATTCGCCATTTGCAGCGATCCAAACCAGGCCCGGCCCAAACGGCTCCGGTTCAATCTACCCTGGCCTCAAACCGCCTGATTCCGGTGGATCAATACCAGCGCCGCAACAACGTGGCCGACATCCACTTTAAAGTGGGCGTTGAATACCACCAGACCAACGAGTTTGACGACGCCATTGCCCGCTACCGGCAGGCCATTGCCAACGACCAGCATTTTGGCCCGGCGTACATTAACCTGGGGCTGGCTTATCTGGGCAAAGGCAAACGCCGCGAAGCCATTCACGCCTTTCGGGGCGCAATTCAGTTTGCCGATGACCAGCGCTCGCAACAGGAGGCGTGGTACCAGTTGCACCAACTCAGCGAGGTAACGCCCATTGATGCCAACGCCACCGAAAACCTGGCCGAAATTGGGGCCACGCCCTGGACCGATACCAAACCCAGCCCCAACTGGCTGGCGCTGGCGGTGGGCATGTTGTTGGTGCTGCTGGGCAGCATCGCTTTTTACAGCTACCTGTTTACCGGCCTGGCCCACCTGCTGCATAGCTGATGACTCACCAACGGCTCGTCCAGATTTTGCTGGCCCTGTGTATTTTGGGCTACACCATTTTTTTTGCCACGCAACTCACGCTCCACTATTACTCGTTTGGGTCGCGGGCGCTGGATTTGGGCAACTATGGCCAAACCATCTGGAACACCTCGCGGGGCAACTGGTTTCACCAAACCAACCAGCCCGGCGCAACCAGCCGCCTCAGCCTGCATGTTGAACCCATTTTGCTGCCGGTATCGCTGCTGTACTTGATCTACCCCGGCCCGGAAATTCTGTTTATTTTTCAAAGCCTGGTGGTGGCGCTGGGCGCTATCCCGGTGTGGGCGCTGGCCCGCCGCGCCCTCAAAAATGATTGGCTGGCGCTGTTGTTTGCCGTGGTTTACCTGCTGCTGCCGCCCATGCAAGCCGCCACCCTGCTCGATTTTCACGCCGTAACGCTGGCTCCCACTTTTTTGCTGGCCGCTTTTTATTATTTAGAAACCCGGCGCGCCGGCTGGTTTGCCCTGTTCGCGGCGCTGGCGGTGGCCTGCAAAGAAGAAATCGCGCTGATTGTGCTGTTGATGGGGTTGTACGCGCTGGTCATCAACCGGCAAACCCGGCTGGGCATCGGCGCAATGGCGTTAACGGTGGCCTGGGCGTTTGTAGCCGTGTTTGTGATTCCCCGCACCTTTGCCGGCACCGAAAACATCCACTGGAGCCGCTACGGCCACCTGGGCAGCGACCCGCTGCACATTGTGCTGAATTTATTCATGCAACCGCAGCTATTTGTTAATCAGCTTATCGCGGTAAACGCCCTGGATTATTTAAAACTACTGTTGGCCCCCACCGCGTTTGTGGCCCTGCTCAACCCGCCCACGCTGCTGCTGGCGCTGCCCTCGCTGGGCATTAACCTGTTCAGCAGCTTCACGCCGATGCAGCGCGTGAATTCGCTCATTTACGCCGCGCCGCTGGTGCCGGCGGTGCTGATTAGCAGTATTTACGGCGCGCGCAATGCCCAACGCTGGCTACCGGCCCGGCTGTCCCCCGCGCTGATTAACGGAGCGTTGGGGCTAATTATCGGCGGGGCCACGCTGGCTTATCACCTGCAATTTGGTTATTTGCCCGGCGGCGGCCAGTTTCGCGGCTGGGAAGAGATTACCGAGCACGCCCGCCGCAGCGCCCGCGTGCTGGCTCAAATTCCGCCGGAGGCCAAACTGTCGGCTCAGGATCGGCTTAACCCGCACGCCAGCCAGCGCGAAACGCTGTACATTTTTGATCGCCTTGACGACGCCGATCACATTGTGCTGGACGTAACCGAGGACAGTTGGCCGCTGCACCCGGTGGCCCTGCGTGACCGGGTGATGCAATTTTTACGCCAGGGGTTTGGCGTGGTTGATGCCTACGATGGCTACCTGCTGCTGGCCAACAACCGGCCCAACCTGCCCACCACCCTGCCGGCTGAGTTTTTTGATTTTGCCCGCGTGGAAAATCCCGCCGATTTCAGGCCGCAATATCCCGCCCGCGTTGTGTTTGAGGATAAAGTGGAGTTGTTGGGGTTTAGCCTGGCGCCGGGCGCGCACGAGCAGGCGCTGCCGGTGCTAACGCTCTACTGGCGGGCGATCCAGCCGCTCAACCAAAATTTAACGCTGTGGCCATTTTTTATAGATCGCACCGGCCACGTAATTGAAACCACCGCCGAACATCCGCTGGTGGCAACCATCTGGTATCCCACCTCGCGCTGGCAGCCCGGCGAAATCATCCGCACCAGCACCTTGCCCGTGGATTTGGCCCCGCAAATTGGCAACGAATTTACGCTGGCGGTGGGCGTGGCCAACGGTCAGTGGGATACGCCCTCGCGCCGCCTGAAAATCTCTCAAACCGATGGCCCCCGGTTCGAGGCCCAAAGCTGGACGCGGCTGGGCACATTCCGCCGCACCGGGCGCGCCGGCTATCAATTGATTGCCCCCGCCGCCCCCAAACCGGCCCAACCGCAGCAGGCTCAATTTTGGGATTTAATCAATTTGCAGGGAGTAACCTTGCCCACCGCCGCACTCCGGCCCGGCGATGCGCTGCCCTTCACCCTGTTCTGGCAAACCAACGCGCCCCTCACCGTGGATTTAACCGCCTTTGCCCACCTGCGCGATGCCGGCGGCAACGTGGTGGCCCAACTCGATTGGGGGCCGCAGGATGAACTGGGCTACCGGCCCACCACCTCGTGGCAGCCGGGCCAGCCGGTAGTTGACCGCCAAAGCCTCCAATTGCCGCCCAATTTGCCGCCCGGCAACTATCAACTGGTAGTGGGCTGGTACTACGCCCCCACCGGCCAACGCCTGCCGGTTACGGCTGCCGCGTCTGTTCCGCCGGATAACGTGGTGGCCGTTGGCCAGATTACCGTGCGCTAAATTATTCCGCCATAATTAGACACTTTAGGCCCGAAACTGCAACTTCTTAACGCGAATACCCCGAATTGGGCGAATATTACGAATTTTTCAGGGAATTTATCACAACATTCGCACCATTCGTTTTATTCGCGCCATTCGCGTTAAAAACTGTCAGGTAGCCAGACCGGCGCTTATAAAAGCGCCGGCCATTTATGTTACTCCGGGTATGAGATTTATTCCGTCAGGATTGTTTTAAAAACCGATTGGGCAATGCGCCAGGCTTCCTGTTCTGCCGGTTGAGCGGCAGTGACCACCGCC
This sequence comes from uncultured Caldilineaceae bacterium, assembly GCA_964517605.1. GTDB lineage: Bacteria > Chloroflexota > Anaerolineae > 4572-78 > J111 > J095. The sequence continues at coordinate 21,526 of CAZFCE010000004.1, read as the reverse complement.
ACCACCACGTACCGCGCCGCCGGAGCATTCCCGGCAGTCACCGTGGCAGTTACCGGCGGATTCGCCGGGATTTGGGCCGGGTCCAGCACCAGTTGGCCAGCCACCACCGCCACCGATGCGGACGCCGTAACGGTTGAAGTGACGGTGGGAGCCAGCCCCACAAACCAGCTCAAATAGCCCTGGCCGGTTTCTTGCGGCGTGGCTTGCCCGGTTAACCCGATGGTTTGCCCATCCATCTGCGCCAGCAAACTGCGGCCAACCAGGGCGGTGTGCGGGCGGATAACCGGCGGCTGCGGCGTGATGGTTTCGGCGGCTGGCGAAAGCGTGGGCGTGGGCAATTGCCCGGCCAAATCCAGCCCGGCCGCCACCCGCGCCAGGTGCAGCGGCGTTACCGCCAGATCGCGCACAGTTGCTTTGCCGGCGGGCGGCAAATTGGGCAGCAGCCCCGGCACCGAGCGAAAACCAAACACGGGGCGGGCCAGCCCCAACTGGTGCGCCGTGCCCAGGTAGCCGGCTGGCCCCAGCGGCGCGGCCAGTTCAGCCAGCGGCGTGGCCGCCGGATTGGCCGGAATCGTGGCCCCGGCTTCGGCCAGGCCAATCACCGTTACCAGCCGGGCTAAATCTCCCACCGGAAACAACCCCTGCGTGGCCCGGTTTAACAGCGGGGCGCGGGCATCGGAGCGTAGCGAATCCCACTGCTCATCCAGCGTGTTGGGGTCAAACGTGGGATGGCTCGACATTACCACCACCGCGCCGGTCGCCAAATCCAGCGCCACCACCGCGCCCTCGCGGTCGCCCAGAGCCACATCGGCGGCGGCCTGCGCCGGCAAATCAATGGTTAACCGCACATCCTGCCCCACCAGCGGACGATGCAACAGGGCGTTAAGCCACCGGTCGGTGGCGGTTTGCCCCAGCGTGCCGCGCAGCACCGGGTCAAACGCGGCCTCGGTGCCGCCGGAGCCGTAACGCAGGCTGTAATAGCCCGTTACCGACGACAGGCTGGGGTAGGGATAGCGCCGTTCGGCCAGGCCGTGCTCATCAAGCAGCGTTTCGGCCACGGGGATGCCTTCGCGGGTGAGCAGCCGGCCCCGGTTGATTTTTTGGGCGGCAACCACCGGGCGGGGATTATCGCTGCGAGAAACTAGCAGCGGAGCCAGCAACACTTGCCACAGCAACAGCCCGCCCGCCACCACCAGCAATCCGGTAAAGATGGCTCGCGCCAGTGACAAATGGTGAATTTTATAAGCCGATGGCACCACCGCCGGGCGGGCCGCCGGCGGCGCGGCAGAAATAAAATACAGCAACCCCACCATAAAAAAGCTGACTAACAAACTACTACCGCCATAACTAACAAACGGCAGCGTAACACCGGTTAACGGCATCAATTTGAGCGTGCCGGCGGTAATCACAATGGTTTGCAGCCCCAATAACGTGCCAATGCCCGTTGCCAGCAATTGCTCAAACTCCGATTGCGCCCGCGTGGCAATGTGAAACGCCCGCCCAATGAGCGCGGCAAAGCACAGCAGCACCGCCAGCCCACCCAATAGCCCGTATTCCTCGCCGATGGCGGCGTACACAAAATCGGTGTGCACCACCGGAATGGCGGTGGGCAAGCCCTGGCCCAGCCCTTCGCCCAGCACACCGCCGCTGGCAAAAGCCAGCAACGATTGCACCATTTGAAACGAGCGCCCGGCGGGGTCGGCCCAGGGGTTTAAAAAGCCGTCTACCCGCAGGCGCACCACATCGAACATCACATAACCAATAATGGCAGCCGCCAGCAACAACAGCGCCCCGGCCCACAAGTAGCGAGTTTGGCCGGTGGCGGCGTACAACAGCCCCAAAAAAGTGCCAAAAAAGAGCAGCGCCGCGCCCAAATCGCGCTGCCACACCAGCAGAATGATACTGAAGCCCCACATTAACAGCATCGGCCCCCAATAAGCCGGGTGCGGCAGCGGTAATCGGCCCAAATAGGCGCGGGCTTCGATGAGGTAGCGGCGGCGGTCGGCCATGTAGGCCGCCAGAAAAACCACCAGCAGCAGTTTGAGCAATTCCGAGGGTTGAATGTAAACGCCGCCCAACTCCAGCCACAACCGCGCCCCGTAGCCGCTGGGATTAACGCCAAATACCAGCGTGCTGGCCAGCAGCGCCAGGCCAAAAAACAGCCAGGTGTACTTGTAGCGGCGCAGCCAATCGAGGTTGCGGGGCAGCAGCGTTACCAGCAACAGCAACGCCGCCGCGCCCACCAGCCAGAAAAGCTGGCGGGTAATAAAGGCCGGAGCCAGCCGGGCAATCAGCACCAGCCCCAACCCGCTCAGAAAAAACGTAACCGGCAGCAGCAGCGGGTCGCCGGTAGGCAACCGGCGCGACAAAAAAAAGGCCGTTGTTCCGGCGGTGGCCATTAACACCAGCAACGGCAAAAACGTGGCCGGGCGGATGCTTTGGCCATTGGCCAGCGCCAGTTGCGTCAGCGCCAGCCCCACAAATAGAAAAGCCAGCCAGTAGAGCGCCGAAAAGAGCGTTCTGCCGGCTGGCCCATTAACTTTCAGGTATTTAGCGGTAGTACGGACCAATCAAAAGCTCCAGCTTTTGCCAGGTATCGGCGGGCACATCGGCCCGTTTGCGGCTGCTGATAATAGCCGAGCCTAACGCGCTGTGGCTGGGCATTTCGGGTGCGGTGGCCAGCTTTTTGATGGTGTTGCGGAGGGCTTGTTTGGCCACTTCAACGTTGGCTTGCAGGTTGGCAATTACGGCGTCAACCGTAACCGGCTCTTCGGAGTGATGCCACACGTCGTAATCGGTAATGTGGGCCATGGTGGCGTAGGCAATTTCGGCTTCGCGGGCCAGAAAAGCTTCGGGGATGGTGGTCATCCCGATGAGATCGCAGCCCCAGCGGCGGAACACGCGGCTTTCGCCGATGGTGCTGAAGCGCGGCCCTTCGATGATGATGAAATTGCCGCCGTAATGAACCGACGCGCCGGTTTCTTGTACGCCGGCGTACAGCAATTGCGATAGGGCCGGCTCAAACGGTTCGGCCACGCTCATGTGCACCACCACACCGCCTTTGAAGTAGGTTAAATCGCGAGCGCGAGTGCGATCAAACAACTGGTCGGGGATGACAATATCACGCGGTTTGTAATCTTCGCGCAGGCTGCCGCAGGCGTTCACGGCGATGATGTATTTTACGCCCAGTTTTTTCATGCCCCAGATGTTGGCGTGGCTGTTCACTTCGGTGGGGCTAATGGAATGGTGCCGCCCGTGCCGGGGTAAAAACGCCACGCGCTGCCCGTCGAGCGTGCCGATAATGTAATTATCGGACGGGTTGCCATACGGGGTGGTAAGGGTTACTTCTTCTACATTGGTCAGCCCGTCCATTTTGTACAGACCGCTGCCGCCAATTACCCCAATTTTCACATCGCTCATGGTTATCTCCTGTGGTGGATTTTAATCGGTGGGAATAAGTTCGTCTACAAACGTATCGGTGAGGCTGCTGATAAAGTGGGCCAACAGCCGCCCGGTTCGCTCCACATCTTTTACGCACACCACCTCTACCGGCGAGTGCATATACCGGCTGGGCACCGAAACCAGCACGGTGGGCACACCCTCGCGGCTCACTTCGATGGCGTGGGCATCGGTGCCGGCCCCGCTGGGCATAATTTCACTTTGATAGGCCAGTTCCAGCGTTTGGCAGGTTTTTACCAGTTTTTGCCGCATTACCGGGTGGTTACCCGGCCCCAGCGCCAGCACCGGCCCTTTGTTTAACGACACGTCAATTTCGTCAACATCGGCAAAAGTGACATCCACCACAATGGCCACGTCGGGGCGGATGGCGTAGGCCTGAGTAGTTGCGCCCACAAATTTTGCGCCCCATTCTTCGGTGGCGGTGGCCACGGCGTACACATCCCATTGATGTTGCAGCGATTGCAGCATTTGCAGGCACACCAGCAGCGCCGCAATCGAGGAACGGTTATCCATAGCTTTGCCGGTAATCAGCCCGTTTTGCAGTTCTGCCGGCTGGCGGCAAAACGAAATCAGATCGCCTACCTGCACCTGTTTGGCTACTTCGGCGGGCGGCAGCCCCACATCAACCAGCAATTCCTGCGGGTTGATGGTGGAATTATCGTGGCCGGCGGGCAAAAAATGGGGCGGGATTGAGCCGATGACGCCGGGCAAATCGCGCCGGCCATGCACCATCACTTCCTGGCCCATCAACACCCGGTTATCCAGCCCGCCAATCCGCGAAAAGCGCATAAAACTGTGGTCAATTTTGGTGACAACCGCGCCCAACTCATCCAGGTGCGCCGCGAGCATAATTTTGCGGCGGGCAGGGCCGGGCTGCGTGCCGGTTTTTAAGCCCACCACGCTGCCCATGCGGTCGCGGTCAACCCGGTTAACCAGGGGAGCAAACTCGGCGGCTACTACGGTTTGGATATTGTTTGGCCCGGCGTAGCCGGTTACACCAATCGCCGTGGACAAACGTTTAATCAGTTCGATGGTAGAATTATCGGTCATCTTTTTCCCCGTACCTGCACGATTATAGGCACAGGCCACGCCGGTGTCAATTGCCTCAAACAAAAGTGGCAAATACGCAAACTGCCGCTTTTGGGTTATAATGGGTGGAGTACCTTTTCCTGGAGAGAAAACACATGGGTAACATCCGCTATTCGATTGTAGCTCCGTGCTGGAATGAAGAGGGCAACCTGCCCGAATTGTACCGCCGCATCACCGAAGTGCTCAACCAAACCGGCGAACCGTGGGAACTGGTGTTAATCAACGATGGCAGCCGCGACCGCACCCCGGAGATTATGCGCCAGCTTAACCAGGCCGACCCGCGCGTTCATTTTATTGATTTTGCCCGCAACTTTGGCCACCAGTTGGCCGTAACCGCCGGCATGGATTACGCTCAGGGCGATGCCGTTATCCTGATTGATTCCGATTTACAGGACCCGCCCGAACTCATTCTGGAAATGATCCAAAAATGGAAAGATGGCTACAAGGTGGTGTTTGCCGTGCGCAAAGAGCGCAAAGGCGAAACGTGGTTTAAATTGTTCACCGCCAAAATGTTTTACCGGCTGATTTACCGCATCACCGATGTGGATATTCCGCTGGACACCGGCGATTTTAGGCTGATGGACCGCCAGGTGGTAAACCAGATGAAGGCCATGAAAGAGCATCACCGGTTTATCCGGGGGATGACCAGTTGGGTGGGGTTTAAACAAACCGGCGTGTATTACGTGCGCGAAGAACGCTTTGCCGGCGAAACCAAATACCCGCTACGCAAAATGGTAAAATTTGCCATTACCGCCATCACCGGGTTTAGTATTTTTCCGCTGCAACTGGCCACATTTTTGGGCTTTATTATTGCCGTGCTGAGCGCCCTGTTTATCATTGCGGTCATCATTGCCCGGCTGGGCGGGGGCGAGGCGTTTGCCGGGCAGGCCACCACGCTGGTAATGGTGCTGTTTTTGGGCAGCATCCAGTTGATTTCACTGGGCATTGTGGGCGAATACCTGGGCCGCATTTACGACGAAGTGCGCGGGCGGCCATTGTATGTGGTCAACCAGGCCGTCGGCTTTGAGGAAAATCAAACAGAAAAGCAAGTTGGGTGAGTTTTGTGAGTTGGAGAGTTCCGGGAGTGTGGTGAGTTTTATGAGTGAACTCACGCAACTCACAAAACTCATCACGCTCATTAAACTCACATAACTTATATAAAGAGGACAAAGATGCCTTACATACCTGCCGAAACTCGATACGATACCATGACTTACAATCGCTGCGGGCGGAGCGGGCTGCTGCTGCCGGCGGTGTCGCTGGGGTTGTGGTACAACTTTGGCGGCGTTGATCCGCTGGAAAACCAGCGGGCGCTGCTACGCCGGGCCTTTGATTTGGGCATTACTCATTTTGACCTGGCCAACAACTACGGCCCGCCGCCCGGTTCCGCTGAAGAAAATTTTGGCAAGCTGCTCAAACAGGATTTGCTGCCGTTCCGCGACGAGCTGGTTATCTCCAGCAAAGCCGGTTACTACATGTGGCCCGGCCCCTACGGCGAATGGGGATCGCGCAAATATCTGGTGGCCAGCCTGGACCAAAGCCTTAAACGGATGGGGCTGGATTACGTGGACATTTTCTACAGCCACCGGCCCGACCCCAACACGCCGCTGGAAGAAACTATGGGCGCGCTGGATTACATTGTGCGCAGTGGCCGGGCGCTGTACGTGGGCATCTCCACCTACAGCCCGGAGCAAACCCAGCAAGCTGCCGCCATTCTGCGCGACCTCGGCACGCCCTGTCTGATTCACCAGCCGCGCTACAATATGTTCGACCGCTGGATTGAAGACGGCCTGCTCGAAACGCTGGACGAAGAAGGCATCGGCTGCATTTGCTTTTCGCCGCTGGCGCAGGGCATCCTCACCAACAAATATCTGGATAACACCCCCACCGATTCCCGCGCCGCCAAGTACGAAAACAGCCTGCACTGGGGCGATAAAGTTACCCGGCAACGGCTGGCCAAAGTAGAAAAACTCAACAAAATTGCCGAATCGCGCGGCCAAACGATGGCCCAGTTGGCCATTGCCTGGGTGCTGCGCCACCCCGGTATGACCTCGGCGTTGATTGGGGCCAGCAAAGTCAGCCAGATTGACGACGCCGTGGCCGCGCTGGACAACCTGGAATTTACCGCCGCCGAGTTGCAATCCATCGAAGATATTCTGGCCGGCTAATGTTCATCTATCCCGATGACCGGGTGCTGGTGGCGGTCATGAACAACTCCACCGACTGGCAGCGTGTGCAAACGGAAGGCTGGTATCGTATTCCGGTTAACCACGCGCCACCGCAAGCGCCCCATCTGGATTGGCTGGCTTTTTTCTTTACCCGCGCCTTTGCCGCCGATAAATGGGCGGTTCATTATTACGCCAAAGTTCTGGGGCACGAACTGCTGCCCCGCCGCGAGTTGCTGCCCCACGAACCCAACCACCAACGCGCCGAGCAGTGGTACTACAAATTTGAGCTTGGCCCGTTGCGCCACAAAATCCCGCCGATTGAGGCCGGCAAGTGGCGGCGCGTTACCTTTATTTTTACCACCGGAGATCGGTTTGAGGCCGCCGAGGAGTTGGGCGACCTGCTGAACAACTGTAATCCGGCTGGCCTGCCGTTTGTTACCCTCAAAGAAGGCCAGCCGGAATTTTATTATTTGGACGGCCCGGCGTTAGCGTTAACCAACGCCGCCATTAACCCGTGAACAGGCCAGAGCAGCCACAAATTGGGGCTATAAAAAAACACCGTCGCGGTTAAAACCAGGATGATGGCGTTAACCACCACCGAATCATCCCGGCGCGCCGGCGCAACCCGGCAGACCAGCGCCCATTCCAGCAGCGCCGCGCCCACCCCCAGCACCGTGGCCAAATATAAATCCGCGGTGATGGCCCAGAATATCGCCCGGTAAAACGCCCAATGCAGGCCGTAATAAAAGATGGCCAGCCCGGAGTGCCGGGCAACCACCGGCACGCCGGCGCGCCGCAGAGAAAAAACCACCGCCGCCAGCGCCAGCAGCGCCGCCGCTCCGGCCATAAGGGTAGCCGGCGCGGCCAAAACCCAATCCAACAGCAGCAACGTGAGGGCCAGTTGCAACTGAGCCGCCAGGTTGGCCCCGCCCCAATCTACCAGCGCCAACTGCTCACCGCCGGCCAGCCCCAACAGCCGGGGCGTGATTATCCCCACCAGCACCGCCAGGTAGGGCAATCCCACAAAATAAAAAAACAGGGCCAGCGGCTTAACCCAACTTGTAGCGGTTAACCCCTGAACCTGTTTTTGGTTGAATAGTTGCCAGCCCAACGGCATCAGAATTAAAACCGCCGCCAGCCCTAAGGCCCATTGAGTTTCCATCAGCCGGCGCGCAAGTTACCCCCAAAGGGGATTTCTACCTGAACCGCCGTGCCTTTGCCGGGAGCGGATTGCAGGGTGCATTCTCCGCCCACAATTTCGGCGCGCTCGTCCATGTTAATCAACCCCAGGCTGGTGCGCTGGTCGTAAGTAGAGCGGGTGGCTTCAACATCAAACCCCACGCCGTTATCCCGAATTTCCACAAACAGCGAGGCTTCTTTGGCCACCAGATTGATTTTTATTTCCGATGCCTGAGCGTGTTTTTTAGCGTTGCCCACGGCTTCTTCAACAATGGCAAAAATCACGCCCTCGGCTTCTTGTTTTAGCTGGCCGTTGTAGCCCCGGTTGCTTACGCTCACCCGGAACGATTCGTTCTGGTTGAGCCGCTCGGCGTACTGGTTAAGGGCGGGCAGCAACCCCTGCGTTTCCAGCATTACCGGGCGCATGGCAAACAGCATGGTGCGGATTTCGTGGGTGGTGTGCGAAGCGATTTCTTCTACTTTAGCCACTTCGTCAATGGCTTTGACGATATCGCCCTTTTCCAGCACCATTTTGATGAAACTCAGGCGCATGACAATGGCCGCCACCGATTGCGTGGGGCCGTCGTGCAGGTCGCGGGCCAGTTTGCGCCGCGCTTCGGATTCCTTCTCTAAAATGCGCTGCTTCTCACGTTGGACATCATCAAACAGTTGGGCGTTTTGCATGGCAATGATGGCCTGGCTGCAAACCGTGCCCAGCAACTCTTTGTGGGCGCCGGTGTAGGCGTTGGGCTGGGTGCTGCAAAACAAAATAACGCCGTAGGTTTGAAAACCGGCCCGCAACGGCGCGCAGATAACCGACCGCGCGCCCGGCGTTGAGGCAAACTGGGCAATAGATTTATCGCGGTTGGCCTGGTTGATGATAATCACTTCGGCGGAGTTAACCGCACGCGCCAAAATGCCGTCGCTGGCGTTAACCTTGCGCCCCTGATCGCGCCGGGCAATGTTGCGCCCGGTTGCCAGGGTTAACCGGCCATCTTCGCCTTCAAACAACAGCACCATGCCAATGGCCGAATCATCCTTTTCGCCCACCTGCGACATGGCCAAAAAAGCGGTATCAATGGTGGCTTTGAGCACCTGGCGGTAATCCAGAGTAGAACTGAGCGTGGCCGCCATTTCTGAAATCAGTTTGCCGTGCTCGTTTTCAATTTGCAACTGCTCAATTTCGACTTTATCGGCGGCCTGCGCCACTTCAAGGCGCAACCCCACAAAAAATCCGGGCAACACGCCGGCCAAAATCAAGGTGAAGATGCCGGTTCCCACCGAAAGCAGGGCGGTGGTCAGTTCGCTCCGGTCAGCCTGGTTGATAAAAAGCTGAATGAGCGGCAGCGCCAAACCGGTTGATACCGCCATTGCCACCAGCAACCCGGTTTCAAGGCTCCAGCGCACGCCGGCTACCAGCACCGGAAAGATAACCAGCGGCAGCAACAACAACGGATTTTGCGCCATCAGCAACAAAATTGCCGCCAACAATCCATCGAGCACTATCGCGGCCAACGCCAGCCAATCCGGGAAAAAATCGGCCCACAGCAGCCCGGCGTAAATGGCGTTTATCACAAACCCCAACCCCACCACAATCAGCAGGCGGGTAAAATTTTGAGGCGGAACCGGAGCCAGAAAATACTCGGCCACCACAAACAAGGCCACCAACAGCAGCCAGCCCCATCTTAAATTAGAAACCATCCAATCGAGTTGGTGGGTTGAGAGTTGCGCCTCGTCCTGTGCTTCAGCCATCAATCTGTAAACCTTTGCCCAAATAAAAAACCATTTAGCTTGTTTCAACTAATCATAACACATTTGTTATTGGAAGCAAAGCAACAATTCCGGGGCAACCGGGAATAAAATCAAAAGGCCAAAACCGGGCTGGCGGTTTTGGCCTTTGAGATTGTGTTGAGGAGCCGGCGTTATTTGTTGCCGCGTTTATTCTGGCGGTAATCGCGTAGCGCCTGGCGCAAATCCTGGCCGGCGGGCCGCAGGGTTTGGTTGGCGTCCTGAATGGCCCGGTGAGCGGTTTCAAGCGTGGTCCGCGCCTGTTGGGCGTCGGTCACATTATCATTGGCATCAAACCCGGCCTTAGTTTCGAGGGTTTGCGTGGCGGTATCGTGCAGCGTTTGGGCCTGGGCCACTTTGGTGCGGAAGGTGCTGAGCGCCGTTTCCAGCGCCGAGGTATCATTGCCGGCGGATTTTTCATCGGCGATGAACTCTTCAACCAGGTCGCCGGCTTCGCCGGCAATATCAATGCGGCTTTGCAGCGCCTTGGCTTGCAGCACGGTTCGCTTTAAATCATATTTTAGCCCGGTAAAGTTGCGCTGGCCGGTGCCGGTTTCCGTTCCCGTTCCGGTTTGCGCCGCCGCCGGCGCTACCCAAAGCCCAACCAACAGCATCAGCATTAACAGCCCCGCCACCGATTTGCTTGCTAGTTTTAACGTTTTCATTATATAGTTTCCTTTCTTCAAAAACTCGGATTGATTTGAACTTGATTTGACTTCAGTATAAGGGCCGAGTGTTACCGATATGTTGATAATTTGTAAAAAATCTGTAAATTATCATTAAGTGGAACCAACCGCAGGAGGCTGAAAATGGCGCACCATACCCTTAAATCGGATTATCACCAATTGGTTGAGCGGCTCAACCGGTTTCCGCAGGGTGCACCGCCATCGGAGGTGCTGTACCAGATTTTAAAGCTGCTCTTCAGCGAAAAAGAGGCCGGGCTGGTGGCGCAACTGCCCATAAAACCATTTACGGTTGAGCAGGCCGCCAAAATCTGGCAGATGAGCCAAGCCGACAGCCAGAAAATTCTCCACAACCTGGCCAGCCGGGCGATTTTGCTGGATGTGGAAGAGCCGGGTACCGGGCGGCAAACCTACATTTTGCCGCCGCCAATGGCCGGTTTTTTTGAGTTTTCGCTGATGCGCGTGCACGGCGACATCAACCAAAAGGTGTTGAGCGAGCTTTTTTACCAGTATCTCAACGTGGAAGATGAGTTTATCAAGGCCCTGTTCACTCAGGGCCAAACGCAACTGGGACGGGTTTTTGTGCAAGAAGCGGCGCTTTCTGCCGAAAACGCTTTGCACGTGCTGGATTACGAGCGGGCCAGCGAGGTCATCAAAACCGCCTCGCACCGGGCGGTGGGGGTGTGTTACTGCCGCCACAAAATGGAACACGTGGGCCGCGATTGCGACGCCCCCAAAAATATTTGCATGACGTTCAACACCTCGGCGGCCTCGCTGCTTAAGCACGATTTTGCCCGCCCCATAGACGTGGCCGAAGGGCTGGATTTGTTGCAACAGGCGCAGGCGCACAATCTGGTGCAATTTGGCGAAAACGCGCAGCGGCAAATCAATTTTATTTGTAATTGCTGCGGCTGCTGTTGCGAAGCGATGATTGCCGCCCGCAAGTTTGGTTTTATGAATCCGGTGCATACCGCCAATTTTATCCCCACCATTGAGCCGGAAAAGTGCAACGGCTGCGGCAAATGCGTTAACGTTTGCCCGGTTGAAGCGATGACGCTGGTTTCAGCCAACGACCCGCATCACCCCAAAAAGCGTCTGGCCAAACTTACCCCGGAGATATGCCTGGGCTGTGGCGTGTGTACCCGCGTTTGCTCCACCGCCAGCCTGCGCCTGGAATCGCGCCCGGAACGGGTGATCACCCCGGTTGATTCTACGCACCGGGTTATTTTAATGGCCATTGAGCGGGGCAAGCTGCCGGATTTGCTGTTTGATAACCAAACGCTGGCCAGCCACCGGGCCATGGCCGCCGTTTTGGGCGTTATTTTAAAGCTGCCGCCGGTAAAACAGGTAATGGCCAGCCGGCAGCTAAAATCTCGCTATTTAGCCCGGCTGCTGGAGTGGGCCGAACAACATTACTACCCGGCCAATCCCCCCGCTTAACCCCGGTTGTAACATTCCCTCAAAAGGCCGGTAGCGCAACATCGCCGCGCTGCCGGCCCTTTTTTGCCGATAGTCAACTTTTGTCACAATCAACCTTTCACAGAAGCGGTTAATCCGGCGCTGCAAATAACGCGGTTGGTGCTACACTGTGGTGGCCAGATTATTTAAAGCAAAGGAGCTGAATAATGTCATACGATATAAACACCAAACAAACCTACAACTTTTCCGCAGATATTGTTGGGCAAGCCGCCGTTAAAGCCATTCAGGCGTTAGGTGGCGAACTTATGTCCGGCAGTAACCCCGCCAAAGGCCAGATTGAGGCCAATTTTAACAAAAAAGTAAAAGACCGGGCGCTGCTCAACCGCTGCCAGCTCAGAATAAAAATTACGCCAGACCAGGCCGATAGCTGCACCGTGCTTACCAAAACCTATCCGGTAGACCCAATGGGCAACAAACTGGCGTTTGGCGTGCGCGGCGACGCCGCTCAGGTGGTGAGCGATACGTTTATCTCCGAATTAAAAAATTTAAACGGTCAACTTTTGTAATATCTATTGCGCCATAAGGCATGCCAATTGTGCGCCCGGTTTTGGCCAAACGGTGCTACAATACCAGTATTAGAAAAAGCAAGGTTGCTTACAGACCAATGGTGTCGCTAACGCTTCAGCAAAGAAATATTCTCCACTTTCTACTCAACTCCGATGCCCCCATCGCCATTGGCGAGTTGGCTGTTCAGCTAAACCTTACCCCACGCCAAATTAATTATCGGCTTAAACCGGCCAAAGTTTGGCTGGCCGAACGCAACGTCACGTTAAAATCTACGCCCGGCGTGGGGGTAACAATTCAGTGTGTTCCCTCTCACCGCCAGGAGTTGTTAAACGAGCTGGTTTCGCAATCTGATTTTCAGCTTGTTTTAATGGCGGATCAACGCCAGCAACTCCTGGCGTTGCATTTGCTAATTGCCACCGAACCGCTGATTCTTAACTGGTTACAACACATCACCGCCGTATCCCGCTCGACGGTGCTTAAAGATATGGACGCGCTGGAAACCTGGGGCCATCACTTTGGCCTAACGCTGGTACGCAAACCCAACTACGGCATTTTGTTTGATGGCCCGGAACTGGGCCGCCGCCAGGCGCTCACCGCGCTGCTGTGGGGAGATAATCCCTTTGGCGCGCCGTTAACCACTATGGTTTACGGCACCGGGCTAACCTTTTCGCTGATCAGCAACAACTCGCTGCCCATCATCAAAAAAACCGGCAAATTTTTGGCGGCGCTGCCCACCAAAACCGGGTTTGAATGGGTAGCCTACGCCGAAGACCAACTCGGCGGGCGCTTTACCGATGACGCCATGCTGCACCTGGCGCTGGCGCTGGCTATTCAGGCTTACCGGGTTAACGCCACCAGCCGGATTGAAGTGAATCCCGCCACGTTAGCCTGGCTGCAAACCGGCAAAATGTGGGCCGTGGCGGTTAGCCTGTTTCAAACCATGTGGCCCCAATTACCACCCGACGCGCTGCCCGCCGAAGTAGCCGGCATTGCCATGCACCTGCTAGCCGGGCTGCGCAATCATCTCTGGCCGGGCGATCTGGATATTGAACCGGCGCTCACGGATTTGGTGACCGAATTAATGAACGAAGTGGCCATGGCTTTTAACACGCCGGGCCTTAAACAGGATACTTCGCTACGCGATGGTCTGGTAACGCACATTATGCCCGCTTTTATGCGGCAGCGGTTTGGGTTGTGGTCGCCGCCGTCGTGGTCCGATGGTGCCCTTTCCCGCGAATGCCAGGCCGAGCACGCCATTGCCTGCGAACTGGCGGCGCTGGTCACAGAGCGCACCGGCGTGGTGTTGCCCGCCGGCGATATTGACACGCTTACGCTGCTGTTGCGGGCGGCCTTTATCCGAGAAAGCCCTACCCACCCCAAACGGGTTTACATTGTGTGCCCCAGCGGCATGGCCACGGCGCAACTGCTGGTGGCCCGGCTGCGGGCCAGGTTTCCCAGCCTGGAAATATTGGGCGTGCTGTCCATCCGTGAACTTTCGGCAGAACGGGTAGCCGAAGCGCAGTTACTCATCAGTACGGCGCATGTAACATCGCCCCGGCGCGGCTTGCAAGTAATCCAGGTGCATCCCCTGTTGCTGGCCGGAGATATTGAAACCATCACTAACTGGCTGTCGTCTGTGGCCGGGCGGCCCGAAAATCGTTAATAAGGAGGTGAGGCGCATTATTAACTCAAAAAACGTTGGTTGCCCAACAAAAAAAGAGACACCGTATTGACTTTGGCCGGTCCAACGGTGTCCCTCGCAACACAGAACTTTTAGCGCCCGTGCGGGCACTCGTGTCTGCTCTTGTATTATACCCAGCTCTGTCGGCAGGACAAAACCGGAGCAGGCGCGACAGGTTATCAACTTAATTTTTAACCCAAAGCAAATTCTGGTTTGTCCAGCACTGAGGAGAAAAACAAACAATGAGAGAAAAAACGCAACGTTTTGGTAGTTTTTTAGCGGCAATGATTATCCCCAACCTGGGCGCGTTCATTGCCTGGGGGTTGATTACCGCCCTGTTTATTCCCACCGGTTGGGTTCCCAATGAAACCCTGGCCGGACTGGTTGGCCCAATGATTAAATACATGTTACCGCTGCTCATTGGGTTTGCCGGAGGCCACCTGGTTTACGGGGCACGCGGCGGCGTAGTGGGCGCTGCCGCCACCATGGGCGCAGTAGTTGGCGCCGAAGTGCCCATGTTTATTGGGGGTATGTTGATGGGACCGCTGGGCGGCTGGTTGATTAAAAAGATTGACGGCCTGCTGGACGGCAAGGTTCCCAGCGGCTTTGAAATGCTGGTAAACAACTTCTCCGCCGGTATTTTGGCGGCGATTATGGCCGTGCTGGCCCAGGTGGGCGTTGGCCCGCTGGTGCAGGCGTTAACCACGGTGATGGGTTCGGGCGTGCAATTCCTTATTGATACCCGCCTGCTGCCGGTAGCCGACCTGTTTGTTGAACCGGCCAAAGTGCTGTTCCTGAACAACGCCATCAACCACGGCATTTTTGGCCCGTTGGGCGTAGCCGAAGTTCAGGAAAAAGGCAATTCCATGCTGTTCCTGCTCGAAACCAACCCCGGCCCCGGTTTGGGCCTGCTGCTGGCCTTTTGGTTTGCCGGTAAAGGGATGGCCAAACAATCTGCGCCCGGTGCCATCATCATTCATTTCTTTGGCGGCATTCACGAAATTTACTTCCCGTATGTGCTGGCTCACCCCATTATGATTGTGTCGCTGTGGGCCGGCGGTATTCTGGCCGACCTGTGGTTTGTAATTATGAAAGCCGGCCTGGTGGCCACGCCTTCTCCTGGCTCTATCTTTGCCTACCTGGCTGTTACCCCCAAAGGCATGCACCTGGCAGTGCTGGGTGGCGTAACAATTGCGGCAGTAGCCTCGTTTTTGGTTGGCTCGTTCATTCTTAAACTGTACCCGGTCAAAGAATTTGGCTCCGAAGCCGAAGTTGAAGACTGGGACTGGGACTCAGCCGAAGAGAAAAATTTTGGCGGCGCAACCGCTCCGGCTGCCTGATAAATCACGGTAAAACATTAGCACCGGCAAATGGGGGTTGTCTCTGCCCAATTTACAGAGACACCCCCTGTGCCTAACAAACAACGCAAGGAGATTTACATGGCTACGTCAATCGCCGCATCCGAAGTGAAAAAGATTGTGATCGCGTGTGAAGCCGGGATGGGAACCAGCGTAATGGTGACCAACCTGTTAAAGAAAAAAGTAAAACAGGCCAATTTAAACATCGAAGTGGATCACACCCCGGCCCGCGCCATCCCCCAGGATGCGCAGGTGGTGGTGGTGCATACCGGGCTGTCCAAACTGGCCGTTGAAAAAGCGCCGTGGGCGGTGGTTATCCCCTTTAACAATTACATGAACATCCCCGCCTTTGACAAAATCATCAACGCCGTGCAAACCAACGGCGTTATCAAAGGGATTGGCTGATTATGGCCATTATCAGCCTGAAAACCGTTCAATTAAACGCCACGGTCAGCACCAAAGAAGAAGCCATTCAACTGGCCGGCAACCTGCTGGTGCAGGCCGGGCATGTGGCTCCGGCTTATGTGGATGGCATGCTGGCCCGCGAGCAATCCATGTCAACCTACATTGGCAACGGCGTTTCCATTCCGCACGGCCAGTTTGAAGACCGGGAAATCATTTTCAGCACCGGCATTTCGGTGGTGCAGATTCCGGGTGGCATCCGCTGGGATGACAACTCCGATGAAGTCGCTCACCTGGTAATTGGCATTGCGGCTACCTCAAACGAACACGTGGGCGTGTTGAGCAACCTGGCCGAAGTGCTGGAAGACGAAATTTCGGCGGCGGAACTTGTTCACACCACCGACCCAACCGTTATCATCGAACGCCTTAGCCGGCCCCAGGAAGAACTTGCCTGACCGGGTTTTATGCGGCGATTGGCCAGGAGGGTAAACCCCCATGAAAGAGCTTGATCTAACCATTGTCAATCCAACCGGATTGCACGCCCGCCCGGCGGCGGTGTTTGTGCAAACCGCCAAACAATTTAAATCTAAAATTCAGGTAGAGCACGGCCCTAAAAAAGCCAACGCCAAAAGCGTTATCTCGATTCTGGCGTTGGGCGTAGAAACCGGCGGGCAAATCCGGCTCATCATCGAAGGCGAAGATGAAACCTCGGCGCTGGCCGTGCTGCAACAGGCCATCGAAACCGGCCTGGGCGACGACCTGAACCACCGGCCCGCCGCCAAACCGGCTCCGGTTGCTGCCGCCGGTACCAACGGAACCGGCAACGGAACCGATAAAATGGTGTGCGGCCTGGCTGCCGCGCCCGGCATTGCCATTGGCCCGCTGTACCGGCTCAAACCCGCTACCATCGAAACGGTAGAAACCGGGGCGTTAGGCGCACCCGCCCAACCGGAACAGGAGCAAGCCCGGCTGGAAAACGCCATCAAACAGGCCCAAACCGAACTGAGCGACCTGCACCAGCAGGTACTCGCCCGGATTGGAGCCGGTGAAGCCGCCATTTTTGAGGCGCACCGGGCCATTCTGGACGACCCCGAACTGGTTGAATCGGCTGGCGAACGCATTGCCGCCGGGCAAGCCGCGGCTCCGGCCTGGCAGGCGGCGGTAGCGGCTATGGCCGCCACGCTGGCCGCTCTGTCGGATGAACTGCTGGCCGCCCGCGCCCTTGATGTGCAGGATGTGGGCAACCGGGTGCTGCGGTTGCTGGTGGGCGCTGTTTCCGCCGGGCCGCAACTGCCCAATCACCCCGTTATCCTGGTGGCCAACGATCTGTCGCCCTCGGATACCGTCACCTTAAATACCGAGCGGGTGCTGGGCTTTTGCACCGCTACCGGCGGCGCTAACGGCCATACCGCTATTCTGGCGCGGGCGCTGGGCCTGCCGGCCATTGTGGGTGCCGGCGAGCGGCTGCTGGCGCTGGTTGATGGCACGTCGGCCATTCTCAACGGCGAGGCCGGCACGCTGGCCCTGGAACCGGACGCCGACGCCCTGCAAACGGCGCAAAATCTCCGGCAAGAGTTCCAAAACCGCCGCGCGGTGGCGCTCACCGCAGCCGGCCAGCCGGCCATTACCGCCGATGGCCACCGCGTAGAAGTGGCCGCCAACATTGGCAGCGTGGCCGACGCCCGCCAGGCCGTAAAGTTTGGCGCCGAAGGCGTGGGGCTGCTCCGCACCGAGTTTTTGTTCTTGGATCGCGCCGATGCCCCCACCGAAGACGAACAGTTTGAAGTATACCGCGATATTGCTCTGGCAATGGCCGGCCAGCCGGTGATTATCCGCACGCTGGATATTGGCGGTGATAAACCGCTGCCCTATCTGGCGCTGCCCGCCGAAGAAAACCCGTTTCTGGGCCAGCGCGGCATCCGCCTGTGCCTGGCTCGCCCCGAACTGCTCCGGCCTCAACTCCGGGCCATTCTCCGGGCGGCCAAATTTGGGCGCTTGCGGATTATGTTCCCCATGATCACCACGCTAGAGGATTGGACTGCCGCCCGGCGCATGGTTGAAGAAGTGCGGGCCGAACTTGACGCTCCGGCGGTAGAAATGGGCATTATGATCGAAGTGCCTGCCGCCGCGCTGCTGGCCCGCGCCTTTGCCCCCGAAGTTGACTTTTTCTCCATCGGCACCAACGACCTTACCCAATACACGCTGGCTATGGATCGCACCAACCCCGCCGTGGCCGCCCAGGCCGACGGCCTGCACCCGGCGGTGCTGCAACTCATCCAGATTACGGCGCAGGCGGCGCACGCCGCCGGCAAATGGGTGGGTGTGTGCGGCGAGTTGGGGTCTAACCCGCAGGCCGTGCCCATTTTGCTGGGGCTGGGTGTGGATGAACTCAGCGTAAGCGTGCCGGCCATTCCCTCGGTTAAAGCCCAAATCCGCCAGTTAACCCAGGCTAACACCCAACAGTTGGCAACGCAGGCTTTAGCTTGCGCCACCGCCACCGAGGTTCGCCGCGCCGCCGAAAACGGGCGCGGCTAAAACAAAACCCAATCTCAAACAATCAATATACGGTTCTTGCTGCCCGTGGTGCGGTTTCCGCATCACGCGGCCAGAACCGGCCTATAGTCTTACAGACTGAATTTGGAGTTAAACAATGCCTACCAAAGTTGAAACCTATTGCTCTCCGGCGGCGCCCATTCCCCCAACCACCTGGGCCTGGAACATGTACGGGGCCGGGATTGAAAACATTGGCTGCCACGGCCAGCCCGAACAGTTCCCGGTGCCGGAACCCGGCCCCGACCAGTTGTTAGTGCGGGTAGATGCCGTTGGCATGTGTTTTTCTGATGTAAAGCTGATTAAACAGGGCGGCGGCCATCCCAAACTGTACAACCGTAATTTGGCCACCGAACCCACCCGGCTGGGCCACGAAGCCGCCCTGACCGTGTTGAAGGTGGGCCAAAACCTGCGCAATGCCTACGCCCCCGGCCAGCGGTTGGCCCTGCAACCCGATATTTACCGGCAGGGCCAAAGCACCGCCTACGGCTACACCATCCCCGGCGGGCTAACCCAGTTTCACCTCATCGGCCCCGAAGTGCTCAACGCCGATGACAAATGCTACGTGCTGCCGCTGCCCGGCAACCTGGGCTACGCCGAAACCGCCCTTACCGAGCCGTGGGCCTGCGTTGAAGCCTCGTACACCCAGCGACGGCGGCTTACGCCCAAAGCCGGCGGCTCTATGTGGCTGCTGGGCCGCCCCGGCGATGCCACCGCCTACCAATTTTCGGCGGGGCTTGATGCCCCGGCTACCATTGTGGTAACGGATGTGCCGGATTCGCTGCTGGCCCGCCTCAAAGAAGCTGCCGGCAAGGCCGCGCTGGTGGTGCGCAACGGCTTAACCCCGGCAGATTACCCGGCGCTCAGCCAGGAACTCACCGCCGGGGCCGGGTTTGATGATATTGTGGCGCTTGACCCGCGCTCCGCCGAAGCGGTTAGCGCCGCCGCCCAACTGATTGCCTTCCGGGGCACCTTCAATTTGGTGGGCCAAACCCCGCTTAATGGCCGGCCGCTGTTAGATGTGGGCCGCATGCACTACCACTACACCGCCTATGTGGGCAACCCCGGCCCGGATATTGCCGCCTCTTACGGCGAAGCCCGCAACCGTTGCGATTTGCGCCCCGGCGGAACCGCCCTGTTTGTGGGCGCAGGCGGGCCAATGGGCCAAATGCACGTGCAACGCGCCATCGAACTGGCCAACGGGCCGCAACTCATCATCGCCACGGATGTTAACTCCATGCGGCTGGCGGCGCTGGCCGAGCGGTTTACGGCGCTGGCGGCGGCCAACCAAACCCGGCTGGTTACGTTTAATCCCACCGAAGCCGGCGAAAGCCTGGTTGATTTTGTGCGGCGCGTTACCAACCAGCGCGGCGCCGACGACGTGATTGTGTCGGTGCCGGTGGCCGAAATTATGGCCGAAGCCGCCGCCGCCATGACCAACGACGGCATGCTGGTGTTTTTTGCCGGGGTGCCCAACGGCACAATGGCCCCGCTTAATTTAAGCGATGTTTACCTGCACAACGCCCAGTACACCGGCACCTCCGGCTCGGCGCTAGAAGACCAGGCCACCGTCATCCACAAGGCGCTGGAGCGCAAACTCTCGCCCAATCGCTCGGTGGCGGCGGTGGGCGGCATGGAAGCCGCGCTTGACGGGATTGCCGCCATGATGGAAGGGCGCTATCCGGGCAAAGTCGTCATCTTTCCCCAGTTGAGCGGCCTGCCGTTAACCGGGGTTGACCAGCTTGCAAAAACCTTGCCCGATGTGGCACAATGGTTATCGCCTGATAACGTATGGACTCCCGAAGCTGAGCAGGCGCTAATCGAAAGGTTTTGGCAACCATGATTTATACCCTCACCCTTAACCCGGCGCTAGACCGGGAATTAACTGTTCCAAAAATTGAGTTTGATGACGTGCTGCGGGCCAACATGCTGCGCGTGGATTACGGCGGCAAAGGCTTTAACGTGTCGCGGGCGCTGGCGGCGCTGGGCGCCGAAAGCGTGGCGCTGGGGTTTATTGGCGGGCGCACCGGCCAGCGCGTTAGCGACGGGCTGGACGAGTTGGGCATTCGCACCGATTTTGTGCACATTGCCGGCGAAACCCGCACCAACATTAGCATTGTCAGCGAAACCCAGCCCAACCACATTAAAGTGAACGAGTTTGGCCCGGTCATCACCCCCGAAGAAAAAGAGGCGTTGCTGCAAAAAGTGCGCGGCCTGGCTAAAGCCGATGACTGGTGGGTAATGTCGGGCAGTTTGCCGCCGGGCATCTCGGCCACCATCTACGCCGAAATCATTGACGTGGTGCAGGCCGCCGGCGCGTTTGCCATTTTAGATACCAGCGGCGCGGCGCTGCGGCACGGCTGCAAGGCCGCCCCGTTTTTGGCCAAACCCAACGCCGCCGAAGCCGCCGAACTCACCGGCATTAAGCAGCTTGTTACCCGCCCCCACGATGTAGCCGCCGCCATTCACAAGCTGGGCGTAAAAAACGTAATGATTTCGATGGGCCGGGCCGGCGCAATCCTGTCGCACGGCGACCAGATGTGGCTGGCGGAATCGCCTAAAATTGCGGAACAAAACCCCATCGGCGCGGGCGATTCCTCGGTGGCCGGGTTGGTGTGGGGGTTAAGCCAGCAGCTTGACTGGCCCGAAGCCCTGCGCTGGAGCATGGCCTGCGGCGCGGCCACGGCCAGCCTGGCCGGAACGGCCATCGGCCCCAAAATACTGGTGTCTCAACTGTACGAGCAGGTAAAAGTTAGCCCCATTTAAGCCGGTTAGCGCCCCAAATACGCTACCCCCCTAAAAAACTCCCGGCGGTTGGGCCGGGAGTTTTATTTACCCCGCCGTTTAGTGACGAGTTACGAGTTACGAATGACGAAAGGCAACCGTAGGGGCGGGGCTTGCCCCCGCCGAGTTACGAGTTATGAGTTACGAGCGCCGAACTACGAATGGCGAATGTCACCCTGAGGGCGCACGCCCGAAGGGTCTCCGGTAGGGGCGGGGCTTGCGCCCGCCCTCGCCTTACGCCCGGCTCACGCTCAAACCCAACGCGAATTTCACGAATAAAACGAATGGAACGAATTTTCATAAGGAATTATTCGCGGTATTCGGGCAATTCGGGCCATTCGCGGTGAGGTTTTGCCTTACGCCCGGCTCACGCTCAAACCCAACGCGAATTTCACGAAT
>CAZFCE010000003.1:188280-302938 GCA_964517605.1 uncultured Caldilineaceae bacterium | reverse complement strand
TACTGAGACTTGGCTTATATTCAATACCTCCTGATCTGCCCCTCTCCCACTTATGTGGGTAATGATAAGCTCATTAAAGGGATACCGGTTTGGGATATTGCCGCTGGTAAACTCGAGCAGGTTTTTGCTGCCACCGAAACCCAACCGATTTATAAACTTTCCCTATCCGTTGATGGACAGACTTTAATGACGATAGGCGATGTACAATATTCGGTTTCAAAATGGGATGTATTATCAGGCCGGTTAATCGATAAGAACCTGATACGAACTACAGGTCCAGCTTTTAGTATCGCCCTATCACCGAATGGTCAGTTAATTGCAGTGGTACCTGATGAACAGGCAGGAGCAGTTCTTGTATTCGAAACCCGTGAGAAATGGCAATGGCCGCCTTTATATGGGCTAGGGCATTATGAAGGCCCCACTGGAATGAGGGACTGTTGTATCGAGATGGTTTTTTCAACGGATGGAAGTAAGCTGGCCTCTGTTGGGGGGCGTAGGGATGTTTACTTGTGGGATATGAAAACGGGTGAGTTAATCTATAAATGGCCGGGCCATATTTCTCAATACTACCGCAATAGTGGCTTAAACTTTAGTCCTGACGGACGATGGGTGGCTGCCCCCGATGATGAGGCAATAAAGATATGGGAGGTAGCAAGTGGAACCCTCTTACGCCAAATGACCCATGCGGAAAGATACTGGACGAGTGTAGCCTTTTCCCCCGATGGCAAGCTTTTGGCCGCCGGTACGAGAAACTACAACCTCCCCCAAGCTGATCCGGGGCAGGCGACTTTGCAGCTATGGGAAGTTGAAACAGGCAAACTATTACACTGGTGGAGCCATCCGACGGATGTCACCAAAGTGGCCTTCTCCCACGATGGCAAGTTGCTGATCTCAGGCGCTGCCGATGGCCTGGTGCGGCTGTGGGGCATCCCGCCCCGGTAGGTCACGTTTGAAACGTGACCTACGTTTGAAGCATCGCCATTCCGTGTGGAATCGTGGCCGTTCCACGTGGAGTCGTCACCATTCCGCCCGGAGTCGTGGCCGTTTAGTGCTTTGTTTGAGCCGGTTTCGAGGCGCAAAACATCAACGCGAATGACGCGAATTGCCCGAATACCGCGAATAAATTTATAAAATTCGTTCCATTCGTTTCATTCGTGAAATTCGCGTTTTGTTTTGGCGCAAGCGGGCGCGGGCGACCGCGAGGGTCGCCCCTTCGTCGCTCGTTGGTTATTGCCAATAAAAAGGGCCGCCTGCCGGCGACCCTCAATTACCAAACCCAAAAAACTAGTCCAACGGCCTGACCACCATGCCGGAACGGAGTTTGGGTTCAAACCAGGTGGATTTGGGCGGCATCACCTGGCCGGAATCGGCCACGCTCATCAACTGGGCCATAGAAACCGGCGCTAAAGCAAAGGCCAGGGCGCAATCGGTTTGGCAGCGCCGCACCAGTTCCTCCAGGCCGCGAATACCGCCCACAAAATCAATGCGCTTGCTGGTGCGCGGGTCGTCAATCCCCAGAATGGGGGCCAGCACTTCATTTTGCAGCAGCGCGGCATCCAGCGAGTTCACCGGGTCGGCGGGAATCAGCGCCGGGTTGATGGTTAGTTTATACCAGTTGCCGGGCAGGTACATGGCAAACTCGTGGAGTTGGGTGGGGCGGGCGGCTTCGGCCTCAACCGGCCCCAGGTTTACGATGGAGAATTTGGCGGCCAGTTTTTGCAACAGGTCGGCGGCGGTTAGCCCGTTCAAATCCCTGAGCACGCGGTTGTAATCCATAATCCGCACCTGATTATCCGGGAAGATAACCGACAAAAAGAAATTGTACCCTTCGTGGCCGGTGTGGGCGGGGTTTTGAGCCTGCCGCATGGCCTGCACGCGGGCGGCGGCGGCGGCGCGGTGATGGCCATCGGCGATGTAAGTGGCCGGAATGGCGGCAAAAATGGCCTGGATTTGGGCAATCACCACCGGGTTGGGTATTTTCCACAGGGTGTGCCTAATGCCATCATCGGCCACAAAATCAATTTCCGGCGGAGCGGCGGTTAGTCGCTGGAATAAATCATCCAGTTCTGGCCGGTGGGGATAAGTGAGAAAAACCGGCCCGGTGTTGGCGTTAACGGCATCCACGTGAAAAGTGCGCTCGTCTTCTTTATCCTGGCGGGTAAACTCGTGCTTTTTGATGCGCCCGGAGTTGTAATCGGCAGTGGAGGAACCGGCCACCAGCCCGGTTTGCGCGTGCGGCCCCATTTGCTGCCGGTACAGGTAAAAACAGGGCGCGGTATCCTGCACCAGCGCGCCGCTTTGCGCCAGTTGAGACAGGTTGGCGGCGGCCTGTTGAAACACCGGCGCGGCAGCCGCCGAAACGCCCGGCTCAAAATCCACTTCTGACTTTTCAACTCGCAAAAAGCTGATGGGGTTGTTGGCCACCAGGGCTTTGGCTTCGTGGTAATTCAGCACGTCATACGGCAGCGCGGCAACCTGATGCGCCTGGGCGGGGTTGGGCGTAAGCCCGCAAAACGGGTTAATAGCCACCATTTAAAAACTCCTCTCAGCTTTTTTCAAGTTGGGGCACGGCGATGGCGCTCCGCCCGGCCTCAAACGCCCGGCGGTTAAGCTCGGCGTATTTGGCCGGCACGCGGCTGTGGATAACTTTTAGCCACGGCCCGGCCTCCATTTCCAGCAGCGCCGAGAGCGCCCCCAAAATCACCACGTTGGCCATTTTGGTGTTGCCCAGTTCGGCGGCAATGGCCTGGCCGTTGAGCCAGTGCGTTTGGTTTGTTACCGCCGCCAGCATCGCCTGGATGGTGGCATCGGTGGGGTACAGGCTGTTGCCGGCGTTCACCGTAATGGGCAAAATATTCTGGGCGTTAATCAGGGCCAACCCGCCGGGCCGAAGCTGGTTGCAAAAGCGGGCGGCTTCCAGCTTTTCAAACGCCACCAGAATATCAGCCTGCCCTTTGGCAATAATCGGCGAAAACACCTGCGTTCCCCAGCGCACGTGCGAAATAACGCTGCCGCCGCGCTGCGACATGCCATGCACTTCGGCTTTTTTGACATCGTGGCCCAGGCCGGCCCCCACTTCGGCCAGAATATCGCTGGCCAAAATGGTGCCTTGCCCGCCCACGCCCACCAATAAAAAGTTAATCCCGGTTTTCATTATTTTGCCTCCAGCGCCACGGGTTGTTCGCGGAATAAAATCGCATCGCGGGGGCAAAGTTGGGCGCAAATTTCGCAGCCGGTGCACAGTTCGGGGTCAATCAAAGCCAGCGGGCGATTGTATTTGGGGTCAAGCTCATCGGATTTTGAAATAGCCGGGCAGCCAATGCGGAAACAGATGGCGCAGCCGTTGCAGTTTTCGCTCACCACTTCCAGCGGCAGCCATTTGGGCCGCTCCGAGGGTAGTAACACGCACTCGTGCCGGGCAATCAGCACCGCCGGCTCGTTGGATTTTAGCCAGCCTTTAAGCGTTTGCTCGGCGGCCTCTACCTCGTAGCTGTCCAGCGTCACCACCTGCTCAATGCCCAGCGAGCGCACCAGCGCCTCGATGTCAACGCGGGGGGTCTCCCGGCCTTGCAGGGTTTTGCCGGTGCCGGGGTTATCCTGGTGGCCGGTCATGCCGGTGGTGCGGTTATCTAAAATAACAGTGATGACGTTGCTGCGGTTGTACGCCACGTTGATCAGCGCCGGAATGCCGGTGTGAAAAAAGGTAGAATCGCCAATAACGGCAATGTGGCGCTCGGCTTCGCCGGCCACCGCCGCGCCGTGGGCCACGGCAATGCCGGCCCCCATGCAACTGAGAGTGTGCATGGCGCTGAGCGGCGGCGTTACGCCCAGGCTGTAACAGCCGATATCACCGTTGATGGGCAGCTTTAATTTGTGAAAAATGTGAAAGATGCTGCGGTGCGGGCAGCCGGGGCACAACACCGGCGGGCGAAACGGCAAATCGCCGTTAACCAGTTCGATGACCGGAGCAGCGGGGGCCGCCAGCAGGCCGGCCTGTTGGGCGCTGGCGCTCACCACGCCGGGGTCCAGTTCGCCAATAATCGGGAAGATGGTTTTGCCGTAGCGCGTGTGGCCGTTCTGGCTTTGACCGTTTTGGGCCGGGGCCGGATACAACGTAAAGCCCATCGCCCGCACCTGCTCCTCAATAAAGGGATCGAGTTCTTCCAGCACAATGAGTTGCTCAACCCGGCTGGCAAACCAGGCAATCAACCGGCGCGGCAGCGGGTACACCAGCCCCAGTTTGAGGATGCTGGCTTCCGGAAAGACCTCGCGGGCGTATTGATAGGCCACGCCGGCGGTGATAATGCCCAGTTTGGCCGAGCGTTCTTCAACCCGATTCAGGCTGGTGGTTTCGGCCCAATCGGCCAGGTTTTGAATGCGCTGCTCGATGACCGGGTGGCGGTGGCGGGCGTTGCCCGGCACCATCACGTATTTGGCCGGGTTGCGCGGGTACACTTTGGCCGGGGCGGACGGCAGTTCGGGCGGCAGCCCCAACTCAACCGGCGAACTGGTGTGGCAAATGCGGGTGGTCAGGCGCAGCAGCACCGGTGTATCAAACTGCTCGCTCAGTTCAAACGCGGCCACGGTCATATCTTTGGCTTCCTGGCTGTCGGCGGGTTCCAGGCAGGGAATGCGGGCAAACCGGGCGTAACGGCGGTTGTCCTGCTCATTCTGCGAGGAGTGCATAGACGGATCGTCGGCGCACATAATGACCAGGCCGGCTTCGGCCCCGGTCATTGCCGCCGCAAACAGCGAGTCGGCGGCCACGTTTAGCCCCACGTGCTTCATGGTGGCAAAGGCGCGGCGTCCGGCGTAAGCCGCACCGGTGGCCACATCGAGCGCCACTTTTTCGTTGGGCGCCCACTCGGCGTACACGTTGGGCATGTGGGCAAAATTTTCTAATATTTCGGTGCTGGGCGTGCCCGGATACCCGGAGCCAACTTTGGCCCCGGCTTCCCACGCGCCCCGCGCAACCGCTTCATCCCCGGAAAGTAATCGCTTCATTAACCAAAATCCTTCACTCTAAAACTAAACAATACATTAGCGGGCGTACAATTCCACGCTGCCAATCACATTGATGCCGCCGGCCCGTAGCGCCTCGATAGCTTTATCCGGGTTATCAAACCGGAACACCAGCATCGCTTTGTTTTCACGGCCAGAGGCAAAGGCATACATATATTCAACATTCAGCCCGGCGGCTTCAACATAGGCCAGAATTTCGGCCAGCCCGCCGGGCCGGTCGGCCACTTCCAGGGCCAACACCTCGGTGGTTCTGGTGACAAAGCCGCTGGCCTCAAGCACGGTTTTGGCCCGTTCCCATTCGGGGATAATCAGCCGCAAAATGCCAAATTGCTTGGTATCGGCCAGCGACAGGGTTAAAATATTGATGTCGGCCTGAGCCAGCAGTTCGCACGCCTGCTTAAGCTGGCCGGGTTTGTTTTCCAGAAACACCGAAAGTTGTTGAATTTTCATAGTGAACCCTCCTGGTAGCTATGTTTATAGTTGCCGTTGGTCAATGACCCGTTTGGCTTTGCCTTCGCTGCGCTGGATGGTGTGCGGGGCGGCCAGCCGCACGTGTACCCGCAGGCCCAAAATCTGCTCAATGGCATGCGAGATTTGTTCTTGCAGATTTTCCAACGCGCCCACGGTATCGCCAAAAAAGTCCGGCGTTACTTCTACCTGCACTTCCATTTGATCCAGGCCGCGGTCGCGGGTGAGGATAATCTGGTAGTGGGGCAACGTGCCTTCCACTTGCAGCAGGGCGCTTTCGATTTGCGAGGGGAACACATTGATGCCGCGAATAATAAACATATCGTCGCTGCGGCGGCCCACCCGCAAAAAGCGGCACAGGGTGCGGCCACAACCGCACGGTTCGTGGGTAATGGTGGTAATATCGCGGGTGCGGTAGCGAATGATGGGCATGGCCTTTTTGCTAAGGGTGGTCAGCACCAGCTCGCCTTCTTCGCCTTCGGGCAGCACTTCGCCGGTGGCGGGATCAATAATTTCCGGGTAAAAGTGATCTTCAAAAATGTGCAGGCCGTAATGCTGCGAGCACTCAATGGCCACGCCCGGCCCCACAATCTCGGACAGGCCGTAAATATCAAAGGCGGCAATGCTGCTGTTTTCCTGAATGTACGCCCGGATAGATTCAGACCAGGGTTCTGCGCCGAACACGCCCACCCGCAGCGGCAACTCCTTAACATTAACGCCCAGTTCACCGGCGCGTTCAATCAGATGCACAAAATAGCTGGGCGTGCAGCAGATGGCCGTTACCCCAAAATCCTTCATAATCATAATCTGGCGGTCGGTGTTGCCGCCGGAAATGGGGATGACCGTAGCGCCCAACGCCTCGGCCCCGTAGTGAGCGCCCAGCCCGCCGGTAAACAGGCCGTAGCCGTAGGCGTTCTGCACAATATCGCCCCGGTGCAGGCCGCAAGCGGCCAGGCTGCGCATCATCACGCTGGTCCACACGTCAATATCCTCGCGGGTGTAGGCCACCACAATCGGTTTGCCCGTAGTGCCCGACGAGGCGTGCAGCCGGACAATCTCTTGCATGGGGCTGGCAAACAACCCGGAGGGGTAGGTGTCGCGCAAATCGGTTTTTACGGTAAAAGGCAGTTTGGCAATATCCGCCAGCGAGGTTACATCGGCAGGGGTAAGGCCGCGCTCATCCATGCGTTGGTGAAAGAGCGGCACGCGGTCATACGAGCGCCGAACCACGGCTTGCAGCCGTTGCAGTTGCAATTGCCGCAACTGGGGCAGCGGCAAATAATCCGGCGCGCTGGCGGGATGAAACTTGCCAGAAATATCGTTCCATAATTCCATGGGTGGGTTAATCCTCCTGCTTTTGTTGATGGATATTCATATGATTTCGCCTCAGCCGGACGGCAGCTTTATGGCAAAAAATTTCTCACCATTGTACGTCAACTGCAATAGACCCCAAAATTTTGCCGCGATTAAATTGCAAATAATGACGCCGTGTCCTGAATTTGCTCATCAAGAACAAAAGTTCCATAATGATTTTTATCAAATTCCGGCTGCCTTACAATTTTTAATGTAAGGAGCAGGCCTTGCGCCTGCCACCATTGGGCGACCGCGAGGGTTGCCCCTACACCAAAACGTTATTTTCCAAAAACTGACTTCTGGCTACTGACGACTGACTACTATTTTTAAGGAGAAAAACAATGAATTTTGCCTACACCATTTTATACGTGAGCGATGTTGTTCGCGCGGTGGAGTTTTACGAAGCGGCGTTTGGGTTGCAGCGGCGCTTCATCCACGAGAGCAATCAATATGCCGAAATGGAAACCGGCGCAACCGCGCTGGCCTTTGTGGCCAACGAGCTGGCCGAGTCGGGGCTACCGCAAGGCTTCAGGCGCAACAGCCCCGCCGAACCGCCCGCCGGTATTGAAATCGCCCTAACCACCGCCGACGTGCCGGTGGCGTTTGCTCGCGCCGTAACCGCCGGGGCCGCCGCCGTGGCCCAGCCCGTTACCAAACCGTGGGGGCAGGTGGTGGCTTATGTCCGCGATTTGGACGGCGTGCTGGTTGAAATTTGCTCGCCAATGTAAAAGGATGCCCAAAAAATGTTTCTCAATTTACCGCCGACAGTTCAGGCCCGGATGAGCTATTTGGAAGAGATGGACGCCCGCGACCGCGCCGATGGCACGCCCCGGCTGCAACGGCTGCGCCAGATTACGCCGGATACCGGCAAATTTTTGGCGCTGCTGCTGGCCAACGCGCCCGCCGGCCCGGTCATCGAAATTGGCACCAGCGCCGGTTACTCCACGTTGTGGCTGGCGCAAACCGGGCGAAAAATCATCACGTTTGAGGTGCTGCCCGAAAAAGCCGAGTTGGCCGCCGAAACTTTTCGGCTGGCCGGCGTGACCAACATCGAATTGGTGGTGGGCGATGCGCGGGAACACCTGGCCCGGTTTGAGCGCCTCGCTTTTTGTTTTTTGGATGCCGAAAAAGAGGTGTACGCCGCCTGCTACGAAGCCGTTATTCCCCGGCTGGTTAGCGGCGGGCTGCTGGTGGCCGATAACGCCATTAACCACCGGCCCGCGCTGGAGCCAATGCTCAACCGGGCGCTCGGCGACGAGCGCGTTGACGCGCTGATTGTGCCGGTAGGCAAAGGCGAACTGGTTTGCCGCAAAATCTAAACAAAAAAAGACCGGCCAGAGAAAAACTGACCGGTCTTTTTATTTTTATGCTTCGCGCTTTACGCCGAGCATCACATCGTTGCCGTCTACCCGCTCTTTGCGCTGAAAGGCGGCTTCGGGAATGAGTTGATGCAAAATATTAACGGCCAGCGTTTCGTTTTTAATGTACTCGGCCCAGGCCTTGAACACGCGGTACACCGCGCCTTCGGCCTGATGGTAAATGGTAATGCGGTCGCTGATGTCAAAACCGGCATCCTTACGCATATTCTGAATGCGGCGCACCAGTTCGCGGGCCAGCCCTTCGGCGGCCAGTTCTTCGGTGATGGTGGTGTCAATGCCCACGGTGATGAGTTTATCGGCGGCCACGGTTAGCCCGGCGGCCTGTTCGGTTTGCACCAGCAGTTCGTCGGGAGCCAGTTCAATCTCCTGCCCATCAACCATTAAGGTGATGGCTTCGCCGGCGTTGATTTTGGCCACAATGGCGTTGGCGTCCGCCGTTTCGAGCACCGTCCGGAGCGCCGGCACCTGCTTGCCGAGCTTTTTGCCCAGCAGCTTTAAATTGGGCAGCAGTTTGTACTGCACCAGCGAACCGGCCTCGGTTACAAACTCAACCGATTTTACGTTCAGTTCATCGGCGATGATATCAATCATGGGAGTAGAAAGTAGGGACGAGGATTCGCCGGCGTGAACCAGCGCCCGCGCCAACGGCTGGCGCACTTTGAGTTGGGCGCTGTCGCGGGCGGCCAACCCCAGGCTGGCAATGCGCCGGGTGAGTTCCATTTGCTCCATCAACGCCTGGTCAATGGCGGCTTCGCTGGCCTGCGGCCATTCAGTGTGATGGATGCTCTCCGGGGCGGCGGGGTTTACGCTACGCACCAGGTTTTGGTAGATGGTTTCGGTCACAAAGGGCGTAAACGGAGCCAGCAGCCGGGTTAGCGTCACCAGCACGTGGTAAAGCGTGGCGTAGGCAGCGTCCTTGTCGGTGTCATGTTCGCTCTTCCAGAAACGGCGGCGGCTGCGGCGCACGTACCAGTTGGTTAAATCCTCAATTAAATCCTGAATAGCCAGCGTGGCCCGGTAGGCATCGTAATCTACCAGGTTTTGGGTAACGCGGACAATAACTTCATCAAGCCGGGACAGAATCCACCTGTCCAGTAAATTTTGGATTTTGGATTGACGATTGACGGTGGTTGCCTCATCTCGTAAATCGTAAATTGTAAATTGTAAATCGTGTTCGGTGGGTTGCCAGTCATCCAGCCGGGCGTAAGTCACAAAAAAGTTGTACACGTTCCACAGCGGAATAAGGAACTGGCGGCGGGCTTCGTCGGCGCGGTGGTAGCCAAAGAGCAGGTTTTGCTCCGGCTTCTGGTTGCAGTACATCCAGCGCATCACATCCACGCCCATTTTGTCGGCGGCCTCGTTAAACTCGATGGAGTTGCCCCAGCTTTTGTGCATGGGGCGGCCATCTTCGGCCCAGAGGGTGGCGTAGCCAAAATTGCCCATAAAACTGGGGCTGCGATCAATGATGCCGCCCATCACCAGCATACTGTAAAACCAGTTGCGGAACTGGCCGGGGAAGCTCTCGCTAATCCAGTCGGCGGGGTACCACTTGCGCCAGTAATCCGGCTGGCGGCGGTAACGCAGCGTGCTAAAGCTGACAATGCCGGCATCGAGCCAGGGGTTGCCTACGTCGGTGATGCGGGTCATCAGGCCGCCGCATTTTTCGCATTTCAGCTTGACGGCATCAATGTAGGGGCGGTGCGGGCTGTGACCGGCAAAGACATCGTAGCCGGCAACGGCCCGCTCTTTTAACTCGATGTCGTCGCCCACCACCGTCCAGTGGCCGCAGTTTTTGTTATCGCACTCCCAAATGGGCAGGGCCAGCCCCCAGTAGCGGTTCTTTTTGGAGATCATCCAGTCGTGCATATTTTTGAGCCAGTCCAGTTCGCGTTCCAGCCCAAAACCGGGAATCCAGCGGATTTGGCGGGTCACGTCCATCAAAATGGGGCGCAGGCCATCCATGCTGATAAACCACTCGTCCACCAGCCGAAAAACCAGTTCGGTTTTGCAGCGCCAGCAGGTGGGGTAGCGGTGGGTGTATTTTTCAACGTGGTACAGCAGCCCTTTTTCTTTGAGGTTGT
Source organism: uncultured Caldilineaceae bacterium (assembly GCA_964517605.1). Taxonomy (GTDB): domain Bacteria; phylum Chloroflexota; class Anaerolineae; order 4572-78; family J111; genus J095. The sequence goes on along the minus strand of CAZFCE010000003.1, from coordinate 292,635 downwards.
CAAAAATAGGCGTGGCCACGTCGCTCACCTGCATGCCGGTGAGCCAGCCAAAGCCGTCCACGTAGTAGCCCTCGTCGTTGAGCGGGGCGATGATGGGCAGGCCGTTTTGCTTGCCCAACTGAAAGTCCTCCGCGCCCGCGCCGGGAGCAATATGGACAATGCCGGTGCCTTCTTCCTCGCCCACTTCGTCCCAGGCGATGACGCGGTGCGCGGCTTTGGCCGTAACCGTGATGCCTTCGATGAGGTCTTTGATGGCGGTGAGGCCGCCGGGCCGGCTGGCCGCGGGCAGGTCATCAAAGGGGCCGTCATACGCCCAGCCGAGCATCTCTTTGCCTTTGATCGTGGCCAGCGTCTCGAATTTGCCGCGCAGCATTTTGGTGGTGCCTTTGCTCAGGTAGTAGATGTCGCCGCTGTCGAGCATTTTTACTTTGGCGTAATCCAGTTCCGGGCCAACGGCGGCGGCCACGTTGCTGGTGAGCGTCCAGGGGGTGGTCGTCCACACCAGTAGCGCCTCGCCGGGTTTATCGCGCAGCGGGAACCTGACAATCACGCTGCGGTGAGTGATTTCGGCGTAACCGTCGGTGACAATTTCGTGCTGGCTGATGCCGGTGGCGCAACGGGGACACCAGGGCATCACATCCGCGCCGCGATAAAGCCAGCCTTCGTCGTGGCAAATTTTTAGCGCCCGCCAGATCATGTAGTTGTTTTCATTGGAAAAGGTGTAGTAGCTGCCGCCCATTTCGGGCAGGCCCAGCCGGCCCACAACATCCTCAACAGAGCTGGTGAGCGCCCCTTCCGGCCCGTTAACGGTGATTTCTTCCTGCGGATTGGCCACAATTTTATCGCCCAGCCAGTTGAGTTGCTCCACGTCGTTCCAGTCCATCCAGTAGCCCAGCCGGATGGATTGGTTGGTTTGCACGCCGGAGTAGCGCAGCACGCGCTCTTTGCATTTGTTCACAAAGTTGGCCACGCCAAAGGCTTCGATATCTTTTTTGGTTTTGAAGCCCATTTCTTTTTCTACTTCAACCTCAACCCACAAACCCTGGCAATCAAAGCCTTGCTGGTAGCGCAGTTCGTAACCGCGCATGGCCCAAAAGCGATTGTACAGGTCTTTGTAGGTGCGGCCCCAGGCGTGATGCACGCCCATCGGGTTGTTGGCGGTGATGGGGCCATCAATAAAACTCCATTTTTTGGCGCGGTTGGTCATCATGGCCCGCAGCTTTTGAAAGGATTGATTCTCTTTCCACCATTGCAGGGTATTACGTTCCTGCGCGGGAAAATCCGGGTTTGATGGTACATCGTTAAATGGCATTGTCTTCTCCTGAAAAATAGGGTTAGGAATTGGGAATTAGGGGTTGGTATTTCCTGATTCCAAACCCCCAATTCCTGCGTTTTAGTCTGTAATTTCCAACCGAATCCGCTTGTTGATTTTACCCTTGCTCTCGTAGCCGGCCACTTTGATAACGCCCACTTCGCGGGTGTTGGCCACGTGCGTGCCGCCATCGGCCTGCAAATCCAGCCCTTCAATCTCCACGGTGCGAACTTCGGCGATGCCTTCCGGCAGCAGGTTGATTTTGGTGCGGATTAAATCCGGGATTTGAAAAGCTTCGTCGCGGGGCAATATTTTTACGCGAACAGGCCGGGCGGCGGCAATTTCTACATTGAGTTTTTCTTCGATTTCTTTAACCAGCTCTTGCCGCAGGCTTTCAAACTCAAAATCCATCCGGCCCGAAAGCACATCCATGTTGCCGCCGGTGACTTGCGCGCCGTAATCGCGCCAGACCACGCCGCACAAAATGTGAAAGGCGGTGTGGGTTCGCATCAGTTTGTGGCGGCGATCCCAGTCAATTTGGCCGTGGACGGCATCGCCCACGCCGGGCAGGTTGCTACCACCGGCCAACCAGTGCCAAATGAGGTTGCCATCGCGTTTTACTTTGGTAACGGGCGCGCCGTTGAGCCAGCCCAGATCGTGCGGTTGGCCGCCGCCGCCAGGGTAAAAAGCGGTTTTATCCAGCGCGACGGCGTTTTCGGCGGGGTTAACGGCCACCACGGTGGCTTCAAATTCTTGCAGATAGGCGTCGGTGTGCGCCAATAGTTCGGTCATAATGCCTTCTCCATTTACGGTTTACGATTTTGGATTTACGATTGAGGATACGCCTTGTAAATCATAAATCCAAAACCACAAATAAAAAACTCCCGCCCCAGTTGGGACGAGAGTCAAAATTCTCGCGGTACCACCCAATTTGGTGTTGCCACCCACTTTATGGCTTACAAAAGGCCATTCTTTAATAAGCCTGCCCCGGTAACGTGGAGCGAACCCGGCTGAGCCTACTAGAGTTGGGTGAGTGGGATGAGTTGCGTGAGTTTGGGGAGTTGCGTGAGTTAATCTTTTACTCACTTAACTCATTAAACTCACAGAACTCGTTAACTCACAGAACTCACCTAACTGTCTTTCGGTCAGCGGCTCAGGAATGATTTTCGGCCAGGTTGGCGCATCCGGCTCACACCGCCCCGGACTCGCTGGGCGTTACGGCTGGCGTACTCGTTTCCGTCAAAGCCTGTGATTATGTTCTAGGCCAAAACTATAACACGAAGCCGGGGTCGTGTCAAAACAAAACCGGGCGTTACCCGCAGAATCCGGAGCGGCGTTAATTTTTTTTAACAAAAATTTTACACGCATTTAATTCAAGGTTAACAGCCACTTTACCCAACCGGAGTATCTTCCTTTTGTAATACGTTATGTGAGCATTGGTCTTTCTATCGCCCATTAGCGTTATTTCAAAAGACAACCACAGGAGAGCAACTATGGCAAAAAAATCCGTACTGGTTTTGTGTACCGGTAATTCGTGCCGCAGCCAAATGGCCGAAGGGTTGATTAACCACTACCAGGGCGATACCTGGCAGGCGTATTCGGCGGGGATTGCGCCCGCCGGGTATATCCATCCGCTGGCGATTGCCGCCATGCAAGAGTTGGACATTGACATTTCCCAAAATCGCTCCAAATCTACCGATGAGTTTCGGCACACGCCGCTGGATTTAGTCATAACCGTGTGCGATGACGCCCACGAAACCTGCCCGGTGTGGCTGGGTAGTGGTAAAACCGTACACATTGGTTTTGCCGACCCTGCCGCCGCCACCGGCAGCGTTGCCGAAAAACTGGCTGTTTTTCGGCAGGTGCGGGCTAATATCCATGCAAAAGTGCTGAGATTTTTGGAAGATTGGGCCAAAATCAACAATTAACCGGCCCCGCCGCAGGCGCAGGTGATGAAAATTCGTAACTCGTAGCTCGTAATTCGTAATTCGTAATTCGTAATTCGTTACGCTCAGAGGAGTTGATTGTGCTTCGTAAAGGTTTTGAAGATAGTTTACGCAGGTTGCAGGATGATGTATTAATTTTGGGCAGCATGGCCGAAGAAATGTTGGCCGAATCGGTTGAAATACTTAAAAACAGAAATCTTGATGGCGCGCGCCGGTTGATTGCCTACGATGACCTGGTCAATGAAAAACGATTTGCCATTGAAACCAACACCCTCACGCTGATTGCCACGCAACAGCCGGTTGCCGCCGACATCCGCACGCTGGCGGCGGTGCTGGAAATTGTCACCGAGTTGGAACGGATTGCCGACTACGCCAAAGGCATTTGCAAAATCACATTAATGATCGGCGACCGGCCTCTGGTTAAACCGCTGGTGGATATTCCGCGTATGGTAGCCAGAAGCAGAACGATGTTACGCCGCTCGCTGGAGGCATTTGTGCGCCGCGATCTGGCCGTAGCCCAGGCCATCCCCGCCGAAGACGACGAACTGGACAATCTGTACAACCAAATTTACCACGATTTGCTCGACATCATCATTGCCGATCCACAAAAGATGGATCAGGCCACGCATCTGCTATGGGTGGCGCACAACCTTGAGCGCACTGGCGACCGCATTGTTAATATTTGCGAGCGGATTGTATTTACCATCACCGGCAGTATGAAGGAAATGAACGGTTCCAACGGGGCAACCGCTAACGTGGTTATGTAGCTAAAATTTTTAATCCGGGCTAATTTTACCCCATCTGGAGGCAAGGATTCTTATGAGCTGGATGACTGAACTGGCTGCCCATTATGAAAACATTCGGCAGCGCCACCCCTACGATAAGATGCTCATTCTGTTTGATATTGATGGCACAATTTTGGATATGCGTTACCTGATTGGGTACGTGCTGCAAGGCTACGACCGGATTCACGGTACGGCGCATTTTCAAAATCTCACCGCCAACGCCATCACCGTTCACGAAAACCAGATTGCGCCGCTGCTTGCGGCGCTAAACATTCCCGTAGCCGAACGCTCCTCAATTATGGAATGGTTTGAAGCCGAAGCCTGGTCGTCTTTGGCCATTCTAGAGGCGCACCGGCCTTTTGCCGGCGTGCTTGAGGTAATCCGCTGGTTTCAAATGCAGCCCAACACCGATGTGGGCCTTAACACCGGGCGGCTCAACGCCATCCGGCAGGATACGCTGCGCTCGCTCAACCAGTTGGGCCGCGAGTACAAAGTTCAATTTACCAATGATCTGCTGTATATGAACCCCAACACCTGGGCCGAGCCGGTAACTCTGGCCAAAGTGAGCGGCGTGCGCTATTTTCAACAGTTGGGGTATCGGGTGGTGGCCTTTATTGATAACGAACCCGACAACCTGCAATGCGTGGCCGATATTGACCCCCACCACGATATTTTGCTGTTGCACGCCGACACAATTTTCCAATCAAAACGTGGTCAATTGCCGGATCGGGCGGTAGCCGGCACCGAGTACAGCCTCACCGACCTGATTTCTGAGCAGGCGTTGCCGCGCCACATCCACTTTGTGTGGAACACCATCAACGACCCCGGCAATTTGGCCCAATTTTTGGCCTCGGATGTATACTGGGGCGAATTTTACGTTCAGGTTGATGCCAACGCCGCCGACCAAAACAGTAATTGGCTATCGCGCCGGGTGCTGTTGGAACGGGTGTTGTGGCGGCTGAGAAACCGAAAAAAGGGCATCAAACTGAATTTGGTCAGGCTAAATTCACCGGATGCCGACGGGCAATTGGTTGGCTCAATTTTGGATTTACTGCACCGATACGGTTTTAGCGGCTTTAATTTGTGGTTTAACGCCAACCCGGAACATCTCCAAAAACGGGATTTTCGCCAGTTGGCCATTGCCTTTCCGGGCGCGGTGATTCAAATTCCCATTGATTTTTTAGCGCCGTTGCTGCAATCCAACCCGGCCAAAGCCCGCGAAACCTTAAAAATGTACCAAACCTGGGGCGTTAACCGTTTTGGATTAAGCTGGCGCACGCCAAATTTGCGCCATCTGTTTGATACGCTGGCCAATTGGAGTATTGAGGTTGATATTTACAACGTAGATGACCTGGAATCGTTTTTACAAGCCGTGTTATTAATGCCCGGCTCAATTACCACTACATTTGATTTTCCGGCCTGGAGCTATTATGGTGTTGAGGCGACGGATCGTGGTAGTTACACAACTCAACCTTCGGAGTTAATTTCAGTGCCGTAATTGCTACAAAATTACCCACAATGGGGGTAAAATATGCCCCAAGTATTACTGCTCAATGCCAGTTACGAACCGTTGGCCGTAATAACGTTGCGCCGCGCCCTGGCTTTAATGCTAAAAAACCAGGTAGAAGCTGCCTGTAATGAAACGGTAGAATTGCGCGGCATCACTCACTGTTTGCGTGTGCCAACTGTTATTCGGCTGCGGCGCTACGTAAATGTGCCGCGCCGGGGCGCTCGCTGGACGCGCCGGGGGGTGTTGCAGCGGGATAATTACACCTGCGCCTATTGCGGGATTCAATCGGGTGGCATGCAGCGGGGGCAACTATTAACCCGGCAGGATTTTACCATTGATCACATTGTGCCGGTAAGTCGGGGCGGAAAAAACACCTGGGGCAATACCATTTGCGCCTGTCCCCAGTGCAACCAGCGCAAAGGCAACCGCATGCCCCACGAAGCTCAAATGACGCTACGCTGGGAACCCAAAATACCGCGCGTAACTTACCTGGTGGCCTGGGGCAATGTGCCTACAACCTGGAAGGTGTATTTGCCGTACTAAAAATCTTTTTTTGAGGAAATTATGATTATGGGTTGGTGGTTAGCCGCCGGACTACTCATTGTAGCGGCGGCGCAGTGGTTTAGCTACAAAAAACTAAAAGCAAAGTACACTCAGGAGCAGCACGAAAACGCCGGTTTAGCCGGGCAGATTGCCTCTATCCGGCACGAGTTGGCCGATGTGAAGACGCGCCGCAAAAAACTGCTGTCAGCTTCGACCCAGGCGTTAATTATTGTTGAAAGTGATTTTACGGTTTCGAGCGCCAACAAAGAAGCCCGGCGCTTGTTTGGCAAACTCTTAAAAAACGGCACGCTGATGGCCTGGACGCGCCAGCACCAACTGCAAGATTTGGTGGCCCGCGCCCTGGCCAACGAAAAAATGCCGCCGCTTTATTTTAATTATAACGACCGTACCCTTGAGGCGCACGCCCGTTCAATCAAGGAACACCACCAAACCGTGGCCGTGGCGCTGGCCATCCACGATATTACCGAAATCCAAAAACTCACCCGCGCCCGCCGCGATTTTGTCACCAACATCTCGCACGAACTGCGCAACCCGCTGGCCTCAATCCAGCTACTCACCGATACCCTGCTCAATGGTGGCCTGGACGACAAAGACATGGCGCTAGACCTCACCACTAAAATTGCCACCCAGATTGATGCCCTCAGCCAGTTGGCCCAGGAAGTTCTGGATTTATCCATGATTGAGTCGGGTAAAGTGCCGCTCAAAATGTCAACCCAGGCGTTGTTGCCCATTGTGCAGGCGCAGGCAGAGCGCTACATGCCGCAAGCCGAGCGCAAAAATTTAAGCATCAATATAGAAATTGACGAGAATTTAATGGTGCTGGTGGATGAACACATGATTGGCCGGGTGGTCTCCAACCTCATTCATAACGCCATCAAATTTACCGATCATGGCGGCCTCACCATCTCGGCGGAAAAGCTCAACGCCGAAGACAATCACGCCGAGGCTGATGTGGATTGGGTAAAAGTAACCGTCACCGATACCGGCGTTGGCATTGCCCCGGATGAGGCCGCGCGTATTTTTGAGCGTTTTTACAAGGTTGACCGCGCCCGCAACCGGCAGGAATCCGGCACCGGGTTGGGGTTATCCATTGCCCGGTACATAGTTGAGGCGCACGGCGGCAAAATCTGGACGGCTCAAAGCGGCAGCGCGGGCGCAACCTTCCATTTTACGGTTCCCTCCGAATAAAAAGCCGATGTGTGCGGTTACGCGGCCTGGCTTGGCCGCGCCTCGGTTTCAACCCCCAGCCAAAAGTAGTGAGGCCGAATATAGGCGGCAGGCCTGACCGCAATGCCGTTGATTTCGGTTTGGCCCGCGCCCAGTTGAGCGGCGTTTACGTAACACACAGTGGGCTGGCGTTGCAACCGCACCTGGTACCGCTCTACCGCTTGTTTGATTTTATCGCCAATCGCCCGGTTGGGGGTGTTATCAAACCAAAGTAAACCTTCTCGCATGATAAATTCTCCTCTATAAATAGTCGTCAGTCGTCAATAGTCAGAAAGGTGTTTTCATTCTTGGTGTCGCGCCGCCCGCTCAAACGTAGGGGCGACCGCGAGGGTCGCCCAGCATTAGCCGGGCAAAATTACCGGCTACCGGCGACCCGGTCAACGGATACAGTCCATTTGTCGTTGCTCAACAGGTGCATCAAATGCAACATCTGCCCGTCGCACTTAACCCAATAGTGACGGGCGGCGCGGCGCGTGCGACATTCGTTAACGGCGTCAATGTGGTACACCCGGTCTCGCCAGCTAAATTTGGCCGGGAAGATGTTAAACCGGTATTCCAGCATGCTCACTTTTTCGCTCATCATTACACCTGATCCCAAAATGATGGCAGCACATCGCCTACCGGTTCGGTGCTGTCCTGGCCAATCACCTTAAAATCGCGCCCGCCGATGGGCGGGCCGCCCAATAACGGCAGCGGCGCGGCGGCAGGCGAGCCGTAACCGTTTGTGCCCTGCCCGTTTACCACCACCACCGGCGGGTAGTTGCCAAAACGGGCCTGGTTGGCTTGCAACTCAAATTGGCGGTCACGCTGGCGCACAATCCAGGCGATGATGACGCCGGTGGGCACGGTTGCCAGCACCCCGCAGACAATTCCCACAATCACGGCGATGGCATCGGCGCTGATACGGGTGCCAATCACCACCGCCAGCGTTACCGAAAATACCACCGAAATCAGCATAAAGAATTTTTTCATAAAGCACCTGCCGTTTCCTTTACTTAATCAACCGGAGTTGATGCCCCAGCATCAGCCCCAGGCCGCGCCGTTTGGGTTTTAGTTTGGCCGCAGTTTCATCGGGAGTGGCAGCGGCGGCGCGGCCATAAGTGCCGGTTGCCGCCAGCGGCACCGCTTCGGCGGCAGCGGGCGCGGTTAGCCAACCGCCCCGCGTTCGCCCCGAACCGCGCATCCGGCTGATAACCTGCCGGATTTCCCGCTCATCCACATAGGCCGCCTGAAAGCGGGTAACGTTGCCCTTAACCACCAGCAAAAAATCGCCGCGCCCCAGCAGTTTTTCTGCGCCGGTGTTGGGAATACCGGCGGCAATTTTGGCGTCGTCGGCGCTGGCCACGCTGCCCACCAGTCGCACCGGAAAGTTGCTGCGGGTTAAACTGCCAATACTGGCCGCCAGCGGCTTTTGGGTGCAGGCAATAATGTGCAGGCCGGCGCTGCGGCCCCGCTGCGTTAGCCGGGTCATCAACCGATCCATCGCTTTGCCGCCCTGTTCCATCAAATCGGCCAGCTCGTCAATAAAAATAACCACGCGCGGCTCGGAGATGTTTTCGCGGTCGCGCCGGATCATCTCCTCTACCATTTCGCCCAGCAAAAAAATGGATTGATGCACGTCGCTCACGGTGGGCCGCAGCAGGTGCGGCAGCGCGTAGCCGCCCTCACCCAATTGCACAAATGGATCAAACCCGTTGCCTTTGGGGTCTATAAACACCATTTGCACTTCGCCCAGCCGGTTGTACATGGCCAGCGACAGGGCCATGCTGCGGGCCAGCGCCGTTTTGCCGGAGCCGGTGGTGCCGGCAATCAACACGTGGGCCACATCCGGCGAGGGCAACCGCAGCAGCAACGGCAGGCCGGTTTCGTCCATGCCCAGCAGCGCGGTTTGTTTGGGAACTTCTTTCACCCGCCCGGCCAGGTTAAGCAGCCGGACTACCTGCGCGTCTTCGCGCGGCACATCAACCTGCACCACCGCCCCCTGCCGCGACACCCGCACCCGTTGCGCGCCCAGGCGCAACGCAAACTCCTCGGACAAATTGACGATTTTGGCAATTTTGGCCGAAATCTCCGGCATAATGCGGTAGCTTACCCAGCGCGGCGTTACCACACCGCCGGTCACTCGGCCCGGCACCCGGTGGCTGGTGAGCACCATTTCAATTTGGTCAGCCTGATACTCCAGTACCCGGCGCATTTCCATCTCCGCAGTAAAATTTGGGGGTTGAACAAGGTTATCTGGCATGGCCGGTTAGTCCTGTTTTAAACTGATGAACGGCAGGCCACACCCGGCGGCCCCTAATTATTTTGCCGGATTACGGCAACCACTTTACCCTGAATTTCAACCTCAGCCGGCTTCACCACCACATCGGCGCGGGCGGCAGTGGGCGATTGCAGCCGCACGTGGCCGTTTTCACGGTAATAGCGTTTTAGGCCAATCTGGTTTTTGGCCGGCAACCGAATGGCCACCAGGTCGCCATTTTGGGCTTGCCGCTGCCCCTGTAAAATCACAATATCGCCCTGGCTCACAAATTCATCGGCTAACGTGGCCGAGTTTACCTGTAACGCAAACAGGTTGTTGCCGTTGGCCATGCAATTTACGGTTAGTTCCAGCACATCGGCCTGGCTCAGATTGGGCAAGGCGGCAGCCAGCGCGGCCCCGGTTACATCGGCCAGTTCCATTTGCCGGGCATCGCGGTGAGGTTTTAGCCGGATACCGCGCGGCGTGTTGGGTACCCGCGAAAGCAACTGCGCGTTTTCCAGCGCCTCAAGGTGGTATTTAACCAGCGATTTGGAACTGATGTTAAGCCCGGTTTTGATTTCCTCGTAGGTGGGCGGATAGTTGTGTTCCGCCACAAATCCCTTGATAAAGGCCAGCATATCCGCTTGCTTGTCACTAATATTCATCATTGTTCTGGCTCCGTGAACTTTAAGTAGAATGGCAATCTTTTTAAAATATTAGAACGTGTGTTCTATCAAATTATAACAGAACACACGTTCTAATGTCAAGACTGTTTTGCAAAACGGAGCTTAAAAATTGCGGGTAAAAAAGGTAAAAAAATGCGCCCGTGGACAGGACGCATTTGCAAAATCAATGGGGTTAGAGGGTTGATAGTTATGCCAGTTGGCGCAAAACAGCCACCACCCGGCCTTTTATTTGAACTTTGTCAATGTCAACGTAGATGGGCTGCATGGTTTGGTTTTCGGGTTGCAGCCGCACCCGGTTACCTTCTCGGAAGAAGCGTTTGAGGGTGGTTTCTTCCTGTTCGGGCAGCCAGGCCGCCACCATATCGCCGTTGTTGGCGGTTTCGGTGTGGCGCATAATCACAATGTCGCCGTCGTTAATGAGCGCGTCAATCATCGAAGTTCCCTGCACTTCAAGGGCGTACACGTTTTTATCGGTGGCCAGCATGTCGCGGGGCACATCAACGGTGTCGGCGCTGCCAGCTACGCTTTCGGTGAACACCAGCAACGGCTCGCCGGCGGCAATCCGGCCTAGCAACGGCACTTTTACCAAATTGATGGTGGTCTGCGCCAGTTCTTCCAGGCCTTCCATACGGATTCCCCGCGATACGGTCCGGTCACGGGTAATGTACCCGCCCCGCTGCAAGGCATCGAGGTTGTAATTTACCACGGAGGTTGAGCTAATGTTCACCGCCCGGCCAATCTCGCGGATGGTTGGAGGATAACCGTTATCCAGAGTAAATGATTTTACAAATTCCAGTATCTTTTGCTGTCGTTCAGAAAGGTTCATGGTTTTACACCTCCAATGGCGGCCATTTGTTCGGACCATTTGTGCTATTTGGGTCAATTATATCACGAACGTTCGTTCTGTGTCAAGTATCTGTTGCATTTTTTCTTTTTCATTACGCCCCGGCTGCTTTTTTCGACACTTTGTGTTCTATGCTATAATCCGCGGTTATGGAAATTCGCAGTTGGGCCGCAAAACATGGAAACCGGCTGGCGGGGGTCGCGCTGGCGCTGGCGGCGTTGGCGCTGTATATGGCTACCCTGGCCCCGGCGGTGCTTGAGGCCGATTCCGGCGAGTTTCAGTTTGTGGCCTGGCTGCCGGGCATTGCTCACCCCACCGGCTACCCGCTATACATTTTAACGGGCTGGCTATGGACGCACCTGTTGCCGTTGGGTACGGTGGCCTGGCGAATGAACCTGATGTCGGCGGGGTTTGGCGCACTGGCGGTTGGCCTGGTTTTTGTGGTGGCCCGGCGGTTATTGGCCGGGGCTTTTCCGCACCTGCCCCAACCGACTCAAACTGTTGCCGCCGCGGTAGGCGCGACCACTTTTGCCGTAACCGCCACCTTTTGGAGCCAGGCCATTGTGGCCGAGGTGTATACGCTACAAACGCTGCTGCTGGCAGCAATGTTGTGGCTGGCCCTAAAATTTGGCCAAGAAAAAAAAAGCTACCAAAGCCGATGGCTGGCCCTGGTGTTTGGGCTGGGGCTGGCGCACCACGTTACCACCGTGCTGTACGCTCCGGCGTTGTTTGTTTATGTGTGGCTCACCAACCGGCTGGCCGGCAAAAATTCATCGGTCTGGCAAAAACTCAGGTGGCTGGCCGAACACGGGCTGATTGCCGCCCTGCCGCTGCTGCTGTATTTGTATTTGCCGTTGGCCGCGCCCGGCACGCCCTATGCCAGAATGTCACTCAGCCCGGCGCAACCGCTGGTGCTGTACGATAATTCGGCGCGAGGCTGGCTGCAACACGTTACCGCCACCGTTTTTACCGGTCAACTCCAGCCCGAAGCCGTGGGGCTGGCCCGGTTTGCGCTCACCGGGCAGTTTGCCCAGCAGCAAATCGGTTGGGCGGGGCTGTTGTTGGCGCTGGTGGGGCTGGCGGCGCTGGGGCAACGGCGTCAATTTGAAACGATGGCGTTAACCGGCCTGGCCTTTTGCGCCGTGGTAGCATTTAACCTGATTTATTTTATTGGCGATGTGTACGTGCTGTTTATTCCGGCCTGGTTGTTTTTGTGCCTGTGGCTGGCTGCCGGAGTGTTAGCCATTGCCGGTTGGGCCGCGCGCCGGTTTGTGCGGGCCAAAATGGGCGTGCCGGAGGAAGCCGCGCTGGGCTACCTTAAAATCAGGTTGGAACAAAATATGCTCCGGCTTTCAACTACGGGGCTGGCGCTGTTTTTTTTTGCCCTGCCTGTTATTCTACTAATCACCCGGTTTAACGCCGTGAACCAAGCCAACAACATCATCGCCGGCCAACGCTGGCAAAAAATCCTAACCGAACCCATTCCCAAAGCGGCGGTGCTGCTCAGCAACGACCGCAACGAAATTATGCCCATGTGGTACTACCAATATGTAGAACAGCAGCGACCCGATCTAATGGGATTGTTTCCGCTGATTACCCCCAGCCCGGCCTACCGCACCATTGGCGGCGTGCTGGATCAAGCCCTGGCTTCCGGTCGTCCGGTTTATTTTATTAAACCGATGGATGGCTTGAGCCTGAAGGCCGCGTTGCAACCGGAAGGCGCGTTAATCCGCGCCCGGGCTTACGCCAACCCGCCGGCCCATCGGCTTGAGGCGCAACTGCCGCCGCTGCAAATCACACTGCCCACCGGCAAAGCCCGCACCGAAAGCATCCAACTGACCGGTTACGATGCCCAACCGGAGCCGGTAGCGCCGGGCAAGACTCTGGAGATAACCTTGCACTGGCAAGTAACCCAACCCTTAACCTTTAATTACACCAGTTACATCCACCTGCTCAACCATGCCGACCAACGCCTGGCCCAAAGCGACCATCGCCCCGGCGGTGATTTTTACCCCAGCGGCATGTGGCAGCCCGGCGAAGTTCTGCGCGACACGCACCGGCTGGACATCCCTGCCGGCACGCCGCCCGGCGTTTATTCGCTGCAAGCCGGGTTGTACACCCAACCGGAACCGGGCCACATTACCGGCATGGGCAACGGGCTAAAAATTGGGGTGGTGACCATTGAATAGACTCAAACAAAAACCCGAACGCCTGGCCTGGTTTATCTTGCTCACGGCCTTTATAACCTTTTGCCTGCTCTCGGTATTTGTGCCGCTTTCAATTTACGGTTACGCCGTTAGCGCCACCCAACCGCTACCGGCTGAACTCACCTCGGTGCGGGGCATTGTGCTGATTGGCAGCGCCACCAGCGCCCCATCCACCTCCGTAACCGATGGCAACACCGTAACCTTTAGCGAAAACACCGCCGCCGCCACCGACGAAACCTCGCAGGCGATTATCACTTTTGCCGATGACAGCAGCCTTACCTTGTACGGCGATACCAGCATTATTTTGCACGCCTCGCGCCAGCCCCGCTTTAGGCTCAGTTCCAAACCCAGCCAAATTCTGGTTGAGCTGACCAAAGGCCGGTTACGCGCCACCGCCGCCCGCAACCCCGATGTTCTGGATTTTGAAATCACCACGCCGCACGCCACCGCGCAACTAAGCCAGGGCAGCTTCTCCATTGAAGTGAACGCCGAAGACACCCAGGTTACAACCCGCTTTGGCGAAGCCACCGTAACCAGCGGCAGCAACACCATCACTTTAAACCAGGGGCAGCGCACCGTTGCCGGCACCAACGCGCCGCTATCGCCGGCGCTATCGGCGGCCAAAAACCTGCTGCAAAACAGCAACTTCGAGGCCGCCAACCGCGCCGCCTGGGAACCCTACACCATCACGCCCATTGAAAACGTAACCGCCACCACCAGCATCATTACCTACCAAAACCGACCGGTACTCAGCCTGCGCAGCCAGGGCGCGGACAACATCCACTCAGAGGTAGGCGCGGTGCAGCAGGTTAATAAAGATGTGCGCGATTACCAATCGCTGCGGGTATTTGCCGAAGTGCGCCTGGTAGAGCAATCGCTGCCGGGCGGCGGGCAACTTGGCTCGGAGTTTCCAATTATGCTGCACATCGCCTACAAAGATGCCAGCGGCAACGACCGCGACTGGTTTCACGGCTTTTACTACCGGCCTTCGCCGGAAAACTACATTTTGTACAACCAACCCGATAACTCCAACGAGCGCATTGCCCGCTACCTGTGGTATCCGTATGAATCGGTAAACCTGTTAACCACGCTGGGGCCGGCCAAGCCAATTTACATAAAATCCATCCGCATTTACGCCTCCGGCTGGATTTACGATTCGATGGTGGCCAACATTTCGCTGCTGGCCGAGGAGTAGGCCGCCGGTGGCGCAATTCCCGTTTCGATGGGCAAACCGGTGGTGGGCCGGGCTGGCGGCGGCGTTGCTGCTTTACACCGGGCTGAGCTTGTATCAAATTGATTTGCCCGGCCTCCACTACGACGAAGCCTTTGAAGCCGTACCGGCGCTGCAACTGCTGCTGGGCCAGCCGGTTACGGCCTTTCGGGGCAGCGGGTTAACCGTGGGCGGCACGCTATTTCCCCTGATGACCCAGGATTATATTGGCGCAATCAACCTGTACGCGGCCATCCCGTTTATAGCCGTGTTTGGTTCAACTCCGGCGGCGCTGCGCTTTATGGCGGTTTTGTTTGGCGCGGCCACGCTGGTATTCACCGCGCTGCTGGCGGCGCGGCTAACCGGGCAACGCTGGCCGGGCGCGCTGGCGGCGCTGCTGCTGGCGGTAGACCCCACCTTTATTTTTTGGAACCGGCAGGGCGTGTTTGTTACCGCCGTAACCGCCACCATTGGAGTGGCCGCCGCCTACTGCCTAACGCGCCGCCTACAAAACGGCTCGATGGGCTGGAGTATGGCCGGCGCATTTTTATTGGGGCTGGGACTGTACGCCAAATTTCTGTTTTTATGGCTGATTTTTGCGCTGGCGGGCGCAATAATTCTGCTCAACCTGCCAAAATTGATTAAACATCGGGGCCGATTACTCGGCCTGGCCCGCGCCCACCTCTTTCTGGAAGTTATCCGCGGCGGGCTGGCCTTTGTTGTTGGCTGCTGGCCATTGTTAGTTTACAACCTGCAAACCGGCGGCACCCTGCTCAACATCACCCAAAATGCGTCTACCTCGTACTACGGCGTTAATAATCTGGCTTTTGCCGCCAACCTGCTCGAACGCTGCCAGCAGTTTATCACCCTGCTCAACGGCGGTCATTTGTGGTATTTGGGGCAAGTCTGGGCCAATCCTGTTGCGCCCATCGTTTTTGGGCTTGGCGCGTTGGGAATAATCATACTCGCTACGCGAAAACAATCAAATAAACCAACAATCGCTCCCGGCTACTTTGCGCCGGCCAAAGTGGCGCTGTTCCCGCTGCTGGTCATCGCGCTGATGATTTTAGCCAGTATCGGCACGGTTTCGGCCCTGTGGATAACCCATTTTGCCGTGCTGATGCCCTGGCCGGCGCTGGCTGTAGCCACCGGCAGTTGGTACCTGCTGGCGCACCGGCCCCGGCCAATTGGCGTGGCGGCGGTGGGGCTGGCCGTGGCGCTGTTGGCGGCATCTAGCCTGCTCGCGGTAATCAACTATCACCGGGCGTTGAGCGAGAGCGGCGGCCTGAGCGCCCACTCCGACGCGGTGTATGATTTGAGCCAATGGCTGGATGAACATGCGCGGGGGCAGGTGGTGGCCATGGATTGGGGGCTGGCCGCCCCGGTAATCTACCTGACGCATGGCCGGGTGAACGCCGTTGAAGTGTTTGGCTACCGGTGGCAGCCCGACGCCGAACTCACCGCCCGGCTGCAAGGTTTTATCGCGCAGCCCGATACGCTGTACCTGTGGCGCGCGCCCGCCGAAATTATTTTTGACCGTAGCGGCCAGTTCAAGGCGCTGTACCAGCCACAAAACCTGGAAGAAACCATCGAAGAAGCCTTTTACGAGCGCAATGGCCGCCCCATTTTGGGCGTAACCCGGCTGGTAAAACAAGGCACGGCAACCAACCCGCCCCAATAATTGACTCGGGCTGCGCAGTTAAAGTATAGTTTTGAGGCTGCTCCCAACCAAGGCGTTACCCAATGTCACACAAAAATCTCACCAAAAACCTGCTCACGCTCAACCAAATTGTAGAATCGTTAAACCGGGCCGTGGATGTGCGCCAGGCGCTCGATTTTGCACTGGAGCGGCTAATTGATTTGATGGGGTTGCAAACCGGCTGGATTTTTCTAAAGGACGAGGAAGCGCAAAACCGGTGGGCCGGCAAAGGCTACGTGCTGGCCGCCCATCACAACCTGCCCGAAGCAATGGGCGTTAACCGGGCACGCGCCTGGAAAGGCGATTGCGATTGCCAGGCCTTGTGCGCCAAAGGTAAACTGGAAGCGGCGTACAACGAAGTGGCCTGTAGCCGGCTGCGCAACGCCCCCGGCAACCGGAACAACCTCAATATGCACGCTTCGGCCCCGCTGCGCTCCGGTGACGCCATTCTGGGCATTCTCAACGTGGCCGGCCCCGATTGGGAGGCGTTCAGCGAGGAGGCGCTGGTGTTGCTGGCCAATGTGGGCAGCCAGATTGGCATTGCCCTGGAACGGGCGCGCCTGTTTGAACTGCTCAAAGAACAGCGCATTTACGAGCAATCCGTGCTGCTGGATTTGTCCAACCAGCTTCTCAGCCGGCCCAAACTCAACGAGTTGATGAGTTATCTGGTAGAAGCCGTGCCCAGCCTGCTGGGCGTTGACGCCTGCGCCATTTTGCTGCCGGAAGAAGACGACCCCTCGCAACTGATTTTTTCGGCGGCCAGCGGCTGGAACGACGACCCCGTGGCCGCCCAGCGGCGCGTGCCGGCCTCGGAGCAGAGCGGGTCGGGCTGGGTGATGCTCAACCAGGAGCCGTTGCTAATCGAAGATTTTGAGGATGGCGACCCCACGCCCTGGAACGCGCCTTGGCTTTACAACGAGCGTTTTCGCGGGCAATCGGCGGTGCCGCTGATTGTGGAAGGGCGCTCGATTGGCACGCTTTTTATCAACTCCAGAACGCCCCGCCGCCTGAACGATGATGAACTTAATTTGCTTCAATTGATGGCCAACCAGGCCGCCATCGCCATTGAAAACGCGCGCCTGCACCATGTGGAAATCCGGCGGCAGCGAATGGAAGACGAACTGGCCGTGGGGCAGCAAATTCAGCTTAGTTTGTTGCCCGCCGGCCCGCCCGAAGCCGAAGGCTGGGATTTTGCCTCGATTTACCAGCCGGCGCAGTTGGTGGGCGGCGATTTTTACGACTTTTTCCAACTGGCCGGCGACCCCAACCAATTGGGGCTGGTCATCGCCGATGTATCGGGCAAAGGCGTGCCGGCGGCCCTGTTTATGGCCCTGAGCCGTTCCATCATCCGCACCAAATCCATGAGCGGGCGGCATCCGGCGGGCGTGTTGTGCCGTTCTAACACGCTCATTTACAAAGACACCCGCTCCAAGTTGTTTCTCACTGCCTTTTACGCCACGCTCGATTTACGCACAGGCTGGATGGCCTACTCAAACGCCGGCCACAACTACCCCATCCGGCTGCAAGCCGAAACCGGGCAAGTTACCGAACTGGTCGCCCGGGGCATTATTATGGGCGCATTTGAGCAAATTGAACTGGAAGAACACGAAATTGACGTGGCTCCCGGAGATATGATTATTTTTTATACCGATGGAATTACCGAGGCAATGAACGACACTGAGGAGTTATTTGGCGAAGATCGGCTGATTTCCGTTATCAAGGCCAATCCGCAGGCCGGCGCACAGGAGATGATTGATACCATTGTTAAGGCCGTGGTTGCCTTTACCGGCGATACGCCGCAATCAGACGATTTTACAATCTTTATTGTAAAACGGTTAAACGCATAACTCTTTAAAGCTCACACAGCCGGCTGGCGTTTGAGGCTGCTGTAAATCTTGGCCACCAGGTCATCCTGATCCAGGTTTTTCTTCTCAATGATGAAATTGGGCGCAAAACGATATCCCGATAACCGTTTAAACCACTCCTGGCTGCCGCTCACAATAATAATTTTCACATCCTGATACCACCGCCAGATTTGCTCGGCCAAACGCAGGCCATCCACGTTGTACGGCACCCCCGACAAATTCACATCCAAAATCAACACATCGGGCGGGTAACATTTGGCCTGCCGCAAGGCTTCGCGGGTAGTTGAGGCAATCATCACATTAAAAGGTTCGTCGCGCAGGTAGCGTTTAAAACTTTTCTGCCAACTGGGGAAATCCTCAATGATCAAAATGTTATACGATTGCTTGCCAGGTAATGTGTTATCCATTTTTATTTATTCCTTTCTACCCCGTTAAGCTCCGAGATTGGTAATTTTACCAAGAACTTGCAGCCCCGTTTGGTATTGCTTATGTATTGAATTTCGCCGCCCCACCGTTTTAAGAACGTGTCGCACCACCACAACCCGTACCCCAGCCCGTCATCACGGCCACTAACCCCCAGCTTAAAAATGTCGGCGGGGTCAAGCTGCGCCGGCAACCCGGAACCGCTATCCTGAACGGTAACTAAAACCCAGCGCCTGTCTTTTGATAGGCGGCTTGTAAATTTTACAACTCCACGCATTTGATCCTTCATTGCCTGCAACGCATTGTTGAGGAGATTATCAAACACAAGTTCAAGCTGACGGGTAGCCATTACCGGCGGCACCGGTTGCAAATCCTCAAGGATGATGGAGTTCATCATGTCGGAGCGTTTTTCCTGAAGCACATGGAGAATGCACTCGTTCACATTAACCAACTCTTGCTCGGAGGGCTGGAACGGTTTTTTGATGTTTTCGGCCATTACCAGCGTAGATTCGGCGTTAGCCAATATATCGGTTAATAATTCCCGCTCTTCGGCCAAATCAATCTTTTCCTGCGATTGCTGCCGCATCAAATATTTTACATCCGCACGAATTGCGCCCACCCAGTTATTAATACTGTGAACCATGTTGCTGGCCATATCGCCCATTGCCACAACTTGAGACACGTTGGCCAACCGCTCCCGGATTTCCTGCTCCGTTTTAAATTGAAAGGCGTTTCTAATAGCAATGGCCGCCTGCACCGCAATTTGATCCAGCATCTCCTGCGATTGCTCGGTGAACGGTTGCTCCTGGCGGCTGGCAATGCTGAGTACCCCAATTAAATCGTGGTGGAGCGAAATTACAGCGCTCAACACCGAAACCGGCTGCTCAAAGCCGGTCACATCGGCGGACTTGTTCTCGGCGAGTAAATCTTTCACAACCGAGATTTCCGGTGACGGTAGGTGATTCAGCAAATCAATTAATTCCGGCGATACCAGAGAAACGGCATCATCCTGGGGATAACTCACCTGCTGAATCAGATCGGTGGCGTATTTCCCGGCCAAAACCACCTGGCTGTATTCGGCGTGGGTTAGCTCCAACGCACCGTTTAGTATATGCTTTAAAACAACTTCCAAATCCAGCGAGGAGTTAATCAAGCGTTCAATCCGCCGCAACTGCCCCAGCTCCGCCTCGCGTAGCATTAAGTTTTGGTAAACCCGGCCAAAATGAATGGAGTTTTGGATAGCGATGGCGGCATTGGTTACAAAAAAATGCAGAGCGTCCAAATCGGCGGCGCAAATCTCATTTTTTTCTGTACCGGCGCACAAAATCCCCACCACTTTGTTTTCAACTTTAAGCGGAATTGCCACACAGGTGGCTATACGCGTGCTTTCCTGAATACGATTACAAATTTCCTGATTAACCACCGGCTGAAAAAATTGATACAGATTGTGGGTGACATTTGTTTTGCCCGTGAGACAGGTTTGCACAGCCAAATTATTTTGGTCTCGCGCCAGAGAAACAAAGTTGCCAATAATTTGAACCCCCAGCATTTGCTCAGCCAGGCCCCAGTTCAGGTGATGGTTAAAATCGCTGTAGGCAATAGCCTGCACCGGCAGGGTTTGCTGCTTTTCATCTACCACACACAACAACGCCGCCGTGTAGCCTAACCCTTCGATGACCCCGCGCACCACTTTATCAAACACCTCGTGAACCCCGCCAGTTTGGGATTGCAGTTCCGGCAGAATATGGTGCATGTTGGCCACCTGCGAGTAAATTCTGGTGTCGGCATGGCCTTTGGCTTTATGTTCGTACTGATATACCCGCTCGATAGCGCCGGACAACTGCGCCGCCAGCGTTTTTACCACGGTGATAATTTCTGAGTTGCTAAAAATGTAGCGCTCTCTGGAGCCGATACTCAAAACTCCCATAACATCGCTGTTTTGTTGAAGGGGAATATGCAACTCAGAGCGGATATCATCGGGGGCGGGCTGGTAAAAGCTGGGCGCATCTACCGGCATATCGCCAATGCAAATCACCGACCGGCGGCGCACCGCCCGGTGGGCCAGGCTGGCAAAATTATCGGGCAGGTAACTGTGCGTGGCCTGCGTCTGCCCTGCGGAGGATTGAATTTTCAGTGTAAATTGATGCCGTTCAGAATCCAGCAATTGGATGGTAACCTGGTCATACCCCAACCGTTGCCGGATGAGCAGGGTGGCGGCGTCTACCAGTTCGTCCAAATCCGTGATTGCAACCAGACTGCTGGCAATTTCAGCCGTTATCTGGATCAGGCCGTCTAAATCTAGTCTAAATTGGGGGGAGGTCAGGAGGTCTTCCTTGACAAGTTTCTCGTCGCGCATGGGTTACAACCTTGTAAATATTGTGCTCTGTACTTTAACATTTTTAAGGTTATTATAGCATATTCTTTATGTCGATTACAAGACGCCATATTTTGTACCCCTAAACCAAACACCTACTAAATATCGGCAAAAATTGACATAACGTTATATTACTTAACATAATTATTTTCGTGTACACCTTTATTTTTTAAGCTGATCTACCTCGTTGTTGGCGTTGATTTACGTTATTTATCGGTGATATAATGGACACAACTTTTTCAGGTTCAAGGTGGGTTTATGGCAGAGCCAGCTTTTAATTGTCCTCATTGCGGCAAACAACTTAAGCACCCTAGCGCCTCGTTTTGCACCAACTGTGGCGCTCCGATTAAACCCGAAACGGCTCAGGCGCTGGCCACGGTGCATGGCGGCATGTTGGCTAAATTCATTGTGCAAATTCCCGGCGAAGAAAGCCGCGAAGAGTTTTTAGCCAAAGTATTAACCACGGTGGGCCGCAGCAAAACCAACATGATCCAGGTGGCCTCGCCGATTGTGTCCGGGCAACACGCCACCATTGAATTAACCCGCAAAGGCCACGCCATCACCGACCTGAACAGCACCAACGGCACGTTTGTCAATGGCCACCGGCTCAAACCGGGCGAAGCGCACATGCTGGCCTCTAACGATATTGTTCGCTTCAGCGATGCGTTAGGTAACTCGGCCACGCTTACCTACATTGCGCCGTCCGTTTTTTCAGAAATCACCAATATCGAAAGCGCCAAACCCTTTACCCTCACCGAACCCACCGCCTACATTGGCCGCAGCCCGGAAACCGCCTTCGCCTTAAACCATCCGGCGGTGTCGTGGTTTCACGCCAAAGTGATCCGGCGCAGCCCCGACTCCTTCACCATTCAGGATATGAGCAGCCACAACGGCACGTTTTTAAACGGCACCCAACTCCGCCAGCGCCGCGAAACCCCGCTCACGCGCGGTGATGTCATCCAGATTGGGCCGTTCAACCTGGTGTACCAGGGCCAGGGCGCGTTTGTGCCGTTCTCGGCCCAACGCAACTTTCGGCTGGAGGCCATCCAGCTTGAAAAAACATTTGTTACCGCCCGTTTTCCTCAACGCCGCACCAAAACCATCCTCAAAAATCTTGATTTGGTGATCAACCCCCGCGAATTTGTGGTGGTGGTGGGCGGTAGCGGCAGCGGCAAAAGCACCCTGCTCAAAGCGTTGAACGGCGTTAGCCCGGCCACAAGCGGCACGGTTTTGGTGAATGGCGATAACCTGTACACCAATTTTAACCAGTACCGCACCATGCTGGGGTACGTGCCGCAGGATGACATCATCCACCAGGAGCTTGCGGTTAAAGCGGCGCTGCGGTACGCCGCCCAACTGCGCCTGCCCGATGCCTCGGCGGCGGAAATTGAGCAGCGGATTGCCGGCGTGCTCCAAAAAGTGGGGATGACCGACCACGCCGGCACGCTTGTGCGCGATTTGAGCGGCGGCCAGCGCAAACGGGTGAGCATCGCGGTGGAACTGCTGGCCGAACCGTGGATTTTCTTTTTAGACGAGCCGACTTCGGGCCTGGACCCCGGCCTGGAAAAATTGATGATGGACACCCTGCGCCAACTAGCCGACGAGGGCCGAACCATTGTGCTGGTAACGCACGCCACACACAATATTATGGCCAATTGCGACCACGTGGTATTCACCGCGCCCGGCGGCCAACTGGCGTTTTTTGGCCCGCCCGACCAGGCCACGGCCTTTTTTGGCGTCAACGATTTTGCCGATATTTACACCCGGCTGGCCCAAACCTTTGCCCCCACCCCCGAAACGCCCATCCCGGCCAACATCCAAACCGAATACCAGCAGGCCGCCCAGGCCAATCCCGCCGCCGCCATTGCCGCCGGGCCGTTGTGGGCCGAGCATTACCGCCAATCAACCTTGCACCGCACCTACATTTCAAACCGGCAAAGCGGCGAGTTGGCCCGGCCCGCGTCGCCGGCGCTCAGCCGCGCCGCCGTGGGCTTTAAAGGGATGCTGCGCCAGTTTGGCGTGCTAACTAAACGTTATGTGGATATTATCTGGCACGACCGGCTGAGCCTGGCGGTGCTGCTGGCCGTAATGCCGGTTATCGGCGTGCTGCTGCTGCTCATTTCTAACGGTGCGGCGTTGGTGGGCCATTCCGCCGCCGAAATCGAGGCGTTTTTGGCCAGAGACAAGGTTTACACCGTGGCCAATCAGGCCCAGATTTTGCTGTTTATGCTGGCATTATCGGCCAACTTATTGGGCGTGTTTGCCGCGTCCTATGAAATTATTAAAGAACAGGCCATTTACCGCCGGGAACGGATGATCAATTTAAAAATCGGGCCGTATTTTGCCTCAAAATTGATGGTGTTGGGCGGCTTTACCTTGTTGCAATGCCTGCTGTTGCTGGCGGTGCTGGGGTTAAAAGTAACTTACCCCGACAAAGGCGTTCTCATTTGGGCGCCGCTGGAATATTACTTTACGCTGGTATTCACCGCGCTGGCCAGCGTGGCGCTGGGCCTGTTTATTTCGGCGTTGGCAGCATCGCGCAACACGGTAATTTATCTGGTGCTGGTGGCCCTGTTTGTGCAGATTGTTTTCTCCGGGGCCGTGTTCAAACTATCGCCGGCGGCGCAACCGCTTTCGTGGCTGGCCACCACCCGCTGGTCGCTGGAGGCGCTGGGAGCCAGCACCCACATGGACGATTTAAACAACCTGGGCCGCATGCGGCTTGAGCAACAGGTGGATATTGGCCACGGGCGGCAAAAAGTAGTTCAGGATGTGCCCACCATCATTGATTTTTACATATTGTACGCCGATAACACCGCCGGCCTTCTATCCCGCTGGATTCTGTTGTGGGCGCACACCGGCCTGTGGAGCGCGCTGGCGTGGTGGCAGTTAAAACGCCAGGATAAAATTTAAGGGGGATGACCTATGAATCGTCAATATATTACAACCGGCGTAATTGCGGCAGCGGCGCTGCTGTTGGTGGGGTTGGGCGTGGTGTTGTACGGAGTGTCGCAAAATAACGGTTTGAGCCAGCCAACGCCGGCACAGCACAACTTTGGCACCGTTCCCGCCCTCAAAATAACGCCGCCGGCAGAACTGGCCGACGTCGCCGGCCAACTCCGCGCCGATTACCCGGAACTGGCCGGCCTGCTTGAAAACCCGGAACTGGCCTCGGTGTACAAGGATTTTTACCTGGCCTACCAGCGCGGCGGCGAGGCCACCGCCCTGGCGTTGGCCAAACAGCGCGGCATCCTCACCAAAAATGATGAAATTATAATGACCCTGGTGCTGGATACCGATGACAGCGCCGCGCTGGTGGCCCAACTCCAAGCCGAAGGGGTGCGCGTTACCGGCGCGTTTCGCAACCGGATTAACGTGGCCATCCCGGTGGCGCTCATCCGCGAAAAGGCCAAAACCGAAACCCCCAGCGATCTCATTGCCCGCATTTCTAACCTTGAGCACGTTATCCGGCTGGAATTGCCGCAAAAAGCCACCTCGTACCAAAAAGAAACCACGTTGGGCCAGGGCGTTAATGTTACGCTGGCCAACAACTGGCAGGCCCAGCACATTACCGGCCAGGGCGTAAAAGTGGGCGTGCTCGATTTGGGCTTTGCCGGCTACAAAAATTTGTTGGGAACGGAATTGCCGGCCAACGTGACCGTGCAAACGTTTGGCGATGAGGCCAACTTTAGCCAAGACCCGCACGGCACCGCCTGCACCGAAATTGTGCACGAAATGGCCCCCGACGCCGAAATTTATCTGGCTTATTACGATGGCACCGACGTAACTTTTGGGCAGGCCGCCAGTTGGCTTATGGATCAGGGCGTGGATATTATCAGCAATTCCACCGGCAGCGTGGGGTTAACGCCGCTGGATGGCACCGGCTTTGCCGCCGAGTTGGTTGACGAAGCCCGCAGCCGGGGCATTTTGTGGGTCAACGCCGCCGGCAACGAAGCCGACAGCCACTATCGCGGCCAGTTTACCGATACCGACGGCAATACCATGCACGAATTTTCTCCCAACACCGAGACCATCCCGTTTATTCCGTATGGCCCGGACGAAGAAACCACCATTGTGCTGAGTTGGAACGACTGGCAAAATGTTGATCAGGATTATGATTTTATTTTGATGGATAAAGACGGCAACGAACTGGCCAAATCCGAGGATACCCAGGATGGCCAGCCGGGCGCAATCCCCGCCGAAGGTTTTTCTTACACATTTGAAGACACAGAAATTTACATGCTCGCCATTCAAAATCCCGATAACCGGGCGCGCGGTGACGCCAACTTTGACTTGTTTATAAAAAACGGCGAGCTTCACCCGGATTATATCACGCCGGAACACAGCTTGAGCAGCCCCAGCGATGCGCGGGGCGCGTTTACCGTGGGCGCGGTGTACTGGGCCGATGACGTGCTGGAGCTGTACAGCTCGCGCGGGCCAACCACCGATGGCCGCACCAAGCCCGATATTGCCGCGCCTTCGGTGGTAGATAGCGCCTCGTATGCGCCCCAAGCGTTTAACGGCACCAGCGCGGCCACGCCGCATGTGGCCGGCGCAGCGGCGCTGGTGTTACAGGCGTTTCCCCAGCTTAAAGGCCAGCCGGATAAACTGGCCGCCTTTTTACAAAGCCGTGCCATTGATTTGGGCAATTCAGGGCCAGACAACGAGTTTGGCGCGGGCCGGCTGAGTTTGGGCGCTTCGCCGCAAGAGGCAGCCCCGCCCACAGCCACCCTGCCGCCGCTGGTGGATGGTGGGGTAATATTGCGGGCCACCTCAACCCCGCGCCCTGCCGCCGAAGTGGGCCTGCCCACCGGCGGTGAAGCCGGCTTGCCCCAAAAAACACCCACGGCTCGCCACAGCAACGCTCTGGGGATTATTATTGTGAGCGGATTATGTTTAATGTGCCTGGCGGGATTAATGTTTGTGGCGGTTATTGGCGCGGCGTTAATGTTGGGGCGCAAAAAACAGGGCTAATCAGGCGTAACCGGCAGATACAACCGCACCAGTTGCCGCACTTTAGCCAGAAATTCTTCCCGGCTGTAAGCTCCCTTTTGCAAAACCTTTTCAACGCAATTGTTTAACCGCGCCCGATCTTCAAGCGTTAAATCCTTGGCAGTGATCACAATCACCGGCAGGGTGGCCCACTGCTTTTGTTTTCTGAGGCGGGTTATAAACTCAAAGCCGTCCATTTGCGGCATCACCAAATCCAGAACAATCAATTCCGGGCGGCACGTGGGCAGCATATCCAGCGCCATCCGGCCATTTTCGGCCTCGGCCACCAGCCAGCCATCGCGCTCTAATGTTTTTCGCAGGATTTGCCGGGTAGCTTCGTCATCTTCAATGACCAGCACCGGACAGGTTTGAGTCAACGGCCAGCGGTATTTTTTGACAACAGCCAGCAGTTCTTCGCGGTTGATGGGCTTGGTAAGGTATTCCGACGCGCCCAGCATAAACCCTTTTTGCCGGTCATCAATCATGGTTAACATGATGACCGGAACTTTAACCAGATCGGAATCGGCTTTGAGCGCCGCCAGCACGTCCCAGCCGCTCAAATCGGACATCATCACATCCAAAGTGATGAGCGCCGGCTGCAACTCGCGGGCCAGTTTGAGCGCCACCGTGCCGGATATAGCCGTAACCACTCTGAAGCCATCCTTGTTTAAAAAACGCTCCATTAACTCGCACACCGCCGGGTCGTTATCTACCACCAGCACCAGGGGCGCGTCCTCGGCGGCAGCCGGCTGCTCCGGCGGAACAGCCCGGCTGCCCGGCATTACCGCCGGCGACGCGGGCTGAGTTTGGCCAATATCGGCGGGCAGAATCATGGAAAAGGTTGAGCCGCGCCCCAACTCGCTTTCTACGGTGACAACACCGCCCATCATACGGCAGTAGCGGTTGGTAATGGCCAGCCCCAAGCCGGTGCCGCCATACCGGCGGGTGGTTGAGGAATCGGCCTGGGTAAATTCGCGGAAAAGCATATTCATTTGTTCCAGGCTTATGCCAATGCCGGTATCCGACACTTTGAAAATAATAAAGGGGCGCTCGGTTTCGTTGCCGGGCGCAGGCTCGTTAAGAATAACGGCGGGCCGGCCAACCCGGCGCGTTACGGTTAGCTCAATGCGCCCGTTTTGCGTAAATTTGGCGGCGTTGCTCAGCAGATTGAACAACCCTTGCCGCACTTTGGTAAGATCGGCATACATTACGCCAATATCGGCGGGATAATCGGCGGTGAAGGTGTTGTTATTTTTTGCAATCAACGGTTGAACGGTGGCGATTACATCGGCAATCAGTTCGGCGATGTTTACGTTTTCCGGAAAAATCTCCATTTTCCCGGCTTCGATTTTTGATAAATCCAGAATATCGCTGATTAAACTGAGCAGATGGCTGCCGGCGGTGTTGATTTTTTTTAAATCCAGCACAAATTCAGCCAGTTGCATGGCTTCGGCATCTTCCTGAAGCATTTCGCTGTAGCCAATTATGGCGTTGAGCGGCGTGCGCAGTTCGTGGCTCATGTTGGCTAAAAAGGCGCTTTTGGCCCGGTTGGCCGCTTCGGCGGCTTCTTTGGCATGTTGCAACTCGATTTCGGTTTGGCGGCGCTCGGTAATTTCTTGCTGGGCGCGATGGTACAGCCGGGCGTTTTCTATGGCCAGCGCGGCCAAATCGGCAAAGGCTTTGACAAAACGGCCATCGGCCTGGCTAAAATGATTGGGCTGCAAATGGCCCAGCGAAAGCATGCCAATCATTTCTCCGGTGGCTAACAGCGGCACGCCCAGCCAGCTTTTAATGGGAACCAGCAGGCCCCAGTTCCAATCCGGAAATTGGTCGGTATCGGGCACAATAAAGGGTTGGTTGGTGGCCTCGATGGCTTGCAGGTGCTTGTAATCGGCTAAACGATAGGTTAGCCCCACCACCTGGCCGGTGCTGTAAAAACCACGGGCGCTGACCACCTCGAACACATCGCCCTGGCGCAGAAAAATTGCCGTGGTGTGCGAGGTAACGCCGCGTTTGAGTTGGTCTAAAATCCGGGTGAGCACCTCTTCCAAATCCAGCGTTTCGTTGAGAATGGCCGCCACATCGCGCAGGGTATCGGCTTGCAGCCGGGCCAACCGCTCGGCCTGGTAAGTGTGGGCGTTGGTAATGGCAATGGCAATCTGGTCGGCCAGCACCCGGCACATGGTTTGCTCTTCTTCGGTAAATTGATGGTAATCCTCGATGGCGTCTAATCCAATTGAGCCGATGAACTTGCCTTGCACCACCAGCGGCACAATCAACACCGATTTAATCCCCAACACTTTAAACGACTCAAGGTTGCTCAAAATGGGGTCCGCCGGCACATTAGCCACCGAAAACAGCGCGCTGTTCTCCAGCAACCGGCTCACCGTTTCCAGATTGGTGCCCAGCAGCGACGTGGGCGGATATTCGGCCACCAGTTGGCCGGTTACGCCATCGGGGTTAATCAGCACAACGCCGCAATGGTCAACATCAATCAGTTCAATAAACACCTCGCAGGCGTTGGTGAGCACCTTAACCAAATCCAGCGAGGAGTTGAGCGACGACGAAATTTCCTGGATTTGCTGCCACTGCGCGGCGCGGTGGGCTTCATCCTGCATTTTGGCGTGCTCAATGCCGTACAGCCGGGCGTTTTCCAGCGCCACCGATACCAACTGGGCAAACCGGCTGAGCAAGCCCAACTCTTCGTCGCCAAAGGTGTAATTGTTGTTGTAACTATAAGCCAGCCCCAGCGCGCCCACCACCTGATTGGCCGATTTGAGCGGCACGCCCGCCACCGCCCGAATCACATCGAACGGCATTTCCGGCAACCGGTATGACCAATCGTCGTAATGATTAACCACAACGGGATGTTCCAGTTGCCACACCCGGCCGGCAATGCCCAAATCCGGCGAGAACGGATCGCCCAGTTTTTGAAAAAACAGGCCAAAAAAGGCGCGCACTTCCATAACGTTTTTTTCCGGGTTAATCAGGCCGATAAAACCGGTGTCGGTGTTGAGCAGTTGGCCGGCCCGAATAACCACCATTTGCAGCAAATCGTCAATATCCAGCCGGTTGATTAAATCCAGCGTGGTATCGTGCAGCGCCGACAGGTACGCATTTTGTTTTTGCACCTGCTCCAGCAGTTGCGCCCGTTCGCGCAGGCGCTCGGCCATTTCTTGCCGCAGGCGCGTGCCCTCGATGGCGGCGGCAATTTGGCCGCACACCCCTTCCAGCGCCACCAAATCAACCTGGCTAAGCTGGCCCAACATCTCGCTTTGCACATCGAGCACCCCCAAAATGTATTTGGGGTCGTTCACCACCAGCTCGGCTCCCAGCCGTTCGGCTTCGGCCTGGGCGCTGGCCACAAACTTGGCAAAATAGGGGTTGGACATATTGATGACCAGCAGCCCCAACCGTTTGCCTTTTAACGGCTGCTCCTCTGATTGCGGCAGCCGGGCTTCGGCAGAGGTTGCCATAAAATCGGCCAGATTAGCGGCGGTTATCAGCCGGCCTTCGGTAAAAGTCACCGGCAAAAACGGCTGCCCGGTGATGACAGCCGCCATTGTTTGAATAGCCTGCTGCCCGGATTCTTCGGTGGCCAGGCTGATGGTGGCCTGGTAGGCCCCGCCTTCTTTGATGGCCGCCAGCGCCTCGTCAATGGCGTCTATGCCGCCCACAAAAAATTGCTGCCGGTCATTTTTGCCGGCGGCAATCACCGCCTGATACGCGCCCAACGCGCCGGCATCGTTGATGCCCACAATCATGCGCAAATCCGGGTGGCGTTTGAGCATTTGCTCGGCCACGGCCAACCCCTGAGTGGCATCGGCGGCCAGTTCGCGGCCAACCACCTCAAACCGGGGGCCAAAAACCGCCGTTAGCCCGGTCAGAATGCCCTGTTCGCGGCTGAACACGCCCCGGTGAATGGCGTAATTAAGCACGCCAACTTTTAGCGTTTGGTCTTTGGGCACGTGCGCGTTGGCCCATTCGCCCGCCGCCCGGCCTAAAATCTGGCCGATTTCGTAATCTGAGATGCGCACAATGGCGGTGCAACAACCCGCATCAATATCTGATAACGATACCACCGGAATGTTATTGGCCAACGCCTGCTGCGCCACCGGCGCAATTTCTTCGGGGATAATGGGCGATACCAGCACGCCATCAAATTTTTCCCGGATAAAGTATTGAAATACGGATTTTTGCACCTCAACGCTTTCGCGGCCAAGTTTTATAGGCACGGCCAGTTCGCCTTTGGTGTGAGGCAGCAGCGGTTGCGCCCGCCAGTTGGGGTCGATTGAAACATCGGCCCGCAGCATGGCCAATCCGGTGAGCGCCGCCATCCCGGTGAGGCCCTTGCCCAGCGGCATCACATGCCCCTGCCCAATCATTTTTAGCCCCACGTTGCCGTAACCGGCCACCAGTTTTAACATTTCGGCGTGATGATCGTACCGCAATAACTGGGTGTGGTAGTAACCAAACTGTTTTTGAATTTGAGTAACCACCCGCTGGTACAACGAGGTTAAATCGGCAGCGGCGGCAATATCCTGGGCAATCTGGGTGGATACCCGCACCTGCCGGTCGCGCTGCTCCAGCGATTCCCGTAGTTCCTGTTCCAGTTGTTTGCGCTCGGTGATGTTGCGGCTAACGCCCACCAACCCGGTGATGTTGCCGTGCGAGTCGCGTAGCGGCGTTTTTACCACCGACATCCAAAGTTCTCGGTCCAGTTGTTTGTGCTCCACCCGTTCTTCTTTGTTAATCAACGGTTGGCCGGTGGCAAAAATGGCCTGCTCATCAATAGAAAATTCGTAGGCCATCTGGGCTGGAAAGAAATCAAAATCGGTTTTGCCGGTAACCTCTTCCTGAGAAGCCACCCCCAACATGGCCAGGTGAGCCGTGTTGTTCAGCAAAAAACGGCTGGCAGTATCCTTTACATAAACATAATCGGGCAAACTGTCAATCAGCGTTAGCAATAAATCATGCTCTTTGCTCAACGCTGATTCCATTTTGAGCCGGTCAGCAATTTCGCGCTTTAAAATAGCGTTGGCCTGCGATAGTTCGGCGGTGCGCAGTTGCACCTGTCGTTCCAACTCAACCTGGGCCTGCCGGCGAGCGCCTTCGGCCTGTTTGCGCAGGGTAATATCGCGCAGCAGCAAAAGCTGCGCCGGTTCTTGCTGGTAGTTAATGTGGCCCAGGCGAAATTCAACCGGGATTTGCTGCCCGGCGATGTTTTGGTAGTAGCTTTCAAAAGAATCAATCTCGCCGGTTTCCAACCGCGCCACCCCCTGTTGGGCGGCCTCGCGTTGGGCGGCGGGCAGCAAATCGAGGATGTGGCGATTAATCAGTTGGTCACAAGGTCGCCCGTCAAGCTGGCAGGCCGCCGGGTTGGCATCGAGCACCAGGCCGGCCTGGTTTTTGATTAACAGCGCGTCGGGTGAGTGGATAAAAAACTGGCGAAGTTGCCGTTCGCTTTCCTCTAACTCGGCCACGCGCCGGCGCAATCGGTGCAATTCGTCCATCAGGTCTGGGCCGGGAATTTGATTGTTGTCCATGTTGATTCTCCAGTTGCCGGGCTGGTAGCGTTAGAAGAGATTTGTGTTCATTGTATCATAAAACCCTAAAGGGCGGCTATAGGGCTAATGGTAACAATTTGTGGCATCAAGGCGATTAGTTATAATGCTACGACCAACTGTAGTAGCGAGGAGAAGCATGAATATTACCCAATTATTAGAAAAGCAGGTTGCAATAGTTACCGGCGCGGGCCGGGGCATTGGCAAAGCCACGGCCATTGCTCTGGCCCAGGCCGGAGCCGCCGTGGTTTTGGCGGCTCGCTCCGAAGGCGAAATCAACGGAGTTGCCACCGAAATCAAAGCCTTTGGGGGCCGGTGCGTGGCCATTCCCACCGATGTGAGCGATTTAATGCAGGTTGATCAGCTTTTGGTGCTCACGTTGCGGGCTTTTGGCCACGTGGATATTTTGGTCAACAACGCCGCCGCATTGCATCCCATCGGCAAAGTGTGGGAAACATCGCCCAAAGCCTGGCAACGGCTCATCGAAATCAACGTGATGGGGCCGTACCTGTGCGCTCGCGCCGTGCTGCCCCACATGCTGGATCGCGGCAGCGGGCGCATTATCAACGTGTCGTCCGGGGCCGCCGAATCTAACCTGGAAGGCGTTAGCGCCTATACCACCAGCAAAGCCGCGCTGGAGCGCTTTAGCAGCACCCTCGCCGCCGAGGTAGCCGGCACCGGCATTGTGGTTACAACCTTTCGGCCCGGCATTGTAGATACCACCATGCAAACCGAAATGCGCAATACGCCCACGCAGCGTTTTCCCAAAGCGGGGTTGTGGCAAAAATGGCATCAAACCGGCCAACTTCGCCCGGCGGTAGAACCGGCGCAGGCCATTTTGTGGCTGGCCAGCCGCTTTGCCGGCAACGCCAACGGCCAGCTATTCAGCATTGATAACGATGACTTTCGGCGGCAACTGGCCGCCGATTTGGGGCAAACCGAGTTGCAGCCGCGCCAGCGTTCATAACTTTTACTTATAAATAAACGTTGACAAACCATTCCCGCATCGGTAGAATACCTCACCCCAAATTTTATACAGAGAGGATACAACCCAATGGCATTTGATAACATCATCGTTCCATCCGGCGGCGAAAAAATAACCGTAGCCAACAACAAACTGAACGTGCCCAATAACCCCATTCTGGCCTTTATCGAAGGTGACGGGATTGGCTCCGATATCACCGCGGCCAGCCTTCGCATTTGGAACGCCGCCGTGCAGGCAGCTTATGGCGGCCAGCGCCAGGTGGCCTGGATGGAAATTTACGCCGGCGAAAAGGCGGCGCAACTGTACAACGGCAACTACATGCCCAACGAAACCTTTGACGCCATGCGCGAGTTTATTGTGGGCATCAAAGGGCCGTTAACCACGCCGGTGGGCGGCGGTTTTCGCAGCCTCAACGTTACCCTGCGCCAGGTGCTCGATTTGTACGCCTGCGTGCGCCCCGTGCGCTGGTACGAAAGCATCCCCAGCCCGGTTAAACGCCCGGAAGACGTTGACATGATCATCTTCCGTGAAAACACCGAGGATGTGTACGCCGGAATTGAGTACGAAAGCGGCACCCCCGAAAACGAAAAACTGGCCAAATTTCTCCGCGAAGAAATGGGCGCCAAATTCTTTGAAGGCGCGGGCCTGGGCATTAAACCCATCAGCGCCTTTGGCACCAAACGGCTGGTGCGCAAAGCCATTCAGCACGCCCTTGATTTTGGCATTAGCAGCGTTACGCTGGTGCACAAAGGCAACATTCAAAAATTTACCGAAGGCGCGTTCCGCAAATGGGGCTACGAGCTGGCCAAAGAAGAATTTGCCGATGTAAC
Organism: uncultured Caldilineaceae bacterium; assembly: GCA_964517605.1. Taxonomy (GTDB): domain Bacteria; phylum Chloroflexota; class Anaerolineae; order 4572-78; family J111; genus J095. The sequence goes on along the minus strand of CAZFCE010000003.1, from coordinate 259,373 downwards.
CATCACCGAGGACGAACTGTGGGAAAAATACAACGGCAAACAACCCGCCGGCGTGGTGGTGATTAAAGACCGCATCGCCGACATCATCTTTCAGCATGTGCTGCTGCGCCCCACCGAGTTTGGGGTGCTGGCCTCGCCCAACCTCAACGGTGATTACTTGAGCGACGCTCTGGCGGCCCAGGTGGGCGGGCTGGGCATTGCCCCCGGCGCAAACATTGGCGATTTTGTAGCCATGTTCGAGGCCACGCACGGCACCGCCCCCAAATACGCCAACCTTGATAAAGTGAATCCCGGCAGCCTGCTCTTCTCCGGCGTGATGATGTTTGATTATATTGGCTGGCGCGAAGCCGCCGATTTGATTCGCCAGGCGTTTGCCAAAACCGTGAGCCAAAAAGTTGTTACCTACGATTTTGCCCGCCAGATGGACGGCGCGACCGAGGTAAAAACCAGCGAGTTTGCCAGCGCGGTCATCAACAACCTGTAAAACCGGGAGAACACAACCCCGCCCAACGCCCGCACACTGGTGCGGGCGTTTTTTTTGCGCCAAAATTGCGTTTGTTAGCCGTTTGACGGGCGTGGGTTACGGGTGCGCCTAAAGTTACCTGATCATCCAGAAGCGCCGCCGGTTCTGTAGTATGCTGTGGGCAGAAAGCGAGGGAACAACCATGTACCTAAAACCCATTAAAAAGCAACTCATCGCGGCAATGGCGCTGTATGCCGCCACCAACGTGCCGGGCGTTGACCAAAAAACGCTGCTCCGGCTGCTGGATTTAGTTGAAACTTCGGAGGAAATTAGTTGGATTACCGGCCAGGAGCTTATCGAGCAGATGCGGCTGCTGCTTAAATACATTCCCGGCACCTGCCGCTACTCGCTGCAAGTGCTGGCCGAGTTGCTGGAACTATCGCTGCCGGGCAACCGCCCCACGCTGCGGGGCGCAGCCGGCACATGTTAGGGCATGGCCGGTGGCGTGGCGTCATCGGCTTGAGGCTGAAGCGAATCCACCGGAGCGGGCGCTTTTTTGCGGCGGCGCGGCGCAACTTTGGCCTCTGCACTGATAATTTCTTTGATTTTTTTATCTTCGGCGGCCTGCGTTTTAAAATAGGCCGAGGCGATTTCGGTTTGGCGCTGGCGTAGCGCCAGCGGCGCAACCACCTGCAAATCCTCAACCGTTACTTCCAGCCGGCCATCGGCAGCAGCCAGCGCCCGTCCGGCCTCGAACAACGTCATTTCGGCGCGGTGGCTATCAATTTTTAATTGTTGCACCCAGCGCAGGCCGGTTTCTTCTACCGCCGGAGTGAGTTTTACTTTGGGCAACCGCCGGCGGGCTTCCATCACTTCGGTTTTGGCCGCTTCGGTTTCGTCAAACCAATCCAGGCAAAATTTGTACGGCTTGGTTTTAAAGGCCACCGCCCGGCTATAAATTTCGAGCCGTTCCGCCGCCCCGGTAACGCCGCGCACCAGCACCCGCAAGCCAAACCGATCCTGAATTTGAGGCCGCAGCAGCCCCTCTTCCGGGTTCATGGAACCCACCAGCGTTAACCGCGAGCGATACCAGCCCGACATGGCCCCCCGGCGCACGGTGTACTGTTCTTGCGCGGCGGCGTCTAAAATGGCGTCAATGATGGCCCGATCCAGCAGGTTAACTTCATCAATGTACAGCAAATTCTGGTCGGCCTGGGCCAGAATGCCGCGTTCCAGCAGTACCCGGTTTTGCTCCAGGGCCACCCGCTCGCTGATGCCGCCCACCACATCTTCCAGCCGGGCATTGAGCGGCAATTCCACCAGCTTCATCGGCTCCGGCGCGGTAATGGCATCGCCCATGCCCAGTTTGGTGGCGCAGCTTTTGCACACGCCATCCATCCCGTACAAGTACAAATCCTCCGGTTCGCAGCCGTATTCGCAGGTGCTGCGTTCCACCACCGGCAGCAAATCAACCAAACCCCGCACCGCCGTGGTTTTGGCGGTGCCGCGCGCGCCCACCAGCAGCACGCCGCCCACCGCCCGGTTGATTAAAGCCAGCATCAACGCGATTTTCATTTCGGTTTGGCCCACAATGGCCAAAAACGGGTAACGCAAATTACCAGCCTGGCCGCGATCATAATGTTTTTTGGCGGCTTGGATCACCGCCACCGCCGGGCCGCTGGAATATAAAATATCGAGCAGTTGGGATTTACGTTTGGCCATTTTTTAGCCGGTGGCTACGGTTTGGGCGGGATTTTTAGCATCTGGCCGGGGCGCAACAGGCTGGGGCTGGTTAACACATCCGGGTTGGCCTCGTAGATGATGCGCCACAACGCCGCCACGCCGTAAAATTGCAGGGCAATGCGCGATAGCGTGTCGCCGGGCTGCACTTTGTAGGTGGGCCAATCCACCGGTTGCGGCACCGGCTCCGGTTCCGGCTGCGGCGTTACCACAAAGCGCATGTTGGCCGCCACCAGTCCATCGAGGGTGGTTTGCGCCGTAGCCGGCGCGCCGGAGATGCGCTGCACCAGCACCGCCCCGGCACTGAGCAGCCGGGCCAGTTGGGCGTTGGTGATAACATCTTCATTGCCCACCGCCGTAACATATTTCCAGCGCCCGGCAGCCTCGTTGACGGCAAAGCTCACATCGGGCTGAAATTTCCAGATGTAGGCCATCGCGGCGGTTAAATATTTGTCGGTGTCGGCCAGCAGCAGCACGTGCTCGCCGGCAGCCACCTGATGGCTGTCGGGCAGCGGCTCCGTTTTGCCGGCGGGCTGGCTGGAACTGCGCAGTTTTTCGCGCAGGGTGGCCGGATTAAAGTTGAGGCCGGGGCAAACGGTGCTGTTGCCGGCCAATTCGCGGTGGCCGCGCACATTTTCAACGGAGATATTGTATTTTTGGCGTAGCGATTGAATCAGCGCCACCAGCGCCTCCATTTGGGCCTGAGTGGGGCTGGTGTAATTATTGGGGATGGGCTGCTCCCGGCCATTGGCGTCGCGGTAGGTGCGGTTATCGGTAAACCAGCCGGCCAGACAAATAGCCAGGTAGTGGTTGTTCCAGTATTGGCCGTACTCCAGGCCATCGGAATTATCCGCATCCTGAAAACCGGCGTGATAGGCCGATATTTTCTCGTCGAGAGCGTATTCAATTTCGCCGCTGCCGGTGATGACGTAATTGTAGCCGCCGTGCGTCCAGCCACGGGTGTTAACGTGATAGCTAAAAAAGCTGGCGGCATCGCCGATGGGCGCGCCGGTAAGGCGGTTGGCGGTAGCCGAATGGTGCACCGCAATGCCCACAATACTGCCTTCGCGCTGCCAATCTTTGTAATTTTGATAGTTGGGCATCTGCGCCCGCACATCTTTTATGGTTAAGTCCATTGTTCCGGCCCCGTCTTTTAGTTATAGTTAACCCAAGTTGCCTGGCGTTCGGATTACTCCTTACTTCCTGCTCCCTTGAATGAGAACGCAGCAACCTGCATCAGTTACCTTTAATTTTACATAGTCTGAAGGTAAACGCAAGCCAAACTTAACATAAGCGTCACCCCGGCAGGCCAAACTGCTCCGTTGCCAGTTGGGCAATACTCCGCCCAATACTGAGCGAGGCCGTAGCCGCCGGCGAAGGCCCGTTCAGCACATGCACCATCCGCCCGGCGGACACAATTCTAAAGTCGTCCACCAGTTTGCCACCCGCCGCCAGCGCCTGCGCCCGCACTCCGGCTCCGGCGCGGCGCACATCGGCCTGGGTTAGTTCCGGCATTAGCCGTTGGAGTGCCCGCACAAACGCCTGCTGGCTGAACGAGCGGTAAAACTCGCCCAACCCCATGCGCCAATGTCGCCGCGCCAACACCCAAAAGCTGCCGTAGCCGGCAATGGCCCAGGCATCGCGCAGCGAAAAACTGGCCCGGTGGTAGCCCTCGCGTTTAAAAGCCAGCACCGCGTTTGGCCCGGCCTCAATACCGCCGTGAATCATCCGCGTAAAATGCACACCCAAAAACGGAAAGGAGGGGTCGGGCACGGGGTAGATTAAATTTTTTACCAAATGCTGCTTGTCGGGCGTCAGTTCGTAATACTCACCGCGGAACGGCACAATCCGCAAATCCGGCTCAACGCCGCACAACCGCGCCACCCGGTCAGATTGCAGCCCGGCGCAGTTGATGAGATACCGGCAGTTTACCTCGCCGCGCGGGGTGATGAGCCGCAGCCCGGCGGCCTCGTGGCGGCAGGCCGTGACCCGCGCCCCGGCCCAGATTTGCCCGCCGGCGCGCTGCACCAGTTGGGCGTATTTTTGGGCCACCTGCCGGTAATCCACAATGCCGGTTTCGGGCACCAACAGCCCATCAAGGCCGGCTACGTGCGGCTCAATCTCGCGGATTTCGGTGGGGCGCAGGCGGCGCAACCCCGCCAGCCCGTTGGCCCGGCCCCGCGCCTCCAGTTCATCCAGCCGGGGAATTTCGTCCGGGCGGGTAGCTACCACCACCTTGCCGCAACGCTCATACGGCAGGTTGTGCTCAATGCAAAACTGAACCAGCGCCTCGCGGCCCGTTACGCAATTTTGAGCCTTGAGCGACCCCGGCTTGTAGTACAACCCGGAATGAATTACCCCGCTGTTGCGGCCAGTTTGGTGCTCGGCCAGTTGCGCTTCGGCCTCCAGCACCACCAAATCGGCGCGGCCCCGGTTTGCCAGCGCCAGCGCGGTGGCCAGCCCCACAATGCCGCCGCCAATAATCGCCAGATCGCAAGTTAGTGTTGCCATTACACTTTTCCTTTATTTTGACTGCCGCTGCAAACTTCACATCCTGGCAAAAATCAACTATAATGTTGAGCGCGAATCGGAATAAACTTTTGCATCTATTTTAAGCCTACCAACGAGGATAGACAATGACTCAACTGAAAGCATATCATCGCCCTCAAACTATAACCGATGCCCTGACTTTGATGGCGCGGGCCGGTGTTAAAACCGCCGTAATGGCCGGCGGCGTTCAGCTTGTGCCGCATATTGATGAACTGGCGGATGAAGTGGTGGATTTACAGGATGTTGGCCTGGCCCGGATTACCTGCGCCGAATCAGAAATCACTTTTGGGGCGATGGTAACGCTGCAAACCGTTATCGCTACCCCGCAAACGCCTAATTTGGTGCGCGAGGCCGCCCAATTTGAAGGCCCCAACACCGTGCGGAATGCCGCCACGCTGGGCGGCGTGATTGCCGGCGCAGACCGCGAGAGCGAACTGATTGCCGCGCTATTGGTGTTCGAGGCGCAGGTAACGGTGCAAACCGCCAGCGGTTCTAAAACCGTGGCGCTGGCCGAATTTTTGCGCGATGTGCCGGCGGCGCTGGCTGGCGGGTTGATTACCGGCGTGACCATTGCCACCGGCGGGCAAACCGCCAGCGCGCGGGTAGCCCGCACCCCCGCCGACAAGCCGATTGTGGCAGCCGCCGCCCGCAAAACCGCCAGCGGCGGAATCAAACTGGCGTTGTGCGGCGTGGCCATTACCCCCATTTTGGTTGACCCCGGCAGTGATGTCAAAGCCGCCCTCAACCCGCCCGCCGATTTCAGGGGTTCCACCGAGTATCGCCGCCAGATGGCGGCCACGCTCACCCGGCGGGTGTTAAGCGAGTTGGCGTAATCCCAACCTCTTTGGCTTTTTCACAGGCTGACGCGGCTTACCGGTCAGCCTGTTTCTTTTTAATCCGCAGCGCCCCGGCGGCGATGGCCATGCCCAGCAGTGTTGTGGCCGTGAGCAGCGCCCCAATTTTAAACTCGATGGGATCGTATTCAAATTTTACGGTGTGCGCCCCTGCCGGCATAAAAACGCCCCTCAGCACGTAATTGGTTTGGTATAGTGGCCGGGGTTGGCCATCTACCAGCACCCGCCAACCGGCATCGTAACCATCGGCCAGCACCAAAAAGAAAGGCTGGTCGCTTTGGGCGGCAATGGTTACGGCATTGGGCTGATAATCGGTGATGGTCACAGCGGCATTGACCGCCGCCGTGGGCGGCGTCCAGTCGGCGGGCGGCGTGGCTTCAATCAGCGCGGTGGCCGCCGGGTTGAAGCTGTTGGCCAGCACCGCCGCGCGAACCTCCTCGGCGGAAAGCGCCTGCACCGCCGGCACCGCGTAAGCGCGGGGGAGGGCATCGGCTAAATGATATATTTTAACGCCGCTCGCCGCGGTAAAAACCGGCTCCAGGCCGGGTACCGGCGCTAACGACAGCAGATAATTTACGCCCACCAGCCGCAAAATGGGGTTGGGTTCGGTAATGAAAAAACCGCCGGGGCCGTAGCGATGATAGCCGGCGCTGGCGGAGAACAGGCCGTAATACCGCTGGCTAACCATCAAATCGTAGCCCCGCGCATCAGAAATGCCCAGCAACGTGCTGCTGTTGGGCAACAACACCACACCCGCCGCCGCCAGGCGGTCGGTGGCGGTGAGGTGAGCCTGCAAATAGGAGATGGTTTGGGATTTGGGGGCCAGCTTGGTGGCTTCCAAATCCGGCGACACGGTGGTGTTAAAATCGGCGTTGGTGATAAACATATCCAGCGCCAGCAGCAATACCAGCACCCCGCCCAGTTTGCGGGCCGGCAGCCACGCCGCCGCCAGCAACGCCAGCGCCAGCAGCAACGGCAGCAGCGCCGCCAACACCGCCGGGAAAACCCAGTGTTCCGGCGGAAAAGCCGCTGCGCCGGCCAATTGCCACACCCCGGCCAATGAATACTCGGCGATGGGCAGGCGCAGGCCGGAGTGGATAAGTTTAAGGCTGGGGTAGCCCAACCCGGCAAAAAGCGCCGCCGTGACCAATACAACCAACGCCGCGTACCAGCGCCGCCGCTGCGCCACAAAAGCATCCAGGCCAAAACCGCCCAGAACAGCCACGCCCAACGCCACAAAAATTCTAAAGCGCACCACTTCCATTTTTTCTAAAAACGAAATCCGGCTGAGGGCGTAAAAAACGGGCAGTTTGAGCAGCAGCGCCAAACTCACCAGCACAATGACCACGTAAAGCCACACCACCCGATTTTTGCGAGCCTGGGCCAACGCCCACGGCGCTAAAACCAGCGGCAAAAATCCGGCGTAAACGGACAGGGCGTTGAAATCAATGTAATTAAACCACTCGCCGCCGCCCAACCGCACCCAGGAGGGGTTGCCAAAAAAGCTGGGCCAAATCGCCATCAACAGCGAGAGCACGTCGCCGGGGTTAGTGCCGGCCTGAAACAACTGCGGCGGAACGGGCAGCGTGCGGTCAGAAAAGCCGTTGCTGCCCCACATAATCCGCCAGATTGGCAAAATCTGCACGGCGGCCAGCCCCAACGCCAACAAACTGGCCACGCCGATTTTAACAATCAAGGCAACCGGCTGGCCGATGGCGGGGCGCTCGGACTGGTAGTAAATGGCCAGCCGCAACGCCAGATAAACCGCCCACACCACCATACAACTGGCCAACGTTTCGGGGTGGCCGGCAATACCCATCAAGCCCAGCACCAGCCCCAACGCCAGCGCGCCCGTCCAGGTTGCTTTTTTAAACAGCTTTTCGGTAAAAAAGAGCAACAGCGGAAAAAGAGAGGCCACTTCAACCAGGGCATAACCCAGCCACACCACCAGCGGGCTGCAAAAACCAAACGAAATGGCCGCAAACAAAGCGCCCCACCCGCTGATGCCCAATTGGCGGGCCAGCAAAAAGGTGGAAAACGCGGCCACAAACAGCAGCATCACCGCCCTAAAAGTGAAGGCGTACCGGAGCGGCAAAAAGTTGGCTAACAAATTGATGGGGTAAAATATAGCCGATTGACCGTTAGCCAGCAGCGGGTAGCCGCTAAAAGCGTAAGGGTTCCACAGCGGCATAATGCCCTGCCGGATGAAAGTGCGCACCAAAACCCGCCACGGGTAAAACTGCGCCGCCTGATCGGAGCTGATTAGCCCATTGTGGGCCACGTTGATGTCGCCGCACGCCTCGTTCCAGACCACGTCAACCACGCAGGCGGCGTCAATGGGCGAGAGCATTCGCCCTTCAAACACGCCCCGGTAAAAAAACATCAGGGTAAAACTCAACAGTAACAGCGCCGCCAGCAGCCCCGCATATTTGGGTTGAAACAGTTGCGAAAGTTTATCGCCCCAATTACCCGCCATAGCATCTCCGGTAAACCACAAATTAACCCGGCAATTATAGAGGCATCAATTGGGTTTGAGCAAATTAAATTTAGAGCGGGTTTTAAAAACAAACGGCGAGGCGTGACCGCCCCGCCGTGGGAGTTACGGGTTGCGCCGTTAGTCAACCACTTCAAACGGCGCGGGCAACGGGCCGCTGTGCAAAAAAACGGCCAAATCCTGCAAGCTGATGCCGGCGTTATCGCCGAGATTGGGCAAAATTTGCAGCGCATTTTCTGCCCAGCGGTACATGTTTGAGCAGTTGGTGACGGTGTTATCCAGCACCAGGCAAACGTAATTTTTATCGGAAGATTGAAACCGGGCGGCGGCATCGGTTTTGAGGCTGATGCGGTAAAACAACTCACCGGGATTGGTTTGCGGCGAAACAACCGCGTTAAGATCGCGCCCGGTAAAAAGCGGCGGGTACACCGGCAACTGGTCGCCGGGCTGGGCGCTGAGCGAGATACGCCGGCCCACCGGCGGTGATTGCAGCCCGCCATCAATGAACGCAATCTGGCCAACGCGCGTAATCACGTTGATTAAATGCGGCGTGTTGCCGGTATCCGGTAGCGTTACTTTGAGTTGCTCCTCGTTGGGCAGCACCACAATTTTGTATTTTCCATTTAATTGATACTGATCCAGCCGGTCGGCTATAATTTTTTCGGCTTCGCGCAAAACCGCCGGAGTCACAGGCCGATCAACCGGCTTTAAGGTGAAGGTGTTTCCCAACACATCCACCGGGACCGCCAGCAATCGAGACAGGTTAGCCAGCACCGAGGGCGCATAAATCAGCCCGGTGGCAGCAATCAGCAGCGAGGCCGCCACAAAAATGCCAAATTGCCGTTTCATAGTTGCGTCTCCTTCCCTGCCAGAATACACCTATTGTACGCCAAATGGCGTAGTTGGTCAATAGGTTACTAGGCAATATTGCCTAAGCGTAGGTTTTGTGCAGGGTAACAGCCGCAATTACGGCAGTTGGGAGGTGGGTTATTTCCACACCCAGATGGGATCCCAATCGTTATAAGGGTTATCAGAAAGGCTGGTGGTTTGATCTGTGGCCAGGTCAACCACCCACACCTGGCGGTTGCCGCCAAAGCCCCGATCAGACCAGAAGGCAATTTTGGTGCCGTCCGGCGACCAGGTGGGGTGTTTATCAAAATTACCGTCGTTGACGGTGATGCGTTTTAAGGCGCTGCCGCCCAAATTGAGCATGTAGATATCACCATTGCCGGTTTCTTCGGAAACAAAGGCAATCCGGTTATCCACCGGCGACCAGGCGGGGTCGTATTCGGGTTTGCCGGTGCTGGTGATGCGGAGTTCTTGCCCGCTGACAAAATTTATCCACCATAAATCCAGTTGGCCTTCGCCTTTAACCAGAATTTGGTTTTGGCCGTCGGGCGAGAACGGCAGCCGCGTTTGCAGTTCGGTGTAAATGGAAATATCAACCAGCGGGCGCTGGTCGGAGCCGTCGGCATTCATTTGGTAGATTTGCACCAGCCCGGCCCGGTCGGTTTTAAACAGGATTTTGCCGGCCAAACCTTCGGCGGTGGCGGTGGCCGTTGGGGCGGGAGGCGGCGGCGGCGCGGTGGGCGGCAGCGGCGTAGGCGTGGGCGGAACGGCTGTGGCCGTATTAGTGGGCGGCGGTGTTGGCGTATTGGTCGGCGAGGCGGTGGGCGTGGGCGTAAATGTGGGCGTGGCGGTAGGCGTAGCCGTAAACGTAGGCAAAGGCGTGCCGGTGGGCGATGGCGTAAGTGAAGGCGTAAACGTTGGCTCTACCGCCGCCACAACCGGGGTAGCGGCAGGCGCGGCAAAATTATGGTTAAAGATAAAAAAACCACCCGCGCCAACCAACCCGCCCATAATGGCCATCAACCCCATTAAAAACCAGCCGGGCAACGCCGATTTTGCCACCGGCGGCGGCGTGGTTACGGGTTTTACAACCGATGCCGCGGTGGCAACCGCTTTGGCTCTGGCAGGAACCGTAACCGCGTTTATGTTTTCAACCACGGTTTCGCCGGCAAAAGCGGCGGCGGTGGCCTGGGCCAGTTCGCCGGCGGTGGCAAACCGGTCGGCGGGGGTTTTGGAGAGCGCCTTGAGGATAACGTCCTCCAGTGGCGGCGGCAGGTTGGGGTTAATGGCGGTGGGCGACGGCGGCGCATCGCTGACGTGCTTTAAAGCCACGCTCAACGGCGAGGGGTCATCAAATGGCACCCGGTTGGTGGTCATTTCAAACAACACCACGCCCAGCGAGTAAATATCGCTGGCGGGCACCGCATCTGCCGAGGAGATGGCCTGTTCCGGCGCAACGTAATGCGGCGTGCCAAACACGCTGCCCAGTGTGGCCTGGCTGGATTGCAACGGCAGCATCACCAGCCCAAAATCGGTGAGGATGGGCTGGCCATCGCGGTTAATCATAATGTTGGAGGGTTTCACATCGCGGTGAATAACGCCATTGCGGTGGGCGTAATCCAGCGCCGAAGCCACGCCCTTGATGATTTTAGTGGTTTCTTCGGGCGGCAGGTATGTTTGCCGGGTGCGGGACTGGCTCAACATCACCGCCAGGTCGCCGCCCTCAACAAACTCCATGGCCATGTAGTAGCCGCTTTCGTGCTTGCCAAAATCATAAATCTGCACAATATTGGGGTGGCGCAGACTGGCAATGGCCTGCGCTTCGCGCCGAAAGCGTTCGGTAAAATCCAGATCTTCCTGCAAGCCCCAGTGAACCACCTTGATGGCGGCGTAACGGTTAAGCTCGACATGGTAGCCCTTGTAAATCCGGGCCATGCCGCCCTCGCCAATGGCTTCCAGAATTTCATACGATCCGAGCGTAATTCCAATAAAGGGATCTGTACCCGGCATCTGCTGGTCTCCTGTCGTTAAAAATGAATTTGAAGTCCCGATCCAGTTAAATTGTACTCCACGCCGGGCGTAATCACAAACAATCCAACAACCAGAAATAATAGACAACCCATCAAGAATGCGTATAATTAGCAAGTGTATTTACTACACTTACCACAATTGGAGTACCGGCAATGGATGCAAAAAGTTACGATGCTGCAAAGTATGACCGGCCATCGGTAACGGTGGATGTAGTGATTTTTACCATCCTCGATGAAAAGCTAAAGGTGATGCTGATTAAACGCAAAGCCTGGCCCTACGAAGGAATGTGGGCCATTCCGGGTGGTTTTGTTAAAATGGACGAAAGCCTTGAGGCCGCCGCCTACCGGGAATTGCAAGAGGAAACCAGCGTTGGCCACGACGATGTTTACCTGGAACAACTATACACTTTTGGCCAGCCTAACCGCGACCCGCGTACCCGCGTCATCACTGTGGCTTATTTTGCGCTGGTGGGCGGCGATAAACTTGCCCCCAAAGCGGCCAGCGATGCCGCCGATGTGGGCTGGTTTTCGGTGTACGACCCGCCGCAACTGGCTTTTGACCACGCCGAGATTCTGGATTACGCCCTGACGCGGCTGCGCTACAAGCTGGAATACAGCGCCGTGGGGTTTCAATTACTGCCAGAGGAGTTTACGCTGCGCGAGTTGCAGGACGCCTACGAAATTGTGTTGGGCGACAAGCTCGATAAAGGCAATTTTCGCAGCAAATTGCGCAAAACCCAGGTGGTTGAGCCGGTTGACACCTTCCGCACCACCGGCGGACGCCCGGCCCAACTGTACCGCTTCAAAGAAGATGCCGTGGCCGAAATCAAAACCCGGCGGTTGTTCCCGTAGTTTTAAAGCGTTGTTAACGTAAAAATACCGGCCATTGTTTACCGGAGGTATTCTGCCAATTTTGGTAGCGCCTCCGGTAAATTTTTGCGGCCAAACCCAATTCTAAAGTGGTTTCCGGCAAAATCAAACATCTCGCCGGGAGCGAGCAACACCCCCTGCCGCTCAACCAAATCCTGGCAAAACTCCGCTACCGGCTGCGCCAGTTTAAACCGAGGAAAAGCCACCGGCCCGGCTTGCGGCGGCGTCCAATCAAAAATATGGGCGTGCTCGGCAAAAAACCGGTTGAGCAACTCCAGGTTATGGCGCACAATTGCCAGGTTGCGCGCCACCAGTTTTTCCCGGTGGCGCAGTGCCAGCGCCGCCAAAAATTCGCTGGGGGCGCTGCTGCAAATTGAGGTGTAATCCTTAAACGCCGCCACTTGCCGCCAGAGAGTGGCGTTTTGCGTGGCCAGCCAGCCAATCCGCAGCCCGGCCAGCCCGTAAGTTTTAGACATCACGCCCAGCGAAACCGCATTCTCGTACAAATCGGCGGCGGCGGGCAGTTGGTGGGCCGGGTTATGCTCCAGCCCCCGGTACACTTCATCCGAAAAGAGCAGCAACCCGCGCCGGCGGACAATCTCAATCAGGGCTTGCTGGGTGGCGGCGCTCATCAGGTAGCCGGTGGGGTTGTGCGGGCAGTTTACCACCACCGCCCGCGTGTTGGGCCGGAGATTCGCCTGCAAAAAATCAAGGTCGAGTTCCCAGCCGTTGCGCGGCGAGGTGGGCCAGTAAGTTACCTGACAATTCGTTGCAGCCGCCACTTCAAATAACGATTGATAGCAGGGAAAATGGACAATCACGTGGTCGCCGGGAGCCAGCGCCGCGTTCATAAAATTAAAAATGGCTTCCTGCGCCCCGGCATGAACCAGAATTTGGTCGGGGGTAATCTGGCGGTAAAGGCCGGCAATTTCGGCCCGCAAATCGGGGTGGCCGGGCGTTTCGGTGTAACCTAGCCACAGGTTTTGCAACCGGGCCAACGCTTCCGGCTCAAAGGCCAGCAAATCCTGCACCGTCACCGATTCGCAATCCGAACTGCACAGCAAGTAGGGAGCCTTAAACTCGTATTGGGCAAAAAAACGTTCCAGCAAAAAGGGTCGAATAGGCATTAGTTGGCGCTTTCTGCAACCCGCAGGTGGCCAATAGTTAGGGGTTGGTTGGGACTGGCCGGCCACACCAATTGTAACTGGTAATCGCCGGCGGGCGTTTGCGGCGGCAAATCGAGTTGCCACCGGCTGCCAAAAACAATCCCGGCGGGCCAATTGGTCATTTGCGGCTCAAAGGTTTCGGCCAGCGACAGATTAAACCAGGCGTGTTGCGCCTTGCCCTGCGCGTCAACCAGCGCCACATGCACGGCGGTATCGGCGGGCAGCGGGCGCTCAACCCGCCAGTACAGCTTGAGCAAAAATTTACCCTGGCGCTCAACGCTATCGGGCCAGATGCCGTTCATCAACGTGAACGAATCGCCCAGAGGCTGCTTGATGGTTTTGGCTCCATCGGGCAGGTAAAGCGCAACGGGCTGCTTGTTGTTGCCAACCGTTACCCATTCGTCGTTGGGTTCCAGCTTAAACAGCAGTTCGCCGTTTTTTACCGCCGGAGCTTTGGTGCGCATGCCCACCTGCAAACGATATTTGCCCGGCGGCATATCAAACGGCAAATTTAACATGCCATGATCCAGCAAAATTTCGCCCTCGCGCCATTTTTCTACCGGCGGATTGGCCCCGCCCTGCACCAGCGCGCTGTCGCCTGCGGCCCACACCCGATCCTGAGCGTCGAGCAACCGGAAAAAGAACGGTTCGTTGGGGTCTTTGCCCAAGTATTCCCAGTACAAATCAAACGGCACCGTTTGGCCGGGAACAAGCGATTTTTCGCCAATGTTCCACTGCCAGGCCAGCAGCGAGGCGATGCCGGTGTAAGTTTGGTCGGTCACGTAATGGTCAATCCCCAGGCTGGGATAAATCCACACATAGTTGATCCCGTTTAATTTGATTACCTGCTCCGGCGAAAACCTGGCACCGATGTATTCAAACAAAATATCATCCGGGAAGTGGCGTTGAATCTGGTTGATGTAAAATATCACGTATTTTCCGGCCAGCGCCTTGCCTTTTTCTTTGGAATAGCTGATGGACGGGCCGTAGTAATAGGGTTTAAAGGTGGATTCGTACCAGCTTGCCACGCGGGTTTTGGTGGGATTGAGGTTGTAGTTGAGGTAATCGGCGGCCAGGTCAAGCCCTTCGCCCCAGCCCACCGTTACCGCTTTAACGGCGACCGCCGGGCCGCCCAGCGCCGGGTTAAAATAGGTAAAATAATAGGGATAGTTATCGGCCACCAAATAGCCGTTGATTACCAGCACCAGCGCCGCCAGCGTTGCAAAACCGGCCATTGGCCGCGCCGCCGGCTTTAGCCGCCGGGCCAGATTATCCACCAGCAGCGCCAGCCCGCCCGCCGCAATAATATCCAGCCAGGGGTACGCCGGCAAAAAATACCGATCCTGCTTCTTTTCGCCCACGGTCATCAACACGTAATAGCCGGCCACAAACACCAGCATCAGCGGCAAATAACGCCAAAACGCCGTCGCCACCGGCGATTCGTCCGCCGCGCGGTTGTTCCGGCGGCGCAGCCAGGCTGCCAGTCCCAACACCAGCGCGCTGGCCACACCCACCAGCGCCGGCGGCGTGGTGCGGAACAGCCACGTTACCGGGTAAAACAACGCGCCGGGGTCGTTTGAAATTTCGCCCAAAAAGAAGTTGCCTTTGGCATGGCCGCCGGTGGCGTATTTGCTGCCCACAAAAATCACGGTTTCGATGGCTTCGCGCGGCGCAACCCACATGGCCGGCCAGCACACCGTTACCGTAATGGCCAGCGCCGCAAACCACAACAACCCATCGGGAATGGTGCGAAACGCCAGCCGCCGCGCCAGGTTGCCTGCACCCTCGCGGTGATGGCCGGCCACGGTAAACCACAGCCCGGTTAAAGCAATGTACGGCAGCAAATAAAGCGCCGGGCTTTTGCTCAACGCCGCCAGCCCGCCCAACACCCCCGAAGCCAGCAGCCAGCGCCGGCCCTCATTTTGTCCCCAGTAAATCAGCGCGGTTAGCGCCGCCAGCGTCATAAAGGTGGTGCTGAGCGCATCGTGGTGCAGCACCCGCGACAACGCCACGTGAAACGGGCTGAGCGCCAGCAGCAGCGCCGTTATCAATGCGATTTTGCCACCTAACAACCGGCGTACCAGCCAGAACACCGCCACCACCCAAATGGACGTAATCAGCACCGTGCCCAAACGCAACGGGGCCACCAAACTGGCATCGAGCGGGTCGGTTGACAGGCCCACAATAAAATCGTGCAGCGGCAAATTGCGCCCGCGCGCCAGCCAGGTTAAAACCAGGCCCAAACTGCCCGTCCACATGGTGGTTACGCCGGGATGGCCGGTGCGCAACGTGCAGGCCAATCCGGTGGCATATTCCCATTTTTCCACCACCGTGGTGCATTGATACGCCGAATTGGTTAGCCCGGCCAAAAAATTACGCGAACGGTCGGCCCACAAAAACTCATCGGCGGTGAGAAAACGGCCCAAATCCAGCAGGCGCGGCACCAAAGCCAGCACAAACAACGCCAACGACACAAACGGCGGTGATTTTACAATATCAACCAGTTGTTCTTTAAAGGATGCCCGTTCCACAGCAATGTTTATCCTTTCCAGATAAATGTCCACGGTAGCAGCCAGTAATCCGGGCCGCCATCCACCGTTAGCCGCTGGCCGGTACCGGCGCGGTACAGGCCCACCACAATGTTGTAATGGCCGGGCGCAAGCCGGGGCGGCACGGCTACCACGTAGCGGTCAACCACCACCTCATCTTTTACCCACCGGTCGGTGGGATATTCGCCCCGCTGCGGCGGCGCATCAATTCCGGCTACCCGCGCCCCGGTAGCGGCGTCCAGCACTTGCACAAACACCGTGTAATCCGGCAAATGCGCCTGTTGCGCCTGCCAGGCCAGCGTTACCGCCAGGTAATCTTTGCTAGGTTCAAATTGATAGCCCAGCAGCGCCACCTGCCCGCCAAAAACCACGTTCTGCGCCGGCGTTAAATTTGATGGCATTTGAAACCGGCGCAACTCAATTTTGCCCAACGGCTGGCCCTCCAGCGACAGGGCATAATCGCCGCGCGGCAAATCGGCGGGTAGCAGCAATTGGTGATGGCTTACCGCCAGGTCGTCGGCCAGCCGGACAAGCGGCGCTACGCCCTCAACCACGGGTTGATTCTCCGCCGCCGGCTTAAGTAATACCGTCGCCGGGCCAACAGGCAGCGTGGCTGCGTTACCCCACACCACGTCAACGTCCAACGGCTCGCCAATGCGGCCATACGGGGCAAGCGGGCGGTAGCCCACCGGCGCGGGGTCTCGGCCCGGCGCGGCAGCGGGCAACAGCGTAAGGGTGGGGCCGGCGTACACATCGGCGTAATGCAGGCCGTGCAAATCCACCGAAAAAACCGGGTCAACCTGCTCAAAATAGCGCACAAACGCCGGCGACGGTTCGCCGGATTGCGCCTGTTTCAAATATAGCACCAAAAAATCCAGGTTGTCGGCGGTTACGGCCGCCAGATCGCCGCTGTAAAACGGGGCCACCGTCGAGGCGTACACCGTGCCCACCCGGCGGCCCGGCAATTCTCGCTGCAAAAAGCGGCCCACATGATCCAGCCCCTCGCCCCAGCCGATTTTCATCAAAGCGGCTGCGGTTTTTGCGCCGCCCAACAAAGGGTTGAAGTAGGTTATATAATACGGCGCAACCGGCATCAACACCAGCGCCGCCGCCACCGCCAGCGATCCCTGGTACAACCAGCGCAGCCCGCTTGTGGCCCGTGAATTGCCCGGCCCATACGCCAGCGCCAGGTTAAAAAGCCGATCCCAGCCCGCCGCCGCCAGCAGCGCCAGCGCCGGAAATGCCGGTAAAATGTAACGGGCGCTGCGTTTGCCGCCCAGTGTCATAAAAATTGTAAACAGCATAACAAACGCCAGCAGCCAAAACAACGGCGAATCGGGCCAGTTGCGCCAGTTTACCTCACCGCGCCGGCGCAACCGCATTGCGCCAAAGCCCGCCGCCAGCCCCAGCCCAACCACCACCAACGGGCTGAGTTTGAAACCGCCGTACACCAAATAATACCACGGGCCGAGATCGGGCGTTTGCCAGTAATTTTCGGCGTCGGCTTCCTCTTTGTCCGTGGCGGATAAAAAGGCGTTTTCAACCACGGCCCACGGGCGGCCCAGCGGCTCAACCCAGGCCGCCGGCCAAACCGCCACAAAAACAAGATAGGCCGCCACGCCCCACAACCCAAATCGCGCCAGCCAAAAGCCAAATTTGGCCGGCTGCCGCGCCACCAGCGTTAAGAAAATCAGCCCGGCAAATGGCAACAAAAACAGCGCCGGCGCTTTTGATAAAAACGCCAGCCCCGCCGCGCCGCCGGACAGGCCAAAATACCACCAGTTTTCGCGCCGCCGCACCGCCAGCAACAACCCAAACAACGCCATCGTTACAAACAACGCTGCCCAAATATCGTGGCCCAGCACCCGCGACAACGCCACCAAATGCGGGTCCAGCGCGATGAAAATTGCCGCCGCCAGCGCCACGTTGGGCGCAACCAACGCTCGCGCCTGCCAGTATAACGCCACCACCAGCAGTGAGGCCAGCAACACGCCCGGCCAGCGCGTGGCCACCAGCACCGGCAACTCCGCCCTGAATTCGGGCAGGCCGGCCAGCCAATCCGCCAAAGATAAACCGGCCACCGGGTTGCGCCAGTAGTGCCAGCCCAGGCCCACACTGCCCACCCAGGTGGTGGTTACGCCGGGCGTAAGGTTAACGCTGGTGGCCGCAAAATCGCCGCGCAGCAACGCCCCGGCAAACTGCGCCGAACGATACACCCACTTGGCCTCGTCGGCGGTAACAAACCGGCCCAAATCGTAGGCGCGGGGCAACAACGCCAGCAAAAAAATAGCGGCGCTCAGGGCCAGGTTGGCAGCCAGCCGGTTAAATCGGACCGGTTGGGAGGTCAGCATAAAATTTTTACGCTCATAAAAAAGTTAAAATTCTCCCAATTAACCACCTAACATTTTGGGCGTGACCCCCTAAATTCTTAACGCGAATACTCCGAATTGGGCCGAATAGCACGAATTTTTCAGGAAATTTGGCTCATGTTAAGTACAAGTGACCGGCACTTTGGTTTATTATAGCGATAAGTGCCGGTCACTTTAGCACTCGTTCTAACCATGAGCCGGAATTTTTATCACAATATTCGCGTTATTCGGTTCACATTCGCGCCATTCGTGTTGAAAACTGTCAGGCAGCCGGTTCCCAAAATCAATCCGGGTTGAACCAACCCCATCATACCACGCCCAAAATGGGCAGACAAAACCCTACTCCAGCCGCATCGGGCCGAGCGTCACTTCGGCCTGACCGTTGGCTACCAGCGGAGCCTGCGTTTCCGGGTGGTAAATGACCACCGTCACGGTGTAAACGCCATGCGGAGCCTCAGCCGGCACCGGCAGCAAATAATATTCGTTAACCGGCCCCGGCGGCCACAATGAAGTGCCCTGGTGAAAATTATGCAACAACGCGCGGTCTTTTTGCGCCAGCCGCTCGCCGGTGGATGCCACCAGCCGCAGCGAGGCTTTGTAATCGGCGGGCATAGCCGCCAACGGCCAAAAAGTGAGCGCCACCGGCAGCATGTGGCCGGGCCGGGCTGCCGGCGGCAACCAGGCCGCATCAAGGCGCAGCAGGTTATCAAAATTGGCGTTGATGGGCCGGTTGGGGTGCGGCAACTCAAATTTTACCGGCACAGGCAGGTTGTAGGTTTCAAGATCATACACCGGAAAGGATTCCCGGCGGGCCGGTGGCCCGGCCTGATCCAATAAAAACGACACAATTTCTTTGGCGTCGGCTTCGCGGTGTTTGTCGGCGGTCCAACGCACCACTTTAAGTTGCGTTTTGCCCGCCGCCGCCCGGTTTAACAACGCCGCCGCCGAGGTGTCTGCCACCGGCAGGTAAGTGTACGCCGCCGCCGCGCCATCCAGCAGATAATCCAGCGTGTAGTGGCGGGCTTCGTCCCCGGCGCGCACATCCATTGGCAAAACAAACGCGGCGGCGGGGCCGCCGGTTTGAGCAATTTGGGCCGCCAGGCGAGTGGCGTACACATCAAAAATCAGGGTAAAATCGGTTTGCGCCCAACGCCCAAAGTAGTTGAACGCCGTTTGCCCACCAACCACGGCAAAAATCACCGCCGGCAGCGCGGCAGGCAGATAGCGCCCCAACCGGGCCGGCAACCATTCATTTAAAAAATTGATGGCCGTAGCCAGCCCCAGCGCCGCCAGTAAACAGGCCGGCACCAGCACGCCGAGCAACCGCAAATGGTGGGGCGCGCCCTCCGGGGCCAGCAACGCGGGCAACAGCATTATTGCGCCCCAACACAGCAAAAACAGATGGGCCGGGTTTTCGGTGGCGGTGGGCTGGGTAAATAGCCGCACCGACCGGTACAGGCTAACCAGCGCACCCAGCACCAAAAATGGAGCCAGTAGCGGCGACAGCGCCGGTTGTCCGGGCAAATTAACCAGCGGGTTGGCGTCGCCGGTGAGGCCCAAAAACGTGCCCAGCGACAGGTACAGCGTGTGCCCAATGGTGCCCGGCAAATCGCCGTGATTCCAGACCGGGTTAAAAATGGATACCGTTCCGGCGCGGGCCACAAAATCGGCGGGGTAAAGGGCAAAGTAACCGGCCAGCGGCAGCAGCAAAATCAGCGTATAGCCCAGCAGCCAAAACACCGCCGCCCAATTGCGGCCCGGTTGGCCCCGCCTGTTAGCCAGCCACAACAGCGCCGCAAACACCGGCGCCACCAGCGGCAGCAACCGCGCCGCCAGATAGGTGTACACCGCTAACGCCAAAAAGATCACCGCCCACCGCACCCAACCGGCGCGGGCCGGCGTCCGGTTAAACCCAAGCCAGAAAAAATAAAAGGCCAGCGCCGCCAGCGGCGGCAACAACACCGCCCGCAGCCCCAGCCGGCTCACATGCACGTGCCACTCCGATAGCGCCAGCCCCAGCGCCGCCAGCAACGCCACCGCCGGTTGGCGCGGAAACAGCGCCCGGCCCAACGGCAGCAACGTGGCCACGGTGAACACGCCCACCAGCGCGGCTGGCAACCGCAACGCCAGCGGCACTGGCCCCAGCACCGCCGTGCTAATGGCCAGCAACCAGGGCCAGAGCGGTTCTTTGCCGCCGCCAATCCGCCACCACAACTGCGGCGCGCCGTGCAAAACATCGAGCGCGGCCACACCGTCGCCGGCTTCATCAAAATTGAGGCCGGGCGGCAGCGCCGGCAACTGGTACAAACGGAACAGCGCCGCCAGCAGCAAAATCAAAATAATAATAACCTGAACATTGGGCCGGCGAACCAACGCGCCGGATTGATGGTTATTCATGGGCAATTTTTATGGGCGCACCCAGCGGTTGGCCGGTGGCGGCGTTGTAAACCACAATTTCAAACGTGGCCAAATCCCGCGCCCGCTCCGCCGGAATATCCAGGCGATGGGCGTCGGCCACGTAATCGCCCTGCCGCCACTGGCGGGTGGGCAACAGGCCGTTTACCGGCCACTGATCCTGCTGAGCCAGCCGCTCGCCGGCGGCGGTGTAACCACGCACCGAAACGGTGTAATCTTCGGCCAGCGGAGCCAGCGCGTGCCAGTAAAGCGTGATTTCGGGCTGGTTGGGCGTAATAGCGTAACCGGCCAGCCGGATTTTATCGGCCAGGCCCAAATTGACCGGCGTGGCGGTGGGCGGAATATCGGCCAGAATGCGCCGGGTGTTCCGGTAGATTTTGGCGTAGGGAACGCCCTGAATTGTGATTTCCATTTCGGGCGATTGGGCCTGGTAATAGCGCACAATCTCCGGGCTGGGAGCCAGCCGTTGCAACTGCGACACGTACAGCACCACGTAATCGGCCCGCAACGCGATGTCGTTGGTGTAGAAGTTTTCGCCCCGGCCCACAAAAAAGGGCAGCAACGTTTGCGATGGCGTGGCAGCCACGTACAGTTGGTCGGCGTTGGGCCGGGTGTTGAGGTAGGCGGCCACCTGCTCCATGCCCTCGCCCCAGCCCATCAGCGTCACGTCAAAAGCGCGGGCCGGGCCGCCCAGCAGCGGGTTAAAATAGGTAAGGTAATACGGATAGTACGTGACCACCGGCGCGGCGTGCAACAACACCAATCCACCCGCCGCCAGCGCGCTGCCCCACCGAATTTTGGCCGCCGGCAATTTTAGCCCGGCCAGCGCCAATTCCGCCAGCCCCACCCAGCCCACCGCCGCCAGCAGATCGAGCACGGGAAACAGCGGCAGCAAATAACGGTCCTGCTTTTTGGGGCTGATGTCGCCAAACAGTAACAGCGTCACCGTAAAAAACCACAGCAAAAACAGCGGCGAAAACCAACGGCTGCGGTCGTCGGTGAAAGCAGCCTCATCGCTACGCGAATGCGTTTTGGGAACAAACCCCAACAGCGAGAGCGCCACGCCGGGCAGCGCCACCGGCGTCAACCGGAACGGAATCACCACCAGGTAAAACCAGAGGCCGGGGTTGAGCGTGGCCTGTCCCATAAAATAAACCAGATGGCCGGCCTCTACCTTGCCAAAGGTTTCGTTGAGCATTTGCCGGAGCGTGCCCACCGGGTCAACCCACATGGACGGCCAGAGCAGCACAAACACCGCCAGCGACACGACGCCCCAGGCCACAATCACCGCCAGCCAGCGGGCCACCACCAGCCGCGGCGGCTGCCACCCGCGCCAGAGTTGCGCCGCCGCCAGCCCCAGGCTGAGGATAACCACAAACACGGCCATAAAATGGCCGGGCGCTTTGGTGAGCGCGGCCAGCCCGCCCATTACCGCCGATAGCAGCAACCAGGGATTTTTTAACATGGCCGCCAGATATCCCCCCAACGAAGCGGGGCCGGGCACAGGCTGAGTGACCAGCACCAGCAGCGCCAGCATTGATACCGCCATAAACACCGCCACCGGCGCATCGCCGTGATTTACCCGCGAGTGCGCCAAAAAGAACGGGTCAAAGGCAATGAACAACGCTCCCAGCAGCGCCACCCGGTTGGGCAACAACTTTCGCGCCAGCAGGTAAATGGCGGGCACCGCCGCCGCCGACAGCAACGCAAAAGGCAGCCGCGCCGCCACCAGATGAGCCAGAATATCGCCGTAAATAAAATCCAGTAACGGCGGCAGCGGGCGGCCCAGCGCCAGTTCAAAGCCGTATTGAGCCACCAGCCCCAAATCCGTAAGCCAGCTCATGGTTACGCCCGGATAAAAGTGCCAGTACGTACCCCGAAAATTGCCGGTTAAAAAAGCCCGCAGCACGTCGCTGCCGGCAATAAAAATATTGGTGTGTTCATCCGTAATAATAAAGCGATCCAGGCCGGGCAGCCGGGGAATAATCGCCAGCCAAAACAGGAGCAGCGCCACCCAACCGGGCGCAAACCGGGCAGTTTTGGCCGCAGGCTGATGGTTCATCATGGCAGCACCACCTGCCCCAGCCGGACGGCGTTTTCGCCGGAGGCATCGTTGGCCACCGGCAGGCGCTCCAGCGTATCAAAGCGGTACAGGCCAACCAGCAGCGTGTACGTGCCGGCGGGCAAATCGGGCGGCAGCGGCAGGGTGATGGGATCAATCACGGTTTCGCCGGGCTGCCATTGGCCGGTGGGATACGCGCCGTCGAGCGGACGGCTATCGCGTTGGGCCACAGTTTGGCCGGCGGCGTTACGCAGGTGGACAAAAACGGTGTAATCGGCGTTGATGGGAGCCAACGGCTGCCAGAACAGCGCCAGGGTAAACGGAGATTTGGCCAGCGAGTAGCCGCGCAACTGAATGGAATCGCCAAATTGGGCCGAAACGGGCGCGGCGGGCGCGGCGGGCAGCGGCACGCGATTGGTTTTGGTGCGGTAGAGCAGCGCGTTATCGCCGGCCCACACCGGCTCAAACTGGCTGTTAACCACCGCCTGCCAATCGCCCCGAAAATAAACCGGCTGGCGAATAGTATCGGTTACAAACCAGACGCGGGGGTAACGGTTGAGCGCGGCGGAAAAAGCGGCGGCGGTAGCCACCCACGGCGCGCCCACCCAGCGATCCACCGGGCCGGCGGCGGTTTGCAGCAAAAACTGATCGGCGTTGTTTTGGGCGGTAAAGCCATCGGCCCGGCCCAGATACAACTCGGCGGCGGGCGTGTTCATGGTGAGCAGCGCGTCGCCGGGTTGCCAATCGGCGTAAACTTTGGCCAACGCCTGCTCGTAGGCCGGCTCCGGGGTGAGCCACGCGGCGCGGAGGTCGTTCCAACCGATGACCGCGCTCAGCCCCAACAACACTAACGCCGTGGCCGGGCCGGCCAGCCGGCGCGCTCGCGGCGCGGCCAGTTGCAGCAAATAAAACCCGGCCCCGGCAGCCACCAGATAAAACAGCGGCAGGTACATAACAATGTAACGCGGGTTGCGGCGGAACGGCTCCAGCAGCGTGACCATTTGCAGCACAATCAGCCCAAACACCAGCGCCACAAACGCCGGGCCGGAACGCAGCGGCAGTTGAATTTTGCGGCGGGCAAGGTAGATAATCACCGCTGCCGCCAGCCCGGCCACAGCCAGCAGCGCCAGCCCCAAATGATGCGCCACCCCAAATTGCCGGGCCAAAAACAGTTCGGCATCGGCCCAGGTAAAATAGAAAGTAGTTTGATACGTAACCACGCCCGCCAGTTCCGGGAGCAGGTTGTCGCTGCCGGTTTCACCGAGGGCGGGCGCACCCAACGGCTGGCCCAGCCGTTTTACCAGCACGGCCAGCGCGATGACAACCGCCAGCGCCGCGCCTTCGGCCAGAATGGAGGGCTGCCAAAACCACACCCGGCCCCGGCGGGTAAACCAGCCGATAGACAGCATGGCTACCAGCAGCGGCGGCACCAGCATCAACGCGCCAAACTGGGTGAGCAGCGCCGCCAGTAGCGCCGCCAGCGCCAACCAGCGATAACGGGCCGGGGCGGGGTAGGCCGCGCCGCGCCAGGCCAGGTACACGGTGAACAAAACCAACAACACAGCCGGCGCGTACATGCGCGCCCGCCCGCCCCACACCATCCCTTCCGGGCTAAGGGCGAACAGGCCGGCGGCCAGCAGGCCAATCGCGGCGGCGGTGAACGGGCCGGCGGCGGCAAACATGCGCCGGGCCACGGCGTAAATCAGCGGGATGGTGGCGGTGCCGGCCAGCAAACTGGGCCAGCGCGCCAGCATCAACCCCCAGTGAGCCGGTTGCCATGCCGCCAGCGGCGCGTTGATAAACAGCGCGGTAAAGGGCGCAATCAAATAAGTGGCCAGCAGGCCGTGCTCGTAGAACAGGCCGGAAGGCAACACCGGCCAGCCCTGCCGCAAAATCTGGCGGGCGGCCAGCACGGTGGTGTATTCATCAAAAAAGGGGTGCGTGGTGGTGAGGTACAGCAGGCGGAGCGCAAATCCGGCCAGAATAAGGCTAAACAGCAAAATAGTGGGCCAACGCATGGTCAGGAGGCAGCCGCAATCCGTTTGTAAATTTCAACGTATTGCTCGGCAATGTAATCCCAGGCAAACTCGCGCTCGGCGATTTTGCGGCTTTCTTTGCCCATCCGGCGGCGTTCGTGCGGATTGGTAATGAGATCGGCTATTTTTTTGGCCAGCGCGTGGGCATCGTTCAGGTCAACCAGGTAGCCGTTAACGCCGTCGCGCACCAGTTCTTCCAGCCCGGAGGCGCGGGTAGCCACCACCGGCAACCCGCAGGCCATGCCTTCGAGCACGGTGTTGGGCATCCCCTCCCAGGTGGTGGCGGTAACAAAAATATCGGCCTGGCGATAGTAACCCACCAGCCGCTCCCGATCCACCCAGCCCAGCAATTTTATGTGACGGGTGAGGCCGTGTTCGGCCACCAGCCGCTCCACATGCACGCGCCGCTCGCCCTCGCCAATCAACTGGAGTTCAAAATTATCCAGCCCCATCTGGAGCAGATGGCCCGCCGCTTCAACCAGGCTTTCGACGTTTTTGAAGGCGTTCAACCGGCCCACAAACAGCAGCCGGGTGGGGCCATCGGTGTTGCGGATAACCGGCGGGGTAAAAACGGATAGTTCGATGGCGTTGGAGATGACCTCGATGGGGACATCGGGGCTGGTTTGAAAGGCGTATTCGCGCAGGCCGTTCGACACGGCGACCACGGCAGCGGCATCCTGCCAGAGCGCCCGCACCAGCGGGCGCAGCACCCGGTAATGTTTGGCAAAGCGTTTCACCTCGGCGGAGGGCACATCGGCCCCGCGCAACGAGATGAGGTAAGGCACGCCGTACAGCCGTTTAAAAAGCCAACCGATGGGGCCATCAGGAATGCCAAAAAAGATGTGCACCACATCCGGTTTGAAATCGCGCATGTGGAACATGCCAAACCACATGGCGCTCAGCACAAACGTGGCCATTTCCGGGGTTGAGCAATATTCCTGCCGCCGCCGCGACACCGGCACGCGGTACACTTCGGCCCCGTCCACAAATTCCAGCGGCTTTAGCCCGCGAATGGGGTTGGTCAGTTCCCAGGTGAGGCCAGTGTTCCGCAGGATGAAACCGGTGAGCAGCATCAACGTAGCCAGAATGGTAAAACCGTGGTCGCTGAGGTCTTTGTGAAACGCCAGTTTGATGTAGATGAGGTACACCCACAGCCCCACGCCAACCAGCAACGACATGTTGCCGGAAAAGGTGTAGAGTTGGGTGGGCCGGCTGGTGATGACGCGCACGGAGTGGCCCAGATCAACCAGACAGCCGGCTATTTTTTGGCTGGCTTTGCCCCCGCCAGCGCCAATGGGTGGAAATTCGTAGTTAACAATCAGGATTCGCATCCGGCTATTTTATATCAACTGCGAATCTTTGTCATATTTGAAAAAAGCCGACTCATTGTCAGGCCCGGCGGGCAGGTGCAGGCCGCATTCGGTTTTGGGGTGATTGTGCCAGCGGCCCGACCGCTCATCGGCTTCGGAGGTGGAGGGAATGGTGCAGTAAATGCAACCAATGCTGGCGTAACCGTGATCGTGCAGCAGGTTGTAGGGCACGTTATGTTTTTGAATGTACTCCCAAACCTGGGCGCGCGTCCAGCCGGCCAGCGGGGTAATTTTAACCAGCCCGTATTTGTAATCCCAGCCCACCAGCGGCATTTCCATGCGCGTGGCCGATTGGTCGCGGCGCAAACCGGCAAACCAGGCCGTAAGACCGGTCATCGCCTCATTGAGCGGCAGCACCTTGCGCAGATAACAGCACAAATCGGGGTCGGTCTCCCACAGGCGCGGGCCGTGGGCTTTGGCCTGCTGCTCCGGGGTAAGGGCCGGGCGGCGCACATCAAGCCGAACGGGATAGCGGCGCTGCACTTCGGCCAGCAGCGTGTAGGTTTCGGGGAACAAAAACCGGGTGTCAATGGTAATCACCCGCAGGCCGGAGCCAAGCCGGGCCAGGTGATCCATTAACACCATGCCGGTTGGGCCAAAACTGGTAACCTGGGCAATGTTATCGCCAAAGGTTTTTAAGCTCCACTCCAGCAGGTGGATTAATGGTTTTTCGGCAAAGTAGTGGTTAATGCGGTCAAAATCGCTGGCGGCGCTAAAGGGCAGGGCCGCCGCAAACTCCGGCGGATTGGGCGGAACGGGTAAAGGTTGATGAGTAACCATAATTTATAAAATTTCCTCAATGGTTTTGCCATCCCCACAAGCTGCGCCCGTTTTTGGGCGCAGTCCGGGCAGTTGTATTGAGTTATCGGCACTAAACCCCGCAAAAAAAGGCGAATTTGGACGGCAAAATTTAACAGTTCATCTATTCCAGTTTATAATGGCGGCTTGTGCTTTATTGCACAAATTTATCTCAGGCGACGCCATTCAATTGGGGCATTTCTTTACCCCGGCCATTAGCTTTGTTGAAACAATTGAAGTTGGGTAAAGGCTGCAAAAATTTTATGGGGATGCGCCGGCCAAATCTGCGATTTAGTTGACCAAGGGAGAGAGACAAATGCCAGAACGAATATTTAATTTTAGCGCCGGGCCAGCCGTATTGCCGGTACCGGTCCTGGAGCGCGCCCGCGATGAAATGCTCAATTATCGCGGTTCTGGAATGAGCGTGATGGAAATGAGCCATCGCTCTAAAGCCTTTGAAGCCATCCAGGCCAACGCCGAGGCCAGCCTGCGCCGGGTGATGGGCATTCCCGCCGAGTATGCCGTTCTCTTTTTACAGGGCGGCGCCAGCCTGCAATTTTCGATGGTGCCAATGAACCTGTACCTGGAAGGCAACCCGGTGGATGTAATCCACACCGGCGCGTGGACTGAAAAAGCCATCGCTGAAATTAAAAAAGTGGCCGCCTGCAACATTGCCGGCTCAACCGAGGCCGAAAACTTTGCCCGCATCCCCCGGCCCGATGAAATCAGCCTCAACGAAAAAGCCTCGTATGTGCATATCTGCTCCAACAACACCATTTTTGGCACTCAATGGCGAGAATTCCCCGCTACCGGCGAGGTGCCGCTGGTTGCCGATATGTCCTCTGATATTTTATCGCGGGTGATTGATGTATCCAAGTTTGGGATGATTTTTGCCGGCGCGCAAAAAAATATGGGGCCGTCGGGGGTAACGGTGGTGATTATGCGCCCGGAACTGGCCGAACGCGCCGCCAAAACGCTGCCCACCATGCTGCAATACCGCGTTCACATTAAAAACGGTTCTATGTATAACACTCCGCCCACCTACGCCATTTACATTATGGGGCTGGTGCTGGAATGGATGGAAACCCAGGGCGGCGTGGCCGGCATCGAGCAGATTAATCAGCACAAAGCCAAGCTGTTGTACGATGCCATTGACCGCACCGGGTTTTACTCGTGCCCGGCGGCGGTGGCCGACCGCTCGCTGATGAATGTGGTTTTCCGCGTGAACAACGGCGACGAGGAACTGGAGAAAAAATTTGCCAGCGAAGCTTCTGCCGCCGGCCTGAGCACCCTTAAAGGGCATCGCTCGGTGGGCGGGCTGCGAGCTTCAATTTATAACGCCCAGCCGGTTGAAGGCGTGCAGGCGCTGGTTAACTTTATGGCCGAGTTTGAAGCCAAATACGGTTGATGTCTGTTCAGTAGATCACGTTAAAAAACAGGCCGCGCTTATTGCGCGGCCTGTTTTTATTTTGGGCGGGCCAGCCGCAAAGCGCGGCGCTGCTCGGCTTCGGCCCAGCGCCGGCGCTCTTCATCGGTTTCAAGGATGAGCGGCGGCACCTCCACCGAGCGCCCCTGCTCATCCAGCGCAACGTACACAAAAAACGCGGTGTTGGTGTGGGTTTGCTCCCCGGTGAGCGGGTTTTCGGCCACCACCCGCACGCCCACCTCCAGCGAGGTGCGCCCCACCCAGTTAAGGCTGGCGTGCATGGTGAGCAGGTTGCCCACCTGCACCGGCGAATGGAACATCATTGAATCCACAATGCGGGTAACTACCTGCCGCTGGGCATGGCGAATGGCGCACAACGCGCCGGTTTCGTCGGCCAGTTTCATAATAACGCCGCCATGCACAAAACCCACCGGGTTGGCGTGTTCGGGCATCATCAAGTGATTAAGGGTAATCTGGCTGTCACGGACGCGCTTGCCCGGCATTATTCCGTCACCCCCAGGTTGCCGGTCCACGTTTCAAAGGGACGCCCGCGCCGTTCATCATCCTTAAAAAAGGCAAAGTAGGTCATTTCGTGAAAGCCCATAAACTCCTGCGCGGCGGGGTTGGTACGGGCCAGTTCGTGGATGCGCCGCCACGTGCCGGAGTTGAGGTACATTTGATCCAGCCGTTGCCCATTGATTACGGCACCGGACAGCGGCACCAGTTCGCGGTGGTGGGTGTGGCCGTGCACAATAAACCGGGCCTTTTTCTGCGCAAAGGCGGCTTCTTTGAGGGCGTTGCGGTAGTAGGAGGTTTCGCCGCTGTTAATTTTTTGCTGCACCCACGTTACCACCTGGCTGGTGGTGGCCAACGACAATCCTTTGGAAAATTTGAGCGCCCATTCCAGCTTGTCCACCGTATCGAACAAATTGAGGATTTTATCGCGGGCGCGCACAAAGGGATGGTTTAAGAAGTCGTCGGCCAGGTCATCCCAGATGTTTTTTATTTTATTGCGCACGCTTTGGGTGGGCACGGTTTTGTTGAGCAGGCCGTTAATCCACACCGGCACCAGCAGCACCGGGCGCACGTTATCAATTTCTTTCAGGCCAGCGCGGCAGGCGGGGGGCAGGTCGCTGCCCAACTGGCGCTCCACTTCCGAGGGAAACCGGTTGAGCAGTTCAACCACGATGGCGTCGCCCAGCGAGGCGGCGGTGCGGGTGCCTTCAAAATTAAAGGCGTCGTAAATATCGCCGTGGCGGGCAAACACCTGGTAGGGTTCAAACAGTTGCAACAGCGCGGGCGTGGCCGTCGGGTCGTGCGGAAATGGCTCGGTGGTGGGCGTAACCAGGCCGATAGCCGTCGCCACGGTTTGCCGGATTTGGTTATGGGGCTGACCGGGCAGGTGGTAAAACCAGTCGTGGTTGCCCACGGTGTAATGAATCCGAACGTTTACGGGCCGGCGCGCGGGGTCATCCTGGTCGTGCGACACCGAAACGGGCTGTTTATTGTCTGCCGGTGGAATGGTAACAGGCCGGTCGGCGGTAAACCCGCGCAACACGTCCAGCGAATCGGTGTTGTGGTCGGCAATGGCGCGGGTAATTTGGGCCACTTTATCAATAAAAGGCTGGCGGTACGGGTTGCTCCAGGGGCGAACATCGCCATTGAGCCATTGGGTTGAGCGGATGACATCAAAAATATCGCCCAGCAGCAATAAATCAATGCTTTCGATGGGTTTGTATTCATCTTCCGAGCGCCACGAGGCATCGTAGGCCATATCGCTAAGGCGCTGCCGAAAAATTCTGAACGCGCCGGCTCTGATGGTTTCGCCCGATGTGCCATCGGTGAGGTGTAAATCGCTAATAATTACCAGCATGGGTTGCCTCCGGCGTTAAAGCTGGTCGGAATTCATCATTTCTTTGATCAGGTTAGCCAGCGCGCGCCGGGTTTCCACATCAATCGCGCCGCGAGTGGCATCCTCAAACTGGCGCACGCGCTCTATTTCTTGAAAATAGTAGGCCATGTCGGGCAGCACCCGCAATGCCTCGCGGCAGATTGCCCGCAGCCGCAACAGGCTGTCAATTTCGTCCAGCCCGATGACCTGCTGCTTTTTTAGCTCCTCGACCAGCCGTTTCAGCTCGCTGCGCCAGGCTTCAACATCGTTTTCATATTTGAGATAATATTTGGCCTCGCCGACCATCAACAGTTCCAGAATGTTGTGTTCGGCAGCGGTGAGCGACTGGCCGGCTTCCAGTTTGTCCAGAATGGGCCAGTACATATCGTTGAGTTTGGTCTGAAAGGCTTCGCGGGCCAGGCTTTCCAACTCGCTCACTTCGGCCTGAAACTGCTGGTACCGGGCGGCGGTTTCGGCTTTAAAGGAGTTGCCGGCGGTGGCCAGCAGGCTATCAATTTTGGCGTTTACCGGGTGAGTGTCAGGCATAGGGCGCTCCTTTAAACATTACATGGTGGCCGAGGTCATCATGCCGCGGATGACATCGGCTAAAATCTGGCCGGATTCCGCGTCAATGGGGCCGCCGGCAACGGCCTCAAAGCGGGCTAACCGCTCTTTTTCACGGTGATAAAAGCTGATGTCGGCAATCAAGCCCTTAGCGCCCCGGCACATCGCCTGCATTTGCAACAGCGATTCAACTTCGGCGGGATTGTTCTCGGCCAACCGGTTGAGCGTTTGCCCCAGGTTTTGTAGTTCTTGCTGCCACCGGTCAATGGCCGCCTGGTGTTGCAGGTAATATTTTATCTCGCCAACCACCAACTGCCGCAGCAAATTCTGCTCACTGCCGGTTAATGACGCGCCGTTTTCCAGTTTGTGCACCAACTCCACATAATTTTGTTCCAGTTGAGCCTGCATAGTTTCGCGGGCAATTACCTGCAAATCGCCCACCTGTTTGCTCAGGTCGTCGTAGGCTGCGCCGGTTTCTGCCTTGAGCGCCCGGTCGAGCGCGGCCTGCACCGCCTTTATTGCGCCGGTTACTTGCTGATTGGTCATTGGTTGTGCCTCCCGTTACGTTAAGTTAAATCTTAACCTTCACCATACCGAAATACGGGTGGAATGTCAAGCATTTGCCCCAAAAGCAAAACCGCTGCGGCAAGGCGCGGTCAATTGAGGTTTGCCTCATGGTCAACCCAAGTAACCGGCACTTTAAGTTGTTATTGCTTTCATTAAATCTCAAGCTGGGCGTTCTTTAATTATGACCCGGTCATAATTTTTTTTGACTGGGTCATAAATTTTTATGACCCAGTCATAATTTTTTTTGACCGGGTCATAATTATTCTCGGCCAAGTGGGTTTAAAAGGCATTTTGAACCGCCAAAAATGCAAGAGGATTTACAGAGAACTTCGGCGTTTCTGGTGGTTAAAGCTCTTTTATCATGTTCAGGTAGCAGCCGGGGTAAGTTTTTGGAGCCGGGGGAAATTTTAGTAGGCGTAGGAATCTACCAGCGCGCCGGCGGCATCCCGCAAAAACGCCGAGTCGGAATCGTTGTTCCACACGCTGTCATCCGTAAAGCCCCAGTAGAGGTTTTGGGCGTTGTCCGGCCCGCTGCCGGAGTAAAGCCTAAAGCTGCTGTTGGGGTTAACGGTAAAATTACCAAAGGTGTAAATGTGGTTGGCGGCGTCTTTTAGAGTGTAGCCGCGCAGTTGCACCGGCTGAGCGCCCTGGTTGGCGATTTCAATCCATTCGCCGTTGGGGTTTTCGTTATCGTTGCCGGGGGCGTTGGCGTGGATGGTTATAATTTTCAACGGGACATCGGCGGCGGCCCACAAGCCGCGCCCGGCGGCGCGGGCCTGCTGCTCGGCGGCGCGAAAATCGGCGTCATAGCGCACGTTGGGCGGCACGGTAAAGGTGTTGGCAAAGCCGTTCCGCACAATTTCCAGGTTAGCCATTACCCCGCCCACCCAAACATAGGCCAGCGTCCGGCCATACCGGTCAAACGTGTCGGTATCAAATTCCAGTTGGATGGTTTTGTTGGCCACCAACTGCCGGTTGGCCTGCGTGGCTTCCTGGTAATACGGCTGGTCGCGCTCCGGCGTGTTCATGCCAATGTACCGCACCCGGCGGCCATCGGCCAGTTCGATGGTGTCGCCGTCAACAACCTGCGCCACAGTGGCGGTTTCGCGGCTGGCGGGGTTGGGCGCATGGTCAAGCGGCGTAGCGGTGGCCCGGCTAACCGGCGGCGTGGCGGTGGACAGCACCGCCGGGGCGGGCATTCCCGAACAGGCAGTGGCGATTGTCAGCCAGATCATCGTGGTAAAAATCAATTTGAGGTTACAAGGCATCCAATCGCTCCGGGTAAGACCATAAATTATCTGGCGTGAGTGTTTAACCGGCGGCAGCCGTGGTGATTTTTTCGGCGGGTTCGGGTTGGCGATGAGAGTGCGCCCTTACCAGCAGCACCGGCACGTTAGCGCCCCGCAGCACTTTATCGGCCACGCTGCCGTAAACCCAACGCGGCAACCCAGAACGCCCGTGGGTGGCCATCACAATCAAATCAACGGCGTGGCTGCGGGCGTATTCAATGATGGTTTCGGCGGCCAGGCCCATTTCAACCACAATGTGCGGCGCTATTTCTGGGCATTGATGCCGCTTGCAGATGTCCGTTAAATAACGCAACGCCAGGTTTTTGTGGCTGTCCCACTGCTGGTCAATAAAAATAGGATGGCCGGTTTCGGCGGCCAGCACGCTTTCGATGGGCGGGATAACGTGCAACAGCGTTAGTTGGGCCTGGTTGAGATGCGCCATACCAAAGGCATCTTCCAGCGCCAGTTCAGCCAACTCCGAGGTGTCCAGCGGTACCAAAATATGTTTGTAAGTTTTCATTGCAAAGCTCCTTTGATTTGCAAAAAGAACTATCAAATTGGTAACTCCAGTATACCACAAAACTGTCGCCGCCGTTGGCCTAAAAAACAATCGGGGCGAGCCTGTTGGCCGCGCCCCGATGGGATTCATCAAATTGATTTTCCGGTTGATTTCAGTCGAAGGCGAGCCATTTTTGGCTGCTGCGGCTGCTTTCAACCACTTTTTCGATAAATTTTACCGCCCGCGCGCCGTCGTACACCGTGGGGAAATCAAGTTCCACTTCGGTGGGGTCAACGCCGGCCAGCCGGGCGCGAATGGTATCGGTAAAGTTCATATACACGTTGCCAAAGGCCTCAAAAAAGCCTTCTACGTGGCCGGAGGGCAGGTGCGTGGCGCGGGTGGCGGCGGCGGAAAAATCGCCGTTGCCCCGGCTGTAAACCACGGTTGGCCCGCTGGGCGGAATAAAGGTAATCTGGTTGGGCTGCTCCTGGTTCCAGTTTAAGCCGCCTTCGGTGCCGTAAACCCGGATAGAGAGCCGGTTTTCTTCGCCGGTGCAGATTTGCGATACCCACAAAATGCCGCGCGCGCCGTTTTTAAAGCGCAACAACACGCTGGCGTCGTCATCAACCAGGCGGCCCGGCACAAAGGTGTTCAAATCGGCAGAAATGGCTTCGAGTTCCAGGCCGGTAATGTAGCTGCACAGGTTTTCGGCGTGAGAGCCAATATCGCCCATTGCCCCGGCAATACCGGCGCGGGCGGGGTCGGTGCGCCATTCGGCCTGTTTGTGGCCTTCTTCTTCAATTTTTTTCAGCAGCCAGCCCTGCGGATATTCAACCGCCACCCGCTGAATTTTGCCCAGTTTGCCGCTTTTTACCCAGTTACGGGCTTCTTTAACCATGGGATAGCCGGTGTAGTTGTGCGTTACGCCAAATACCACCCCGTGTTTTTCAACCGCCTGGATGAGCTTTTGGGCCTGCTCGCTGCTGTGCACCATCGGCTTGTCCATAATCACGTTAAACCCGGCTTCGATAAAGGCCAGCGCCGGCTCAAAATGGACGTGGTTGGGGGTAACAATCGAGACAAAATCAATGCGCTCGCCCACCGGCAATTTACTTTCGCCTTCGAGCATGGCTTGCCAACTGGCGTAATTCCGCGCCGGCGGCAACAGTAAATCCTCGCCCGAAAGTTTGGCCTTGGCGGGATCGCTGGAGAGCGCGCCGGCCACAAACTCGGTAAATCCATCTGAAATGGCCGCCCGGCGATGCACCGCGCCGATAAAGGCATCGCGCCCACCGCCAATCTGGCCAAATTTTAGTTTGCGTTGGAGTTTTTGGGTTTCGGTTTTGCCACTAACCATTTTGGTTAATCTGACCTCCGGGTTTTGTGATAGGGAATAATGGCTACAGATGGTTTATACACCGGAACACCGTTTTTGTAAAGACACCCAATGTCCTAAATCGGTAAGTTGTCAGGTTGCCCTACATTTTTGCATTCTTTCTTTTAACGCGTAAAGTATAATGGTATTTGGCTGCCTGATAGTTCTTAACGCGAGAGAATGTTAAACACCGCCGAGGCGCAGGGATTTTTATATATTCTCCGTGTTCTCTGCGTCTCTGTGGTAAAAATTTACAGTTTCTCGCTTAAAGTGTTGGGCGGCCAAATTTGGCTATAAATTTCTGTTCTAAATAAGGAAACGAGTGATGAAGATAACCAAAGAAACAGCCTTAAATTACCACGAGCAAGGACGACCGGGTAAGATTGAAGTAACGCCAACCAAACCGGCCAGCAGCCAGCTTGATTTATCGCTGGCGTACACGCCGGGGGTGGCAGAACCGGTACTGGAAATTGCCGCTAATCCCCAAAATGCTTATCGCTACACCGCCAAAGGCAACCTGGTGGCGGTGGTTTCTAACGGCACCGCCGTGTTGGGGCTGGGCAATCGCGGCCCGCTGGCCTCAAAGCCGGTAATGGAAGGCAAAGGCGTGCTGTTTAAACGCTTTGCCGATATTGATGTGTTTGATATTGAACTGGACGCCACCGATGCCGAAGAGATTATCAACGTGGTGCGGGCGCTGGCCCCCACGTTTGGCGGCATCAACCTGGAAGACATCAAAGCGCCGGAATGCTTCACCATTGAAGAGCAACTCAAAGAGATGCTCGACATTCCCGTGTTTCACGATGACCAGCACGGCACGGCCATTATCGCCACCGCCGCCTTAATCAACGCCCTGGAAATTGTGGGCAAGCCGATTGCCGACGCCAAGATTGTGGTGAACGGGGCCGGCGCGTCGGCCATTTCCAGCGCCAAAATGTTTGTGCTGGCCGGAGCCACCCGCGCCAATATTACTCTGGTTGATTCCAAAGGCGTTATTTACGCCGGGCGCACCGCCGGCATGAACTCGTACAAGGCCCAGTTTGCCAAAGAAACCGACGCCCGCACCCTCACCGACGCTATGCACGGCGCGGATGTGATGGTGGGGCTATCGGTAGCCGATTCCGTGACCCCGGAAATGGTCAAAGTAATGGCCGAGCGGCCCATCATCTTTGCCATGGCCAACCCCGACCCCGAAATTAAGTACGAACTGGCCCGCGAAGCCCGGCCCGATGCCATCATCGCCACCGGGCGCAGCGATTACCCCAACCAGGTTAACAACGTGCTGGGCTTTCCCTTTATTTTCCGGGGGGCGCTGGATGTGCAGGCCCGGCAAATCAACGATGAGATGAAACTGGCGGCCTCGGCGGCGCTGGCCAAACTCACCCACGAAGATGTGCCGGATTCGGTGCTGAAGGCGTACAACCTGGAAACGCTAAAATTTGGCGATGATTACATCATCCCCAAACCGTTTGATCCGCGGGTGCTGCTGTGGGTGGCCCCGGCGGTAGCCGAAGCCGCCATGAAAACGGGCGTAGCCCGGCGGCAAATTGATCTGAACGCCTACCGCGAGCAACTGGAAGCGCGGCTGGGCAAAGGCTGGACGCTGATGCGCCAGTTGGTTAACAAAGCCCGCCACCAGCCCCAGCGGGTGGTTTTTGGCGAAGGCGAAGAGCCAAAAATCATTCGGGCGGCGGCCATTGTGGCCGAAGAAGGTATTGGCCAGCCGATTTTGCTGGGCCGGCCCGAAGTTATCCGGCAAAAAGTTGCCGATTTGGGCCTTAATTTTGAACCCACCGTGGTTGACCCGCAGCCCAGCCCGCAATTTGCGGCCTATAGCCAGTCCTTGTTTGAACTGCGCCAGCGCAAAGGGATGACGCTCTCGCGCGCCCAGGCGTTGATGCGGCGGCGCAGCTACTACGGCCCCATGATGGTGCAACAGGGCGATGCCGACGCCTACGTATCGGGCTTAAACCACGATTACCCGGATATTATCCGCCCGGCGCTGCAAATCATTGGCACCGCCGCCAACACCCACAAAGTGGCGGGTATGTACATTATGATTGTGCGCGATAAAATCTACTTCTTTGCCGATACCACGGTGAACATTACCCCCACCGCCGAAGACCTGGCCGAAATTGCCGGCATGGCCGCCGACGCGGTGCGTCGCTATGAAATTGAGCCAAAAGTGGCCATGCTCAGCTTTTCTAACTTTGGCAGCACCCGCCACCCTGCCACCGATAAAATCCGGCGCGCCGTAGAAATTTTAAGCGAACGCCGCCCGGATATCATTGTGGATGGCGAATTGATGGCCGACACCGCCGTAGTGCCGGCGCTGGTGGATGAACTGTATCCCTTTAGCCGGGTAAAAGATGCCAACGTGCTCATCTTTCCGGGGTTGGAAGCCGCCAATATCTCCTACAAACTTTTGCAACGGCTGGGCGGAGCCGAAACCATCGGCCCGGTATTGTTGGGGATGAACAAACCCGTGCACATTTTGCAGCGCGGCGACGAAGTGCGCGATATTGTGAACATTACCGCGATGGCCGTAATTGACGCCCAGGAACGGGCCAACCACCGGTCTTAAAAATCACGGCAAAAACGGCGTTACCCGCAATTGCCTAAACCCTGAAATGCTCTAAAATACCCGGTGGGGGTGGATGTCGCCCGGTGGCGGCCCTGGTCTTCAAAATCAGTGGGCGGTTGCGAGCAGCAGGCGCCGGTGGGTTCGACTCCCATCCATTCCCGCCTCAAATCGGAGAAACAAAAAAGAGGCAAGAACAAAGTTCTTGCCTCTTTTTTTATTTCTCTTTTCAACGGTTCCGAGCCGTTACTGGCTTTTAATCTCCGTCCACAGCCGGTCGTAAACAAATACGGTTTCGCCTAATTGCTGCGCCCATTCCAGTTTGTCCATAATTTCCTGGGGCGGGTAAATGCTGGGGTCGTTTAAAATTTCGGGGTTGATGAACTCGCGGGCGGCCTTGTTGGAGGTGGCGTAAAAAACGCGGTTGGTAATGGCGGCGCTCACTTTGGCCTCTAACAGGTAGTTGATAAAGTGTTCGGCGGTGTATTTTTTGGTGCTGGTAGCGGTAATGCACATGTTATCCTGAAACACCATGCCGCCTTCTTTGGGGATAATGTAATTCCACTGGCTTTTTTTGGTGGCTTTATCGTAAGTATCCCAGTGCGCTTTAGAGGCGTCACCGCTCCAGGCCTGCGACAGCACCACTTCGCCGGGCATCAGCAGGTTGGGGCGGTAGTCCTCGCTGTTAAAGGTTTTGATGTAGGGTTTAATGGCCAGAATGGCGTTTTTAGCCTGTTCCAGTTTGGCCTCGTCTTTTTCGTTGAGCGAGTAGCCCAGGTATTTTAAGGCGGCGGCAATCAATTCGCGCTGGTCGTTGAGCACGTTGATGCCCCCGGCGGCGGCCCATTTTTTGGCGTTGGCGGGGTCAAACAAATCGGCCCAGCCGGTGGGCGGGTTGCTGCCAACGGCATCAACTTTGTAAGCCAGGCCGGTGGTGCCCCACAGATAAGGCACGCAATGCTTGTTTTCGGGGTCGTAGGGCGTGTTTAAAAAGAAGGGATCAACATTTTTAAGATTGGGCAGGTTGGCGTGATCAATCTCGCTCAGCAGGCCCAGTTCAACCATTTGGCCCACCATATAATCCGAAGGGAAAATAACATCGTAACCGGTAGCGCCGGCCTGGAGTTTTGACAGCAAATCTTCGTTGCTGGCAAAGGTATCGTACACAATTTTTACGCCGTACTTTTGCTGGTATTGGGTTAGCACGTCTTCATCAATATAATCGGCCCAGTTGTACACGCTCAATTCTTTGGCTAATTGGGGCTGATTGCCTTCCGCCGGAGCGGCGGTAGCCGTGGTAGCGGCAGAATCGGCGGGTTTAGTGGCAGATGCGGTGGGGGCGGCGCTACCGCCGCAGGCGCTCAATACCAGCGCCAGAACAATAATCACAAACATAAGCCGGGGGTGTTTTAACATTTTCTACTCCTCTGTTCTAAAAAATCTTAAAAATACAGTTGCAAGCCGCGCCGGGAAAAGGCCCGGGTTCACTCGCGCCGCTGCAAAAATTGAGAAAGCAGCACCAGCCCGATTGAAAAGAGCATCATCAACGTGGCCAGCGCGTTAATATCGGGTTTTACCCCAAATTTCACCTGCGAATACACCAGCAACGGCAACGTGGTTGAGCCGGGGCCGGACACAAAAAACGTAATCACAAAATCATCCAGCGAGAGCGTAAAAGCCAGCAACGCCCCGCTGATAATCCCCGGCATTAACAACGGCATGGTTATCCGCCGAAAAGTTTGCCACTCGTTCGCGCCCAGGTCGCGGGCGGCCTGTTCCAGGTTGGGGTCCATATCCACCAGCCGGGCGCGGACAATGGTGGCCACAAACGAAATATTAAACGCCACGTGCGCAATAATAATGGTGGGCAGCCCCAGCCCCCACACCACGCCAAACATGGTCTTAACCATATTGAACAAAATTACAAAGAACAGCAGCGTGGCCAGCGCAATCACAATATCGGGGATGATGATGGGCAGGTACAGCACCGCCTCAAAGGGGAGTTTTAGCCGAAAATTGTACCGTTCCATCGCCACCGAAACCATAGTGCCGATGATGGTTGAAAGCACGGTTGACACCGCCGTAACAATCAGGGTGTTGCGAAAGGCGCGGAGCACGGCCTCGTTTTCCAGCAGGCTCAGGTACCAGCGCAGGCTAAAGCCTTCCCACACCGTGGGGTTTTTGCCGGCATTAAACGAGAAGAATATCAGCGCCAGAATGGGCACGTAAAAAAAGGCAAACACCAAAACGGCGTTGACCACCAGCACTTGCTGGCCAATTGACGCGCCCGCCACGTTTTGAATGGTGCGCATGCCCCATACGGTGCTGCCGGCAAAAACCACCACGCCGGCCAAAATCAAACCCAGGCTAAAGGAACCAGCCGGGTTGAGCAAGCCTATCCCCACGGCGGCCAGCCCGGCCAGCGCCGCCAAAAAAGTAACCAGGCCGATGAGGTAGGCCAACGGTTTGCGGCCCGGCCACGCCGTTACCACGGTTGTGTTCATGGGCAAGTTCTCCATTTTACGCCAGCCGCCCCCCGCCGGAACGGAGGTGAAGCATGGTGGCGGCCAAAACAATCACCATTAAAACAGCGCCCAACGCCGAGCCAAACGGCCAATCGCGCACGGTCATAAATTGCTGCTGAAGCAGGTTGCCAATCAAAAAGGTGTTGCCGCCGCCCATTAAATCCGGGGTAACATACGCGCCCAACGTGGGAATAAAGGTGATGATGGCCGCAGCCACCACGCCGGGCATGGTCAGCGGCAAAATAACGCGCCAAAACACCTGCACGCCGTTAGCGCCCAAATCCTGAGCGGCCTGCACGTAGTTAAAATCAAGCTGCTCAATCGAGGCGTACAACGGCAGCACCGCAAACGGCAGGTAGCCGTACAGCATGCCAATCATCACCGCGGTTTGGGTAAACATAATTTCCAGCGGTTTATCAATAATGCCCAAACCGATGAGTACCGTGTTGATCAGCCCGGAATCCCGCAGAATAAAAATCAGGGCGTAGGTTCGGATTAAAAAGTTGGTCCAGAACGGCACCATCACCAAAAAGATTAAAATGTTCTGCCGGCGCGGCGTTTGCCGGGCGATAAAAAACGCAAACGGATAGGCAATCACCAGGCACAACGCCGTGTTCCACACCGCCAGCCAGCACGATTTCCATAGAATTTTCAGGTAGATGGGGGTGGTAAAAGCGCGAATGTAATTATCCGGCGTAAAGGTGTAATCCACCACGCCCAACAACGACCGCCGGCTAAAGCTCACCACCAGCACAATTAACAGCGGCGCTACAAAAAACAGAATCAGCCAAAAAACAGAGGGCGATAGCAATACTGCCAAAAGCCCCCGGTTTTGCCGTGTGCTTTGCATTGAATTGCCCTCCTTTATTAACTGGTTAAAATCAGCGCGCTATCCGTGGCCCAAGATAGCAACACCTGGTCGTGGCGTTTAAACAATTGGCCGGCGCTGCTGCCATCGCCTACATTTTGCATGCGCGCCACCACATCAAACTTGCCGGCTACCCGCGCGGTGTAGCGGGTATCGGTGCCAATGTACACCGCCTCTTCAACCACCGCCGGCACGTGCGTTAAATCTGCCGGGGCCGAGTGCACCGGTTGCAGCCGGATTTTCTCCGGCCTGATGGCCAGCGTCACCGGCTGGCCTACGCGCAGGTCGGCGCTGCGCCGCCCGCTCACCTTCAGGCCAGAGTTGACATTCAGCACGGTTTGCTGGTCGTCAATTTGGGCCACTTCACCTTCGATAAAGTTGGTTTCGCCGATAAAATCGGCCACAAAGCGGTTGGCCGGGCGCTCGTAAATGGCCACCGGCTCGCCTACCTGCTGCACTTCGCCATCGTTCATTACGGCAATCCGGTCCGACATGGTGATGGCTTCTTCCTGGTCGTGGGTTACAAAAATAAAGGTGATGCCCACCTGCCGCTGCAACTCTTTGAGTTCAAACTGCATGGCCTTGCGCAGCTTCAAATCCAAGGCGCTCAACGGCTCGTCGAGCAGCAGCACCCGGGGCCGGTTAACCAGCGCCCGCGCCAGCGCAATACGCTGCTGCTGCCCGCCCGAAAGCTGGCGGGGAGT
Source organism: uncultured Caldilineaceae bacterium (assembly GCA_964517605.1). Lineage (GTDB taxonomy): Bacteria > Chloroflexota > Anaerolineae > 4572-78 > J111 > J095. Next base: position 218,469 of record CAZFCE010000003.1, on the reverse strand, counting down.
GCGGTGCGCCAACTGGGGCAACCGCACCATTTCCAGGGCATCCATTACCCGGCTTTTAATCTCCGGTTTGGCTACCTTTTTCATTTCCAGGCCAAAGGCCACGTTTTCAAAAATGGTCATGTGCGGAAACAGGGCGTAATTTTGAAACACAGTGTTCACCGGGCGCTGGTAAGCCGGGATTTGCCCCATAGCCTGGCCGTTGATTAAAATTTGGCCGGCGGTGGGCATTTCAAACCCGGCAATCAAGCGCAAGCAGGTGGTTTTGCCGCACCCGCTTGGCCCCAATAAAGAAAAAAATTCGCCGTCGATGATCTCCAGCGAAACATTTTCTACGGCTATAAAATCACCAAAACTTTTGGTGACATTTTTGAGTTCAACATCAACGTTGGGCATAAATAACGCCTCCTTTCTGTACCGGAAAAACTACTGGAATCTTTTGCTATCGCCCGGTTGGCAGTTAATCAGCAAAAATATTAATTTCACTGGCGGCTTTACCAGTGTTCAGGTATGAAAGTGTATTTCAGTATTTCCAGAGCGCCAAACCCGGATTTACTGACTCACCGGCATTGAATTACGGTGAACGTCGAACAGCGACGGCAGGTGGGGGAAAACGCAGAAGGTTGTGGTATTTACTTGGCTTGGGGTACACTGAGAATGACCCCCGGCGTAGTATAATAAAAAGCGGCGAAACGTCAATTCAAAAGAGGATTTAAATCCCGGTTACGGCGCGGCCACCGTGGCACGTTGGTCAAAAAAGCAAAGGATGCCCGCCGCCACGCCTCGCGCCACAATTTTGGGCTTGCTTTCCAGCAGGTAGCGGTCGCCCAGCAAAAAGCCGGTTTCAATGATAGCGCCCGGCGTGCCCGAAGCGATTTCTCTAAAGGCGTGGTAGTTGGTCATGCTATCGGTAATGCTAGAGGGGTGCTGCGGCAGGCCGGTGTAGGCGGCGTATTCCTTGTTTAAACATTGCACCAGCAAATCTTCGGCCTGGGGAATGGCGCTGTTGGTTACGCGGGCCGCTTTAAAGCCGGTTAGCCCGGGCACGCTGCAACTATCGGAGTGAATGCTCACCAATGCGTCGGCCTGGTAGCCGGATAGCCGGTCATCAAACTCGTTGAGGATGTCCACCCGCAGCCCGCGTCGTTCCAGCAAACTGGCCACTTCCTGGGTTACATTAGCGTTCACCTCGGCCTCGGTTAGCCCATCCGGACACACCGCGCCGGAGTCATTCCCTTTGTGGCCGGCCACAAGCCCCACCACCCCGCTGTAATGCGCATCGAGCGGCAACGCCTGCGGGGGTTGAACCGCCGCCACGGCGGGCGCTAACGGCAATTGCTGGGCGGGCGCGGCAATGGCAATATCCGGCGCGCCCGGCGTAACCACCGGCGAAACCGGCGTGGCGGCGGGCTGGGCGCTCACCGAAAACAGGTTAAAGCCCATCAACAACACCGCCACCCCCATTATCACCAGCGCCAGGGTTGCGGAGAACATGCGCTTTTCGCCGCGATATTTATCTGTGCGTTTAACCGCCTGCCGGTAACTTTTTGACATAACGTAATCATAGCATAAGTTAAAAATTTCGTCTACAAATATTATGTATATCTGACAACGGGAAAACCGGGCCATCCGCGATATGCGGCTAATTGGCCGATTAATTTTTGGGGAGTATAATTTGTTCACCTTACTGATACAGAGATGCCTTTATGACCGTTTTAGTAGTAATCCCAACCTATAACGAAGCCGAAAACATGCCCGCCATCACCGCCGAATTATTTACGCTGGATATACCCGGGCTGCAAATATTGATTGTTGATGACAACTCGCCCGACGGCACCGGCCAGGTGGCCGAAGAGTTGAGCCAGCGTTGCTACCCTGGTCGCCTGCACGTGCTCCATCGCGCCGGTAAATTGGGGCTGGGCACAGCCTACATTGCCGGGTTTAAGTGGGCGCTGGAACATAACATTGATTATGTTGTGCAAATGGACGCCGACTTCTCCCACTCGCCCTCTTACATTGCCGAAATGCTGGCCGGCATTGAAAATTACGATGTGGTGGTGGGGTCGCGTTACGTGGGCGGCGGCCAGCTTGATGAGCGCTGGAGCTGGTGGCGCTGGTTTTTAAGCTGGTGGGCCAACTCGGTGTGGACGCGGCTGATTTTGGGAGTAAAAACCAAAGATGCCACCGCCGGGTTTAAATGCTGGCGGCGCAGCGCTCTGGAACGGATTGGGCTGGACCGGATTCATTCCAACGGCTACATTTTCCAGGTAGAAATGGCCTACGTTTCAGAAAAACTCAACTTCCGCATTTTGGAAATCCCCATTTATTTTGAAGACCGGCGTATTGGCCAGAGCAAAATGTCGGTGCCGGTAAAAATTGAGGCCGCCCTGCGCGTGTTTGAAATTCGCTGGCGACACCGCAGTGTCAGGCCGGTAGCCATCGCCCAGGTTCAGGAGTAGCCCGCTTGCTCAAGGCTGTTACCCGGCAAGATATTCTGGCGGCCCTGGTTTTATGGCTGTTGCCCCTGTTACTGTTTGCGCCGGTAACGCTTGGCTTCCGCACCCTGCTGCCCGCCGATAACCTGTTTGCCTACGAGCCGTGGTTATCTCACCGCGCCGAGTTGGGCGTGGCGCAACCGCACAACCAACTCCTGTCCGATCTGGTGCTTGAAAACTACGTCTGGAAAAAATTCATCCGCGAGTCGTTCAGCGCCGGCCAAATCCCGTTATGGAATCCCTACATTCTTTCCGGCCAGCCCTTTTTGGCCAACGGCCAGCACTCTGGGCTGTACCCCTTTAGCCTGCTGTTTTACCTGCTGCCGCTAACCAGCGCCTACGGCTGGTTTACCGTGATTCAACTCTGGTTGGCCGGGTTAAACATGTACATTTTTCTGCGGGTGCTGCGGGTTGCCCGGTTTGGCGCGCTGGCAGCGGGGCTTACCTATTCGCTGAGCAGCTTTTTTGTGGTGAGCGTGGTGTTCACCATGATTGTGGCCGGGGCGGTGTGGCTGCCGCTGCTGCTGGCGGTCATCGAGTTGATTATCCGCAAACAGGAAGAAAAAGGGCGCACCGGCTACTCGCCGATTCCGTATGTGGTGGCCGGGGCGCTGGTGCTGGGGCTGCAAACGCTGGCCGGGCATGTGGAGATCACCTATTACACCTTGCTGGTGAGCGGTTTTTACGCCGGCCTGCGCCTGTTGCTGCTGTGGCAACAACAACGCACCCCCAAATTTGCGTTGCGGCTGGCCGGCTGGCTGTTGATACTGGCGCTGCTGGGGCTGGCGCTGGGCGCGGTGCAATTAGTGCCCATGTACGAGGTTATCACCCAAAACTTCCGCGATAACTCCGTAACGCTGGCCAATGTGCGCGGCTGGGCGCTGCCGCTACGCCGGATTATCAGCTTTGTTATCCCCGATTTTTTTGGCAGCCCGGCCCACCACGGTTATTTTGATGTGGTGACGCATGCCTGGCAGGGGCTTGGCCCCAACGCTCACGGCCAGGTAAATCCGCTCTGCGCCAACTGCACCGGCTGGGACACCAAAACCGCCGTAGAAGCCGGCGCGTATTTGGGCCTGCTGCCGCTGCTGCTGGCCGCGCTGGCGGTTATCAGCGCATGGCGAACACTTGTAACGAATAGCAAAGGACAAGCCACTAATTCGCCATTCGCTATTCGCTATTCGGTATTTATTTTTGCGGCGCTGGCGGCGCTTTCGCTGTTGTTTGCGTTTGGCACGCCGCTGTACGCGCTGCTGTTTTACGGGCTGCCCGGCTGGAATCAACTTCATTCGCCGTTCCGCTGGATATTTCCGTACACATTTAGCGTGGCCGTGCTGGCCGGCTTTGGCCTTGATTATTTACAGACTGCCACCAAACCGCCGTACCTCAAAGCTGCGGCCATCGGCTTGCTGGCCGGCGGAGCCGGCGGGCTGGCGGCGCTGCTGCTGGCGCTGGTTTGGCCCGCGCCGTTCATTCAGCTTGCCGATGCGGTATTTAACCGTTCCGGGCTGGCTCAAAACGCCTTTGCCGATGGGCGTCAGTTTTTAGGCTACCAGTGGCCCAACTTTTTAAAATTCTTTTTTATGCTGATGATGTCCGGCGCGGTGTTATGGCTGGCTTGCGCCCGGCCCGCGCTGACCGCTCTCCGCGCCAAAATTAAGGTGTGGCCGCTGCTGGCCGTGGCGGTGATTGCCGTTGATTTGCTGCTGGCCGGAGCCGGTTTTAACCCGGCGGCCAACCCGGCGCTGCTGGCCTTTAAACCCGATGTGGTGCGCTGGCTGGAGGCGCAGCAAACCACCGACCCCTATTTTCGCATTGACAGTTTTGATACCCCCGCCGGGCGCGGCAACAAAATAATGCTGGCCAACACCGGCATGTACGCCAATTTATTTGATGTGCGCGGCTACGACAGCATCATTCCGGCCCAGTACAGCCGGTTTATGCAGCTTATCCAGCCCAATGGCGACCTGCTGTTTAACCGGGTGGGGCCAATCTACGCCGATGGCTACGCCGCGCTGGATTCGGCGCTGCTGGATTTGCTGGGCGTGCGCTACATTCTCACCACGCAAACCATCAACAACCCCAACTACGCCCTGGCCCACACCGGCGAAGTGAACATCTACAAAAATCTCGATGCCCTGCCGCGCGCGTTTCTGGTGAATGACAAGCTCGATTTGCCGGGCCAGGCGCAACCATCCGGCTGGACGGACGAGTTTAACACGGCCCTGCGCAGCCTCAACCCGCGCCAAAAGGTTATTCTGGATGGCACTGCCACCGGCCTGGGCCGCGATTTAACCGCCGCCGATGCCGCCGCGTCCGTTGCCTCGCTGGCGGAGGCGGTCAACATCACCGCCTACGCCCCCAACGAGGTGAAACTGGCGGCGCAAACCGCTCAACCGGGCTGGCTGGTGCTGGCCGATAGCTACTTTCCCGGCTGGCGCGCCTACGCCCGCCCCGCCGCCACCGGCGACGACGCGGAAACAGAAGTGACCATTCACCGGGCCAACGGCGCGTTCCGGGCCATTTTTTTGCCGCCGGGCGCGTGGGAAATCCGCTTCAGGTACAGCCCGCGCAGTTTTCAACTGGGGGCGTATGTTTCGTTTTTAGGCGGGGCGCTGCTGCTGTTCATCAGCGGGTACTGGGCCTGGGGCAAAGTGTACCGCGAACGCGAATCCGATTCTACCATTAAACGGGTGGCCAAAAACAGTTTGGTGCCAATGGTAATGGCGCTGGCCAACCGGCTGATTGATTTTGCCTTTGCCCTGCTCATGCTACGGATTTTGCAGCCGGAGGGCGCGGGCAAGTTTGCGTTTGCGGTGGCATTTATCGGGCTGGTCGAAATTCTCACCCGGTTTGGGTTGGGCACGCTGGTAACGCGCGATGTGGCCGCCGACCGCGGGCAGACCAATCGGTATTTGGCCAACGTATCCGTTTTGCGGGTGTATTTGTGGCTGGCGGCGCTGCCGGTAATGGCGGCGGTACTGGCGCTCTACGTATTTTTTGGCGATACCGGCGGGGATGTGCTGGCTACGGTGGCCATTTTTATGGTTGGCACCTTTTTTAGCAACCTCTCCGACGGCCTTTCCGCCATTTTTTACGCCCACGAAAAAGCCGAATATCCCGCCGGCGTGAGCGCCATTACCACGTTTGCCCGCGTTATCACCGGGGCGCTGGCGCTGCTGCTGGGCTGGGGCATCATGGGGTTGGCCGGAGCATCACTGGTGGCCAATCTGGTGGCCTTTTCGGTGTTACTGTGGCTGCTGGCGGTAAAAATTTACCGGCCCCGGTTTGAAGCCGACCCCGCTCTGCAAACTAATATGCTGGGCCAGAGCTTTCCGCTGATGCTCAACCACCTGCTGGCCACCATCTTTTTCCGCATTGATGTGTTCATCCTCAAGCCGGCCTGGGGCAGCAGCGCGGTTGGGTTTTACAGCGCCGCCTACAAATATATTGACGGCATTAACGTCATCCCGCAATATTTTACGCTGGCCATTTTTCCGCTGATGAGCCGCTTTGCCGCCGACTCGCGGGAATCGCTGGTGCGGGCCTATATTTTAAGCCTGCGCCTGTTGCTTATTCTGGCGTTGCCGATTGCCTTTGGCACGCCGTTTGTGGCCCGTGAACTCATCTGGTTTTTGGCCGGGCCGCGCTTTATCCCCGATGCGGTGATTGTGCTGCAACTGCTCATCTGGTTTTTGCCGTTCAGTTTTATCAATCAGGTGACGCAATACGTGCTGATTGCCATTAACCAGCAGCGGGCGCTCACCCGGGCGTTTGTAATTGGCGTGGCGTTTAACCTTACCACCAATTTAATTTTTATCCCGCTGTACGGCTACCGGGCGGCGGCAATTACCACCATCTTCTCCGAATGGTCGCTGCTAATCCCGTTTTATTTGCTGGTACGCAAAAATCTGTGCCACGTGCCCTGGGTTGATGTGGCCTGGCGGCCCGTCATCGCCTCGGCGATAATGGCCGGATGCCTGTGGTTGGCCGGCGACGCAAACTTTTTGCTCAAACTGCTGTTGGGCGGCGGAGTTTATCTGGTGGCGCTGGCCGGGTTGGGCGGGCTGCATCAGCAGGATATGCCGGTGGTATGGCGAGCATTGCCACTCAAGCGGCTACGCCGGGGGTAACATCAGCAGGGGCCAATCGCTTGGCCCCTGTTTTTTTGGGACAAAATGAAAGAACCCGCGCTGCCACGACGCGGGTTCCTTACGGGAGGGAGAGGGGATATCTTATCTCTGGCTCACAATTGAGCCACAAGAGATTATCTGTATTTTACTTTCGAAAGATTAAAGCAGAATGAAAGCAAGATTAACCAATAATTAAAATTTTGCTCCCCAATTTTGTTATTCCCTATTGACAGTATTTCTTTGTTCGCATATAATCGGAAACGTTTGTGAATATTTACACAAGTTTTTGACTAAATTAGGCCACAATTCAAGTATTTTGGCCGTTTAGTAAAAAGAGAAGGGCATGAAGAAATTACAGCGTTGTTATTCTTTGGGGTTATTGATGGCCGTTTTGTGGCTGCTGGCCGGTTGCGGCGGCCAACCGACGGCAGACCCCGCCGTTACCGCCCCGGTTTCACCCCCGGCTACCGGGCGAATCACCATTTACGCGCCCGCCAGCCCCTCGTCCATCCCCGTAATTTTGGCAGCCAAACGCATGCCCAACGCCGATATCACCATTTTTACCAACCATTCTCAGGCTAACACCCTGTTTTTACGCGGCGACGTATCCATTTTAGTGACCGGCCTGTCCGTGGGTGTTGAATTTTTCAAGAACAAAGCGCCGGCGCAGGTGGTTAACACCTACGTTTCGGATTTAACATATCTGGTCACTTACGGCCAGAAAATCACAAGTTTAAGCCAGCTCAAAGGCAAAGAGATTTACATGCCCTTTGAAGGCTCGCCCATTGAGGAGATGACGCAATTTTTGGCCGCGCAGGAAGGGCTGGTTTGGAAACAGGACATAAAGCCGGTGTACAGCCCGTTTCCCGCCTCGGTGGAGTTGCTAAAACAGGGCAAAGCCACGGCGGTGGCGCTGCCCGAACCGTTTGTGTCGCTGGTGGAAAAACAGGAACAGGTGTTTGTTTCGATGAGTTACCGGGCCAAGTGGGATGCCATCACCGGCTCAACCAACGGTTATCCGCAGGTGGCCTCTTTTGTAAACCCGGAGTGGGCTGCCACCCATCCGCAGGAGATTGCCCGGTTTAACGAATTGCTGGCGCAGGCCATCACCGAGGCGCAACAAAACCCGGAGGCCGCCGCAAAACAAACCAGCGCCGAGTTAAAATTTCCGCCGGCGGTATTGCAGGCGTCTTTACAACGCACCGGCTTTGCCATGTTAACCGGAACCGACATGGCCACCGCGATTCAACAGTATTACCAGACTATTGGCAAGCCTCTTGATGACAAGTTCGCCCCGTTTTTTTACCGTCTTCCGTAACGAAGCCGGCGGGTTGCTGCTGTTTTTGGTGTTCTGGGGAGGATTGTCGCTCTTTTTTCCGGCCTACATTCTGCCATCTCCGGCAGCGGTGTTGCTGGACATTCCGGCGTACCTTCGCCAGGATTTTTTATACCATTTAGGCGTAACCCTCTATCGGGTGGCGGCGGGGTTTGGCTGGGCGTTTCTGGGCGGCGGCGCACTGGGCATATTAGCCTACGGAGCGCGCCTAACCCAGCCGCTTAACTCGTTTATGGTGGCTATTCAGGTTTTGCCCGGCACGATTGTGGGCATTATCTTTTTGTTGATGTTTGGGATTGGCCACCAAACCCCCATTGCGCTGGTAGCATTTTTAACGCTGCCCACCATTGCCATCAATACCGCCAATGCACTGGCTAAAAAAAATGTGGCTTTGGAACAGTATTTGATTTCCGCCGGCGCGACTCGCCAACATCTGATTAAATTTTTGTATCTTCCGGCGCTGGTGCCAACCCTGCAAAGCAACCTGACCATTGGCTTTGGGCTATCGCTCAAAGTGGTGGTGCTGGGTGAATTTATCGGCTCGCAGGATGGCATCGGTTATTTATTAAATGTAGCCCGCGTTTACTTTAATATGAAGGAGGTGTTCTTTTACCTATTTGTGATTTTATGTTTGACTGCGTTGTTTCAGGCGGTCCAAAATTTCTTTTTCTCAGTATGGCTAAAAAAATATTTCTACCCGGATTGATGTTATGCCGTCCGATGTGCTGGTAATTAAAAATTTAACCAAACGGTTTGGCCCCAAAACCGTTATCCAAAACCTGTCGTTTTCAATGACCTGGGGCCAGCGCGTAACTGTGTTTGCGCGTTCCGGCGCGGGCAAAACTACCCTCATCAACATTTTAACCCGCCTGGAGGGTTACGATGAAGGCCAGTTTACCCTTGCCGCCCAAAACCCGGTAACAATCTTTCAGGAGCCTCGCCTGTTCCCGTACATGACCATCGCCGAGAATATCTGGCTGCCGGCCAAATTGGGCCGAGTTGCCGGCACTCCGGCCCGGCAGGAACAATACCGGCGCTGGCTGGACGTGTGCGGCCTGACGGAATACGCCAACCACTACCCCTACCAGCTATCGGGCGGAATGAAGCAAAAAGCAGCCATTATCCGTGGCTTTTTAACCGAGCCGGATTTTGCAATGCTGGACGAGCCGTTCAAATCCATTGACGCGGTGGGCAAACAAGCTATCATTGACCACCTGCTGGCCACCTACCCGCGCACGGCGGTGTTGTTTGTAACGCACAATCCGGCAGAAATTCCGTTGTTAACCCAGTCGCTTTTGCTTTTTAAAGATGCCATTCTGAGCAAGTTTACCGAAATGGAGGCCGCCGCCCTGAAGGTTGAGCTTGACCCGTTTACCACAACGGCCCAACTTTAGGTTTTTTGTTTAGTTGTAACTAAGTTAACCAACTCTGGAGATGTGTTATGCCCTGTTTAACTGTAGATTGCGAAAATCAGATGTTACCGCCCGAACTTTACGGGCAATTAGACACTTATATTGAAACCCTGCGTATCTCTGCCGACGACCCGCGCCGCAAAGATACGCTCATCCAAACCTTGCACCAGGCGCAGCATATTTTTGGCCACCTGCCCGAAGAAGTGCAACTGCACATTGCCCGCAAGTACGCCGTATCGCACGCCGAAGTTTCCGGGGTGATTAGCTTTTACAACTACTTCACCACCACCCCTAAAGGTGAGTTGCAAATTAATGTTTGCCTGGGCACCGCCTGCTACGTTAACGGCGCGGAAAAAGTGTTGCAAGAGTTTGAACGGGTTTTGGGCATTAAAGCCGGTCAAGTGACCGAAGACGGCAAGTTCTCGCTGGAAAGCCTGCGCTGCGTGGGCGCGTGCGGGTTGGCCCCGGTGGTGACAATCAACGAAAAAGTGTACGGCAAAGTTCAACCTAACAAAGTTCAAGAAATTCTGGAACATTACCTGGTCGAAGCCGGCAGCAAGGAGGAACTGAGCCATGCCTAAAATCGAATCGTACCCGCAGTTACTGACCACCTACGAACAGTTTCGCCCGTTACTCAACCTCCGCCTGAACGAGCATCAACCCGGCACGGCTGAGCAAATAATTCTGGTGTGCGGCGGCACCGGCTGCCACGCCTCGGAAAGCCAGCAGATTGTGGCTAATTTTAACAGCCTGATTGCCGAGCACGACCTGGCCGGCACGGTGCGCGCCTCCATCTCCGGTTGTTTTGGCTTTTGCGAAAAAGGCCCCATTGTCAAAGTTTTTCCAGATGACGTATTTTATGTTGAAGTAAAACCCACCGACGCCACCGAAATTTTTGAAAAACACATTCTGGCGCATCAAAAAGTTGCCCGGCTTCTGTACGAAGACCCAACCTCAAAGCAAAAAATTGATACCCAGCACGACATTTCTTTTTACAAACGCCAGCAACGGATTGCCCTGCGCAACTGCGGGCTGATTAACCCCGAAAATATTGAGGAATACCTGGCGACCGGCGGCTACCAGGCGTTGGGCAAAGCCCTCACCCAAATGACCCCGGAAGAAGTCATTGACGAGATGAAACGTTCCGGTTTGCGCGGGCGCGGTGGGGCCGGTTTTTCTACCGGCAGAAAATGGGAGTTTGCCCGCAGTTACCAGCAAGCCGAAAAATTTATTGTGTGCAACGCCGACGAAGGCGACCCCGGCGCGTTTATGGATCGCTCCATTATGGAAGGCGACTCGCACAGCGTAATCGAGGGCATGGCCATTGCCGGTTACGTGGTTGGTTCGCACCAGGGCTACGTGTACATTCGGGCCGAATACCCGCTGGCGGTGCGCCGGCTGCAAATTGCCCTGCAACAGGCTCGCGCCCTGGGGTTGATTGGCAAAAACATTATGGGCAGCGGCTTTGATTTTGATGTGGACATTCGGTTGGGCGCGGGCGCGTTTGTGTGCGGCGAAGAAACGGCCCTCATCCGCTCCATTCAGGGCGAGCGCGGCGAACCGCACACCAAACCGCCCTTCCCGGCGCAAAGCGGCTTGTGGGAACGCCCCACCATTGTGAACAACGTTGAAACGCTGGCCAACGTACCCATCATCCTCAGCCGGGGCGCGGATTGGTACAACAGCATCGGCACCCAAACCTCTAAAGGCACCAAAGTGTTTGCGTTGGCCGGGCAGATTAACAACGTGGGTTTGGTAGAAGTTCCGATGGGTACCACGCTACGCGAAATCATCTTCGAGATCGGCGGCGGTATCCGGGGCGGGGCCGAGTTTAAAGCGGTCCAAACCGGCGGGCCGTCGGGCGGCTGCATCCCCAAACAATTCCTCGACACGCCCATTGATTACGAATCGCTCATGTCCATCGGCTCAATGATGGGGTCCGGCGGGATGATTGTAATGAGCGAGAAGGATTGCATGGTCAACATTGCCAAATTCTACCTGGAATTTACGGTAGATGAATCGTGCGGGCGCTGCCTGCCCTGCCGGATTGGCAACAAACGCATGCACGAAATCCTCACCAACATCACCGAAGGCAAAGGCACAGAAAACGATCTGGTTGAACTGCGCGAACTGGCCGAAGTTATCAGCGACACCTCGCTGTGCGGGCTGGGGCAAACCGCGCCCAACCCGGTGCTCAGTACCCTGAAATACTTTATGGATGAGTACGAAGCCCACATTAAAGACCATCGCTGCCCTGCCGGGGTGTGCCAAAAACTACTCAGCTACACCATCCTCACCGCCAAGTGCATTGGCTGTACCGCCTGCGCGCGCGTGTGCCCGGTTGGCTGTATTTCTGGTAACGTCAAACAGCCACATATCATTGACCAAACCCGGTGCATAAAATGCGGCGCATGTATGACCAAATGCAAATTCAAGGCGATTATTAATAACTGAGGAGAACCATCATGGTTAATTTAATCATAGACAACCAGCCAGTGAGCGTGCCCGAAGGCACCACCATTCTGGATGCCGCCCGGCAAATTAATATCCGTATTCCTTCGCTGTGTTACCTGAACCTGGGCGAACTGAAAATGGTTAACCGGGTGGCCTCCTGCCGCATGTGCGTAGTAGAAGTAGAAGGCCGGCGCAACCTGGCCCCTTCGTGCGCCACGCCGGTTTCAGAAGGCATGAGCATTACTACCAACTCGCGGCGCGTGCTGTTTGCCCGCCGCCGGTTGTTACAGTTAATGCTCTCCAACCACCCCTTTAACTGCCTCATCTGCGCCAAATCCACCGATTGCGAATTGCAGCGGCTGGCCTGGGAATTTGGGGTAAACACTCAACGCTACAACGGCGAACGCTCCTCGCACCCGATTGATAAATCCAGCGGGGCGCTTAAACGAGACCCCGACAAGTGCATTATGTGCCGCCGCTGTGAAACCATGTGTAACGAAGTGCAAACCGTGGGCGCGCTCACCGCGTTTGGCCGGGGGTTTGATGTGATTGTGGCCCCCGCCGAAAAGAAACCGCTGGCCGAATCAAACTGCGTGTACTGCGGCCAATGCGTGAGCGTGTGCCCCACGGCGGCGCTCACCGGCGTGGGTTTTATCCAGGAAACGTGGCGCGCGCTGTTTGACACCACCAAAAAGGTGGTGGTGCAAGTAGCTCCGGCGGTGCGGGTGGCCATTGGCGAGGAATTTGGCATGGAACCCGGCACCGTGGCCACCGGCAAAATGGTGGCCGGGCTGCGGCGCATCGGTTTTGATGCCGTGTTTGACACCACCTTTGGGGCCGACCTGACCGTCATTGAAGAAGCGCACGAAATCATTGAGCGCGTCACCAAAAACGAAAACCTGCCCATCCTCACCTCGTGCTGCCCCGGCTGGATTAACTTTATCAAATACCACTTCCCCAACCTCATGTACATGCCGTCGTCGTGCAAATCGCCGCAGCAAATGACCGGCGCAATGATCAAAACCTACTACGCCCAGAAGATGGGCCTCGACCCCAAAGACATTGTGGTGGTTTCGGTGATGCCCTGTCTGGCCAAAAAGTACGAAGCCTCCATTCCCGAATTGCAAACCAACGGCCACCGCGATGTGGATTTGGTCATTACCACCCGCGAACTGGCCAAAATGCTCAAGGAAGGCGGGGTTGACCTGCGCTACATGCCCGACGAAGATTTTGATAACCCGCTGGGCGAATCAACCGGCGCGGGCGTAATTTTTGGCGCTACCGGCGGCGTGCTCGAAGCGGCGCTGCGCACCGTGTACGAGGAAGTGACCGGCCAACCGTTAGAGGATGTTAACTTTACCGCCGTGCGCGGGCTGGATGGTGTGCGCGAAGCCGAAGTCCGCCTGAACGGGCGCACCGTTAATGTGGCGGCGGCCTCCGGGCTGGGCAACGCCCGCAAAATCCTGGAGAAAATTGAAAAAGGCACCTCCAAGTACGATGTCATCGAGATTATGGCCTGCCCCGGTGGCTGCGTTAACGGCGGCGGCCAACCCTACTGCGCGGATCGGATGGAAACCATCAAACAGCGCATCAAAGGGCTGTACCAAATTGACGAAGAGCGAGAAGTCCGCAAATCGCATCAAAACCTGTCGGTGATGCAGTTGTACCAGGACTTTTTGGGCGAACCGGGCAGCCACCTGGCCCACGAACTATTGCACGTTACTTACTAAACGCGCTCAGGCTGTTACAAAACAACCCCTCGCCCCCCACGAGGGGTTGTTTTTTGTTCAGAACAAGTGACCGGCACTTATCGCCACACTTTAGCACTTCCGGCACGTGGAATTGTCGTTCCGGCACGTGGAATTGTCGTTCCGGGACATGGAATTGTCGTTCCGGCACGTGGAATTATCGTTCCGGGACGTGGAATTGTCGTTCCAGGACGTGGAATTGTCATTCCGTGGCGTGGAATTGTCGTTCCGGGATGTGGAATTTCATTCCGGGATGTGGAATTGTCGTTCCGGGACGTAGAATTTCATTCCGGGACATAGAATTTCGTTCCGGGACGTGGAATTGTCGTTCCAGCGCGTGGAATTGTCGTTCCGACGTGTAGAATTATCGTTCCTGGATGTGGAATTTCGTTCCGGGACGTGAAAATCCAACGCGCAAATAGCGCGACTCACTCTCACCCGGCAAAAAAACAAGGCGGGCAAAATGCCCGCCTTGTTTTTATTCGCAAATTCGCCTATTCGCTCATTCGCGCTATCTGCCCGCCATCTCCCACCAAATATCATACTCGCAGCAGGGATCGCCGCTGTGCATGCATTTGGTCTTTTTGATGTGGGGAATGCCGCCGGCTTCGATGATAACGCCTTCCATCCAGCCCACGTGGTTGTAGGTGCAGCGTTCGCGGGGTTGTTTGCCGCCCATGTCCACCTCCTGGCGCACGTGGTTTGGCGCTATATCAAAGGTGCGCACAATCACGCCCTCGCCCCAGTTGTGGCGCAGGCACAAATCCATCCGGCGGATGGTGTAGCCGGGGTTGCCCGGTTGAAAATGCTGCGCCAGTTTGCCGCCGGGCAGCACATCAAACTTGGCCCTAAAAGCGGTCATCTCGCGCAAAATGTCATCGCTGCCGTTGGCCAGTTCGGTTTTAATAGCGTTGGTTAACTCGGCCAAAATCTCCGGCGGATATTCACCGCCGGGGTCTATTTTATTCCGCAGGATTTTTTGCCCGTCCGGCGGAACGCGCCGCAGCACCCGCTCCCACGCGCTCTGGCCGTAACGCTCTTTCACAAAATCTATGCGGCCCAACAACGCCGTGCCGCGCGACACCTTGCCGGTAATCTTTTTGGTAGAAATGTGCAGCACCGTTTGTTGCAATTGAACGGCTTTTTCGCTGAAAAGTTTGGTGGCCCGGCTAATATCGGCCACCTGGGCGCTCATTTCCTCGGTAGAGGCGCTAATCTCCTCAACCGCCGCGCTGTTTTCCTGGCTAATGCTGGCAATGTTTTCCATCGCCTCGGCCACCTCAGAGGCTCCCGCCGACATTTGCTGGGTGGCGGCGGTGTTTTCCTCAACCACCGCCGAAACCGACTCGATGGCGTGAACCACCTGTTTAGAACCCTGGCTCATTTCGGCGGTAACGCCGGTAATTTGCTGCACCTGCTGCTCCAGCCTGGCCGAGCTTTTATCCATGGCCGTAACCGCCTCGCTCACCGAGTGCTGCACATCCTGAATTAAACTGGTGATTTCGTGGGTGGCGGTGGCCGATTTTTCGGCCAGTTTGCGCACTTCGTCGGCCACCACGGCAAAGCCCTTGCCGTGTTCGCCAGCGCGGGCGGCCTCGATGGCGGCGTTGAGGGCCAGCAGGTTGGTTTGGCTGGCAATATCTTCGATGGTTTTGACGATTGCGCCAATTTGTTGGGAGCGTTTGCCCATGTCGCGCACTTTTTGGGCGGTGTACTCCACCTCTTGCTTGAGCGTGCCCAGTTGATTAACGTTGGCCGAAACCTGCCCGATGGCCAGCGAAAGCTGGTTGGTAATGATTGATGCCTGCCCCACGGCGGTGGATTGCTCCTGCGCTCCTTGCGCCACGCCGTGAATGGCGTGCGTCATCTGGTCTACGGCGCGGGCGGTTCTTTCCACACTTTCGGCCTGTTGGGTGGTTCCGGCGGCAATATGCTGGATAGTGTTAGATATTTGCAGCGCCACTTCGCCGGATTGGGCCGTGACCGTGGCAATATCGTTAGAAATGCTGCTCATTTCATCGGCGCTGGCAATGATGGCGTCAATATTTTGCCGCAGCCCCGCGACCATGCCCTTGAGCGACCGGCCAAGCGCATCCTCATCGGAGCGAACAGCTATTTCTACGGACAGATTACCGGTGGCAAATTTTGACATTACCTCAACGGTTTGGCGCAGATAATCGGCCACGCCGGTTAACGCCACAGCCACCTCGCCAATTTCATCGGCGCTGCCAATGTTTAGGTGCTGGTCAAGCCGGCCCGTGGCCAGGTGCGCGGCGGCCTGAGCCACCTGGCGCAGCGGCTCGATAATCCGTTTGAGCAGCAACGATACCATGCCAATGCCAAAAACCAGCACAATAATCATGGCCGTGATCACCCCGGCAAACGTAAACCCCATTTTGCCCAGCACAAAACCGCCCAAAGCCGCCGCCACGGTGCCGGCAATGATAATCATGTTCAGGCGCAACGCCAGGCCGCGCCGGTAAATGTAGGTAACAACGGCGGTTGAAACGGCGGCGGTTAACAGTAATCCACCGCCAAACAAAATATAATCCAGATAATCGGCTACAAATCCCATTTGCTTTCCCCCTTGAAAATAGCGAGTTGGTTGGCCGCCCAAGACCGCTCGTTGCGTGATTTTGGGTAAATATTCGGCTTTATTGTTGCTGTTGCTCCCCGGTTTCGGCCAGAATCCCAACGGTTAAGGTTAAACCACAAACCCCGTTATATTCTATCGGCAAAAGGTGGCGGCTTCTGGAGTAAATTTTACGTAAAAGGTTAACCGGGCGATAAAAATAAAAAAGGCGCAAAAAGCGGCAATCCGCCTTTAGCGCCCCGGTAAGGACCGGTTCTGGTTTAAGTTTTGGCCAGGATAATCTCTACCCCGCGTTTGGTTAAATCCAGCCGAATGCTGGCCGGCAGGGCGTTATCGGTAACTAATTTGTTAACCACATTGATAGGAGCCACCTGCACCACCGATTCTTCATCAAACTTGGTGTGGTCGGCCAGCAAAATAACTTCGCGGGCGGCCCGGATCATGGCCTGTTTCATGGTTACTTCGGCCAGGTTGGTGTGCGACAGGCCAAAATCAAGCGAAACGCCGGTGATGGCCAAAAACAGCTTGTCGGCGCGGAGTTCGCGCAGGGCGGCTTCGGCGGTGGGGCCAATCAGCGTGTCGCTGCCGTGGCGCACCAGGCCGCCGGTTAAAATCAAGGTGATGTTGGGCCGGTTGCGCAAAATTTCAAATACGGGGATTGAGTTGGTGATAACGGTAATATTTTCTTTGTTGACTATTTCTTCGGCCAGGTAAACGCTAATCTGGCCATCGCCAATAATGATTACATCTTCCGGCTGCACCTGCCCGGCGGCCATTTGGGCAATGCGCCACTTGCGCACGGCCACTTCATCCTTTAGGTTTTGGGCGGCGTTGATAACCTCTGTCTCAATGCCCATGTCTTTGATGTAACTGTTAATGCAATCGCTCAGGTTTTTGTACCATTCGTGCTCGCTGTGGGGCACCACAAAACCAATCCGTTGGGGCAACGGGTTAAGCCGGGGCGCGGTACGATCAATGGGCACGGGAATGGGCAGCTCTTTTTTTACAAAGCCCCATTTTATTTGCCAGCCGGTGTCGGTGCGCTCGTAAAAGTGGGGCAAATTTTCCGGGGTGAGGATAGCATACGGCGTTACCAGTTGGCCGGGCATGGGCTTGTTGTTGTAGGCGTTGATGGCCGCCTCGACGCACACCCGGCCCACAATTTCCGGGAACATGGCCAGCCCAACCTTGCAATAATCGCCAATGACCAGGGCGTTTTTCAGGGTGTCGCCTTCCAGTCCAAACGGGATAACCAGCGTTGAGCCGGGCGCAATACCGCTATCGCGGCAGGCGCGGATAGCGCCCCAGGCGGTAGAATCGTTAATGGCAAAAATAATATTGATGTTGGGGTACACGTGCAGGGCGTCGGTGGTGAGCTGGTAGGCGGTTTCCCAGGTGGATTGGGCGTTAATCGAGAGGGCGATTTGCGCCGTGGGCACGGTTTCTTTTAAACCGGCCAAGAATCCCTGGCTGCGGGCCAGCGTGTTATCCAGATGATACGTTAAATCCAGCACGCAAGCCGCGCCGGCAAAATGTTGCCGGGCGTACTCGCCGGCCCAGCGGCCCAGCGCCACCCCGGCCTGGTAATTATCCACGGCCACCAGCGTTTTTACGCCCGCCATGCCAATCGATTCGGCCACCACCTGAATATTGCGGCGCTCAGCCCGGTCCAATAAAATCCGGTCGGCATACGGGTCGCACGAGGTGGCAATCAAAACATCCACCCGATCCGTAAACAAGCCATCTGCGCTGGGCGTAAACGTTGCGTTCTGGTCGGTGTCCGG
This sequence comes from uncultured Caldilineaceae bacterium, assembly GCA_964517605.1. Taxonomy (GTDB): domain Bacteria; phylum Chloroflexota; class Anaerolineae; order 4572-78; family J111; genus J095. The sequence goes on along the minus strand of CAZFCE010000003.1, from coordinate 200,517 downwards.
GGTGGCGGTTGCCGCCGTTGGGCGCAGCGAAGCCGCGCCGCCGTAGGTGCGTCGCAGCCGCTTTTCGGCGTACAGGCGTTGCAAATCACGCCGGATGGTTACTTCGGACACGTTGTAAACCTGGCTCAACTCTTTGACCGAGATAAAGCCGCGCTCTTCTACCAGCGCCACAATCTGTTCTATTCGCTCGTCAGTTAACATGCCAACCGCCCCTTCCCGCCCGGATTTTTACAATCAGGCCATCGGTTCCCCAGCGGCCACGGTTTGCCGGGCCAGCGCGATGGCCCCCAGCACTCCGGCGCGATTTCCCAACCCCGGCGGCACAATGTACTCGTCAATGTGCTCCAGAATGGCCGGCGATTGAATATACCCGCGCAGCAAATTTTGCACCTTGCCGCGCAACAGCGGAAAGAGATGGCGCTGCTCCATGACCCCGCCGCCCATAATAATCCGTTGGGGTGAAAGAACGCAGATAAAATTAACCAGCCCCAGCGCCAGGTAATGCGCCTCAAGCTCCCAGGCCGGGTGATCAACCGGCAGCGAAGCCGCCGGCCGGCCCCAGCGGTCTTCAAGCGCCGGGCCGGCGGCCATGCCCTCAAAACAATCGCCGTGGTAGGGGCATTTGCCGGCGTAGGGATCGGCTTGCCAATCGTGCGGCAGGAGGATGTGGCCCATTTCCGGGTGAATTAAGCCGTGCTGCAACCGGCCATTCACCAGCCCGCCGCCGCCCAGGCCGGTGCCAATGGTAAGGTAAATAAAAGTGTCCAGCCCTTGCGCCGCGCCCCACCAATGCTCACCCAGCGCCGCCGCGTTCACATCGGTATCAAAGCCAACCGGCACCTGTAAGGCCTGCGCCACGGCTCCCAGCAGATTGGTGTGCGTCCAGCCCGGTTTGGGCGTGGTGGTAATGTACCCAAATGTGGGCGAGTCCGGGTTGGGGTCAACCGGGCCAAAAGAAGCAATGCCAATAGCAGCCAGCGGTTCTTTGGCTGCTTGCTCACGGAAAAAAGCAATCGCCTGGTTAATGGTTTCGTCCGGTGTGGTGGTGGCAAACCGAACTTCGGCCCGTAAATCGTTTGGCCCTGTGCCCACCGCACACACAAACTTTGTGCCGCCTGCTTCAATACCGCCATAGAGCTGCATATTACCAAATTCCTTTCAGAGTTTGTGCAAATGACACACTTTGTTCGAGGTTGAACATTTACACCCCATTATAACGTAGTTTTGTTTAAAAAGTCAATCTATAATAGATCAATTATGTACGAAGTCAATCATAATTTTCTTGACACCTAATCATTTATGTGCTAATATGAAAATCAGTCGGATTAAAGCCGCAGTTTTATCCACACCATCATTGCAACTTCTCTAAAATTTAGCCAAAGGAGGCGAGGCACACCCAAAATATCCCCAGTACCCGCAGAAACCGCAACACGGGAGGCGAGTTAACCGGTGGGAATCCACGCCCATCGTCCCTCCCCGGCAATAAAGCCATACAACTGACGCAACTTAATTACTTTGTTTCAATGTATTCAAGGAGGAATGGAATGAAAAACAAAAGTATTTTTGGACTGGTAATCAGTCTGTTAGGGCTGGTTAGCCTCACTTTAGCCGCTTTTAGCGCGATGCCCGTTTCGGCCAAAGAACTGGCAGTTGCCCCCACCGCTACCCCCGAAGCCGCCGCAGAATCCGAAGTTGCAACCGACACCATTAAAATCGGCTTTTTGGCCGGCGTGCAAGACCCCTTCTACTTTACCATGCAGCGCGGCGCCGAACTGGCCGCCGAAAACTTTGGTGTTGAACTGGTTACGCAAATCCCCGAAAACTGGAATGCTACCGTGCAAACCCCCATGCTCGACGCGATGGTAGCCCGCGGCGACCTCGACTTTTTGTTCCTGGCCCCGGTTGACAAAGAAGCGATGGTGGCCCCCCTGCAAAAAGCCTACGATGCCGGCCTGCCGCTGCTAACCGTTGACACCTTTATTGGCGACGGCAACTACCTGACCGGCACGGTAAAATTCCCGCTCTCCTTCATTGCCTCCGATAACGAACTGGGCGGCAAACTGGCCTGCGAAGCCTTGGCCGACGCCATTGGCAAAAAAGGTAAAGTCTACATCCAAAACGTAAAACCCGGCATCAGCAGCACCGACGCCCGCGAAGTGGGTTGTAAAGCCGCCCTGGCCGAATACCCCGACATCACCCTGGTGGGCGTGGACTACAACGATGATGACCCCTCCAAAGCCCAGGCTCAAGTTGAAGCTATGCTCCAGAAAAACCCCGACCTCGGCGGTATTTTTGGCACCAACGTCTTCAGCGCGCAGGGCGCGGGCCAGGTTGTGGCCAATCAGGGCCTCAGCGGCAAAGTGAAAGTGGTTGCCTTTGACGCCACCGAAACCGCCATTGAAATGCTGAAAGCCAAAACCGTGGATATGGTTATTGCTCAAAAACCGTCCGACATGGGCTACCTGGCTGTGGAAATGGCCGTGGCTTATCTGGATGGCGCTACCAGCATTCCAAAACATATCCCCACCGGCTACCAGATTATCACCCGCGACAACATGGACGACCCCAAGGTTGCCCAGTTCTTCTACACCGCCGAAATTGGCAAGATTGAACCCAAAACCGAAGGGCTGAAGGTTGGCTTTTTGGCCGGCGTGCAAGACCCCTTCTACTTTACCATGCAGCGCGGCGCCGAACTGGCCGCCGAAAACTTTGGTGTTGAACTGGTTACGCAAATCCCCGAAAACTGGAATGCTACCGTGCAAACCCCCATGCTCGACGCGATGGTAGCCCGCGGCGACCTCGACTTTTTGTTCCTGGCCCCGGTTGACAAAGAAGCGATGGTGGCCCCCCTGCAAAAAGCCTACGATGCCGGCCTGCCGCTGCTAACCGTTGACACCTTTATTGGCGACGGCAACTACCTGACCGGCACGGTAAAATTCCCGCTCTCCTTCATTGCCTCCGATAACGAACTGGGCGGCAAACTGGCCTGCGAAGCCTTGGCCGACGCCATTGGCAAAAAAGGTAAAGTCTACATCCAAAACGTAAAACCCGGCATCAGCAGCACCGACGCCCGCGAAGTGGGTTGTAAAGCCGCCCTGGCCGAATACCCCGACATCAAACTGGTGGGCGTGGATTACAACGATGACGACCCCTCTAAAGCTCAGGCTCAGGTTGAAGCCGTGCTGCAAAAAGAACCCGACCTCGGCGGTATTTTTGGCACCAACGTCTTCAGCGCGCAAGGCGCGGGCCAGGTTGTGGCCAACAAGGGACTCAGCGGCAAAGTGAAAGTGGTTGCCTTTGACGCCACCGAAACCGCCATTGATATGTTGAAAGCTAAAACCGTGGATATGGTTATTGCTCAAAAACCGGCTGACATGGGCTACTTTGCCGTTGAAATGGCAATGGCCTACATGAACGGCGTTACCAGCATTCCCAAACATATCCCCACCGGCTACCAGATTATCACCCGCGACAACATGGACGACCCGCAGGTTGCCCGCTTCTTCTACACCAAATAACGTAGTTCCCCTAAAAGGGCAGGGGGCCAAAATCCCCTGCCCTTTTTTCAACGGGCACAACACATCAAACAAGCTGAACGCAAAGAGCGATAGAAATGTCCTCGGCGGGGCATTGCTATCTTGTCAGGAAGCGGGGGCAGTCCCTGCCTTCCGACCCCTAATTTCTGTTTACGGAGGGTTGAATGACCACAACGGCAAAGGAACCGGCCCAAATTGTCAAGCCAAAACGAAGCAGGGCCGAAACCCTGATTTTAGTCCGGCAAATCTGGCCGTGGATATTTTTAGCGGCGATGGTGCTTTTCTTCACCGTAACCGCCAAATCCATGAACGATACCAACTTTTTGGGCGCGCGCAGTATTCAGGGCATTTTAGTGTACGCCACGCAGATTTTGCTGATTGCGCTGGGCGAAACGTTAATCATCATCGCCGCCGGGATTGACTTATCGGTGGGGTACGTGCTGGGGTTGGCCGCGGTAGTGGCCGCCATGATTATGAAGGCGCTGTTAGCCGCCGAATATTCGCCCTGGGTTTCCATTCCGCTGGGCATGCTGGGCGGCGTGGTGGTGGGCGCTGTTCCCGGCTGGATTAACGGGCTACTGGTAGCCAAAATTAAAGTGCCGCCCTTTATTACCACGCTAGGCATGGGCTATGTGGTGTACGGCATTGCCCTGTTGTTATCGGGCGGTTATCCGGTAGCCAAACAGCCGCCACAGTTGGGCCAATTGGGCAACGGCTACCTGATTTACTACTGGCCCGACCACGGCATTTCATTTTTTAGCGTTCCGGCCAACGCGGTTCAATCGGATTTGGCCGTGATTATCCCGCTGCTGCCCAATGTGGTTTTGATTACCGTTCTGGTAACGCTGGTTTGCTGGTTTATCCTGGCTAAAACCCAATTTGGCCAGCATCTTTACGCGATTGGCGGCAATTTTGAGGCAGCCACCCGCGCCGGTATTCCCGTAAAATGGACCATCACCAAAGTGTATATTCTGGCCGGGGTACTGGCCGGTATAGCCGGCAGCATGTGGGCGGCGCGGTTTACCAGCGGCGCAGCCAACGCCGGCGAAACCACGCTGCTGTTCTCGATTGCGGCGGTGGTGGTGGGCGGAGCCAGCCTGTTTGGCGGCGAAGGCACCATTATTGGCACGGTGGTAGGTTCGCTGATTATTGCCACCATCCAGTTTGGGCTGGTGCTGCTGGGCGTGGTTCCCTTCTGGCAATATGTGGCGGTGGGCATGGTGGTGATTGTGGCCGTAATTGTAGACCAGTTTGGCCGCACCTTAAAGTGATGAAAGGACTGACCTAATGGAAACACTGCTCAAAGCTACAAATCTCACCAAACGATTTGGCGGTCTGGTTGCAATTGATAACGTAAGCCTGGATGTAAACCAGGGTGAAGTTGTGGGGCTGGTAGGCGATAACGGCGCCGGCAAATCTACCCTGATTAAAATGATTTCGGGCGTGTACCAACCCGACGAAGGCCAGATTTTCTTTAATGGCCACGAAGTTACCTTTCACGGCCCGCGCGAAGCCCGTGAAATGGGACTGGAAACTATTTACCAGGATTTGGCTCTGGCTGAAAACCTGGACGTTGGCTCAAACATATTTTTGGGCCGAGAAGTGAAACGTCGCCACCTGGGGGGGCTGGTTAGCACCCTGGATCGCAAAAAAATGCGTGAGGAATCGGCGGGTATTTTGTCACGGCTGGATATTCGCATCCCGTCCCTCACCCAACAAATTCGCAACTTATCGGGCGGCCAACGCCAGGCAGTAGCCATTGCCCGCACAATTTACTGGAATGCCAAAATGGTGATTATGGACGAACCCACCGCCGCGTTGGGCGTGCCGGAGCAGCGCAAAGTGCTAACCCTGGTGCGTACCCTCAGCGACCAGGGCGTGCCGGTAATCATCATTAGCCATAATATGCAGGATGTCTTTGCCGTGGCCGACCGGATTGTAATTTTGCGGCGCGGCAAAAAAGTGGGCGAACTGATTGCCGCCAAAACCACCCCCGACGAGGTGGTTAGCCTGATGGTGGGGGCCGAAGCCGTTCACGAAATGGGCGTTATCCCCCACATGTTACACGGCGAAGAAACCGAATAACCATAGGGACTTACGCATGTCATTCTGAACGGAGCGTAGCGGAGTGAAGAATCCCCCAGAAATCCGTTTGCGAACAACAGTTTCAGAGATTTTTCGCTCCTTCGTCGCTCAAAATGACATGATTTTACGTAAATCCTAAACCATTAATTAACAGGGGTAAAAACAATGGCCAATCTATTTAACCGCAACTGGACGCGACAGGCGTTATTGGAACATGTGGGGCATATCAACCAACTGGCCGGCATCAAACCCGCCGAAGCCGCCGATGGCCCCGAACGCGGCAGCCGGCTGCTGCACGTATGGACCGGCAGCGGGCTAACGTTTGATGTTGTGGCCGACCGGGCGCTGGATCTGTCTGCCTGCCGGTATAAAGGCATGCCGCTAGCCTGGCTTTCGGCGGGGGGCAACACTCATCCGGCTTATTTTGAAGCCACCGGGCTAAACTGGCTGCGCTCGTTTGGCGGCGGGATACTCGCCACGTGCGGGCTGGATCACTACGGCCCGCCCAACGTAGACAACGGCGAGGCGCTGGGGCTGCATGGCCGGATCAGCAACTTGCCGGCACAGGCCGTTGGGTATCGCGCCGGCTGGGTAGGCGATGATTACGAAATGGAAATTTTTGGGCAGGTGCGCCAAACCCGCGTTTTTGGCGAAAACCTGCTGTTGCAGCGGCGGATTATCACTCACCTGGGCAGCCGCAAAATCCGCATCGAAGACGCCATTAGCAACGAGGGCTTTGAGCCAAACCCGCACATGATTTTATACCACTTTAACCTGGGCTTTCCGCTGGTAAGCAGCCAAACCCGGCTGCGCCTCAACTCCGCCGAAACCATCGCCCGCGACGCCGACGCCGCGCCGGGGCTGGCAGAATGGTCGGTAATGCAAACGCCCACCGCCGGGTACCGGGAACAGGTTTTCCGGCATCAGCCGGTAGCCGACGCCGACGGGCTGGCCCGCGTTACCGTAGAAAACCCGGATTTGGGGCTGAGCGTGCAACTTGCCTACTCAACCGATGTGTTGCCGTATCTGGTACAGTGGAAAATGATGGGGCAAGGCACCTATGTGCTGGGTGTAGAACCCACCAACTGCCCCATCCTTCATGGCCGCGCAGCCGCCAGAGAAGCGGGCCAATTGCCCTACCTGCAAGCCGGCGAAACCCGCCACTACACTCTGGAACTGGAAGTAACCGAAACCTCTGCTTAATCCCCCCCTGTGGGCTCCTTACTTTTTGGCATTGGCGGCGGCAGCCAGGCTGCCGCCGCCAGCCAACCCGCGCCGTTACCCCCGCGCCTCAACCTGAAATGAAGTTGTTTTTGCTACCCCGCGTAAAATATTGTACGATGTGGCCTTATCCTTTTCAGGTAAAAAGCTCATGCCGGTACGCCAACAATACAGCTACTGCTCCTACTGTGGACATCCCTTTGTAACCCACCAACCGTGGCCGCGCTTGTGCGCCAACTGCCACAACACCACCTTTCTCAACCCGCTGCCGGTGGCGGTAGCGGTGGTGCCGGTAGATGACGGGCTGCTGCTGTTGCGGCGCGGCATCGAACCCCAAAAAGGCACGCTGGCCTTTCCCGGCGGATTCATTGAAGTGGGCGAAACGTGGCAAGAAGCCGTTGCCCGCGAGTTATTTGAAGAAACCGGTCTGAGCGTGACTGCCGCCCAAATCAGCGAACTTTGCGTTCACAGCGACCCCGCCGGTTATTTAATGGTTTTTGGCCTGACCCCGCCTCTCGCCGGCGTTGATTTACCGCCATTTTACCCCTCACTTGAAGCCACCGAACGCACCGTGATCAACCATGCCATCGAGTTGGGCTTTCCGTTGCACACCGAAGTTATGCGCGCCTTCTTTACCAACAAATAATCCCTTAAAAACAAAAACAACTTTGTGGATTAATACCATAACCGGTAAAATTTAAAACTGTAATCCAATTTTGCAACCAACAACAAATTTGGAGAGAGGTTGAATAGAATATGGCTCAACAACAGAAAAAGGGCTTCTTTCAAAGTTGGGGAATGCTCGAAGCCGTTCTTATGGCCGTAATTGTGCTGCTCTGTTTGGGCGCAGCCGGGCTGGGGGCGCTAACCCTGAACGGTTACGAGTTTATCATTGCCACCGGCAACCCAACGCCGGCAGCCAGCGGGCCGGCGGCTGCGCCCACGTTGGCCGGTGGTGGCGTTAGCAACGCGGCCATTACCGTTAACCCCGCCTCCGGCTCACCGGGCGCTACGGTTGCTATCCAGGGGCAAGGCTATCCGGCCAACAGCCGGGTGGTCATCTCGCTGATTCCCAAAGACCCGCCCAATTTTGCCCTGAACAGCGCTATTGCCGATGCCAACGGCCAATTTTCGGCGGAAATTATTGTGCCGTCAGATTCGCGCTGGCTCGACGAAAGCCCGGTGCCGGTGCTGGCCGAAGCGGTTGACACCGGCGTAAAAGCGCAGGCGCTGCTCACCATTATTTCGCCCGCCAACAACGCGGCGGTAACGCCGGTAGCCGGCGGCGTTGTTGAGGTAAGCGTGGCCGATGCCACCCCGCAGCCGCCTCTGCCTGCTCAGGTGGCGCAAATTGCGGCCACGGCCAACGTAAATGTGCGGAGCGGGCCGGGCACCAACTACGCTATTTTGGGCGTTTTGCTGCAAAGCCAAACCGCCGAAATCACCGGGCGCAACGCCGACGCCACCTGGTGGCAAATTAAATTTACCGGCGCAAAAGATGGCCGGGGCTGGGTTTCGGCGGCTTACGCCAGCGCCGCCAACATTAACAACGTGCCCGTTGTGAACGCGCCCGCGCCGCCCACCCCGCTGCCGGCTACCGCCACGCCGGTTCCCGGCGTTAACATTACCGAATGGCGCGGCGAATACTGGGCCAACAAAAATTTAAGCGGCCCGCCGGCGCTGGTTCGCAACGATTCTAACATCAACTTTGACTGGGGGCAGGGTTCGCCGGATACCAAAATTCCGGCGGATGGCTTCTCGGCCCGCTGGACGCGCACCCTCAACTTTACCGCCGGTACCTACCGGTTTTACGCCCGCAGCGACGATGGCGCGCGCCTGTACATTGATGGCGCGCTGCTCATTGATAAATGGATTAATCAATCGGCCACCACCTACGCCGCCGACGTGTACCTGTCCGAAGGCAACCACGAAATCAGAATGGAATATTTTGACGAAGCGCAGGGCGCGGTGGCTATTTTATCGTGGGAGCGCGTTGATTACGCCGATAACTGGCGCGCCGAGTATTACAACAACCAGAATTTAAGCGGCCAGCCGGTGCTGGTTCGCAACGAAGCCGCGCTCAATTACAACTGGGGCGCCAGTTCACCCGCGCCGGGAGTGGTTAACGCCGATGGTTTTTCGGCCCGCTGGACGCGCCAGATGTACTTTGAAAACGGCAATTACACCTTCCGCGTTCGCTCCGATGACGGCGTGAGAATTTGGGTAGACAACAACCTGGTGTTTGATAACTGGCGCGATGGCGACAGCAACTGGCTTGAGGCCCGGCGCAGCATTCCGGCGGGCAACCGCTCTCTGCGCGTGGAATATTACGAGCGCAGCGGCAACGCCTTTATCTCCTTCTCGTGGTCGCGCAGCGATACGCAAGCCACCGCGCCCACAGCGGTCATCAAATCACCCTCAGAAGCGGTGGTGGGCCAATCCATCCGGTTTGATGGCAGCCGCTCTCGCGCCGGCAGCTACAAAATTGTAAGCTACGATTGGGACTTTGGCGACGGCAAGGAATCCGATGGCAAACGGGTTGACTACACCTACAGTTCCGAAGGCACGTACAAAGTAAAACTCAAAGTCACCGATGAAATTGGCAATACCGACACCACCCACATCAAAATAAAAATCACCAAAAACCCGTCCGATACCACCCCGCCGGTAGCCGTCATCAACGCGCCTTCAACCGGCACGGTAAATGTGGCGGTGCGGTTTGATGGCAGCCGTTCCAGTTCACTCAAACCCATTGTGCGGTACGATTGGGATTTTGGCGATGGCGTGCGCGCCAGCGGCTCCGCGCAGGACCACACCTACACCAAAACCGGCCTGTACGATGTAACCCTGACCGTTGTGGCCGAAAACGGCCTGCGCGACTCGCAGAACGTGAGTATTCGCATTGATCAGGCCATTGGCCCCGCCGAACTGCCGGTAGCCATTATCAGCGCCCCCGGCAGCGGGCAGGTTGGCCAGGCCGTTACCTTTGATGGCACTCAATCCACCGCCGGCACAGGCAGCACTCTCACCGATTACAAGTGGGATTTTGGCGATGGCTCGGTAGCCAACGCCACCAAAGCCGAACACACCTACGCCGCCGCCGGTACCTACAACATCAAGCTGCAAGTTATTAATAACAAAGGATTGAGCAACAGCGCCAACCAATCGCTCAACGTGGTGGCCCAACCGCCGCCCAATCCTCAACCCGAAATTCTGGTCAACACCGGCGATCCCACCGTGGGCGAAAAGGTTGAGTTTACCGCCAACGTTATCCCCACCGGCAGCTACCAGTACACCTGGGATTTTGGCGATGGCGCGACCGATGCCGCTACCGGCCAAACCGTTAACCACGTGTACAGCGCGGCGGGCGGGTTTAACGTAAAACTTGAGGTTAAAAACCAGCAAAGCGGCGCAACCGGCAACACGGCCAAAGCTATTACCGTAAAAGCCGTGCCGCCCGCGCCCCAACCGCAAATCGAAGGCCCGTCCACCGTTACCGTGGGCGAAACGGCCACCTTTACCGGCAAAGATGGCCGCGATCCCGCCAACACCACGCCCATTCAGGATTACGTGTGGGATTTCGGCTCGGCCCAGCAACCCCGCGCCACCGGCAATCCGCAAGTAACCGTGAATGTATCGTTTGACCAGGCCGGCACTTACGTGGTTAAACTAACCATGATTGATACGCTGGGGCAACAGGGTTCGGCCACTAAAAACGTAACGGTTCAAGATAAAACCACGCCCCCCACCGGTGCCACGCCGCCCACGGCGCGGCTAAGCGGGCCGGATACCGCCAAAACCGGCGAGCAGGTTGATTTTAACGCCAACAACTCGGTGATGGGCGCCAACCAGATTACCGGCATTGCTTGGGATTTTGGTGATGGCGCCACCGATACCACCAGCGGGATTGCGGCTTCGCACACCTACCAGGCCGCCGGCACCTATCAGGTTAAGCTTACCCTCACCGATTCTCAAGGGCTAACCAGCACCGATACCAAATCCATCCAGGTGACTGACGCCAGCCAAACCAACCCCGCGCAACCCACCACCGGCAACTCGCCCACGGCGGTGTTTAATTTTAGCCCCACCAATCCCGTTGTGGGCCAGGCGGTAAATTTTGACGGCGGCTATTCCTCCGGCGATAACCCAATCACCGACTGGCAATGGCAATTTGGCGATGGCAGCACCGGCACCGGCACCGGCATGGGCGCGGATCACACTTACAGCGCGGCGGGCAGTTACGCGGTAATCCTCACCGTAACCGACGACCAGGGGCAAACCAACACCTCGCCGCCGGTGTCCGTCAATGTAACCGAGGCGATATCACCCCAACCAACAACCCAACCGGCGGCGACTACGCCCACACCCGTGGCAATGGCCGCCGATACGCCTACGCCGGTGCCGGCGGTTGATACGCCCACGCCCGTACCGGCTACGCCCATTCCGGTATCGGTCAATCCGCCGGTGGCCGGTTTCAGCTTTAATCCCGGCAACCCGGAGGTTGGCCAGACGGTTAGTTTTGATGGCGGCTACTCATCCGGCGATACCGCCATTCAGGATTACCGCTGGGATTTTGGCGACGGGCAATCGGGCCAGGGGATGGGCGTGCAGCACGCATTTGCCGCGCCCGGCCAATACCAGGTCACGCTGACGGTGGTTGACTCTGCCGGCCAAAGTTCCGCACCATCGGCGCAGCAGGTGGTGGTTGCTTCACAGCCAACGCCAGAACCGCCAACGCCGGAGCCAACCGCCACGCCAATGCCGGCTCCCGCGCCCAAACCAGCCGAGCAACCGGCGCAGGAACAACCAACGCCTACGCCGCAACCAGTACAACCAGCACAGCCGGTACAACCGGATCAGCCAACGCCCCAATTGCCCGCGCAGAATCAGGAAGCACCAACGGAGCCAACCCAATAAATCAGGCCGGTTGATGACCCTGCCATCAGCAACCGTACCTACTAAAAATTTCTAGCAACCGGGTGGCCAACACGCCCACCGCCCGATCATAAAAAATAATTGCGTAGGAGAAAAATTATGAAGAACAGGTTAATGTGGCTTATCACCCTACTGGCCGGATTAATTTTGGTGGCGGCTTGCAGTCGCAACGAGGCTCAATCCCAACCCGCCGAAGCCGATGTCAATCAAATAGCGCCCGTGGCCACCGCCACCGTCGCCGCAGTAGCCGGGCAAACTCAGGCGGCTCAAGCGGCAGTTCAGGCCGCGCCACCCGCCGTTGCCCCCGTGGAACAAGCGGCGGTTGCCGTCCAACCCACCGTCGCCCCGGCGGAACCGGCGGTGGCTGTCCAACCCACCGTCGCCCCGGCGGAACCGGCGGTTGCCGTCCAACCCACCGTCGCCCCGGCGGAACCGGCGGTTGCCGTCCAACCCACCGTCG
>CAZFCE010000003.1:0-188180 GCA_964517605.1 uncultured Caldilineaceae bacterium | reverse complement strand
CCCCGGCGGAACCGGCGGTGGCTGCGTCCGTAGCGCAACCGGCGGTCGCCGCTCCTGCCGAACCACCGGCTGTAGCTCCCGCCGGGCAACCCCAGGTGGCGCAAATGGCGGTTCAGACCGCGCCACCTGCGCCCAATCCCACCGGCGGCACGCCCGGAAAATACGGTCTGATGTCCGGCTCCATCGAAGATAAAGGCTTTAACCAACTGATTTGGCAAGGATTGCAACGCGCTCAAACCGATTTTGGCATTGAAGCCACGCACGTTGAAGTGGCCGAAGGCGCCGACTACAACCAGAGCATCAACACCCTGCTGCAACAGGGCGTTAACAACATTGTCACCGTTGGCTTTAGCCTGGCCCCCATCACCAGAAACGCGGCAGTGGCCAACCCCGGCACCCGTTTTATCGGCGTTGATTTTCCCAGCCAAAGCCCCAACAACCCCGGCCTGCTGTTTGATGTTGACGAACCTTCATTTATGGCCGGGTATCTGGCCGCCGGAATGAGCCAAACCGGGGTGGTTTGCACCTACGGTGGCCGGCAAACTCCGCCGGTGCTGGCCTTTATGGTGGGTTTTGTCAGCGGCGTAGATTACTACAACACCCAAACCGGGGCCTCGGTGCAGGCGCTTGGCTGGAAAACCGACACCGGTAACAAAATGGGCGGCACGGGCGTATTTGCCAACAACTTTACCGACCAAACCATTGGCCGGTCAATCACCACCGATTTTGCCAACCAAAACTGCGACATCATCTTCCCGGTGGCCGGCGCGGCGGGGTTGGGTTCCGCTCAGGTGGCCCAGGAACGCGGCCTGAAAGTGATTGGGGTAGATGCCGACCTGGCCCAAACCAACCCGGATTACGCCGATGTGTACTTAACCAGCGTGCTCAAAAAAACCGATGTGATGATTTATGAGATTGTAAAATCCATTGAAACCGGCCAGCTAAACCCCAACAACAACCCCCGCAACAACTTCATTGGGTCGCTGGCCAACGATGGCGTGGGGCTGGCTCCTTTTCACAATTTTGACAGCCAGATACCGCAAACTTTAAAAGACGCGCTGGCCAACCTGAAAAGCCAGCTAATTGCCCGCTCCATTTCAACCGGCTGGCCACTGGGCAAACCGCCCGTTGCCCAACCGGGGATGGGCGGCGCTGCGCCTGCGAAACCCGCACCGGCAGAATCCGCGCCGGCTCCGGCAACTGAACCGGCTACCGGCGCGCTCTCGCTGGAAATGCTGCGCAACGCCCGTTACCAATCCGATTGGACCCAAAACGGCGTTGCCACGCTCGCCAACGGCGAATACCGCGAACCCGCCGCGCCCGGTTCCGCCGCCGAAATTGTTGTAACCCTAAGCGATAAAATGGCCTTTGGCCGCCTGGCCGGTAACGCCGTAGATGCCGCCGCCGTGGTGCTGGCTACCAATTCGGGCGGTAGCGGCGTTTTTATTGATTTAGCCATTGTGATTGACCAGGCGGGCACGCCGGTTAACCTGGCCAACTTTCCGTTGGGCGACCGCGTTAAAGTTGAAGCCGTGGCCATTCAAAACGGCGAAGTGGTGGTGCAAATGGTTGCGCCCGGCCCCAATGACCCCATGTGCTGCCCCACCCAAAAAGTTACCAAACACTTTAAACTGGGGCTGGTTGAGGTAAAAGGCGATGGCCAAAATGATAACGCCGGTGTGCCGCCCGCGCCCAGCCCGGTTTCGTCGCAAACCGATTTTACCGGCGTATACAAAGCCTCGCTGCCGGCGGCGGATAGCCCCGGGCGAGACCTGACGCTCATTATCAACGCCGATAGCACCGCCCAACTCAGCACCGATTACCTCAACGGCAAACCGCCCATTGTTGAAGTTGGCAACTGGCAGGATAACGGCGACGGCACGTTTACCGTTACCTTTACTGGCCGCGCCGATGGCGCAACCTACGCCAAACCGGATGCCATCACCTTTGGCCTGCAAGGCAACCAGCTCACCGCCGTTACCTGGGATCGCAGTCTGTACGGTTCGCAGGGTTTGGTTCTTTTTAAGTAATCTGCCATTCACCGGCAGCCAAAAGCGCGGGGGCATTCCCCGCGCTTTTTTATTTACCGCCTTTTTTGCACGGCAACCAATTACCGCTACAATTCATCGGATTAGTAAAAAAAATACTATAAATAAGGAGGCGACCATGCCTTTAGTTGCTCATAAACCACTCCCCACCTTTGACAACCTGCGTCAAAATGGTCAAGAAATTCTCAGCCTGGAGCAAGCTTTGCGGCAGGATATCAGGGAATTGCACATTGGATTCCTGAACATGATGCCCGACGCAGCTTTGGCGGTAACCGAACAGCAATTTATGCGCCTGGTTGGCAGTTCCAACCAGATCGCTCAATTTTTTGTGTACCCCTTCACCATTCCGGGGCTGCCGCGCAGTTCCGAAACGCAAGCCTATATTGACCAATATTACACCCCGTTTGAGCAGCTCAAAAAAGACGGGTTTGACGCATTGATCATCACCGGGGCCAACGTGGCCAACCCGTCGCTGGATCAGGAGCCGTTTTGGGAACCGCTTCAGGAAATTATCAACTGGGCCACCGAAAATGTAACCTCGGTGTTGTGTTCCTGCCTGGCCACCCACGCTATTGTCAAGGCGCTGCACAGCATCGAGCGGCGACCGCTGCCCAAAAAACGTTGGGGGGTTTACAGCCATCGCGTTACCCAAACCCAGCATCCGCTGCTCCTCGATATTAATACCCGCTTTGATGTCCCGCACTCACGCCACAACGATGTGAGCCGCGCCCAACTGGAAGCCGCCGGGTTCACCGTGTTGGTTTACAGCGAAGAGGGCGGCGTGCACATGGCGGTTGGCCCCGACCAGTTCCGTATTGTGTACATGCAGGGCCACCCGGAATATGACCGCAACAGCTTGCTCAAGGAATACAAGCGCGAGGTGCTGCGGTTTATTGACGGCCAGCGCGAAGATTACCCGCCCCACCCCGATAATTATTTTTCGCCGCAGGCGGCTGAAATTGTAAACGAATACCAGCAAATTGTGCTGAACTCCTTAAAGTTTGGCACTCCCATCGCTCCCTTCCCGGAAAAACAAATTGAACCATACCTGGATAACACCTGGCGCGATACCGGCAAATCCATTGTGAATAACTGGTTGGGGTTGGTGTACCAATTAACCAACGTTGATCGCAAAATCCCCTTTATCCCCGGAATTGATCCAACTGACCCGCTCAGCCTCAACAAACGCGAAAAACGGGCCAACGCGCCAACCATTTTGTAAAAAGTAATCCAAGCTGTAATTAGCCCAAACAAGGAGCCAAACCAGCATGAAACCAGAAACAATTGCTATTCACAGCGGCTACCAAACCGAACCCACTACCAAATCGGTAACGGTGCCCATTTACCAAACCGTAGCCTATGAGTTTGATAACGCCCAACACGGGGCCGACCTGTTTAACCTGGCCGTGCCGGGCAACATCTACACCCGGATTATGAACCCCACCGCCGATGTGCTGGAAAAACGGGTGGCCGAACTGGAGGGCGGCATTGCCGGGCTGGCGCTCAGTTCTGGCATGGCGGCCATCAATTATTCTATCCTCACGCTGGCAGAACTGGGCAACAACATTATTACCGCGCCGCTGCTGTACGGCGGCACTTACACGCTGTTTGCCCACATGCTGCCCCGGCAAGGCATTCAGGTGCGTTTTGCCAAAGATGATCAGCCGGCCAGCTTTGAAGCCCTGATTGATGACAAAACCAGCGCGATTTACTGCGAAACCATTGGCAACCCGGCTGGCAATATTGCCGATATCGAAGCCATCGCGGCGATGGCCCACCGGCACGGCGTGCCGGTAATTGTGGATAACACCGTGGCCACGCCCATCCTCATCAAACCGATTGACTACGGCGCGGACATTGTGGTCCACTCGCTCACCAAATATATGGGCGGGCATGGCAACTCGCTGGGCGGCATCATTGTGGATTCCGGCAAATTCCCCTGGCAGGAACACGCCGGGCGATTTCCCCGGCTCAACACGCCCGAAGCGGCTTACCACGGCGTGGTTTACACCGAGGCGATGGGGCCGGCGGCCTTTATTGCCCGCGCCCGCACCGTGCCGCTGCGCAACACCGGCTCGGCTATTAGCCCACTGAATGCGTTTTTAATTTTGCAAGGCATCGAAACCCTGGCGCTGCGGATGGAACGCCACTGCGATAACGCGCTGGCGGTGGCCAATTACCTTAAAAATCACCCCAACGTGGCCTGGGTGAGCTTTGCCGGCCTGCCGGATTCGCCGTATTATGCGCTGGCGCAAAAATACACCGCCGGGCGGCCATCGGCGTTGCTCACGTTTGGCATCAAAGGTGGCTTTGAGGCCGGAGTGCGGTTTTACGATGCGCTCAAACTATTTAAACGGCTGGTTAACATTGGCGATACCCGCTCTTTGGCGGCCCATCCGGCTTCAACCACTCACCGCCAGCTTGGCGAGCAAGAACTGGAGCAGGCCGGCGTTGCTCCCGATATGATTCGCCTGTGCGTGGGCATTGAACACATTGACGACATCATCGCCGATCTTGAACAGGCGTTGGCGGCATAAACGGCAAAATTCAAGCGGCAATTCCAAATTATTTAATCTTCCTGAAAGCTACAAGTTGTAGCTTTCAGGAAGGTGGAGTTTTTAGCCAAATTATGCGGGCCATTCGCGTTACAAACCCACAATAGCTATATCGCCAATTAACAAACGCCAGGGGTTAACAAATGATAGACACATTTAAATGCCCAAACTGCGGCGCACCCTTAACCTACCACGGGCCTGCCCCCATCATCGAATGCCAGTTTTGCGGCAGTTCGGTGGTGGTACCCGAAACATTGCGAGGCCAATCCGCCGCCAATCCGCAATTGGCCGGAGTGTTGGCCAGTTTGCAAGCCGGCAACAAAATCGAGGCCATCAAAAAATATCGTGAGTTGACCAACGTCAGCCTGTCCGAAGCCAAAGCCGCGGTGGAGCAGTTGCAAGCCGGGCAGCCGGTAACATCGCCGGATCGTTCGACCATCAACCTGAACGAAACGCTGGGGCAAGCCGATCAACTGGCCGGAATAATCACCAGTTTACGGGCCGGTAACAAAATCGAGGCCATCAAAAAATACCGCGCCTTAACCAACGTTGGCCTGGCCGAAGCCAAAGCGGCGGTAGAACAACTGCAAGCCGGGCAAATAGTTATAATAAATGGCCAGCCGGTGCAGGCCAGCGGCCTTCCGGCGTCAGCGCCGGCCTCATCAAACCGCGCGTGCGCCGGAATCGGGCTGGCGGTGGTGTCTGTGGCGGTGCTGGTGTTGATGCTTTCGGTGGGGCTGCCGGTGTATTTTGCGTTCCAAAACACGGATTTGACAACCGCCACCGCCACGCCAACCGTAACGCCCACGCCCAGCCCCACGCCATTTGCGCAGCTTGTCCAATCGTTTGGGCAAAAAGGAGATGGCCCCGGCTACTTTACGGACGCGCGCACCATCGGGGTGGATAAACAGGGTCGCATTTTTGTAGGCGATTACAGCCCGGGCCGCATTCAAGCCTTTAGCGCCGATGGCAACTTTTTGTGGCAGCAGCTTATGCCCGCCGAAAATGATTACGTTAACGGGCTGGCGGCGGATTTGCAGGGCAACCTGTACGCGCTGGTGGGGCGCAAAATCAACGTTTATCAAACCGATACCGGCAAACTGATAAACCAGTGGACGCCCAACCCGGATCAGGTGGGCAGGTACGAGGCCATTGCGGTTACGCCCAAAGGCGAAGTGGTGGCGGTTCATTCCCGCGAACTGGCAAAATTTAGCGCTCAGGGCAAGCTGTTAATGCAGGTTGGCGGCGTTAAAGAGGGCTTTTTTAAGCAAGTGGGAGTAAAGGATTTTGCGGCAGAGGTTACGGGGTTGGCCATTGACGGTACCGGCACCATGTATATTAGCACTTCGGCTAACTTTGTGCTGAAACTTGATGAGAATGGCCGCCTGATTGACCGCATTGAAGGGCCAACAGATGAAGACCGCCCCTACAGCCTGGCGGTTGATGGGCCGGGCCGGCTGGCCTGGGGCTACGCCTACCACCCGGTTTTAACCACCAATACCGGCAAAGTTTTGGGCAACTTCAAATCCGGCTTTTTAAGCGATCTGGAATTTAACCTGCGCGGGCAGTTAGTGGGCATCAGCCGGAACCCGCAGCAAGTGGAAGTTTATACCTTTGGGCGCTGAAACTCCCTCTGAACTACGAGCAACGAATGCTATACGCCGCAACTTTGTAGGTCACGTTTGCAAACGTGACCTACAATTTGAAGACAAATTTCGTTTAATAGGCTGCCGGCGGTTTTGAAGGCGCTTCTTTGGGCGCGGTGGTCGGGCGATCCAGATCAATATCGTGCCAGGAGGTTTCGTCGTTCAACGATTCCAGATGGGTTAACGGTGAAACATTGGGCAACGCCAGCCGAAGGTCAGCCTCAAGCCGCTCCAGCAGCGCATGCCCCCGGTCAACCGTCCAATCGCCGGGAACCAGCACGTGCAGCGTTACAAACCCGCGCGAACCGGCCTGGCGGGTGCGCAGCGCGTGAAATTGAATGCCGTCGGCCTCGTATTTGGCCAGAATATTTTTAATAGCCGCCCGGTCTTCGGCCGGTAAGGCCACGTCCATCAACCCCGAAATTGTCCGCCGGAGCAATTTCCAGCCTTCCCAGATAATATTGGCCGCCACCACCAGCGCCACAATCGGGTCGAGGCGCTCCCAGCCGGTCATGGCTACTGCCGCCACGCCGATCACCACCCCCACCGAGGTTAGCACATCGGTCATTAAATGGCGACCATCGGCCTCAAGCGCAATCGAGTTGTGCTGCCGGGCCGCCCGGAGCAAAATCCGGGCCACGCCCAAATTAATCAGCGAAGCCGACACCGACACCGCCAGCCCCCAGCCCACCTGCTCCAGCGGCTGCGGGTTCAGCAGGCGCGTCCAGGCGGCCATGCCAATGCTGATGGCCGCAATCACAATCAGCGCCCCTTCAACCCCGCTGGAAAAATATTCGGCTTTATCATGGCCGTAAGAATGGTCATCATCGGGCGGGCGGCCAGCCACGGTGAGCATGGCCATTGCCACCATTGCGCCCACCAGATTAACCACCGATTCCAGCGCATCGGAGAGCAGTCCCACCGAGCCGGTTAGTAAATAGGCCACGCTTTTTAAAGCGATGGTAGCAATGGCCGCGCCAATGGATAACCAGGCATAACGGGTAAGTGACGAACGATTGTTGTTCATAGGCTGATTTTCACCAGAATTAATTTTTTTGGGAAAAATAATTTATGCCGGCAGATGGGCCATACTATAAATGTAAACCTCAAAATAACAAAATGGGCCGGCTTTAACTCAATCAAAATAAAAATGGCGCTATTCCGGTTGGCATCAGAATAGCGCCATAAAAATCACTCAACTGTAACTATGCTGATCAGGCGCGTTCGGCAGTGATGCGTTGTTTGCCAATGCGGTAGGTTTGGGCCAACACCTGCCCCACAAATTTTTCCGGCACGTCCACAAAGGTGTTTTGTTCCTGAATGCGGATTTTGCCAATCGAATCGCCGGGGATGTCGGCGTGGTAGGCCAGCGTGCTCACCACGTGGTTAACGCGGATGCCGTTGGCCTTGCCGGTGCTGAGAATCAACCGCACCATGCCATCTTCGTGAGAACGGCGGCTACCGGGATCGTAGTTGGCGCTAACATCGCGGCTGCTCCGTTTTTCCAGCCGCCGGATTTTGGCGGGCCGGTCGGCCTGAATTTCGCTCACCGGGGCAATCGGGCGCTGTTTTTCTTCGGCGCGAGCCATTTTTAACGCTACCGCAGCTATATCCATCAGGTCTTGGCCGGCTTCCACCAGGTTGGTAATCAATTCCCGTTCCCGGCGGCAGCGACCCCGCCGCAGCCACACCGTTAGTTGTTCCATCAATTGCGCCTCGCGGTACGTTTCGATATCCGCCACCGTGGGCAGCGTGGCTTTGGTTAACGACTGTTTGGTGTACGCCTCAATTTTGCGTAAGCGCCACTGTTCGCGCGGCGTAAGCAGCGAAATGGCAATACCGGTTTTGCCGGCGCGCCCGGTGCGGCCCACGCGGTGCACATACACTTCTTCATCTTCGGGTAAATCAAAGTTGAACACGTGCGAAATATCGTCAATGTCAAGGCCACGGGCGGCCACGTCGGTGGCGACCAGCACTTTTATCTGATTATGCCGAAAACGGCCAAGCACGCGCTCGCGGGCTTCCTGGCTCAAATCGCCGTGCAGGGCTTCGGCGGGAAAACCGCGCACGGTGAGTTCGTTGGCCAGATCGCCGGTGCCCAGTTTGGTGCGGGCAAAAATAAGGGCGCTGGTAATATTTTCAACTTCAAACAAACGGGTAAGCGCGGCCAGTTTATCAGCCTCATTTACCAGGTAGTAGCGCTGTTCAACCGTGGCCACCGTGAGTTGTTTTGGCCCGATGGTAAACGAGTGAGGATCGTGCATGTAGCGGTCGGCCAGGCGGCGGATTTCTTGCGGCAGCGTGGCGGAAAAAAGCGCCGTTTGGCGGCTGGCCGGAATTTCGCCCAAAATGGCCTCGATGTCTTCGATAAAGCCCATGCTGAGCATTTCATCGGCTTCATCCAGCACCACAAACTGCACCCCGCTCAGATCGAGCGCCTTTTGCTGGATTAAATCGAGCAGGCGACCGGGCGTGCCGACCACAACTTCAACGCCTTTTTTCAGCCGGCCAATCTGCCGGCTGTAGGGTTGGCCGCCGTACACCGGCAGCACTTGCGTACCCAATCCCCGGCCATATTCGTACATGGCGTTGGCCACCTGCATGGCCAGTTCGCGGGTGGGCGTTAGCACCAGGCATTGTACCTGTTTTTTGCCCGGTTCCAGGTTGTTGAGAATGGGTAAAGCAAAGGCGGCGGTTTTGCCGGTTCCGGTTTGGGATTGGCCAATTACGTCCTGGCCGGCCAGCATCACCGGAATAATGGCCGATTGGATGGGGGTGGGGGCGGTATAGCCAAGTTCGGTTACAACCTGTACCAACTGCGGGTGCAGGTTAAGTTGAGAAAAATCTTCGGTTGTCATGATAAGCTCCTTTGAATGGTGTTTTGACGGTTCCTGTGTTGCATTGCCCTTGCGGGCTTTGCCCCGGTTATTTGCCAACAGCCGACCCGTCTCGCACCCCTGAGCCTACCTGTTGCAACAAAAATGCCCGGCCAAAATGAGTCGGGCACCTATTTGGAATACTCAAAACAATATTGATTAGATATGTTGACCCGTTCTCGAATCAACGAAAGACAGTATAGCACACTTTTCTAAAATGCAGAATCGGGCCACTCAAAATTGCCAAACCGCCGCCGGGGTTTGACAGCCATTTTGTTTACTCTTACAATCCGGCTTACTTATTCAATGAATAACTGAATCCATTTAAGGACTTTGCCAACTATGACCACTTCTCAAAATCCTTCAACCGCTGCCGTAGCCCCGCTTTACATTTTTGGAGCCGGCGCGGTGGCCGAGCAACTTGTACCCATTGCGGTGGCCGCCGGTTTTTATACGGTGGTGCTCGATGAGCAACTCAACCCGGACAAATTTGGGGCGGCCCACCAACTTATCCAGCTTGAGGCTTTTGAACAGGCGTTGGCCGGGCTGGACATCACCCCGCAAAGCTACCTGGTGATTGCCACCCCGGAACATGCCCACGACCAAACGGTTTTAACCCAGGCGATTCAAAGCCAGGCCGGGTATATTGGCATGATGCGCAGCCGGCGCGACCGCAACGCGCTGTACCAAACGCTGGTGCGCGAAGGCTTTACGTTCGACAGCCTGGAACGGGTGCATTCGCCCATTGGGTTGGCCATCGGCGCTAAAATGCCGGCGGAAATTGCCGTGAGCATTGCCGCGGAATTGATCAAAACCCGCACCGAACGCCGTTAATTTTTGAGCCGTTGAGAAAGCAGCCGGCAGCCGGAGAATTGCGGCTGCCGTGTTTTTAGTTGGCCGGAGACACCGACTCACGCTGGAGCAGCCCTTTAACCACCATCAACACCAAAAAAGAGCAGCCCACCAAAATAACCGAGAGCGTTAAGGCCACGTTCAAATCAAGCTCAAACCCAATGTAAATTGCCAGTGGCATGGTTTGGGTGCGGCCCGGATAATTGCCGGCAAAAATAATCGTTGCGCCAAACTCGCCCAGCGCGCGCGCCCAAGTCATTACCGCCCCGCTGAGCAGGGCCGGCCATGCCAGCGGCAACGTAATAAACCGGAACACCTGCGCCCCCGCCGCGCCATCGAGCGCCGCCGCCTGCTCCAGATCGCTGTCCACGCCGGCAAAGCCCAGCGTTGCCGCCTTTACATAAAAAGGCGCGGCGATAAAGGTTTGCGCCAAAACCACCGCCACCTGCGTAAACGCAATGTGCAGCCCCCACACCTCCAGCCATTCACCCACCAGCCCGCGCCGCCCAAACGCCATCAGCAGCGCCACCCCCGCCACCGACGGCGGCAGCACCGTGGGCAAATCCAGCAGCGTGTCTACCACTCGCCGCAACGGAAAGTTGTAGCGGGCCAGCAGGTAGGCCACCGGCGTGCCAAAAACCAGGGTAACGGTTAGCGTGATAAACGTGGTGAACATGCTCAAACTGATGGCCTGAAGCACCTGCGCTTCGCCCAGATTGGTCAGCAATTGAGCCGGCGGTGTGCGCAAAAACATCGCTACCAGCGGCAGCCCCAAAAAGAGCAACAGCGGTAAACTTAACAGCCACCACGGGTCTCGCCAGCGAATGGCCGGAATTGTGGAAGTTTGCTGACGCCGTGACCACGGCAGGGCGGATTGAGCCATTGATCACCTCGTGAGAAGTAACAGCTAAACGGGGATTGAGTTCTGCTCAACTAATTGCCAAACAACGTTTCCTGGCACGTATCCAGCCAGTTTAACATGGCCTCGATTTGCCCCAGCCGGAACCTGTGAACCAACCAATCGTAGGGTTGGCTCCGGCGCAACGGTTCGGTTTCGGCTTCTTGCTGGCGCAACCAATCCCGGCAGGCAATGCGCTGTTGTTCAATCAGGCGGGTGGCTACTTCGGCCCCTTCAATTTGGGCAAAGTAGAGTTTGGCCAAAAAATCCAGGCGAAGTTTGCGCCCCTGAATAACCGGCTGCTGAACCCACGCTAAAAAAGCCCGATGCCCGGCCTCGGTTAACTCAAACATTTTGCGAGGCGGACGCGCCTCTTGATATTCAATGGAGGTAGCGACCACACCCTCGCGTTCTAGTTTGGTTAACAGGGCGTAAAGCTGGCTTTGTTTTAGCCGCCACACCAGGCCCAAACCGGTACCGGCAGAAAGTTGCTGATGGATTTCGTAGCCGTGCATGGGTTGGCGGCGCAAAAAGCCCAACAGCGCAAACTCGGTTGATAACGGCACATTAACTCTTGGCATAAAATATCGCTGAATACTCAATTAGTGAATATTTTATCCGCAGTATAAGCCAGGAAGATGAATTGTCAAAACACTTTAACCCCTTCAACGGACAAGCCAGGCCGCCAACACGTAGAGATACCCCCACCCAATCGCGCCCACCAGCACAAACAAAAGATAAAGGCCAAAAACGCGCCGCGTGGTTAGTCCCCATACCGCCGCCATTGCCGGCAGCGTGGTGGTTGGCCCGGCAATGAGAAACGCCAGCGCCGCGCCCGGGTTCATCCCGCGAGCCAGCAACCCGCTCACCAGCGGCAGGGCGGTTAACTCGGTGGTGTAAACCGGCACGCCAATCAGGGCCGCGTTGATAATCGCCCAGCGGTTTTGGTAGCCCAGTAACCCCGCCACCCACTCCACCGGAACGTACAGAGTAATCAACGCCTCCAGTAAAAAGGCCAACGCCATAAATTTAGCCACCATTAGCGTGGCGCGGCTGGCTTCGGCCAGCAACCGCCGCCAGAAGAATGGCTCAACCACGGGCGTACCGGTTGAGCCGCAGCCGGCTGAACTGCAAGGAGCAGCCGGCGTCCATTGGTCAGTCAAAACAATTTCGGCTGAGGTGTTGCCACAGCACGCCGGCCCGGCACCGCCGGCCACCAGCCCCAACGCCGGGCGGCCAAGGTTTTGCCAGCCTCGCTTTAGCCCGGCCAGGTACCCCGGCGCCGGGGTTGGCCGTTGGCGGCGTAATATTTCGGTGCCCAGCCAGCCGCGCCGCGCCACAAAATGGGTGATAAACCCGGCACTCAGGCTAAGGAGAAAGGTGGCCACCAGCCGCCACACCGCCAACTCCCAGCCAATGGTCGCCACGCTCAAAAAGAAAACCTCCGGGTCCATGGATGGCGACGCAATCCAAAAGGACATCACCGGGGCCAGCGGCACTCCGCCAATCAACAGCGTGGCCACCACCGGAATAACACCGCACGAACAAAATGGGCTGAACGCCCCAACCGCCGTCGCCAGAAAAATGGCAATCACCGGGCGGGCGGCAAAAGCCCGGCTAATGTATTTTGACGCACCCGACATTTGCACCGCCACCGCCAGCGGAATGGTAATTAAAAGATACGGCCAAACGTGCAAAAAGGCATTAACCATAAAATTGGCAATCATTAAAATCTGGTCAAACATTTTTATTTTTCCTTTCAATATCGTATTTTTACGATGATTCGATTTAAAAATTGAGCCGGACGGAAACGCTACGCCATCCGGCTTTATAACCTAAAAAATTTCGCCGATTTTGCTTTTAAACCAGGCGATGTTTGCTTCGTGCAGGCCATAACAGGTGGCCGGGCCTTCGATGACGCCGCTGATCCAGCCCGCCTCGCGGAGCACCTTTAAATGCTGCGAAACCGTGGCCTGAGCAATGGGCAAAAATTCAACAATATCGCCGGTAATGCAAGCCGGATGCGTGACCAGGTATTTCATAATTTCAAAACGGAGGGGATTACCCACCGCCTTGAACATCTTTACCAGCCGCTCCTGCTCCGCCCCGGAAATATTGAGCGTGCAGCAGGCCGGCGCTTCAGTTTTGGGTGTTGGGGCCGATGTCATCATTATTTACCAGTCAATATTAAAACATTTCGGATTATATCGTATTTTTACGATATAAAGATTATACAAAATAAACAAAAAGCTGTCAACCCCCAATTAATCGGTATTATCCAAGCTGTTTTAAAATTTCCGGCAGGTATTTAAAGAGGTATTCCAAATCTTCCAGAGAGGTTTGCAGCCCAAAGCTAAACCGCACAATGCCGTAATAATCGGTGTTAACCCCCAAAGCCTTCATTACGTGCGAGGCATCTTTGCTGCCGGCGCTGCACGCCGACCCCGCCGACACGTACACGCCAATCTGGTTGAGGCTGAGCAACACCGAGCCGCTGTCTACGCCGGGAAAACCGATGCTGAGGTTATTGGGTAGCCGGTCGGTGAGCGAGCCGTTCACAATAAAGCCCGGCGCAACCCGGCGCAACTCGGTCAGGAAAAACTCCTGCAATTCACTGAGCCGCCGGTGTTCTTGCGCCATTTCACGTTGAGCCAGAGCGGCGGCTTTGCCAAAGGCCATAATGGCGCTGACATTTTCGGTGCCGGCGCGCAATCCAAATTCCTGCCCGCCGCCGTGAATCAACGGCGGCAGGGTGAGGCTTTTATCTTTGTAGAGCGCCCCAACGCCTTTGGGCGCATAAATTTTATGCCCGGACATAGCCATCAGTGAGATGCCAAGTTCTTTGGGGGCCAGCGGTATTTTGCCAAACGCCTGAATGGCGTCAACCATAAACGGCACGCCGGCAGCCTGGCAAATGCGGCCAATTTCACCGAGGGGGTTAATAACGCCAATTTCGTTATTGGCCGCCATCACCGAAACCAGAATGGTGTTGGGCCGCAAATTAGCCTGCACCGATTCGGGCTGCACCCGGCCTTCTTTATCCACGGGCAGGCAGGTTACTTCAAAGCCGATCTGCTGTAAAAAATCCAGCGTCCGCAGAATGGAGGGGTGTTCAACCACGGTGCTGATTATATGGCCCTTGTCCGCCAGGTGTTGAAAGGCAATGCCTTTAAGGGCCATGTTGTTGGCTTCTGAGCCGCAGCCGGTAAAAATAATCTCTTCGGGTTTGGCCTTTAAACAGGCGGCCAACTCGGTGCGGGCCTGATAAACCAGGTCATACGCCTTTTTGCCCAGCGTGGTGCTGCTGCTGGGGTTGCCAAAGCTGCGGGGAGCCTCAATATGCGATACCAGACTGGCAACAATCTCCGGGCGAAGCGGCGTGGTGGCGTTATAATCCAGGTACACGTACCTGAAATCGGGCACAGCCACATCGGCCACCGGCTTGCAGGGGTCATCCGCCGCGTGGATGGGAATGCCCACCCACGTATACACCGAATTGAGGCCGTGGGGAAACATGCGGTCAATTTCTTCGCGGGTTACGCCGGTGGATTTTTTAATATTCTGGTACAACGGCCCCACCTTGTGCTGTTCGTAATACATCTGGGCGTAATCAAGCACGGCAAAGTGCTGGTCGGTGAGCACGGTGTCCGTCATTTTAGACATACGGTTGACCATTGTTTTGAGTAGATTGTTCATAGTTCAGCCGCTCCGGGGTAAAGATGAAACGGGTAGCCGGTTTTTGAGTCTTCCATGCCCTGCACCATTACCTCAAACAGGTTAAAGGGCAGCCCAATGCCCAGCCGGTCGGCTTCGTATTGGGCAATCAGGCGCGACCCCAAACAATAGGCAGAAACGTTGATGGTTTGGGTCAGGTAAGGGCGCACAATCAAATCGGAGTTAACCGCGCGCAGGCTGCCAATACTGGCGACCACCCTTTGGCCGGTGTTGTACTGGTAAGCCTGGATGATGCGGGCTAGTTCTACCGGCCTCACGTTGCACACCACCACATCGGGGGTTAAATCAAGCTCCTCAAAATCCGGCGAGTAAAAAAACACCCCCTGAATCGTGGGGGGTTGAATAGCTAACATATCGGCAATGGCTAATTTGGCCGTGTCCACGTCCCGGTATCGGCCACTGTCATCACGACCAAACAGACAAAAGTCAAACCGGCCCGCCTCCCGGCAGGCGTACACCCGTCCTTCGGAAAAATCCTGAGGAGTGGGAGGCAAAAAATCACCGGCCAGGCCGGATTGCCGCTGCATTAAATCCGTATAAACCCGTGAGCCGTGCAGCGGCGTGTTCTGTTGGCCATCTACCAGCCCCAGGCTGATGGCCGCCGCAATGCAGCCAATATTATCGGCGGTAATCAGCACGGCATCACCCAACGAGGCTTGCCGGGCTGCCTGGCAACTGGTCAGGGTGATGCGGACGGGGCAGTTATCCAGTACCGGCTCCGGGATGGCCTCGCCTACCCGGTAAAATTTTACCGCCGTGGTTGGAATTTCCAGCCCCGGCACGCCCATTGCGGCGATCATGCGGTGATACAATTGTTTTAGAATGGTCATCGGAGTATCTTTTCCCGTTTTGGAGTTGCCGTTCCGTCGCGCGGCGTAGCAACCGTTCGGCAAATAAAATTATTCTTCATTATAACAGGTTTTGTTCAAAAAAATTTGTAAAATTTCCGTATAGAAATATCGTAGCGCCGTTCTACGGAGTGAAAAAAATCAACGTGACCGGAGCAGATAATCCGCCATTCGCAAACTCGCCCATTCGATGGTATGATTGGGCCGCTACGAGCTACGAGTGACGAATGACGAGCGACAAACGACGAATTTTCGTTCACCATTCGTAACTCGTCATTCCTCAGGGAGTTGATTTATGCGCGTAAAACACCAGCTGTTGCTGCTGCTTGCCGTTATTGCCGTGACCGCCTTTGCCGGCGGCCCCGCCCCAACCGCGTCCCCCGCCGCGACCGCCTCGTCCATGCCGAACTTGCCCGTGCTGGCCGGGACGCCCGTGCCAATGCCAAAGGAGCCGATCACCCCCGCCAACGTTGACCGGCTGCAACTGCTGGCGATGTGGGGCCGGGGGCAGGTCAAACAGATTGCTTACAGCCCCGATGGGCAACTTCTGGCCGTGGGAACATCCAGCGGCATCTGGTTGCACAATGCCAAAACATTGGAGTTGCGCCGCCTTATCCCGGCCAACAGCGAAATCCTGGCGATGACCTTCCTGGCGGATGGCCAACTGATGGCCCAGGTGGGGGGCAAAACCATTAACCGCTGGGATGTGACCACCGGAACCCTGGTGGGTAGCTGGCAAGTAAAGGATTTTAATTTAGAAAGGGTAGCGTTTGCGCCGGACGGTAAGGTGCTTGCTACTGCCCTGAATGATGGCCGGATAGGCTTTTGGGATATTACCGGCGGACAGTTGCTCCGAACCTCGGCCGGCCACCCCCATAGACTGGCGGGTGGGTTAACCTTTTCCCCGGATGGTTCACTATTGGCTTCGAGCACCAACGACCATACCCTTAAGATATGGGAAGTGCAGACCGGCACGCTCTGGCGAGATTTGCAGGGCCAACCTGATCCGGAAACGATATTGGCCAAGTCCATCACCGCGTTTTCGCCGGATGGGAAATTGCTGGCCTCTGGATACGATAACGCTATTCGCCTGTGGGATGTCGAAACCGGAACCCTCCTGAAGACCCTGGAGGGGCATACCGCCAGCGTGGAGAGTTTACGCTTTTCCCCCGATGGCAAGCTGCTGGCCTCCGGTGGAGATGACCGCGCGGCGCGGCTGTGGGATGTGACCACCGGAAACCTGCAACGCACTTTCACCGGTTATTCCAACGGGGTAGCCACCAGCCTGGCTTTTTCACCCGATGGGGCAGTGCTGGCTTCAGGGGAACTATTTGGCGGCGTCGTCCGGTTGTGGCAGGTTCAGTCGGGCGCAGCCCTGGGGGCAATTGAAGGCTACCAGAGCGCGGTTAAAGCGATAGCGGTTGCGCCCAATAATTTAATATTCATCGCCAATTCCCAGGATAACCGGATACAAATATGGGATACCACCCAGGGTAAAATGGTGCGTACCCTGGCCGGGCATTCCTCCCCGGTAACGCACCTGGCTATCTCCGCCGACGGAAACACCCTGGCCTCCTTTGAAAAAAAGGGGCAATCCGCCTGGATCTGGAACCTGACAACAGGCCAACATATTCAAAATTTAGGGGGCTGGAATTATACGTCTATGACCCTGAGAGATTTGGCCCTGTCACCCGACGGCCAGGTGATGGCTTCGGCAGAGAGCGGTGTGTTAGAGATTCTCGATGTTCGGACCGGTGAGGAATTGAACATTTTGAGATCGCCTACTCGTGGGGATGATGTTACTGACCCTGTTTTCTCGTCTGACGGAAGGCTTGCTTCACGGTCCAGCAGGGAGGCGTATCTGCTGAAGGCGAAAGATGGGGAATTGTTGCAAACGTTTTGGGGGTCCGAGGGTTATCGTGGATTGGACATTTCACCCGATAATAAAACCCTGGCGGTCAACAATGAGGATGATGGAACCATAACCCTGTGGGATACAGCTAACCCGGAGCAAAAAAATCGGGTTGATATAGCCGGCCATAAAACCAGGTGTGTTGGCATTCGCTTTTCATCTTCGGGTTCAATTTTGGCCGCCGCTTATGAAAACAGTGACCCAACCCGGCGGGAAGACGCCGGCGCATTGCTTCTATGGGAAGCGAAGAGCAAGAAACTGTTGCAAACGGTGGAAATACCGGCAGCTTTGGAAATGTACTTCACCCCGGATGACAGGATGTTAGTGTTTCACCTGCGAGACGGCGCCGTGCAATTTTGGGGCATCCCGCCGCAATAACCTGCCGGGGCGCAAAACCTCAATAATCCCTGTCAAAAATTCGTTCCATTCGGTTTATTCGTGAAATTCGTGTTGGGTTTGGGTGTAGGTCACGTTTGAAACGTGACCTACGTTGCTTTGGTCGAGGTTCACCAACGTTTGGTTGAGGTTCACCAACCTTTGGTCAAGGTTCACCAACCTTTGGTCGAGGTTCACCAACCTTTGGTCAAGGTTCACCAACCTTTGGTTGAGGTTGACCAACGTTTGGTCAAGGTTCACCAACCTTTGGTCGAGGTTCACCAGCCTTTGGTCGAGGTTGACCAACCTTTGGTTGAGGTTGACCAACGTTTGGTCAAGGTTCACCAACGTTTGGTCAAGGTTCACCAACGTTTGGTCAGGGTTGACCAACGTTTGGTCAGGGTTGACTAACCTTTGGTCAAGGTTCAGGGCGGGGACAAGCCCCGCCCCTACCGGAGACCCTTCGGGCATGCGCCCTCAGGGTGACATTCGCAATTCGTAATTCGGCGCTCGTCATTTGGCAAACAAAAAAACCCCGCCGGGTTGCGACGGGGCTTTTGATTTTGCTAATCAAGCGGTCAGAGGATTGACCGGCTAATTTACTTCATCTGGGGGCTTCCCCAAATGAGCCGTGTGGGACTCGAACCCACGACCCATTGCTTAAAAGGCAATTGCTCTACCGACTGAGCTAACGGCTCGAAAGACAGGGAGAATAATATCATGGACTGAAAATAATGTCAATATCCCCGCGCCTCATTTTAAGGTTATCGTTGACATGGCCTCAATAACGGTGTTATAATCTGACAGCGTTAAGTTTGTGAACATCTCCATCCTTTTTGAAAATTACGCCCATTACCAAAAAACTCCACTGAGAGCGGTTAACCATAACTATGATCATCCTGCCCGAAACCGATGAATTTGCCGCCCGTTTTCCCGATGAAATCAGAACGCTGCTGGCTATGCTCCGCATGGGCAACCTGGGGGGGCTGGCAGTAGCCGAATGCGATGACCTGGATTTACGCGCCCGCCTGTTTGATTATTTTCGCCAGCGCCTGGAAGCGGAAAGCATTTACCTGTTTAATTACGAGGTTAGCAGCAAAGATACCAACCTGGTTCGCAGCCTCACCGAATTAACCGACCATCCCCGATTTAAAAATTTGGAGCTAACCGGCAAATACCGCTCCATTGCCATTTTTGTGTACGGGGTTGAAAAATTTAATCCCGACCAGCGCGAAAATTTTGTAAAGCTGCTCAATTTTTTACGTGACCGGCTCAGAACCATCACCCAGCCGGTGGTAATTTGGGGCGCGGCGGAGTTTGTCACTCAACTGGCGCGTAACGCCCCCGATTTTTGGAGCTGGAAGGGGCACTCCTTTAAATTTTCAACCCTCGATGCCCAACCATCGCCGTTGGGCGCGCCCGCTGCCGTTGAACTGTACGGCAACCTGCCGCCGGTGCAGCGTTATCTGCGCCAAATTTTAGAAGACCCCGATTACCGCATTTGGAAAGAGTTGTATTTGCCGCTCAAGGCCAGCCGGGCCGATGAAACCGTGGCCCCGCTGCTGCCGCGCCACACCCTCAACTACCAGGAATTGCTCCAACTGGCCCCGCTCTTTCCCACCGCCGAAACCCATCCCGCCAACCACACTCTCATTGAGCGCGGCGAAAAGGGCAGCACCGCCTATATTATTGTTAACGGCGAGGTAGAGGTGCTGCTGCCCGATGCTCTGGGCAACGATATGGTGATTGCCAAACTGAGCAAAGGCGATTTTTTTGGTGAAATTGCTTTAATCAAAAAAATACCGCGCACCGCCACGGTGCGCACCACCCGGCCCACCAAACTGCTCACCCTCACCCGCCGGTCGTTGAGTTTGCTCAACCACAAAGCGCCCAACGTGCTTGATATTATCACCACGATTGCCCAGCAACGGCTGGACCAACGCACCACCGACCCCGGCGAGATTGTATCGCCGTTGCGCCGGTTTGCCATTGAAGGCTCTAGCCTGTTCCGCGAAAAACCCAGCGATGTGCGCCAGCTTGTTGCCGGTGACGCCCGCACCGTTATTCTGGGCGAGGCCGGCGCCGGCAAAACCACCGTGCTGCGCCGGATTATGCTCGATACCATTGAGGCGTCTATCCACGCGCTAAAAATGGCGCAGGGCAAAATTGTGTTGCCCATTTTTATCAAACTCAACAACCTTACGCCGCAAACCTCCATCGAAGCCCTGATTCTTGATATTTTCCGCAGCTACGGCATCACCGAGTTTGAAACGGTAAAAGACGTAACCCAACTACTCGACGGGCGCAATCACCACGAAACGCCGCTCAGGTCAATTTTATTTTTGCTGGATGGCCTCAACGAGATGCCCGCCCAGGAAAAAACCCGGCCAATTTTAAGCCAGTTCATCCAAAAATACAGCCAGCACAATTTTTTTCTGGCGTGCCGCACCCAGGATTACACCCCGCTCAAGGGTTTTCGTACCGCGTTGCTGCAACGTCTCTCCGGCGAGGATATTGAGACTTTTTTGGTAAAATACCTCAGCGCCGAGCAGGGCCGCACCGTATCCAGAGAAATCTACAACGACCCGCAACTGGAAGACCTGGCTCAAACGCCGCTGGCGTTATTTATGCTGGCCCAAATTGCCAAACGCAGCGATGAAGAACTGCCCAAAAACCGGGGCGTGCTGTTTGAAGTGTTCACCGATAACCTGCTGCAACGCACCGACAGCGAATGGCAAAAGGTGCTGGGGCCGGTAAAACCCCAGGCACCGCTGGCGCTCCGCAAAAGCGCGCTGGCGGCGCTGGGCCTGGATATGCAAGAAGCCGAGGTGTGGACGTTTGGCCTGGATCGCTGGCTGGAGATGATTGCCCGCCAGCTTGAGTTGCACCAGGCGGCGGCCTCGCCGCGCCAGCGCCAGGAAACCGGCCAGCCGCTCACGCCGCAGCAAATCCACGCCGAAATTCTGGATAGCGGGCTGGTGCGTTACTCTGATAACCGAAACTGGGTTGAATTTGCCCACCACACCTACCAGGAATTTTTTGCGGCGTTGGCCCAACGCGACCAGGATTTGGACCTTGAACCCCAACTCCGCAGCAACGAGGCGCGCCGGCGCTGGCAGGGCACCATTGTGCTGCTGTACGGCATTACCCACAACAAACCCAGCCTCTACTCCAAAATTTTGGGGGATACTAACGATTACGCCCGTATCTGGCTGGCGGCGCAATGCCTGGTTAACTCCGGCGAAGAAATTGCCATCGCCTTGCAACGGCTGGAGCGCACCCTGCCCATGAGCCAGCACCACGCGCTGCTGTTCAGCGCCGGGCTGGCCTGCCACCAGTTGGGCCGCTACCCGGAGGCACTGAGCTACCTGCACATGGCCAGCGAAGAAAAACCCGGCAGCGCCGAAGTAGCCTACGAAATCGGCTCGCTGTACCGCAAGGTAGAGCAATACGAGCGCGCCATTGAAAACCTGGAAGAAGCCATCCACCTTAAATCTGATTTTGTGGATGCCTACAACCAGTTGGGCATTACCTACCACGACCAGGGCAAATACGTTGAGGCGCTCACGGTATTCAGGGCCACCACCCAACTGGAGCCGGCCAACCCCCATCACTTTTACAACCTGGGCACTACCCAAAAAATTCTGCGGGATTACGAAGGCGCGCGCCAATCTTTTCGCACCGCAATCCAAATTAAACCCGATTACACCGAAGCCCAAAACCAGCTTTTGCTGCTGGATAAAGCCATGTCCACCGGCGTGGTGCGGGTGCTGGAAAATATTCCCATCCTCAGTAAAATGACGCTGGAGCAAAGCATTGTGCTGGCCCAACGCATCAAGGTAGAAGATTACCGGCCCGGCCAGATTATTTTTCACATGGGTGAAATGGGCAAAACATTTTACGTCATCGAGGCCGGGCAGGTTGAGGTGCTGGCCCCCGATATGGGCGGCCAACCCAGCGGCGTAATCAACCGGCTTGGCCCCAACGACTTTTTTGGCGAGATTGCCCTGCTGCGGGCCATTCCCCGCACCGCCACCATCCGCGCCACCAAACCCACCCGCCTGCTGGCCATCAGCCGCGAAGATTTTGAGGCCGTGGTGCAGCGTTATCCCTCGATTGCCCATTCGCTGGCCGAAACATCGGGCCTGCGCCTGCTGCGCGACCGGCAGCTTGGCCGCCGCGTTGATTTAAACCGCTACTACGACCCCGGCTACATTGCCGAACTCACCCACCAAAACGAAGTAACCGTGGTGATGGGCGATATTCACGGATCCACGTTCCTTACCAACGCCATCGGCCCGGAACTGATGGTGGCCTATCTGGATGAATATTTGCTGCGGATGTCTACCATTATTGTGCAGGCCGGCGGCGCTATGGATAAAAGCCTGGGCGATAGCGTGATGGGCGTGTTTGGCAATTTTCCGGGCCGCCACGAGGATGGGCAGATTACCGCCGCCAATTCGGCGTTGATGGCGGCGCTGAAAATGCGCGAAGCCTACAAAATTTTACGTGATGAATGGCGGCGCGAAAGCCCGGAGTTTGCCAAAACCGGCATGGGCATTGGCATTAGCACCGGCAAAGTAAAAACCGGCACGGTTGGCCCGGAAGCGACTATGGTTGGCCCGGCGGTTAACCTGTCGAGCAAGCTCAGCAAGCTGGCTATTCGGGGGCGCACCGAAAGCGAAATTTACATTGACACCCGCACCAACCAACTGCTGGCCGAGGCCGTCTCCACCGAATCGCTGGATATGGATTACACCCGCAAAAAAGTGGGCGTTGACCTGGAAGCCTACCGCGTTATTCAGCGCCGGTAGCCGCTTGAACCGCTAAAAACAGGCCGCAAACATGGCAATTAAAAATCCCCGGCACTTAAAAAGTGCCGGGGATTTTACTTTACGGGGTCAGTTTGGGTTAGCATGGTCTGCCCGGTCAGGCGGCGTCAAGCACCTCGCGCACTTTGCGCAACAACTGCGTGGGGATAAACGGCTTGGGCAAAAAGGCAATGCCTTTATCTAGCACCCCCCGGTGAATCAGGGCGTTATCGGTGTAACCCGACATATATAAAATTTTGATGTCGGGGTACAACAGCGATATTTCCTGCGCCAGTTGCGGGCCGTTAACGCCCCCCGGAATCACCACGTCGGTGAGCATCAGGTGGATTGGCCCCAAATAAGTCTCGCACATGTGGCGGGCTTCTTCGCCGTTGGCGGCTTTTAGCACCGTATAACCGCTATCCAGCAGGGTGGTTTTGGCCAACTCGCGCAGCATGTCGTCATCCTCTACCAACAAAACGGTTTCTGTTTCCTGTTTAATCCGGGTAACAACCGGAGCCAGATCAATTTGCTCAATGGTGGTGTTGTTTTGCGGCAGGTAAATTTTAAAGGTGGTGCCGTGGCCGGGATTACTGGAAACCACAATGTGGCCGTTGTACTGATTGATAATGCCATAAACCGTAGCCAGCCCCAACCCCGTGCCTTTGTTCTGGGGTTTGGTGGTGTAGAACGGCTCAAAAATGTGGGCCTGGGTTTCGGCGTCCATCCCCACGCCGGTATCGCTCACCGCCAGCAAAATGTAGGGGCCGGTTTTTAAATTAACATACCGGCGAGTGTACAAATCATCCAAATAGGCATTTTGCGTTTCAATGGTTAACTGGCCGCCGTCGGGCATAGCGTCGCGGGCGTTGATCACCAGGTTCATGATAATCTGTTCAATCTGCCCGGAATCGGCTTTAATATAACCAAGGTTTGGCTCCAGAATGGTGATAAAATCAATATCCTCGCCGATTAACCGCTGCAACATGGAGTTGATATTGTTCACCACTTCATTGAGGTTGAGAATGACAAGTTGCAAAACCTGCTGCCGGCTAAAGGCCAAAAGCTGGCGGGTTAGGCCGGCGGCGCGTTCTCCGGCCAATAATATTTGCTGAATATCCCAGTGGAGCGGGTCAACGCCATCAACCCGGCCCAGCGCCAGTTCGCTGTAGCCCACAATCACCGTGAGCAGGTTGTTAAAATCGTGGGCCACGCCACCGGTAAGCCGGCCAATGGCCTCCATTTTTTGGGATTGGTAATATTGCGCTTCCAGCCGCTGGCGCTCTTCGTCCAATTTCAGGCGGGCCAGCACGCTCGATACCTGGTCGGCCACGCGCCAGGCCAGGTTTATATCCTCCGCCGAAAAATCGCGCGGCTCAAGGGCATCCAACCCCAGCGTGCCAATAACGTCGCCTTCAATGGTGAGGATGGGCACAATCAGCAGCGATACCGTGCCGCGCCGGCACATCAATTCGTGAACAAACGTGGTGCGGGGGTCGGTTTGGGCGTTGGCAATGTATAACGGCGCTTTGGTGGCGATAATCTGCTGGATTGACAGGTTGCCTTCGATGGGGATGGCTTGTTGCAAAGCCGATGGGCGGCCCGCGGCCAGGTATTCGGCCACCACCACCGCCTGGTTTTTTTTATCATTGAACAGCGCCGCCGCCGCCTGAGGCACCTCGAATGTGGCGGCCAACTCGCGGCAGGCAATACCCAGAATGGCTTCGGTTTTGGTTTCGGTGACAGAAGCGGCGATAATGCGGTTGAGCAGGGTTAATTCGCGGTTGCGCTGCTGAATTTCAGTTTCAATTCGTTTGCGCTCGGTGATTTCCGCTTTGAGGTTAAAGTTGGCCTGCGCCAGTTGAGCGGTGCGCTGCTGCACCCGCAGTTCCAGCTCGGAATGAGCGGCGCGTAGCGCAGCCTCGGCCTGGTTGCGCTCGGCTATCTCCTGCTGCAACCGAACGTTTTGCGCCTCCAGTTGCCGGCGCATGGCGTGAATACCCAAATGCGTTTTTACCCGGATGCCCACTTCTTCTAACTGAAGCGGTTTGGTAATGTAATCCACCCCGCCGGCGTTAAACCCAATCACCTTGTTATCGGTTTCGGCCAGGGCGGTCATAAAAATCACCGGGATTTCCTCGGTGAGCGGCTCGGCTTTAAGGCGGCGGCAGGTTTCAAAGCCATCAATGCCGGGCATGCGCACATCCAGCAAAATCAGGTCGGGCCGGGCGTAATGGGCTTTTTCCAGCGCGCTTTCGCCATCCTGCGCCACAAAAATATTAAACCCCAGGTTGTGCAGGTAATCGGAGATTACGCCCAGGTTGGTAGGGTTGTCATCCACTACCAAAATAGTATATTGCGCATTAAGTTCCGGGCTGAACGAGCTATTCATTGTTTTTTCCTTAAAAAGGCGGCGGGTGTTCCGAAACTGTTTTCATTTATTATGCCAAAATTTATCTTTTTAACCAACTTTGCCTAAAATTGGTTATAACTCCGC
Organism: uncultured Caldilineaceae bacterium; assembly: GCA_964517605.1. Taxonomy (GTDB): domain Bacteria; phylum Chloroflexota; class Anaerolineae; order 4572-78; family J111; genus J095. The sequence continues at coordinate 163,127 of CAZFCE010000003.1, read as the reverse complement.
CGGTAACGCCCGACCAAAATCCGTTATTGTTTGCCGCTATAATTTTGGCCCGCTCCCGGCAAAGATGACGCCGGCAATTTATTGGCCGGTTATAAAAAGAGAACCGTTAACCATGACTAACCCCCAAAAAACTTATTCGCTGGCTAACTGGCTCACCATCAGCCTGATTATAACCGTAATTGTGGTATCAACCACGGCTATGACCATTATCTACGTTCGGCAAACCCAAAAAACGCAACTGGAAATGCAGGAAAAGGCTAATGCGGTGGTGGCTTATTTGGTGGGCAGCCTGGAAATTCCCTTGTGGAATATTGACGAGCCAACCATGAAAACGGTGGCCCAAACCATTTTTCAGGATGATTTTGTGGTGCGCCTGGAAATACGGGATGAAAGCGGCAAGGTTATTTTTTTACAAGAGAAAACCGGCTACATTGACATTATCCACAAATCCAGCGCGATTGCCCATGCCGGCCAAATTGTGGGCAGCGTGCATGTTTGGCTCACCAACGATATTTACAACGCCAGAAACTACCAATCGTTGTTGTTTTTTCTGCTCACCAACTCGGTTATTTTGCTGTCGCTGGTGGTGGTTACGGGCTTTTTTCTGCGCTCTTTTTTAAAAAGGCCGTTTGGCCAGCTTAACACCATTGTAAGTTCTTACGCCGCCGGCGTGTACGACCTGCCGGACACCTGGATTCCGTACCAGGAATTTCAGCCGTTTGGCCGGGTTTTAATGCAAATGGGCGACGAAATTACCCGGCAAATTCAGGAAATCCGCCAGGCCGAAGAAAAATTCCGGCGGATTTTTGAAAATATGCAGGAAGGCTATCTGCTCACCGAACTTAACGGCAACCTGCTGCTGGCTAACCCGGCGATGGTGGCCCTGCTGCGGTACGATGACATGCCGGATTTGCTATCCAAAAATATGCCCAACGATATTTACGCTAATCCCCAGGATAGAACCCGTCTGCTGGAATTGCTAACCGCCACCGGTATAGTTAGCAATTACGAAGTGCCGTTTAAACGCAAAGACGGCACCATTGTAATCACCGATGGCAATATTCAGTTTGTGGCCAACGGCCACGACCAGCCGGCAGCCATCGAAGGCGTTTTCAGGGATATTACCGACCGCAAACTGGCCGAAGAGGAGCTAAAAAAACACCGCGACCACCTGGAGGAGTTGGTGGTAGAGCGCACCTCGGAGTTAATGGTTGCCAAAGAAGCCGCCGAAGCCGCCAACCACGCTAAAGGCATCTTTTTGGCCAACATGAGCCACGAACTGCGCACGCCGCTCAACGGCATTCTGGGGTATGCCCAAATCCTCAAGCAAAGCCGGGATTTAACCCCGGCCCAACGGCGCGGCCTGAACATTATTCAACACAGCGGCGAGCATTTGCTGGCCCTGATTAACGATATTCTGGATTTATCAAAAATAGAGGCTGACAAACTGGCCCTGTACCCCACCAATGTGCATTTGCCCATTTTTTTGCAGGCCATTGTGGATATCATCCAGCTTAAAGCAGAGTCAAAAAACCTGGCCTTTACCTTTGAGCCTGCCCCCGACCTGCCCATTGTTGTTCAGGTTGATGAAACCCGGCTGCGCCAGGTGTTGCTAAACCTGCTGGGCAACGCCATAAAATTTACCAACCACGGCGGGGTTACGTTTACCATTAGCCGCCCGGCCTATTCCGCCCCTACCCCGCCCGATACCCCCGACTCGCTGTTTATCCCTTTGGCCAGGCTGCGGTTTGAGGTTAAAGACACCGGCATTGGCATTGCGCCGCATTACCTGGAGCAGATTTTTCAACCCTTTGAGCAGGTCGAGGAAGTGGCTCGCCAGGGCGGCGGCACCGGCCTGGGGTTAACCATCAGCCGCCAGTTAGTGCAACTTATGGATGGCGACCTGTATGTAACCAGCACTCTGGGGCAAGGCAGCACCTTTTGGTTTGAAATTATTACGCCCATCACCGAGGAAGAGCCTCACATTACGGCGCAATACCCGGCGGGCAAAACCATTATTGGGTACAACGGCCCCCGTCAAAAAATACTGGTGGTAGACGACATTCCATCTAACCGGGCCGTAATTGTTGACCTGCTCCGCCCGCTGGGGTTTGAAACCATAGAAGCCGAAAACGGCCAGCAGGTGGTAGACTTGCTGCCAACCACCAACTTTGATTTGATTCTTCTGGATCGGCACATGCCGGTTATGGACGGGTTAACCACCCTGCACCACGTCCGGCAGATTACCGGCTCGCCCAAACCGCCCGTTATTGCCATGTGGGCCAGCGTGTCTCACCAGGATCAGGTTTTAAGCATTGATACCGGCTACGACGACTTTTTACCCAAACCCATTAGCTGGCCCACCCTGGCGGCGTTGCTGGAAAAACACCTCCATTTAAAATGGATTTTTGATGACCTGGACATAGCCGAACCGGCGGCGGATAAACAGGTTACAATCACCCCGCCACCGGCAGAAGAGTTGGCCCAGTTGTACCACCTGGCCATGTTGGGCAACCTGCGCCAAATTTTAGAGCGGGCCATGCGACTCAAAGCAGCGGATGAAAAGTACATCCCCTTTGCCAACCAACTGCTGGAAATGGCCCAGAACTTCAAAGAACGCGCCATCATCACCTGGCTAAAGCAATACCTGTAATCTTTGGCTGGTAGCAGGTGGCAAGTAGCATCTGGCAAACTAACCACCGAAGGCTACCCGCTAACCGCTGCTTATTTACTTGTTGTTACTTTCGATTTATTCTTTGCTACGGTTCATTTAATCTTTGAATGATTTCATTTACTTGTTGCTACTTTCGATTTATCTTTTACTACAGCTTATTCAACTTTCATATATTTTTATTTACTTATTGATATTTTCGATTTATTCTTTGCTACAACTCATTTAACCTTTGAATAACCTGAAGCACAGCATAATCGATTTATTTTTCAGTTTGAAAGCGCCAAAAGAGGTTACAATGTTAAACCCAACCACAATTTCTCAACTATTGACCGCCGGCAATGAAGCCGCGCCCGCCATTGCCGCGCCCAATCGCCCGGCGCTAACCTACCACGGCCTGCGCCAACACCTGCACCATACCGTGGCCACGTTAAACCGGCTGGGCCTGGGCCGCAATGACCGGGTAGCGATTGTGCTGCCCAACAGCCCGGAAATGGCTGCCGCTTTTGTAACGGTGGCGGCGGGCGCTATCACCGCGCCGCTCAACCCGGCCTACCAGCAATCCGAATTTGCCTTTTATCTTCAGGATTTACAGGCCAAAGCCCTGCTGGTAGAGCGGGGCAGCGCCTCGCCGGCAATTGCCGCCGCCCAGGGGTTGAACATCCCCGTTTTAGAGTTGGTCACAACCCCGGCCCAGCCCGCCGGCCTGTTTGAAATTGTCCCGGCTCCCGGCAGCCCGGCGCTGCCGCCCACCACTGCCGGTGGCCTGGCTGCCGCCACCGACACGGCGTTAATTTTGCACACCTCCGGCACCACCGCCCGCCCCAAAATTGTGCCGCTCACCCACCAGAATATTTGCGCCTCGGCGGGCAACACCCGCCACACGCTGGCGTTAACGCCCCGGGATTGTTGTTTAAATGTGATGCCGTTGTTTCACATTCACGGCTTAATGGCGGCGGTGCTGGCCTCGTTGAGCGCCGGGGGCAGCGTGTTTTGCACCCCCGGTTTTGATGCCTTGCAATTTTTTACCTGGCTGGCTGCCGCCAACCCCACCTGGTACACGGCGGTGCCCACCATGCACCAGGCCATTCTGGCCCGCGCCGAGCGCAACCGCGCGGCCATTGCCGCTGCCTCGCTGCGGTTGGTGCGCTCCGCCTCGGCCTCGCTGCCGCCACAGGTATTGCATCAATTAGAAGAAACGTTTAACGCCCCGGTGATTGAAGCCTACGGCATGACCGAAGCCGCCCACCAGATGACCAGCAATCCCCTGCCGCCGCGCCCGCGCAAACCCGGCACCGTGGGCGTGGCCATTGGGCTAGAAGTGGCCATTATGGACAACCAGGGCCACTTGCTGCCCACCGGCAGCATCGGCGAGATTGTGATTAAAGGCATCAACGTGATTGCCGGCTACGAGAACAATCCCCAGGCCAACGCCGCTAACTTTACCAACGGCTGGTTTCGCACCGGCGACCAGGGCGTAATGGACAGCGATAATTACCTGACCATTAATGGGCGGCTAAAGGAACTCATCAACCGGGGCGGCGAGAAGGTTTCCCCGCGCGAGGTGGACGAGGTGTTGATGGCGCATCCCGCGGTGCAGCAAGCCGTCACCTTTGCCATGCTCCACCCCAAACTGGGCGAAGAAGTGGCGGCGGCGGTGGTGCTGCACGCCGGAGCCGAAACCTCCGAGCGGGAATTGCGCGCCTTTGCCGCCGAACGGCTGGCCAATTTTAAAGTTCCCCGCAAAATTGTGGTGGTGGATGAAATTCCCAAAGGGGCTACCGGCAAATTACAACGCATCGGCCTGGCCGAGAAGCTGGGGTTGGACTGATGCGCATTTGCATTTACGGCGCGGGAGCTATTGGCGGGTATTTAGGGGCGCAACTGGCGCTGGCCGGAGCCGAGGTGGCGCTGGTGGCGCGGGGGGCGCATCTGGCGGCCATGCAAGCCGGGGGCGTAAAACTTTTAATTGACGGCGATGAGCGCGTGGCCTACCCGCGCTGCACCGGCAACCCGGCGGAACTCGGCCCGCAGGATTATGTGATTATCACCCTTAAAGCGCCGGCTGCGCCGGAGGCGGCGGCGCAAATCCAACCGCTGCTGGGGCCGCGCACGGCGGTTGTCACCGCGGTGAACGGCATCCCCTGGTGGTATTTTTACAAGCTGGCTGGCCCGTGGCAAAACCATCAACTAAAAAGCGTGGACCCCGGCGGCCAACAGTGGCAACTGATTGGCCCGGAACGGGTGATTGGCTGCGTGGTGTACCCGGCCACCGAGGTGGTTGCGCCGGGCGTAATCCGGCACATTAGCGGCAACGGTTTTACTCTGGGCGAACCCGCCGGCGAAAAAAGCGAGCGGGTCACTCAACTCAGCCAGATTTTGCGCCAGGCCGGCTTAAAAGCGCCGGTGCGCAGCCAGATTCGGACCGAGATTTGGATAAAACTGTGGGGCAACCTGTCGTTTAACCCGATCAGCGCCTTAACCCACGCCCCCCTCAATACCATTGCCACCGACCCCGGCACTCGCGCTGTGGTGCGGGCAATGATGCAGGAAGCCCAGCGCATTGCCGAAAAGCTGGGCGTGCAGTTTGGCATAGATATTGAGCAGCGGATTGCCGGCGCGGAGGCGGTGGGCGCGCACAAAACTTCGATGTTGCAGGATTTGGAGCGGGGCCGCCCCATGGAAATTGACGCGCTGCTAACGGCGGTGCAAGAGTTGGGCCAACTGGTAAATGTAGACACGCCCACCATCAATGTGATTTTGGCGCTGGTGCAGCAGCGCGCCCGCCTGGCCGGGTGTTATTGACCACGATTCCGGTTTTTGCTAACATTGAATTTTGAAGGCAAACGCAGTATAATACGTATAATATAAGCAAGCAGTTTTATGGTATTTGCCACACGCCATCTTCAACTATATAAAATCTTCGGGGTCGGGGGGCATCTGGGATGTTGCTAACTCAATAGCGCCAGTGCTGCTGATGGCAATCACTGCTTTAATAACTTAATCGGCGCTTTCCCCAGTAATTAATGTGGACAAAAACTCCTCGGATGCCCAAACGTCCGGGGAGTTTTTTAAAGAGCTAACTATGCCAAACAATTTTGCCAAGATTATTTATAGCCTCCAAAACAACCGGCTGGCCGTGCTGCTGATACTGCTCAGTTGGGCTTTTGCTATTTTTGCCGTGGTCGGGTTTGTGTTTTTATCCGCCGCCTACCAAAGCCAGGGGTTATCGGCTACCCCGCAAACTACCGTCCCCATCATCACCATTGAGCCGGCCAGTGGGTCGCTCAATGCCTACATTACCGTGCGCGGCCAGGGCTGGCCCGCCAACAACAACGTGCTGCTTTACCTCACCGCCCCCGACGAACCTAATCCCCCGGCGTTTGCCGTGGCCGGAGCCACCGCCGATGCCGATGGCCGCTTTGTGGTGGGCTTTTTGCTGGAAGAATCGCCGCGCTGGGCCGAAAAAAGCTACCTGTTGCTGCTGGCTCACCCGGAACAGGGCGGCCCCGGCGCGCAGGCCACCTATCAACTAAAAACCGAAGCCGGCCTGACGCCGGCGGTTACTCCCGTCTCGGCGCTCACCGAAACCATTTATTTTGGAGCAACCTCCACCCCGGCTGCAACGGTTGTGGCCAGCCCCACCACCGCCGCAGCTACCGCCACGCCAAATACCGGCGTCCCCGCGGTGACGGCGGCCACGGATTTGAACATTCGGAGCGGGCCGGGCGACGATTATCCCATTTTGGGGCTGCTGTCAACCGGCCAAAGCGCCAAAGTTACCGGCGTTAACGCCGTGGGTGGCTGGTGGCAAATAGAATATTCGGGCGCAACCACCGGGCGCGGCTGGGTTTCGGCCAAATACACCATTGTGCAAAACACCGCTAACGTGCCGGTGGTTGCCGCGCCGCCGCTGCCCACGCCCACCGCCACGCCCACCGCGCTGCCCGCCACCGCCTGGCGCGGCGAATATTTTGATAACCCCACCTTGCAGGGCGCGCCGGTAATTGTACGCACCGATACCGACCTGGCCTTTAATTGGGGCGGCAACGCGCCGGCCTCCGGCCTGCCCGCCGACAATTTTTCGGTGCGCTGGAGCCGCTCGCTGGCGCTGGCCGAAGGCCAGTACCGTTTTCACCTGTGGGTTGACGACGGCGCGCGCCTGTACATTGACAACACCCTGGTCAGTGACAACTGGAGCGATGGCGGCTGGCGCGAAATCACCACCGACCGCTGGCTGGCTGGCGGCAGCCATCAACTGCGCGTGGAATATTACGAGCGCGCCGGCAGCGCCGGAATTCAGCTTTGGTGGGAACAAATTAACGCCACCGCCTACCCCGACTGGAAAGGCGAATACTGGACCAACTCAACCCTGAGCGGCAACCCGCTGATAACCCGCAACGACGGCGCGGTTGATTTTGACTGGGGCACCGGCGCGCCGGCATCTGGCTTGCCCGCCGATGAATTTTCGGCCCGCTGGACGCGCAGTTGGTATTTTTCGCAGGGAACCTACCGGTTTTACGCCACCGTAGATGACGGCGTGCGCGTGTTTGTAGACAACGCGCTGGTCATTGATAGCTGGTACGATGCCGGTCGCCGCGAAGTGTCGGGCGACCGCTGGCTGTCAACCGGCAACCACAACCTGCGCGTGGAATATTACGAGCGCAGCGGCGGCGCGATCATCAAAGTGTGGGCCAACCAGGTTTCGTCATCATCCAGTGACAACGATGATGATGACGACAAACCGGACGCCAATTTTAGCGCCAGCCCGCGCAGCGGTGCGGTTCCCCTGCGGGTAAAATTTGATAACGATTCCTCCGGCCACTACGATAGCTGCAAATGGTATTTTGGCGATGGCAGCACCAAACGCAGTTGCGACGACCAAAAACACTGGTATCGGGAAGCTGGCCGGTACAACATAAAATTAAAAATTGATGGCTCCAGCGGCGACGACAGCAAAAACAGAAACAACTACATTGTTGTGCAGCCCGTTGCCAACGACGATAGCATTTCTACTTTGCAAAACACGGCGGTAATCATTGATGTGCTGGATAACGACTGGAACCACGACGATGGCGTAATGGAACAAAGCAATATCTCGCTGAAAATATCGCTCAACCCGCTCAACGGCACGGCCACGGTTAACTCCAGCACCAAACAGATTACCTACCAGCCCAATTCCGGCTTTACCGGCAGCGATCGCTTCTTTTACCGCATCTGCGTGGATGACGACGCCTGCGATACCGCCTCGGTCACGCTGACCGTTACCGGCGGGCCGGTGGCCCAGTTTGAAGCCGTTTCGCGCAGCGGGTCGGTACCGTTCACCGCCAATTTTGAGAACAAATCCACCGGCAGTTACTCCAGTTGCACCTGGAATTTTGGCGATGGCGTTACCAGCCCGGTTTGCGCCAACATTAGCCACACTTACGCCACCGCCGGCATTTATACCGTTACCTTAAAAGTGGCCGGAACCGGCGGCGAAAACACGCAAACGCGAGCCAGTTACATTACGGTGTGGCCGGTGGCGGCTTTTACCGCCAACCCCACCAGCGGCATGGCTCCGCTGGCGGTTAGCTTTACCAACCAGTCCACCCCGCACAGCAACAGCGAATGGGATTTTGGCGACGGCGCGGTTAGCTCCACCGATAGCCCCACCCACACCTACGCCGCCGGAAACTACAGCGTGAGCCTGCGGGTGCAAGCCAACGGCGTTTGGAGCCAGCCCCAAACCCAATCCAACCTGATTACCGTTTCACCGTCAACGCCCCAGGCGCTATTTACCGCCACGCCGCTGGTGGGGCATAACCCGCTCACGGTTACGTTTACCAACCAATCGCAGGGCAATGTTACCAACTGGCAGTGGGATTTTGGCGATGGCGGCAGCAGCGCCGCTAAAAACCCCACGCACGTGTACAACTCGCTGGGAGAATTTACCGTAAGCCTGGTAGCCACCGGGCCGGATGGCGCGGATAGCTTTACCCGCACCAACTACATTAACGTGACCACGGCGGTGCTGGTGGCCAATTTCCAGGCCACGCCGCTGGCTGGCACCGCGCCGCTCACCGTTACCTTTACCGATGGCTCGCTGGGAACCATCAATACCTGGGCCTGGGATTTTGGCGACGGCGGCAGCAGTTCGCTGCAAAACCCAAGCCATGTTTACTCCGCTACCGGCGTGTACCCGGTCAGCTTAACCATCACCGGGCCGGATGGCTCAAACACCCTCACCATTTCTAACCTGATTAATGTAGCCGCACCCGCGCCGCAAGTTGATTCCTTTGATGAAGATGAGGCCGAAACGCCAACCAGCCAGCCAACGCCCACCGGAGTTGACGTGGCCGAACCCACGGCTGAACCAACGCCAACTCCTACCGCCACACCCGCTGACGACGAAATGGCGTCACCTACCGCCACCGAAACTCCCGCCACCGCGCCGGACGAGGATGAAGCTACGGCTACGCCAACCGTAACGCCAACCGACTCGCCCACCGCCGATCCCGACTTCACCGCCACACCGGAGGTTTCGCCCAGCCCGTCGCCCGCAACAACCGACACGCCCACCGCCACGCCCGCTGACGACGAAACAGCATCGCCCACGCCTACAGTCACCGCCACAGATACAGATACGCCAACACCAACGCCCACCGAAACCGAAACGCCCGCCGCCGCTGAGCCAACCGCCACGCCGACGGATGCGCCCACGTCCACACCATCACCCGAAATAACCGATACCCCCACGTCAACGGCCACGGTCACGCCCACGCCGCCGCCCACCGCCACCCGGCGGCCCAAACCCAAACCTACCGCCACGGCGTTGCCAACAGCCACGGTTCCGCCGCCGCCGGCTACTACCCCCATCACCACCACCAATACCATTACGGTTACGGTAGCCACGCCGCAGCTAACGCCAACCTGGGTGCAGCCGGCCCGCCGTTCGGCCCATTGAAAGATTGGTTATGCCCGCCGCCATCAACACCACCAACCTGGAAAAGCTGATATTTGCATCAATTGATCACCGGTATCAAGCTCACACCACCAAAAACCTGGCTGATTACGTTTTTTCAAATTACCTGTTTCAATCGTTTCAGCCGGCTTTTATAGATTTTATGCACCAATACCGGCAGGCCATCGCCGATTATTTATCCAACCCGGCCAACGTGGAGTTGCTGGTTGAGTATTGTATTCGCGCCACCAAGGCGTACACTTATCAACGAAATCAGTTTATCAATTTCACCAGGTTTTATGATGACATGCTGCACGCCGAATATACCGGCTTTTTTCGGGAAACCGGGGCCGTGCTGGAGAAACCGGCCACCCAAAGCGATCTGGCGGCGGCCTACGCCCTTACCCTGAAAAACCACCACGAAAAACTGCGGCTGATTTTATCGGCGTACTGTAGCTCTTACCAGCCCACCGAGTTGCCAAACAATTCGCTGCTCAACACCGTTCCGTGCGAGGAGTATTCGGCCCGGCTTCAGTTGCAACTATTAGGATTTACCCCGGCCCGGTTGCCGGAACCGGTTTTAGATATTGGCTGCGGCGCGGCGGGCAGGCTGGTAAATTACCTGCGCGGCCAGGGCTGCGCTGCTTTTGGGCTGGATCGGTTTGCCCCGGCTGCGCCCAATTTTTTTCAGCAGGACTGGTTTGATTTTGATTACGGCCAAAACGCTTGGGGCGCGATTATCGCCCATCAATCATTTTCAACCCACTTTATCCACGCCCACTTAAACAGCCCCACCGGCGCGGCTCGTTTTGCCCGGCTGTATATGAACATTCTGGCTGGCTTAAAACCCGGCGCGGCTTTTTACTACGCCCCCGGCCTGCCCTTTTTTGAAAGCCAACTGGCCCAATTAGCCGGCTACTCAATTTCAAAAATAACCATCAAAACCGATAATTCGTTGGGTATCGATGAAATTTTTTATTCGGCCAAAATAGAAAAACCGAGTTAGCCCCGGCCTGTGCGGGCCAAAAAGGAGTTTGGAGTGAATCTTGATAAATTAACCACCCAACTGGCAGATAACGCCTACCGGCTGCGGAGTTTTGTGCAGGGGATACCGCCCGAACAGGCAAGCTGGAAACAAACCCCCACCGAATGGTCAATGCTGGAGGTCATCAATCACCTTTATGATGAAGAACTGTGGGATTTTAGGGTGCGGCTGGATTACATTCTGCACCACCCCACCCAACCCTGGCCGGCCATTAACCCCCAGGGCTGGGTTACTGAGCACAACTACAACCAGCAGCCGTTTCAGGAATCGCTGGATAATTTTTTGGCGGCGCGGCAGGAATCGCTGGATTGGCTCCTTAGCCTGCCGGAGCCGGATTGGGAGGCCGTGTACGACGCGCCCTTTGGCCCGATTACCGCCGGCGACATGGCGGCGGCGTGGATAGCCCACGATTTGTTGCATCTGCGCCAGTTGGTTGAGTTGCACTGGGCTTACACCAATCAGCTTTTAAAACCACACCAACCGGATTACGCCGGTTCCTGGTAAAAATAACGGCCAATTTTATGTACGATTAACGGGTTTGAACTATAATCACTAAAAATCAACACCGGGCAGGCAGGATGAACGAGATAAAATTACTGGTACTTGATGTTGATGGCACATTGATTGGCCACGGCGCTTACCCCAGCCCCAAAGTTACCGAGGCGGTTAAAGCGGCCCAACACCAAGGCGTGGCGGTGGCGCTGGGTACAGGCCGGGCCACAGAGGCGTGTTACCACCTCTTTCGGCATTTAAACCTGGATGGCCTGCACATTGTGTTTGACGGCGCGGCGATTGTGCAGTGGCCTTCTAACGATATTGTCTTTCTCCAGGCGTTGTCGCCGCGCGCCACGCAGCGGGTGATAGAACTATCGCGCGAGTACGACCTTTTTTTAGAAATTTACGCCCACGACTTTTACTTTATTGAGCGCGAAGGCCATTTGGCCGATCACCAGCGCCGCAAGTTGCAACTCAACCCGCTGGTGACGGATTTGATGGGTCTGGTTAACCGGGTAAAAGTGGTAAAAAGCCAGGTGTTGGCCTCCACCCCCGCCGAAAAATATCGAGCTGATTTGCTAACCGAAAAAATGCAGCCCATCTGCAAGGTATCCTGGAGCCTGGACCCCAGCAACGGCATCTATTTTGGCAACGTGGTGTCGCGCTCCGTCTCCAAAGCCTGGGCGCTCCGCGAACTGGTGGATTACCTGGGCATTGATTTGAGCCAAACCCTGATGATTGGCGACTCTTACAACGACATTGACATTTTTGAAGTTTCCGGCACCAAAGTTGCCATGGGGCACGCCCCTGATGCCCTCAAAAATCTGGCCGATTGGATAGCGCCGACGGTTGATGATGACGGCGTGGCCGCGGCCATTGAAAAATTCATTCTGAACGGTTCCCCCTCGCGGTAAAACCACCGCGCTGTGCAAAAATACTGGAGGTTTTTTACGTGGCAGATAATACCCACCCCACCCGCTGGACTCTGAGCGCCATGTTCCCGGCGTCCAACTCGCCCGAAGTTGAGCAGGCCGTGCAGGCTTTGCACGAAACGGTGCAGGCCATCGAGGCGCTGCGCCCGGCTCTATCACCGGATATGGACGGCGCGCTTTTTGCCGATTTGATCAAAAAAATGGAAAGCTGCACCGAGTTGGTGCATCGCCTTAGCAGTTACGGCCAGCTTTGGTTTGCCGAAGACACGCAAAACCAGCCGGCGCTGGCCTTTATGGGCCGCATGGAACAAATCCTCACCGATGCCTTTAACCGCATTCTGTTTGTTAGCCTGTGGTGGAAAGCTTTGGATGAAACCACCGCCAACCGGTTGCTGCCGTTGGCCGGCGACGCCCGCTACAACCTGGAACAGGATCGGCTGTTTAAAGACCACACCCTGTCGGAGCCGGAAGAAAAAATCATCAACATTAAAGATGTTAACGGGATAGACGCCATCACCACCCTGTACGACATGATCACCAACAAGTTTGAGTTTGAACTGGAGGTGGACGGCGAGAAAAAACAACTTACGCGGGGCGAGTTGATGGCCTACGTGCGCAGCCCGCTGGCCGAGATGCGCGCCGCCGCCTACCAGGAACTTTACCGCGTTTATGGCCAGCAAGATGCCGTGCTGGCCCAAATTTACATCCACCGGGTGCGCGACTGGGCCGCCGAAAACATCAAACTGCGCCAGATAGCCACGCCCATTTCGGTGCGCAACCTCTCCAACGACATCCCCGATGCCGTGGTTGACACCCTGCTAAACGTGTGCGCCGAACAAGCGCCGGTCTTTCAGCGCTACTTCAAACTCAAAGCCGGCTGGCTCAACCTGCCCAAACTACGCCGGTACGATTTATACGCCCCGCTGAACCACGCCTCGGCCAAAAAAATATCTTACGCCGAGGCCGTGGCCATTGTGCTGGACAGCCTGGATAAATTTTCGCCGGAGTTTGGCCGCATGGCCCGGCGCGTGTTCAACGACAACCACATTGATGCCGAAATCAGGCCAAACAAGCGCGGCGGCGCGTTTTGCGCCAGCATTTTACCCAAACTCACGCCGTGGGTGCTGGTAAATTACACCGGCGAACCCCGCGAAGTGGCCACGCTGGCCCACGAACTGGGCCATGCCATCCACGCCATGCTAGCCGAAGAGCATTCGGTGCTTACGTTTCACTCGGCGCTGCCGCTGGCCGAAACCGCCTCGGTGTTCTCCGAAATGCTGCTCACCGACCGGCTGCTGGCCGAAGAAACCGATCCCCTGTTGCGCCGCGACCTGCTGGTAGAAGCCATTGACGACGCCTACGCCACGGTGCTGCGCCAGGCTTATTTTGTGCTGTTTGAACGCGACGCCCATCAATTAATTGCCGATGGCGCGGCCATGACCGACCTGCACCAGCTTTACCTGGCCAACCTGCACCAGCAATTTGGCGATTCCGTTGAGGTGAGCGCCGATTTTCAGCAGGAATGGATTTGCATTCCGCACCTGTACCACACCCCGTTTTATTGTTACGCCTACAGTTTTGGGCAATTGCTGGCGCTATCGCTGTACCAGCAGTACAAAAACCAGGGCGATAGCTTTAAGCCCAAACTGCTAAAAATTCTGGCTTACGGCGGCTCGGCCAGCCCCAACCACATTTTAAGCGAGGCCGGCATTGACATGGCCGACCCCGATTTTTGGCGCGGCGGCTTTAAATTCATCGAGGGGATGATTGCCGAGTTGGAAGCCACGCCGGGATTGGCCGCGTAGCAACGCTCCATGCTGTGGCTGCCCGATAAAAACGGACTCAAACGCCTGGCCCGGACAACTCGCCGCCGCTGGCGACGCCGGATTGCCCGGCTGATTTTGTTTGTGGCGCTGGTGTTTGGGCTAACCGCCGCCGGCGTGGCCCCCAGCCACGATTTGATGGTTGAAACCCGGCAGCTAACCGCCACCGAGCAGTTTGATTTTGTTAACTGGATTTCGCTGGCCGTTGCCAACGAACTGGAGCGGCACATTTGGCCGCCGGTTGTGCCGGCTACGCCGGCCGGCCAGCGGGCCGTTATCAACGACTACCTCAACCGCGAAGACCAGATTAACCAACTCACCGCCAAAATCAACCAAATTTACGCCGCCGGCAACCGCGCCGGTGATCTGGCCCCGGCGCAAGAACAACAACTGGCCCAACTTAAAGGCCGGCAAACCGGGCTAATCCCGCAGGTAGAAACCATCATTTCTCACCAAATTGAGGCCGTGCTGCGCGACGATGGCTTTATGGTGCTGCCGCCGGTGGCCTTTCGGCTGGTGGATGCGCCCACTGTGTTGATTATGTCGCCCCGCGATAAAATTGAGCGCAAATATTTTGTGGGGTTATCGCCGGGGCTGGAACCGGCCCGGCGCGAGCAAATTGAGGACGCGCTGCAACAGCGCGGTGATATTTCGGCCTACATTACCGATGTGGGCGGGTTGAGCAGCTACCCCACGATGGTGGTGGGCGATGACTCGCTCACGTGGCTGGTTGAAACCGTGGCCCACGAGTGGGTACACAACTATTTTTATACTTTTGCCAGCAACATGGCCTGGGGTTATGGCGATACGCCCCAACTCACCACCATCAACGAAACCACCGCCTCGCTGGTGGGCCAGGAGATAGGCCGCCAGGTGATTGAACGCTACTACCCGGATTGGGTGGCCAAACTGCCGCCGCTCAACCCCACCGGCCAGCCCCAACCGGCGGCACCATCGGAGTTTAACCTGGCTATGCGCCGGATTCGCCAGCAGGTTGATAGCCTGTTGGCCGCCGGCAAAATCACCGGGGCCGAAACCTACATGGAAACCGAACGCCAAAAACTGGTGGCCAAAGGCTTTAACCTGCGCCGGCTTAACCAGGCTTATTTTGCCTTTCACGGCTCGTATGCGCTCAGCCCCGGCTCAATTGACCCGACCGGGCCGCAACTGCGCCGGCTTCGGGCGGCCAGCCCCTCGCTGAAGGCGTTTTTGGATCGCGTGGGCGGGTTAAACAGCTACACCGATTATCAGGACTGGCTGCGCCAAGATGGCATCGCCCCGGATTAAACAGGGATTTTTGGTTACGCGCTAAACAGCGGTAATTTTTGAGGCGTGGCCGTGGGCAACGGTGTTGGCGTGGTTGTGGGCGGCGGCGTTGGGGTAATGGTGGGCGCGGGCAACAAGGCATCCGTTGGCGGAGCCTGAAACTTGGTAATCAGGTGCCACAGCAACGGCAGGTTATCATCCAACGCCTGAGTCAACTGGGGATCAAGGCGACCGCGCCGCCGCAGCAATTCCGGGTGCCGGCCAAAAACATTCGGGCCGGCGGATTGCAAAAGCTGTTGCAGTTGGCCAAATTCCCGCCGGTCAACGTCAACGCCGGCGGTAACACCGGGGCTAAGTTCCATCGGGCGAATGGGATCGGCAATTTGCACCGGGTGCAAGTACAACCCAAAGCGATACTGGCCCGACAAAACCTCAACTTTAGCCAGCAGATAAAGCACCTGCCCGCCGCTTTTTATCACCTTCATGGGTTGAAGCTCGGTTAAATCAACCCCGGCGCGGCGCTGTTCATAGAGTTTATCAATTTCCAACGGGTCGGTTAATATTTCCTGGGGGATGTGGCGCGGGGCAAAATTGGTGGACAACGGCGAAAAATCAACCACTGCCCGCGAACCATCAACAAAAGTAATCCAGGCTGCCGTATGCTGCACCGTTTCGGGCACGCCGTCCACCGAAGTAGACACGCCAAACCGGCCCAGCGCCACCCAACTTACCTGCGGCGAGTTGAGCACCGCCTGCCGCGCCGCCACCGACAGCACAAAACTATCCACCGCCGGCCAATCTTGCGGGTTGGCCGGTTGCAAGGGGTAGGTTAACTGCGCCCGTGGCTGGCCGGCCTGCGTGGTTAGCGTGATGGTTGAGGCTTTATCCAGCAACAGCGGGGCCAGCCCAAATTCAAGGTTGCCCACGGCGGCTTTGGCCGCGTTGAGCGCCTCCACATTATCGTTGCGGGGCACGCCGCTGCCGGATGGCGTAGCCGGGGGCGCGGCGGTGGGCAGCAACCGGTTGGCGGTGAGCCGGCAGCCCGCCAGCGCCACCAGCAGCAACGCCACATTTAACCAAACCCAAACTTTACGCCGCGCCAACCCGACCATTTTTCTCAATCACTGTTAAAAACCAACTCATTGCCCAAAATTTAGCCGAACAAAAACGGCACCACGTCCGGCTTGAGGCTGCCGGACAATGAGTTGAGCGTATCCGGATTGCCCAACACGCCGCCAACAATGGTGGAACAGCAGCAGCAGGCTATTGCCAGCACCACCACTCCCACGCCAATCATCAGCCACATCTTTTTTTTGCTGTTGCCGGTGGCGGCGGCAGCCGGCGGAGTGGTAGTACCGGCAGAGGCCGGCGGCCAAAATTCGGCGGGTGGCGGCTCAACCGCCGGAGGGGCAGCCGGCGGCTCCGGGGAGGCCGGGGCGGGCGGAGCCTCGCTTTTTAGCCGGTCAACCACATCGGATTGGCTGACCGCCACAGTTTTGGCCTCGGCGGCAAAATCGCGCGGCGCGGAATAAATAGTGGCATCGTTATCGTAGGCGGGCAGCGCGGGGGGACGGCTGGCCGGCGCCGGCTCCTGGCTTTCGAGCGGCGTGCCGCATTCGGCGCAAAACCGGGCGTCAACATCATTTGGAGCACCACAGGTTGGACAATTCATTTTTGTTCCCTTTTTTTTTGAGTTTACCAATAGTTTACAATCAGACCTGCCTGAAAATTAAACAAACGCCCGCAGGCGTTTGTAAATTCTACCAGAACAAGCCAGAGTTATCAACAAAGTTGTTATTGAGCCACGGTAACGCCCAAATTTTGGGTACCGGCGGCGCTACTGGAAACGGGCGCACTGGCCGGCGTGCATTCTGAAATTTTCCACTGGCCATTGATAAAGGTCACGGCGCAACTCCGCGATTCTTCCAGCTTTGAGCCATCAACGGTAAAGGTGATATCAACCACATTCGAGCGCGGCTGCGAACCGGTGGTCACATCGCGGGTATCGGTTGATTCCAGCGCCGGGTAGTAGCGAATATCCTTTACCTGCAAGTTCTGGCTGGCGGTAAAGCTGTTCAGCCCAAAATAGGCCGGGCCACCCGCCGGATTTTTGAACTCGTTCCAGGCCACATCGTTTTCCAGCAAAAAGTCAGCCGGTTGCCAACGACCGGCCAAATGGCACAGGGTATCGTCGCTATCACCGCAGGTTGAGGCGTAAAAGGCCAGCACCGTTTTTTCGGGGTAAGCGGTGGCGTCAATGTTGCTGGGCGGGCTGGGGAAAAAATCAACGGTAGAGATTTTGGGAGCCACCAGCCGGGTTGAATCAAAATCATCCCAGTAGGTATTGGTAGCCGCGTTAAGCCCGTACACCATTCGCTGGGCCAACTGGCTGCGGTTGTATTTATCCTGGTCAATTACGGTAACATCTTTGGTTTTCTGGTTAAGGCTTACGCCACTGGCACCTTTGAACGCGCCAATCGCCGAGTACCGGGCCGGCGAATCGCTGGGCGGATCCCACACGTTGGTATCGTATTTGCCGTTGTATTTAAAAATGGATAACTGCCGGCCATCCTGCACCAGAATTTCCGGGATGTTCTGGCCTTTGGGGCCGTTGGCCTCAGTTACAACATCCTGAAGCGAAACCGATACGCCGCGCGACGAATCGCTGAGGTAATCGCGGTTGGGCACGCGCAACTGGTACGGAAAAATTACCGGCGGGTTGCCCCGGTCGTTATCGTAAACGGTTATTTGCACCGGGTTCAGGCCAGATTGAAGATCGTATTCGTAAAATACCACCCATTCGGCAAAGTTATCGGCGTCGGTGTCCAGCCGCTCCACCCGCCGGGTTTGGATGGAGTTAGACAATTCGGGCGGCACCGCCGAAATAAAGCTGACGGTTTTGGGCGAGATTAAATCAATGATTTCCAGCAACCGGGTTTGGTAATCTATGTTAAACAACACCACAAAAAAGATTAACCCGGTAGCTAGGGCCGATGGCAAAATTAGCAAATCCAAAACCATATTCCAAAAATCATTTATCAGGATTGGTTTGCTGCCAAACCGGGAGTAATACAAAAATCCGGTAATGGCGAGCATAAGCAAAAATAAAATTTTAAGATCGATCACCAAGGTAGCCTCCTTGTTTCCTGATCAGCAACTTGACCAGCTAGCGCGGTTAGAGCATTTTGCCTTTTAACCTTAATCAATTGTACTCAAAGTAGACATAAAGTGCCAATCGCGTGGGTCAGATTAAGCCGGATCAGAGAATGTGGCGTCAATTTTGAACGCTTTGCGTTCAAAATTGACGCCAATTCCAAATAACAAACAAATATGGAGAAGTTGCGAAAAAACTATTCGAGCCTTATGCTAGTTAGGGAAAGCCAGCGACTTGATTTGCAGGAAGTCGGCTTTGCCTAACAAGCGATTGAGATAAATACAAACGGTATGAGCGGTCAATTTGGAATAGAGCCGGGTACATAAGCCCCAAAAGGTGTGGGCGTAGTTGGTTTCTATTTCAAATTGTTCGGTCAACTGACCATTGACGGTTTCGATAATCTGCCGGATCGTATTGATGAGATGGCAGGTCGGCGGTGGCAGTTGCTCCTTTTGATTACGACGTGGCAAGGTAATCTGGCGAACCAGATTGAACCCTTTCATCAACTGTCGTCGCCGCCGATTGAACCGGCTTTGGCTCGGAATATGGCTAAACAGGTGGGGCTGATCGTGCAGGACACTGAGTAATTCGGTTTCCTTGCTTAACCCGCGACATTCACCGATCAAGGCCATACTGATTAACTCGCTATCACTACAGATTGGGGCTGGCCCAGGTCGCTTAAAGAAAGGGGTCACTTGCTGCCAAATATCATCGGCCACAACGTACGTCCATAGGCAAAAATCGGCAAAATCGTGTATCATGCAATTGTCCTCCGGCGTGATTTTGGTTGTGTGTGGTACCTTTATCACACCTGAGAACTTCTGTCAACTCATTTTTTAACTAGCATAAGACCCTAGAAGTTACGCAGATATCAAGTCCCCGGCACTTAAAATAAAAGTGCCGGGGACTTGATATTTCATCTCCAATTAAAAGTATATTCATCTCAATAAGAGATATATTCACCTGAAGCAAGGGTTGATTAAGCTCCAGCAGCCTTTGCTGAAGCTCAATTACACCATAATTCAAAAGTATTAACAAGTAATCGAAAGTTATCAAAAGTTAATTGAGCCGAATTATCTTTTTTTGAAGCACCAGCAGGATTATTTCAGGGTGAAGCGGTTAACCGATTCCTGCAACAAGCTGGCCATGTGGCTTAAATGCTGGGCCGATGCGCCAACTTCTTCTACCTGCGCGGTTACTTCTTGCACGGCGGCGGTAACATTTTGCACGGCGGTGCTGTTATCATGCACCGTGCCGGTAATGGATTGTATCACCGTCATCATCTCCGAGGAGCCGGCGGCTACTTCTTGCGCGGCGGTGGTGTTTTGCCGGACCACGGCAGAAACCGTATCCATGGCGTTTACCAGTTGGGTGGAATCGGCGGTAACAGAGCCGGCGGCGGCGGCAACAGCGTGCGATTGCTGCGCCGCGTTATTAACGGTGAGCAGCAAATCCTGCAAAGCCAAAGCCGCTTTATCCGCCTGGGCCACCCCGCGCTTCACCTCCAAAGAGCCATCATCCATAGATTGCACCGCCATATCCACGCTGGATTGAATGGTTTTTACCAGGGCGGCAATCTCGGCGGTGGCCGAGGCAGCCTTTTCGGCCAGTTTTCTCACCTCATCCGCCACCACCGAGAAGCCTTTACCGTGTTCGCCGGCGCGGGCGGCTTCGATGGCGGCATTTAAGGCCAGCAAATTGGTTTGCGAGGCAATATCGTTGATGGTTTCAAGGATAGCGCCAATTTGCTGCGAGCGCAGCCCCATTTCCTGCACGTTTTTGGCCGAAAACTCAACTTTAGCCTTGATTTCTTCCATATTTTGGATGGTTTGCTGAATAATGGCCGCGCCGCCTTGCGCCACCTCGGCGGCTTTGGCCGAGTTTTGCGCGCCATCCTTAACGTTTAAAACCACCTCATCGAGCGTGCCGGTAATTTTGGCGGTTAAGGTGGATGATTTGGAAACCGCCTCGGCTTGTTCCTGCGCGCCTTTGGCCACGCCGTTAATGGCGCGGGAAACCTGGCTAACGGCCAAAGCCGCCCGGTTCATGCCCTGGGTTTGATTCACCGCGCCTTCCGCTATTTGCTGAATCGTTTCGGCCACTTGCGCCGTTACCTGGCCGGTTTGCTCGGCCACCAGGGCCAGTTGGGCGGCGGTGCTATCAACCTGGCCGGCGGCTTCGGCCACCTGGATAATCAACCGGCGCAACCCGGCAATCATATCCTTAAAGGCGTTCCCCAGCACATCTTTGTCTGAATTGGGCGTAACTTCTATGGTTAAATCGCCTTGCGCCAACCTTAATGCGGCGGCGGCGGTGGCGCGCAGGTAATGCACAATATCATGAAAAGCGCCCGTTAAAACGCCAATTTCATCCGTTTGGGCGTCTGCTACCAGCGTTATATCTATTTCGCCGTAGCGAATCCGTTGGGCCATGCCAGTTAAGCCGGTTAAGCGGCTTAAAATCAGCCGTTGCAGTAACGCCATAACCACCACGCCAAAAATAATACTGGCCAGCGCCATAAAAACCAGGTTGCTCACCAAACTCTGGCGGCCCTGCTCGTAAACGCTTCGGGGCAAAACCATCTTCCAGATTACCGCCGGCTGACCGGTTAAATCAGTTACCAAACCGTAACCGGCAATCAATTTATCATCGAGGGGCGCGACAAAGGTTGTTTTTTCTGCCGACAGCAACTTTTGCGCCGCCTGCACATCCGCCGGCAAATCAGGCCGGCCAACATTAAATTGTTCAAGGGGCAGGTTAAAAGTTTCGCTCAATTGAGCCAGTTTTTGCTTATCCAAAAATCGGCCCATCACCAGCGTGCCGTGAATCGGCCCCGAATTATCCGAGGCGAGAATTGGCTGCAAAGCAATGAGCATGGGGCCTTCGGGCAGAACTACCAGGCCGGCCAAACTTTTCTGGGGATCCGAAAAAATAACCAGATTGGGGTTGTTTTTAAAAAAAGCCTGCAAACCGGCTGGTAATTCGGTTGAATCCCACAGGTCAGAAGGGGCTGCGTAACCGTACACCACCTGACCGGCGGTATCAAGATAAACCATCGCATTGAGATGGTTGTTAGCCAGCGCCGATTCACTCAGGTTAGATTCAATGTAAGCCGGATTCCGGTCTACCACAAATTGATAAGTGTCATCCCAAACGCCCCAATCGGCGGTAACGGAAGCCAGATTCGCCACCTCGTCTTGCAACCCCCGGAGCGCCCGGTCGGTGGTTTCGGCGGTGAGCCGGTTTTCTAGCGCCACAAAACCGGCCAGCATAATTTGCCAGGAGATGAGCGCCAGTACCAGCCACAACGCCAACAAAGTACCGCTCAGAGTAAAGACCGTCTTTTTTTGCAGCGACATCGCCAGCCCTCCTCACCGTTTATCTCCCGGCTCAACCGCCGGGATGACTAACGCCTATACCTCGACGCATTTTAACGAAACCACTCTTCATAAAGCCATTATAAACCATTTTACAAAATGACACTCACAGCCCATCTACAGTTGCGGTCGACTCCCAAAATTGATATTCATCGGGGCAGAGCGTATAATTTTACAATCTCACCGCAAGGAAAATTGATTATGACCTGGGTTCAAAAATCAATTCTGGCCGGGCTGGCGCTCATCAGTGTGGGCGTATTGGCGGCATTTACGGTTGTATTTGGCCTGCTGCTAATGCAGCGCGCCGTGGCTACGCCGCCCGCCGCCCCAATAGCCGCCGCCCCGCCAACCGCGACCATCGTCCGCCCAGCCACACCCGCTGCCACCTCTACGCCTTTGCCCAAACCCACGCCCACCGCCACGCGGGTGGTAAATGTCACGGTTTTGCCATCGCCATCGGCAACTGTAGCCAACTGCGCCGCAACCATAATCAATTTTGAAGACAGCGGGGCGCTCAGCGATGACCAGGTGCGGCAGTATTTGCAACAGGTTATTCCGCCGGAACACATGAACGGCTGCCGGGGGATAGAATATGTGCCCAAACTGGCCCAAATGAATGGCGGTCAGATTGCCGGTAATATCATTCCGGTTTATAACACCATTTACGTTTACGCCGTGGAGCCGCCCTACCTCACCGCCAATTACCTGCTGGATACGCTGGTGCACGAAATTGGGCACAACCGGGAGCGAAATATGCTGGCGCAAGATGCCGCTAACCAGAATACCAACGAGCCACTCAAACTCAACCGGTGGAGCGAGTTACACCGACAAAGCAAGCAAGCCCGTAGCGGTTTTGTCTCGGATTACGCCGGCACCAGCCAGGAAGAGGATTTTGCCGAATCCTACCGGGTTTACGTGCGCGAACCCAACCTGCTGCGGCTGGTGAATCCCGCCAAGTATGAATTTATGCGCGACCAGGTTTTTAACGGGCGAGAATATCAGGCTCCGTAAACGCCGGTTGCGCCCCAAATTTTGTAATTCGTGGTTGGTTATTTTAACAGGAAACCGACGGGAACCGGGGGTTTGATACCGATAATGAAAACGGAGGGACACCCCACACCCCCGGCCTGCGGCGCTATTTTCGGAGGAGGAGCAAAATGACCGCGTTCAATACCCTTGTAACCGATTTTTTAGCCCAAAAACGGATTGCCGTCGCCGGCGTATCGCGCAGCGGCGGCGCGGCGGCAGCCAACGGCATCTACAACAAACTTAAAAAGGCCAATTACCAGGTTTTTGCCGTTAATCCCAACGCCAGCCAGGTTGAAGGCGACCCGTGCTACCCCAACCTGCGCGCCATTCCCGGCGGCGTTGAGGCCGTGCTGGTGGCCACGCACCCCAATGTTGCCCCGCAAATTGTGCAGGAGTGCATTGAGTTGGGCATTAGCCGGGTGTGGCTGCACCGCTCGTTTGGGCAGGGCAGCGTTTCAGCGGAGGCTATCGAGTTGGGCCACCGCCACGGCCTTACCGTGATTCCGGCGGGCTGCCCCATGATGTTTCTTGAGCCGGACATTGCCCACACCTGCGTGCGCTGGATACTGGGTTTTACCGGCGGGTTGCCCAAAGAAGTGTAATATCAAGTCCCCGGCACTTAAAAAGTGCCGGGGACTTTTTTAATGCGTAAGACATGATCAAAAGAAAACGGGCCGCGTTTACCCTACACGGCCCGTTTTTTTATTCTTCCGTCTTTTCGGCGGTTTTTTCAGCAGCGGCTTTGCGTTTGGTTTTTTTCTTTTTAAGCGGAGCCACCAGCGCGTTTTTCAGCACTTCGTTCATTTCGTCCACAAAAATAATGTTCATTTCACGCTGAACTTTTTTGGGCACGTCAATCATATCTTTTTTATTTTTGGCCGGCACAATCACCGTGCTAATACCGGCCCGATGCGCCGCCAGCACCTTTTCTTTTAACCCGCCAATCGGCAGCACCTTGCCCCGCAACGTAATTTCGCCGGTCATGGCCACATCGTGCCGCACCTTGTAATCGGCAAAAGCCGAAATTAACACCGTGGCCATGGTAATGCCGGCGCTGGGGCCATCTTTGGGAATAGCGCCCTCCGGCACGTGCAGGTGAATATCAATGTTTTCAAACGTTTCGGGGTTGATGCCGTAAGCCGCGGCGTTGGCGCGGGTGAACGATAACGCCGCCTGCACCGATTCCTGCATCACTTCGCCCAGTTGGCCGGTGAGGGTAAGGTTGCCTTTGCCGGGCATCAACACCACTTCGATGGGCATAATATCGCCGCCGGCTTCGGTGTAGGCAATGGCGGTGGCAATGCCCACTTCGTCGGCTTCGTGCACCTTTTGCTCCGAAAAGCGGGGCGGCCCCAAATATTTTACCAGCGATTGGCCGGTTACGGTTTTGGGGATGGGTTTGGCTTCGGCCAGGCGGCGGGTAATTTTACGGCAAATCTGCCCAATTTCGCGCTCAAGGTTGCGCACCCCGGCTTCGTAGGTGTACTCACGGATAATGGATTTCAGGGCGCTGTCGGCAATTTTCAGGTCAACATCGTGCAGGCCGTGTTCCTCAATTTGGCGGGGAATGAGAAACTGGTGGGCAATCGAGAGTTTTTCTTCCTCAATGTAGCCCGAAAATTCAATCACCTCCATTCGGTCGCGCAGGGCGGGCGGAATGGTATACAGCACGTTGGCGGTGGTAATAAACATCACTTTAGACAGATCGTAGGGCAATTCCAGGTAGTGATCCGAAAAGCTGTTGTTTTGCTCCGGGTCCAACGCCTCCAGCAGGGCGGCGCTGGGATCGCCCCGAAAATCGGCCCCGACTTTATCAATTTCATCCAGCATAAACACCGGGTTGATGGTTTCGGCCCGGCGCATGCTCTGGATAATGCGGCCCGGCAGCGCCCCAATGTAGGTGCGCCGGTGGCCGCGAATTTCGGCTTCGTCGCGGATGCCGCCCAGGCTGATGCGCACAAATTTACGGCCCAGCGCCTCGGCAATGGAGCGCCCCAGCGAGGTTTTGCCGGTGCCGGGCGGCCCCACAAAGCACAAAATAGGCGAGCGCATTTTGTTGCCGGCGCGCTGCTGCACGGCAATATGCTCAATAATCCGCTCTTTGGCTTTGGGAATGCCAAAATGGTTGTTGTCCAGCACGCGGGCCACGGCGTAAATATCGTTGTTGTCGGTGGAGCGAGCCGTCCACGGCAGGTCAATAATCCAATCCAGATAGGTGCGGATAATGCCCACCTCTGGCGCGGCGGGCGGCATCATGGTTAGCCGGCTGAGTTCTTTATCGGCTTTGGCCCGCACTTCTTCGGGTAAATCCACTTTGGCCAGCTTGTCGCGGATTTCGTTAACCTCGGCGGATTGGGCATCGAGTTCGCCCAACTCGTTCTGGATAACGCGCATTTGTTCGCGCAAAAAGTACTCGCGCTGGCCTTTATCCACCTCTTGCTGCACCTGATCCTGAATTTGCGATTCCAGTTCCAGCACATCAAGTTCCTGGGCCAGCATAATACTGAGCCGCTGCAAGCGGGTGGTGGGGTCCGCCGTGTCCAGAATTTGCTGGCGGTGTTCCACATCAAAATCCATCACCGACGAAATCATGTCGGCCAGCCAGCCCGGCTCGTCAATGTTCATGGCGGCCACGTAGGCGTCATCGGGCACGTTGCGGTTAAGCTGCACGCACTTTTCAAACAGAGCCAGCACCGCCCGCATTAACGCATCAGATGAAAGATTTTTCTCGTAATCCTCTTCCATCCGGCGCACCCGCACCAGTGGATACGGCTCGTCCTGAAGCAGTTTGATAATTTCTACCCGCCGATGCCCCTGCACCAGAATATTGTTGCTGCCATCGGGCATTTTGAGCATGCGCCCCACCACTACTTCGGTGCCAAAGTTGTACAAATCCTCAAGGCCGGGGTTTTCCTGGTCGGGGTCGCGTTGAGTGACCACCACCAACTGCTGGCGGTCTTCCAGCGCGGCTTCCAGCGCCCGGATGGAGCGGTCGCGGCCCACAAACAACGGGGTGAGCATCCGCGGAAAAACCACGGTATCGCGTACCGGCAGCAACGGCAAATCCACTTCTTCTTCATCGTCATCAATTAAAACGTCAAAATCTCGGTCGGTAGACATCATTCTCCGGTCAACAATCTCCAAATTGGTTAACACCTGGGTTGCGGCGCTGATTCAAGCTGTTGCAGCAGATTTTCTCTGGGAAACCAGTGGTCTCTGGCTTCGCCCACCAGGTAAAGTGAACCGGTGGCCAGCAGTAACTCATCTGGGTCTAAAGTTTGCAGCGCCAACTCTACGCCAGCTTTTACGCCGGCAGCTTGTTCAACCTTTAGCAATGGCGCTACATTTTTAATTATATTAGCCAGTTCGTTTGGTGGCAAAGCCGGTTTACCAAAAACATTGGGCGCAGTCACAATAAAGCGCGATATCTGCGGAGCCAGCACCTTTACCACCTCGGTGGTATCTTTGTCACGGAGCATGCCAAACAGAGCGACAATACGTTTGGTTGGGTACAATTGGCGCAGGCTGGTTACTAACGCCTGCATTTTGTGCGGATTGTGCGCCCCATCCAGAATGACCAGCCGCTCCGCCGCCGGCATCACTTCGAGCCGGCCCGGAAATTTTACCCCGGCCAACCCGGTTTTAATAGCGTTTTCGGTGAGCGGCAGCCCGTAACGCGCCGCCAGCACATCCAGCGCTGCCACCGCCAGCGCCGCATTGACGGCTTGAAACCGGCCCGGCAGCGCCACCGCAAGATCGGTGTAAGTATTGAACGGCGTTTGCACGGCCAGCCGCCCGTTCTCCACCGCAAAAGAAAAATCGCGGCCAGGCTGGTACAACGCGGCCTGTTTGGCGGCGGCTTCGGCCTGGATAACCGCCACCACCGCCGGGTTGGTTTCGGCGGTAATGGCCAGCCCGCCGGGCTTGATGATGCCCGCTTTGTGGCGGGCGATGCTTTGCAAATCCGGTCCCAAAATTTTTACGTGGTCAAAATTAACATTGGTGATGACCGCCAGTTGGGCGGGCAGCACATTGGTGGGGTCAAACCGCCCGCCCAGGCTGGTTTCAACAACAGCCCAGTCAACCTGTTGGCTGGCAAACCACAGGTATGTGAGCGCCACCCACGCCTCGCCGTAACGCAAATCATTAAAAGGGCGGCCCGCCCGCACCCACTCGGCGTGAATGGCACGCAGTTGGCCCACCAGCGCCGCAAAGTCGGCGGGCGAAATCATCTGCCCGTTGATAACCAGCTTTTCGTTGCAATTTTGCAGGTAGGGGCTGGTGTGATGGCCGGTGCGCCAGCCGCTCGCGGTGAGCATGGCCGCCAGCATGGTTGTAACCGAGCCTTTGCCGCTGGTACCCGCCACGTGAATTGAGTTAAAGCGGGCCTGCGGGTTTCCGGCAAACTCCAAAAAATCGGCGGTGCGGGCTAATTGCGCCACAAATTCACGCTGGCGGGTTTCCGGGCTTTTTTCAAGGAAGTACCGGGAGCCGGTGGGGTCGGTTACCAGCGAGTACAACCAGTCAATTTGGCGGGAGTAATCCGCTAAAGGGGCTGGGGGCATTCGCTACAGCGCAATCGCGGCGGAGAGGCCGGTTTCGGTTTTGGCCACCAGTTCCGGCGTGGGATACCAAAACTCGCGCACGTTACCCACCAAAAAAAACGAGCCGGTTACCCAAATCAGGTCATCCGGGCCGGCGGCGGCGCGGGCCTGCTCAAAAGCCGGCATTGGCCGGGGTATCACCTGAATATCCAAACCGGGGGCCATTTCTGCGGCCAGCCCGGCCAAAATGTGCGCGTCCAGCGGTTGCCACAGGCTGTTTTCAAGCTCAAATTGAGTGACAATCAGCCGGTCGGTGTGGCCAAGCACAAAAGGCAACACGTCTTTGGCGGCTTTATCGGATTTGAGCGCCAGCACGGTGATGCGGCGTTTGTCACCGTAATAGGCATCAATGGCCTGCCGGGCGGCGGCCATTTTTTCGGGGTTGTGCGCCCCGTCCAGTACCACCACCGGGCCGGTTTGCAGCACTTCTACCCGGCCCGGAATCCGGGCGTTGAGCAGCCCGCGCTGCACCGCCTCGGCGGGAATGTCGAAGCCGGGCAAAGCCTGCACTGCCGCCACGGCGCAGGCGGCGTTGGCCAGTTGAAAATCGCCTTTTAGTCCCAGTTCCAGGTTGGCAAAGGTTTGGCCGGTGGGCAGGGTTACATCAAATTTATTAGCGGTGAACTCGGAATATTGAAACGAGCGGTCTATTTCCCGCAGCGTAGCGTTTTTATCCTGGCAGCGTTGGGCCACAATCTTGCGCACCGTGGGCTGCCGAAAGCCGCTGATGACCGTTTGGCCGGGTTTGATGATGCCGGCTTTGTCGCGGGCAATTTCTTCGATGGTGTCGCCCAAAATAGCGGTGTGATCCAGGCTAACGTTGGTGAGCACCGCCACCGCCGCCTCGACTACGTTGGTGGCATCAAGCGTGCCGCCCAGTCCCACTTCCACCACCGCCACCTCAACCGCCTGCCGCTGAAATAGCAAAAATGACAGCGCCACCTGCGCTTCAAAATAGCTGGGCAAGCCATACGGATTTTCGGCGGCCACGCGGGCCAGAGCCGGTTTCATTTCGGCAAACAGCGCGGCCAAATCGCTGGTGCGGGCCACCATGGTGTTGATTTGGTAGCGTTCGTTCATAATTTGCAGGTGTGGCGACATGTGCAGGCCGGTTTTGTAGCCGGC
Source organism: uncultured Caldilineaceae bacterium (assembly GCA_964517605.1). Taxonomy (GTDB): domain Bacteria; phylum Chloroflexota; class Anaerolineae; order 4572-78; family J111; genus J095. The sequence continues at coordinate 134,663 of CAZFCE010000003.1, read as the reverse complement.
TTCGGTGAGGATGGCCGCAATCATGGCCGAGGTTGAGCCTTTGCCGGAGGTGCCGCCCACGTGAATGGTGGGGTAAGCCCGGTGGGGATTGCCCAGCAGCGCCAGTAAATGCGAAATCCGTTCCAGGCGCAAATTGTGGCCGGCGCTAAAGGGCGTGGGGCGAATCAAGGCGGCAAAATCGCGCTCTAATTGCTGGTATAGTTCAAACGCAGCGTTAACGGCCATTTACGCCTGCAATAACCGGGCTATTTCCTGCTCGGCAATTTCCGGCTCCAACTTTTTGAACAGCGGTTCCGGCTCACGCAACGGCTGGCCCGGCTGGAGTTGGCTGGCGACCCAGCCGCCGGTAGCCGGGCTGGCATCGTAGCGTAGCGCCGTGTGGACCCGCCCGATTTCGGTGTACTCTTCGGTGTACTGGCGGCCAAAAAGCTGGCCATCGTAGCCCAAATAAAAATGCAGTTTTTGGCAGGTGTGCGGCAAAAACGGCGCAAACAGGATTTTCAGGTTGTCAATAACGCGCAGCGTGACATAAACGGCGGTTCCGGCGGCGGCGGGATCGGTTTTAATGGCTTTCCACGGCGCTTTGCCATCCAGGTAAACGTTGGTGGCTTTGGCCAACCGCATCGCTTCTTCTTGCGCCGCTTTTAATTTGACTGCCGCCAGGAGATCGCCCACGGTTTTAAACCCGGCTTCCACCTCGGCCAAAATCTGGCGGTCGGCTTCGTCGAGGCCGGCGGGGCCAATTTCCGGCACGCGGCCCTCGTAGCGTTTGTAGGCAAAGCCCAGCACCCGGTTAACCAGGTTGCCCCAGGTGGCCACCAACTCGTCGTTGTTGCGGCGAATCAGGTCGGTGAAGGTAAAATCGGTGTCGCGGCTTTCGGGCGAAATGGCCGTTAAATAAAAGCGCACCGGGTCGGGATCAAACCGGGCCAGCAAATCGGGCGCCCAAATGGCCCAGTTGCGGCTGGTGCTGAGTTTTTGGCCTTCCATATTAAGGTATTCGTTGGCGGGCACATCAAACGGCAGGTTAAGCCGTTTGGCGGAATTGTCTTCGTACAGGCGGCGGCCCGTGGCCATCAATTCGGCGGGCCAGATTACAGTGTGGAAGGGGATGTTATCCTTGCCGATAAAGTAGTAGCTTTTGGCTTGCGGCGCGTACCACCATTCCTTCCATTTTTCCGGCTGGCCAATGTTTTTGGCCCATTCCAGGCTGGCGCTAAAGTAGCCAATCACCGCTTCAAACCAAACGTACAGCCGTTTGTGCTCGTAGCCGGGCAGCGGCAGCGGAATACCCCACTCAATATCGCGGGTAATGGCCCGGCCCTTTAGCCCGTCTTTGGCGTATTGCAGGCTAAAATTGATGACGTTAGGCCGCCAGTGTTCCTTGCCGTCGCTCAGGTAATCCAGCACGTCTTCGTTGAGTTTTTGTAAATCAAGGTAAAAGTGCTCGGTTTCGCGCAGCACCGGCGTGGAGCCATCATTTTTACTGCGCGGATTAATCAGGTCGGTGGGGTCCAACAACGATTTGCAATTATCGCACTGGTCACCGCGCGCGCCATCGTAACCGCATTTGGGGCAAACGCCCTCAATGTAGCGGTCGGGCAAAAAGCGGCCTTCGGTTTCGGAGAAAAATTGCTGTTCGGTGTGGGTGTAGATGAAACCGTTGCGGTAGCAGGCCATAAAAATATCCTGCGAAACCTGATGGTGGTTTTCGGTATCGGTGTGGGTAAACAGGTCGTAAGTGATGCCGATATCCTGAAAAGTCTGGAGAAACCGCGCATGAAACCGCTCGAATACCTCTTTGGGCGTTTTGCCTTCGGCGTCGGCGCGCAGGGTAATCGGCGTGCCGTGCGAATCTGCGCCGGAAACCATCAGCACGTTGTTGCCAATCAGCCGGTGATAGCGGGCAAAAATATCGGGCGGCAGGTAAGCGCCGGCCAGGTGTCCAATATGAAGGTCGCCGTTGGCGTAGGGCCAGGCGGTGCAAACTAAAATATTTTCAGCCATTGGATTTATCCCTATAAATATCAGTCGTACCGGCCCTGCCGGTCATTGTGGCGCACGGTGAAAATATCCTGAATCATCCGCAGGGTATCCTTCACCGGGTGAACCTTGCTATCCGATTGGGCGTACCAGTGAATTGGAACTTCAATAATTTTATAACCGCGTTTGCGGGCAATATACAACACTTCCACATCAAAGCCAAACCCGTTGATGGTTTGGCGGGTGAACAAATCCTGCACAATGGGCTGATGGAAACATTTAAAGCCGCACTGGGTATCTTCAAAGCCCGGCACGGCCAAAACTTTTACCAGCAAATTGAACACACGGCCCATCAAATGGCGATACCCCGGTTCGTTGTAGCGCGCCGCGCCCTTGCCTTCGCGCGAGCCAATAGCCAGATCGAAGCCATTCTGGTGGGGCGGCAAAAACTTGGGCAGCTCGGTGACGGGCATGGCCCAGTCGGCATCGCCAAAAAACACATATTCGCCTTGGGCGTTGAGCATGCCGTGCTTTACGGCGTGGCCTTTGCCGCCATGCCCCGGCTGCAACAATTTGATAAACGGAAATTTGGCCGAAAACTGCCGGACAATTTCGGGCGTGCGATCCCGGCTGCCATCATCTACAATGAGCACTTCAACTTTAAACGGTTGAGCGGCCACAAACTCGGCCACCGCGGGTAAAGTTTGCGGCAGCCGGCTCTCTTCGTTATAAGCCGGCACAATTATGGATAAAAAGTAGGGGAATTTTTTGCCGTTAATAGTGGTTCCTCCAACTGCAAACAGGGCCGCCGTTAGTCTGTACAAAACACTGAATGATACACGGCCCGGTTACTTTTGGCAAAATTATCGCAACTCTAGCTGGTTAATTCAACCGCCCTTTGCTATAATCAACAGCCGTTATTGTCTTACCGTAGACCAACCGAACCTGGGGTTTGACACCGATAATAAAAATGCCTTTCTGACACCTGGCTACTGACGACTGACTACTATTTTCTAAGGAGTCGCGTTCAAATTAACCCGCAACCCATCCCCCCAAATTCTACCGATATTCAACTTCGCCGCAAACTGGCGCTTGGTTTGGCGCTCTTTTTGTTTGCCGTTTATTTGCTGGTTTACCGGGGCGGCTTTCACTCCGTGGATGAGGTTTCGATGTTTGCCGTAACCGAAAGCCTGGTAAAATTTGGCCAGGTCAACACCGACCAGATTGCCTGGACGCAGTGGACCACCAGCCAGGCCGAAGCGCAGGGTTTTTTTGGCGTGGGCGGCCACGTTTACTCCAAAAAGGGGCTGGCGCTATCGCTGGCGCAAGCGCCGTTGTACGGGCTGGCGCTGCTTTTACCGGGATTGGGCATGCTGCAAACGGTGTCCATTTTAAACGCCGGCCTCACCGCCATCACCGGGCTGTTTATCTTTATGTTTTTGTGGCGGATGAGTTTTTCGGGCGCGGTGAGCGTGGCCGTTGGCCTGATTTTTGGGCTGGCCACCATTGCCGGCGTGTACGCCAAATACCTGTTCAGCGAGCCGCTGGCCGGGTTGTTGCTGCTGCTGGCGGCCTACATGCTGTTGGCCTACCGGCAGGAGGGCGGCTTGCGGCACGTGGTCATCGCCGGGCTGGCGGCGGGGCTGGCCGTGCTGGCCCGCGCCAATAACCTGTTTTTGCTGCCGGTGTTTGGGCTGTACCTGCTGTGGGTAGAAAATGAGCGAATCGCCAGCGCCGAAGCCCCACCGACCAATTACTTTTCGCGGTTAACCCAACCGGCGGCCCTAAAAACCGCTCTTGCTTTTGGGCTGGCGCTGGCCGTGCCGGGAGCCATCCTGCTGGGCTACAACGCCGCCCGCTCCGGTAATCCGCTGCAAACCGGGTATGATTTAACGCTGTTTTCGCCCAACGTTTTTTTGGGGTTGTACAAGTTGCTGTTCAGCCCGTTGCGCGGTTTTTTTGTGTATTCGCCGGTGCTGCTGCTGAGTTTGCCGGGCTGGTGGCAACTGCGCCGCCGCTTTGCCGCCGAAGCCTGGCTGTTTGCGGGGCTGGTGGGCGTAACCGTGGGGCTGTTTTCGGCCTGGTCATCCGGCGAAGGGTTATCGTGGGGCAGCCGCTTTTTGGTGCCGGTGACGCCCTTTTTTGCGCTGTGCCTGGCTCCGCCGATTAACCTGATATTACACCGCAAAAATTACCCGTTACTGATTATCAGTAACCTGCTGCTTTTCCTCTCGCTGCTCATCCAATTTCTGGGCGTGGTCATTAACCCGTGGGCGTTTCTGGCTAAAATGCAGGCCGATTTTGGCGGCGAATTCTTTTTGGAGCACACCGCTGCCCTGTACGATTTTCGTTACAGCCAGATTTGGGGTCAAATTCAATCCTTTTCCAGCGCCAACTCCGATTTAATTTGGTGGCAGCCGGAAAACTTTGATGGGCTGGCGTTGGGCGTGAGTTTGGCGCTGGCGTTGCTCGCCGCCGGACTGCTGGCGGCCAACTTGCGCCCGGTAAAAAGTAAAACGCCGCCGTCATTGGTAACGGCCATCTGGCTGGCGCTGCTCACCGTTGGCGTAACCGGCTGGCTGCTGGCCCGCTACGCCCGCACCGATGCCCAGTTTGGCCCCGCCACCGACGGCTACACGCAGGCGCTCGATACTGCCGCCGCGCTGGCTCCAGCGCCCATAATCACCGTGGCCCAGTATCACTACCACGTGCCAATGAATCGCTTCAAAGGCCGCGTGCCGCTCATCGGCTTGGCCCAGCAGGCGGGGCCGCTGCCGCCCACCGCCGGCCCGCTGTTAAACCCGGCCACCCAAACCGATACTACCTGGCTGGTTACGGTTGGCTTTGCGCCCGCCGCGCCCGATAACGCCGCCGAACGCTGGCTGGCGCTCAACGCCTACAAAATCAGCGAGGAATGGCTGCCCAACGAAACCCGGCTGGCGCGATTTACCGCCGCGCCGCCGCCAACTCATCGCGCCGTGGCCGCCACCTTTGGCGGCCAAATCGAACTCACCGGCGTTACCCTGCGCGATAGCCTGTCGCCCGGCCAACCGCTACCGGTCGAGTTTCAGTGGCGGGCCATTGCGCCGCCATCCGCTGATTACAACCTCTTTTTGCAACTGCTCGACGCCGGGGGAACGCTGGCGGCCCAACACAACGGCCCGCCCGGCGGCGGTTATTTGCCCACCACCGGCTGGCCCGTAGGCCAAACCGTTACCAGCCGCCACGCCCTGCTCGCGCCCGCCCAACTCCCGCCCGGCGATTACCGGCTCATTGCCGGCTGGGTTAATCCCGCCACCGGAGTTCGGCTGGCCACAACCGCCGGCCCGGATTTTGTGGAATTGGGCCGCGTTACCATAATACAGCCAGAATGAACGTAAAACCTTTGGCCCAAAAAATTATAATCACCGCGCTAACGCTGCTGGCGTTTGGGCTGCGCGTGTACCGGCTAAACGCCCAAAGCTACTGGATTGACGAAGCCTGGACAATTTTTTACGCCCACCTGTCGCTACCGGAGCTGTGGCACTACCTGCAAACCATCCGCGCCGCGCCGCCGCTGTACCATCTGCTCACTATTTACTGGGTGCAACTTTTAGGCGATGGCGAATTTGCCTTGCGCTACCTGTCGCTGCTGTTCAGCGTACTGGCCGTGCCGCTCACTTACCGGCTGGGCAAAACGCTGGGCGGCTTTGGGTTGGGAGCAACAATAGCCCTGCTGATGGCGGTGTCGCCGTACCAGGTGTGGCACGCGCAGGATGCCCGCAACTACAGCATGCTCACCGCCGCCTCGGTGTTAAGCATGTGGAGCTTTGTGACGCTGTGGCGGCGCGGCGGCTGGCGCTGGTGGCTGCTGTACGTGTTCGGCACGCTGCTGGCGGTTTTTACCCACTACCACGGCTTGATGATTATCGGCGTGCAGGGTTTGTTCTTTTTGGTTACAATGCGCCGCCACTGGCGTTATTACCTGCGCTGGGCCGCCGCGCTGCTGGTGATTTTGCTGCCGCTGGCCGGCTGGCTTACCCTCGGCTCAACGCTGTGGCAGGCCGACCACTGGCTGCCGCTGGTGGGGCTGGGCGAGTCCTACTGGCGTAGCGCCGCCGCCTACAGCATCGGCGAGTTGACGCCGCCGCCGCTGGCCATCTATTTTACGCTGATTTTCATCGCTTTTTATTTAGCGGGGCTGATTTACGCCGCCCGCCAAAACTGGCAGCCGTGGCGCGGCTGGGAGATGGCGACCTTTTTACTGGTCTACACGCTGGCCCCCAACGCCGCCGCCTGGCTTTACAGCCTGCTCAAAACCCCGGTTTATCTGGAACGCTACCTGATTGTAGTGCAGCCCGGCTACCTGCTGGCGGTATCGCTGGGGGTGCTGGCGCTGGCCAAGTTGCCGCGCCGCCGGGCCGGTTACGCCGCGTCCGCCGCCGCGCTGCTGGCGCTGCTGGGCATTAACGGCTGGGTGCTGCATCAGCATTACACCAACCCGGCCTACGCCAAAGAAAACTGGCGTGGCGTTATCCAGACCATCGAAAATTTCAGCCAACCCGGCGACGCCATTCTCCTCACCGGCGATGGCGGCGAAAAGCTGTTTGCCTACTATTACCACGGCAATCTGCCGGTGTACTACGATTTTAACACGCCCGTGCCGCCGCCCGACCAGGCCCGGCAGCGGTTGGCCCAAATTACCGCCGCCCATCGCCGCCTGTGGTTTACGCCCTACGGCGTCGAAATTGATGCGGTGCTGGAAGATTGGCTGGCCCGCAACGGCTACCCGGCCTGGCACAGTTGGCTGGGCCGCAAACGGCTGGCGCTGTACGGTTTAAAAGCCGATGCCGCCCGCCACGAAAATCTCAATGCCCAATTTGCCGCCGCCGATGGCAGCGGCCTTACCCTGCTCAGCGCCGAACTGCCCGCCGCGCCGGTGGCCGCCGGCGATGTGCTGCCGCTCAATCTTGTCTGGCAAACCGCCGCGCCGCTGCCCGCCGATTACCAGCTTTCGCTGCGGCTCAGCAATCCCGCCGGCGATATTTTTGCCCAAAGCGATTGGCCGCCGCTGCCCGCCGCCGCTGCCTGGCAGCCCGGCCAACCCCTTGCCGACCGCCGCGCCATGTGGCTGCCCGCCGATACGCCTCCCGGCGATTATTTATTGCAACTGGTGGTGTACAACCCGGCCACCGGGCAGGGCGTGGGCCAGCCGGCCACCATCCCCGGCCTAAAAATTGTCGCCGCCCAAATTACGCCGCCGCCCGCGGCTTTGGCTATTCCCAACTTCAACGCGCCCGCCACAAATTCTAATTTGCAATTGATTGGCCACGCCCTGCCGGAGCAAATTCAGCCCGGCCAAAAACTGTGGCTGTGGCTCTACTGGCTGGCGCAGGGGCCAGTTGCGCCCGATACCGCCCTCCGCATTACGCTGCGCAGCGGCGGCCAAACCCTCGCCGCCGATGTGCCGCTGGCCAACGCCGCCGGCCCGCTCGATTTGTGGCAGCCGGGGCAGGTGCGCCGGCTGGCGCTGCACCTGCCCACCAGCCCCCGGCTGGCTGGCAATTCGCTGGCGGTGAGCGTAACGGCGCTATCGCCAGGACATGAAAATCCACCGGAGATGGCGGTGGGGACGGTGGCGCTGCAAACTCGCGCCCGCAGTTTTTCCGCGCCGGGCAACATTACGCCGCCGGCAACGGCATTTGGCCGCCCGCCGCTGCTCACGCTGCTGGGCTACACCCAACAAACAGATGCAACCTCGCTCCGTTTAACCCTGTTCTGGCGGGCCGACGCCGAAATGGACACCAATTACACCGTGTTTGTGCAGTTGCTCAACCCGGCGGGGCAAGTGGCGGCTCAACAGGATAGCCAACCGCTGGCCGGCGCTGCGCCCACCACCACCTGGCTACCCGGCGAAATTTTAGCCGATACCTACACCCTGCCGCTGCCGCCCGCCGGCGGCCAAAACTACCGGCTGATTACCGGGCTGTACAACGCCGCCACCGGCCAACGCCTGCCCGCAGCCTCCGGCGGTGATTTTGTGGAATTGCCGCCAATTACGGTAAGATAATAAAAACACTCGCCAGGCAGGTATTGTGAAAAGCTGGAATCGCCTTGATTGGGCCATCATTTTAATTTTTGCCGCGCTGGTGGCGCTGTTTTACTGGCGCATCCTCACGCCGGCGGCGGCCAACCGCCAATCCTTTCCCCCCGGCGATTTTTACAACCAGTTTTGGGCCTTTTCCACCTTTGAAGTGCGCGAACTGAGCGCCGGACGGCTGCCGCTGTGGAATCCCTACACGTTTGCCGGCGCACCGTTCTGGGCCGATGTGCAGGCGGCGGTGTTGTATCCCTTTAGCCTGTTCACCATTTTATTGTCCGCGCCGTGGGGCTTTTCGGCTTTTGCCCTGGAGGCGGAAGCGGTGTTCCACATTTGGCTGGCCGCCGCGCTGATGTATTTATTTGCCCGCGATGTCACCCGCAGCCGCGCTGCTGGAGCGGTGGCCGCGCTGAGTTGGGCTTTTGGCGGCTATCTCACCGGCTACCCCAGCCAGCAATTGGCCGTGCTGGAGGTTGATGTGTGGCTGCCGCTGATTCTCTTTTTTATTTATCACGCCAGCCGCCAGCCCGCCGCCGGATTCTTTGGCCCGGCCACGTTTATGCTGATTCTGGCCGGGGTGGCCTGGGGCATTGCCTTGCTGGCCGGGCATCCGCAAAGCTACCTGATTGTGGGCTACATTAGCGCCGCCTACCTGCTGTTTTTGTGGTGGAGCGCCGCGCCGCAACGCCAATTCAAATCCAGAATTTCCTTTGTTTTGGCCCCGCTGCCGCCCCTGCTGATTTTTTTGCTCACCGGGCTGGCACTGGCGGCCATTCAGTTTATCCCCGCCACCGAGTACACCATGCTTTCGGTGCGGGCCGCCGGCAACTACCCCAAAATGTCGGGCGGGTTTCCGCTGGTTGACCTGGTGCAACTGTTGCTACCGGGGCAGATCAGTTTTTACTCGCCGCTGTACGTGGGCGTGGTGGGGCTGCTGCTGGCCGGCCTGGCGATAACCACCCGCCCCAACCGGCACGTTATTTTTTGGAGCGGCGCAGCGGCGCTGGCGCTGCTCGTTTCGCTGGGCGGCCACACTTTTTTATACAGCCCGCTCTACCTAGCCGCGCCCGGTTTTTCTATTTTCCGGGGACAGGAACGCTGGGCCGTGGCCGTGGCTTTTAGTCTGGCGCTGCTGGCCGGTTACGGCTTTAGCCAACTCACCGCCAACGCCGATCAACTGGCCAATAACGCCGCCCGGCTGGCGCGGGCCACCGGCTACTTGTTTTTATTTGCCCTGTTGCTGGTGCTGGCCTTCTTTTTTGGGCTGAACAACACCGGCTGGACGCCCGCCAGCCCGTTTTATGGCCTGCTGGGCGCGGCCACGCTGCTCACCATTTTGGCGGCGCTGGCCTGGCTGCTGTGGCAATTTGCGCCGCGCCTGCCGGCCCCGCTGTTTGCCGTTTTCACCGCTGCCGTCATCTGCTTTAATTTGTTCAGCGTTAACTGGCAAACCAACCTCTACCCGCAACCGCCCGAATGGCACACCCAACAACCCGCCGCCGTGCAGGCCATTGCCGCCGATGCCGCCCAATCGCCCGCCGAGCCGTACCGGGTGTACAACGAGTTTCGCCTGTACGATAATTACGGCGTGCCGTTTAAACAGGAGGATTTGTGGGGAGCCAGCCCGCTCCGGCCCGACCGTTACGACAAATTTTTAGCGCCGCCCATGCCGATTGAACGCGCCTGGGCGCTGCTCAATGTAAAATACGTGATTACCTGGCGCGAAAAATTATACGCGCCGTCAACAGTAATTTACCAGGAATCGGCCACGGATGGCGCAACCTACGTTCACCGGCTCAATTCTGTTGGCGCTCGCGCCTGGTTAGTTAGCCAAACCGAAATCGCCGCCGATGACGCCATCCTGCAAAAACTGGGCGACGCCAATTTTGATTACCGCCGCCTGGCCTTGCTGGAGCCGGGCAACGAAACCTACAACCTGCCGCCAACCACCGGCGAAGCCGTTGACAATTCACAATTCACAATTCACAATTCACAATCTCTCTCCCCCGGCCATCTGGTTTACCAGATTTCTGCGCCCGCGCCGGCTCTGCTCATCCTCAGCGAGCCGTACTTTCCCGGCTGGCAGGCCACCGTTAACGGCCAGCCCGCGCCCATTCTCCGCGCCGATTATGTTCTCCGGGCCGTGCCCGTGCCCGCCGGCGACAGCGCCGTGGAACTCAACTTTCGCCCGGCCAGTTTTACCGTGGGCGCAGTCATCAGCGGGGCGGCGCTGGTTGGTATTGTGCTGGCGTTGCTGCTCAGCTTCTATCGGAGAACAAAAATTTGAAACCGCAGCCAACCGCCAACCGCCAAACAACCGGCTGGCTGTGGGCCGGCGCTGTGGCCGTGCTGCTGCTGGCCGCTTTTTTGCGGTTTTATCAACTGGATAACCCCCTGGGCCTTTTTTTTGACCCGGCCATTAACGGCCTGGATACCACGCGCCTGATGCAGCGCGGCGGCTGGGTGCTATTTTTTCCCACCAACGGGGGCCGCGAATCGTTGTTTATGTATTTGCTTGTCCCTTTTGTGGGGTTGTTTGGCCCCACGCCGTTTGCCATGCGGGCGCTGCCGGCCAGCCTCAGCTTGCTCAACGTGGCGCTGCTGTTTGCCTTTATTCACGATTTACGATTCACAATTTACGATTTACGGAATACCGAAAAAAACTCGCCGGTAGCGGGCAGCCGGTTGCAGCCCTATTTTGCCCTTTTAACCGCGCTCGCGCTGGCGGCGCTCTACTGGCACGTGCTGGTGAGCCGGCTGGGCCAGCGCCCCATGCTGGTACCGCTGGTGGCCACGCCGTTGTTTTGGGTTTTGCTGCGCGGCTGGCACAGCAACCGCCGCCGCTGGTTTGCGTTGGCCGGCGGGCTGCTGGGGCTGGCGGGCTACACCTACCCCGCCGCCCGCATTCTGCCGGTGATTTTGCTGCTGGCGCTGCTGCCGGAATTTTTTACCAAACAGTCCCATCTTCTAAAAACCCGATTGGTTAATCTGGCCATCCTGCTGGCCACGGCGGCGCTGGTTTACCTGCCTATGGCCGGGTATCTGCTCACCCATCCGGCCCAATTTACCGTTCGCGCCGGCTCGGTGATGGTGTGGCGTTTTCTCGGCACCCCCGCCGAAATTGCCGCCGAATTGGGGCGCAACCTGCTGCGCGTGGCCGGCTTTTTTTGCTGCGTTGGCAGCCCCAACCCCATTTTTGGGCTGCCCGGCTACCCCGGTCTGTCGCCGCTGCTGGCCCCGTTTTTGCTGCTGGGGCTGGCCATCGCCTTAAAAAACTGGCGCAACCTGTTTTGCCGGCTGGCGGCGGTGTGGTGGCTGGTGGGCGTGGCCCCATCGGTGATAGCGATTGAAGCGCCCCACCCGCTACGAATGATTGTGGCCATTCCGCCCACCGCCATTTTAACGGCGCTGGGGTTGATCAAGGCGCTGCCGTGGGCCAGCCGGTTTTCGCCGTCAAAGCTGATGGCGGCGCTGCCCGCGCTGTTGATTTTGCTGCCGCTGCCCGGCATGTTCCGGGCTTATTACATGGATTGGCCCAGCCTGCCGGTTACGCGCGGCGCGTACGATTACGGCGCGGTAGCCATCCGTAATGCCGCGCTGCCGCTGGCCAACGGCGATACGCCCCTTTATTTGCCGCTGGATCGCTTCAACAATTCAACGCTGCTCTACTACCTGGGCGGCTCGCTGCAACGCGAAGCCCGCCTCACCGCGCCGCCCGCCGCCAGCGCGATGGCCATTTCCCCGGACAAAAGCATCACCGATACCACCTGGGTGCGGCTGCAACATGGCACTATCACCGTGCTGCCGCCGCTCACCACCGCCGGCCAACAGTTGCTCCGGGCCGGGCTAACCGGCAGCGCGGCCACGCCCATCCGCACCGTTACCGGCGAAACCGCCGCCCGGCTGGCCACCTTGCCCGCCGACCCCGGCGCTTTTTCTCAGCAGCCCACCCTTCCGCTTGAGGCCGGGTTTGGCCCGCTACGGCTAACCGGAGCCAACTTTGCGCCGGCGCTCAATCCGCCGGCGGCGCTGCCGGTTACGCTGTTTTGGGCCGCCACCGCTACCACCAACAACGAGTATGAAGTGCTGGTGCGGCTGGTTGATGACAGCCGCCGCGCCTGGGGCAACGGCGACGCCCGCCCCACCGATTGGGTGTACCCCACCTCGTGGTGGCGACCCGGCCTGGACCAGATTGCCGCCCAACATGAGGTAAAAATTGACCCCGCTCTGCCGCCGGGCCGCTACTGGCTGGCGGTTTCGGTGTTTGATACCGCCACCGGCCAACGGCTGCCGCTCACCACCGGCACCAGCGACGCGCCCGACACTTTTTTTATCGGTCCGCTCAAAATGGCGCTGCCGCCACCGGCCAACCTGCCGCCGCCGCTGGATAACGCGCCGGTATTTGGCAACGTGGCCCGGCTGAACGGCGCGCGGATAGAACCGGCAACAGCCAGAGCCGGCCACTCACTGCAAGTGGAGCTGGACTGGCAGGCCCAAACCACTCCGCCGCTGGATTACACCGTGTTTGTGCACCTGCTGGATAAAACCGGCCAACTGGTTGCCGGCAGCGATGCGCCGCCGCTGGACGGGCGCTACCCCACTACCATCTGGAGTCCCGGCGAACGCATTCTCGATGCGCACCGGCTGGAACTGCCGGCCAACCTGCCGCCCGGCCAATACCAGGTGGCGGTGGGGCTGTATCACCAGCCCACCGGCCAACGCCTGCCGTTACAACTGCCCGGCCACCCCCCCGACGCCGCCGGCCAATACCACCTGCCGCCGCTAACGGTTGCGCCGTAAAATCCATCGCTTATGTTAAGTTTTTAAGAATCATTTGACCATAACCTGAACTCACCATATAATTGAAGCTGATTATGTACATTAATTCCTCAAGTTGAAGTAAAATAGCAACAATTGAGTACCCAAATTCCCCGAGGAGGTGCAACCAAGCCGCAACTAACCAACACAACCGGCCCAACTCGGGAAACCAGCAAGGAAGCAAGGATGCGTAAAATAGCCATTGTGGGGTTTAAAGGCGGGATCGGCAAAACCACCACCTGTGTAAATCTGGGCGCAGCCATGGCCCTGCGCGGCCACAAAGTATTGCTAATTGATACCGATACCCAGGCTAATCTGGCGGTAGCTCTGGGCGTTACCGAGTACAAAAAATGTTTGGCCGATGTGCTGATTCGCAAAGCCACCGCCAGAGATGTGATTATCCAGGCCCGCAACAACCTGGATTTGCTGCCCAGCAGCATGAAACTCTTCAAAGCCCAGCAGCGCATGGTGCTGGAAATGGCCCGCGAAGAAATTTTTGAAGAGTTGTTTGCCGACCTGACCGACTACGACTACCAACTCCTCGATTGTGCCCCATCGCTCTCGCTGCTCACCATCAACTCCATTGTGTACGTTGACGAAGTGATTATTCCGGTTTCAATGGAAATGCTGGCCATGGCCGGCGCGCAGCAATTTATGAGTTATCTCAGAGAACTGGCCCGGGCAATGGGCAAAAGCGCCGAAATCCGGCTGATTGTGCCCACCATGTACGACCCGCGCCGGCGGGTAAGCACGCAGGTTATGAAATTGATCAAGGATTTAGGCCCACGGGTATCCAAACCTATCCGGGTTGATACCCAACTGTCAGAAGCGCCGGGGCTGGGCAAAACCATTTTTGAATACGCCCCGCGCAGCCGGGGTGCGGTGGACTACGCCCGGCTCACCGAAACCGTAGCCGAAATGCCGCCGCTTTCAACCAACAACCGCAAATCAAGCCCCGACGCCGCCGCCGGGGAAGTCCAGGGAGGCTAAATGACGCACGTAATTTCTATTGCTAACCAAAAAGGTGGAGTAGGCAAAACAACTACCGTCATTAATCTGGGGGTGGCGCTATCGCAAATGAAAAAAAAGGTTTTGCTGATAGACCTGGACCCGCAAGGCTCGCTGTCGGCGGGGTTGGGCATCAAAGCCAGCGAAGCCGAACATACCATCTACGATGTGATTATGGATGAGCATGTGCACGTTAGCCGGGCCGTTACCCCCGTGCAAACCTACCTCGATGTGATTCCCGCCGACAACGACCTGGCCGCCGCCGAAATAGAACTAATCCCCGAAATCCGGCGCGAACTGGTGCTGCGCCGGTCGCTGGAGCCGCTCAACAACTGGTACGATTACATTTTAATTGACTGCCCGCCCAGCCTGAGCCTGCTCACCGTGAACGCGCTCTGCGCCAGCGATGGCGTGATTGTGCCCATGCAGTGCGAATTTTTCGCCATCCGCGTGATCAAAATGCTGCTTGACAGCATTAACCGCACCCGCGACCGCCTAAACCCCAACCTGGAATTGATTGGCATTTTGGCCACCATGTACACCACCGGTACCATCCACTCCCGCGAGGTTTTGGATGAAATTCGCAACCTGTACGGCGACAAGGTTTTTGATATTGTCATTTACAACAGCATCCGCTTTGCCGAAGCCTCGGTGGCGCACAAATCCATTGTTGATTACGCCGACAAGCACAAAGGCGCGCGCGCCTACAAAAAACTGGCCGACACGCTGGTTGAACGGATTGAAGGCTCGCTGTAAATTTACTTTTTTAACCCATTCCAACCCTAAGGCCGCTCGCCTTGGGGTTTTTCTTTTTTCAAACCCGGCGCTAAATTTTGTTGATTGGCCGGCCTGGATTACCATTCAAAAAACAAACAGTGTAAACCAATCTTTTATGCAACTTACCCGCGTGGCTCGCCAACGTTTAACCCATCTAACCCTTTTGCTGATTTTACTGCTGGCCCTGGCTCTGCGCCTTTACCGGCTTGATGCCCAGGCCCTGCGCGGTGATGAAGCCGCCACGGTGCTGTATTCGGCTATGCCGCTTAACCAGTTGTGGGAACTGGCCCGCATCACCGACCCGCACCCGCCGCTGTATTACGCCCTGCTGCATCCGTGGCAGCAGTTTTTGGGCCGCGACGCCTGGCTCATGCGTTTTGCCGGCGTTATTGCCGGCGTGCTGGCCGTGGCCGCGCTCTACCGGCTGGCGTGCCTCACCCTGCGCCGCACCAGGCCGGCGTTGCTGGCGGCGGGGCTGCTGGCCGTCAATCCGCTGCAAATCTGGCTGGCGCAGGATATCCGCTCTTACCCGTTGTTCACGCTGTGGGGGCTGCTCTCGGCCTGGGCGTTGTGGGCCGCGCTCACCCGCCGCCGCCCAACCGATTGGCTGCTTTACGTGGCCATCACCGTGGCCTCGCTGTACACCCACTACTACACCGTTTTTCTCATCGCTTTTGAGGGGCTGTTTGTGCTGGCGAATTATCCAAAATTTTGGGCCGAAAAATGGCGCTGGCTGGCGGCGCAACTGGCTATCGGCCTGCTGATTATCCCCGGACTTAGCCTGGCCTACCATTTTGTGAGCGGCGAAGCCGGCGGCGGCGTGGCCAAACTGGCGTTACCCCAAATTTTGCAGCGCACCGGCAGTTCACTGCTTACCGGCTTCACCATAAATGATGCCTGGGGGCCGTGGCTTTGCCTGCTGTGGCTGCCGGTAGCGCTGGCGGGGTTGGCGGCGCTGCTCCGCCAAAATCGCGTCAGTGGCACGTTTTGGGCGCTCTTTTTTGCCGCGCCCACGCTCGGCGTGATTGTTCTATCCATTGACCGCCCTTTTTTTAAGGAGCGGTTTCTCATCCAGGCCCAACCCGCCTTTGAACTGCTGCTGGCGGCGGGCTTTCTGGCGCTGTGGGGCGGCAAAAAACTCGCCACGCCGCTTAAATGGGGCGTGCGGCTGATTGCCGGGCTGCTGATTGCCGGGCTGCTGGCGGTCAATTATCAGGCAATGGCCAACTACCACACCAACCCGGCCTACGCCAAAGCTCCGCCGTGGAATCTTTATCACAATCTGGTGGCCGGCAAAGCCGCCCCCGGCGACGTAATGCTCACCAATTTTCCCGAAGCCTCCGTAAGCTACTACAGCCCGGAGGGACTGCCATTCTATGTGGTGCCGTCCGAGCGCGGCCTGTCTGCCGCCGAGCGCGAAGCCCAGACCCAACAAATTGCCGCCGCGTACCGGCGCATTTGGTTTTTACCGCTGCTCAACGAAGGGTTTGATGAGCGTGGCGACGTGCTCAACTGGCTTGACCGCCACGCCGACCGGGTAGACCAGATTTTTTTCCCGGCCTACAATCTCAATCTCTACCTCAGCCCGACGGTCATCAGCCAGACCATGATCGCGCAACCGGCCCAATTTAGCCACGGCGTGCAACTGCGCGGCTTTCAAATTTTTGATAAACGGGGCAACTCCCGCCTTGCGCCGCCCGATAATTTACTGGCGCTCAAACCGGGGGATGATTTTACCGTGTCGCTCTACTGGCAAAGCGCTGGCCCTACCGCCGAGCCGTACACCGTGTTTGTGCACCTGCTTGCCGCCGACGGTTTCAACCGCACCAGCCAGGATAACCAGCCGGTGTGGGGCGCTTATCCCACCACCCGCTGGCAACCCGGCGAACAAATCACCGACCGCTACACGCTCAAAATTCCGCCCGGCGCGCCCCCCGGCGACCATCACCTGGCCGTGGGCTGGTACAACGCCGCCAACGGCGCGCGCGCCCCGCTGCTTAACGCCGCCAACCAACCCGCCGCCGACGCGCTGCAACTGAATGCGGTTATCCGCGTTGAATCAAAATGAAACCATCCCGGCCCGCCCCGCTGTTGATTATTTTGCTGCTGCATCTGGCGCTGGCGCTTACTTTTTCGGCGCTCATTCCGCTGGGCGAAGCCCCGGACGAGCCGGCGCATTTTAGTTACGCCCAGTTCATCGCCAAAAAAGGGCGGCTGCCGGCCACGCTGGCCGAGCGCCGCGAGGCCGGCTATCGCGCCGCCTGGCCGCCCCTATACCACGCACTGGTAGCCGCGCCCATTGCCGCCGTGGGCAACACACCCCCCACCCGCCTCAAAGCTGTGGGCGATACCGCCCGCCGCCTTATCCCCACCAACGGCCAAACCATTGCCGCCTTCATCCACACCGAAGACGAAGCCTGGCCGTGGCGCGGCATCACGTTGGCCTGGCATCTGGGCCGGCTGATTTCGGTGGGGCTGTCAACGCTGGCGGTGGCCGTTACTTATTTTGTGGCGTTAAAACTTACTCGCTCGCGCCGGCTAGCTATTACTGCGGCGGCCTGCCACGCCTTTTTGCCCCAGTTTTTGTTCATCGGCGCCACCCTCAATGATGACACCCTGCTGATTTTGCTGTCCGGGTTGATACTGTTGCTGCTGGTTGATTACAGCCAGCGCCCGCAGCCGCCCGGTTTTGGCCGCTGGCTGGGGCTGGGAGCGCTGCTGGGGCTGGCGATGGTGGCCAAATACAACGCCCTGCCGCTGTGGGGCGTCATTTTAATTGGTTTGATATTACTGGCTACGCGAATAAAAATTGCGCCGGTGCGCCAAATGATACTGGCGCCGGCGGCGCTGCTGCTGGGCGCGGCGCTCACCGCCGGCTGGTGGTTTGGCTTTGTGGCGTACCATTTCAACCAGATTGATGCCCTCGGCCCGGCGCGCGGCCTGCTGGCGGCGCTCACCGCCGGCACCTCCGATGCCTCGCTACGGCGGCTGGGCAGCGAAACCGCCCTGGCGCTGCCGCCGGCAGGTGATTGGGCGGCCTGGGCGATGGCCATGTTCAAATCGTTTTGGGGCGCGTTTGGCGGCGGCAGTTCCATCGAGTTTCCCGGCTGGGTGTACGGGCTGCTGCTGGCGGCAACGCTGCCGGCGCTGGCCGGCCTGCTGCGGCGCTGGCCCCGCCCGGCGCTGGCCCGGCTCGTTCTGCTAACGCCGCTCTTTTTTCTGCCGTTGCCGCTGCTCCGGTTTGCGCTCAGCCACAGCCTGATAGAAACCGCGCAGGGGCGGCATCTCTTTCCGGCGCTGGCGGCGCTGGCGCCGGGGCTGGCCTGGGGCTGGGCGCAGATTTTGCCTCGCCGGGCCGCCCGCGCGCTGCCGGGGTTGTTGCTGCCGTTGAGCGGCCTGGGGCTGGGCCTTATTATCGCCGGGTACCCGTCGCTCATTCCGCTGCGCACCACGCCCATCCCCGCCGCCGCCGAGTGGCCGCCCACCCGCCTGGCTCCGGCCATCGAGCTAATCAGCGCCACCGCCGGCCCGGTTGAAGCGGGCGTGTTGCCGCTGGAACTGGTGTGGCAGGCCACCGCCGTGCCCGCCGAAGATTACCTCATCAAAGTAACCGTTTTTAACGCCGATGGCCGGCCCGTAGGCGGCTGGCTGGGACAGCCGGTGGGCGGGCGCTACCCCACCCGCGCCTGGGACAAAGGCGATTTTGTGCGCGACCGGCTGCCAATACCGCTGTTATCCGCCGCCGGTAGCGCCACGGTTGCCATTAGCCTGCTTGATTCCGCCAGCCAGCCCGCCGCCCCGCCGACCCAACTGGCGCTAACCCTGCCCGCTGCCGACCAATTGACGGCATCGCTGCCGTCCCAACTCCGCAGCGACGGCCTGCCGCCCGCCGCACCCTTTACCTACCGCGGCACGCTCAGTTGGCGGCTGCCCGGCCAAACCGCGCCGCCGCAACTGCTCGGCCCCGCCGGCCAAACTTTTGCCCCGGATAATTTTTTGCCGGGCGGCATTGCCCAATTTTTGGTTGGCCCCAACTGGCCCTCCGGCGAATACCGGCTGGAGGCCACGGCCACAACCCAAAATCTAAAGCTGACCATCAACAACCGGCCCCGCCGGTTTGAAGCGCCGCCGCCGCAAACGCCGGTCAACGCCAATTTTGCCGGCCTTATTACCCTGCTGAGCTACGATTTACCGCAGCGACGGGTAGCGCCCGGCCAGAGCTTTCCGCTGACGCTACACTGGCAGGCCAACCGCGCCATCGGCCAGAATTTAACCGTTTTTAACCACCTGCTGGCGACCAACACGGCGCAACACGGCGGCGCGGATCGCATTCCGCAAAATTTTTACACCACGCTGCTGTGGGTTCCCGGCGAAATTGTGTCCGATGCCTACGCCGTGCCGGTAGACGCCGCCGCACCGCCCGGCATTTACTGGCTGGATGTGGGCTTGTACCCCACCGACCGCCCCGGCCAGTCGTTGCCGCTGGTAGAGAACGGCCAGCCGGTCAACCGCACCGGCGTGGCGATTGGCCCCATCAAAGTGGGCGGGCCGCCGCCCGGAGTTACCACGCCGCAGGCCGCGCCCGCTACGCCGCTCAACGTTCCCTTTGGACAGGAAATTACCCTGCTGGGGATTGACGCCACTCCCGGCGCGCTCACCTTTTACTGGCAGGCCGCCGCCATTCCCCAGGCCGATTACACCGTATTTGTGCATTTGCTCAATACCGGCGGCCAACTGGCGGCCCAGGCCGATGCCCCGCCCGCCGGCGGCGCTTACCCCACCAGCCTGTGGGATGCCGGCGAAATTATAGTTGACGTTCATCCTCTGCCGGCCAACCTGCCGCCCGGCCAATACACCGCGCAGGTGGGGTTGTACCGCCCCGATAGCGGGCAACGGCTGCCGGCAGCCGGCTCCGCCGATGGCAGCGTTCAACTGCCGCCCCTCAAGCTGCCGTAACCGATTCCTTTTCGTTTTTTCATAATTTGTGAATTTTATCTCAATGATGCACAAATATGAATTCGATTTCACTTTTTTGAATTCGTTCTTGACAAAAAATAAAGAGTGCGTTAGAATTGGCTCATATCCGTGAATATGAATTCAATTTTGTGCAGAGGTTACCATGGATGATAACCGATTGGATTTACTGGGACAAGTGGCAGTTTGGTATTACGAGGATAACATGGACCAAACTGAAATTGCCGAACGTATTGGTAAATCCCGATCTATGGTATCCCGCATGCTCAACGAGGCCCGCGACCTGGGGTTGATTGAGGTTAGGGTTAAGTTTCCGTTAAAAACGGATGTGGAGCTAGAAGCCAGACTTTGCGAAACATTTAACCTGACGCACGCTCGCGTTCTGGCCGACCCGCCCGCCGATTACTCAACCCTGCTCAGAAGATTGGGTCGGCTTGGCGCTTACTACTTGCAAGACCTGCTGCACGATAACATTAAAATTGGGATTGGTTGGGGCGCTACGTTGCATCAGCTTGTAAAATCGCTGCCCAGTACATCCCTAAAAGACGCGTTGGTCATCCAAACGATGGGATCGGTTGGCCGGGGCGACCCCATTATTGACGGGGCGGAGCTGGCCCGGTGGTTATCGCAAAAATTAATGGCCAAACTTCACTTTTTGCCCGCGCCCCTGATTGTTGCCAACGAAACCACCGCCCAGGCATTGCTGGATGACCCGCTAATTTCTAACACCTTGTCTTTGGCCCGGCAGGTTGATATTGCGCTGGTGGGGATTGGCCCGGTTGATTCTCAACTTTCCGGGTTGTACCGCACCGGCTACCTCACCGATGCCGATGTTGAAAAATTTGCCGCAAACGGCGTGGTAGGTGATTTGATGGGGCGGTTACTGGATATCCACGGAAATTTATCGGATGTGCATATAAACCGCTGTGTTATTGGGCAGGATTTAGAGTCTTTACGGCAAGTTCCCTTGGCCATTGGTATTGCGGGCAACATTATGAAGGTTTCGGCGGTTTTGGCCGCCTTACGCAGTGGTTGTTTGAAAGCAATCATTACCGATGCGTTAACCGCCACAAAGGTTTTGGATGTGCACCTAAATGGCAACAAATAATTAAATGCTGGCCCAATCACTTTCTGTTCCTGTTCCTGGTTAATCTCCTAATTCTTCTACAACTCAAAACCCAAATCAACATCCACCTGGTTTCCTTTGACAAACTGGCTTAGGTTTTGATTTACCCAAAATTTGGCATTGAATTTTGCGCTCAAAAAATCAAGTAAAGGAGAGCAAACAAATGCAGGTTGTTTTTGATAATTTTACGGTGTTTTTGGTGGGCCTGGTGGTGATGTGGCTGTTTCAATTTGGCCTGGCCTATTTTCAAATGCGTCGCTTTTACCGGCGAATGACAGAACTCAAACGGACGGGGCTAACTGCGGTTGGCGTGAGCGGGAATCAATATAAAGGCCGCGCCTATGCCGTATTAACCATTGATGAAAATGATCGGGTGCTGCACGCCGAAAGGTTTGCCGGTTGGACGGTATTTGCCAACCTGAAACCGGTGCCGGGCATGAACGGGCTGTTGCTGGACGAAATTTTGGCCGGCAACGCCAGCCTGCCGGTATCTAAAAAATTACAGGCGGCATTTACCAACGCGGCCAAAGATTTAAAAGTGGCGCGAGAAAAACAGGCGGCAGCCACCGAATCTCAGTTAGCAAACACCCTCCAGTTCGCCTGATTTTGCCCAATCAATAAGCGCGAGTTGTCGGGTTGACCATTTTTATGAAGGAGGGATTGCTTATCGGATTGATTATCCTGAGTGTTGTTGGACGCTGTAGTCACTAAATTATCAAAGTTGATTTTACCTTAGGAGGCATGAAATGTTAGAAGGTTTGGTTTGGTTGGCCGAGCACTTTATCGGCATGTTCGTAAAAGGTGGTGAAACTTTTACCGGTCTTGTATCCGGGATTGTTCCGCTGTTGATTATTCTGTTAACAGGCGTTAACGCGCTGATCGCCTTGATTGGCTCCGAACGGATTGAGCGCGTGGGCGAATGGGCGGCGCGTGATGGTTTAGTCTTCTACCCCATCCGCTACCTGATTTTCCCGGTGTTATCGGTCTTCTTTTTAACCAACCCAATGGCCTACACCATGGGGCGTTTTTTACCGGAAAAATACAAACCGGCCTTTTACGATGCGGCTGTTTCTTACGTTCACCCGCCGTTGGGCATTTTCCCCCACATTAACCCCGGCGAACTGTTTGTGTGGCTAGGGATTGCCACCGGGATTCAAACCCTGGGGTTATCTATGGTTCCGCTGGCGGTGCGCTACCTGCTGGTTGGACTGGTGGTTATTTTCATTCGCGGGATTGTGACCGAGCGAATTACGGCGATCATGTGGCCCCGGGAAAACGCCTAAAACGGCCCCGGCTTTAGCATAATATAGTTACCAATAGAACTAAGGAGCAGAAAAATGAGAAACTTTATTACTAGCTTGGGACGTAGTGTTGGCGGCGTTGTAGGCGTGCTCTATCAAGCTGGCCGTGAATCCATTGATCAGGTTATTAAAAACATTCTGCCGTTTATGGCTTTCATCGCGCTGATTATCGGGATTATCCTGTATACCGGCATTGGCGACTGGATTGCCCGCATGATTGCCCCCTTGGCCGGCAGCCTGGTGGGGATGTTGATCATTTCGGTGATCTGCGGTTTGCCGTTTTTATCGCCGCTGCTGGGGCCGGGCGCGGTTATTGCCCAGGTGGTAGGCACGCTGTTGGGCAGCACCCTGATTGCCCAGGGCGCTATTCCGGCGCGCTACGCTTTACCGGCGCTCTTTGCGATTAACCCGCAAGTGGGTTGCGATTTTATCCCCGTTGGTCTGGCTCTGGGCGAAGCCGAGCCGGAAACGGTAGAAATCGGCGTTCCGGCGGTACTGTTCTCGCGAATGATTACCGGGCCAATTGCCGTGGTATTGGCTTACTTTGCCAGCTTTGGCCTGTATCCAGATAACTAATCTGGCATTTTTAGAAAGGAGTGGTGGCATGAGCTTTTGGGATAAGGCCAAGAAAATTCTAGTTGGAGAACCTCCAGCCCCTAAACCTGAAAAGAGCGTTGCCGCAGATACGCCGGCCCCGGCGGCTACTACAGCGCCCGAAAAAAAACCGGCGGCGTCTGGTTCGGGTAAATTTAAACGAGTCAAGGTTGAACGTGGCCCTCGCGGTTGGGGCGGCCCGTTGACCATTGCGCCAGAACCGGGCAAATACTTAATTTACAGCGTCACCGGCGGCGGTATTCACCCGGTGGCCCAACGTATAGCCGATTTAACCGGCGGCACACCCTTTGACGGCTTCAAATCAAAAGCCGATTTCCACGAAATTGCCGTGGCGGTGATTGATTGTGGCGGCACCGCCCGCGTGGGCGTGTACCCCATGAAAGGTGTACTTACGGTTGACATCCATTCAACTTCACCTTCAGGCCCACTGATGAAGTACATCAAGGAGACCAACTTTGTGTCCGGCGTCTCCGTAGACAACATCACCCTCCTTGATGACTAGCGTGATGCGTTACGGGGAGGGAGACGCGCCCATCCCTCTCGGCGTGTTTTCCTCCCCGTCGCTAACCAGAAAGCGTTATAGCCGTGTTAACAACATACCAAACTAAAATAGTACAAATTGGGCCGCTGGCTCAGGATTTTATGGATGAGGGCATTCTGGTGTTTTTTGGAATGAATGCCCCCGAAGAATTAACCGAGTTTGCAATTTTACATGAACCCACCCAGCCACTCCACCAGCCGGTAAAACCCGGCGACACGTTGATTATTGGCAATGAAGCCATCCAGATTTTGTGCGTGGGCGATGTGGCTAATGAAAACCTGGCCAATCTGGGCCACTTTGTGGTGAAGTTTAACGGCTTTACCCAACCAGAAATGCCGGGTGATATCTGCGTGCCAACACAGGATCAACTCCCCGGCGTTGAACCGGGAATGATCGTTAAAATTACCAGCGAAAACTGATTTCAGAGATCGCGCTACCCAAATTGTTATGGCGAAAGGTGTAAAATGACGTTATATAACGAACTCAAAGAATACGAACGAGCCGGCAACCGCATTCGGGTTGGGCTGGTTGGCTCCGGGCAAATGGGCGAGGGCCTAGTGTGCCAAATGGAAACCATGTACGGCATGAAGGCGTATGCCATTGCCGATGTTGTTCCCGGCCGGGCGGCTCAGGTGTACCAATCGGCCAAAGTGCCCGCCGAACAGGTTGTAGAAACCGATGACCTGGGGCTGGCGGCGCAAGCCATTGCCGAAGGCAAGCGCGTGGCTACCACCCAATCATCCCTGCTGGCCCAAATTCCCAACCTTGATATCATCGTTGAAGCCACCGGTGTACCCGAAGTGGGCGCGCGGGTAGCCATAGATGCCATTCTGGGCCGCAAACACGTGCTGCAAATGAACGTAGAAACCGACGCCACCGTGGGTTACTACCTGCGCCAAATGGCCAACGCCGCCCAGGTGGTGTACACCCTCACCGCCGGTGATGAACCGGGCACCACCATGGAACTGTTCGATTTTGCCGCCAGCCTGGGATTTGAAGTAGTGTGCGCGGGCAAAGGCAAAAACAACCCACTCAACCGGGCCTCTAACCCGGCCTCCGTGGCCGAAAAAGCCAAAGCCCAAATGATGAACCCCAAAATGCTGGCCTCGTTTGAAGACGGTACCAAAACTATGGTCGAAATGACCTCGTTAGGCAACGCCATTGGCTTTGTGCCCGACGTGCGCGGTATGCATGGCCCCGAAGCCACTCATAAAACCCTCTCCCAAATTTACGTTCCCCAAAAAGATGGCGGCATTTTAAGCCAAAAAGGTGTGGTTGAATACGGGTTGGGGGTTGCGCCCGGCGTGTTTGTGGTCTTTACCACCGACCACCCCAAACTGGCCCGCGACCTGAAATACTTAAAACTGGGCGATGGCCCCTATTGGGCGCTTTACCGCCCCTACCACCTCACCAGCCTGGAAACGCCCATTTCTATTGCCCGGGCCGTTTTAAAAGGCGAAACCACCGTAGCCACCGACCGACCACCTGTGGCCGAAACCATCACCGTGGCCAAAAAGGATTTAAAAGCCGGTGAAGTGATTGACGGACTGGGCGGCTTTTGCGTGTACGGCCTGATTGAACGCGCCGATGTATCCCGCCAGGAAAACCTGCTGCCGTTGGGGTTGGCTCCGGGCAGCCGCCTGTGCAAAGATGTGGCTATGGGCACGCCGCTTACCTACGCCGATGTGGAAATGGACAACTCGCTGACTATTTTGCACCTGCGCCGGTTGCAAGACCAACAGGTTCAGAGCGGCAACCGCTAAACTAAAGTTGACTTTTACTCACGGCAAAGGCAGAACAGCCCATTAAAGGAACCCGTAAAATGTTAGCGGCCTACAAAAATCTGGTGTGGAGCGTAGTTAACTTGGTGAACGCCCCGCGCGGGCGCACCTACCACCAACAGCGAGACCGGTTATGGCTTAAAGGCGAACAGCGGCGGCAATTTGTGGCCACCGCCGGCCAAATTGTGGCCGATGGTTTGGCGCTGGCGGCGCTGGGCGAACTCAGCCTGCGCCTGTCGGCCACGCAACTGGCCATTACCGCGCCGCGCTGCCAACTGGGCCAGCTCACCGAGGCCGATCTTGTTACCTGCTCCATCCAATCGGACAAGCCGCAAGAAACAGCCGCGCCGCACCTGCCCTGGCATCGCCTGATTTACGGCCAAACCCTGGCCCAGGCAGTTTTATTGGGCCACCCGCCGTATGCCGTTACGCTGGCCAATGCCGGGCAGGTGCCAAATTCGGCGCTGTTGCCCGAGTTGGAGGCCATAATTGGCGGAGTTACGCGGCTGCCCCCGGCAGAAATTTCTCCGGCGGCGCTGGCCGAAGCCGCGCCCCGGCACCATGTAATACTGCTACCGCACGTGGGGGCGCTTGTCTGGGGCGATTCGCTGGCAGATGTGCGGGTTCGCGCCCAAGCCGTAGAATACTTGAGCCGGCTAACGGTTTTGGCCGGGCGCATGGGTTAAGTCATCAACATAACAGGTTATAAATGAGGATTATTTTATGGTAAAGAAAACAATCACAGTTAACCATCCGGTGGGGTTACACGCCCGCCCCGGAGCCAAGTTTGTTAACGCTGCCCGCGAATTTAAAGCGGATATCAAAATTACCAACCTTTCACGCGATAACCGCACCGCCAACGCCAAAAGCATCCTTGAGGTTATTAAAGCGGCGGTGGCCTGCAACCACACCATCGAAATAGAAGCCAACGGTGATGACGAACAGGTCGCGATTGACACCCTGGTGAAATTGATAGAAACCAACCTCGGCGAATAACCGGCAGGCCAAGGCCGGGTTGTGAGTTGAAAAGGACTTCTTATGGTGGAAGCAACTATTACCGTTAAGCACAGAGTTGGATTGCATGCCGGGCCGGCAGCTATGTTTGCCAGAACGGCGCAGCAATTTCAGGCGGATATTACCGTAAAAAACGTTACCCGCGATACCACGCCGCTGGATGCCAAAAGCGTCATTAATATTTTCAAGGCGGCAGTGGGCCAAAACCACACTATCCATTTGGTTGCCAATGGCAGCGACGAGCAAGATGCACTGGCGGCGCTGGTAGAATTAATTGAGAACAACTTTGGAGACCAAAAATCATGAAGCGATTAACCGGAATTGCCGCCAGTCAAGGTATCGCCATTGGTCCGGCTTTTGTGTACCGCCCCGAACCGCTCACGTTCAAGGAGCAAATCATTCAAAACCCGCCCGCCGAAATCAACCGCCTCATTCAGGCCGTTGAATCGGTGCAGGCCATGTTGATGACGCTGCAAGAACAAACCCAGCGGGTTGTTGGCGAAAAAGAGGCCGAAATATTTCAGGTGCACCGGATGTTTTTGGCCGACCCGGCTTTTGCCGATGTTATCAAAGCCACCATCCGCGAACAACGACTCAATGCCGAAGCGGCGGTTAACCGGGTTTCTAATGAATTGATGGCCGAATTTAACACCATTGATGATGAATATTTTCGGCAGCGGGCTGTTGATGTAAAAGATGTGGCCGAGCGGTTAATCCGCCAGTTGTTGGGGCTGGAAGAAACAACGCTCGCCTCGTTAAAATACCCCTCCATTATCATTGCCAACGATTTAACGCCGTCCGATACCGCTTCGCTTAACCGTGACATGGCGTTGGGCCTGTGCACCGAAATCGGCAGCAGTACCTCGCACACGGCCATTTTGGCCCGTAGTTTGGGCACGCCGGCGGTGGTGGGCATTGGCAAAATCGAAATCTCATCCGGGACAACGGTGATTATTGACGGCCAAAGCGGCGACCTGATTATTGAACCCGACGAGGCCACGTTGGCCGAATATCAGGAGCGCCAGCAAGCGCGGTATTACACCCGCTCGCTAGAAATTGCCCAGGCCAACCAACCGGCAATTACGCTGGATGGGCATCGGGTTGAAACCGTGGCCAATATTGGCAGCGTCAACGAAGCCAAATTGGCCATTAAAATGGGTGCCGAAGGCGTGGGGCTGCTGCGTACCGAGTTTCTCTTTTTGCAGGGCGATACGTTGCCCTCGGAAGAGGATCAATACCGGATTTA
Source organism: uncultured Caldilineaceae bacterium (assembly GCA_964517605.1). Taxonomy (GTDB): domain Bacteria; phylum Chloroflexota; class Anaerolineae; order 4572-78; family J111; genus J095. The sequence continues at coordinate 107,400 of CAZFCE010000003.1, read as the reverse complement.
CCGCGCCATTGCCGATGTGTTTCAACAACTGCCGTTGATTGTGCGCACTCTGGATGTGGGCGGCGACAAGGAACTCCCCAGCATCAACCTGGCCGCCGAGCAAAACCCCATGTTGGGGCAGCGGGCCATCCGGCTGTGCCTGGCCCGGCCAGAACTCTTTCAAACCCAACTGCGGGCCATTCTGCGGGCCGGCCATGAGCGCAACATTAAAATTATGTTTCCGCTCATCGGCTCGGAAGAAGAGCTACAGCAGGCGCTCGTCCATCTGGAGCAAGCCAAAGCCGATTTACGCGCCCGCAACCTGCCACACGCCGACCGCCCGGACGTGGGCATTATGATCGAGGTGCCGTCGGCGGCGGTACTGGCCGATGTACTGGCTCCGCAGGTTGATTTCTTTAGCATTGGCACTAATGATTTGGCCCAGTACACGCTGGCGGTTGACCGCACCAACGAAACCGTGGCCCACCTGGCCAATCCGCTGCATCCGGCGGTAATCCGCCTTATTCACCAGGTGATTCAGGCGGCGCACCGGCACAACAAATGGGTGGGGCTGTGCGGCGAAATGGCCGGCGACACGCAGGCCGTGCCGCTGCTGTTGGGGCTGGGGCTGGATGAATTTAGCATGGCCGCCGTTTCCATTCCTTCGGTTAAGGCGCTGCTCCGCACCATTTCTAAAACCCAGGCGCAAGAAATTGCCCAGCGTTGCCTTGAACTGCCCAGCCTCCAGCGAGTGCGCGATTTTTTAAGCAGCAACTCGGTGGCGGCAACTCCACTCCCCATTTCAACTTGATCGGCCAGCCAGCGCCATCCACCCGGTTACAACTCAACCAGGCAGAACATGCTCCCGGCCAACAATGGCCGCGCCGGGCAGGTTCTGCCTGTAAAAATAACGGATTGTAAAGATAGTATTCAGGAGGAATCCGCAATGGAACCACAGCTAACCAAGCAAGAAGCTACCGCCAACCTTGATTTATCCGCAGACCAACTGCACGACATGCTTTACAAGATGTATCTAATCCGGGCGTTTGAAGAGGCCGCGTTTGACCAGTTTGCCACCGGCAAAGTGCACGGCACCATGCACCTGGCCATTGGCCAGGAAGCCACCGGCGTTGGCCCCATTGCCGCCCTGCGCCCCGAAGACCAGATTGCGTCTACCCACCGCGGCCATGCCCACGCCATTGCCAAAGGCCAGGATATTAAGGATATGATGGCCGAACTGCTGGGCAAGGCCACCGGCGTTTGTTTGGGCCAGGGCGGCTCTATGCACATGGCCGATCTCAACCTGGGCAGCCTGGGCGCTAACGGCATTGTGGCCGGCGGTATTCCGCTGGCGGTGGGCGCCGGCTTGAGCGCCCATATTCAAAAGAATAACAAAGTTGTGCTGTCCTTTTTTGGCGATGGCGCCAGCAACAACGCCAACTTTCACGAAAGCCTGAACATGGCCGCCATCTGGAAGCTGCCGGTGGTGTTTGTGTGCGAAAATAACCAGTACGCCATGTCTATGCCGGCGGTGTTTGGCGTGTCGGCCCCGCTCATTTCTAACCGGGCGATGGCCTACGACATCCCCGGCGAAACCATTGACGGCATGGACGTGCTGGCCGTGTATCAGGCCACCCGCAAGGCGGTAGACCGCGCCCGGCGCGGCGAAGGCCCCACCCTGCTGGAACTGATTACCTACCGCTACAAAGGCCACTCCAAAAGCGACAAACAGCTTTACCGCACCAAAGAAGAAGTTAAAGAGTGGGAAGAACTCGATGCCATTCCGCGCTATGAAAAATGGCTGATTGAGCACGGTTACATGACCGCCGCCGAAACGCAGGAGATGCGGGCGCGGGTTGAGGCCGAAATCAACGCGGCCATTGACTACGCCGATCAGCAACCGGAGCCATCACCCGCCGATATGCACAAAACCGTTTACTACGTTGAGCCGGAAGTGGCGGCCAATCCCACCCAGGTTTTACCGGCCTGGATTAAAAGCACCTTTGGCCCCAAAACGCCCATCAACCCCGATCCCGGCGAGCGCATCATCACCTACGCCGAGGCGTTGCGCGAGGCGATGGATTTGGCGCTGGGCCACGATGAAAAAGTTTTTCTGCACGGCGAAGATGTTGGCCTGTACGGCGGCGCGTTTGGCGTAACCGTGGGCCTGTTTGAAAAATACGGCCCGGAACGGGTGCGCGACACGCCCATTTCTGAAAACTGCATTGCCGGTTCGGCCATTGGCGCGGGGATGACCGGCCTGCGGGCCATTGCCGAAATGCAGTTTATGGATTTTGTGACCCTGGCCATGGAACAGGTGGTGTTGCAGGGGGCCAAAATCCGCTTTATGTTTGGCGGCAAAGCCCGCGTCTCGATGGTGCTGCGCATGCCCGCCGGCTCCGGCACGGGCGCGGCGGCCCAGCACTCGCAAAGCCTGGAAGCCTGGTTTGTCAATGTGCCGGGCCTAAAAATAGTCATGCCCAGCACCCCCTACGATGCCAAAGGCATGCTGCTGGCAGCCATTGCCGATAACAACCCGATTATGTTTGTGGAAAACAAACTGCTCTACAAACGCAGCGGGCCGGTGCCTGTGGGCGCGTATGTTGTACCGCTGGGTATGGCCGACATCAAACGGCCGGGCCGGGATGTGAGCATTGTGGCCACCGGCATTATGGTCTCGCGGGCGCTGGAAGCCGCCGAGAAGTTATCCAAAGAAGGCATCGAAGCGGAGATTATTGACCCCCGCACCCTCAAACCGTATGACGCCGCCGCCATCATCAACTCGGTTAAGAAAACGGGCCGCCTGATGGTTGTTCACGAAGCGCCCACGCTGGGCGGCTACGGCGGCGAAATCGCGGCGATGGTGGCGCAAAGCGAAGCCTTTGCCTACCTGGAAGCGCCGGTGGTGCGCCTGGGCGGCGCGGATGTACCGGTGCCGTACAACCGCAACCTGGAACGGGCCATTGTGCCGCAAGTTGAAAATATTACAGCCACGGCGCGCGACCTGGTTGGTTACAAAATTTAAGGAGGCATAACGTGGCTAAAAAAGTAATTATGCCCAAATTTGGAATGGATCAGGAAACCGGCACGGTGGCCTCCTGGCTAAAAAAGGAAGGCGACGCCGTAACCAAAGGCGAAATGATCCTGGAAGTGGAAACCGACAAGATTAATATGGAGGTTGAAGCCAACGCCGATGGCATTCTGGCGGGCATTAACGTTGGCCCCGGCGAGACCGTGCCGATTGGCGCGGTGATTGCCTACATTTTGCAGCCCGGCGAGGCGTTGCCTGCGCAGCCAGCAGCCCCGGCCCAACCGGCTGCCGCCACGCCTCCGACTCCGCCGCCGGCTGTAAAAACCACGCCCGTGGCCGAGCGGGTGGCTCAAACCCACGGCGTAGATTTGCAAACCGTTAGCCCGGCCCGCGCCGGCGAACGAATTACCCGCGCCGATGTTGAGGCGCGTCTGGCCGAGCCGGCTGCCGGCCAAAGCGCGGCAGCACCCGGCGACCAGACCATCCGGGCGGTACCGGCGGCGCGCCGGCTGGCCCGCGAGTTGGGCCTTGATTTGGCGCAGGTAAGCGGCTCCGGCCCCGCCGGGCGCATTCAATCGCCGGATGTGCGCCAGGCGGCCACAGCGGCGGCAGCAGCGCCGCCCGTTGCGGTTGCGGTTACGCCCGCCGCGCCTGACATTGCGCCCTCCGCCGAGCGAGCCGTTCGCCGCCAGGTGCCGCTCACGGCCATGCGGCGCATCATCGCCGAGCGGCTCACCGCCAGCGTGCGCAACATTCCGCAGTTTACCGTTAGCATGGATGTCAATGTAGAACGGGCGCTGGCCATGGTAGCCGATTTACGCAACAACTCCGATGGCGTCAAGGTAACGCTGACGGCCTTTTTGGTAAAAGCCTGCGCCTGGGCGCTGGCCCGCCACCCCGGCGTTAACGCCACTTACGGCGCGGACGCCATCACCGAATGGGCCGACATCAACATTGGCATGGCGGTTTCGGTGGAGCAAGGGCTGCTGGTGCCGGTGGTTCACCACGCCGACCGGCTGAATACGCTGGCCATCGCCGCCCGGATTGCCGACCTGGGGCAACGCGCCCGCGTTGGCAAGCTGCAACCCGATGAGATGCAAGGCGGCACCTTTACCATTTCTAACCTGGGCATGTACGGCGTTGACCACTTTACAGCCATCATCAACCCGCCAGAGGCGGCTATTCTGGCCGTGAGCCAGGCCGCCAAAGTGCCGGTGGTTACGTCCGATGACCTGATTGAGATCAGGCAACTGGCCAACCTTACCCTCACCGCCGACCACCGGCTGGTGGATGGGGCCAAAGCCGCGCAATTTTTAGCCGATTTGAAAAAAGCCATCGAACAACCGGGAATATTGTTGTAACAAATCGCCATTGGTTTTGAGACAAAAACGCGGGAATGGGCATTACCCGCGTTTTTGTTTTTTAGTCAACAACAAGTCACGTTTCAAACGTGACCTGCCCTTTCCAGAGCGCAAAACCTCAACGCGAATGACGCGAATAATCGTGAAAACGTAGGGGCGACCCTCGCGGTCGCCCGGTGTGGGCGGGGACAAGCCCCGCCCCTACAACCGCCCGGTTGTTTCATGCGCGTTGGATTGAGCCGGTTTCGGGGCGCAAAACCTCAACGCGAATGGCCCGAATACCGCGAATAATTTTTATGAAAATTCGTTCTATTTGTGAAATTCGCGTTGGGTATAGGTCACGTTTAAAACGTGACCTACAATGCTCTGGTCAAGGTTCACCAACATTTGGTTGAGGTTCACCAGCCTTTGGTGGAGGTTCACCAATCTTTGGTCGAGGTTCACCAACCTTTGGTGGAGGTTCACCAACCTTTGGTGGAGGTTCACCAACGTTTGGTCGAGGTTCACCAACCTTTGGTCGAGGTTCACCAGCCTTTGGTTGAGGTTCACCAACCTTTGGTCGAGGTTCACCAACCTTTGGTCGAGGTTCACCAGCTTTTGGTTGAGATTCACTAACCTTTGGTGGAAAACGTAGGGGCGACCCTCGCGGTCGCCCGGTTTCAGGGCGGGGGCAAGCCCCGCCCCTACAATCACCCATCGTTGCTCGTCATTTGTCACTCGTAATTCGGCGGGCGCAAGGCCCGCTCCCACAATCGCCCTTCGTCGCTCGTCATCCGTAACTCGTAATTCGGCGTAAAATTAACAAACGTTTAATGTAAATAATACAGATTTATGATAAAATTTTTTTGAAAAATTCATAATGCCCGCCGATTCGGGCCATGCGCGTGTTGTGCGGTACGGCAACAACAGACAAAAATTCATAATTCGTGATCTGCTTAAAGGAGGCAAAGTGTTCAAACCAAAAGTAACCTACTTTTTATTGCTGGCCTTGTTACCGATTCTGGCTTTAAGCGCCTGTGGTGGACGGCGGGCCACCCCGGAGCCGGCCACCAGCGCCCCGGCCAAGGTTGAAGCAGCCCCCACCGAAGCCCCCACCGCCACCGTCGCGCCCACCAACACTCCCAAGCCAGAGGCCACGGCCACGCCGGCGGCCACTTCAACCCCGGAAACGCTGCCCACCTCGGCCCCGGCGGAAGCCCCGGCTGAAACGCCCGCCGCGGCGGCCACGCCCAACGTGCCCATCCCTGAAGGCGCTAAAGACGTAACTTACGATGCCGACGCCGCCGAAATTGCCTATACCAGCGCCCTCGATTTGCCCGCCCTGGTAAAATTTTACCGGCAAGCCCTGCCGGCTCTGGGCTGGCAAGAGGATACGGAAGCGGCGGTGGTATCGGGCACGTTTGCCTCGATTGACTTTAAACAGGACGAGGATAACGCCATCACCCTGACCCTGATTGATATGAACGACAGCCGCCAGGCCACGCTCGATTTGAGCCGCGCGCCTGCGCTGGCCGGTAAACCGGCCACTCCGGTAGGCGAGGAAACCGGCAGCACCGCCGTAACGCCGCCCCCAGACGCACCCAAATTTACCATTAAAGATTGGCCCACCCCGCCCGGCGCAACCGAGGTAAAACAAGAGGGCGAAAAGTTAAGCTACAAAGCGCCCATGAAGCTGGCCGACATAGCCAAATTTTACCGCCCCACCTTTACCCAAATGGAGTTTGGCACCGACTGCCTGGACAAAGCTGCCGAATACACCTCGATGTCGTGCGCGCTGAGTAACGGCAATTTCTCGCTGAACTTCTTTGCCTACGAAGGCCCCAATAATATGGCCGAGGTGGAGATTAACTTTACCAACTACAACTACCCGGTGGCAGCGGCAACTTCAACCTCTGGCGCGCTCACCGCCGAAGACCAGGACGGCCTGCCGATGCCCAGCAACAACACCGGCCATTCGGATGAAGGCACGCAATTTAGCCGGCGGCTAACCGTAACCTCGCCCTCTGATGTGCCCACGCTGCAAAAGTTTTACCAAACGGAACTGGAGGCCAAAGGCTACAAGCTGGCCGATACCGCCACCACCGGCGATATCACCACTCAAACCTACACCGCCGAGCAGGGCAAACTAACCGTGGCCTTTAAAGCCGCCACCGGCAGCGATACCGAAATCACGCTGACTAAAAAAGACCTCGCCGCCGCCACCAAAGCCGGAATTTTGCCGCCGGCGGGTATGGCCCGAATCTACCTGATTAACCTTGCTTCCGAAGCGCTGGTTGTTACAATTAATAACCAAACCATCAATGCGGCGGTGGGAGCCGGCACCGAATCGCCGGAGACCGCGCCCAAACTGGACGTAAAACCGGGCCAGTACCAAGTCGGCGTAAAAGCCGGCGGCAAAAACACCACCAGCCCGGTCACGGTTGGCCCCGACGAAACCTGGACGCTGCTCCTCAACGCTGATGGCGCTGCGCCGTTGCAAATGTATTAGTCAATCCAAATGCACTGCTTGTAATCATTTAAGGAGATGGTCAGAATGAAACGCAATAAACTGTTTTACTCAATTTTGGGAATGGTGGTGCTCACCTTGCTGGCCTGCAACAGCATCTTGCCGTTTGGCGGCAGCGCCGTGGCCATTAAGGATTTGCCGGCGTATACCGGCGCCACCGAATTAAAAGAAGGCGAAAGCAACATTGGCAACACCCTGGCCAAAAATATGGAGCAGGACGCCGCCATTAAAAAAGCAATGGGCAACCTGGGCGGCGGCGGCAAGCTGGAACAGCGCGGCCTGCAACTCCCCGCCGAGGCCACCTGGGAGCAAGTAAAAAGCTTTTATGATAAACAACTGGGCGATAGCGGCTGGAAAAGCGGGCTGGGCGGCCTTGCCGGCGGGCTGGTTGATGTAAACGCCGTGATGGGCGCGGCCAACCAGGATAACGATCTGTTCCAAACCGCCATCTGGTCTAAAGACAAACAAACGCTCACCCTGGTCATGATTACCGACCCCACCGACAAAACCCAAAAACAGCTTATCATGTCGCTTTCAACGCAGTAAGCATTTTATGCAACCCGTGACCGGCGCTTTGATAAACGCCGGTCACGGGTGAACACAAACTTTTTATGCGCCTAAAATGGGGATTAGCCAGCTACTTATTGTTTACCATTGCCTTTCCGGTGTTGTTAACCGGTATGCAATCGGCTTTTACCCAACTGGTGCTTACACCGCTGTGCCGCCGGGCCAGCCCGGATGCCGTGGTAATAGTTTACCGCCCCACCACCGCCACTTGCCTGTACCAGAGCAGCATCACCCTGCAAACGCCGGGTAACGGCGCGGCCCGCATTAAAAGTGATGCTATTCCCCTGCACACGGTCATCGGCCTGCCGGCGATTGTGCTGGATGGCGGCGTGCCGGTGGCGGTGGTGGGGTTGGTGCTGGCGCAGGCGGCAGCCCTCGGCGTGGGACTCCCCGGTTTGCTGAGTCTGGCCCGCCGCCGCACTCCCGCCGGCCAAAAACCAATAGCCGCGCTTGATGGTCGGCCCACGCAGCCGGCGTTTGAGCCAACCCCCAGAGAATGGCTGCGCTGGCAGCTTGGAATTGCAATTTTGGGGCTGGCCATTTTTGGGTTTGGCCTGGTAGCCTGGTTTAGCCCCAAGTTGAGTTCGTTTTACCGCAGCGAGGGTTTTTGGCTGGCGTTTGTCTTTCCGGTGTTTCTGCCGCTGGCCATCCGCCTTTTGGTTCATGTCCGGCGGAGTTGGCGCGTCAATCGCGTTTTTGAAGACAACCTGCAAACGGATACCGCCACCATCACCCATTTGTGGATTGACCCGCCCCGCCCACCCGGCAGGCTGTATTACGTGGGCTACCGGTTTGCCACCGATTACGCCGCCTACCAAAGCGTGCATCACCGCACCTACCACACGCTGGCCATCGGCGATGAAATCCCGGTGCAATACGCCGGGGCCAACCCGCAACTATCCCGGCTAAACCTGAGCAAACGCCGCCGCAAGAAAAAAACACCGCCGCCGCCAACCGGGGCTTGAATGCCGGCGGATAATCGTGTATAATGGCTCAAAATTTTAGCGAGGAGAGTTGATGCCTATAAGATTACCCAACGCGGGACAGTGAGCGCCAGACCCCCAACGGGGGTGACGAGGAGCAGGTTCATCGAAAGTTTCGGCGGGTGCCTGCCGGGGTTTCCACACCCCGAATTGTCCCCAACGGCCCAACGGGCCATCAGCCGCCTACAAAACCGGCAAGTAATTGCCGGCCCAAAACAGGCGGCAGTGGAAAAATCAGCAGCCCAAACCCAACCACAGGTATGGTTTGCCTCCAACGCGGCAGCGCGGAGTTTGGTATTGGCTTGCCCGGTGGCTATTGGCTGCATTTTCAAACCCCAACCAATTATCAACATATCAAATAGCCGGCTCAACGGTGTGACGCGCCCGGTTACAGGCGGCCAGCTTTGGCCAAACGCCCCCATTTATTGTTGCGCGGGTGATGAAATTTCGTCATTCGTTATTCGTTATTTTTAAAAAGGAGATACCCATGTGTGGAATAGTTGGTTATGTTGGAACAAAAAATGCCCCGACCATTGTGTTTGACGGGCTGAAAAAACTGGAATATCGCGGCTACGATTCGGCGGGGATTGCCACCGTAAACGGCGAACTCGACATCCGCCGGGCCGAAGGCAAGTTAATCAACCTGGCCGAAAAGCTACAGGCCAAACCTATGGCCGGCGCGCTGGCTATTGGCCATACCCGCTGGGCCACCCACGGCGCGCCCATCGAACGCAATGCCCACCCCCACGCCGACGAACAACGCACCGTGGCCGTGATTCAAAACGGCATTGTTGAAAACTTTATGCCGCTCCGCGCCCAACTCCAGGCCGAAGGCCACATTTTTGTGTCTGATACCGACACGGAGGTGATTACCCACCTGATTGACAAATACCTGGCGGCGGGCAGCCCGCTGGTAGAAGCCTGCCGCCAGGCGTTTGCGCTGCTGGAAGGCGCGCACGCCATCGCCGTGGTTAGCCGGCTGGAACCGGATAAGATTGTGGCGGCCCGGCTGGGTAACGCCGGCGGCGTAATTGTGGGGCTGGGCCGGGGCGAAAACTTTTTGGCCTCGGATATTCCGGCCATTTTGGAACACACGCAGGAGATGGTGTTTTTAGAAGACCACGAAATGGCGGTAATCACCGCCGGCGGCGTGGCTTTTTCCCGGCTTGATGGCACGGCGCTGACCAAACCGGCGCAGCGCATTGGCTGGGACCCGGTAAGCGCGGTTAAAGGGCAGTATCGCCATTTTATGCAAAAGGAAATCCACGAGCAGCCTCAATCCATGCAGGATACCATCCGTGGGCGGATTGACTTTACCACCACCCAGGTGCGGCTGGAAGAGTTGCGCCTTACGGCGGCAGAGGCGCGGGCCATTAACCATTTGGTCATTGTGGCCTGCGGCACCTCGGCCCACGCCGGGCTGGTGGGCAAGTTCATCATTGAAAAACTGGCCCGGCTGCGGGTTTCGGTGGATTACGCCTCGGAGTTCCGCTACCGCCAGCCACTGCTCGATGACCAGACGGCGGTGCTGGCCATCACCCAATCCGGCGAAACGGTGGACACGCTGGCGGCCATAGACGAGGCGGGCCGGCAGGGGGCCAAACGGTGGAGCATTGTTAACGTGCAGGGCAGCATGGCCCACCGCATTAGCGATGGCTCTATTTTAATGCACGCCGGGCCGGAAATTGGCGTGGCCAGCACCAAAGCCTTTACCTCAACGCTAACGGATTTACTGCTATTGGGGCTGTATTTGGGCCAACTGCGCGGCACCATCTCGGCGGCGGAGAGCCGGGAGCTGGCGGATTGGCTGGCCCGGCTGCCGGAATTGGCCGGGCGGGTGCTGATGGACGGCTACAATAATTACGAGCGACTGGTGAGCCTGTACCATCGCCATGAGCATTTTTTGTACCTGGGTCGGGGGTTAAACTACCCCATCGCCCTGGAAGGGGCGCTCAAGCTCAAGGAAATTAGCTACATTCACGCCGAAGGCTACCCCGCCGGCGAGATGAAACACGGCCCCATTGCCCTGATTGACGAAAATATGCCGGTGGTTTCGATTGTGACCCAGGATCACGTGTACGACAAGATGATTAGCCAGATTGAACAGGTGCGGGCGCGCAAGGGGATTGTTATTTCGCTGTTGAATGAAGGCGATGCCGTGGTCGCCGCCAAATCCGACCACGTGTTAACCATTCCGCCGGCGCACCCGCTGCTAACGCCTGTTCTGGCGGTGCTGCCGCTGCAATTGCTGGCTTACCACATGGCGGTGTGGCGCGGCGCAGACGTAGACCAGCCGCGTAATCTGGCCAAAAGCGTAACCGTGGAATAACAAAGTTGGCTCATGGTTAGAGCAAGCGCTAAAGTGACCGGCACTTAAAAGTGCCGGTCACTGGTACTTTTACGGCATTTGTACGGCGGGGGGTTGTAAAACTTTAGCAAAAATTGGGCGGTCCCGCCCTACCCGGCCAACCCTTGCAGCACCGCCCGAATCATGTAGGCGTCGATACGATCCAAATCCAGGCACAGGGCGTCATACTCCCGTTCACCGGCCAGCAGGCGCTCAATGGCGGCGGCGAAGTTGCGCCAATCATTGGTTTGGGCCAACTGCGGCAAAAACCCGGCGACGGCGGCCTGGGCCTGCGGCTGGCCCGGCGCGGCGGCGATCACCGCTTGCACTACCGGCCCGGCCCACGGCGGCAATTGGTAGCCCGCCGCCGGCCAGCGGGCGAAGGCGTCCTGTTCCTTGCGCCGCCACTGCCGCGCCTCCGCCGGGTGGCCGGCGGCCTGCAAAATATCGGCCAGGATGCTGTAGCTTTTCCACGGCTCGGCGGAGAGGTCCAGCGTTGCCACGATGGCCACGGCCCGGCGGGCGTACACTTCGGCCTCGGCCAGCCGATTCTGGGTGAGGTAAAGATTGGCCAGATTACCCAGCGTGGTGACATCTCGCGGGGCCACTTTGTCTTTGATTTCCTGCGCCCGCAGATACCAACGCTCGGCCTCAGCCAGCCGCCCGGCTCCCTGGGCGACGAGGGCCAATTGGTTGTAGCTTTTGGCCAACTCCGGCCAATCCCGGATGTGCTCCCGGATGCGCACCGCCTCCCGGTAACACTCCTCGGCCCGGGGCCAGACTTTGGCCTCCTCGTGAACCCGCCCCAACTGGTGCCAGGCGACGGCCTCCATCTGCGGCTCACCGATGGCCCGGAAGGTCGCCAGCGCGTCGCCGTACCGTTGGGCGGCGGCGGCCAGATCGCCGCGCCGCATAGCCAGCGTCCCCAACTGGCCCTGGATGACCCCGACGGTGCGGTGATCGTCAATTTCGTGCGCAATTTTCAGGCCGTTTTTGTACACCTGTTCAGCCTCATCAAATTCTCCCGTAGCGGCTAAATTATTAGCCAGATCAGGTGAAACCACAGCCACCATCCGTTTCGCCGAGTCGTCCGACACGCTAAGACGCTCAAACAGGGCCAGCGCCCGGCGATGTTCGGCCAGGGCGGCGGTGGGCTGGCCCTGCGCCTCGAGGCAGCGGCCCAGCAACCACAAGGTCGTCGCCCGGTCGTAATCCTGTTCAATCGGGTTGTCGTAGGCGGGGACGGTGTCAAAACGGGCCAGCAGGGCGCGAAAAAGCTGTTCGGCGGCGGCGGCCTGCCCCTGCTGCCACATGGTCTCGCCCTGCTGGAGCAGCCGCAGGACGTCGGCCTGGGTCAGCGGGCCATCGTCATTGGCCGGGGCCAGGTGCTCCAGCCGCCGTAAAATCAGGTCGCGCTCCCGCCAGCGGCCAAAGACGTTGAGGAAACGGTTGAGGCATTCGGCAAAGGTGATGGCGGCGTGGCTGAGGGCGGCCGGCCCCCCCTCATTCCTTCCTGCGGTCGCCGCCGGGGGGGAAGCTAGAGCGGCTTCGGCGGCGGCCAGGGTCAGGGCCAGGGCGCGGTGCAGGTTGGGCAGTTCGGCCAGGACAATGGCTCGGGCCTCGTGCGGGTGTTTATCGTCCAGGTGGTAAAGCTCGTTGGCGGCCTGGTAATAAACCTGCCGGTAGCGTGGCTCTAATTCGGCGCGGCGGGCCGGGTCAAGTTTGGCGGCCAGGTAGGGCAACAGGGTCGGGTGGAAGCGGAGGAAGGGGCTGGCAATATTGGGGATTGGCTCCAGCCGCAGCAGGGCGGCCTGTTCCAGCTCGCCGCGCAGGGGCAGCCAGTCGGCCTCGGCCATTTCGGTAATCATCAGCAGGTGCATTTCCAGCGCCCCGCCCACAAAGACGGCCAGATCGGGCAGGCGGGCGGCGCTGTCCGGCCCCAGCCGCCGCAGGGAAAATTCCAGGGAGACGGCCAGGCTGTCGTTCCGGGCCTCGGCCTGGCCCTGCTTGAAGCCGGGCAGCAGCGCCTCAAAGCGGTCGCTCAGTTGGGCCGGGGTGTGGCGGGCCAGGTGGGGCAGCACCAGCAGCAGGCTGAGGGGGTGGCCGCCCAGCCGGGCCATCAACTCGGTCAGCCCGGCGCGGTCGATGCGGGCGCGGTCAATCCCGTAATCGGCCAGCACGGCGGCGGCCAGCTCCAGGGCGTCCGGCTCACTCAGGCCGGCCAGGGGCAGGTGGGCGCAGCCCCGGCTGGGGGCAAAGCGGGCGTCGTTAAAGGTGGTATCGCGGGTGGTGATGAGTACGGCCGGGCCGGTGGCCCGCCCGCTCCCGGCGGTGGCCCAGGTGTGGACGGCGGTGAGGATGTCCCGCAGTTCGGCGGGGGGCAGCAGCGGCTCGCGCCCCAGGACGGATTCAAAGTTGTCCAGGATGATCAGCCCCGGCCGGGCGGCCAGCAACGCGGCAATGCGCTGCACCGGGTCGCCCTCGCCCAGGGTAAAGTTGGGGTCGCCGCTGAGGGCCTGCCCCACCCAGGAGCAGAGCTGGCTCAGGGAGCCGCCGGCCTCAAAGGAGACAAAGGCGGCCCCGCCGGGAAAGCGGCCGGTGCGGTAAAACCAGCGCCCGGCCTCGGCGGCCAGGGTGGTTTTGCCCAGCCCGCCAAAGCCGTGCAGCACCACCAGCGGGCGCTCGGCCAGGGTGCGCTCCAGCCGCAGCAAATCGCGGGCGCGGCCGTGAAAGCGGTGGGCCGGTTCGGGCGGCAGGCCGCCGGGGGCGGTGGGATCGATCAGGGCGCGGGGGAGGCGGTGGTTGCCCTCACCCCTGACCCCGCTGCCAAGAGGCGCGGCGGATTCGCGGGGGAAGATGATCGGGTCTTCCTGGCGCTGGTAGAGGGCGGGCAGAAACCAATCGCGCAGGCGGAGGGTCTGCTCCCGGTCGTTGCGGGTAAAGGTGTAGCGCTGCTCGTTGGCCAGCAGGGTGTGGCGGGCGGCATCGACGGCCTGGCCCACGCTCAGGCCATCGGCCAGGGCGGCGTAAAAGCTGCCCACAAAGAGGCGGGCGGCCACCACCAGCACGCTGTAGTTCATGGCCAAAACGCTGCCCACCCCGGCCCGGATGAGGCGGGCGGCCACGCTGGCGTAGGGGTTGGCCGTGTCCTGTTTGGCGCTCTGGCAGGCGTTGAGCACCATCAGCGGCACGCCGGAGTTGTTGAGCAGGGTGCCAAGCTGGTCGGCGTCCACCCGGTCGCTGCCGTGGGTGAGGGATTCAAAGAGCAGGTAGCCCAACCCCTGCCGGGCATCGTACACTCCGTGGCCGTCAAAATGAACCACGTGGACGGGCGGCGCGTGGCGGTCGCGCAGGCGGTCGCTCAGGGCGGTGAGGGTGGGCGGGTAGAGGAACTCCACCGTCACCCGCTGGCCCAACTCGGCCACGGCGTCCAGCAGCGGCCCGGACACGGCGCGGGGGTCGATGAACCCGGCGTCATCAGGGCGGCTGACCACGGCCAGGATCCGCACCGGCAGGGCCAGGGGGCGGAGGGGGCGCTCGCGCACCTGCTGCAAACGGCGGCGGATACTGATGCCCTCGCTGAAGAGGTGGCCGCCCTCATCGGCCAGCAGTTCCCAGGGCAGGCGCAGCACCCGCGGGTCGGTGGCGTCGATGGTCAGCAGCTTGCCCCCGGCGGCGGGCGCATCCAGAAATTGCTGCCAGATGCGCAGCGCGGCGGGGTCGGCGGTGAGGCTGGCCAGCAACTCGCGGCCCCACGGCTCCAGCCGGGCCTCGATTTCGGCGGCAATCTCAAAATCAGTCTCGGTGGGCCAGCCGGTGTAGATTTCCAGATACCAGTGCAGCCGGGCCAGTACCTTATCGCCCAGCGGCGGGGTAAAGGCCACCGGCGGGGACGAGGCCCCGGTATCAAGGCGAACCAGAGAGACAAAAATCGACGTGGCCTCATCTTTTTCATCGTCCACGGTAAAACGGACGGAGAGTTCGGGGTTAGTCATCAGTCACTTATCCTTGGTCATTTGTCACTGCTCAGGGTCATGTCATTTCGAGACCGCAGGTCGAGAAATCCCTGCCAAAACAGCATAATCAGAACGGTGGTTGGCAAAGTTCAGGCCAAATTCCGCGATTGCCCGTCAACCTGTCATCACCACTGCCGCCTCAGGGATTTCTCCCGTTGGTCGAAATGACATGTCTGAGCAGTTACGATCATTCAGAATTCACCATTCACCAGTCATCATTCACCATTCGCTATCCGGCAACGCTAAACGTCAGCGCCTCTTTGGCCGTGCTCGGCGTGGTGAGGCGCAGCGGGCCAAAGCGGGTCTCGACGGTGGCAATCAACTCGACGGCCAGGCGCAGGCCGGCGGCGGCGGGCGGCGCGGCGGCCACCAGGTACACGCGCTGGCTGCCCACCAGTGGCTGGCTGCCGTGATCGCTGAACTGCCAGTAGGGGGCGGACTCGCCCTCGCCAAAGGCCTGGATGACCGGAAAGGCCAGGGTGGTCTCGCTTTCCAGCCCGAATTCCAGCAGGCTCACCTCAAATTTCTCGCCAAATTTCAAATCCGGCCCCAGCCCAAAGCGGGTGGTGCGTTTGCTGTCGGCGGTGACGCGGCGGGGGAACAGATCGTGAGCGATGACCGCCGCGCCGCTGCGGCGGGGGCGCAGGTAGGTGTGCAGCCGGACCTCGCGGTAGTGGGTCCAGCGGTCGCCGGTGGGGTGCAGGGTAAAGGGCAGGCTGAGCAGGGTAAAGAGCTGCCCGCCGGCGGGCGGCTGCCAGCTCTGGCCCAACTTGGCGGCCACGGCTTCGGCGGCGGGCCAGTGACTCGGCTGGCCAATGCTGATGCGGATGGGCACGGTCTCGCTACTGCGGAAGCTCTCGCCGAGGGGTTCCAGCGGGCCTTCCCAGGCGGTGGGGGTGGATGGACTCATCTGTGACTCCTTTTAGGTTTGGAAGCAAAAAAGTGGAAATTTGATTGTGAAAAGTATATCACATAATGAGGAGGAGTAATAAAAAAGCCCACCAGTTCCCTTTACATAGCAGGGGGTGGGCTGATTCTGAATAGCAAAAACCGTTCCTGCATCAGCAGTCAAGACATCAGGCGGCCGGGTTAAATGGAGTAATCCTCAAGCAGCAGCACAAAAAGGCTGCCCTCTTCTCGCTCCACGTTCAGGTAAAACGGGCAGGCCAGGCAGTTTTTGAATTTCCGGGCAAAGGTGCCTTGAACCTCGCCCTTGCAAAAAGTGCCGGCCACCGCCCAGCAATACCGGCCCCCGTTCTGGCCGCCGTTGATGCCGTGGCAACCTTCTTCGGTTGAGGCCGGGCAAACGCCAAATTCGCCTACCTTTGGCCCGCCCGGTTGCCGCCCGCAATTCATAAATTCCCAGCAATTTTTCCTGATCATGCTCGTTTCTTCCGGTTATGGTGGGGAATTAAGGCGTAGTCGCCCAATTTCCGCAAGATTGGAAGGATATTAACCGGATATCCAAATTTGTCAAGCGAGGTTTGAACCGGACGGACAATTCAAAGCCTAATCCATTTTCCTGGCCGGCCCGATTTGCGTCATTTCAAGGGCCGGCTATAATTACACCCAATCAATCAACTGACTGAGTGACAGGTTTTGGAAATGACCCGTTTGCCCGCCATCGAAGTGAAACTGATGAACACCGCCGCCAACTGCTGTTGTATGGCCTGTTCGGCATCCCTTTCGATGGCGCGTTGATTTCTTTCCAGACATTCCTTAGCACCCAATCAAGCCCATCGAACCCTCGATGGGCTTTTTTTATCTCTTGATTCAATTTTACACAGGCAGGTAAGTCCATGTTCCCAATGATTGCTGTTCAAATGATGTGTTGTTGTTGCTGTTGTCGCCAGGACGGTGGAGCGCGCCGGTGAGTTAATAGCACGCGCCCACCGTCCTGTTTGACAGGATGAACCGGTGGGCCAAACCTGCGCCAACGCAGAATTATTGTAACCCAAAAACCGCCGGATAATCCCCGGCGGTTTTTTTATTTGGCTAATTCAAATCTTAAACTGATTACATTACGGAGAAAACAATGAAAATTGCAGGCAATGTCACCGAATTAATTGGCAACACCCCGCTGGTCAAAATCAACCGGCTCACCGAGGGTGCGGTCGCCACCGTGGCGGCCAAACTGGAGTTCTTCAACCCGGCCCACAGCGTCAAAGACCGCATCGGCGTGGCCATGATTGAGGCCGCCGAACAGGCCGGCCTGCTCAAACCGGACACCATCATTCTGGAACCGACCAGCGGCAACACCGGCATCGCCCTGGCCTTTGTGGCCGCGGCGCGGGGCTACAAAGCCACCCTGGTGATGCCCGAAACGATGAGCAAGGAGCGGCGGGCGCTATTGCGGGCCTATGGGGCCGAGTTGATCCTCACCCCCGGCAGCGAGGGCATGCCCGGAGCCATCCGGCGGGCCGAGGAACTGGCCGCCGGCGATCCGCGCTACTTCATCCCGCAGCAGTTCAAAAACCCGGCCAACCCGGAGATTCACCGCCGCACCACCGCCGAGGAAATCTGGCGGGACACCGACGGCCAGGTTGATTTTGTGATTGCCGGGATTGGCACCGGCGGCACCATCACCGGGGTGGGCGAGGTGATAAAAGAACGGAAGCCTTCGTTCAAGGCCATTGCCGTGGAGCCGGACGCCTCACCGGTGCTGTCGGGCGGGGCCAAAGGGCCGCACCCCATTCAGGGGATTGGGGCCGGGTTTGTGCCGGATGTGCTCAACACCGCCGTTTACGATGAAATCATCCGGGTGAAAAATGACGACGCGCTGGAAACGGCCCGGCGGGCGGCCCGCGAAGAGGGTTTGCTGGTGGGCATTTCGTCCGGGGCGGCGCTGTGGGCCGGGTTGCAGGTGGCCCAGCGGCCCGAAAACGCGGGCAAGCTGATTGTGGTGATCATCCCTTCATTTGGGGAACGCTACCTCAGCACGGCTTTGTTTGCCAGTTTAACCGATTAATCAACCAATTTTACCCTCATCACAAATAAAAGGAGAACAACTATGACCACCGCTGTAACTGAACGCCAATTTGGATTTAATACCCGCCAACTCCACGCCGGGCAGCAGCCCGACCCCGCCACCGGCTCGCGGGCGGTGCCCATCTACCAGACCACCTCCTACGTTTTTAAGGACACCGACCACGCCGCCCGCCTGTTTGCCTTGCAGGAGTTTGGCAATATCTACACCCGGATTATGAACCCCACCACCGATGTTTTTGAACAGCGGGTGGCCGATCTGGAAGGCGGGGTGGGGGCGCTGGCGGCCAGTTCCGGCCACGCCGCCCAGGCCATGGCCATCCTCAATCTGGCCGGAGCCGGCGACCATATTGTCTCGGCCTCAACCCTGTACGGCGGTACCTTCAACCAGT
Organism: uncultured Caldilineaceae bacterium; assembly: GCA_964517605.1. Taxonomy (GTDB): domain Bacteria; phylum Chloroflexota; class Anaerolineae; order 4572-78; family J111; genus J095. The sequence continues at coordinate 89,233 of CAZFCE010000003.1, read as the reverse complement.
TCAAGTACACTTTCCCCCGCCTGGGCATCGAAACTACTTTTGTTGACCCCAGCGACCCGGAAAATTTCCGCCGGGCCATTCGCCCCAACACCAAAGCCATTTACGGCGAAACGTTGGGCAATCCGCAAATCAATGTGTTCCCGTTTGAGGCGGTGGCCGCCATTGCCCGCGAAGCCCGGATTCCGCTGGTGATAGACAACACCTTTGCCACCCCGTATCTGGCCCGTCCGTTTGAATGGGGAGCCAACATTGTGGTGCACTCGGCCACCAAGTTTATTGGCGGGCACGGCACCAGCATCGGCGGGGTGATTGTGGACGGGGGCAATTTTGATTGGGCCAACAGCGGCCGCTTCCCCACCTTTACCGAACCGGACCCCAGCTACCACGGCCTGGTCTTTGCCGACCTCGGCGCGCCGGCCTTTATTCTGCGAGCGCGGGTGCAGATCTTGCGCAGCCTGGGCGCGTGCCAGGCCCCGCTCAACTCGTGGTTGTTCTTGCAGGGGTTGGAGACGCTCAGTCTGCGGATTGAGCGGCACGTAAAAAACGCTCAGGCCGTGGCCGAATATCTGCAAAGCCACCCGCAGGTAAAATGGGTAACGTACCCCGGCCTGCCCAGCCACCCCGATTACGAGTTGGCCAAAAAATACCTGCCCAAAGGGGCCGGGGCAATTTTGGGCTTTGGCATTGATGGCGGGATCACCGCCGGGCGCAACTTCATCAACAACCTCAAGTTGCTCAGCCACCTGGCCAACGTGGGCGACTCAAAGAGCCTGGCTATTCACCCGGCCAGCACCACTCACAGCCAGTTGAGCGCGGACGATCAGGAATCAGCCGGCGTTACGCCCGACTTTGTGCGGTTGAGCATCGGCACCGAGGATATTGAAGATATTCTGTGGGATTTGGATCAGGCGTTGGCCAAAGCTTAACCGGCGCCGGCATAAAACCCGGAGGCCATGCCTGAAAATATGGCCTCCGGGTTTTGCAAAACTTTGCCAAATCTAAAAAATCAGGGGGATTATTATGGCTACAAAAGTAGATACCACGGCAATAAAGTTTAATCAGGCGTTGATAGTGGCCCAGTTAGAAAAACAGCTTCGCCCCGGTGATGAAGCGCCGCGTTCAGCGGTTGACCGTTCCGATTGGCTTAACGCCCGCTCAACCCGGACAGGGTGATGCCTTCGGTAAATGATTTTTGGCCGATGATGTAAACAATCAGCACCGGCAGCGTGGCAATGACCGAACCGGCCATCAACAGATTCCATTCCACTTTAAACTGCCCCTGAAAGGCGCTGAGTCCCACCGGCAGCGTGCGCATATCCAGCGAGTTGGTGACCACCAGCGGCCATAAAAAATCGTTCCAGGTGTTGAGAAACGTAAAAATTGTGAGCGCGGCGATAACCGGGCCGCTCAGCGGCATAATAATCCGCCACCAAATCCAAAAGCTCGAAGCGCCATCCAGCCGGGCCGCGTCGTCAAAATCGCGGGGGATGCCCAAAAAATACTGGCGCAACAAAAAAGTGCTAAACGCCGAAAACGCCGGCGGCAAAATCAACGCCTGGTAAGAGTTGTACCAGCCCAAAAAACGAATCAGGATAAAATTGGGAATCATCGTCACCTGAAAGGGAATCATCAGCGTGGCCAGGTACAGCAAAAAAAGCGCCTCGCGGCCCTTAAAGCGCAGGCGGGCAAAAGCAAACGCCGCCAGCGACGACGTGAGCAGTTGCAGCCCGGTTACGCAAACCGCCACCACCAAACTATTTAAATAAAACCGGCCAAACGGCATTACCGATACGGTTTGGCTGTAGTTTTGCCACAGCGGCGGGTGGGGCAACCACTGCGGCGGGTAGGTAAAAACCTGTTCGGGCGCTTTTAGCGAGGTGCTCACCATCCAGACAAAGGGCAACACCATTACCACGCCGCCCGCAATTAAACCGGCATGCACGGCCAGCCGCCCCAAAGTTAGCGCCGTCCGCTTGTGAGTTGAAGTAGTCATGGCGGGTTACTCCTCGGCTTCGTAATAAACCCAGCGCCGTTGCCAACGATTCTGGATAAAAGTGAACAGAAAAATCAGGGCAAACAAAACCCAGGCAATGGCCGCGGCTTTGCCCATGCGGCCAAAGCGAAAGGCGTTTTGGTAGATGTATTGCACCATCGCCAGGGCGGCTTGCGCCGGGCCGCCATCCTGAAACATCACAAACGGCTCGCTGAAAAGCTGAAACGCGCCAATCATCTGGATGACCAGCAAAAAGAAGGTGGTGGGGCTAACCAGCGGGATGGTAATATGGCGAAACCGCTGCCAGGCGTTGGCCCCGTCTACTTTGGCGGCGTTGTACAGTTCGGTGGGGATACCCTGTAGCCCAGCCAGGTAAATAATCATGGTAAAGCCAACATTTTTCCACACGGTTAAAATCACCACGGCGGGTTTGGCCCAAACGGTGCTGTTAAGCCAGTCCGGCGGGCTGAGCGTCAACCCGGTGAGCGCATCCAGCCCCCAAATGGCGGCGCTAATCAGGCCAAAATCGCGGTTAAACAGCCATTTAAACACCAGCGCCGCCGCCACAATATTGGTCACAACGGGCATAAAGTAGACCAGCCGGTAAAACGTAAGTCCCCGGATGGCCTGGTTAAGCGTAACGGCCAGCGCCAGCCCCAGCGCCAGTTGAACAGGCACAATGGTAACGGAGAAGTAAAGCGTGTTCCAGAACACGGTGCGAAAAACGCGATCCTGAGTGAGCAGTTGGGTGTAGTTGTTTACGCCGGCAAAACTGGGGGTACTGAGCAGGTTCCAATCAAAAAAGCTCAGGCTTAGTGAGCCAAGCACCGGCAGAATAACAAACAGCAGCAGGCCACAAAAACTGGGCAGCAAAAACAGGTAGGCTTCCCATTGCTGGTCGGGCCGCCATCTGGCCCACCACCGGGGCGAAGTTGCCGGGCGTTGGCGGGCCGTGGATGATGAAGGTGACGGATTTGCCATGATTTGACCTTTACAAATAAATAACAACAGACGGTAGACAAGAAAATATCCGGCCTACCGTCTGAAGGTGCAAACAAAGAGGTTATGAGCTAATCCTGCTCAATGTTTTACTTTTTGGGGTACCCCTTGTCCTTCAAAAAAGCGTCTATCTGCTGGCTGATTTCGGGCAGCGCCTTGTCCGGGGTGGCTTCGCCGGCCCAGATTCGCTGCAAACCGGGGTTGATGATTGAGCTTTCCAGTTCATCCCATTCCGGGAAGTAGCCAAAACGCCCCACTTTGGCATTTTCGGCTTCGGTGAGAAACGCCTGCCGGTTGGCCGGCGGCTGGCTCGATTGCAAGAATGCCTTTGATTTGGCAGTTGATTGCAGCGCCGGGAAAATTTCGCCGGATTCGGTGTAGAGGCGCTGGCCTCCATCTTTGCTTTGGAGCCAGCTCAAAAAAGTCCAGGCGGCGTCTTTGTTATCGCTGGCGCTGCTCATGACCCAGGCCGCGCCGCCGGCTGCCGCCGACCGCTGGCCGTTTTTGGGCAACGGTACCGGAGCGACATCGTACTTAAGGCCGGCCTGGTTAAAGGCCGATACCCGGCTGGAATTCTGGATAATCATGGCCGCCCGGCCACTTTGGAATAGCGCCGCATCACCGCCGGCCTGGTTGAGGTCGGCATCGCGGATGGCCACTTTGTTGTTCATCATATCGGCAAAAAATTTAATAGCTTCCATTGAGGGCGCATCGGCAATGGTAGATTTGGACGGGTTGCGCAGATCATCCAGAATAGCGCCTTTGTTCTCGCCAATCCACAACTGGAACTTGCCGCCTTCCATCGCCAAACCATAACGAGCCACCCGCCCGTTGGCCTCAACTTCAGTCAATTTTTGAGCGGCGGCTTGCAGGTCATCCCATGTCCATTTGTCGGTGGGGTAGGCCACGCCGGCTTTATCAAAAATATCCTTGTTGTAATAGAGCGCCTCAACGCTAATATCGCGCGGCAAGCCATAAACGCTGCCGTTGTACGACGCCGATTCCAGCAGGGCCGGCCAATAATCCGTCAAATCGTAGCCGCTTTTCTTAATGTACGGATCAAGGTTTTCCAGCACGCCTTCGGCGGCGTAGCGCGGCGTGGGCCACAGAAACAGCACATCGGGGATGGCTTTGGGATCGCCGCTGGCCCACAGGGTTTGGATTTTGGTAAAATAGCTGTCCCACGGTTCATTCAGATATTCGATTTTAATGTCGGGGTGTTCGGCCATAAAAGCCTCGGCCACTTTTTTGTGGCTGGCGGCTTCTTCCGGGCTGCCCCAAAACGCCCAGGTGATGGTTACCGGCTGGCCCGAACCGGCTTTTTCACCGCCGGCTTTCGCGGTGGTGGCCTCTGTAGCCGCCGGGGCCGGAGTGCTGGCCTGTTTCTCGCCGCCGGCGTTGGCCGGAGCGGGCGGAGGCGTGGCAGCGCCGCCACAGGCAGTCATTACCCCCATTAATCCCACAAGAATCAACCAGAAAAACAATTTTTGTTTCACTTCTCTTCCTCCTGGGTTATAAAATGAAATACTTTGGTGATGGCTCTATTATACAACCTGATGGCAATTTCTTACAGTTTCTCACAGAAAATATCTCATTGTTGTTCAATATGGATTTGACATTTTGGAACAGATGTTCTATAATAAGCATATCCAACTGGCAATAACAATAGTAATTTTTGGAGGATAATAATGACTGAGTTTACTCAACATACGCCGGGCACGTTTAGCTGGGTTGACCTGGCCACCACCGATGCCGAAGCGGCCAAAAAATTTTACGGCGAACTGTTCGGCTGGCGCTGGGTTGATATGCCTGCCGGAACGAGTTCGGTGTATACCATGTTGCAAAAAAACGGCAAAAACGTAGCCGGGCTGTATCAACAAACCCCGGATCAACTGGGCATGCCGTCCTATTGGGCTTCGTACATTTCTGTGGCCGATGCCCTGGCCACGGCCAACAAAGCCAAATCGCTGGGCGGAACGGTGCTGGTTGAACCCTTTGACGTTATGGGCGAAGGCTGGATGGGCGTGATTCAGGATCCCACCGGAGCCGCGGTTGGGTTGTGGCAACCCGGCAACCACATTGGCGCGCAAATGTGCCACGAACCCGGCTCGTTCACCTGGGCCGAATTGATGACGCACGACCTGTCCAAAGCCACCGGGTTTTACACCCAACTGCTGGATTGGAGCCATCAGGTTTACCCCATGGACACCATGGACTACACCGTTTTTATGGCGGGCACCGAACAACGCGCCGGCATGATGAAAATTCAGCCGGAATGGGGCGAGGTTCCGCCCAACTGGTGCATTTACTTTGCCGTAGAAAATTGCGACGCCACCGTAGAAAAAGCCGTATCCCTGGGCGGAAAAATGGAAATGGCTCCCACCGAGGCCGCCGGCGTGGGCCGCTTTGCCCTGCTACAAGACCCGCAGGGCGCTTATTTCTGCGTGATTGCGTTAGCCGCGATGGCGTAAGCTATCAATTTAAAAATTCCGACGGCGCTCCCAAAAGCCACGAAATATTTTTCGTGGCTTTTTTATTCCCCTGGATAATTCTGCTAAAATTTCAGGGTGATGATTGAATAACCTTGCAACTTTTTGGGAGACATTCAAAATGAACTTTAAGCAGCTTGGCAACACCAATCTTAATGTATCCACCCTGTGCCTGGGTACTATGACCATGGGCTGGACATCTGACAAGGCCGCCTCGTTTGCGGTGATGGATTACGCCGTTGACCACGGCCTTAACTTTTTTGACACCGCCGATGTGTATTCATTTTGGGCCGAAGGCAACCCCGGCGGCGTGGCCGAAAGCTGGATTGGCGAATGGCTGCAAGCCCGCCGCGCCCGCAACAAGGTCATCGTCGCCACCAAAGCGCGGGGCAAAATGTGGAACGGCCCCGACGGTGAAGGCTTGAGCCGCACCCACCTACTCCGCGCCGTAGAAGACAGCCTGCGCCGCCTGCAAATTGAAACCATAGACCTGTACCAAAGCCACTGGCCCGACGTCAACACGCCCGTAGAAGAAACCCTGCGCGCCTTTGAAGCCATGGTGCAGCAGGGCAAAGTGCGGTACATTGGCTGCTCAAACCACTCGCCCGCCGAACTACAGGAGGCGCTGGATACCAGCACCCAACTCGGTTTGGCCCGCTACGAATCGTTACAACCGCATTACAACCTGGTTCACCGCCGCGAGTACGAAGCCGAGCTAATGGGCCTGTGCCAGCGCCAAAACCTGGGCGTTATCCCCTACAGCCCGCTGGAAGGCGGTTTTCTCACCGGCAAATACCGGCGCAACCACCAGGCTCCCAAAAACAGCCGGGGTTACGGCAACGACCGCATGCAGCCCTTTGCCAACGACCAGGGCTTTACTATTATTGAAACGCTGGAAGAAATTGGACAGGCCCACCACGCCACCATCGCCCAAACCGCGCTGGCCTGGCTGCTGGCCAACCCCACCATCACCTCGGCCATTATTGGGGCCAACACGGTTGAGCAACTGGCCGACACCATTAAATGCGTTGAAATAAACCTGTCCCCGGCAGAAAAAGCCCGGCTCGATGCCCTGCCCAGCCCGCGTTAACTCTTCCCTGACAAATAACATGGGGTGGAGCAACTAAACTGCTCCACCCCATTCCCCAGAATCGTTGTTGCCGGTTTTTACCCAGCTTTTACCCGCCCTTCATGAAAAATTTACACCTTTCTCAACCAACATCAGCTAGAATAAAACTGAGCCTATTGTAATAGTTCTGTGTAAAATTTTTGACAGTTGAGGAAGAAAAATGAGCCATATTCTGGTTGTTGACGATGACTCCCTCATTACCAAAACCATGGGGCTGCTGCTAAAGCGGATGGGGTATCAGGTAACTACCCACAACGACCCCGCCATCGCGCTTAAGTGGTTACAAGTCCCCGGCAATTTCCCAGATTTGATCATCTCTGATGTAATGATGCCAACCATGTCAGGATACCAGTTTGTATCTCATGTTCGTAGTGCGCCGGTTACTGCCCATTTGCCCGTTATTTTACTCACCGCCAATAGCCAAATTGATAATAAAGTAGAGGGCTTTAAAGCCGGCGCAGATGATTATATAGTAAAACCGGTTGACTACACCGAACTGGAATGGCGGATTAAAGCGCTGCTGGCCCGTTCGCAAGCCGCCGGCACCAAAACCGCTCCCACCGAAGCAAAAGTAATTTCGGTGTTCAGTTTGCGGGGCGGGGTTGGCACCAGCACTATTGCCGTAAACCTGGCCATTGCGTTAACCAATCTGTGGCAAAAAGAGATTCCCTTGCTGGACCTGGCCCTGTCTACCGGCCACTGCGCCATGATGCTCAACCTCAACCCAAAACATACCCTGGCCGATATTGTGGGCTGGGATTCATCGGCCATTGAAGCAGAAACCATTGACAGGTTGTTGGTTAAACACAAAACAGGGTTGCGCTTGCTGGCCGCGCCGCGCCAGATCACCGAAGCCGAACTGATTGATCCCGCCGTAATTGATCGGGTGTGGCCCTATTTACGCGCCACTTTCCCATTTGTGGTTACCGATGCCGGCAGCAGTTTCACCGAGCCGGCTATCACCCTTCTGGAGCGATCACAGGCTATTATTCTGGTGTTAGCCCCGGAATTAGGTTCGCTAAAAGCGGCGGTGGATGCTATGCAAATCTTCAAGCAATTAGAATTTGCTACCAGCCGGATAGTGCCGGTATTAAATGCCGTTTCTTCTGCCGATGGCGGCATTCCCCGCCGCCACATTGAAGACACCCTCAAGCTGGAAATCGCGGTAGAAATCCCCCACAACCGCGCCGCTTTTTTGCAGGCCGTCAATACCGGTCAGCCGCACATTTTAAACAGCCCCAATTCCCCGGCCAGCCGCGCCATTGCCACGTTAGCCTATCAACTTAGCTCAGCCGAAATGGAACAGGATGCAACCAGAATGCCATCGCCGTTTCTCAGTTGGGTGCGTAAACTGGTAATGGCCGCCTGATTACCCAACAAAGCAAAAGAGCAGCCAACCGGGCTGCTCTTTTTATTTTTCTATGTTGATGCCGTATCGCCGCGCTAACCGGCAATCCGGGCCAGCGCGGTTTGCGCCGCCGCCACGGTAGCGGCCACAACCTCCGGTGTGTGCGCCGCAGAAAAAAAGCAGCTTTCAAACTGCGATGGCGGCAGGTACACGCCCTCTGCCAGCATGGCCCAAAAGAAACGGGCAAAGGTTTTAGTATCGCTTTTGGCCGCCGATTCCCAATCCGTGACCGGGCCGGGGTTAAAGAAAAAGCCAAACATGGTGCCGGCCTGGGCAACACACAGCGGAATATTCACCGCCCGGGCCGCCTCGCCAAGACCCTGGCACAGCACCGTAGTCAGCCGCACCATCTCCTCAAACACGCCCGGCTGGGCCAGCCCTTGCAGCGTAACAATCCCGGCGGTCATGGCCAGCGGGTTGCCGCTGAGCGTGCCAGCCTGGTACATTGGCCCGGCCGGCGCGACCATTTGCATAATTTCGGCGCGGCCAGCGTAAGCGCCCACCGGCAAGCCGCCGCCAATCACTTTACCTAACGCCGTTAAATCCGGGGTGATGCCAAATTTCTCCTGCGCTCCGCCCCGCGCCACCCTGAAGCCGGTCATCACTTCATCAAAAATAAGCAACGCCCCATGCCGGCGGCACACCTGTTGCAAACCGGCCAGGTACCCCTCAACCGGCGGCACCAGGCCCATGTTGCCGGCCACCGGCTCCACAATAATCGCCGCAATTTGATGGCCAAACTGGCCAAACAACGCCTCAATGGCGTCCAAATTGTTGTACGGCGCGGTCAGCGTATCCTGCGTGGCCGCTTTGGGCACGCCGGGGCTATCGGGCAGGCCCAGCGTGGCCACCGCCGAACCGGCCTGCACCAGCAAAAAATCGGCGTGGCCGTGGTAATTGCCGGTTAATTTGATGATTTTTTCACGGCCAGTGTAGGCCCGCGCCAGCCGCAGCACGCTCATGGTGGCCTCGGTGCCGGAGTTAACAAAGCGCACCTGCTCGGCGGAGGGCACCAGTTGGCACACCAGTTCGGCCAGTTGGGTTTCAAGGGCGGTAGGCGCACCGTAACTGGTACCGTTTTGGGCCGCCCGGCAAATGGCCTCAACCACCGCCGGATGCGCGTGGCCCAAAATCAGCGGCCCCCAACTCAGCACGTAATCAATGTAGCGGTTGCCATCGGCATCCCACATAAAAGGGCCGCTGGCGTGGTCTATAAAAAGCGGCTGGCCGCCCACGCCCCGAAACGCCCGCGCCGGCGAGTTAACGCCGCCGGGAATTACCTGTTGCGCCGCCGTAAATAATTGTTGCGATTTTTCAAACGTCATTTTGGGCTGCCTTTCCGGAAATTTGGGGATTATTCGGCCAGCCAGCGCGCCGCGTCTTTGGCCCAGTAGGTTAAAATCAAATCGGCGCCGGCCCGTTTAATGGCCGTGAGACCTTCGAGCGCGGTGCGTTTTTCATCCAGCCAGCCCAGTCTGGCCGCGGCTTTAATCATGCTGTACTCGCCGCTGACGTTGTAGGCGGCCAGCGGCACCGTGGGGAACGTATCGCGGGCCAGCCGGATAATATCAAGATAGGGCAGCGCCGGTTTTACCATCATCATGTCCGCCCCTTCCTGCAAATCGAGTTCAATCTCGCGCAGGGCTTCGCGCCAGTTGGCCGGGTCCATCTGGTAGGATGACCTATCGCCAAATTGGGGCGGGCTGTCGGCGGCCTCGCGGAAGGGGCCGTAAAAACCGCTGGCAAATTTGGCCGAATAGCCCATAATGGGCGTGTTGGCAAAGCCCGCCGCATCAAGCGCCTGCCGGATGGCGACAATCTGGCCGTCCATCATGGCGCTGGGGCCAACCACATCGGCCCCGGCCCGCGCGTGCGATACCGCCACTTTGCCCAAAATTTCAATGGAAGGATCGTTCAGGATTTGGCCATTTTCCACCAGGCCGCAATGGCCGTGGTCGGTGTATTCGCACATGCACACATCGGTCATAATGACCAGCCCCCGGCCCGCCAGCGCCCGGATGGCCTGCTGCACAATGCCGTCATCGGCAAAATTTTCCAGGCCAACGGGGTCTTTGTGGGCGGGCAGGCCAAACAGCATCACCGCCGGAACGCCCAGCCGGGTTAACTCATCGGCTTCGGCGGGCAGCATGTCAACCGAAAGGTGAAACACGCCCGGCATCGAGCTGATTTCCTGGCGAATTTGCCGGCCATGCACAATGAACATGGGGTAGATAAAATCGGCGGGGCTGAGGGTGGTTTCGCGCACCAGCCGCCGGAGTTGCGGCGTTTGGCGCAACCGGCGGGGGCGAACAGTGGGAAATCCCGGCGTGGGCTGGCTCATTTAAACTACTCCTGTAATGTAATTTTCCAGTTGGGCAATCATAAATTCCTGGTGAGAAATGATATTTTTCACCACGTCGCCAATGGAAACCAGCCCAATCAACCGGCCATTATCCAGCACCGGCAGGTGGCGCACGTGTTTGTCGGTCATCAGCGCCATGCAATCGTCAATGGTTTGTTCGGGGCGCACGTAGCACACGTGGGTGGTCATAATCTGGCCCACCGGCGTTTCCAGCGAAAAATCACTTAGCGCCAGCCGGCGCACGTAATCCCGCTCAGAAATAATGCCGATCAGGTGGTCGCCGTCAACTACCGGCAGCGCCCCCACGTTCCGGTCAATGAGCAGTTGCAGCGCCTCGCGCACGCTGGCATCCGAGGCCACGATCCACACCGTGCTACTGCTGCCTTTGGCCTGTAAAATTTGGCGGACTGTCTTCATCATTTACCCCCTTTGAGCAATTGTAAAATTCCATCAATTGTATATTCTTCAGCCACGGCGGTAACGGGCACGCCCAGATTGCGGGCGGTGGTGGCCGTAACCGGGCCAATGCACACCACCCGGCAACCGGCCAGCGCTTGCGCCGGGCTGACATCTCCCAAACAATTTACATAGCCCTGCACCGTTGAGGAGCTGGTAAAGGTAACAATATCGGCGGGTGGGGGAAAGGCCCCGGATTGAACCGGCACGGTGCGATAGGCGGGAATTTCGGTGACGGTTGCGCCGCGCTCGCGCAGGCCGGCGGCCAGCGTTTGGCGGGCAATATCGGCGCGGGTGAGCAAAAAGTGCTGCCCGGCCACCGGGCCAAGCTGATCAAACGCCGCCAGCACGCCTTCGGCGGTGTATTCCAACGGCACCAAATCGGGCAGAATGCTGCGGCTGTGCAGCGCCGCCGCTGTAGCCGGGCCGATGGCGGCAATGTTGAGCGCGGCCAAACTGCGGCTATCGCCACCGGCGGCGTGCAGCCGTTCCCAAACGGCGGTCACGCCGTTGGCGCTGGTCAGCGCCAGCCAATCAAAGGGGCGGGCGGGCGGCGCAACGGCGGCGCGGAGCGCGGCGGCCCAGCCCATCAATTGGCTGATGGCGTTATCCAGCGCCGTGGTGTCTTGCACCGCCGCAATTTCAATGGTGGGAAAGGCAATCGGTTCGGCGCCCAGCCGGCGCAACCCGGCCATAAAATCGGCGGCCTGATGCGCCGGGCGCGTAACCAGCACCCGCTGGCCCAGTAACGGGTAATCTTCTTCGGCTTGAAGCGGCGATGACTGGCTCATAATTTTTAGCCCGACTTTTTAGTTTAACAAGGCTTGAGCGCCCTGCGCCAGCGCCTCGGCGGCCAACTCCCGGCCAATTTGCTGCGCCAGTTCAAGGGGGCCGTGGTGGCTTAAACGGATAATCCGCTGGCCGTTGGGTCTGGCCACTACGGTTTGTAGCTGCAATTGACCGGCCTCAACCTGCGCCAGCGCCCCCACCGGGATGGAACAGCCGCCGCCCAGCCCGGCCAAAAAGGCGCGTTCGGCGGTAACGGCGGCGCGGGTGGGCGCGTGGTCCAGCGGTTGCAGTAGGCGGGCCGTTACCGGGTCGGCTGCGCGGCCCTGCACGCCCAGCGCCCCCTGACCGGGCGCGGGCAAAATCAATTGATGGGGAATGGGGTGGGCGTATTCCAGTTGGGTGTAGCCCAACCGGTTAAGCCCGGCCTGGGCCAGTATAATGGCATCGTAGCCCAGCGCGGGGTCATCGAGTTTGCGCAGGCGGGTATCTACGTTGCCGCGAATATCTTTCAGGCACAAATCGGGGCGCAACGCCAACAACTGCGCCGCCCGCCGCAAACTGCTGGTGCCAACCACCGCGCCCGCCGGCAAATCTTCAATCCGGCTGGCCCGGCGCGAAACCAGTAAATCGTGGGTGGCGTCACGCGGCGGCATCGCCAGCACCGTCAGGCCGGGGCTGTCTTCTACCGGCAAATCTTTAAGGCTGTGTACGGCCAAATCAATCTGGCTTTGGCGCAGGGCTTCTTCCAGAGCGTGAGTAAACAGCCCTTTACCGCCAATGGCCGGCAGCGGGTCGGTGCGGTTCAAGTCGCCCTGGGTATCCATCAGTTTGATAGTTACCTTCAGGTTGCTACAGGATTCTAACAGGAGTTGGCGCACTAACCGGGATTGGACTTGAGCCAGTTGGGAGCGGCGGGAGCCGATGGTGAGTTTCTGCATTGAATCTATTTAAACCAGGGCTAACGTGGGGCGTGTTCCAGGCGGAACACGCCCCACGGGGTTAGTATTTTAGGCAGGCCGAGAAATTACTTCAGCAGGTCAATCACAACCGCTTTTTCTTCGCGGAGTTCTTCCAGGGTTTTGGCAAATTTATCTTTGGCCCAATCGCTCAGGGGCAGGTTTTGCACAATGGCGTAGCCGCCGTTGCCGTTGGCCACAATGGGGAAGGAGAAGAACAGGCCGTTATCTACGCCGTAGCTGCCATCAGAGGCGACGGCGCACGAGAACCAATCGCCGGCGGGGGTGGGGGCGATCATATTTTTTACGTGGTCAAGCGCCGCGTTGGCCGCCGAAGCCGCCGACGACGCGCCACGGGCGTCAATTACCGCCGCGCCGCGTTTTTGCACGGTGCTGATAAAATCGCCTTTGAGCCATTCGTGGTGGCCAATGACATCATACACGGGCTTGCCGTTGATTTTGGCGTTTTCGGCATCGGGGTATTGGCTGGCGCTGTGGTTGCCCCAAATGGTCACGTTGGTTACATCGCTCACGGCTACGCCGGCTTTTTTGGCCAGTTGGGCCACGGCGCGGTTGTGGTCAAGCTGGGTCATGGCGGCAAAGCGGTCGGCGGGCACATCGGAATTGTTGGCGGCAATCAGGCAGTTGGTGTTGGCCGGGTTGCCCACCACCAGCACGCGCACATCACCGGCGGCTTTGTTAAGGGCTTTACCCTGGCCTACAAAAATGGGGCCGTTTTCGCGGATCAGGTCGCCGCGTTCCATGCCTTTGGTGCGCGGTTTAGAGCCAACCAGCAGGCCCCAGTTGATGCCGTCAAAAGCAACTTCGGCGTTATCGGTTACAACCACTTTTTCCAGCAGCGGAAACGCGCAGTCGTCAAGCTCCATCACCACGCCTTCGAGCGCTTTCAGGGCCGGGGTGATTTCAAGCAGGTTCAACTGCACGCGGGTGTCATGCCCAAAGATTTCGCCGGAAGCCAGGCGAAACAACGTGGCGTAACCAATTTGGCCGGCAGCGCCGGTAACAGCAACTTTTACTAACTTACTCATTATTTTAATCTCCTAAAAAATAGATTGAATTGGCAGAAAAATCTGTGCTGGTATGTTACCCCGAAGCGCGTGTTTTTAAAAATGGGGCCGGGGGTTTTGAAGCTGATTATTGCCCGGCCCCCCAATTTGGGGCATAATCTGAGTTGAAAAGTCCCCGGCACTTAAACCAAAAAGTGCCGGGGACTCGATGTTCTAAACTGCGTCACTCATATCCAAATTCAATCTAATTGATTTAGCTGAAAGGAACTGTTGCCATGGATAAAATTCGCTGGGGAATTTTGAGCACCGCCAAAATTGGGGTTGACCACGTGATTCCGGCGATGCAGCAAGGTAAGTTTTGCACCGTTGCGGCCATTGCCTCGCGTAACCTGGCCAAAGCCCAGGAAGTAGCCCAAACCCTGGGCATTCCCACCGCTTACGGCTCTTACGAAGAACTGCTGGCCGACCCGGAGATTGACGCCATTTACAACCCGCTGCCCAACCACCTGCACGTGCCGTGGTCTATCAAGGCGCTGGAGGCGGGCAAGCACGTGTTGTGCGAAAAGCCCATCGGCCTTAGCTCTGCCGAAGGCGAGCAATTGCTGGCCACGGCCCAAAAATACCCGCACCTCAAAGCGATGGAAGCCTTTATGTACCGCCACCACCCGCAGTGGCAGGCCGCCAAAAAAATTGTAACCGAAGGCGGCGTGGGCGAGTTGCGCACCATTCAAACCTTTTTTGCCTATTTTAACGACGACCCCGGCAATATTCGCAATATGGCCGGGATTGGCGGCGGCGGGCTGATGGATATTGGCTGTTACGCCATTTCGCTGGCGCGCTTTATTTTTAACGCCGAACCCAAACGGGTGTTTGGCCTGATTGAGTTTGACCCCGTTTTTAACGTTGACCGGCTGGCTTCGGCCATTCTGGATTTTGGCAATGTGACCTCTACATTTACCTGCGCCACCCAGGTGGCCCCCTTTCAACGGGTTAATATTATTGGCACAACGGGCCGGGTTGAAATTGAGATTCCGTTCAACGCCCCGGAAGATCGCCCGTGCAAAATTTGGCACCAGCGCGGCAACCAGGTTGAGGAAATTCTGTTTGAAACGGCCAATCAGTACACCATTCAGGGCGATTTGCTGGCGCAGGCTATTCTCAATAACACGCCCGCGCCCACCCCGCTTGAAGATGCCGTGGCCAATATGAAGGTGATTGAAGCCGTTTTTGAGAGCGCCAAAAAGGAAGCCTGGGTTTAACCGGCGGTTATGTAGGTCACGTTTGAAACGTGACCTACACTCAACCCCAACGCGAATTTCACGAATAGAACGAATGGAACGAATTTTCATAAAAATTATTCGCGGTATTCGGGCCATTCGCGTTGAGGTTTTGCGCCCCGAAACCGGCTCAATCCAACGCGCATGAAACAACCGGGCGGTTGTAGGGGCGGGGCTTGCCCCCGCCCTGAAACCGGGCGACCCTCGCGGTCGCCCCTACGTTTTCCACCAAAGGTTGGTGAACCTCGACCAAAGGTTGGTGAACCTTGACCAAAGGTTGGTGAACCTCAACCAAAGGCTGGTGAACCTCAACCAAAGGTTGGTGAACCTTGACCAAAGGCTGGTGAACCTTGACCAAAGGTTGGTGAACCTCAACCAAAGGCTGGTGAACCTTGACCAAAGGCTGGTGAACTTTGACCAGAACAACGTAGGTCACGTTTCAAACGTGACCTATACCCAACGCGAATTTCACAAATAGAACGAATTTTCATAAAAATTATTCGCGGTATTCGGGCCATTCGCGTTGAGGTTTTGCGCCCGGCAGGTTATTGCGGCGGCACGCCCCAAAACCGGGCGATGCCCTTCCGTGATGAGAAGGAGAGTAACATTTTGCCATCAAACAGAAGCACAAACTTTCCAACACCAGGTATCCCGGTAACCGCCCGTAGTAACCGGCCCGCGGCTGCCTCTCACAAATAAACTCCGCCAGACACCGAAGCCAGTATCATTCGTCCGTCCGGCGAGAAAGCCGGACTGTACCCTTTCAGCCTTTCGTAAATTGATCTGTCTTTTCCCATTAATAAAAAAAGGCGTGAGGCAACGGCCTCACGCCTTTTTGTTTACCGGGTGGGATTACAGCAAATCCTGAATGGCCTTGATGTAGTTGTGCGGAAAATGGTCGTCGGCCCATTCGGTGAGGCGTTCCAAAAAACCTTCCATCGGTTTGGATTGCCCCAACTGGTGCAACTGGCCCACGTGCACGTACCCAATCGGCGGGATGGAGGGCACCATGTCCTTATCATTCACAAAACGCTGAGTGTTGGGCACGTATTTGTTGTAGGCATCGGCAAAGGCGGCGTTGCCCACTTTGGGCGAACCAAAGGTGTAGCAGCCCGCCGTTTTGCCCGGCACGTTCAGGGTGATATCCAGCGCCGCCAGCGTAGCCAGCGCGCCGCCTAAACTGTGCCCCACGCAGATAATATTCTTTTGCGGCGTGGCGCGGGCCGCCGCCAGCACCGCCTCGCGCACCGAGTTGTAGGCTTCGATAAAGCCAAAATGAACCTGAATGTTGGGATCGTTGCCGGGAGCGTGCGGGTATTGGGCCAACACAAATTTCAGGTCGGTAATCCAGTCGGCGGCGCCGGTTTCTTCGGAACCCCTAAAGCTGATGACAAAGGTGTTGCCAAAGGCATCGCCAAATATTCCCTGGGTATCGGTGCCTTTGTTTTCAAACGTGGCCGTGATGCAAAAATTAGCGTCGGCACAACTGTTAATATACGCCGAACGCGCCGCATTGGCATACAAAACCGCTTCCTGTTTGTTCATTTTTGCTCCCTTTCTGGCTATTTTACCGATTAATTATTGATTTGAATTGCGGGTTGGCCCGGAAATTGCATAAACGCCTGTCTATTTTCGGGGATAATCCAGCCATAAATCACGTCGCCGGCGTGGGCATCAAACTCTTTGCCGGCGTTCATGCCACCGTTGGCCGGCGTGTGCCAGATGGTCCGGTAGTTGGCGGGGTCAATTTCCAGTTGAGTTTCGGTGTTGGCGTTTAACACAAACTGCTTGCCGCCGCCATACGTTCCGCCGGAGATAGTGACCACGCCAAATTCGTTGGCGGCGCTACGGTTAGAAAGCACCAACAACGCCTTGCCGGCGGGCGCTACCGGCCCGCTCGCGGCGGTGGTGGGCGTGGTGTTGGGCAGCGGCGTTGGGGAGGGCGTAGCCGTGGCTCCGCCTTCAACCAGTTCGTCGTATATTTCGGTTTGGGTGCGGCCATCTTCCGGCACAATCCACATTAAAATCACCTTGCCGGGCGTCGCGGTAAAATCCGCGCCGCGCGTAAAACTTTTCCAGGGAGTGCTCCACAACGCCCGGTAAAAATCCGGCTCAAGCGTAAACTCAACCCGGCTGTTGGGGGCCGGATCGATTTCTTTGCCGCCGCCCACCGATTTGCCGCCGGACAACGTTAACCGGGCTGGCAGGTTGGCCAGGCTGCGGTTTTCTACCAGCAGCAGAGTTTTGCCATCGGGCGCGCGGATAACGTTCGCCGCCGCCACCGCCGGAGCCGCCGTGGGCGTGGGCGTAACCGTGGCCGTAGCTGTGGCGGTAACGGCAGCAACCACCGCCGCCGTGGGCCGCAACGGGATGACCGCCGCCGGCACGTTTTCGGTGTTTTGCGCCGTACCAAACGCCGGATTGCTCACCACCCAGCCCGTACCGCCGGTGGCAGCCGCAAATTTTATTTGCCACCATTCCATCGCCCGGCCCAAAATTTCGACTTGCTGGCCCTGCGCCAGTTGGCCCGCCAATGGATAATCAACCCCGGGGCCGGTGCGAACATTCAGCAGCGGCACATTAACGGTTAACAGCGCCGGCAGCGGCGTGGGCGGCACGGCGGTAGGCAGAGGCGACGGCGTAAAGGTGGGCGTGGCCGTTGGCGGCAGCGGGGTGATAGTTGGCGTGGGCGTGCCGGGCAAAGCCGCAATGCTGGTGGGCGTTTCAATTTCGCTAACGGCAGAGATAACCGCCACCGGCGCGGCGGTCATTAACCCGGCATCGTTATAGGCCCTGACTTCAATGGTGTAGCCGCCGGGCTGCCGGGCGCTCCACTCAAACGATGAGGTCATGGAAGCGGCGCTCTGGTTGAGCGGGCTTTCGGCGTAATCGGCGCGCTGGCCGTTAACCCACAGTTCAATCCGTTTGATGCCGGCGGTATCCGAAGCAATGGCCTGCACCGAAATTGATTGGTTGATGGGCACCTGGCTGTTGGCCGCCGGAGCCTGGCTGATTACAATCACCGGGCGGGCGGAATTGGCGCCGGCACTGGGCGAAGGCGGCACCGGGGTGGGCGTTGGCGTTTGGTAAAAAAGGTACTTTCCGGCCAAAACTCCCAGCAACGCCAAAATAACCATTCCCAACACAACGGCGGCGGCCAATAACACCGGCCAGATCCGCCGCCGCGAACCGGCGGGCGGAGCAGGCTGCAGCTGAACCGGCAGCAACTCGGATTGCAGTTTGAGCGTAAACGGCCCAATCTGGATGGCGTCGCCGGATTGAAGCGCGGTTGGCTCAACAATCGGCTGGTCATTAATAAAAGTGCCGTTGGCGCTGTCCAAATCCTCCAACATCAACAACTCGCCGCGCTGCATCAGCCGGGCGTGATACCGCGACACCTTTAAATCATCCAGAGGTATATTATTATCCAGTTCGCGCCCAATTGAGGTTTCGAGGGCGGTAATGGGATAGGTATCAATAATAACATTGTCTCTAAACAGGAGTAGTTTCCATCGAGTTTGAACGGCTGCGCCAACCGCGTTAATCATGCCCGGAAAATCCTTTTCAATCGGCAGTCAGAATAGGGGTACAACATTAGTAAGTATAACATAACTCAAAAGTGTGGCAAGAAAAAATTTTTGGTCTCATGCCCTAAATTCTGGTAAAATAGATTTAATCTGCAAATAAGGAGATTCCTGGTGCTTTACAACTTCAAAATTGGCGATCAAGTTCGGTGGGTAAGCCACAGCCGGGGCAAATGGATTGAAAAAGTGGGCAAAATTGTCGAGATAGTGCCGGCGCAACGTGGCGTAATACTCGAAAAATACAAGGACGAGTTCAACCTGGGCAGCTTTAGCAAAGGCATGCCGCGCCTGCATGAATCCTACGTTGTTGCCGTTGAGGTAGACAAGGGCAAACCCAAACTCTACTGGCCCCGCGCCAATCAGTTAGAACCGGCCAGCAAAGCGCGGTAAAATTGTTGGTTATCTAACAATTTGCTGCATCCAGCGCATGGCCTTTAATTTTACGTCACTTCAATTTTGGCCGGGTTTTACCTGCGTGGCCATTGTTCTTTTTACCGGCCTTATTGGCTGGCTAACCCACCAAACCAACCGGCTGCTCCAAGAGATTGAACTCACCACCAACGTGCTGCTCTCCGGGCCGGAAACCGCCGGGCGGCTATTTTTGGCGGGTGTTGGCCTGTTTTTGGCTTGGTTGAGCGGGTTGCCGGCCAGCCAGTTGGGGCTAAAAACCGGCGATTGGGGCCGCAGCCTGGCCATTGGCCTGCTGGCCGGTGCGCTAACGCAACTGGCGGTTAACCTGTTCACCGTTCAGGCCATCAACCACTTTGGCCGGCACATTTACTCGCCGTGGTTGATATTGAACATTCTGCCGCGCCGCCCCCTCGAATGGTTTTTGGCGGCGGCGGCATTGCTGCCGGCGGTGGCAATGGAAGAACTGCTGTTTCGCGTGTTGTGGTTGGGCGTGGTGGCCACGGTGTTGCCGCTGGGGCTGCTGGTGGGGCTGCTGGTGGTGGGCACCTCGCTGCTTTTTGGCTGGATGCACCAGCCGCAAGGCAAACTGGGCATGGTGCTGGCTGGCGGTATCAACCTGGTTTTTTCGCTGTTGTTTTTGTGGACAGGCCAATTGCTGGTAACGCTGCTGGCGCACTACACGGTTAATCTGCTGCAACTGGGCGTAGCCCACCGGCTGCGCGACCAATTAGAGCAGCATTGGCCGCAATCCGTTGACAAAACACCGGGGCGGTGATATGCTTGTTATGATTATGACAAGTTACCTCAGGTCGGAGGCCAATTATGGCAATTTTTTACCCCGATATTATTGGCGACTATCTTAATACCCCCCAAAGATTTGAAACCGGCGGGCTGCAATATGCCGGTTATTTTGAACCGGATACCATTCCGGCGGGCCAGTTAACACAGTTGTTTTTGTTTTTGCAAAACACGCTCAACGTGCCGATCACCATTAATTTTCAAGTTGACCTGCCCAAAACCGGCGGCTTTTTGCGGGCCAAAAATCCGCTGCTGCAAATAGAAAAGCCCAACATTACCCTTGAATTGGCCCCCGCCGAAGCCGGCCTCTATTCGCTGCCGGTAACTACCACCAGCCACACCACTCAGGCCGAACACGCGCTCACGTTTAATACCAAAGTTACACCCAAAGGGCGCGGCAAGCGCATCCGCCCGCCGCAAGCCACCAGCCAGCTTGATAATATGCTGATTGATAACCCCATCGGGTTAAATTTAGTTCCCGCTTTGGGCGCAACTTACGCCGAAAAATCCGTAAAAAAAGCCCAGTTCACGCTAAAAATAGCCGGCAAACCAGAGCCGCTTCAGCGCGCCCCCAAGTTGCAGGCCACCTACGAGTCAATCTGGAAAGAAGAAAATATCCAGTCCTTTAACAAGGCCGTTCAGGAGATTAATTCACGGCAGGTAAAACTCAAAGACGACCTGAACGTGGAAAAGTTATTTGTCAACCTCTACGGCGAAAGCGTAAGCCGCTTTGCCGATGCCGGCGTGCCGCTACGCATTGGCGAGGCCATTGTGCTGGCCAAAATCCTTACATATAGCTGCCACTACTTTTTAAGCAGCCCCAAACGCGCCAACGGCTTGCTGTTGCCCATTTGGGAACAGGCACTGGCCGAAAACGCCAACACCACCGACGTGCTGCAATTGTTTCGCACGGTGGGGTATCACCACATTATCCGGTTGGCGGTGGCAATCAGTTTTGGGCTTATTGCCAAATCTACGGGGCGGCAGCAATGGTCGCTGGATGAACGCCAGGCTTTGGCCGCTCACGTGGCCGAATGCCTGGAAACCGGGCAAAACCTTGACCTGGACTTTTTGTATTTGCCCCTGCTGATGGGCGGCACCGAAATTGCCACCAAAGTTAAATTGCAGGGCGAGGATTTGCCGCACACGCTGGCCCTAATGAAAACCGCTCGCGACGAGCGCAAGCGGTTGTTCACAGACCAGGATATGGAAAAAGCGGATAAAATTTATAACAGAATTTTGCAAAAAGCGTTGGCCTAAACTTACGCCAGTTTACCGGCCTTCATATCCGCCAGCCGGGTTTCCAGTTCGGCCCGGCGTTCGGCGGCGGCGCGGCGGCCTTCTTCTAAAATATTGTCAATCCGCAACCGCGCGCTCTGCTGCAAGGCCTTTCCACTCTGCGGGGTAGTTAGCAATACCGCAACTACCCCAATAATCACCCCAATTAAAAAACCAACTAAAAACCGCATTGATTTTTTCATCCTCCTGTTTCAGCCGATGAATTCCTTTTCCAGATTATACCACGCTCGCCCGGCTTGGGGAAGCTCACCGCCGTGATTGGAAAATACCTGCCGGTGGTGTAAAATGTTCCCAGTTTACTCACGGATTAGTCTATGCCAACCAACCTGTTATTTCCCAAGACGCTGGTTATCATCAAAGGCGGCGGCGATCTGGCCAGCGGCGTGGCCTACCGGCTAAAACGGGCCGGCTTTCCGCTGATTATCACCGAACTGCCCGCCCCGCTGTTTGTGCGCCGCACCGTGTGCTACGGCGAGGCCGTTTACAACAGCCCGGTTACGGTAGATGGCCTCACCGCCCGCCGGGTAGCCACCGCCGCCGAGGCCATCGAGTTGGCCCGCAGTGCCACCATCCCGGTTCTGGTTGACCCCGCCGCCGCCATTATCGGCGCGGCCCGGCCCCAGGTGGTGGTAGATGCCATCATGGCCAAAACCAACACCGGCACCCGCCTCACCGATGCCCCGCTGGTAATTGCGCTTGGCCCCGGCTTTACCCCCGGCGCGGATTGCCACGCCGTGATTGAAACCAATCGCGGCCATTGGCTGGGCCGGGTATTGTACACCCATCCAGCCGAAGCCAACACCGGTTCGCCCGGCGCCATCAAAGGCCACGCCGCCGACCGTGTGCTGCGCGCCCCCGCCGCCGGGTTTGTAACCCCGCAGGCCCAAATTGGCGATACCATCATCGCCGGGCAGGTGATTGCCACCGTTGGCGACCAGCCGGTACGCGCCGCGTTTGCCGGCGTGCTGCGCGGTCTGGTTCACGCCAGCGTGCCGGTTACGCCCGGCTACAAAATTGGCGATCTCGACCCGCGCGGCGAGGTTGACCACTGTTTTCACATCAGCGAAAAATCGCTGGCCATTGGCGGCGGCGTGCTGGAAGCCATTTTAGCCAGCGAGGTGGTCCGCGCCGTATGAAACTGGCCCACGCCCTCAGAATTTCGCTCGGCGAGGTGGTGGCCTTTACCGGCGGCGGCGGCAAAACCACCGCCATGTTTCAGCTAGCCGCCGAGCTTGCCCCCCGCATGCGCGTGCTCACCACCACCACCACCCGCATTTTTGGCACGCAAGCGCAGTTATCGCCGGCGCACCACATTTTTACCCCGGATCAACGTTTGGCCGATGTTTTGCCCGCCCTTAACCGGGCGATTGACCGGTTTGGGCAGGTGTTGCTGATTGGCCCCACCGAGGCCGCCACCGGCAAAGCCTTTGGCCTGCCCCCGGAATTTATTGACCGGTTGGCCGCCACCGGTCAGTTTGAGGCCATCATCATTGAAGCCGATGGCTCGCGCATGTTGCCGTTCAAAGCGCCCGCCGCCTACGAGCCGGTGATTCCGGCGGCAACCACGCTGGTAACGCCGGTGGTGGGTCTGGACGTGCTGGGCCGCCCCCTCACCGCGCAATTTGTCCACCGGCCAGAACTGGTTAGCCAACTCAGTGGCGCAACGCCGGGCCAGCCGGTTTCTGCCGAGGTGCTGGCCGCCGTACTGACCCATCCTGCCGGCGGGCTAAAAAATATTCCACCGACAGCCCGCGTTATTCCGCTGCTTAACAAAACCGAGCAGCCAACACGATTGGAGGCGGCTCAATCGCTGGCAACGGCGCTGCTCAACACACCTCAAATTGATGCCGTTGCTATTGGCGCTATGCACTCAACCGAGAATCCGGTGCGGCAAGTGACCAGCCGCGTGGCCGTGGTGGTGCTGGCGGCGGGCGGAGCCACCCGCTTTGGCTCGCCCAAACAACTGGCGCGCTGGCAAAACGGCACGCTCATCGAACAGGCCGTTGACACGGCGCTCAAATCGCAGGCGGCCACGGTAACGGTGGTGCTGGGCAATGCCGCCGACCGCTGCCGCGCCGCGCTGGGGCAGCGTCCGGTGCAAATTGTGGAAAATAAAGCGTGGAGCGCCGGCCAAAGCACCTCAATGCGGGCCGGGTTGGCCGGCCTGCCGCCGCACACCGGCGCGGTGATTTTTTTGCTGGTAGACCAGCCCGGTATTACACCGGCGGTGATAGACGCGCTCATCGAGCGGCACCGGGCCACGCTGGCTCCGGTAATTTGGCCTGAATTTAACGGTGAGCGCGGCAACCCAGTGCTGTTTGATCGGGCTTTATTTGGCGAGTTAGCGCAAGTTACCGGCGACACCGGTGGGCGGCCAATTTTACAGGCGCACCGGCACCTGGCCGAGCGCGTGGCCGTAACCACCCCCGGAATTTTGCTGGATATTGACCGTCCCGAAGATTTGCAATAGTTTAGCCGGCCACATCCTTAACGGTGAGCGGCAAGCCGGATACCATAAACAGCACCCGGTCGGCGGCAGCGGCCAACCGCTGGTTGGCCCGGCCCAGCGCATCGCGGTAAACGCGCCCCAACGAATACGACGGCACCACGCCCAACCCCACCTCGTTAGACACAATCAACAGCGGCGCGTTTAGTTTTTGGCGGGCGGCCAAAATAGCGTCAACTTCGGCCTGCACCAGCGCGTCAATTTCCCGGGGCGATTTGTCCTCGTGCGCCAGCAAAATGTTGCTCACCAGCAGCGTCATGCAATCGAGCAGCAGCGCATCGGGCCGGTAATCCAGCCGGGCCAGCGCCGCCCCCACGCCGGCAGGCGCTTCGAGCGTGCCCCAGGCGGCGGGGCGGCTTTGCCGGTGCGCGGCAATCCGGTTAATCATGTCGTCATCGCCGGCTTCGGCGGTGGCAATGTACAAAACGTTAGAACCAAGTTGAGCGGCCAGTTGTTCGGCGTAGGTGCTTTTGCCGCTGCGCGCGCCGCCCAGAATAAGGGTGAGTTGTGCGGTCAACCTGTTTTCTCCTTAAGAAAATAGTCGTCGTCAGTAGCCAGTAGCCAGACCCACAAAAATAGCGTCCCCCAAGGGCTGACCTGCTTGCCGCCTGCGGCCTACTATTATACTTGCGCGCCGTTTCGGCCCAAATTGATGAAGGAATTTTGAGACAGGGCGTATTATGATGCGGAGGTAACAATGTTATGTTTTGCTGATATTCCCGGCTTGCACGTGGGCCACGCCCAAAATTTTGAGGCGGCCACCGGCTGCACCGTTGTTTTAACGCCAACAGGCGCGGTTGCCGGGGTAGACCAGCGCGGCGGCGCGCCCGGCACCCGCGAAACCGATTTACTGCGCCCCATGCACATGGTCGAACAGGTGCATGCCGTGCTGCTCACCGGCGGCAGCGCCTTTGGGCTGGCCGCCGCCGATGGCGTTATGCGCTGGCTGGATGAGCATCAATTTGGGTTTGATACCGGCGTGGCGCGGGTGCCCATTGTGCCGGCGGCGGTGCTGTTTGATTTGGCCATTGGCCGGGCCGATGTTCGGCCCGACGCCGCTATGGGTTTTGCCGCCTGCGAAAACGCCGGCAGCGGAATCGGCTCCAGGTTGGCCGGCACCGTGGGCGCGGGAACCGGCGCAACCGTGGGCAAAATTCTTGGCCCGGCGGCGCAAATGAAGGGCGGGCTGGGGCAGGCCGTCATCAAAGTTGGGCCGGAGCTGTTGGTGGGCGCGTTAATCGCGGTTAATTGTCTGGGTGATGTGATTGACCCCAACTCCGGCCAGATTTTGGCCGGCGCCAGAAAATTGCCAGAAGGTGGCTTTGCAGATACCATGACCGTGCTGCCGCATTTGGCAACTCAATTTAACAGCAGCGGCAATACGGTGATTGGCGTGGTGGCCACCAATGCCGGTTTAACCAAAGAGGCTGCCAACAAAGTAGCCCAAATGGCGCACAATGGACTGGCCCGCGCCATTCGGCCGGCGCACACCATGTTTGATGGCGACACCATTTTTGCGCTGGCTACCGGCGTGGCCGCGCCGGGCAACCCCACCGTTATCGGCGCATTTGCCGCCGAGGCGGTGGCGAAGGCGGTGGTAGATGCCGTAAAGCAGGCCACCGGGCTGGCCGGCGTGCCAGCCCTGACCGATTTAAAAAGCTAACTCCGCATTAACCTGGAGAGAAGATGACCGTTTTGACCGGAACCGAACTTGAAAACTACATTCTCGGCCCGCAAATTGGCCGGGGTGATTTAACCATTGTGTACCAGGCTCAACGCAAAAGTGATGGCGCAACGGTGGCCATCAAAGTGGTTGCGCCACAATTTACCTTTGACGAATTATTTGTGCGCCGGTTTTTGGATATGGCCAAACAAGCCGCCCGGCTGGAACACCCCAACATTGTGCGTACCTTTGAAGCCAAAAAAGAAGGCGACACGCTCTTTACGGTGCGCGAATTTGTGGAGTCCCGCCCGCTGGCCGATATTCTGGCCGAAGAAGGCGTTTTTTCGCCATACCGCATGTTAAAAATTGCCAAACAAATTGCAGGGGCGCTGGATTACGCCCACCAAAAATCGGTGATGCACGGCGACATGTCGGCCAGCCGGGTGTATTTGGGCCAGGATGACCACGTGATTGTGGCCGATTTTGGGCAAATGCAATCCATGGCCGGCACAAGTTTGGTAAAACAGGGTTTTGCCATCGGCTCGCCCGAAATTATGGCCCCGGAACGGGTACACGGCCAGGGTCCCAGCCGCCAATCAGATTTGTACTCGCTGGGGGCGCTGTGTTACCAGATGCTCAACGGCAAACCGCCGTTTGTGGGCGAAGCGGCGGCGGTGCTGCACGCCCAGGCTTACGAACAGCCGCGCCCGTTGCACCTGTCTAACCCCGGCGTATCGCTGCGGTTAAGCGAGGCCGTGGGCCGCATGCTATCAAAAGGGCTGGAACTGCGCTATTCCACCGGTGCAGAGTTTATCCGGGCCATTACCGTGGCCGTAGAAGGCACCGCGCCCATCCGGGTGTCATCATCTACCACTAAAACTGGCCAGCTTGAAACCGAAATAAAACTCCCCACGCCAATCTGGCAGCAGCCGTGGCTGTGGGCGCTATTTGCCATTCCAATGGTTTTTCTGTTGCTGTTGGCCGGCTTTCTGGCGGTATCGGCCTGGCTGGCGTTTGGCCCGGTCGCCACGGTAACGCCGGCAACCCAGGCCGAAACCGCCGCCGCCAACCCGGTTACAGCACCGCCAGCCACCAACCCGGCTCCGGTGGCGCTGGCCGAAAACACCGCAGCCAACCCCACCCCAACAACGCCAATCATTCTGCCCACGGTCACGCCGCCGCCCACCGCCACGCCCACAATGGTGCCGCTGCCCACGCCCGGCCCGGCGGTGGTGGCGGCTAACAGCCCGTTCACCAACCTGCAATTGGCGCACGCCATGACCGCCGAACAAAAACCCGGTAAAATTGGCACTTCGTTTGCGCCGGGTACGCAACCGATTTACCTTTTCTTTGATTACGCGAACATTCCAGTGGGCACGCCCTGGACTCACCGCTGGACGTGGGGTGACACCCAACTGGACGTGTTTGAAGACACCTGGTCCGATAATTACGCCACCGCCGGTACCGCCTGGGTATATTTTAGCCCCACCAACGGCTTTCAAACCGGGCCATACAAAGTCACGCTAGAAATAAATGGCACGGTGGTTGGCACCGCCACCTTTGTAGTTCAACCCGGCGGCATTTAAGCCGGTTGACAATTGCGCATATTTTCACTATAATTTGCGCTATCAATTAAATATTAACCTTCGGGGCAGGGTGAGTGGCTTTGGCCACAATTCCCGACCGGCGGTGAAGCTGCTTGGGGCAGCTAAGCCCGCGAACGCAAACCGATCCCGGATAAAATTCCCAAAATTTTATCCGCCCATCGCCAGATGGGGGCAGGCGGTTAGCGCCGATCCAGTGTCATTCTGGAGCCGACGGTATAGTCCGGATGGGAGAAGGTACCAGGTTTTGGAGCAACCCGCTTGCCGGGCATCCACAGCTATCAACCCCGGAGTATTGTTGTGTACTTCGGGGTTTTTGTTTGGTGTGGTTAACCCGTGCAGCGGCACGAACCTGGCGTTTGAATTTTAGCCCCGATGTTTGCCTGCGCCAGCATTGGGGTTTTTTATTCAGGAGCAATATTTATGATTACCGGTATTACCCAAAAAATAAAGCATACCCACGCCACAACCTTAATCCAAAAGCGGCTAAACCGGTCCAACCGGTCACACCGCCGTCGGGAGTTGCTGGCGCTGCCGGCGGGCGTTTTGCTGCTGGTTGGCCTGTGGGCGCTGGTGGCATTCAATTATCCCACCTTTATTTTGCCCGGCCCGGCAGTGGTGTTTGAACAACTGGCAGCAATTACGCTGGATGGCTCGTTGTGGCACCACACGCAGGCCACCGTGGTAGAAATGTTGGGCGGCCTGCTGCTGGGGTTATCCACGGCCACGGTGCTGGGCTATTTTTTGGCCAAAAGCCCGTTGCTGGAACGGTTAACCGGCCCGTACATTGTGGCCTCGCAATCCATCCCGGCGATTGCCATTGCCCCATTGCTGGTCATCTGGTTTGGCTCCGGCAAAACCAGCAAAGTTCTTGTTTGCGCGTTGATTGTCTTTTTCCCAATTTTGGTAAACACCATTGTTGGCCTGCGGTCGGTTGACCCCGGCCTCAAAATGCTGATGCGCTCCCTGCGGGCCAATCGCTGGCAAATGTTTGTTATGCTCGAGGTGCCGGCGGCGCTGCCGGTGTTGCTGGGCGGGCTAAAAATTGGCGTAACACTGGCCGTAACCGGGGCTGTGGTGGGCGAGTTTGTGGGCGCGGACCGCGGGTTGGGGTATCTGATCAATCTTTCCAAAGGGCTGTTTAACACGCCGCTGATGTTTGCGGCGATCATCACCTTGAGCCTGATTTCACTTACGCTGTACCTGCTGGTAAGCCGGCTGGAACACTGGCTGCTGGCCTGGCGGCGATAATTACAAACCTTGAAAGGACATCACCTATGAAATTTTTCTGGACAACGTTAATAATTTTGCTGGCGCTCACGGCCTGCGGCGGAGCGACGGCCACGCCAGCCGCCGCTCCCGCCCAACTGCGCCCGGTAACGATGGGCGTTGGCTTTGTGCCCAACGTTCAGTTTGCGCCGCTGTATGTGGCCCAACAAAAAGGCTTTTACGCCGACGAAGGGCTTGAGGTAAAAGTTGAGTACGGTTTTGAAAACGATTTTGTGGCGCTGGCGGCTCAGGGTGAGCGCGAATTTGCGATGGCCAGCGGCGACCAGGTGATTCTGGCCCGGTCGCAGGGCGTGCCCATCACTTATGTTATGAAATGGTACGAGCGTTACCCGGTGGCGCTGCTCTCCGGGCCAAAGCACCCCATCACCAACCTTGCCACCGATTTGGCCGGCCTGAAAATTGGTCTGCCCGGTTTTTTTGGCGCAAATTACATTGGCTGGAAGGCGCTGGCCTACGGCGCAAAAATTGATGAAAGCAAAGTCAATCTGGTAGAGATTGGTTTTACCCAGGCCGCCGCCGTGCAACAAGGCACGGTTGACGCGGCGCTGGTGTACATTGCCAACGAACCGGTGCAACTACGCCAACAAAAACTCGATGTTTCGGTGGTGGAGGTTTCGGATTATGTAAATTTGGTTTCTAACGGGCTGGTAGTGGGCGACAAACTGCGCCAAACCGACCCCGAACTGGTAGGCAAAATGGTGCGGGCCACCCTGCGCGGCATAAACTACACCATCGCTCACCCCGACGAAGCTTTTGAAATTGCCCGTAAAGTCATTCCGGAGATTACCGACGCCGACGCACCCGTGCAGAAACAGGTGCTGGAGGCTTCGATTGCGTTGTGGAAAACCGACCAGCCCGGCGTTTCTAGCCGGCAGGCGTGGCAGGATTCGGTTGATTTTATGCAGGCCACCGGCCTGTTCAAAGGCGCGGTAAAAGTTGATGATTTGTTCACCAACCAGTTTGTTTCCGCCAAATAGGAGCGCCCCCGGTGAGCCGGTATATTTTACAAGCCGAAGCGCTGTCAAAAACCTTTGAAACCGAACGCGGCCCCGTCACCGCGGTGGCCCGCCTTAGTTTTAATGTGGCTCCCGGCGAATTTGTGTGCATTGTGGGGCCGTCGGGGTGCGGCAAAAGCACGCTGCTGCAACTGCTAAGCGGACTGCTGCCGCCCAGCAGCGGCCAGGTGCGGCTGGATGGCGTGCCGCTGGTTGCGCCGCCCCCGGAGATCAGCATTGTGTTTCAAAAACCTAATCTGATGCCCTGGCGCACCGTTACCGACAATATTTTGCTGCCGCTGCAAATCCAGGGCGTGCCGGCGATGCAGGCCCAACAGCGCGTAAAAGAAACGTTGGCGCTGGTGGGCCTGGCCGAATTTGCCAGCGCCTACCCCAAAGAACTCTCCGGCGGGATGGAACAACGCATTGCGGTGGCGCGGGCGCTCATTCAAGAGCCGCGCATTTTGCTACTGGATGAGCCGTTTGCCGCCCTTGATGCGCTGATGCGGGAGCGCCTCAACGACGAAATTTTGCGGTTGTGGCAGCGCCAGGCGTTTACGGCCATTATGGTAACGCACAATATCCGCGAGGCCGTGCTGCTGGCCGACCGGGTGTTGGTGCTCAGCCCGCGCCCGGCCACGCTATCGGCGGAGTTTACCATTGATTTACCCCGCTCTCGCCCCCCCGGCATTCAATACAGCGAAGCCTTTGGCCAACTGGCCTACGAAATCCGGCAGGCCATTAAAGATTAACCGCCCCCCATAGTTGCAACAATGTTTGCGTAGCATGGGCACAATGGTATAATCTTTATAACTACATTCAACCAACCAGACAACTGCCCGTTTTTGATAAGGAGCGTAGCGCTCGTATGGCCAAGGAAAAGATCCTGATTGTTGACGATGAAGTTGACGTTCTTGACCTCTGTAAAAGAATTCTGTTATCGCAGGGGTACCGGGTGCAGAGCGCCCATAACGGATTTGAAGCCATTGACATTGCCAAAAACAACCAGTTTGACCTGCTGCTCACTGACATAAAAATGCCGGGCATGAGCGGGTTGGAAATTGCTCAGGAACTCAAAGGCATTGACCCCAATATGATTTGCGTTACCATGACCGGGTTTAGCACCATGGACATGGCCATTAACGCCCTCAAATTGGGGATTGATGAATTTATCCTGAAACCGTTCACCCCCAAAGAACTGAACGCCGCCATTTCAAAGGCGCTAGAAAAAGAGCGCCTGCGTAAAGAAAACTTCCGGCTGCGCTCGCTCATCCCCCTGTTTGAATTGAACAAAACCCTGCTCAGCACCGTTGACGAAGCCAGCCTGCTCAGCCGGGTGCTTGAAATTGGCCAGCAGGAAACCAGAGCCACCATCGCCTGCATCTACCTGGAGGCCACCGACCGCATTACCTACTCCACCGCCGATACCATCAACGAAACCCAACAACGGGTGGGGTTAGAATTGGCCCGGCTTATTTGTGACAACCACGAGCCGTCCGCCCTTACGTTAACTGCCGAAACGCCCAAATACCAAACGTTACTCAGCCAATTGCAGATGACCTCGGTGGTGGCGGTGCCGCTAAAATCACAAAATTCTTATCTGGGTGTGCTTATTTTGGGCCGTGAAGATGGCAACTTTGCCCCTAGCGATAGCGAATTTTTAACGGTGCTGTGTGGGCAGGCCGCCATCGGCTTGCAAAACGCCCGGCTATTTGCCGAAACCCAACAGGCGTACCAGCAACTCCAAATTTTGGACCACATGAAAAGCGAGTTCATCAACATTGCCGCCCACGAACTCCGCACGCCGCTGGCTATTTTAATGGGCTATGCCACCGTGCTGGAAGAAGATACCGAAGGCAGCCAGTTGGCCTATATTTCCAACATTACGCGCAACGCCATGCGGCTGCGGGCGCTGATTGACGACATGCTCAACCTGCAATACCTGGAAAGCGGCATCCCCACGCTGGCTCAGGATAAAATTAACCTGCACAACGTGATTGATGAAATTACCCGCGACGTGGCGCTGCTGGTTGAAAAGAAAAACCTGAACATTCAGATTGAAATCCCCGCCGATTTCCCGGAAATGGTTATTGACCGCCAAAAGCTCAACTTAATTTTGATCAACCTGTTCCACAACGCCGTAAAATTTACTCCGGCTAACGGCAAAATCACCCTGCGCGCCCACATCAACGACACCCAAATGACGGTGGCGCTCCATAATACCGGCAGCGTTATCCCCAAAGCCAAACTTAACCAAATTTTTGACCGGTTTTATCAAATTGAAGCCTCGCTCACGCGGGAGCACGGCGGCGCCGGGTTGGGGTTATCAATTGTGCGGGGTATGGTAGAGGTGTGCGGCGGCAAAATCCGGGTTGAAAGCTCGGAGGAGGCGGGCACCACCTTTAGCTTTAATTTGCCGCTGGATAATACCAACGTCGAAAAACGCCGGCTAATTTTGTAACGCGCCGGCTACCAAATTTTTTATCGCTTCGTAATTGGCGGTGGCATCATCCGCTTCAAACCAGTGGATACGCTCGTCGTCCAGCCGAAACCAGTTGTACTGCTGCCGGATAAACCGGCGCGTTTCCTTTTTAATCAACGCCACCGCCTCGTCCAAACTGATTTCACCGCGCAAATACTGGCCAAGCTGCTGGTAGCCCAGCCCCATCATGGCCGGCTGCTCCCAGCCGTAACCGGCTTCGGCCAGATGCCGCACTTCGGCCAATAGCCCCAGTTCCATCATGGTATCAATGCGCCGGTCAACCCGCTGATATAGCAGTTCGCGGGGCATGGTTAGCCCAATTTGCACAATTTGATACGGCGGCGGATTTTTTTGCTGGTGTACGCTGATGGGGATGCCCGTTTTGTAAAACACTTCCAGCGCCCGGATGACCCGCCGCACGTTGCGCGGGTCTATTTTTTGCGCCGCCGCCGGGTCAACGGCAGCCAGTTGCGCGTGCAGCGCCGGGCCGCCTTCGGTTTCGAGTTGGGCGCGGAACGGCAAATCGGGCGCAACCCGCGGAATGCCCCAGCCTTCAACCACCGCCTGCACCCACTGGCCGGTACCGCCCACCAGCGCCGGCAGCCGCCCGCGCCGGTGAATGGCCGCAATCAGCGCAACCGCCTGCTCCTGAAATTGCGCCAGCGTTAAAATTTCGTCGGGGTTGGCCACATCAATAAAATGGTGGGGCGCGGCGGCCAGTTCGGCGGGCGAGGGTTTGGCGGTGCCAATATCGCACTGGCGGTAAATTTGCCGCGAATCGGCGGACAGGATTTCGAGGTTAAAATCGCGGGCCAGCCGCAGCGACAGCGCCGTTTTGCCCGCCGCGGTTGGCCCCACAATTACCAGCAAAGGTTGGTTAATCATCACCTAAAAACAGCCGGCCCGTTAATTACAGCCCGTAAATTTCCGAGAATTTCTGGTGAATATAAGCCAGATACGGCCCGGCTTGCAGGCCATCAGCGCCGGTAGTCCGCCGGATGAGTTCGGTGGCGGTGTATTTGCGGCCATGCCGGTGAATATTCTGGCGAAACCAGCCCAGCAGCGCCCCAAACTCGCCCCGCGCAAACTGCTCCGGCAAATCGGGCATGTCCTGCTGGGCCTGGCGGTAAAATTGCACCGACAGCACATTGCCCAGCGTGTACGTGGGAAAGTACCCCAGCATGCCGCCCGACCAGTGAATATCTTGCAGCACGCCCAGCGCATCGTTGGGCGGGGTGAGGCCCAGGTATTCCCGCATTTTGGCGTTCCAGGCCTCCGGCAAATCGGCCACTTTTAACCGCCCGGCGAGCAACTCCTGCTCCAGTTCAAACCGCAAAAAAATGTGCAGGTTGTAGGTAACTTCGTCGGCTTCCACCCGGATGAGCGACGGCTCAACCCTGTTGATGGCCCGATAAAAATCATCCAGACTGTCGCGGCCCAGTTGCGCCGGGAAAGCCTGTTGCAGGCGCGGGTAGTAAAATTGCCAAAATTCACGGCTGCGCCCCAGCACGTTTTCCCACAAGCGCGATTGCGACTCGTGCACGCCCAGCGACGTGCCGCCCGCCAGCAGCGTGCCTTCCAGCGCCGGGTCGCTGCCCTGTTCGTACAGGGCGTGGCCGCCTTCGTGCAGCGTGCTGAACAGCGACGACGGGAAAGTATCTTTTTTAACGCGGGTGGTAATCCGCACATCATTCACCGAAAAGTTGGTGGTGAACGGATGCGCCGAATAATCCTGCCGCCCGCGTTCAAAATCAAAACCGATGGCTTTGAGCGGGATCAGCCCAAAATCCCACTGGGCCTTTTCCTCAAATTCCTGAGCCAGCAGCGAGCCGTTCACCGCGCTGGACTGTTCGGCAATGGCCTGCACCAGCGGCACCAGCCCGGCTTTCAACTCGGCAAAAACGGCGGCCACTTCGGCGGTTTTCATGCCGGGTTCAAACTGATTCAGCAGGGCATCGTAAATATTGTCGTCGTAGCCGTAGGCTTCGGCGGCCTGAATATTCAAATCAACAATTTTGGCCAGAATATCCCGAAACTGGGCAAAATCCTGCTCCTGCCGGGCTTTGGTCCAGATTTGTTGCCCCAGCGAAAAGGTGCGGCTCATTTCTTCAACCAACTGCGGCGGGAGTTTGCAGGCCAAATCGTACTCGCGGCGCACCACCCGCAGCAGCCCGGCTTCGTTGGAATCGTATTCAAAACCGGCCTGTTCCAAATCGGCCAGCAATTGGCCAATTTCGGCGGTGGTAAACAACTGGTGCGCCAGTTTATCGAGCGTGGCCAGTTGTTCGGCGCGGGCGGCGGCTCCGCCGGGCGGCATGTAGGTTTGCTGATCCCAGCCCAGCACCGCCGAAGCCCGGCGCAAGTTGGTGACATCATTTAGTTTGGTTTGAAAAATTTGCAATTTCTCTTCCACCAGATTTACTCCTCGCCCAAACTCAACACCGCCATAAAGGCTTCCTGTGGGATTTCAACGCTGCCGACCATTTTCATGCGCTTTTTGCCTTTTTTCTGTTTTTCCAGCAATTTGCGCTTGCGGGTAATATCGCCGCCGTAACATTTGGCCAGCACGTCTTTACGCAGCGCCTTCACGTTGGCCCGGCTGATTACTTTTTTGCCCACCGCCGCCTGAATTGGCACCATAAATTGCTGGCGCGGAATCACATCCTTGAGTTTGCTCACCAGTTTTTGGCCGCGATAGTAAGCCTGGTCGCGGTGAACAATAATGCTCAGGGCGTCAACCGGGTCGGTGTTGACCAGCACATCCAGTTTAACCAGGTCGCTGGCGCGGTAATCCTCAAAACGGTAATCCAGCGAGGCGTACCCTTTGGTGGCGCTTTTAAGCTGATCGTAATAATCCACAATCATCTCGCTCAGCGGCAGCAGGTATTCCAGCAGCACCCGGGTTTCGTCCAGATATTCCATTTTGCTGGACTCGCCGCGCCGCCGGGTGGTGATGTCCATAATCGGGCCGATAAATTCGGCGGGGGTGTACACGCTAATGTGCATCCACGGCTCCGACACAGTTTCGATGTAATTGGGGTCGGGCATGTCCGCCGGGTTGTCAATCAGGATGGTTTCGCCATCGGTTTTTACAATTTTGTACTCCACGCTGGGCGCGGTGGCCAGCAAATCCAGATCGTACTCGCGCTCCAGCCGTTCCTGAATGATTTCCATATGAAACAGCCCCAAAAAGCCCACCCGAAAGCCAAAACCCAACGCCTGGCTGGACTCCGGCTGGTACACCAGCGAGGCATCGTTGAGTTGCAGCTTTTCCAGCGCATCTTTGAGCAGAGCGTAGTCGTCGGATTCGGTGGGGTAAAAACCGGCAAACACCATGGGTTTGATGGGTTTGTAACCGGGCAACTGCTTTAAATTGCTGCTGCCGGCGGCCACGGTTGATTGCAGGGTAATGGTATCGCCCACCCGAATATTGCTGATGGTTTTGAGGCCGGTGGCCACGTAACCCACTTCGCCGGCAAAAAGCTGCTCGATGGGCTTCATTTGCGGGCGAAAAATGCCAAATTCCAGCGGCTCAACCGTGCGGCTGGTGGCCATTAAATGCAACGGCTGCCCTTTTTTCATTTCGCCATCTACCACGCGAATGTAGGCGATAACGCCTTTGTAGGCGTCGTAGTGGCTGTCAAAAATAAGCGCCCGCAGCGGCGCGTCGGGGTCGCCTTTGGGCGATGGTATCTTTTCGACCAGCCGTTCCAGCAGAGCGGCCACGCCTTCGCCGGTTTTGGCGCTTACCGGCAGCACGTCGAGGGCGTCAATCCCAATAAGGTCTTCAATCTCCTGGGCCACTTCGTCGGCCCGCGCCGAAGGCAGGTCAACCTTATTCACCACTGGGATAATCTCCAGGTTGTAATCCAGAGCCAGGTACAGGTTGGCCAGCGTTTGCGCCTCGATGCCCTGCGTGGCGTCAACCACCAAAATTGCGCCTTCGCAGGCGGCCAGCGCCCGGCTCACTTCGTAGGTAAAGTCCACGTGGCCGGGCGTGTCAATCAGGTTAAGCTGGTACGATTGGCCGTTGGCGGCGGTGTAATCCATGCGCACCGCCGAGGCTTTAATGGTAACGCCTTTTTCGCGCTCCAAATCCATGCCGTCTAAAAATTGCTCCTGCATGTCCCGGTCAGAGATAGTGCCGGTCATTTGCAGCAGGCGGTCGGCCAGCGTGCTTTTGCCGTGGTCAATGTGGGCAATAATACAAAAATTTCTAATATGCGATTGGTCCATCTACATCAACTTTTCTTTTTGAATTTTCAAGAGGGAGATTATACAACATTGGCCGGGGAAAGAGAAACCACGCCGCCGGCTAATTTTGCTTTGAGGTTGCCGGCAGGTTGATAACACTTTTGAGCAAAAAATCGTGGATAGCCGTGGCTGCCAGCCGATGCCCGGCGGCGGTCCAGTGTTGATCGTGCTTCAAATGGAGCGGCACCGCGCCCGGCTGCGCCGCCGCCTGCCGAAAGACGGGCAGCAAATCCAGGCAGGGAATATTTTCGCGCTGCAAAAATTGGGTAAGCCGCCGGTTGGGGGCATCCAAATCCCAGGTGAGCGCCTGCATTTGGGGGTTGCGGACCACGGTTTGCTGCCACAGTTCCGGGTACACCTGCTCCGGCGCGCCTATCAACACCACCGCCAGCCGGTCGCCGCGTTTGTTCACCTCGTCGCGCAGCCCGGCGATAATGGCTTCGGTAAGCGACCAGGCCGCCTCAAACTCGGCGGGGGGCGGGGTTTGGTAGATAAACAGGTTAACCGGCGTGGCCGGGTTGTGGGCGCGGATGACCGCCTCGCCGCCTAAAATGCCGCTACCGCCCACCCGCTTCACCACCGCCGGAATATCGCGCAGGTGCGGCATTACAAACCGGTACAACGCCGACCACTGCCACAGGCCATCGGCCACCCACAGTAGCGGCGGCTGGACTGTTGTGGCCGTAACCGGGGTTGATGACTGAACGGCGGCGTCGGTTTCTACCGGCGGCGGGATAAGCTGGCCGGTTGGCGACAGGCTGAAGAACTGTTTTTGCTGCCGCCCGCCGTTGCGCTCAATTTCCAGCGGGCCGTAGTTGTTCACCGTGTCGTTGCCTATAAAAAAGGCCAGCAGCACCACGTCCGGGTTGTACCGAAAGCCTTCGGCCATGTAAAAAATGGCTTCCTGGTCGGTGCCCCAGCCGCCCACGCCGGCGTTGAGCACCTCCACCGGCTTACCCAGCGATTGCGCCAACTGCGTTTCGAGCTGTTTGGAGTAATTTTGCTCCAGGCTTACCTGCAACGACTCGCCAAACGAATCGGCCAGCGACAGCACCCGGAACGCGCCGGTGGGGTTATCGTAGCCAATTTCGCGGTCGCGCAGGCCGCGGGCGTTGATGCGCACCTCGGTTTCAAACTCGTTAAAATCGCTGTGGAAAGTGCCACCGCTGTAGGGAATGTGCCACCAGCCCAGCAACGGGTGCGGCTGCCAAATGGCCGGGTTTGGCTCCGGCGGCGGCACCAGCCCGGCCACACGCACGCCAATTTCAAGCAGCAACAGCGGTAAAAGTAAACCGGCCAGAATCAGGGTTATCCGGCCGGCCAAAGCAGCAACAGGTTTCACTAAACTTCCTCTTTATAAAATTACTGGGGCGTTGAACCGGGCAAATATTCTAACGGATTGACCCGCCGGCCATTTACCCGCACCTCAAAATGAACATGCGGGCCGGTGGAATGGCCGGTGCTGCCCACTTCGCCAACGGGCGTGCCGCGCTCCACGTAAGCCCCCGTTGAAAGTAACGTCCCTTTTAAATGATTGTACCACGTTTCAAGGCCATTGCCGTGGTCAATCACTACGGTGTAACCGTAACCATCGGTGGCCCAACTGGCGTAAGTGATGGTTCCGGCGGCGGCGGCGTACACCACCGAGCCATACGGCGCGCCAATATCAAACGCTTCGTGTTCGGGCGAAAAATCAGTAGTGATACTACCCACAATTGGCCAGGCCAGCGTGGCCTCAGGTGATAGCGCCGGTTTGGGCAAAGTGCCGCCTTTCCGGCCAAAAGGCACAATCACCCCGGTGCCAACCTTGAGCTTGTAGGGCGGGAACATGGCGTTGGGCGGATAGCCGCTAATATCCTGCGCCGCCACGCCGTATTTGGCCGCCACCGATTCAATGGTGTCGCCGGCTTCAACATCGTGGTACACGCCCAAAACCGGCAAAATCCGCAGTTTGGTGTTTACCGCCAGTTCATCGGGGTTGCGCTCCAACTCCGGGTTAGACCAGCGCAGGGTGTCAATATCCAGCCCAAATTTACTGGCAATCCCCCACAACGAATCACCGGATTGCACGGTGTAAATTTCAACCCGGGTGCGGCCCTCAATATTGGGCCAGGGGATGGTGTCTTTGCCGGTTGAGGTGTACAGCGCGGCGGTATAGGCTTCGCTTTTGGGGTGTTTGTCCAATTTGGCGGCAGCCACCTGCGCCGTTTCGGGCTGCGGGTGAATGGCGGCCTGAGCCGTTTTTAAGGACTCAATGGGGATTGGAGGGATTTCTACCGGCATGTGGGGTAAAACCTGCCGGTTAACATAAGCCAGCAAATCAACGGCTTGCCAGCCTTTGAGCCACGCCACCCACCCCAACGCCAGAATAATGGCCGCCAATAACCAATACAAATGTCCCCGCGATTGGCGCGGGCGGGGCCGACTAATCCGCAAATTCAGCGACATATCTACCTTCCTTCTTTACCGAAACAGCTAACGAAAGCGGCAAGTACAACCGCAGGTATGTCTTCCCAAACATACCCACCTTGCCAAAAATGCGTTCTCTGTCTCCTCCGCCGCGATTATACTCCCACTTGCCGGGATAAACCAAATTACCGGGGGAGACTATTCGTTGCGTTTAAAAGCCTGGGCCACTGCCGCCGCCCGCGATTCAACATTCAGTTTGGCAAAAATATTTTGGGTGTGCTTTTTAATGGTGTTTACGCTCACCACCAGTTGGTCGGCAATTTGCTTGTTGGTAAGGCCGTTGCTCATTAAATAGAGCACCTCCCGCTCGCGCTCGCTGAGGGCGGCCAGCGGGTCAACGGCAACGGCGGTAACTTTTTGGGCCACTTCAATAAATTTGCGCCGGTTAAATTCCTCTTTGCGAAAAAAGTGAGTCGCGTTGAGTTCGGCCAGCGTTTCTACGGCCAAATCAACGGTGGCGTAGCCGGTTACGACAATGGCCGGCAAAGGGCGCTCCAGTTGCGCAATGGCCCGCAACACCAACACCCCGCCCCGGTCGGCGTGGTCCGGCAACGATAACGAAATATCCACCACGGCCAGCGCAAAGGGCTGTTCGGCCAGCCGCTCCTGGGCGGCGCGGGCTGTGGCCGCCACCACCGGCCTAAAACCGGCATCGGCAATAATTTCGGCAAACAAATCCTGCCAGGCGGGATCATCCTCAATAATTAATACCGATGGTCTGGTCAATTGCCTATCCTCTGGTCTACCGGCAACCACACCGTAAAGCGGCTGCCCTGGCCCGGCTGGCTGGCAAATTCTACCCGCCCGCCAAACCGATCCACAAATGTTTTTACCCACCACAACCCAAACCGCAGTTGCCCGGTGGCGGCGGGGTTCACGCCGCCGGCAAACTCAAAAATAGTGCCCTGCTGCTCCGGCAAAATGCCGCGCCCGGTATCGGCCACGGTTACGCCCACAAAACCGCTCACCTCGCTGGCCTGCAAACTCAACTGGCCGGCATCGTCCATGGCTTTGCGGGCGTTGTCAATCAGGTTATAAAAAACCATTTCCAACTGCTTGTCGCCGGCCAACACGCGAGGCAAAAGCTCAAGGTTGTGCAGTTTTACGCTGATGGCGGGCGGCAAGGCGGCCCGCTTGAGCGCGTGCTGCATGCAGATGGCCACATTTACCGGCTGAGGCCGCAGCGGTTGCAGCGGAGCCATTGAATCGCGCACAATGTCCATAGCCTGGCGGGTGCTGCGCGAAATTTCGCGCAGGTTATTGGCCAGGTAGGGCCAACCGGTTAACGCCTCGGCGCACTTGTCCTCAATGCCCTGCACCCGCGCCGAAATTGCGCCAAATTTATTATTAAGCTGATGCAGTAAGTTGGCGGCCACGTCGCCCACCGCGGCAATGGCCTCGGCGGTGGCCTGCCGCTCCTGGGCCTGTTTGAGCAGCCGCAACTGTTCGGCATCGCGGATGGCCACAGCGGCGTGGTTGGCCAGGCAGGTGAGCAGTTTTTTATCCCAATCCGAAAAATCGCGCATGTCTTTGGCGTACAGGGCAAAACTGCCCACCGGATGGGCGTTATCGTGCGCCGCCAGCAGCGGCACCACAATAGCCGAAACCCAGCCGCGCTTGCGGGCCAGTTCCGGGCGCATAAATTTTGGCTCCAGCCGCACATCATCAATGGTAATGGGCTGTTGCAGCCGCACCGCCTGCCCGGAAAAACTATCGCTTAGCGATAACGTTTCGCCCAGCCGGCTCACGTCTGTGCATTGGCGCAGCACCAGCGTGTCCGGCTCGGACACCAGCCAGATGCCGCCATCGGACACGTTAATCAAATCGCAGGCCCGGTCAATAATCAGGCGGAACAGTTCAACCTCGTTGGCCGAAAGCAACACCTGCACAATCTCCTGCAAGGCATCCAGCAGCCGGATTTCCTGAATGGCCACCACCGCCTGCCCCGCCAACGCCTCCAGCAACAACTGGTCTTCAGCGGAAAAGGCATTGGCTACCGGGCTTTCAATATTAAGCACGCCTACCAGCCCGCCGCCCGCGCCGATAATCGGCACCGCCAACTCCGAGCGCATGTCGCGGTCTATGGGCAGCGGGCGGTAAATGGAGCGCCACGGGGCCGCCGACAAATCGCTAATCCGCGCCGATTTTTTATGCTTGGCCACCCAGCCCACCACGCTTTGCTCGTTTACCGGCAAATTCGGTTCGGGGTGAGGCTGTTCTTTGCTGCCAACCAGCGCCTTGGACACCAGCAAATCGCGCCGGCGGTCGTACCATTCAAAGCTGCCGTACTGCGCCGCCGTTAAATCCAGGCCAATGTTCAAAATCTCACGGAGCGTTTCGCCTAAATTGATGCGGCTGCCAATCAACCGCGACGCCCGCTTGAGCTTTTCCATTTCGCGCACTTTACGCGTTAACGCCCGGTTAAGGCTGCCAAGCTGGCGGCCATAATACACGGCCATCGCCGCCAACTGTGTAAAATTATCCAGCATCAGCAGTTCAACCGGCGAAAAATCGGCTGAATGGTAATGGTACACATACAACGCGCCCACCACATCGCCGCCGGCTACCAGCGGATAACAGGCCAACGCCTGCACGCCCGCCGCTTTTTTAGCCGGATGGATGCCGGGCGTACCCGGCTCGGAGGAAAGCAGGCGGCGCTTGTGGCGAACCGCCTGCATGCCAATGCCGTCGGGCCGGGGAAAATCATCCAGCGCCGCGCCAGGCGGCTCGCCCACCGCCACCCGCGACACCGGATCAAAGGTTTGTTCGGCTTTGTTGAAGACCCACAGCACCACCGCCGGTTTATGACCGGACGCAATACCGGCAGCGGCGGCTCGCACCGCCTCGTGGGCCAGCATGGTCAGCGTGGGGTACAAATCCGGCCCAAACCGGAGCTGGTTGATTCTGGCGGCAATGCCGGTGAGGGTGGTTAGCGCCTGCGCCAGTTCGGTTGAGTTTTTTTGCTCCAATTTACATTATCCCGCAAATTATGGTATTATCACGCCCAATTCAAATAGCCAGGCTAAGATAGCGTGGTGCGTTGGGCGTGGTAAAAAATACTGCGTCACCCGCACCACGTTTGATATTGCCCATTTTATGCAAAAAGGAGTTTTTTTACAATGAGTTTAGTCGCAGAATGCCCGGAATGTGAAGCCGACGTGACCCTGCCCGAAGATGTAATGGAAGGCGAAATTGTGCAATGCCCCGATTGCGGCGTTGAACTGGAAGTTATCTCGGTTGACCCGCCTCAACTTGACCTGGCCCCCGAAGAAGAAGAAGACTGGGGCGAATAAGCGAACCGGCCCCCCAACGAATGGCGAATGAGTTTATACATTCGCCATTCGCCAATTTGCTTATTGCTCACGGAGATGACCATGAAAATTGCCATGATTTTAAACCGGGTGCGGGTTGAAGAAAAACTGCTGCTCCAGGCATTTGAACAACGCCACCTACCGGTAGATATTATTGATGTCCGCGACGTGGTGTTTGACCTGCACCAAAACACCTGGCAACAGTACGATGTGGTGGTAGAGCGCTGCATTAACCACTCATCGGCGTTGTACTCGCTACGCATTTTAAACGACTGGGGCGTAAAAACGGTTAACACCTACGCCGTGGCCCTTACCTGCGGCAACAAACTCGAAACCACCTCGGCGCTCATCCGCGATAACGTGCCATCGCCGCGCTGCAAAGTGGCCTTTTCGTCCGAAGCCGCCATCAAC
Organism: uncultured Caldilineaceae bacterium; assembly: GCA_964517605.1. Taxonomy (GTDB): domain Bacteria; phylum Chloroflexota; class Anaerolineae; order 4572-78; family J111; genus J095. The sequence continues at coordinate 47,270 of CAZFCE010000003.1, read as the reverse complement.
GCCATCGAAGAGATGGGCTACCCGGTGGTGTTAAAACCGGGCGTGGGCAGTTGGGGCCGGCTGCTGGCCAAAGTGAACGACCGCGAAGCCGCCGAAGCCATTCTGGAACACAAAGAAATTCTGGGCGGCTACCACCACTCGGTGTTCTACATTCAGGAATACATTGATAAACCGGCCCGCGACATCCGCAGTTTTGTGATTGGCGACCAAACCATTGCCGCCATTTACCGCGCCAGCGACCACTGGATTACCAACACCGCCCGGGGCGGCAAAGCCAGCAATTGCCCGGTAACGCCCGAAATCAACGCCCTATCGTTGGCGGCGGCTAAAGCCGTGGGCGGCGGCGTGGTTGCGGTAGACCTGCTCGAAACCCGCGCCGGCCAACTGCTGGTCAACGAAGTCAATTATACGATGGAATTTCGCAACAGCATTGACACCACCGGCGTTAATATTCCCGATGTGGTGGTGGATTACGTGTTGCAAGTAGCCGCCGGCGCATAAGCCAAAACTTAAGGGTGAATAGAGTTTAAATGACCGACAAAATTTCTGTTTCAATCGTGGGCGGCAGCGGCTACGTGGGCGGCGAGTTGCTGCGCCTGCTGCTGTTTCATCCCGGCGTGACCGTCAAACAAATCACCAGCGCCAGCCAAATGGGCAAATTTGTGCACAACGCTCACCCCAACCTGCGCGCCGTCACCGATTTGCAATTTTCTCACCCCGACACGCTGGAAAAAGCCGATTTGCTGTTTCTGGCCCAGCCGCACGGCTATTCGGCCCAAAAAATTGATTACTTTGCCGGCATGGCCGATTACATTGTTGACACCGCCGCCGATTTTCGGCTGCGCGATCCCGCTGCCTACGCGCAATGGTACGGCGAAGCGCACCCCAACCCCGACTGGCTGGCCAAATTTGTGTACGGTCTGCCGGAGCGCCATCGCGCTGAACTGGCCGCCGCCAAATACGTAAGCGGCGTGGGCTGCAACGCCACCGTCACCAACCTGGCGCTCGGCCCGCTGGCCGATGCCGGGCTGCTGGCCGGCGGGCGCGTGGTCGCCGACGTTAAAGTTGGCTCATCCGAGGGCGGCGCGCGCCCCAACGAAGGCTCGCATCACCCGGAACGCAGCGGCGCGGTGCGCTCGTACAAGCCCACCGGCCATCGCCACCAGGCCGAAGTGCGGCAGGCGTTGGGCGATAGTTTCGAGTTGTACATGTCCATCACCTCCATCGAACTCATCCGGGGCGCGCTGGTTACGGCGCACTGCTTGCTTAACCAAAAACTGGCCGATAAAGACCTGTGGAAAATTTACCGCCAGGCCTACAAAACCGAGCCGTTCATCCGGCTGGTTAAACAAAAAACCGGCATCTTCCGCTACCCGGACCCCAAACTGCTGGCCGGCGCCAACTACTGCGACATCGGTTTTGAAATAGAAGAAGACACCAACCGGGTGGTGGTTATTGCCGCCATTGATAATTTAATGAAGGGCGCAGCGGGCAGCGCCGTGCAGGCCATGAACATTATGCTCGGCTGGCCCGAAACCACCGGCCTGGAATTTCCCGGCTTGCACCCGGCGTAATCAAAATTTGGCGAGATGAACAAATTTAACCCCGGCGGCAGGCAAACCGCGCCGGCCGGGTTATTTGTGGTTTATTGTAATGAAATCCCGCGCGCCCCGTAACCAAACAATAACGCTGACCGACGCCGAAAAAGAGCAATTTTTGGGCCGATTGCTCCAACTCAACCATCCCGGCGAGGTTGAAACCCTGCTTAACCGCACCATCTGCCAAAATCTGTTCGAGGCGCTGACCTACCTGCCGGCCAACTGCGTTGACCTGCTCTTTATTGACCCCCCCTACAACCTTAACAAAACCTTTAACCGGCGCACGTTTAACCAGATGCCGCTGGCCGAGTACGAAAGCTGGCTGGAAAGCTGGCTGGTTCCGCTGGCCAAAACCCTCAAACCCACCGCCAGCATTTATATTTGCGGCGACTGGCAATCCTCGGCGGCGATACACCGGGTGGCGCAAAAGTATTTTGTAGTGCGCAACCGCATCACCTGGGAGCGCGAAAAAGGGCGCGGAGCCAAAGCCAACTGGAAAAACGCCAGCGAAGACATTTGGTTTTGCACCGTTTCGGAACAGTACACCTTTAATGTTGAAGCGGTTAAACTCAAGCGGCAGGTCATCGCCCCCTACACCGAAGCCGGCCAACCCAAAGATTGGCAGGAATCCGAGGCGGGCCGTTACCGGCTCACCCATCCCTCTAACCTCTGGACGGATTTGACCGTGCCCTTCTGGTCAATGCCCGAAAACACCGACCATCCCACCCAAAAGCCGGAAAAACTGCTGGCAAAAATCATCCTGGCAGCCTCTAACCCCGGCGATGTGGTACTGGACCCGTTTTTAGGCTCCGGCACAACTTCGGTGGTGGCCAAAAAATTGAGCCGACGCTACATTGGCATTGAAATTGATGAAACCTACGCCTGTCTGGCCGAGAAACGGCTGGAGTTGGCCCAACCCGGCGACCGCATTCAAGGCTACGAAGACGGCGTTTTTTGGGAGCGAAACAGCAAATAAATGGAGAGAGTTCTATGATTGTACTAAAAATTGGCGGCAGCGAAGGCATCAATTATGATTTTATTGCCGACGACGTGGCCGCGCTGGTTAAACAGGGCCAACCGCTGATTGTAATTCACGGCGGCTCGTCACTCACCAACAAAGTGGCCGAACAACTGGGCCATCCGCCGCAATTTGTCACCTCGGTCAGCGGCTTCACCTCGCGCCGCACCGACCGGCGCACGCTGGAAATTTTTGAAATGGTGTACTGCGGCCAGATGAACAAGGGGCTGGTGGAAAAATTGCAAATGCGCGGCGTTAACGCGGTGGGCCTCAGCGGTATTGATGGCCGCATTTGGGAAGGGCCGCGCAAAGACAACATCACCGTCATTCAAAACGGGCGCAAGCGGGTCATTCGGGATGATTACACCGGCAAGGTTGAAAAAGTGAACACGGTTTTGCTGCAAACGCTGCTGGCAGCCGGCGCGCTGCCGGTGCTCACCCCGCCGGCCATCAGCTTTGAGGGCGAAGCCATCAATGTTGATGGCGACCGGGCCGCCGCCGCTACCGCCGCCGCCTTCAAAGCCGAGGCGCTGGTCATTCTCAGCAACGTGCCGGGGCTGCTGGCCAACTTCCCGGATGAAGCCTCGCTTATCCGGCAAATTCCCGCCGCCAAAATTGACCAGTTTATGAGCGTGGCCGAAGACCGCATGAAAAAGAAGGTGATGGGCGCGCAAGAGGCGCTGGCGCAGGGGATTGGCCGCATTATTTTTGCCGATGGCCGGGTAGAGCAGCCGGTGCGCCGGGCGCTCGCCGGCGAAGGCACGGTGATCGGCTGAGCGAATAGGCGAAATCACGAAAATACGAATTCGTCAAGCAATATATTTATCAACCAACAAGAGTTGAAATTAGAGTCGTGTCAAAATAAAAGGGCTGGGCAATGACATACGAGGGATGGGAACAGAATGTTCATCAGCGGGTAAGAAATGAACCGGCATGGAGTCTGTTTGGTTATCGCAAAGCCCTATTTTTGCATGATTTGGTTTGGGTAGATTGCGATAAATTTGATACTGACCGGCGCGGTAAAGCCATTACCGCTCAAATTATACGCAGTACCGGCTCAATCAGCGCCAACATAGAAGAAGGTTTTGGCCGAGGCATCGGCGGCAAAGAATACAGTCACTATCTGCGAATATCAATTGGTTCAGCCCGCGAAACCAAAGGCTGGTATTGGCGAGGGCGACAACTTTTACCGCCAACCGTGTTCGACCATCGCTTGCAGTTACTCGATGAAATCATCAGCCTGATCGCTACCGAAATTGGACGACAACAAAAAAACAAAGGCTAATCAGCCACAACTCCGTTTTTCGTTTATTCGTAGATTCGTAGATTCGAAAGGATATTATGAACTTTGACCAAATCTCCCAAATTGAATCTGCCTACACCTCCGGCGGTGTGGGGCGTCGCCCGGTAGCGATTGTGCGGGCCAACGGCGCGCGCCTGTGGGACAGCGAAGGCCGCGAATATATTGACTGCGCCGCCTCGCAGGGCTGGGCCAACGTGGGCCACAGCCACCCGGCGGTAACGGCGGCCATTCACCAGCAGCTTGAGGTGTACGTAGCCGGGCAAGAAAGCAGCTTTAATGACCAGCGGGCGCTGTGGCTGCAAGAAATGGCGGCGGTGCTCACCCGCAGTTTAAACTGGGGCGGCGCATACATCCATCCCTCCAACTCCGGCACCGAAGCCAACGAAGCCGCCCTGAAGTTTGCCCGCTACGCCACCGGTCGCCCCAAAATCATCGCCGCGATGCGCGCTTTTCACGGGCGCACGCTGGGCGCGCTCAGCCTCACCTGGAATCCCAAATACCGCGAGCCGTTTGAACCGCTGGTGCCGGCCATCAGCCACATTCCGTATGACAACATCGAAGCCGCCGCCGAAGCGATTGACGCCGACACCGCCGCCGTCATCATCGAAATTGTGCAGGGCGAAGGCGGCGTGTACCCCGGCTCTGCCGCATATTTCCAGGCGCTGCGCCAACTCTGCACCGAGCGCGGCGCACTGCTGATTGTAGACGAAATCCAGACCGGCGTGGGGCGCACCGGGCGCTGGCTGGCCTGCGAGCATCACGCCCTGTCGCCCGATGTGGTGACGCTGGGCAAATCCATTGGCGGCGGGCTGCCCATGGGCGTTACCGCCTGGAAATCCGAGTTGGGCCAGTTTAAGCCGGGGCTGCACGGCAGCACCTTTGGCGGCAATCCGCTGGCCTGCGCCGCCAGCCGCGCCGTCATCAAAGTGATGGCTGACGAGCAACTGCCGCAACGCGCCGCCGAACTGGGCCGTTGGCTACGCGCCGAACTGGCCGCCCTGCCCACCGCCAAAGTCCGCGAGGTGCGCGGGCTGGGGCTGATGGTCGGCCTGGAATTGCGCGGTAAAGTAACGCCCGTGCTGCAAACTCTGCTGGAGCGCGGGGTGTGGGCGCTGCCCGCCGGGCTAAACGTGTTACGTTTGCTGCCACCGTTGGTTATTCAGCAGGACGACTTAAAACAGGCCGTGCAAACAATCGCGGAGGTGTTGGGCTGATGACTCATCAAATAGACAATTGTCAGCGCGAAGCCATCGGGCTTTTAACCAAGCTGGTGTCCATCGCCTCGCCCTCCACCCACGAGCTAAAAGCCTCAACCTGCCTGGTTGAATGGCTGAACGCCCACGGTTTTACCGCCCACGTTGACGAAGTTCGCAGCGCTGTGGGCGTAAAAGGCAGCGGCTACAAAGAAATTCTGCTACTGGGCCATATTGATACCTTTCCCGGCGAAATTCCGGTGCGCCGTGAGGGTAATTTTTTGTACGGGCGCGGCAGCGTTGACGCCAAAGGACCGTTATGTACCTTTGCCGTCGCCGCCGCCAAAGTCAAAGTGCCCATCGGCTGGCGGCTCACTGTGGTGGGCGCGGTTGAAGAAGAATACATCACCAGCAAGGGCGCGCGCCACGTTCTGGCGCAACGGCTGGAAAACCCGCCGGTTTTCTGCGTGATTGGCGAACCCAGCCATTGGGATCGGGTAACGCTGGGCTACAAAGGCCGGCTGATCATGGACGTTACCTTAAGCGTGCCGTTTAGCCATTCCGCCGGTGAAGGCCGCCTGCCCGCCGAGCAGGGCGTTGATTTTTGGCACCAGGTTGAGCGTTTTTGCGCCGATTTCAACGCCGAACGCGACGCCACCGTGCCGTTTACCCAGCTTACGCCCTCGCTGCGGCACATTGCCAGCCGTGACGAAGGCACCTATGGCGCGGTTGAACTGGGCTTTGGGTTTCGGCTGCCGCCGGGCCTTACTCCCACCGAACTCAAACAAAAACTGCGGGATTTGCTGGCGCATCTGCCGGCAGGCACCACCGCCGATGTTAATTTTTCCGGCGGCGAAGTGGCCTACAAAGGCGAAAAATCAAACGCGCTGGTACGCGCCTTTTTGCGCTCAATCCGGCAGGCCAACGGCGACCCGCGCTTTGTGGTAAAAACCGGCACCGCCGATATGAACGTGGTGGCTCCGCACTGGCCCAACACGCCCATTGTGGCCTACGGCCCCGGTGATAGCAGCCTGGATCACACGCCTAATGAGCATATTGATTTGAACGAATACTTGCAAGCCGTTGATGTGCTGGCCAACGTGCTGGAAACCTTGATGCAAGGCTAAAAATAGGAAGCAGTCAACGCCAAATAACAATCTATTTGAGCAAACTAATTGCCATATAACCATAAGCATACCCGCCACAGGAGGAAGAGATGAAAAATATCATCGGTCTTCGCCGCGAAGACAAAAACAAATGGGAACGCCGGGTGCCGCTAACCCCGGCTCATGTTGAGCAGTTACGCCGCGAACACGGCCTTGAGTTTGTGGCGCAACCGTCGCCCATCCGGGTGCTGGCCAATGCTGATTACGCCGCCGCCGGAGCCGCCGTGCAGGAAGATTTGTTGGCGGCGGGCGTTATTTTGGCCGTTAAAGAAATTCCTGTTGATTTGCTGCTGCCCAACAAAACCTACCTGTTTTTCTCGCACACCATCAAAGGGCAAAGCTACAATATGCCCCTGCTCCAAAAATTGCTGGATTTAAACTGCCAGTTGATTGACTACGAGCGGATTGTAGACGAGCACAACCGGCGACTCATCTTTTTTGGGCGGCACGCCGGCCTGGCCGGGATGATTGACACCCTGTATTCGTTGGGCCAGCGGTTGGCCGCCGAGGGCATTGACACACCCTTTAGCGCCATCAAATTAACTTTCGAATACGGCAGCCTGCCCGCCGCCCAAAAAGCCATCCGCGAGGTAGGCCGTAAAATTGCCGAAAACGGCCTGCCGGCGCAACTTACCCCGCTGGTGATTGGTGTGGCCGGCTACGGCAACGTGTCGCGCGGCGCGCAAGAAATTTTAGAACTGCTGCCCACCCGCCAGATTACCCCGGCGGAACTGCTCACGCTCACCACGCAGGCCGAAGTGGAGCGCAACGTTATCTACAAAGTGGTTTTTAAAGAAGCCGATACGGTTGAGCCGGCGGAAGGCCAGCCCTTTGACCTGCCGGAATTTTTTCAGCACCCGGAACGCTACCGCAGCCAGTTTGAGCAGTATTTGCCGCACCTGTCGGTGCTGGTTAACTGCATTTACTGGGATACGCCCTACCCGCGCCTGCTTACCACAGCCACCGCCCGCCAGTTATTTGGCGGCAACACCCCGGCCAAACTGCGGGTAATCGGCGATATTAGCTGCGATATTGAGGGCGGCATCGAAATTACCCGCCAATCCACCCACCTGGATGACCCCACTTTTGTGTGGCATCCGGCCACCGATACCACCAGCCCCGGCGTTGCAGGCCCCGGCCCGGTGATTATGGCCGTGGATAACCTGCCCTGCGAACTGCCCATCGAAGCCTCAACCGATTTTGGCAACGCGCTGCTGCCGCTCCTCCCGGCGCTGGCCGCCGCCGATTTTAGCGCCGATTTTGAGGCAGTCAACCTGCCGCCGGAACTCAAACGGGCCACCATTGTGTACCAGGGCCAACTGACCCCGGCTTACCAATATTTGAGCAAATTTTTGTCGCCCGCCTGATTGTAGTAAGATATTACCCTAACTATCAACCGCAGCGGGCCACAACCGCTGCCTAACCGAGGCACAGGAGCGATTTATGGCATCAGAAGAACAAATTGAGCAAATGTTTGTATCACTGGTAGCCGAAAGCTGGAAGCGTTACCACGAAAGTTTAGAAAATACATTCATGGACGATTTGCTGGTGGGCGCGGTCATCGCCTCGTCGGTTGAGGTGGGCTACTCGCTGATTGATATTAACTCCGACGGCCAACACCACTACCTGCGGTTTGAGCACCTGCCCAGCAAAGAACGGCTTGTTTTTGAGTTAACCAACCTATCAGAAGATTTGGTTACGGCCAAAGTATTGGGCCGCCGGGGGCGGGTGGTTGTAGGTTACGGCAAAATTGTAAAAAATACGCAGGCGGTCTTTAGCGCCCTTAAAACCGAATTTAAAAGCAGTTTTCTGGACAGCCGCGAGCCGGGTATCATCACTTTTGACGCCGACCTGACCGCCGGTTACGTTTACACTCAGGTGCCGCTGCTGCTGGATTTGGACCAGTATTTTTCCGGCAACTACCAGATCAATTACCCGCTGCTTCAGCAACACCTGGGAGCAACCATCCACTCGTTAAGAAAATATTTAATCGGTAGATTGCAATAGGAGGCCGCCATGTTTTCGATGCTATCTAACTTTTCGCACAAGCGCGAAATGCGCGAAAGTAAAGACGAAATTCTGTTGGGGCAAATGGTGGCGGCCATGGCCCGGCTGGGCTACCCGGCCATTGGCTTTAGAGCCGACGCCGGCGACCAGACCGTGCGGTTTAAACCCGTTAACGACCCCGTGCTGTACAGCGTGGTGCTAACGCTGGATCGCAAAACCGGCGGTAGCGCCATTTCTGATGCGCTGTTGGGCAGCAAGGCCATCATCCGGCTGCAACTGGAAGTAAAAAACTTCCTGGCCGACCCCGACGATTTGATCAAAATGTACAAAACCGATTTTCAGAATATTTTCAAAATTTCCATGCTGGGCGATATCAAACTAAACCACCAGCTAAACTCGGTGTTTGCCACCAAACAGGTTTACATCGAAATTAATAAATTTATTGACAAAGGCACCGAAGGAATTGAGGCCATTGCCGGGTTGCTCCAAAAAAACATTGCCGAAATGCGCGATAAACTGGCCCCCTACAAAAAAGGCTAAGCCGCGCTAAAAACTAAAATCCAAAAACAAGGAGTTTTGCCCCATGAAACGTGTTCTCATTTTGGGCGCCGGGCTGGTCACTGGCCCGATTGTCCGCTACCTGTTAAACAAGGATTACCACGTAACCGTGGCCAGCCGCACCGCCGCCAAAGCCGCAGCGTTAATCGGCGGGCATCCCAACGGCGTTGCCCTGGCCTACAACATTGCCGCCGATACCAGCGGCGACACGCTCAAGGCGTTGGTTGGCCAGTCTGACCTGGTGGTGAGCCTGCTGCCCTACATTCACCATGTGCGAGTGGCCAAAGAAGGCATCGCCCAGAAAAAGCACGTTGTCACCACCTCGTATGTTAGCCCGGCCATGCGCGAGCTTGACGCCGCCGCCCGGCAAGCCGGCATCACCATCCTTAACGAAGTGGGGTTGGACCCCGGCATTGACCACATGTCGGCGATGAAGGTAATCCACGGCGTGCAGGCGGCGGGCGGCCATATTGATGGCTTTATGTCGTATTGCGGTGGGTTGCCCGCCCCGCAGGATAACAACAACCCGCTGGGCTATAAATTTAGCTGGAGTCCGCGCGGGGTAGTGCTGGCGGCGCGTAATTCGGCCCATTACCTTAAGGATGGCCAGGACATCACCATTGAAGGCAAAGAGCTGTTCAAGCACTACTGGCCGCTGGAAGTGGCCGGGCTGGGCACGTTTGAAGCCTACCCCAACCGCGATTCCGTGCCGTACCGCGCCGTGTACGGCATTGAAGATGCCGCCACCATGTACCGTGGCACGCTACGCAACCTTGGCTGGTGCGACACGCTGGACAACATTGCTCGCCTGGGCATGTTGAGCGAAGCCGAACAGGATGTAAGCCACACCAACTACGCCCAATTTATGCGCCGCCTGTTACCCGCCGACGCGCCCAACACCGGCAGCATCAAAGCCGATACCGCCACGGTGTTGGGGCTTGACCCCAACTGCAAAGTCATCTCCGATTTGGAATGGCTGGGGTTGTTCAGCGATAGCCAGGTTGAGGCCACCGACAACCGGATTTCGGCGCTGGATTTGCTTACCCAACAAATGCTGGCCCGCATGGAATACGCCCCCGGCGAGCGCGATTTGATTGTGCTGGTGCATCAATTTGACGCCAGCTACCCCGGCGGCAAAAAAGAACACATCACCTCAACCCTGATTGCGTTGGGCGAACCCAACGGCGATTCGGCCATGTCGCGCACGGTAAGCCTGCCGGCGGCCATCGCCGTTGATATGATTCTGCGCGGCGAAATTGCCGCCACCGGCGTGCAAATTCCCGTTACCCCGGATTTGTACCAGCCCATTCTGGCCGGGCTGGCCGAACTTGGCATTGAATGCGTGGAGCAAACCGAGGCCGCCTAACAACCCTGCCCCAACCTTAAAAAACTATTGAAGGGGCTTGACAGTCTTTCTGAAATTGTGATATTCTTTTGAGGCATCTTAACGAAAGGAGCGCAGACATAATGAATTATAAAAATTTCTCACCGACCATCATGGTTTTCGCCTCCGCCGCTACCGGCGGAGATGTTCGCGTGCCATGCCGTAGTGTGTCTGTTCGCTCCGTACAAATGTTCTAAGCCGCAAGTTTAGCCAACAGAGCCGCAGACCACTACCGTCTGCGGCTTTTTTTATGGATGTTTTCGGGGTAATTCCCCGCTCCAGCCGCAGAATAACCAATCTGCGGCTTTTTATTTTTAGTGATTTTACGGGTTTTCATATCGGGAGGAAAAAATTATGTCAAAATCTAAAATTAGCGCCGCTGCAATTGTTCAAGCTATCAACATGTATTCAACCCAACACCATTAGGGAGCAAACCACCATGTTTTCACCAGAAATGAATTATCTGGTTGCGTTGGAACAACACCGGGACCGCCTGCGGGCCATAGAACACGATCAACTGCTGCAAATTGTGGGCGTTCAAACGGGGCGGGCCTGGCCTAAAACCTTGTGCGGCTGGTTGGGCCGCCGGTTACAAGTTGTGGGCGCCAAACTGGAGCAATTCGGCGAACCGCCGTGCCCCCAACGCGCCCTGAAGTTTTAAAGAAATCACCACCGGGCGGCGGCGGCATGGGTTCGCAGAACATGGGCTGCTGCCCGGCTAAATCTATCCATCAAATTGTATTGTAGTTAACGAGGAAATTAATTTATGCAACGCGCATCAATATATCCACCCCTGGATTTGAAAGCGGCGCTGTCAGAAAACCGGCTGGTTGGATTGTGGCGGTTTATCGCCGGCTTCCGGCTGATTTACCTGGGCGCGGTGGTAACGCTGGCCATTGCCACGGCGGGCCGCTCGGCTACCTACCTGCTGCTGCAATATTTTGTTGATGATGTGCTGATAAAACGCACCATGTCAACGCCGTTGTTTTTGTTTGCGCTGGGCTTTGTGGGGCTGGCCGTGGTGCAAGGGGTGTTTACTTTTGCCAGCGGACGGCTGGCCGCCCGCGCCGCCGAAGGATCGACCTTGCGGCTGCGCAACTATCTGTTTGACCACATTCAGCGGCTCAGTTTTAGCTACCACGACAAAGCCCAAACCGGCGAACTGGTGCAGCGGTGCAGTTCCGATGTGGACACCATCCGCCGCTTTTACGCCGACCAGGCCATTGGCGTGGGCCGGATTGTGCTGCTGTTTGTCATTAACCTGGCGGCGCTGCTCAACCTCAACCTGAAGCTGGGGTTGCTGTCGGTAATTTCAATGCCGATTGTGCTCACCGTGTCGGTGTTCTTTTTCCGCAAAATTCACACCGCCTACGAGGCGCACCAGGAGCAGGAAGGCATTTTATCCACCGTGCTGCAAGAAAATTTAAGCGGCGTGCGGGTGGTTAAAGCCTTTGCCCGCCAGCAGTACGAAATTGACAAGTTTGAAAAGAACAACTACGAGCAGTTGCAACGCGGGCGAAAGTTGCTCAAGTTGCATAGCAAATTTTGGCCCATTGTTGAGGCCGTTAGCGGCGCGCAAATGTTGTTTGTGTTTTTTATGGGCGCGAGAATGGCCATTAATGGCGAAATCAGCATTGGCACGTACCTGGCCGTGGCCGGGCTGGTCATCTGGATAGTGTGGCCCATGCAAAACCTGGGCCGGCTGATTGTGCAAACCTCGATGAGCCTGGTGAGCTACACCCGCGTGGCCGAAATCCTCAAAGAAGAGCGCGAGGTGCTGGACGGCGGCAACTACCGCCGCCCCATCCACGGCCACATTGTGTTCAAGGATGTGTCGTTTGCCTACGGCGAAGCCGCGCCGGTGCTGCACACCATCAGCTTTGAGGCCAAACCGGGCCAAACCGTGGCGCTGTTGGGGCCAACCGGCTCCGGCAAAAGCAGCCTGATCAACCTGCTGGCCGGTTTTTATGATTACACCGGCAGTATTCTGCTGGACGGCGTGGAACTGCGTGATTACGCCCGGCACGATTTGCGCCGGCAGGTGGGTATTGTGGAGCAAGAGCCGTTTCTCTTTTCTCGCACCATCCGCGAGAACATTGCCTACGGCATGCACCGCGAGGTAAGCGAAACCGAAGTTGAAACCGCCGCCACCATGGCCGCCGTGCACGAGGTGATTTTGGCTTTTCCCGACGGGTACAACACTCTGGTAGGCGAAAAAGGCGTTACGCTATCGGGCGGGCAAAAACAGCGGATTACCATTGCCCGCACGTTGCTCAAAAACCCGCGCATCCTCATTTTTGATGATGCCGTATCGGCGGTGGACACCGAAACCGAGGCGCACATTCACGCCGCGCTGGAACAGTTACGCGCCGGGCGCACCACCTTTGTGATTGCCCATCGCATTCAAACCGTAATGCAAGCCGATTTGATTTTGGTACTGGACCAGGGCCGCATTATCCAGCACGGCGCTCACGCCGAATTGATGCAACAGCCGGGCATTTACCGCCGCATTTACGATTTGCAGGCCAACCTCACCGATGAGGTAACACCCACTAACGGGCGCAACGGCAAAAACGGTAAATTACTCACCCCGGCGTGGGCGGGCAGCCAACCCAAAATATAGAGAGACCGACTCAGCCGGCGGCACCGCGAGCAAAAATTACAGGGGCAGGTTTTGCATGTGCCCCGTGCAGGCAGCCGCAAGGGGCGCAAATCATACTAAAATTTCAGCCTGAGAAAAATAAATTTCAGCCTGAGAAAAAAATTTTTCGGCCTGAGAAATATTTTTTTTAGCCTGAGAAATTTGGGGCCATTGGCCGGAGCCAGGGCATCCCGATTATGAATGAACAGAAAGCAAAATCCGAGGCAGTTTTATGTCCGACGAATATTACGAATTTGAAGAAGAAGAATTTACCACCCAATTCAACGGGCAAACCATCAAACGGATTGCCCGGCAAGCCTGGCCGCGCTACTGGAAATACGTGGTGGGTTTTGTGAGTTTGGTGGCGCTGGTGTCGTTTCAGGATTCACTCTTTACCTACATCAGCAAGCTGATTATTGACGAAGGCATTATGGCCGGCAATGTTCAGCGGCTAATCCAGCTTATTTCGCTGTATGGCGCGTTGATTACGGTGCAGGCGGCGGCGGTGTTTGGCTTTGTGTACCTGTGCGGCATGCTGGGGCAGCACGTGCAGTACGACCTGCGCCGGCAAATGTTCAATCACTTGCAAGAGCTATCGTTGGGGTATTACGGGCGCACGCCGGTGGGCTGGATTATGTCGCGGGTTACTTCGGATGCCAGCCGCATTGCCGACCTGATGACCTGGGGCACGCTGGACATGGTGTGGGGCATGCTCAACCTGGCCACGGCGCTGGTGTTTATGACCGTTATCAACTGGAAGTTATCGCTGGTGATGGCGCTGGTAATGCCCACGCTGCTGGTGCTGGCCACGCTGTTCAAACGCAAAATCCTGGTGGAATTTCGCCGCGCCCGCAAGCTCAACTCCAAATTAACCGGCGTGTACAACGAAAACATCAGCGGCGTGCGGGTGGTCAAGGCGCTCACCCGCGAGGACAAAAATCTGCAAGAATTTGATGATTTAGCCACCAACCTGTACCGGGCCGCCTACCGCGCCGCCTGGTTGAGCGCCCTGTTTTTGCCGATGGTGCAACTGGTGGGCGCTACGGCGCTGGGCGCCATCATTTGGTACGGCGGCTGGCAAATTCAGTTGGGAGCCATGAGCGTGGGCAGTTTGCAGGCGTTCATCTCGTACCTTACCTTTATGCTGTTCCCAATCCAGGAATTGGCCCGGGTGTACGCCGAAATGCAAAACTCGGTGGCCTCGGCAGAGCGGGTGTTCTCGCTGATTGACGCCAAACCGGAGCTAACCGACCGGCCCGGCGCTACGGCGATTGACCACCTGCGCCACGACATCACCTTTGATCACGTTGATTTTTACTACGAGGAGAACAAGCCCATTCTCACCGATTTTTGCCTGACGGTGAAACAGGGCGAAACCATTGCCCTGGTGGGGCCAACCGGCGGCGGCAAATCTACCATTGTCAACCTGGTTTGTCGCTTTTTTGAACCCCAACGCGGCGCTATCCGCCTGGGAGAAACCGATTACACCCGCTTTACGCTGCACAGCCTGCAATCTAAAATTGGGATTGTGCTGCAAACGCCGCACCTGTTTTCGGGCAGCATCCGCGAGAACATTCGCTACGGGCGGCTGGACGCCACCGACGCCGAAGTGGAAGCGGCGGCGCAACTGGCTCACGCCCACGAGTTTATCCTGCGGATGCCCAACGGTTACGCCGAAGAGGTGGGCGAAAGCGGCAACCTGCTCTCAACCGGGCAAAAGCAGCTCATCAGCCTGGCCCGCGCCATTTTGGCGCAACCCGACATTTTTATTATGGACGAGGCCACCAGTTCGGTGGACACGCTCACCGAGGCGCTCATTCAGCAGGGCATGCAGCAGCTTACCGCCGGGCGCACCAGCTTTATCATTGCCCACCGGCTGAGCACCATCAAACGGGCCGACCGGATTTTGGTGATTGAAAATGGCCGCATTGCCGAGCAGGGCACGCACCACGAGCTAATCCGGCAGCAGGGGCACTACTACTCGCTGTACACCAAACAGTTCCGCCACGAGGCGCAGCCAAAGCTCGACCAGATTTTTGAAGCCGCACTGGCTTCGTAACTTCAACCGGACTGGCCGGCCACTCAAACCGGCCAGTCCGGCCAATGCTGCAACTTAATGGGCGGGAGCGCGTATAGATTGCCGTGAGACGTTAAATTTAGAAGTTTGGCTCCCGCTGCTTATTGGAGCCATTATAACGGGAAACGAGGGAAAACCGTGTTACTGCATTTTATCACCGCGCCGCGTGGGGTTAAGCCGGTGCGGGTTGAACAACGCCACAAACCCCAGCTTCAAACCCAAACCTACCCGGTAGAAACCACCGCCGATATGGTTGTTTATGAAGAGGATTGGTTTAAAGAGCCGCGCCGCCCGGAATTGGTTACCGCCACCGGCGAATGGTTTGACCACGGAGTTTATTAAAAACTAAACTCCGCAAAACTCATTGATCATCCAATTTGCCGCCTTCCCAATGGAAAGGGGTAAAATTCCGGCTCAAATGCCTTTTGAACCGCCAAAATTATGACCCAGTCAAAAAATTTTTTGACTGGGTCATAATTTTTTTTGACCCGGTCATAATTAATTATGACCAGGTCAAAATTTTTCTGGCTTACCGCCACGATAACATTTGTTCATCCGCGCCGTTGTACTGAAGCGGACTCCCCGCCAGCATGGCGGCAGTAACCAGCGGGTGCTGGTTGCTGCCATCGGCATTCATCAACCAGATTTCCCATGCGCCGTTCCGGTCGGTTACAAAAGCCAGTTGGCTGCCATCCGGCGACCACACCGGCGCGGCGTTATTAAACGAATGGGCCGTTTCGCCCCGGAGTTCCTGCTGCGCCAGTTCAATGTACGAAGTTTGGGTAAGCCGCCGGCGGTTGCTGCCATCGGCGTTCATTACCTGCACTTCCCAGTGGTCATCCTGCCGGTAACTCACCGCGATTTTGCTGCCATCCGGCGAATAAACCGGCGAGTGGTCGTTAATATCGCTGTTGTCAAAGGGCCAGGTGCTGTTTTTGTACAAATCCAGGTTAACCAACCGCCGGTCGCCGTTGTAAATCACATGCCCCGGGTAGAGCGGATCCCAGGCCGGCGACACGCTGTAATTATCACCGGCTAAATCCTCGTGAGCGCCGCCGGCCACATCAATCTCGCGCAGCTTCCAGTAGGGGTCGGGCGGCAGGGTGTAACAAAATTCCGTGCCGTCTTCTTTGCTGTGATGAACCACAACATCAAACGCCTTGCGCGGCGGGCGGTGGCCGGTGCATTCGTGCAGTTCGCCCACCTGCCCGCCCTGCTGCATGGCAATAATGAGCTTTTTGCCGTCGGCAGACCAAACCGGCGTGCGCGGGCTGAGCACGTTGCCGTGGATAACGCGCTCGTTGGCGCCGTCAATATTAATCAGCCACACGTTGCCCAGCGCGCCATCCTGGCTGGTTTCCCAGCGGGTAAAGGCCACGGTTTGGCCATCGGGCGAAATGGCCGGATCCATGCCGGTAGTCAGGTAGCGCAGATTAGAGCCATCGGGGTTGATGGCGTAAATAGGGCCGCCGCTGGCAACTT
The DNA here is from genome assembly GCA_964517605.1 of uncultured Caldilineaceae bacterium. Lineage (GTDB taxonomy): Bacteria > Chloroflexota > Anaerolineae > 4572-78 > J111 > J095. Next base: position 30,843 of record CAZFCE010000003.1, on the reverse strand, counting down.
GAAACACCATCACGCCGGGCCGGCTGGTTGCCGGTTGGCCGCCTTGCGCCGCTGCTGCCGGCGCAAAACACACCACCAGCAAAATCAACAGCAGGCCGATAACCGGGCGAACAGGCGAATAGCGTAAAATTGTTAACCCCGTTTGGGAGATTCGCCTATCCGGTTGAAAGATTAAACCAAAGTATTTGGCCGCATTCATAATTTTATCCCTGCTTTCCAAACCGATGTTTACCTGCCGCCGTAATTAGTGCGGAGCGCCGCCGCCAAATGGGCCTCGGAATTGCTGGTTTTGCTGGCTATTCACAAACGTGGCCACTTCGCCCACCACTTTGTCGTCGGAACGCAGTTCGGTGGATTGCACGGTTGTCCATTCGCCCTGAGAGATGCCTTTAACCACGGCAACCGGCGTAGATTGGCCGTTCCGCATCACCGTAACCGTGGTTTTGCCTTCAAACTCTTGCAGCGAGGTGGTGGGTACCAGCCACGCCTGCTGGTTGGTTTTGTCGGCAATGGTGGCTACCGCCGTCATGCCGGGGCGCACGCCTTCAAGGTTGAGTTTGTCTAGCTGAACGGTAACGGCGTAGTTAATCACCCCGCTGCCCGACACGTTGGTGGGCGCAATCCGGCTGACCACGCCGCTAAAGGCCCGGTCGGGAAAGGCATCCAGCGCAATTTTGGCCGGCTGGTTAAGGTGAACTTTGCCAATATCCACTTCGGCCACATTCACCGTTAATTCCAGGTCGCTTAAATCGGCCATGCTGATGGCGTTAAGGCCCGACGTGGCCTGGCTGCCTTCGGTTACGTTTACCGCTGTGATGGTGCCGGAGATGGGCGCGTGCAGCCGGGCGCGGTCTAAATTAACCTGCGCCGTGTCCAGGGTTAGCTGGGCCTGTTCGATGGCCAGTTTTGCGCCCTCAATATCGGCGGCGGATGAGCCTTTGAGCAGCGTGTTCAGGTTTGATTCAGCGGTGGCAACCTCGGCTTCGGCGGCGGCCAAATCGGTTTGGGTGGTGGACAGGGTAGCCAGGTCGCTTTCGGCCTGTTTGATGGCCTTAATGGCTGCCTGCTTGTCGGTATCGGTGGGCGGGGCGGTGGCTACATCGTAGGCGGCTTTGGCCGTATCGTAATCAATGGTGGCCGTTTGCAAATCCATCGCCTGCTGGCTGCTGCCAATGGTGTCGCTGTAGGCAATTTTGTTGTAGGCTTCCTGAGCCTGTTTTAGCGTGATGAACGCCTTGTGCATAGCCGCGCTGAGTTGGGTGAGTTCGGCGGTGGTTTTGCCCTTCATCAAATCCTGGTAGCTGGCCTGGGCCGCCGTGAGCGCCGCCTGAGCCGCCACCACCTGCGCCGATTTGGGGCCGGCCTTGAGTTCGGCCAGTTTTTCTTTGGCCGAAGCCAGCGCCGCCCGCGCCGCCGCAATTTCTGCCGGGTCGGCGGGTTCCTCAAGCTTGTCGAGGGCGTTCTTTTGGGTATCCAGCGTTAAACCGGCCTGATTTACGGAGCGTTCCAGGTCGGTGGTATCCAGAGCGGCCAGCAAATCGCCCGCCGCCACCTGGTCGCCGGCCTGCACCGCCACCTGGGCAATCAACCCCGCCGCCTGAAACACCACCGGTTTTTCGTGCGCCAGGGCAATATTGCCGGCGGCGTTCACCTGAGAAGTATCCGTGGCGGGCCGAATAGCCACCGTGCCGGTAGCGGTTGAGCTGGCCTGCGCCGTGGCCGTTTTGCCGGTGAACAGGCTCATAATTTTAGCTCTGAAAAAATACCCGGTACCGGCCAGGGCAATAACCACAATAATGATCATCCACATTTTTTTGTTTTTCATAAATCCTCCAACTTCTCCCTGTTAACAATTATTCCGTGCGCAACGCTTCGATGGGGTCAAGCTGAGTGGCCCGCATAGCCGGGTAAATGCCAAAAACCAGGCCGGCAATCAGGCTAAAGCCCAACGCCAACGCCAGCGAGTCAGGCTGAATGAGCACTTTAAACGTTACCGCCGGAATTTGCGCCATCAGGCCGGCCAGCGCGTAAGCCAGCCCCACCCCCAGCAGCCCACCCAAAAAACACAGCACCAGCGCCTCAACCAAAAATTGCAATAAAATATCGCTGTCACGCGCGCCGATGGCTTTGCGCAGACCAATCTCGCGGGTGCGTTCCGTTACGGATACCAGCATAATATTCATAATCCCAATGCCGCCCACCACCAGGCTAATACCGCCAATCGCGCCCAGAAAAACGGTTAAGGTTTGGGTAATGCTCGATGCGGTTTCCAACAGGCTGGCCTGGTTAAACACCCTAAAATCGTTTTCGGTGGTGGCTTTAAGGCTATGGCGCAGCCGCAGGGTCATTTCAATTTCCCGTTGGGCGGCGTCCGTTTTATCGGCGGAGGCGGCCTCAACATTAATGCTGCTCACGGTGTACTCGCCCCGGTAGCGCGGCGCGTTGAACATGCGCCCCTGCGCCAGCCCCAGCGGGATAAAAGCCTGCTCGTCGGGCGTGTTGCGGCCAAAACCGCCGCTGGCGGTGAGCACGCCAATCACCTGGAAAGGCTGGGCGTCAATCCGCACGGTTAAACCCACCGGGTTTTCACCGTTAAACAAATCCACCGCCACCTGCGACCCCAACACCGCCACCTGGCTCTGGTTTTGCACGTCTGCGTCGGTTAAAAAACGGCCCGAAGCTACCGACAGGTTACGCACGGTGGCAAATATCGCCGTAATCCCGTTGACCGTGGCCTGGCTGTTTTTACTGCCGTACACCAGCGTGGCGTTCGCACCGTATTCGGGCGCAACTTTGGCCACATCGGGGTGGAGCGTTTTGTCCATCAACGCGGTTGCGTCGCCCACCGTCAGCGTGCCCGCCGAGCCGCTGGCCCCGGACACGCCGCCGGAGCTGCTCGCGCCGGGCGAAATGGACAGCAAATTGGTGCCCTGGCTCTGAATCCGGCTGGTAATATCCGAAGCCGCGCCCCGGCCAATACCCATCGTAATTAATACGGCAGCCACGCCAATGATAATGCCCAGCATGGTTAAAATGGCCCGCATTTTGTGCGCCGTAACGCTCTCCAAGGCCACTTGCAGATATTTAAATAATTTCATACGGCGTTTGTCCTTTGTTAGTTGGCCGTTGTTTTAACCGGCCACAATCAATTGCGGGGTTGATGCCTTAACCCGACCGTTATTTGGCGCATCGCCAATAATTTGCCCATCGCTGAGGGTGATCATTCGTTCGGCACGCGCGCCCACCAGCGGATCGTGCGTAACCACCACCAACGTGAGGCCCTGCCGGTGCAGGTCGCCAAACAAATCCAGCACTTCATCGCTGGTTTTGCTATCGAGCGCGCCGGTGGGTTCATCGGCCAGCAGCAAGCCGGGGTTGTTCACCAGTGCCCGGGCAATTGCCACCCGCTGCTGCTGCCCACCCGATAGCTCATCGGGCCGGTGGTGGATGCGGTCGCCCAGCCCCACCCGGCACAAAGCATCTTCGGCCAGTTGACGGCTCCGGCGTTGGGGCGTACCGGCGTAGAATAGAGGCAGTTCAACCTGCCGCCGGGCGTTCATCCGGGCCAGCAAATTAAACCGTTGAAACACAAAGCCAATCTCGCGGTTGCGCAGGTCGGCCAGTTCATTTTTGCTCATGGCGCTGGATTCAACGCCCCGGATTTTATAAGAGCCACTGGTGGGCCGGTCGAGCAGGCCAATCATATTCATCAGCGTGCTTTTGCCGGAGCCGCTGGCCCCCATAATGGCCACGTACTCGCCCTCGCCCACCTCCAGCGACACCCCGCGCAGGGCATGCACCTGCTGGTCGCCCATCTGGTAGATTTTGGTCATATTTTCAATTTGAATCATAGGTTGACTGGTTTTGCTCACGCTAGACACCTGCTATTCGCCAACAAATTTTTGCAGAAAACTCAACAGCAGCCACAACCCGCCAATTAAAATTGCGCCGCTAACCAAACAAATGCTGCTGAAAATGGCGGTGGTAACGCCCCAAATCAGGGCAACCAAGCCGGTGCCAACCACCACCAGCACGCCCATCACCAAAAAGAGGAGCGTTCTTTCCTGCCGGCGGCGGTTTTCCCGGTAATTGGTAGGACGTTCGGTTTTAGCTGTGTTTTTCATAGGTTACTCAATCCAATCGGTAACTTATTCTTTACCAGTGTAATCAAAAATTATGGAGATTTTGTGCAGATTTTAAAGATAAAAAGAAGATTCAGCGAAGAGTAATGGTGGTGAGATACAAAAAATTATCGGGGCTGGCATCGGCGCGGGGCAACCGCTCGCCGGTATCGGCGCGGTACAGGTTAACCACCAGCGGATATTGGCCGGGCGGTAAAGTGGCGGGCAGTTGCAGGCCGTAGCCCTGCGGCGCGGTTTGGCCCGGCAGCAACGGCGATTGCTCAACGCGCTGCAAATCAACCAGCAGCCGGTCTTGCTGGGCCACGCCGCGCTGGCCGGTTTGGTCCAGCAGTTGTACCGAAGCCAGCAGCGGAGCAGCCGGGCCGCCCTGCGCGGCCAACTCCGCCGCCGGAGGCAAGCGCCAGGTAAGGCGCACCTTCAGCACCTCGCCGGGCGCGGGCGGCGCATCGAACAAGGTAAAATCGGCCAGCGTTGGGCCACCCAAAAACGGCACGTTAACCGGCGCGGGGGCGGGCTTGGGCTGCCGCGCCAGCGCGTACAGCGTTAGCCGCCCGCTCCGCTCCACCCACCGCGATTCCACTGGAAAGGCGGTTTGATCCAGCCGGGCAGCGGTGGGCGTGGTGGGATCGGTTTGGGTGAGCCAGCGCTCAAACAGCCACACCCGCGCCGCGCCAGAGGTGGCCGCCGCCAGCAACCGGTCACGCTCCGCCGGTTCGATGGCGCGGGGCGGGCTTTCAATCCAAATCCAGGTGGGCAGCGGCGGCGATTGGTAGGCCAGTAGCCGGGTGGTGATTTCCTGGGCATCGCCAAAGGGCGGTAGCGGCGTTAACAGCGCGTCGCCGGGCCGGGCGGTGGTTGCCAGCGCCGCCAGTACCGGCGCATCAAGGCGGGCCTGCTCTTCACGCAGCGGCAGTTGCGCCGCCGCCAACAGCATCCGGTAAACCAGCAGTAACGTAATTACGCCAACTAACCAATAGCACCAGGTAACATTTTTGGGGCCGATATCGCCGGTTTTAATTGACCAGCCCAGCCCCGTGGCGGCAATGACCAGCAGCGCCAGCGGCGGCAACAGCACCGGCCACTCAATGGCAAGACCGGCGGTGGTGCGCGGCAGCCAGAGCAGGTCAACCAGCCCTTCGCGCAAAATTTGCCAGTGGCCCAACGGCGGAAAAACGCTCCAGTTGAACACAAAATTGTCATTACGGCCCAGCCGTAAAAAGTATTCGTTAAAATCCACGGCAATGCCCAGAATATTAACAACAACGCTGAGCGCAAACAACGCCGCTATGCCCCAGCCGGCCAGCCGGCGCAGGCGCGTGGGCGCGGCCAAAACCCACTCCAGCGGATAGGCCACGTATAGCAGCAGCAGCGGCAAAATGGGCAGCAAAAAGCGCGGCCCCCAGCCCCAGGTGCCGCCCCAGGCAAACCACGAGCCGTAAAACAGCCAGTAAAACAGGCCCAGCGCGGCAATCAACCCAAAATAAGCGCGGGGCAATCGCTGCCAGGCCGGGCGCAGGCCAAAAAACAGCAACACCAGTAACGGCGAGGTGACGAACAAACCCCGGCCAGGGCTAAATAACAGGCCATAGCTGCCAACCCACGGTGCCTGAAACATCAATTCCTGGGTGTAGCCGGTTTCGGCCAGGCTGCCAAAACGGGCCAGATTAAAGGCCAGCAGCGCCAGAACGGTTAATCCGGCAGGTACAAAATAAAGCGACACCCGCAACAGGCCGCCGGTCAGCCCGCGCCCCGCGCCGGCCAACCGCAGGGAAGCAAACTCGCTCCACAGCAGATAGCCACCCACCAGCGCCGCCGCCGCCGCCGCCTCAAAGCGTAGCGTAATCCCAGCCGCTGCCGCCATTCCGCCGAGCAGCAGCCAGCCCCAACGCGGCCACGGCGCGGGCCGGTGAACGGCGCGCCACGCCGCCCACGCCATCACCAAGAAAACAAACGCCAGCAGGGACGATTCCCAGAACATGCGGGCGTACACCCAGGCCATTGTTCCCAGCCCGTACCCCAGCGCCGCCAGCAGCGACGCGCGCCGGGCAAAGCCCAGCTCGGCCAGCCAGATTAGCAGCAATCCGACGGTTAGGGCGGTGACAAAGCTGTTGGTGAGCAACCCCACCTGCACCGGGTTGAGATTGGGCACCGCCTGCCCCAGCCAAATGAGCGGAGCCGCCACCAACGAGATGCCGGGCGCTTTTTTGGTATAAAGCTGGCCGTCCTGCCCCCAAATGCCGGGCGGGTTGGGCGTCCAGTGGTTGGTCCAAATCAGGGGGTTGATGTCGGCGCGGTGGTGCAGGGCCAGGCTATGCCCGGCGGTGAACACCGCCAGCTCATCCATCACGTGGAATTTGCCGGAAAAGCTGAGCAAATACACGGCCAAAAGAAACAGGCTTAACCAAAAAGGGAGTAAGGAGTAAAGAGTAGGGAGTAAAGTTGGCCGTTTTTGGGGAGCGGGTGAAGTCATGGCAGGGTTACGGTTCCCAAATCAACAAAATTGTTCACCGGCTGGCCGTTTTCCAGCACCGGCAGGCGTTCCAGCGTTTGCCAGTAATACGCGCCCACTTGCACATGGTACTCGCCCGGCGGCAAATCCGGCGGCAGCGCCAGCGCGTGCCGGTCGAGCAGCTTTTCGCCGGGCTGCCACGAACTGGTGGGAATTGTCACCTCCAGCCAGGGCTGGGCATCGTGCTGGGCCACGGTTTGCCCGTTGGCCCCCACCAAATGGATAAACACGCTGTAATCCAGCGACATTTGCCGCAACGCCTGCCAGTACAGCGTTACCGTTAAGGTGTTGTTGGCCGGGCCGGTCACATCAAACCCGCGCAGTTGCAGTTGATCGCCCAGGTTGGCCTGCGCCGGGCGAGGCGGCTGCAAATCGGTTTCCGGCGGCGAGATTTCGGCCAGCCCGCGCCCCTGCCGCTCAAACGAAGCCAGCCGCGCCCAGGTGTTGGCCTCAAACCGGCGCAGCGGTTGCGGCGATTCGATGATTTGCGCCGGCAGCCGTTGCCCCCAATCGGCCCAGTGGTTGCCGGTCAGCACGCCGGCGGCCAAACTCCAGCGGTTGCCCAGCGCCCACGGCATGGTTTCGGTGACGATGATTTCGCCGGGCTGCCACAGCCGGGGCGGATACCACAGTTGGGCCAGCAGCGGGCGCTGCTCGGTGGTTTCGATGATGTGGTTTTCGGCATCCACAAAAAAGGGATAGAGCCGGGTGTTAGCCGGCAGCGGTTTGAGCGGCTGCCAGTACAGGCGCACCGCCGTTTCCTGGCGGCGCTGGTCATCAAGCAGGTCAAAGCCCAACAGCCGCAACTGCCCGCCAAACTCAATGGTAAGCGGGTGCTGCGGGCGGGCGGCCTCAACCCGGGCAAAATCATAAAAAGCATTGGGAATGGCGGTGTTGGCCAAACCGCGTTTAAGCAACAGGTAGCCGTCGGCGGCATCAAGCACGCCGTACTGGCCAGAGGCCAGCAGCTTTTGGGCAATGGCCCAAATATCGTTGGGGTGAACCGGCCAGCCGCCGGTGGTGGCATCAAAAAAAACGTACTCGGCGTCGTTCACGTCGGGCAGTTGGTAGGCCCACTGGCGGTCGCTGAGGTGCGGGTACAGCTTGCCCTGCGCCGCCACCACCGCGTCGGGCGGAATTTGGGCAATGAATCGCTGGGCCAGCCGGTCGTGCGCGGTGATTTCCCAATGCGGCGGGTCCAGCGCCAGCGGCGAATAGCCGTAAAATAGCTGCCAGCCCAGCGCCGCCGCCAGCAACGCCCCACTGAGCGCCACCGTAACCGGCTTTTGCGCCGCCGGCCAGCGGTAAGTTAGCCCGCGCTGGGCGGCGTAAAACCCAAACAGCGCCGCCCAGGCCAGCCACGGCGCTACGTCCGCGCCGTATTGGCCGCCGGCGGCATCGTGCATGGCGGTGTTGGCGCTGAGCAAATTGATGGCAAATGACGGCGCGCCAATTAACAAAACAGGCAAGCCGACCAACGGCAGGTAGCCAAACGGCGTCAGCACATCGAACATGTATTTAAGTTTGGCCGGCTGCCACAAATTGGCCAGCACCACATCGGGCCGGGTAAGGGCTGTCAGCACAATTGCGCCGGGCGAGTTGCCCAGGTCGGCGTAGTAACCCAAAAAGATGTGCTGGTTTTCGGCGCTGTAGCGGGGGATGAGCCAGTTCATCACCCAAAAGAACCAGCCCAGCGCCAGCGCAATGGTAATACCGCCCACCGCCCAATAGCGATGCCGAATGATGGCGTAGCCGCCCAAAAAGGCCACTTGCAGCGGCAGTTGTTCTTTGCCCAGCATGGCCAAAAACGCAAACAGCATAAACCAGCCGGGGCGTTTTTTCTCCAGAAAGTAAAAGGCAAACATAAAAAAGCCCACCGACAGCACCGGCGGGTGGAAATCCCACAAATTAACAATTTGGAGCGTGGGAAAAAGCAAATAAGCCGCCAGCAGGCTAAAGGCGGCCAGCGTGCTGGCCAGTTTTTCGCGGGCCAGCCAAAACAGGGGCAGCCCGCCCAGGCCGATGACCAGCGGTTGCAACAGCAGCAGCGTTTCCGGGCCGCTGTGCAGCAGGTACAACGGCGCAATCAGCAAAATATTGAATGAAACGTGGTTGGAAAAATGCAGCGTGGGTACGCCGGTAGTGGTGTAAAAAAACCAGCGGCCATGCAGCGTGTTCCACACCACCTGGTCGTAAATGCCCAAATCAAAGCCGCTGGAATCAAAACTGAGGTGGCGCTGCATGGCCAGCCAGAAAAAAACGGCCACGTACAGCGCCACCACCGCCAACGCCAGCCCGGTGGCCCAGTGGCGGCGCAACAAAGAATAACTCAAACTGCGCCCCCTAAATATTGCCGCGCTCAATATTAATCAGATCAATCAAAATGGAATAGCCGGTTTCAACCCGGCCCGCGCCCGCGCCCACCAGCGTTACCGGGCCGAGCAGGTCGCAATCATAGGTGATGGCGTTGGTAGCGCCCATCACGTTAGCCAGCGGATCGGTGAGCGGCACCATTTCGGGGGCAACGCTGGCCCGCACCTGGTCGCCATCCTTTTGGCAGCGGGCAATGAGCTTCCAGCGTTTGCCCTGCGCTGTGGCCTGGGCAATGTCTGCCGGGGTAAGGTGGCTAATGCCCTGGCGAGCCACATCGGCTTTGGTGAGCGGCGCGCCCATGACCACGTTGGCCAAAATAACCACTTTGCCCAGCGCGTCGTAGCCCTCCACATCGGCGGTGGGGTCGGCTTCGGCGTAGCCCAATTCCTGGGCCTGCTGGAGCGCCACCGGATAGGTTAGCCCCTCTTCCATTTTGGTGAGGATGAAGTTGGTAGTGCCGTTAAAAATGCCGCGCACCTGGCGGATGTTATTGCCGGCCAGCGCCGCCAGCGGCATCCGCAACGAAGGCGTGCCGCTCATCACCGTGCCTTCAAAGCACCAGCGCACGCCGTTCTGTTGGGCCAACGCCGACAACTCCTGGTAAGCCAGCGCCACCGGCCCTTTGTTGCTCATGACCACGTTTTTGCCGGCGGCAAAAGCGGCCCGGCAGTGGTCAATGGCCGGCTGCCCGGTGGTGATATCGGTGTAGCTCACCTCAACCACGGTGGCGGCGTTGCTGTTGCGAATGGTGGTCAGGCTGTCCCAACCGCGAACCAGGCCAGGCGTGGCGGGATAATCGGCCAGTTGGCCGGTGCGCTGCACCACTTCAAGCAGGGTGGCAATGTCCAGCCCGTCGGGGTGATACACCGAACCTTTGAGCAAATCGGCCACGGCCACAATCTGGGCCTCAAAACCGAGCGTTTGGCGCAGGTAGTCGCCCCGGTCGCGCAGAATTTCGGCCAACCCCTGGCCCACGGTTCCAAAACCAATCAATGCAAGTTTGTGCGGCATAATAAAACTCTCCTTGATTAAACTGCCGCTCATGGTAATGTGGCTGCCCGGAAACGCAAAATAGACGGGCGACACTTGCCCAATTAAAGGCTTTTACTATAATCAGCAACGTTAACCGCAAATTAACGCTTAAGTCTAACCATAGACGCGGGGGAACCTAACCACCTGGGGTGAATCCGGAATGACTCGGTAGAGGCGCTTTTGGGCCTCGAACCCGTCAGCTAACCTCGCCGGCGTAACTAACCAAAAGGCTCTTCTGGCAATGTAGCCAAGCCGGAAGAGTCTTATTTATTTTAAATTACTTTTTATAAAAGGAGCAATCAGTACGTTATGGTAAAATCAATGGGGCTGTGGCAAATATGGCGGCGAGAATTTTCGCAGTATAACGCCGCCAAATTTCGGCAGGACTTACTGGCCGGGTTAACGGTGGGTGCGGTAGCCTTGCCGTTGGCTTTGGCTTTTGGAGTATCGTCCGGGGCAACGGCCGCCGCCGGGTTAGTTACGGCAATTTTAGGTGGATTGATTATTGGCGCATTATCGGGCGCGCCCTACCAAATTTCCGGGCCAACCGGAGCCATGAGCGCCATTTTGATTGTGATTACCCAACGTTATGGCATGGAAGCGGCCTGGATTACCGGCGTAATGGCCGGCACCATGATTTTGATTGTGGGTATGTTACGGCTGGGCCGGTTTATTGCTTTTATTCCCGCGCCGGTAATTACCGGTTTTACCGCCGGCATTGCTATTATTATTTTTGTGGGCCAGATTGATAACTTTTTGGGCGTAAAAACGCCGGGCGCAGATTCGGCGGCCCTTAAATTGCTGGGGTATTTTCAGGGCGGCTACCTGCCCGACTGGCGGACAATGGCCATTGGCGGCCTGGTAATGTTTACCATGCTCTTTTGGCCGGCGCGCTGGAGCCGCTACATGCCGGCTTCGCTGCTGGCGATTGTGCTGGCCACCGTTGTAACCATGCTCACCGGCTGGAACATTGCCCAGATTGGCGCTATTCCGCGCACCATTGTGCTGGAAGATCGGCTCACCCTGAGTGCCATCCCCTGGAATAACCTGAACAGCCTGGTGGTGCCGGCTATTTCAATTGCGGCGCTGGGCGCGGTAGAATCGCTGTTGTGCGGCGCGGTGGCCAGTAAAATGACCGGCATTCGGCTGCACGCCAACCAGGAATTGATTGCGCAGGGCGTTGGCAACATTGTTATTCCGTTTTTTGGCGGCATTCCGGCCACGGCGGCCATTGCCCGCACCTCGGTGGGCATTAAATCCAACGGGCAAACCCGCATCACCTCGATTGTGCACGCGCTGGCGCTGCTGGCTTCGGCGTTGCTGCTGGCCCCGATTATCGCGCAGGTGCCGCTGGCGGCGCTGGCCGGGGTGCTGATGGTTACGGCCTACCGCATGAACGAATGGTTTGCCATCCGCTTTATGTTTACCAACCGGTTTAAAACGGCCATCATCACCTTTATTATCACCATGCTGGCTACCATCACCCTGGATTTAACCCAGGCCATTTTAATCGGCGTGGCGTTGTCGGCGGTGGTGTTTATCAACCAGGCCGCCAATTTGGGCGTAGAAATCCGGCAGGTAGACGTAGACCGCATGCGAATGCGGGGCATGCCGGTGCGCGGCGAATGCGAGCATACGCGGGTGGCTTACTTAACCGGGCCGCTATTTTTTGCCGCCACCAACACTTTTAACGAAACCTTTGCCCACCTGAAAGACATCCACGTGCTGATTTTATCCATGCGGGCCGTGCCCAACATTGATATTTCCGGGCTGGAGGCGTTATCTACCCTGCAAGAAAAAATGCAGCACGAAGGCCGCATGCTGCTGCTGGCCGCGGTGCAGCCGCAGGTAATGCAAATGCTGGAACGCAGCAAACTGGCCGACGCCATTGGCCGCGATAACTTTTTCTGGAGCGCCGACCGGGCCATTCTGGCTTCGGAAAAGCGGAATGTGTGCCCGGTTTGCCCGCCGCCGGCTCAGCCGCACGCCAACGGGCGCGCGCCGCACAACGACAGCATTATCAATTTGGAATTTTCACCGGAAGCGGCTTAAAATTATCGGGGTGTGGCAAAATCCACACCCTAAATTTTAAACTGAGGCCCAACCATGCTCGATTTTGCTCCCGGTAGTTACCCGCCCGCCACCTGGCGACTGCTCGTTACCCCGCCACTCGACGGGGCCACCAATATGGCCATTGATGAAGCCATGCTGCAAACTCTGGCCGATGGCAACGGCATCCCCACCATTCGCTTTTTTCAGTGGGAGCCGGCCTGCCTGACGCTGGGGTACAACCAACACTGGGCCGAAATTGACACCACCGTGCTGGCCGGGCGCGGCTACACCTGGACGCGGCGGCCCACCGGCGGCAAAGCCATTTTGCACACCGATGAAACCACGTACAGCATGATTATTCCGCAGGATGACCCGCGCATTCAGGGCGGCGTGGTTGAAAGCTACCGCATTTTAAGTTTGGGGCTGCTGCGCGGATTGCACAACCTGGGCATTCAGGCCGAACAGGCCAGCCGCGAGGAGGCCACCGAAAAACGGCATGCCGCCAGCGGCGGCGGGCCGGTGTGCTTTGATACGCCCTCGGTGTATGAAATTACGGTGAACGGCAAAAAGCTGATTGGCAGCGCCCAACTGCGGCGGCGCAAAATTGTGCTGCAACATGGCACGCTGCCGCTGGTAGGCAACCTTAACCGCATTATTGACGTGCTCGACTTTCCGCCGGCGGAGCGGGCCGCCCAGGAATCGCTGCTGCCCAGCCGGGCCACCACCGTGGAGCAAGTGCTGGGCCGGGCCATCACGTTTGAGCAAGCCGCCGCCGCCCTGCAAGCGGGCCTGGCCGAGCAACTCAACCTCACCCTGGCCGAAATGCCGCTCACCAGCCAGGAGCAGCAACTGGCCCAACACCTGCGGGCCGAGCAGTACGCCAACGAAGCGTGGCTAAAACGGGTGTAACCGGCGCAATTTTTTACAAAAACCTTAAAAACCGGCGGATGAATCTCCGCCGGTTTTTGTTTGCCACAATTGGATTGGGGTTGAAAAGTTGCTGCCGGCGGGGTATAGTATCACCATCAAGGTTAACTAAAAGGTGGCAGCTATGATCTTACGCGGATTGATTCTTGTGGCCGTTGCCGCTCTGTTGGCCGCCTGCGGGGCGCAAACTATCCGGCTGCCGGATTTTGCCCCCACTCCGGCGGCCACGCCCACTTTGGCAACCCAACTGATGCCCGCCCCGGAGTTATCGCCGGCGGAGGTGGTAAAAATCCAGGTTGAGGCCCTTAAAAACAACGGCAGCGACGACGCGGGCATTGAAATTACGTTCCGGTTTGCTTCGCCGGCCAACAAGCAAATCACCGGGCCGCTCAGCCATTTTAAACAACTGGTCAAAGACCCGGCCTATCGCCCTATGCTCAACCACAAATCCGCCGAATTCGCCCCGGTTGAAATTGACGGCGACACCGCCCAGCAGCAAGTGACCATCACCGAAAGCAACGGGCAGACCACGGTGTATTTATTTTTGCTCTCGAAGGCAGATTTACCGGCGTGCCACGGCTGCTGGCTCACCGATAGCGTGATGGTGGTGCCCACCCGCAAGCAGGGGTTAAAACAAATTTAAAGCCGCCCGCCCGAACGCAAAATTGATAAAATCAGCCACACCCCTAAAAAAATCATCACCAGAAAAACGCTCACCACAATCCAGGTGAACAACCCCCACGGCCAGGTTAAATCCATCCCCGGAATGAGCATGGCCAGCGCCAAAATAATAGCCGCCAGCAACATGCTCAACACAATCCGGGTGGCAATCCTGTCCAGCCGGCTAACGTAATAATCATATTTGGGCAGGCTGATTTGCAGTTCAAGCTCGCCGCGGTCAATCCGGTCAAAAATCCGTGAGGTTTGGCGCGGAAAACTGTTCAGAAAATCGCCCCAGCCGGTGGCGCTATGCACCAGCGATGGCCCCCACGAGGTTGGCAGCCACAGTTGCAGCAAAAAACGGCGCACATACGGTTCGGATACCTTGAAAATATCAAACTCCGGGTCAAGCTCCAGCCCGATGCCTTCCATCATCACCAGCGTTTTGGCCAGCAGCCAAAAATTGCTGGGCAGCCGCAGCCGGTAGCGGTAAATAATGGGCCACAGGCTGTCCATAACATCGGCGGCGCGAAGGTCTTGCAGCGGCAGGCCGTGGTATTTTAGCAGCAACCGCCGCACATCGCGTTGCAAGGCAAACCGATCCAGTTTGGAATCGGCCACGCCCACCTGAATGAGTTGTTCCACCAAACTCACCGTATCCAGCCGCACGGCGGTAATGTACAACCGCACCAGCGCCGCCCGGTCGTTAGGGTCCAGGTGGCCCACCGTGCCAAAATCCATCATGCCAATGACCTCGCCGGGCATGACCACAATGTTGCCGGGGTGCGGGTCGGCGTGGAAAAAGCCATCCTCCAGAATTTCTTTAACAATGAAGCGGGCGCTGTACAGCGCAATTTTGTGCCGATCCAGCCCGGCGGCATCGAGCGCGGCAATATCGCTGATTTTTATGCCGAAGATGCGCTCTTGCACCAGCACGGTGCGGGTGGTGTAATCCCAGTAAATTTTGGGCACGTGCAGGTGGGTTTCGATTTTAAAATTGCGCTGAAACTGGTCGGCGTTGTGCCCTTCGCGGCGATAATCCAGCTCGCCGCGAAGGGCAATGGCAAACTCCTCGGCCAGTTCCGGCAGATCGTACATAGCGCCCAGCGGCGTGCGATCCTGGGCCAGCCGGGCCAGATCGTACAAAATGTCCAGGTCAAGGTTGATGATGTTTTTAATGTTGGGGCGCTGAACTTTAACCACCACCTGAGCGCCGTTGCGCAGGCGGGCGGCGTGAACCTGCGCCAGCGATGCCGCCGCCAGCGGCAGGGGGTCAAACTCGGCAAATAACTCGCCAACCGTGGCCCCCAACTCCTGCTCAAGCGTGGCCTGCATCACCGGCCACGGTTCGGGCGGCACGCTGTCTTGCAGGCGGCTCAACTCCTTTAAATAAGCCGGAGGCAGCAAATCGGGCCGGGTGCTGAGAATTTGCCCCAGCTTTACAAAGGTTGGCCCCAATTCTTCCAGCGCCAGCCGCACATGGATGGCCGGGGTTTTGCCGTTTTCTTCTTTGGGTTTGCGGTGCAACAACCGCCGGGGCAAATTCAGGTGAGAATCCAGCCCCAGTTGAGCCAGCACCGCCCCAAAGCCGTGGCTAATCAGCACCTCGGCAATTTGGCGATAACGATTAAGATGGCGCGGAGTTAATGGCATAACCGGCGACTTTTATTTACCACCGCTGATGGACTTGCGCCCGAATGTATTGATTGTAGATTTGCCGGGCGCGGGCCATAGCAGCCTCGCCGAGCGGCGGCAGCGCGGCGGCCTGGGCGTTTTCGGTGGCCTGCCGGCGATTTTTAGCCCCCGGAATGACGCAGCTTACCGCCGGGAACATCAAAATCCAGCGCAACGCAAACTGGGCCATTGTTGCGCCTGCCGGCACCAGCGGGCGAAGCTCCTCAACGGCCTGCAAGCCGGTTTCGTAATCAACGCCGGAGAAGGTTTCGCCCACATCAAAGGCCGCGCCGTGGCGGTTGTACAGGCGGTGGTCATCGGTGGAGAAGGTGGTTTGCGGCGTCATTTTGCCGGTGAGCATCCCGCTCGATAGCGGCACGCGGGCCAAAATGGCCACCTGCTTTTGTTGAGCCAACTCAAAAAACAGTTCGGCGGGGCGCTGCCGGAACAGGTTAAAGATGATTTGCACGCTTTTGACGTTGGGGTATTCCATCGCTTTGATGGCTTCTTCCACCTTTTCCACCGACACGCCGTAATGTTTGATTTTGCCGGCCTGCATTAAATCATCCAGCACGGCAAATGTTTCGGGCATGTAGTACACTTCGGTGGGCGGGCAGTGCAGTTGCACCAAATCGAGCGCCTCAACTTGCAGGTTTTGCAGGCTGCGCTCCACAAAAGCGGTGAGGTTGGCGCGGTTATAACCGGCGGCCACGTGCGGGTTGAGCCGCCGCCCGGCTTTGGTAACAACGTAAATTTGCTCCCGGCGCTCCTTGAGCACCTGGGCAATCAATTTTTCACTGCGGCCATCGCCGTAAACATCGGCGGTGTCAATAAAGTTCATGCCGGCGTCAATGGCGGCGTGCAGCGCGTCAATGGCGTCGGCCTCGCTCACGTGGCCCCAATCCGCGCCCAGCGCCCACGCGCCAAAGCTCACTTCTGAAACTTGCCAGCCAGTACGGCCAAATGCACGGTAATTCATTATAGTTCTCCTTAACGGGTTAGTTTCGTTACCAGCTACCTGACATTAAGCCTGATTATACTGTTAAACCGGCAACTCGCCCAATCAAGTTTGATCCCGGCAAAACCACAACCAGAATTTTCCGGTAAGGCAAGCAATGTTATAATGGCCCAATGACCGAAAAACTCAACTCGATGCGGCTGCTGGACCAGCGTAAAATTCAATACACCGTGCGCCAGTTCCCCGATACCATTCACTCTGCCGATGGCGTGGCCGATTATTTTGGCCTGCCGCACCACGTGGTGTACAAAACGCTGGTGGTGATGCCGTCCGCCGGCAAACCGCTACTGGTTATGGTTGCCGGCAGCCGCGAACTGGATTTAAAAAAAGTAGCCAAAGCCGTGGGCGAGAAAAAAGTGCAAATGGCCACCAAAAAAGAGGCCGAGCAACTCACCGGGCTACAAACCGGTGGCATCTCGGCGCTGGCGCTGCTGCAAAAAAACTGGCGGGTGTTCATTGACCAGCCCGCGCTCCAACTGGAACGGGTACTGGTGAGCGCCGGTAAACGCGGCGTTAACCTGGAACTGCCCGTACCGGATTTAATCAAAATCACCAACGCCCGCGCCATTGACGCCACCGGCGACGAATAACAACCCGTTCACCAAGCATCTATCACGGCTTATTAAATAATGACCACGCCCGTTCGCCTGCAATATCTCCACATCAAAAAACAATACCCCGACACCATTGTTTTTTTCAGGTTGGGAGATTTTTACGAAACCTTTGACGACGACGCCAAAACCGTGGCCAAAACGCTGGATATTGTGCTCACCACCCGCAAGGTTGATAAAAACCAGCGCGTGCCCATGGCCGGCGTGCCCCACCACGCCGCCGATAACTACATTGCCCGGCTCATTCGGGCCGGTTACAAAGTGGCCATCTGTGAGCAAATTGGCAACGACCCCATCAAAGGGCTGGTGCCGCGCGAAGTTACCCGCGTCATCACCCCCGGCACGGTAGTCGAAACCAACCTGCTCACCCACAACCAAAACAACTACCTGGCCGCGCTCATCATTCGCCCACCCAAAGCCGGCATTGCCTATGTTGACATCACCACCGGCGAATTTGCCGCCACGCAACTGAACGGCAGCGATGTTGAGCGGCTGGTTCTCAACGAGATTACCCGGCTCAAACCCGCCGAACTCATCACCCCCGACGCCGCCAGCGCCGCGCCCACCGCACCGCTGCGCACGTCTCATTCTCTATACGAAGAGTGGCGCTTTGAACTGGAACACGCCCGGCAAGAGTTGCAACGCCATTTTGAGGTCGCCACGCTCGATGGGTTTGGGCTGCACGGCAAACCGCTGGCGGTGCAGGCTGCCGGCGCCATCATTCAGTACGTGGCCGAAACCCAAAAACAGGCGTTGGGCCACATTTCGCGGCTGGCGGCCTACAGCACCGACAATTTTATGGATTTGGATGCCTCCACCCGCCGCAACCTGGAACTCACCGAAACCATTCGCGGCGGCAGCGGGCCGGGGTCGCTGTTGCACGTGCTGGACAAAACCATCACCCCCATGGGCGGGCGGCTGCTGCGGGCCTGGCTGCACCAGCCTTTGCTGGATGTGGCCGCGCTCAACCAGCGGCTTAATACCGTGGAGGCGTTTGCCGCCGCCACCATTGCCCGCGCCGACCTGCGCGCCCAACTCAAGGAAGTGGCCGACCTGGAACGGCTCACCAATCGCGTGAGCCAGGGCATTGCCCTGCCCCGCGACCTGCAAGCCATTCAGCGCAGCCTGGCCGCCGTGCCGGTCATCCAAATTGCCCTGGAGCGACTGCCCGCCGGCCTGAATCTGGCTCAACCGGATGCCTGCCCCGATGTGGCCGCGCTCATTGCCCAGGCCATTGCCGATGAGCCGCCGGCGGTGCTTTCCAAAGTGGGGGTTATCCGGCCCGGCTTCTCCGCCGAACTCGACGGGATTATCGCCGGTTCGCGCGACGCCAAAAAATGGGTGGGCGGGCTGGAAGCGGTAGAGCGCAAACGCACCGGCATTTCCACCTTAAAAGTTGGGTTTAACCAGGTGTTTGGCTACTACATCGAAGTGACCAAAGCCCAGGCGCAGCGCGTGCCGGCGGAATACATTCGCAAACAAACGCTGGTCAACGCCGAGCGGTACATTACCCCGGAATTAAAAGAGTACGAAAGCCTGATTCTCAACGCCGATGAGCGCCAGCTAGAGGTGGAGCAGCGCATTTTCAAAGAGGTGTGCGCCCAGATTACCGCCGCCGCCGAACGGCTGCTGGCTACCTCGCGGCTGCTGGCCTATTTGGATGTCATCGCGGCGCTGGCCGAAGTGGCGCTGGCCAACCACTACACCCGCCCGGAACTGAACGACGGCGACGCGCTGGAAATCAGCGGCGGGCGGCATCCGGTGGTAGAGCAAATGCCGCTGGCCGACGCCGACGGCATTCCCGCCGCCTTTGTGCCCAACGACACCCACATTTCCCGCGAGGAGTTGATTCACCTGATAACCGGGCCAAATATGAGCGGCAAAAGCACTTTTTTGCGCCAGGTGGCGTTAATTGTGTTGATGGCCCAAATTGGCAGCTTTGTGCCGGCCAGCCAGGCTAAAATTGGGCTGGTTGACCGCATTTTTACCCGCATCGGCGCGCAGGATGAAATTCACGCCGGGCAAAGCACATTTATGGTGGAGATGGTGGAAACCGCGGCCATTTTATCGCAGAGCACGCCGCGCAGCCTGCTAATTTTAGATGAAGTGGGGCGCGGCACCAGCACTTACGACGGGTTAGCCATTGCCCGCGCGGTGGTGGAGTACATTCACAACAACCCCAAAATCCGGGCCAGAACGCTGTTTGCCACGCACTACCACGAACTCACCGAACTGGCCAAATACCTGCCGCACGTGCGCAACTACAACGTGGCCGTAACCGAAGAAGGCAACCGGGTAATCTTTTTACACAAAATTGTGCCGGGCGGAGCCGACCGCAGCTACGGCATCCACGTGGCGCAGATTGCGGGCATTCCCAAAGCGGTGATTGACCGGGCCAACGAGGTGCTGGAACAGCTTGAAGGCAACGCCGACATGCGCGAGCGCAAAGAAAAAACCCGCCAGATTATTTCGGGCGTGCAGATGTCGTTTTTGCCCCCGGAGGTGCATCCGCTGGTGGAGGAAATCCGGGAGATTGATGTTGATTCGCTATCGCCGCTGGAGGCGCTGAACGTGCTGTATCGGCTTAAGCAAAAAGCCGCCCAATAAAAAAACGCGCCGCCGTGGCGCGTTTTTCTTATTCTTTTTCCGTTATCAATTCAAACTTATTCCTGGTATATTACCAGGCTGCCATCGCTGCCAAGAACCATGCTCAACACCACATGTTGCCCATCTAACATGGTAATCGAGCGGCTAACGGCGGCATAAGGCGTACTGGCGGTAAAGCTGTACGTGCCCGCCGGCAACGGTAACGCCTGCTGGCCATTATAGGGGATGCGGTAAGTTTGGCCGTTAATTGTAAAAGCAAACGTGTCGGCGGCGTAGTTTTTAATCAACAGACCGGGAGCCACCGTTACGGTTGGCGTGGTCGCGGCGGTGCCGGTAACAGCCGCCGTAGAAGTAACCGCTGCGGTATGGGTAACGGCCACGGTGGTGGTAACGGCAACCGTGGGCGTGGTTGTAACCGTAGCGGTAACGGCGGCAGTAGCGCCTACTTTAGCGGTAAAGTCTTCCACAACGGCATGCAGGGTAAGCGGCGGCAGCACATCGTAGGTTTTGCCCACTTCCATTTTTTGTTCTTCGGGCAAATCGGCGGTGATTTTTACGCCGGCTACCTGCCCGGCCACGGCGTTGATATCGCCGTTAACGCTGCCGCGCGGAATGCTGGCCGTAAAGGTGTATTTGCCGGGAGCAACTTCAATCTGCAACCGGCCAGGGATGGTGTTGGCCATAGGCGATACTTTGTAAAGCTGGCCGTTTAAATCAACGGTCAGTTCATCGCCGGTGTAGTTTACCCAGGCCACGCTGCTTTTGCCGGCAGAGGCCGCGCCGGGCTGCCAGGTATCTGTAACCACGGTGGTAGCAGTTACCGGCGAGGCGTTGGGGTCAAAATCAAACACAGACACGTAGGTTTTTGGTTTTTCCAGCAGAATACCATTCTTTACCACAGGCGCGGTCTGGTCAAACCGGGCCGCTTTGGCTATAACCGCGCCGGCATTGAGCAGAAAATCGCCCGCTGCGCCATCTACGCCCGGCACGTTGGCGGCATATTTATGCCAGCCCGGAGCCAGACTGAGCGTTAATTTACCGCCGCCCGGCACGGTGTTGATGCCGGGAACGGTGTAGGCCACATCATCCAGGTCAAGGTGTAATTCCTCGCCAATGTAGTTAATAAAAATAAAATTGTCGCTTTTGCTGTTGGTGGAGCCGCCCTGAGCATAGGCAGCCAGCGGTACTACGGCCATTACGGTAACTACTACCGCCAATCCTATTAACCGAAGTAGCTGTTTCATTGGTAAAACTCCTTTACTCTACAAAAAATTTAACGTGAATAAGGTTTATTTAAGAACCCATGTTTGTGCAGCCAGTTTTCCAGCGCAGCATTATTGGGTTCTGTAATCAACGGACCGCGGTCATACCCCTTAAGCGAGCCTTCAGTGGGGCGAGGCAAAACATCGGTGTAGGGTAAATCGTCGCCGGGGTTGGCAATCACCAACGTGGGCACACTGAGAAACTGCGTCCACGCCTTTACGCGCTCGGCCATTACCGGGTTGGCGTCAATATCAATTTCGCGGTAGGGAATGTTGTAGCGCCCCAGCACATCGCGCGCCAGCGCCACATTGGGGCAAAAAAAACTCCGAACATACATTACAATTTCTTTTTCCATAATTTTTTTACCTTCAACATTATAGAACGGTTAGCTTAAAAAAATATTACATTTGGCACAAAAAAAGGGCCGTTTGGCCCTTTTGGTTGGTATTTGACAATCAAAATGACTAACGGGTGCTGTACCGGGAAACTTCGGAGCCGACGGCATCGGCTAAAACAATGGTGGTGCCGGGCGGCCAGGCCGCTTCGCCTTGCCCCAGGTACAGGTCGCTGGGGGTGTTTTGCCCGGCCACCGTGTGAATGCGAATGCTGCCGCCGCTAAACAGGAATATATCGGGAAAAACAAAGTTGCCCAGCGCCGAGCCGCTCAACTTCCAGTTTTGCAGGCTGGTGCCGGCTCCCAAATTGAGGATGATAAGCGTTTCCTGCGCCAGATCGCCGGGAGAAATCACCTCGTTGATGACCACGTTAATGGCATCGCGGGGGGCCGGGGTTGAGGTTGGCAGCGCGGCGCTCGCGCCAGCCGTCACCGGCATTGTCGCCGTAACGGTAGGCGTAGGCGATGGCCCCACCATCACCGCCGGTTCCTGCGGCACGCCCGCGTTTTCCGGCAGCGGTGTGGGCGGCTCAAACGGCAACTGCGTGGCCGATGGCAGTGGCGCGGGCGTGAACGTGGGCGTTGTTTTGGGCAGCCCGCCCAGCGGCACCACCAAATCTTGCCCCACCTGAATAAAATCCTGGTCGGTGAGGCCGTTGGCCAGCATCAAATCAAACAATGGCACCTTAAATTTTTGGGCAATTTGCCCCAGCGTGTCGCCGGCCTGTACTTTGTACATAACCGACCCCACCGGCGTAATCTCGGCCACCGCCGTGCCGGTAGAAACCGGCGAGGCGGCTACCGCGCCGGCAGCACCCGGCCCGCCGCTCACCGTTGCCGCCGGCGTTACCGGCGCTGCCGGCGTGGCAACATCACCGGGGATGGCCTGCCGGTTAGACAGCAGCACCACCGCCACGCTGATGATCAGCGAAATCACCGCGTTAACGCCGATAATCAGAGCCAGTTGGCCGGGCGGCAAACCCGTGCTGGTTACGCTACGCTCACGGTAAAGCTCGTATTCATCGTAATCAAAATCTGAATCTTGTCTGGGATTATTCATGGGCCGCTTGTCTTTTTACGCAGATTGAAGACGCCATTATACTCCAATTTGGGCCGTAGTATCAAAAGCCGGCTGTCACTTTGAGCGGCGGCGTTACGCCGCCCGGTTTAGCTCTTGCTGCAACCGGGCCGCCAACAGCGACCAGCGCCCGGCGATGGTGTTGTTTTTTACGGCCATCGCCAAAGCCCGGCGCGTGCCCACAATGACCACCATTTTTTTGGCGCGGGTAATGGCCGTGTACAGCAGGTTGCGCTGGAGCAGCATGTAATGTTGCGCCAGCAGCGGCAGCACCACCACCGGGTACTCGCTGCCCTGGCTTTTGTGCACGCTCAAGGCGTAAGCCAGCGTCAACTCGTCCAAATCGCTGAACTCGTACACCAGTTCGCGCCCTTCAAAATCCACCCGGATCTCGCCCTCTTCCAAATCAATGGCGGTGATTGCGCCCACATCGCCGTTGAACACTTCTTTATCGTAATTGTTGCGTAGTTGTAACACCCGGTCGCCCACCCGGAACACCCGGCTGCCGCTGCGATATTCCGGCGCGTTGTACCGCAGCGGGTTGAGCGCGGCCTGCAACTTTTCGTTGAGCGCCCGCGCCCCCACCACCCCGCGATGCATGGGGCTGAGCGTTTGAATATCGGCCACCGGCATGCCAAACTTTTCGGGGATGCGCCGGGCCACAATATCAACCAGCAAATCGGCGGCAGCGGCGGGGTCTTCCTGGCCAAAAAAGTAAAAATCCTGCTTGTTCGCCGGAAACTGCGGCAATTCGCCTTTGTTAATGCGGTGGGCGTTGGTGATGATGGTGCTATCGGCGGCCTGCCGAAAGATAACCTCCAGCCGCGTGACCGGTACGGTGGCGCTGGCAATCAAATCGCGCAGCACGTTGCCTGCGCCCACGCTGGGCAACTGGTCGGCATCGCCCACCAGCAGCACATGGCCGGCCAACGGCGTGGCCTTGAGCAAACTGTTCATCAGGAGCAGGTCAATCATCGAGCATTCATCCACAATCAGCAGGTCGCAATCCAGCGGATTATCCTGGTTGCGCTGAAACTTAAAGCCCTCGCTGGGGCTGACTTCCAGCAGGCGGTGGATGGTTTTGGCTTCGTGGCCGGTGCTTTCGGCCAGCCGTTTGGCTGCCCGGCCAGTGGGCGCGGCCAATAGCGCTTGCTTGCCGGCACGGTGCAGCAAGCGCAAAATGGCCTTAACCGTGCTGGTTTTGCCCGTGCCCGGCCCGCCGGTGAGAATGCTGATTTTATGGCTAAGGCTCATTTGCACGGCCTGGCGCTGTTTATCGGCCAGATCAAGGCCGTTTTGTTGCGCCGCCAGCCAGGCAAATGCCTGGTTCCAGTTTATGGTTTGAAACTGGCTCAACCGGCCCGGCCCGGCGGCCTGCAACTGTTTAATCCGGTTGACCACGCCAATCTCGGCAAAATAAAAGGGGTTAAGGTAAACCGCCTGGCCGGGGGCGCTGCCTTCTGCCGCCGGTAACGGCTCTAATTTAAGGCGGTCTTCCTGCGTCAGCGCCGTAATCTGGGTTTCCACCAGCTCCGCCGAAACCTCCAGAATTTTCACGGCGGCCTGCACCAGTTGGTCGCGGGGCGCGTAAACGTGGCCCTGGTCGGACAGTTGGTTAAGGGTAAACTCGATGCCGGCGGCCACGCGCGGCGGCGCGTCGGCGGCCAGGCCAATATTGCGGGCAATTTTATCGGCGGTGAGAAACCCAATGCCAAAAATATCGCGGGCCAGTTGGTAAGGAGTGTTCTTCACCACCTCAATCGAGTTATCGCCATAGTTTTTGTAAATTTTAACCGCCAGGTTGGTGCTAACCTGATGGCTTTGCAAAAACAGCATAATCTCTTTGATTTGCTTTTGCGCTTCCCAGGCGGCGGCAATTTTGGCCACAGTTTTGTCGGCAATGCCGTACACTTGGTTGAGGCGCTGCACATCGTTTTCAATCACATCAAGGGTGTAAGCGCCAAAAGTTTCGGTGATGCGGTGGGCGGTTTTGGGACCGATGCCTTTAATCAGGCCGCTGCCCAGGTAGCGTTTGATGCCCTCCACGGTGGCGGGCAACTCTTCGGTGTAGCGGAGCAGTTCAAACTGCTCGCCGTATTTGGGGTGAGTTTTCCAGCGCCCTTCCAGTTTAAGCCGCGCGCCGGGATGCACCTCGGCCAGCGCGCCCACCACGGTGATTGGCTCGTACTGTTTATCGGGCTTAAAGCGGGCCACGGTGTAACCGGTGGCGGGATTGGTAAAGGTAATCCGGTCAACAATCCCGCTGATGGTAACGGTGGGTTCATAAAGTTGGTGTTGGGTCAATTTACCCCCAGACCCCGGCCAGGCCGGAACCAGGCATGTGAGCCGGAAAAAATATTCCGGCTCACATGCTACACACCATTTGGGCTTTGGTCAACCCGCCTCAATCTCCGCTTGCTGCCGGGGGCGCGGAGGTTGGGCGGCCAAAGGCATTACTCCAGGCCGTAATCGCGGCGAGCCTGTTCCGGCGTAATGTAGCCGTTTTTAAGGTCTTCGGCCACCAACGCCCGGCCGCGCTGCCGGGGATCACCCCAGCCCGCGCCGGTGGCGGTCATAATCTGGATAACGTCATCGGTATTGAGCGTTAAGCCGCTGATGACCGCGTATTTCTCCTGCGCTCCGTTGGCCCGCCGAATGACAATGTGGTTGGGCGAACCGGGTTGGCCGCCTTGCAACGGCCACGGCAGCACTTTAGAGCGCGTATACGCCGCCGTTAGCCAGGCGTTATCGGAGCGAATGCGGTAATCAATGCGCACGCCGTTGCCGCCCCGGTGCAGCCCGGCCCCGCCATCCTCGGTGTGGAGGCTCAGGTAATCCACGGTCACGCCGTAGCGGGCCTCGGCGACCTCGGCGGGGCAGTTGTAGGTTTCGCCGTGCAGGCCGCAAAATTGGCCGGCGTTGCCATCCTTATTAGCCGAACCGCCCCAACCGCCCAGCTCCGGCTCGATGACGGCGTAGGGGCGGCCCGTATCGGGGTGGAGGCCGCCAAAGAGCGTGCCGCACACCGAGGAGAAGCTGCCCGCCGGCAGTTTTTCCGGCATGTGCTGAGCCAGGCAACGCAACACCAAATCGTGCAGGCGGATGGTCAACTCGTAGTAAATGCCCTGCGCCGCCGGGTAAATCGGTTTGAAAATGCTGCCCTCGCGCAGCAGCACTTTGAGCGGGCGGAAGGTGCCGCCGTTGGCAATTCGCTCCGGCGAGGTGATGCCTTTAAAGGCAATCTGGCAGGCTACCACGGTTTCATCGGGACTCATATTGAACGGCCCTTTGTCCTGGTCGGGGTTGTCGCGCAAGTCCACAATAAACTCATCGTCGCGAATTTCAACCGTTACCTTGTAAACCTGGCCGCTGTCCTGCTCTTCTACCAAAGTGTACGTGCCTTTGGGCAGGTTTTTCAGGGCATTCAGGCTAACCTGCTCGCCAAAGTTCATGTAATCTTCCAGCGCGTACAGAAAAACGTCTTTGCCGTACTTGTTCACAATTTCCAGAATACGGCGCTCGCCCACCCGCACCGAGGCGATACCGGCCCACAAATCGCCGGTCAGGAAATCGGGCATGCGGCAATTGGCGGTGAGAATATCAAACACCGACCGGATAGGCTGGCCGCGTGAAATCAGCTTGATGCCCGGATAGATAATCCCTTCCTGAAAAATCTGGGTGGCTTCGGTGGACATGCTGCCCGGCACCATGCCGCCCACGTCGTTCCAGTGGGCAATGTTGGCCGTCCAGGCCACAATTTCGCCCTCGGCAAAAACGGGCATCACCAGCACCATGTCGTTCAGGTGAGTGACGCCGCCGTTGTAGGGGTCGTTAGCCATAAAAACATCGCCCGGCTCGATTTCGCCCGGCTGGTTGAACTTTTCAATGATTTTCTGCACCGTTTTATCCAGCACGCCCACAAAAGCCGGGATGCCCGCGCCAGAGCCGGCGATTTCGCCGTGCCGGTCGGTGATGCCGGTGCCCATGTCCAGCACTTCGTAAATGATGGCGCTCATGGCGGTGCGGCGCAGGGCCGCAAACATTTCATCGGCGGCGGCCTGGAGTGAGTTTTGGATGATTTCCAGCGTAATCGGATCGTATTGGTTGCTCATGCTGCCTCTTTAAGCCGTTAAAATTTGATAATTGCCGTAGGCGTCTACCTGGCAAACCGTGTGGGGCGGAATAACCACCGTGGCTTCGGCCTCTTCAATAATGGCCGGGCCGGTAAATTGCATGCCGGGAACCAGTTGGGGGCCGGCGTAAATGGTGGCCATGTGGCGGCCTTCTTCCAGATAATCCACCTCCCGCTGCCCTTTGCTGGCGGCGGCAAGCTGCCCGCCGGCGGCGGGCAAAGGTTGCGGCTCCAGCTTGTCCACCTCGGCCATGGCAATGAGGTGGTACGTTACCAACTCCACCGGGGCGTTGAGGCGATAGGTGTATTCGCGCTCGTAGTTGGCGTGAAAATGCTCCAGAATATCGGCAATCTGGCCGGAGGTGATGGCTCCGGCGGGCAAATCAATTTCGGTGGAATGCTCCTGGTTTTGGTAGCGGCAGCGCCCGTAGCGCAAAAAGCGCACCCGCGAACGGTCAATCTGCTCGGCTTCAAACTCGCGGTAGGCGGTTTCTTCCAGCGCGGCAAAAGCCTGGCTAAGTTGATCGGCCACGTCCGGCGTGGTCAACTCGACAATGTGGGTTTGCAGGTAGTCGCGCCGCAAATCGCTGAGCAGCATGCCCCAGGCCGAAAAAACGCCGGACAGGTGCGGGATGATGACTTTTTTAATGCCCAGTTCTTTGGCCAGAGCGCAGGCGTGCATGCCGCCGCCGCCGCCAAAGGCAATCAGCGTAAAATCGCGCGGGTCATGGCCGCGGTTAACGGAAATCAGCTTGATGGCGTTGACCATGTTGTTGTTGGCCAGCCGAATAATGCCCCGCGCCGCGTCATCCCGGCTAATGTTCAGCCGGGCGGCCAGCGCATCAAGGGCGCTGTTTACGGCAGCCATATCGGCGGTGAGGGTGCCGCCGCAGAAGTAATCGGGGTTAATGCGCCCCAACGCCAGGTTGGCGTCGGTGGTGGTGGCGGCGGTGCCGCCCTGGCCGTAGGCCACCGGCCCCGGCACGGCTCCGGCGCTTTGCGGGCCAACGTGCAACCGCTGAAATTCATCCACCCAGGCAATCGAGCCGCCGCCCTGCCCAATTTCTACCAAATCCACCACCGGCACCATCACCGGGTAGCCGGCAAACACATCGGTTTGTTCAACCATGTAGTTGGAGTTCAGCTTGACCTGCCCGCCGGTAATCAGGCCGCATTTGGCAGTGGTGCCGCCAATATCCAGGGCAATCACCGCCGGCTCGCCAATGAGCCGGCCCAACGCCGCCGCGCCCCACACGCCGCTGGCCGGGCCGGATTCAATCATGGTGATGGGAATCTGGCGGGCGTTTTTAACGGTGTCAATGCCGCAGTTGGATTGCATAATGTAGGGCGTGCAGCTCATCCCGGCGGCGGCCAACCGCCCGGTTAAATCATCCAGATAACGGTGAGTGACGGGCTGCACGTAAGCCGAGAGAACGGCGGTGTTGGTGCGTTCGTACTCGCGCCACTCGCGGGTAATCTGGTGCGAGGCTACTACCGATACCTCCGGCCACAAGGCTTTGATGCGGCTGGCGACGGCTTCTTCGTGGGCCGGGTTGGCGTAAGAGTTGAGCAAGCACACGGCAATGGCCTCAACACCCTCGGCCTGAAAATCGGCCAGAATAGCCCACAGGTTAGATAAATCCAGCGGGGCGGCCTCAACGCCTTTGTAGTTAATGCGGCCCGGCAGTTCGCGGCGCAGGTAGCGGCTTACAAACGGTTTGGGCTTTTCGTATTCCAGGTTAAAGTAATCGGGCCGGTTGCCGCGCCCAATTTCCAACACATCCCTAAAGCCGGCGCTGGTGATGAGGGCGGTTTTGGCCCCTTTTTTCTCGGTGATGGCATTGATGACAATGGTGGTGCCGTGCACAAAAGAGACAAACTCGCCGGGGGAAATGTGGCTGGCGGTGATGACATCCATTACCCCCTGCTCAAACCGGCCCGGCGTGGTGTGGCTTTTGGCGGTGCTCACCGCGCCCGCCGCAGTAACGTACACAAGGTCGGTAAAAGTTCCGCCGATGTCGGTAGCGACTCTGGTCATTGGTTGGCCTCCCTGGTTTCCTGGATAAGAATTTCACTAATAAGCAACACTGGGTCTTTGAGTATTTTCAGGTCTTCCTCCAAATCCTGCTGCACCTTTGGATCGTAAAACCCCTGCTCAAAACTCTCCCAATCGGGCCAGTCGGCGGTGGTCATAAACCGGTACGGCGGGGGAGTGTCGTTGGGCCAGGCCCGGTCAATCCGGGCAAAATCAGAGCGGAGCAAGCCGGATATGGACATATTTTCGGCCTGGTGGTCGGTGAGTCGCCAGGCCAAAAATTTTTCCTCATCTACATGGGGTTGCAAATTGTAAAGTACGGTTAAACGGATCATTTTTCTTCCTGATGATAAAAATGCCTTTTGAGGCTTTTGGATGAAATATAAGCTATAGTCTAACACATATTGGGTAGGCTGGCATCAGACAAAAGGCCGGCGCGACTGAACAAAAAAGCCCATTCTCAGAATGGGCCGGCTGGTACATTTTACCTAATGGCAAGGGGACAATTGATTTACGGGTTGAGGCTGGCCAGCCCTTCGCGCAGGGCGTACAGGGCGGCCTGGGTGCGGTTGGCCAAATGCAGTTTGTTGAGGATATTGCCCACGTGGTTGCGCACGGTGCTCACGCTGATGTGCAACGCTTTGGCAATTTCCTGGTTGGTTAACCCCTGCGCCACCAATTTAAGCACCTCGATTTCCCGCTCGGAGAGCGGCTCTTCGGTCATGGGCAGGTTGGGCGGGCGGTTGATTTCCTGAATAAGTTTGAGCGCCACCGTGGGATCAAGCGAGGAAACACCACGATACACATCGCGGATGGCCTGCAACAACTGCTGCGGCGAGGCGTCTTTGAGCAAATAGCCCAGCGCTCCGGCTTTGATGGCCGGAAAAACCTTGTCATCCTCGGCAAAACTGGTCAGCGCCAAAATCCGGGCTTTGGGGTTTTCCTGCGTAATCAGGCTGATGGCCTGAATACCGTCCATCTGGGGCATTACCAAATCCATCAAAATAACATCCGGCTGGAGTTGGCGCACCAACGCCACGGTGTCGCGGCCATTATCGGCCTCGCCCACGCATTCCATGCCCGGCTCGGTGGAAATGAGGGCGTACAGCCCCTTGCGCACCACCAAATGGTCATCGGCTACAAAAATACGGATTGTTTTGGTCACGGTTGCGCCTCCGTTGCGGTTAATCCTGCCGGATTGAAGGTGATGGTAATTTCAACGCCTTTGCCGGGTTGTGAAGCGATGGCCAGTTGGCCGCCCAATCGTTCCACCCGCTCGCGCATATTAATCAGCCCCATGCCGCCCTTTTGCCGGGCGCTCTCATTATCAAAGCCGATGCCGTTATCGGTGATTTTGGCCTCAACCCCGGCCTCGGTGGGTTGCAGCCGCACCATCACCGAGGTGGCGGCGGCGTGTTTGAGCGAGTTGTTCAGCGCCTCCTGAATAATATGATACAACTCCTCTTCCGCCAAAAGCGGCAGTTCGATGGGTTGGTCAACAATCAGGTGGGCCTTGAGGCCGGCGTGCCGTTCGACGGCGTTCAAACGTTGTTGCAGCGCCTCAACCAGCCCGCCCGGCTTTAAAACCGCCGGGCGCAACTCGTAAATGAGCAGGCGCATTTCTTTGAGCGCGCTTTGAGCCGTTTCCTTTAGCCAGGCCAGATAAGTTTGGGCTTCTTTCAACTGGCCGCTTTGTAGCAACCGCTCGCCGGCTTCGGCAAAAAGAGTCAGGCTGAACAGGGCTTGCGTGGCAGAATCGTGCAAATCCCGCGCCAGCCGGCGGCGCTCTTCCATCACTGCCAGTTGCCGGGCCTCCTGGTACAACACCGATAACTCGGCGTGCGCCTTCTGCAACGCCTCTTCGGCCTGTTTGCGGTCGGTAATGTCGTAGCCAAAGGTAATTACGGCGTAAACTTCGCTGTGTTCATCGGTCAAACTACGCGAGTTCCAGGAGATGGTTTTTTCCTGCCCGTTTTTGCAGCAAATTCGGGTTTCGTAATTTTCCAGGGAATTGTTTTGGGTGGTCACGGCCTGCGCCGCCGAAATGAGAGATTGACGGTACGCTTCGTCCGGGTAAAGCCATTCCCATATTTTGGCATGGCCGATGACCTCGGCGGCGGAATAACCGCTGATTTTCTCGGCCATCGGGTTCCACAGCACCAAATTGAGGTGGGTATCGTAGGCATTAAGCCAAACATTCACATTTTCAATGATGCTATCCGAAAATCGGTCGCGAATATTGGCGTTCGGAACGGATTGGCTGCCGGTTATCATTGCAAATTAGGGGGGAGGGGGAAATAAAAAAAGTCTTCTTGGCAATGACCTACTCTCCCAGA
>CAZFCE010000002.1:0-322390 GCA_964517605.1 uncultured Caldilineaceae bacterium | reverse complement strand
TGGATTAGATTGGCTCTATTTTACCCGTGTTTAGCCTTTTTTCGTAAGTCCTAAATGAATTGGTTTCCGACCAATTTACGGGTTTGTCAGCGGGGCGAGTGGAATGTCCGCATGGTGGTCGAAACCATTTTGTCGATGTTGACGTACGTTTGTGATTTCAAACACTCCCGCCACAAGGCCTGGGCCTATTTTGAAACAAAATTAGGCTTTACGATGGCGATGTTTAACATTTTGGTCCAATGGTACGGCTTCCACGCTGATGAAGACGGCTTTGTCCCACTTTCGATTGCCGAGTTCAGCTTATAAAACTAGCACCAAAGGTTAGTACCGCCCGTTACTCGAATCAAGAATTTACAGCAGGGCAAACGCATCTAATCTGTTAAACGGTAAATTTTTACGTTTTTCCCCTCCCCCCAACCCCCTTCTCCCGCCGGGAGAAGGGGGTTGGGGGGAGGAGGGAGCAAAAAAGCCCCCGGCTTTTATCATTAAAAATTAAGATGCGTTCGCCCTGGAATTTGCAGTTTTAATCGCCTCCTTTACAGGAATATAAATTTCCGCAACAGGGTTTCCGGCATACCCTTTTTCCCGGTAAACAGGGATAAACCTTTCATCATAATAAATGAACACAGGTGTTTTATCCTGCTTGTACCTATGCTCAGGCAGCCACGTTTCTGTAAGATACTTAAAAGCCTGAAGCACATCGGCGTTTCCTCTTTTAATAAAAGACGTGACGGCGTAATTGCCGGCAGGGATGACCAGAGTTTTCATTCCCTCCGGTGTCTCATTGAAGTTATTTACTTCAACGCCCATATAATAATCAAATTCAGGAGAGTTCTCCGGTTTATCAATGGCGCAGATCTGATTGCCGTTCACGCGATCAGACACGTTTTCCAGCGTATTGCCTTCCATGACTTTGTGAAAAAACGGGGGAATCTCTTCGGCTTGGCGGTTCCCGGTAAAGGTGGTGTGCAACACCCAGGCAGTGATTTTCTTTTCTTTTTTATTTACAATTTCTACTGAATACATGATTTTATCCTTTTTAATAAAGAGCGATTGCTCTCTTTTGAAAGAAAAAAATTAATAAAATTGAGCGATACCGGCCATGTGATAGCGCACCAGGGCGCTGACATTATCGGTGATAAAAATCACCTGGCCGGTAGAGTTTTCAGCAATTTTTAGGATGCCTTCAAAAAAGTTCTGGGCCAGCACTTGCAAAATAAAATCGTCCTTCAGGGTACGTTGATTGACACTTTTGGCCATATGTTTGGTCAACATCCCGATAATTTCATCTCTGAAATTCGCATATTTGGTTCCTTCGCTGCGTCCCATCAGAATCACGAACTTCTGCCGGTCGGTCATCATCATACTAATAATTTGCTGGGTGGCGATGTCAATAATGCGAGCATCCATTTCCGCGTGCTCCTCGTTGAAAAGCGAGGTCAGGTTGCTTTTGGTTCGCTGATAAAAAGGATCGGCAATAGCCGCGAAGATGGCCTCTTTGTTAGGGAAATATTTATAGAGGTTGCTGACACTCATGCCAACTTCCTCAGCAATCTTACGGGTCGAAGTCCTGGAAAATCCGGCTTCATAAAACGACCGCTCGGCCACCGACAATATCTTTTCCCTGATTTCCGGTTTTAATACCTGCATTCTACGACACCCAACTTATTCGGATAGGGGCTTTTGCAGCCGGTGGACTCTCTGCTGTTGGGCACACAGCGTGAATGGGGCTGCCTGCATGAGAGTTTGAGGGGACCAGAACGGCACCAGTGTCCATACCGCCACTATGCCTCCCGGTTTCAGCAAACGATACAACTCCTGGCTCAATCGCGGTTCGGAAATAAAGGGCGCTGGAACAACACCGTACACAATAACTGCATCAAATAAGGCCTCAGGGAAGTCGGTGTGGTGGGCATCGGCTTGGCTCACTCGAACGTTCTGTTTTCCCAGGCTCCTCATTCGCCGGCTCGTCGCTTCGACGGACACAGGGTGCAAATCAACGGAGTAGACGAGGCCGTATTCACCCACCACCTCCGCCAGCGCCGGGGTGAAGAACCCGGAACCACAGCCAATTTCCAGAACGGTCTGACCGGTTTGAATACCGGCTGCCCCGACAAGTTTTTTGGGGTCTGAGAAACGATAGCGGACCGAACTCTCCAACCCTTTCAATAACTGTTTGAAGATGAACTGAGAGGGCCGCGAGGTTTCATTAAGCAGTAATTCTTTCATGATTCACAATCTCCATTATCTTTGAATAACTTTTTTAACAGATTGCTCTTGTCTATAAGAGAGCGACTGTTCTTTAATACTATACCACATTCCCTTAGTTTGTCAAGAGGTAGTTTTTTCGTTCGGGTGGCACAACGGGGCTGGGCTGTTGAAGTTGGTTGAGCGTTGAAAATAGTCTTGCTGTTGGTGGTGGCACAGTGCCTGTCCCTTGGCGGGGTATTTGGCCGGTGTGGGTGGTTTTTTTTTGGCATTGTTTTGAAACTTGTCGTGGGACGTTGCTCGTCTTGCGTTTTTGTGTTATCGTGGGACGGTACGGTGTTTGCATCCGTGGGTGGCCGGCTAACAAAGCCAATGGTGCGGACGGACGATTCAAGGCTTTTATCGCGGGACTTGGCTTTAATTGTTGCTTGGTGGCCGCCGCACATTGGCGGTCGTTGGGCGGGTTATTTTTATTATCGTGTAATCTGTAAACTCAAGGATTTTATGAACGATCAGATAGTATCTACAAATGATATCAGGCATAACTTAGTGCATAAACAGGAGAGCTATTCGGAAATAGAGAGATGAGGTTCATGAGAACAATGTAAATAATCACAGACGCGATCAGCCAGGATTATGGGCCGATAAGAGCGCCTCCGGTTCAAGGACGGCTCGTTTGCCATGCACCCATTTGGGTTCAAGGGGATTGAGCCAAGGGCTCTTGACCGGGAGGAAGAAGGGCAGGATGCGTACTCCGGCACCTTGCTTTTTGACCTGTTGGTTATGCTGTCGGATCCAATCACGGACGATGTTGGATTTGTGCCAAGTGGCATTATCCCAAATCAAGAATAACGCCGTCATCCCTTGGGTAGCCAGTTGTTCAGCACACCAGGTCAGAAACTGGGTGGTAATGGCACTGATTGGTCGACATCAACGAACCGTAAGCGCATTTGATCGTTTGCCTGGTGAGGCTGCCGCCACAAGAGACCCTAACAGGCCAATGCTTTGGGATCAGGCTCATCTTTGGGCCGAGACTTTTGTTCCCATCGCTGCGGATTTTTGACGGTCGTCCAGGTGTGGACGGTGGGCTGAGCAAAACAGCTCCACCATACTTTGTCGGCAAAACCCAAGGCCCATTGCGGTTGGGCGACACTCAGCCGGATCAACCGGTCTCGTTGTTTTTTTCAACTCATAGGCCGGATCAGGACTGGTAATCCGTTGTTTGGCCCGTCGCCAACCGATACCTTCTCGTTTCAGCGTTTGGCGGATCGTTTCACCACTGACCGGTTGTGGGGTAAGGCCTTGCTTATGAGCCACTTCGGCGGCCAAATCCAGCGTCCACAGACTGGTGGCTTTATCAAAATCTCGGGGGCTTTGATGTAACAATCCTTTCAACCGTTCAACTTGTTGCTGGTCAAAGGCCACCGCAATTTGATGCGGACGCGAAGACCCGGGGGACAGTGCCGCCAGTCCTTTTTCGTGAAAGGTATGGATGGCATTACGCACTGTCTGATCATCGCAGTGCAGGGCTTGGGCTATTTGTAACGCGTGTTTACCGCTCGCACTGGACAATAGGATTTGACAGCGTCGCACGGTAAAGGCGTCTGATGAACGTAATCCGGCCTTAAGGCTATCCCGTTCCGCTTGGCTTAATTCGCGAACATAGATCGGTTGTCTCATACTCAGGATTATACGTCCTTTTTCCTATAACCTCCTATGACTTTGCATTAGGTTGGATCACAACCAGGTGTTTGGTAGGGGGCGCACCTAACAAGCATTTGCAGTGGACGGCCCAAGCCCGGTTTTTATTGGATGAGGTTTTGGCACTTTTGGCGAAGTGTTGAGTGGAAATCATTTGGCCGCCGCTGAAATGAGGTCGTGTTACGGCTGAGGTCTATGATGGAGCCGCCTTTCAACAATTGGTAGACGATGTCGCCGATGAGATGGTGGTTTTTGCTGATACGGGGTTTCGCAAAACGGATTAGTTTCCGACCAATTTACGGTTTTGTCAATGGGGCGAGTGGAATGTCCGCATGGTGGTGGAAACTATTTTGTCGATGTTGACGTACGTTTGTGATTTCAAGCACTCCCGCCACAAGGTTTGGGACTATTTTGAAACAAAATTAGGCTTTACGATGGCAATGTTCAACATTTTGGCACAGTGGTACGGCTTCCACGCTGATGAAGACGGCTTTGTTCCACTTTCTATTGCCGAATTCAGCTTATAAAACTAACACCAAAGGTTAGTAACAAAAGAAGTTAATTTCTTGCGCCAATTTTGCGCCTTTTGGGCGCTTGGCTAAAATATTAGCTGTGATCACCATTTTCAAAAATCACATATCTCCAACACAAAAATCTCAGCGTTTGAGAGCGGCTTATGAAAAGCAACGGGTTTTTTTCAATCTGTTGCTTTTCATTTTGCCAATTTGGTTGCTGGCTGCCTGCGATTTAATCCAGCCGGCCCCCGTGGCCCAACCCAGCCCCACGCCCACCGCTACCCTGTCGCCGCTGGCTTTGTCAATTGACCAGGCCGCCGACGCCATTGTTGTGCCAATTCCGGTTGAGCCGCCCAGTTTTAACGCCTACCTCAACGACACCGGCTACGAGGAGTTGATTGGCGAACTGGTGTACGGGGCGTTGGCCGAAATTGGGCCGGACGGCAATTACTACCCGGAACTGGCCGCCGATTTGCCCACGCTGGCCAACGGCGGCCTGAGCGAAGACGGCAAAACCGTTACCTGGCGGCTACGCTCCGGTATCACCTGGAGCGATGGCCAGCCGTTCACCTCAAACGATGTGCGTTTTACCTGGCAAGCTCTGCGCGACAGTGGTATTTGGGCGCCGGGCTTTGATTTGATTGAGGACGTGGCCACGCCCGACTCGCTTACCGCGGTAGTGCGCTACCGGGAATTTTACCCCAATTACCTGGTTCAGTTTGGTGGCACCGGCACCGGCGTGCTTTCGGCGCACCACTGCGGTGATCCCGCCAAAATGCTGTTTTGGGATTGTAATTTTGAGCCGGTGAGCACCGGCCCGTTTGTGCTGGCTCAGTGGGTGCCGGGCGTGCGGTTGATATTCACGCCCAATCCGCACTATTTTGTACCGGATCGTCCCAAGGCTTCGCAATTGATTTTTGAAATTGAAAAAGACCCCAACCGGCGGCAGCGCAGCCTGATTCGGGGTAACGCCCACCTTGATTTGTGGCCGGAGCCGGCCATCGCCAGCAAGCTGGAAGATAACGATATGGTAACGGTTGTTCGCCCTAACCCGGCGCGTTGGGTAATGCGGCTGGTTTTTAATCTGAGCCAGCCCGGCAGCGCCGATCCCAACCAGCCGCATCCGGCGTTGTCAAACCCGGTGGTGCGGCAGGCCATTTATCACGCCATTGACGTGGGCTATCTCAACGCCGAAGCCTTTAACAACCGGGGCCAGCCCGTTGAAACCGAGTTTTTTCAGCTTGGTTGCGACATTCCGCCGTTTCACGATTACAACCCCGGTTTGGCGCAAGCCCTGCTCGACCAGGCCGGCTGGGTGGTGGTTAATCCCAACCCGGAATCCGATGTGCCAGCGGTTCGCCAGTGCCGGGGGTGCGGTACCGCCAAGGATGGCACGCCGCTGGTGCTGCAAAGCTACACCTACAGCGAATTTGGTAATGAAATAGATAAAGCCCACCAGCTTGTTACCGAACTGCTGGCCAACGTTGGTATAAAACTGGAACGAAAAACCGTTGAGGGTGGCAAATTATGGAACACCTGGGAAAACGGAGGCATTGAATTACGCGGCAATTTTGATATGGATTTGTGGGATAATGGTTATTTTGGGGTTGACCCCACCGAATATATGACCGATATGTTCGATCCGCGCAGCATCCCCACCCGCGATAATCCGGTGGCCGGGTTGAATGTTAGCCGGTACCGCAACCCCGACCTGATCAGTATTTTTGACGCGCTGCACACGCCTCTGCCCGACAACCGGCGACGGGCGCTATTGTGTGAAGTGGCCGTAAAGCTGTTTCAGGATAAGCCGGAGATACCGTTGTTGGCTTTTCCTGATGTGTACGCCGTTAGTACCAACCTGCAAGGCGTGGCGCCTCACATTTACGATACGATTACCTGGAACGCCGCCGAATGGAAACTGGAGCAACCGCCGGCCAACTAACCCGGTTTTTTTACATGTGACAACCTTACTTCATCGTGTTATACTGAAAGAAAAATTGTGCAAGAAATTACCCTGAATCAAGCTGATTATGTATTACAGGTCAAAGAGGACAAAGTGGTTGCCTGGATCCAAAAGCAAGTGTTAGTGCTGTTAATAGATAATGATGAAGCGCACTACATATTAATCCGCGAGATGATGGCGGAGATTGAGGGCGTTGAATTTAAGCTGGATTGGGCGGCCAACTACGAGGCCGGTATCAAAGCTCTGGAAAAGAACGAACACGATGCCTATCTGATTGACTATTCGCTGGGCGGCAGCCGAACCGGATTAGACATTTTGCAAAAAGCCGTGGCGCATGGCTGCGCCGCCCCGCTGATTTTGCTCACCAGCTACGGTAACCGCTCGCTTGATTTGGAAGCGATGAAGCAAGGAGCGTCGGATTATCTGGTAAAGGATCAACTTACCCCGGCCCTGTTAGAACGCTCGTTGCGTTACTCCATTGAGCGCAAACGCGCCGAGGCCGATTTGCAGCGTTCTTACGCCCAACTTGAGGAGCGTGTGGTTGAACGCACCGCCGAACAAGCCAAAACCAATGTCGTGCTGCAAGAAAAACTCACCGAACTTCAGAATTTGCGGCAGCAAATTGAGTCCTCGCTGGAACGGCGCACTCGGCAGGTAGAAACCAGCACTCAGGTAGCCCAACAAATAGCCGTTGCGCCCGCGCTTGAAGATTTGTTCCGGCAGGTTGTCAATCTGGTTCAGGAGCGATTTGGTTATTACCACGCCCACATCTACACCCTTGAAGGCGATTATCTGGTAATGCAAGAAGGCACCGGCGACCCTGGTCGCATGATGAAGGAAGTGGGCCACAAAATTCCTTTTAACGCCGCCCGCAGTTTGGTAGCCAAAGCCGCCCGTAGCGGCGAGCCGGTACTGGTGCCCGATGTAACTCAGGATAGCCGCTGGCTGCCCAACCTGCTGCTGGCCGAAACGCGCTGCGAGTTGGCCGTGCCGGTAAAACTTGGCAACGATGTTTTGGGTGTGCTCGACGTGCAGAACGACACCATCAACGGCCTCAATATGGAAGACCAGATACTATTGATGGGGTTGTGCGGGCAAATTGCCGTGGCCGTTCACAACCAGCGCCTGGAACTGGAACGCAAAAAAGCCGAAGAAAATCAGCAAAAGCTCATTGATGAGCTTGACGCGTTTGGGCACACCGTGGGCCACAACCTCAAAGACCCGGTGGGCTTGATTATTGGGTACACCTCCCTGCTCAAAGAGCAGGCTCGCTTGCCCGAAGAATTGCAGGAATATTTAAACGCCATTGCCCGTAACTCCCAACGGCTCAACAACAT
This sequence comes from uncultured Caldilineaceae bacterium, assembly GCA_964517605.1. Classification (GTDB taxonomy): domain Bacteria; phylum Chloroflexota; class Anaerolineae; order 4572-78; family J111; genus J095. The sequence continues at coordinate 314,666 of CAZFCE010000002.1, read as the reverse complement.
CATCGAAGAGCTGCAATTGCTCTCCGGGGTGCGTAAGGAAACAATCCAGTTGAGACCGCTCAATATGATTCGCATCATTGCCGAAGTGCAGCAACGGCTGGCTTATTTAATTCAGGAGCACCAGGCCAAAATCATTGTCTCGGAATATTGGCCGGTGGCGCTGGGCCACACCCCCTGGATTGAGGAAGTGTGGGCCAATTACATCAGCAACGCCATAAAATTTGGCGGCAAACCCCCGCGAGTGCATTTGGGCGCTACCGCTCAATCCGATGGCATGGTGCGGTTTTGGGTGCGCGATAACGGCTTGGGCATCCCCAAAGAAGATCAGGCCCGGTTGTTTACGGAATTTAACAACCTCAACCGGGTTAACCTGCAAGGGCACGGGCTGGGGTTATCTATTGTGCAGCGCATTATCACCAAACTTGGCGGCGAAGTAGCCGTGCACAGCGACGGCATCCCCGGCGAAGGCTGTCAATTCAGTTTTACCCTGCCCGGCATTCACAAAAAAGAGTCGTAAATGGAATTTAAACAGACAACGCTTGAAACCTGCCACACGGCAACCGGCACGGTGGTGGTAGTTGATGTGCTGCGCGCGTTTTCGGCGGCGGCGTTTGCTTTTGCCGGCGGCGCTAAAGATGTGGTTTTGGTGAGCGCCATCGAGGAAGCCATTGCGCTAAAGGCCGTCATTCCCGGCGCGCTCATCTACGGCGAAAATTACGGGCTGCCCGTGCCCGGTTTTGATTTTTGCAATTCACCGGCAGAGTTGCTGGGCCAGGATTTTTCCGGCAAACGGTTAATTCAACGCACCAGCGCCGGCACGCAGGGCGTGGTGCGCAGCGTTCAGGCTGACCGGCTGCTGGTGGGCAGTTTTGTGTGCGCCGAAGCCACCGCGCGTTACCTGCAAAAACTCGCGCCGCACACGGTGACGTTTGTGATTACCGGCATTATTTATGGCCGCGATGGCGACGAGGATTTGGCCTACGCCGATTACCTCACCGCCCGGTTGCGTGGCCAATCCCCTAACCCCGCGCCGTTTTTAGAGCGGGTTCGCCGCTCCGATGCCGGGCAATTGTTTGCCAACCCGGCCCAACCCGAATTTCCCGCCGTTGACCTGGATTTTTGCACCCAAATTGACCGGTTTGATTTTGCCATGCAGGTGAACAAACAAGATGGCTTGCTGGTGCTGCAGAAAGTAACCGCCGGTTGAGGTTGTTCCCGCGAGGAGTTTTCAGGCGGTTTTGGTTTCATCGGGGAGCAGGGTAAAGAAAAAGGTAGCGCCCTGTTCCACGGCGCTTTCGGCCCAAATCCGCCCGCCGTGGCGGTGAATAATGCGCTGCACCGTAGCCAGGCCAATGCCGGTGCCGTCAAACTCGGTAACTTGATGCAACCGTTGGAACGCGCCAAATAGTTTGTCGGCGTAGGCCATATTAAAACCGGCCCCGTCATCGCGGATAAAATAAGTGAGCGGGCGGTTATCCTCAATTGCGCCAAACTCAATCCGGGCGGTTGGGTGTTTGGCGGTAAACTTCCAGGCGTTGCCCAATAAATTTTCCAGCGCCACCCGCAGCAGGCGGTCATCGCCATTGGCTACCAGATTGGGCCGGATGACCCATTCTGCCTGGCGCTCCGGCTGGCGTTGGTGCAGGTCGGCGGTGATGGTTTGGGCCAGCGCGCTCAAATCTACCGGGCGAAAATGAATTTCACCACGGGTAAGGCGCGAAAGTTTGAGCAGGTCATCAATTAACTGGCCCATGCGCTGGCTGGCCGAACGCACCCGCTGCAAATAGCTATGCCCCAAAGTATCCAATTGATCGCCGTAATCTTCGAGCAGCGCCATGCTAAAGCCATCAATGCTGCGCAGCGGGGCGCGCAAATCGTGCGAGACGGAATAGGCAAACGCCTCAAGCTCCTGGTTGGTGGCCTGGAGTTGGGCGGTGCGCTCGATTACGCGGCGTTCCAGTTCCTCGTTCATCCGCCGAATCTGGTCTTCGGCCTGTTTGCGCTCGGTGATGTCCCAGAAAATGCCCAACGTGCCGGTCATCTCGCCCTGAGCGTTGTACGTGGGCGTTTTTACCACCTGAGAATAAAAATGCTTGCCGTTGATTGAAACGTGATCCTCGATGATTTCCCAAACCCGGTTACTTTCCATCACCATCTGGTCATCCCGCAGGTATTTTTCGGCCATGTAGGCCGGGTGCATGTCGTAATCGGTTTTGCCTAAAATTTCTTCCAGCGTTTTGTTTTCGGTTTGGCAGTAGCGCTGGTTGGCAAACACAAACCGCCCGGTGCGGTCTTTGGAGTAAACATTTTGGGGCAGGCTGTCAATCAGCGACCGGAAAAGCGATAACGAGGTGCGCAGGGCGTCCTCGGTTTTTTTGCGCTCGGTGATGTCCCTAAAGATGCCGCCAATCATAAACCCAACTTCGGTTTTTATGGGAAAAACCAGGCTTTGCAAAATGCCAATCTGGCCATCGGGGCGGAGATAGTTGTTTTCAAACAGGCGGCGGTTGTCGGAAAAAGTGCCTGATTTGAGAAATCTCTGTAAGCCGTTGGTAATTTGGCTTTCAAGTTCCGGGGTCAGGTTATCCGGCGGAATTAAAGCGGTGTGGACATGCCAAATGGGCTGACCAATGGCGGTAGCAGGCGGCCAGCCCGTTAACCGCTCCATGCCGCGGTTCCATTCGATGATGTAGCCGTTTTCATCGGTGAGCGCAATGCCGTCATCGGCCTGCTCCAGCATGTTGCGGAGTTTGCTCTCGCTGGCCCGGAGCGCCTGTTCGGCATGGCGGGTTTCGGTAATGTCTTCGGCTATGCCTAAAATAAATTGTGGGCGGCCATCCTTTTCAAACAGGGGCAGCTTTTTCATATGCACCAGCCGGCTGCCATGTTGCGAGTGGGGAACTTCTTCTTCTGGAATATCAAGCATGCGCCCATCGGCCAGCATTTTGTGATCCATGCTGCGGTAAAAATCGGCATATTGCGGCGCGTACAGGTCGTAGTCGGTGTGACCAATTACATTTTGCCGGGACATGCCCATTATCTCTTCGCCCGTTTTGTTAAGCAGTACATATTTAAAGTCGGTGGCGTCTTTAACTAAAATAAAGGCGGGAATGTTTTCGATGATGGTGTCTAAAAAATCCTGGGCGCGGCGGGTTTTCTGTTCGGCGTCGGCCAGTTCGGCCAGTTGTTGGGCCAGCTTTTTGTCTCGATCCTGCACGGCCTCGACCATGTGGTTAAAACTTTGCCCCAGGCTGATAATTTCGCTAAAGCGCCCCAGTTGGGTTAGCGGCAAAGGCTCGTAGCTGCCATCGGCCACAATTTTGGTTTGGGTTAACAGCCGGGCAATGGGAGTGGTAATCAGGCGGATGTTGCGCCGCAGCAGCACCGTAAACCATACCAGGCTCACCGCCAGCGCCAACGCCGAAACCCCCAGTAAGACCAGCAGCGGGCGGGCCGCCGCGTTTACCGGCTGCATCGTGACCACCACCCAACCGTTATTCATCACCGAGACTGCGCCCATAAACCAGCCCGCGGTTTCGTCATCAAAAAACAGCCGAAAGTCTTTTTGTCTGGCCAACCCCAATTGCACCAGTTCCATATTGGCCAGCGAGCGCTGCTCCTGCACCCATTCCCGGCGAGGGTGCGCCACCAAATACCCTTGCTGGTCAACAATAAAAGAGATACCGAGGGTGTTTTGGGTTGATTGTTCAATGGCTTGTTGAAAAGTAGCCAGGTTTAACTCGCCGGCCAGCACGCCTTGAAATACGCGGTCTTTAAAAATGGGCACGCTGTAAATCACCGAAACATCGCCGGTGGTGGGCGAAATGAACGCATCGGAGAGATAAGGCCGCTCCAAAGTGGCGGGCCGGCGGAAAAAGGGAGCTTTTGACATGTCCAGATTAAGCAACGTGAGGGCGGCGGGGTCTTCTAATTGCACCATTCCCCGGTCGTTGAGCCGGTAAACCGTGGCCAGACGGGGATAATTTTTTCGCAGCAGCCGCAACATTTGCGCCTGCTGTTCGGACGACAACTGCGGCATTGCCTCTGCCAGCAAGGTGAGTGGGAGTTGCACTTCGTGCAGATATTGGTCGCTTTGCCGGCTCAGGTCGTCTACTATTTTGTATTGATAACTGATAATCTGATTTTGAATTAAAAACGAACTCAGCCCAATAACGGCGGCCCAAATTAGAAATACGCCCAAAGCCGGAATAGTGACAATGCGCAGCAACGTGGTTCGCAGCGATCGGGGTTGGTTCAAGGTAGCCTCCTCTGATAATAACGTTTTGGCGTAGGGGCGACCCTCGCGGTCGCCCAACGGTGGCAGGCTGCCCCTACAATTTTCATTCGTCGGGGCGCTGCCGCCGGCTGAGTCCGTTCCCTTAGAAATAACCGTTTCGCAACCCTATTTTATCATCTCTTGATACCGTTTTACCATTTTTTAATCCCGGTATATCATTTCCTGGTGTTAGTTGATTATCTACCAAAACCCAGATTATCACTTTACTCCGCCCACCAAACAACCGGGCGGGCCATTCCGAGCCGAGAAAATGCAGAATTTACCCCCAAATTATAACGCAATTCCCAACTTATCCACCGGCCCCATCGGCGTGTTTGATTCCGGGGTGGGCGGGTTGAGCGTGTGGCAAGAGATTGTTCGCCTGTTGCCCCACGAAGATACGTTGTACGTGGCCGACCAAACCCACATGCCTTACGGTTCGCGTTCGCTGGCCGAAGTGCAGCATTTTGGCGAAACCATCTGCCAGTTTTTGTTAAGCCGGGGCGCAAAAATTATTGTGATTGCCTGCAACACGGCCTCGGCGGCGGCGCTTCATCACCTGCGAGCTATTTGGCCCAACGTTCCGTTTGTGGGGATGGAGCCGGCGGTAAAACCGGCCACAGAACAAACCCGCACCGGCATTGTGGGCGTGTTGGCCACTCAGGCCACATTTCAAGGCCAATTGTTTGCCAGCTTAACCGCCGAATACGGGCGCAATGTGCAGGTGTTGCCCCAGGTTGGCTGGGGGCTAGCCCAGGCGGTTGAAGCCGGCGAGTTGGACACGCCTGCCACCGAAACCCTGCTTAACCAGCATTTGGCTCCGTTGATTAATGCCGGTATTGACCAGTTGGTGCTGGGTTGCACCCATTATCCATTTCTCAGGCCGGTTATCGAGCGGATATTAGGCCCTAAAATTGCTATTATAGACCCCGCGCCGGCGATTGCGCGCCAAACTGCTCGCGTTTTGGCGCGTCACAACCTGCAAAATAACAGTACCCACAGCGGCGGTCACACATTTTACACCAGCGGCAACAGCCGGGATTTCTCGCTAATGTTCAGCCGGTTGATTCCCGCGTTTGCCCAAAACTCGCAAATCCGCACCTTTCGCTGGCAATCCGGCGGGTTAAAACCGGATTAGAAACCAACTGATACCGGCAACAATAAATCCGGCAAAAAACAAATCTTTATGGCATAATAATAATAGTTTCGGCATAATCTCCGGTTTATTGATAAGGAAAAGACAATGAACAGTCCTGCTCACCCGGAACTGGATTTTCATGGATATACCATCCTGATAGTGGATGACACGCCTCTTAACCTGGGGCTGATTTCCAAGTATTTAAACAGATTAGGGTTTAACATCTCGGTGGCGCAAGATGGCGAAAGCGCGCTGGAAAAAGCCCGTTACGCCCGGCCCGACCTGATTTTGCTGGATGTGCGCATGCCCGGCATTGATGGCTTTGAAACCTGCCGCCGCCTTAAAGCCGAGCCGCTCACCGAGGAAATCCCGGTGATTTTTATGACCGCCCTGGCCGAAACCGATAACAAGGTGATTGGGTTTAACGCCGGCGGGGTGGATTACATTACCAAACCGCTTCAGTTAGAAGAAGTGGGCATCCGGGTAAAAACGCATTTGGGTATTCACGCCATGCGCCGGCAACTGGAGGCGCAAAACGTTCAGTTGCAGCAGGAGATAGCCGAGCGCAACCAGGCCGAGGCCGCGTTGCGGGCCGCCCATTCCGAACTGGAGCTGCGGGTGCAACAGCGCACCGCTCAACTGGCGCATGCCAACGCCAGCCTCAAAGCGCAAATTGTCGAGCGTGAACAGGTTGAGGTCGCGCTGCGCGAAAGCGAATTTAAAAACCGGGCCATCTTCAAAGCCATCCCCGACCTGATGTTCAGAATGATGCGCAACGGCCTGATTATTGATTTTAGGGCCAGCCTCACCGAAGACCTGGTTTTAGAGCCGCAGCAGGTAATTGGCAGCCAAATTACCGCCGTAATGCCGCCCGCAATTTCAAGCCTCATTTTAGAACACATCAATAAAGCGCTGGATACCGGGCAGATTCAGATGTTTGAGTTTAATCTTCCAGTAAAACGGGGCGTGCAGGATTTCGAAACCCGGCTGGTGGTCAGCGGCAAAGAAGAAGTTTTGGCGATTGTGCGCAACGTTACCGAGCGCCGTCAGGCCGAAGCCGCGCTGCGCCAGAGCGAATTAACCTTCAGGCGAACCTTTGCTTCAATTCCCGATGCCGCCATTTTGTGGGAATTGCAGGCCGATGGTCGGATTATCATGGCCCAGGTTAACACGGCGGCCAAAGTTTGGACCGAAAACAAAATTGAAAACTTCTTGGGAACGCCCGTCGAGTTGTTTTTTAATCACGTTACCGAGCCGGCAGCCAAAGTAAAACGCGCCTTTGCAACCGGCGAACCGCAGCAAACCGAACTGTGCTACCGGCTGCAAACCACCGCCGAAGATAAATGGCAACTGGCCGATTACGTGAAAGTTAGTGATAACCTGGTTTTAAACGTTATCCGTGACATCACCGAGCAAAAACAACGCGAGCAGCAAATCAAGGCCAACCTGGCTGAAAAAGAAATTTTGCTGCGCGAACTGTACCATCGCACCAAAAATAATATGCAGGTTATCGCCTCGTTTTTGGAACTGCACGCCGCACAGGCCCACGATCCGCACATTTTGCACTCTTTTAAAGAAATGGAAAACAGAATTTACGCCATGGCGTTGGTGCACCAAAAACTTTACCAGGCGCAAAATTTATCGAGTATTGATTTAAAGGAATACATTGGCGAGCTGGTATCCTTGTTGTTAGATGGCTATCAAATCCAGCCGCAGCAAATTTCGGTGGTGTTAAACCTGGAGTACGTGCCTGTTCTGCTTGATACGGCCATTCCCTGCGGGCTAATCATCAACGAGTTGATTTCTAACGCGCTCAAGCACGCTTTTCCCAACAACCGTGACGGCGAGGTGCGGATTTCGCTTGCCAAACGGGATGGCTCAATTTGGCTGGAGATTGCCGATAACGGCGTGGGGGTTCCGCCTGGGTTTGATTTTAGGGGCAGCAGCACGTTGGGGTTGCAAACAGTTTTCAATATTGGCGAACATCAACTTCAGGGGCGGGTTACGTTCGAGGCCGGTGCCGGGGTTACGTGCCAGGTTCAGTTTAACGATGATTTGTACAATGCCGGAGTTTAGCGCCTGAACCCGGCTAAAAAGAGGATTTAACCCCGGCGGTGGTTTTGGAGTATTGTGCGGCCCAAAACCACCGCCTTTTTTGTTGCGCTCTGGCCGGCTTACCGGCTTAAATAAAATGGCACATCGGTGAGAATGTAAAAGCGGCCCTTCCAACCGCGCCGGTTATATAACAGCGCCAGTTTCAACGCCCAGGCCGTTTGGTTGTGCAGCAAATGGTGCCACCACCGGGCCGGCACAAACTCCGGCATCAACACGGTCACGTAATCACCTTCTTCCTGTACAAAGTTGTCAATAAATTCCAGCAAAGGCTCCGTAACCGACCGGTACGGCGATGGCAAAATCTCTAACGGCACATCGGGCAGGGCTTCGTGCCACTGGCGGCTTAACCGCGCCGTTTGCTCGGCATCAATTTCAACCGTAACCGTGTGTAATTCACCGCCCAAAATCTGGCCGTAACGTACCGCCTTTAGCACCCCGCGATGCAGGCCTGCCACCGGCACCACAATAGCATGCCGTTGCACCGGCGTGGGCCAGCGGTTTTCTAGCGAAAGCTGCTGCGTAACATCCTCGTAATGGCGATGAATGGCCTGAAAACAAAGAACCAGAATGGGAATCAGTAATAGAATAAACCAGGCCCCATGCACAAACTTGGTGATGGCCACTACCACCAGCACAATCGCTGTAACCGTAGCACCCGTACCGTTGATTAACGCCAAACGCTCCCAGCCAGGGGTGCGCAACTTAAACCAGTGGCGCACCATACCGGCCTGGTTAAGCGTAAAGGATAAAAATACCCCCACCGCGTACAACGGAATCAAGCCATGAGTTTGCGCCCCAAAAATAATTACCAGCAACCCGGCTACCGCGCCCAGCACCAAAATGCCGTTGGCGTAAACCAACCGGTCGCCCAGGTTGGCAAACTGCCGGGGCAAAAAGCGGTCGTGCGCCATCCACATGGCCAGCCGGGGAAAATCGGAATAGCTGGTGTTGGCTGCCAGCAATAAAATCAGCGCTGTGGCCGCTTGCAACATATAATAAAGAATGCCAACGCCAAAAACGCTCCGGCCCAACTGCGAAATAACGGTTTCGGATTCTTTGGGGGTAATGCCAATTTGATGCACCAAAAATGCAATGCCCAAAAACATGCTGATCAGAATACCGGCCATCCACAGCAGCGTTTTGCCGGCGTTGTCAGATTCGGGGGCTTTGAACACCGTCACGCCGTTACTGATGGCCTCAACCCCGGTCATGGCCGTGCAGCCGGAGGAAAACGCCCGTAGCAGGAGAAAGATGGTTAAATTTTGGGCGGCTGTCGTATCAACATGGTCGGGTTGGACAATGGTTAGCCCGCCAAAAAGCCATCGAAATAAACCAACTGCGATAAGCAGGTAAATAATCACCACAAAAAAGTAAGTGGGGATGGCAAACACCCGGCCCGATTCGCGTAGCCCACGCAGGTTTACCAGCGTGATGATTGCAATTGCTACCAGCGCAATTTCTACCCGGAACGGCTCCAGTTGCGGCGCTGCCGAGGTGATGGCTGCCACCCCCGCCGAAATACTCACCGCCACCGTTAAAATATAATCGGTGAGCAGGGCCGCGCCGGCGGTGAGGCTGGGGAGCGCGCCCAGGTTTTCTTTTGAAACGGTGTACGAGCCACCGCCAGTGGGATAAGCGTGAACTGTTTGGTAATAAGACGCGGCCACAATCAACATTAGGGTGCCAATAGCAATAGCGATGGGCCAGCTTAGCCCCAACGCGCCGGTGCCGGCCAAAACCAACACCAGCAAAACTTCTTCGGTACCATACGCCACCGACGACAGCGCATCGGACGATAAAACCGCCAGCGCTTGCACTTTGCTCAGCCGCTCGTGGCTCATGCGCGCGCTGTGCAGTGGCAACCCAATCAGATAACGTTTAACATTAGTTGACATTCTCTCCTCACCTGGGTTCAATTAATAAAAAATGTGGCAAATCACCTGAGTTCACGTCACATGGTGAACAGTTGCCACATTGAGAACGAAGTTTAATTCATAATCAAGATAAACACAACAGCCCAAACCTTAAAAATAAGGTTCTAACTATTTGCTAATATTTTTTAAATTCAACTCACATTGTTGTTTGTTATACTATAAAAGTCTCAAAAATTTTAAAAATTAATCCTTTTGGTAGTGTTTGGTTAATAACCGGGTGCGTTAACCCTATTATAGAATTGTCACGCCCATATTAATCAGTCTGCCTTTTTTAGCCAAACTACCACACTGAAAACGCAAAAATGAACGCAAACTCCAAACCTAACAAACCTGTGGCCAGCCTATCGCTGGACCTCGACAATCAATGGTCGTACATGAAAACGCACGGCGATCCGGGGTGGGAAAGCTATCCCTCTTATCTGGATATTGTGGTGCCGCGCGTGTTGCGCTTTCTGGAAGAACGCAACCTGAAGATTACTTTTTTTATTGTGGGGCAGGATGCCGCTCTGGAAAAAAACCACGCCGCTCTGCGGGCCATTGCCCAGGCCGGGCACGAAATTGGCAACCACTCCTTTAAACACGAACAATGGCTGCACCTTTACTCCGAGGAGCAAATTGAGACGGATTTAGCCCAGGCCGAAGAGCAGATTGAGCGCGTTACGGGGCATAAACCGCGCGGCTTTCGGGGGCCGGGCTTTAGCTTGTCTAATGCCACGCTGCGGGTGTTAACCAAACGCGGCTACCTGTACGATTGTTCAACCTTTCCCACCTATCTTGGCCCTTTGGCGCGAGCTTATTATTTTATGACCGCCAAACTAAGCCCGGAGGAAAAGGAAGAACGCAAAAAATTATTTGGCACGCTCAAGGATGGCATGCGTCCCAACAAACCCTATCGCTGGCAATTGGCCGATAGCCGGTTAATTGAAATACCCGTTACCACCATGCCCGTCTTTAAAATTCCAATCCACGTGAGTTATATTCTGTACCTGAGTATTTACTCAACCCCGCTGGCGCTGGTTTATTTTAAAACCGCGCTGGCGTTGTGCCGCTTGACTAAAACTCAGCCATCGCTGCTGCTGCATCCGCTTGATTTTTTGGGCGGAGATGATGTAAAAGAGCTGGCGTTCTTTCCGGCTATGAACCTGCCCGCCGCCAAAAAACTCCGGGTGGTGAGCGATGTGCTAAAATCCTTTACCCAACACTTTGAGGTTGGGCCGGTGCGGCAGCATGCCGCCGCTGTCACGGCTCAGGCCGGCGGATACCGTGCCATCGAACCGAATTTTGAAACCTACTGAGCCAAAACCATGCGCTGCCCAATTTGCGATAGTTCATCCCGCCAGATTTTTAAAAAATACGATTACTGGATTTGCGAATGCGACACCTGCCGGCACCGTTACGTATCATTAACAAACGGCGTTGAGCACTTGGAGCGGGTTTATGGCGATCATTATTTTACCGAAGGCGGCGCGGGATATTCCGATTATTTAGGCGAAGCCGACCTGATTATAGCTCACAGCCAGCAGTATGGCCGCCTGCTGAACCGCTACATGACTCCGGGGAAAGTTTTGGACGTGGGCGCGGCGGCGGGCTTTATTTTAAAGGGATTGAGCACGTTTGGCTGGTGCGGGTTGGGGCTGGAACCCAACGCCGCTATGGCCAATTATGGACGCACGCAGTTGGGTCTTGAAATCCAGGTTGGTTCGCTGGAACACTTTAAAACCGACGAACACTTTGATTTGGTAACACTGATTCAGGTGTTGCCCCATTTTTACAACCTACGGCAAGCGCTGCAAACCGCCGCCAAACTCACTCAACCCGGCGGGTATTGGTTGATTGAAACCTGGAACAAAGATAGTTTTATGGCGCAATTGATGGGCCAAAACTGGCACGAATACAGCCCGCCCAGCGTGTTGCACTTTTTTTCACCGGCAACGTTGGCTTTATTAATGCAGCAGTTCGGTTTTACCGAAGTTGCGCGTGGTCGGCCCGCTAAAAAATTAAATGGCGATCACGCCAAATCGCTGTTGCAATACAAGCTAAAAAATTCAATTCTGGAAAAACCGGCGGCGCGGTTATTTAACCTCATCCCGGCGAATCTACCCATTCCATACCCAAGTTTTGATCTGTTTTGGGCGTTGTATCAAAAATCACCCGGCAACGGCTAATAAAAATGCAGTTGGTAATCTCCCGGTTTTCTAACTCCTCAAAATTTAGAGTGACTGCGCTTGTAGTCATTCTAATTATTGCCGCTCTGGTTAGGTACTGGGGCATTGGGTTTGGCTTACCCAATACCAATGCCCGGCCCGACGAGCCGTTTGTGGTTAACACCGCCGTAAAATTTGGCACAGGCGATTTTAATCCGCACGATTTTAGCTGGCCTCATTTGTATTTTTATTTACTTTTTGGGTTGTTTGGGTTGTATTTTGTAGTGGGCCGTTTTATCGGACGATACACGGGTGTATCCGGCTTTGAGACCGAGTTTATTACCAACCCCACCAACTTCTATTTGATAGATAGATGTTTTAGCGCCCTGTTTGGCGTTGCCACGGTTTGGCTGATTTATCACGTAACCAGCCAACTTTTTAATAAAAAAACCGCTCTGGTTTCGGCGTTGTTTTTGAGTCTGGCGTTTCTCCATGTGCGCGACTCGCATTTTGGAACTCTCGATGTGGCTATGGCATTTTGGGTAATGGGTGCGTTGTTATTTAGCCTGAAAAGCTACCAAACCAAAGCTATAAAATATTACATGCTGGCCGGCGCTTTGGCTGGACTGGCGGCCTCAACCAAATATCCCGGCGGGGCGGTGGTGGTCTCAATTGCAACGGCTCATTTTTTTAATGTTTTAGAAGAAAAAGGTTGGATTTTGAAACTGGGGTTTGACCGGCGTATTTTAAGTGCGGCAGTGATTAGCGGGCTGGCTTTTTTAATGGGTACGCCATTTGCGCTGTTTAATTTTTCTCAATTTACCACCCAGTTTATGTTTGAAGTGGATTTGGGCCAGCAAGGACATGAAGTCTCCGGTTATTCGGGCTGGTCATATCATTTGGGGTATTCGCTTTGGTATGGTTTGGGCTGGCCGTTTTTGGTTGCTGCGCTGTTTGGTATATTGCTGCTTATAAAATTTTGCCCTAAAAAGGCGGCTATCTTTTTGGCTTTTCCGGTAACTTATTACCTGGTTTTTGCCACCGGTTCATCTGTTTTTTTAAGGTATATGGTTCCGCTTATTCCCAGCCTTTCCGTTACGGCGGCTTTGGCGGTGGTAACTGCTGGCGATTGGCTGGGAAGTTATATTTCTAAATCATATGTAAAACACGGCTTGTTGGCAATTTTAGTTGCCATCACTCTGTACCCATCGGTTAGTTCTGTGATAAAATTTAACACCTTACTGAGCCAAACCGATAACCGGCTGTTAGCCGCTAATTGGATTAACCGGAACCTGCCCAACAATAGCACCATTTATCAGGCCGGTGATGTATTGGGGCAGGCCAAACTGGAGCCTGCGCTGGATTCATTAAAACAAACTACTCCGGCAGATTCAACCGATGCCGTAAAACTCCGGGTGCAACTGGAACAATTCCAAAATGGAAGTATCCGTGGCTACAACCAGTGGAGTTACAACACCGATACCAACTCGTTTGAGTTTAACAGCCAAAAAACAAACGCCTTTCCGGATTACATCATTACCCAAACGTCTCCTTTAACGGCGTACACCACTCTGCCGCCTCCAATAGCCGAACTACTGCGGCAGCAATACCAGCCATTGAAGTCTTTTGAAGCGATTGACGCCACTGAACCCCGGAATTTGTTTGATCAGCAGGATGCTTTTTATATGCCGTATGCCGGTTTTGTTAACATCCAAAGACCGGGGCCTAATATTTTTATTTTTGCCAGAAAGTCGTAACCAATGAGCAATCCAACTAATATAAAAATCCACCCCACCGCCGATGTGTCCCCACAGGCTGCCATCGGTTCTGGAGCAAAAATCTGGCAGCATGTGCAGGTGCGCGAAGGCGCAACCATTGGCGAAAACTGCATTCTAAGCAAAGGCGTTTACGTTGATTCCGGCGTGGTGATTGGCAATAACGTAAAAGTCCAAAACTACGTTTCTATTTATCACGGCGTCACGCTGGAAGATGGCGTATTCTGTGGGCCGCATTGCGTATTCACCAACGATAAATCGCCCCGCGCCATCAACCCGGACGGCACGCTCAAAGCCGCCACCGATTGGGCTGTTACGCCTACGCTGGTGCGGTACGGCGCTTCGATTGGGGCCAACGCCGTGATTGTGTGCGGCGTAACCATTGGCCGTTGGGCTATGGTTGGTTCTGGTGCGGTTGTTACCAGAAACGTGCCGGATTACGGCTTGGTGTTAGGCAACCCGGCCCGGTTGCATGGGTTTGTTTGTCCCTGCGGAGTGCGCTTAACCGCCCACCATTCCGATGCCCAAACTGTAACTGCCTGTTGCCCTGCCTGTCAACAACAAATTATAATTGATGTAAATTTATGGAAGGTTGCCCACCCATGATTTCTATTGCCCACCCCAGCATTGGAGCCGAAGAAAAACAAGCCGTGCTCGAAGTGCTGGATTCTGGTATTTTGGCGCAGGGGCCGCGTGTAGCCGCTTTTGAGCAGGCATTTGCCGCTATGGTCGGTGTGGATTACGCCGTTGCCACTTCCTCTGGTACCACCGCCCTGCACACGGCGCTGCTGGCCCACGGCCTCGGCCCCGGCGACGAGGTGATTACCACGCCGTTCTCGTTTATCGCTTCGGCCAATAGTATTTTGTACACTGGCGCTACCCCGGTTTTTGTGGATATTGACCCGGCTACGTTTAATATTGATCCCGCCCAGATCGAAGCCGCCATTACCGCCCGCACCAAAGCCATTTTGCCGGTACACCTGTTTGGCCTGCCGGCGGATATGTCGCCCATTATGCAAATTGCGGCCAACCACGGCCTGGTTGTCATCGAAGATGCCTGCCAGAGCCACGGCGCTACGTATCACGGCCAACGGGTGGGCAGTTTTGGCGCGGGGTGTTTTTCGCTGTATCCCACCAAAAATATAACCTCAGCCGAAGGGGGCATGATTACCACCAACAATGCCGACATTGCCCAAAAATGCCGGGTAATCCGGCAGCACGGCATGACCCGGCAATACCATCACGCTGAGTTGGGTTTTAATTTTAGAATGACCGATATTCACGCGGCCATTGGGTTGGTTCAGTTATCAAAATTAGAGCAATTTAACCAGGCCCGGATTGCCAACGCTCAATTTTTTAACGCTCATCTTAAAGGCGTAATTACGCCACAAACGCCGCCGCATTGCCACCACGTTTTTCACCAATACACCATTCGGGTGGCAACCGGGCAGCGCGAGGCGTTGCGCCAGCATTTGCAGCGCCATGAGATTGCCACCGGCGTGTATTACCCTGCCCCTATTCATCAGCAGCCGCTTTATACCCAAACCCTGGGCTTTAACCTGAGTTTACCGCAATCCGAACGCGCCGCCCTGGAAGTGCTATCGTTGCCGGTGCATCCGGCCCTTAGCCCGCAAAACCTGAATACCATCTGTAACGCAATTAACAGCTTTACCGGGGAATAATCTACACTTTTACCAAATTTCCTAACCATTTTCCAACAATATTCACACAGCTTTATCATTCAACTTTGTTAATATCTAAATACTGATTTTTACAACAAAGTGAGCGTGAAATGACCAAGCCACAAACTTCTTCTCAACTTAAGGTGGGTGTAATTGGTACGGGAACAATGGGGCAACGCCACTGTCGCGTGTTTTCAACCTTGCGCGGCGTTGAGTTGGCGGGCACCTACGATGCCGATACAGTCATCGGCCAAAAGATAGCCAATCAGTATTCTGTTCCTTTTTATTCCTCAATTGATGACCTGTTAACAAATGTTGACGCCGTGAGCGTGGCGGTGCCAACCCCCGTTCACTTTGAGCTGGCCATGCGTTGCCTGGAGCGGGGGGTGCATGTGTTGGTTGAAAAACCCATCACCGCTACTTTGGAACAGGCCCAACGCCTTACCGAAACCGCCGAAAAAAGTGACCTGATAATGCAGGTGGGGCACATTGAGCGGTTTAATCCCACCTATATTGAGCTGACCCACGTGCTGGAAAACCGGCAGTTAGCCACGGTTAATTTTCAGCGGCTCAGCGCCTTTGAATCCAGCAACACCGATGTGGATGTGGTGCTGGATTTAATGATTCACGATATTGACCTGATGCTGCATCTGGTAGGTCAGGAGCCGATTGATTTTAGCGCCCAGGGTTTGAGCGTATTTAGCAATACCATTGACCACGCCACCGTTCAATTTCGGTTTGAACGTGGCCCGTTGCTCAACCTGACCGCCTCCCGAATCACCGAGCAGAAAATCAGGTGTATTCAGGCCACCTCTCTTGACGCTTATATTGAGGCTAACTTGCTTCAAAAAAGCATTATGGTTCACCGCCGCACCGTGGGCGAATACCTTAGCCCCAATCAGGCCGGGGTAAAATATCGGCAGGAAAGCATTGTTGAATACATCCACGTACCGGCCTACGAGCCTTTATTTTTAGAGCTTGAGCATTTTATAAAATCCATCCTCGACCGTACCGTTGCCCCGCAAGTGCCGGCCAGAGATGGCTACAAGGCGCTAAAAATAGCGTTCGATATCCGTGATGCTATTAACCAACGCCTGGTGCACATAAAACAGCCTGTTCCGGAATTAACTGCCGCGCCGTTGGGTATGGCGGCGTAACTCAAAGGTGTAGTGTTAGGGAGCTAAAAAATGGACCTGTCGATTATTATTCCGTGCTACAATGAAGCTGATAATGTTGATAAAATCCAGGCTGAACTCTTTCCGATTGTTAATACCCTGGCCGAAACCAAAACTGTTGAGGTGATTTTTGTTGACGACGGCAGTTGTGATGATACTTGCCAGATATTTGCAACGGCATTTGCCCAGGCCGATTTAGCTCCGCAGGTAACGCTCCGGTTTGAGCGCCACGAGAAAAACCAGGGGTTAGGCGCGGCCCTGCGCACGGGGTTTGCTGCCGCCAAAGGCAACATCATTTTAACCACCGATAGCGACGGCACTTACAAATTCTCAGAAATTCCGCAACTGCTTTCCTATTTAACCCCCGGCATTGATATTGTCACCGCTTCGCCCTACCATCCTTTGGGGGGGATTAAGGATGTGCCGGCCTACCGGCTGGTTTTAAGCCAGGGCGCTTCGGCTTTGTACCGCCTGCTGGCCGATTGGCGCATTCATACCTACACGGCTCTGTTCAGAGCCTACCGCCGCAACGTTACCGAAGATGTCCCGTTTGAATCAAATGGCTTTTTGGGCGGCACCGAACTGCTGATTAACGCCATGCGAATGGGCTATAAAGTGGCCGAATACCCCGCCGTGTTGCACTCGCGGGTGCATGGCGCTTCTAAAGCCAAATTGGCCCGCACTGTCAAGGCGCACTTGCTGTTTCAATTCCAGATTATTGTGCCGTGGCATCCCTACGGCATGACGCTTCAGGGCAGCGACGAAAGTATTTATTTGTACACCAATTTTGAAAAGAGATTATTCCCTTCGGCGGAGATTTTCCTGTCGCACGGGTATCACTGGCCCCAGGTTATTCGCGTTAGCGACAAATACCTGGCCCGGCTCAACACCGGCTTGCCAATGACCTTTCGGGAAGGCAGCCTGATTAAAGGCACTTCCGACAATACCGTTTTCTTTATTGAACACGGCCAAAAACGCCCTTTTCGCAATGCAGAGGCGTTTGAGGGCCTGGGTTATCAGTGGCGGCACATCCTCACCGTATCCGATGAAACCCTGGCCAAAATTGAAACCGGCCCCGAAATTAACACGCTTGACCATCACCCTGATGGCACGTTAATAAAATTAGCCACCGACGAAACCACTTATCTGCTGGAAAACGGCAAAAAACGCCCCTTTTATACCGCCCAGGTATTTTTATCGTGGGGTTACAAATGGGATCAGGTTGTAACCGTTACCCCTGCCGAACTCAATGGTTATCCTGCCGGCCTGCCAATATCGCCGCAGAAGAGTTTTTTTCAGGAACATCATCACTTGGCCGATATGGAAGCGGAACGAGTGTCCAAAACAAAACTGTTTAATAACTTTGGATCCACCGTTTACTGGGTTTTCAACCGGCACGCCGCGCAACTGAAATACAAATTTTAAACAAATACAGGCCGCCACAAAAGCCCGCTTTGCCGGTTAATTTTAACCTGGCTTTTTGTTGAGTTGTTCCCAAAAACTACAAAAAAATAGCGCCATTGGCGCGGTATCAAACAATCTGTGTTATAATTGGGCTGTTGTGTTTTACCCACGCGGCCCTCTCTCTTTGTTCCCCTTCCCATCCCGGCTGCGGCGCTTTTCTGCTCAAAAAACTCCCAATTGGCTTAAAACGGCAGCCGTTCCACAGAAAATTTACAAATCTTTAACAACTCCTTAAATAGCCCTTAAAATACTGTATCTATACTACGCTGTAACATTTAGCCGGGAGGAGTAAAAACAGGCAACTATAAAAAAACAGAAAAATATTTTGGCCCGCTTATGTAGTTAACTCTATTTGAAACAGCACAATCAAGGAGGATCAAGTCAATGAATAGTAAGTTTAATGCAGTTGTGTTTACCCTGTTATTACTGGTTGTAACCATGATGCTGCCGGCGGTATCTATGGCGCAAAAGGATGTAACCTGCTCCAGCGATGTGACCATTCAGGCCGATGACTGGCTGTCGAAATTAGCCGACAAATTCTATGGCGATGTGCTGGCCTACAAAGCGATTGTGGACGCCACCAACGCCAAACACGCCACCGATAGCAGCTACGCCAAAATTGATAACCCGGACGTGGTTGAACCCGGCTGGAAACTGTGCATTCCGCCCGCCGAATCGGCCCAAACCGCTGTGGGCGCTGCCGCCGGGCAAACCGCTACTGAAATGGATAAACTGGTGGCCGCGGCCAAAGCCGAAGGCGCGTTAACCGTGGTGGCCCTGCCGCACGATTGGCTCAACTACGGCGTTATGCTTGAAAATTTCAAAACCAAATACGGCCTCCAGATTAACGAGCTTGACCCCAACGCCGGCTCCGGTGACGAACTGGAAGCCATCCGGGCCAACAAAGATAACAAAGGCCCGCAAGCCCCCGATGTTGTTGATGTTGGTTTTGCCTTTGGCCCGCAAGCCCAGGCCGAAGGCCTGCTGCAACCCTACAAAGTTTCAACCTGGGCCTCCATTCCGCAGGATTTGAAGGAACCCGAAGGCTACTGGTACGGCGATTATTACGGCGTGCTGGCTTTTGAAGTTAACAAAGACGTGGTTAAAAACGTGCCCAAAGATTGGGCCGATTTGCTGAAACCCGAATACAAAGGCCAGGTGGCTCTGGCCGGCGACCCGCGCACCTCTAACCAGGCCATTCAAACCGTGTACGCTGCCGGGCTGTCTCGCACCAATGATTTAAACACCGCCGCCGAAGCCGGCCTGCAATTCTTTGCCGAACTGAACAAAGCCGGCAACTTTGTGCCGGTCATTGCCAATTCTGGCACGGTGGCCAGCGGCGAAACGCCCGTCATCATTCGGAACGACTACCTGGCGCTGGTTGACCGCGATACCCTGGCCGGCAACCCCAATGTAGAAGTGGTAGTGCCTCAATCCGGGATTTTGGGCGGGGTGTACGTGCAGGCCATCAGCGCCTACGCGCCTCATCCCAACGCCGCCAAACTGTGGATGGAATACCTCTACTCCGACGAAGGCCAACTGGTTTGGCTGAGCGGCTATGGCCACCCCATTCGCTACAGTGATATGGTTAAACGCAACGTGGTTCCGGCGGATTTGGCCGGCAAACTGCCCCCGGCAGAACTGTACGCCAAAGCGGCCTTCCCCACTCTGCAACAACTGGAAGCCGCCAAAAAGACCATCACCGAAAAATGGGACGCTGTTGTAAACGTTAACGTTAAATAAATTCGCTCCACCCCGGCCCTCCGCCAGCAACTACCGGCGGAGGGCCATTTTTAGCGCATCATTTCAACTCCACTGAAGCAGGAGGCAGCCTGTGGCCCCATTTGCAGCATCACCATCCACCCGGAAATTTTCCTGGGCCTGGCTGGGTGTTGTTCCTTTTTTTGTTTTTGCCGTGGCTTTTATGATTTTGCCCACGTTTTCTTTATTTACCGGCAGTTTTCAGGATCGGCAGGGCAATTTTACCCTGCAAAATATTATTGGCCTGACCCAGCCGTTTGTGCTGAACGCCTATTGGCTTAGTATAAAAATCAGCCTGGTTACGGCGCTGGGCAGCGGCATTTTTGGGTTTTTGCTGGCTTACGCCATCACTTTGGGTAATTTGCCCGCCAACATCCGCGCTACGGTATTAACGTTTTGTGGCGTGGCTTCTAATTTTGCCGGCGTTCCGCTGGCGTTTGCTTTTATTGCCACGTTGGGTCGGGTGGGATTTGCCACCACGTTGCTCAAAACGCTCTTTGGCCTTGATCTATACAGCGTTGGCTTTAATCTTTACAGCTTTGTGGGCTTAAGCCTGACGTATATGTATTTTCAGCTCCCGTTGATGATACTGATTATCACGCCGGCGCTCGATGGCTTAAAACCGGAATGGCGCGAGGCGGCGGAAAATATGGGCGCAAGCGATTGGCATTACTGGCGTTACATCGGCCTGCCGGTGTTGATGCCTTCTATTTTAGGCGCAATTATTTTGTTATTTGGCAATGCTTTTGGCGCGTATGCCACGGCCTTTGCCCTTACCGGCGGCTCGCTCAATTTGGTGACAATTGTGATTGGCGCGCAAATTCGCGGCGATGTGCTGAACAACCCCGGCCTGGGTTACGCGCTGGCGTTGGGCATGGTGGTGGTTATGGCGGTGTCGCTGGCCGGGTATTCGCTGTTGCAGCGCCGCACCGAAAGGTGGCTGCGATGAAACCAAAAACTATGTGGGCCTGGTTGTGGGTGGCTTTGGGGGCCATCTATTTTTTACTGCCGTTGATTGGCACCTTTATTTTTTCGTTGCGGGCCAAACGGGATGCCATCAGCTTGCTGGCGTACCAAAACGCCCTCGGCGATCCCAAATTTTTGCAAACGTTTGGCTTTTCGGTGGCAATGGCGTTCTCTACCATTGTAGTTAGCCTGTTGCTGTCCGTGCCCACAGCCTATTGGGTTCAATTGCGATTGCCCCGGCTGCGGCCTGTTATCGAGTTGATAACGCTGTTGCCGTTTGCCGTGCCGGCGGTGGTGCTGGTGTTTGGGCTAATCCGGGTGTACAGCCGCCCGCCGCTGCTGCTCACCAGCAATACTTTTTCCACCAACATTCTGCTGATTGCCGGGTACACGGTGTTATCGCTGCCGTACATGTATCGCGCCGTGGATACCGGGCTGCGGGCCATTGATATCCGCACGCTCACCGAAGCCGCGCAAAGTTTGGGCGCGGGCTGGCCCACCATCATCGCGCAGATAATTTTTCCCAACATCCGCACCGCGCTACTCAGCGGCGCTTTTCTCACCTTTGCCATTGTGGTGGGCGAACTGGTGCTGGCCTCGTTTTTGGCCAGGCCGGCGTTTGGGCCGTACCTGGCGGTGCTGGGGCAAAACCGCGCCTACGAACCGGCGGCGCTCACCGTTATCAGTTTTGCGTTAACCTGGGCCTGCATTGGCCTGATACAACTTTTGGGTCGCGGCGCTCCCCGGCAACAACGGGAGCAGATTGTCGGACCACGCTAATTTCTAATTCCGCAGGTGGCTATGCTTTTTTTAGAACTAACCAACATTTACAAGCGTTTTGGAACGGTAGAAGCGGTCCAAAACTTCAATCTTCAGGTAGAAAAAGGCGAATTTATCTCCTTTTTGGGGCCAAGCGGCTGCGGCAAAACCACTACTCTCCGCATGGTTGCCGGGTTTGAAAAGCCCAGTTCCGGCCAGATAAAAATTAATAATGTTGATGTTACCCACCGGGCGCCTAACCAGCGCAATGTGGGGATGGTGTTTCAATCCTACGCTTTGTTCCCCAATATGACCGTGGCCGATAACATTGGGTTTGGCCTTAAAATTGCCAAAACCGCCAAAGAAGTGATTAAACAGCGCGTGGCCGCCATGCTGCAATTGATCCACATGCCAGAGTTTGGCGCGCGCTATCCTTACCAGCTTTCCGGCGGGCAACAGCAGCGAGTGGCGCTGGCCCGCGCGCTGGCTATTCAGCCGGAAGTGCTGCTGCTGGACGAGCCGCTGTCGGCCCTGGATGCCAAAATCCGGCTGGAACTGCGCGCCGAAATCCGGCGCATTCAGCAGGAGTTGGGCATCACCACCATTTACGTAACCCACGATCAGGAAGAGGCGCTCTCAATTTCTGATCGAATTGTGGTAATGAGCAAAGGGTTAATCGAGCAGGTTGGTTCGCCCTTTGAAATTTACAATTATCCGCAAACGGCGTTTGTGGCTTCGTTTGTGGGTACGCTCAACCAACTGCCGTGCGTGGTGGTTGATGCCGCCGCCGGGCTGCTGGCTTACAACGGCCAGACGTTAACCACCACTTCGCCCATTACCGCGCATACCGGCGCTACCGTGCAGGTGATGTTGCGGCCCGAAGAGTTGCGGTTTGGCCCGCGCCCCGACGAAAATCAACTAACCGGGCAGGTGGAGACCGTTACTTTTTTGGGCGCGATTGTGCGGGTAAAAATCAATTTGAATCAAACCAGCCTCACCGTAGATGCCCTGAACGAACGGCGGCTGGAACTGCCCCGCGTGGGCCAGCCCCAGGTGGTTTCTTTTCCGCCGCACGCCTGTTGGGTGATTGCCCAATAAAAACCCTGTTCGCTGCCGGTTGCAGGTCACGTTTTTAAACGTGGCCTGCAACGCGGTCTGTTGTCACGCCGGGCCAAATGAAATTTCGTAACTCGTAATTCGCAATTCGTTATTTCCCCGTTGATTTGGCCCGGCCCGGCTTGCGCAATTCCCGGAAATGGCTAACTTAAGCAAGTATGTTTAAACGTATTGTTGCTTTGTCTCCTCGCTTGTTGGGTTGGCCCGGTGTGTGGCCGGCGTTGGTTGCGTACCTACTGCTGGCCGGCCTTTATTTTTTTATGGTGCCCATCTTTGAAGCCCCGGACGAGTGGACGCACACCGGCCACATAAAATATATTGCCACCGGCCACGGCCTGCCGGTGATGTTGCCGGGCCGGGGTATTTGGGGCGGGCAGCAGCCGCCGCTGTATTACGCGCTGGGGGCGCTGCTGGTGCAGCCCTTTGATCTGGGCTCCTTTGACGGCTACTCGGAGCGCACCCGCAATCCGCACGCCTCGCTGGGCTACGCGCTCGATCCCGGCAACAAAAACAATTACCTGCACAGTTCCGCCGAGAATTTTCCGTACCGCGGGCTGGCGCTGGCCGTGCATGCGTTGCGCCTCTATTCAATGGCCTGGGGCGTGGTGGCCCTCATTTTTATCTACCTCACCGCCGTTGAGATTTACGATTCTCCGACTTCCGACCCCACTCATCCCCGCCAAAAGCGACTCCCCGCACCCTGGTTTGCCGCCGCTGTGGCCCTGTTTGTGGCCGTTCAGCCGATGTATGCCTTTATCACAGCCTCGGTGGCCAACGAGCCGGCCAATATTGCCACCTGCGCCGTGGCCGTGTGGCTGGCTCAACGGTACTCGCTGCGCGGCCCGTCGCCTCGGTGGTGGCGAGCCATAGCGTTGGGCGCGGCGTTGGGGCTGGCCGCCCTGGCCAAAATGACCGGGCTGGCGGTGGGATTGGTGGCGGTGGTGGCTTTTTTGCAATGCGCTATCGCCTGCCGCCGTCAACCCGGCGCGGCCCGGCGGTTGTGGCGCGATGGCCTGCTCATCGGCTTAACTTTTGGGCTGGTGGCGGGCTGGTGGTATTGGCGCAATTACCAGCTTTACGGCGATTTTTTTCAGCGCGGGCTGTACAAACTCTATTTTAATGTCGATCCCCAACCGCTCACGCTCAGCCAGTTTATTTACACGCTCCGCACCGGCGAGGTTTCGTTTTGGGCCACGTTTGGTTGGCTGAACATTGTTGCCCCGGATTGGGTGTACGCCGTTTACCGGGTTGTCAGCCGGGTTGGGCTGGCCGGCGTTGGCCTGGCGTTATTGGCGCAGGCGTGGCGGGTAATCCGCCGGCCTGAAAATGATGCGGCAAGCCGGCCCACCGCCGCGCCGTGGCTGCACCCGCTGGCGCTGCATCTGGTGTTTCCGGTGGCGCTGGCCTTTTCGCTTACCCGGCTGGTAGCCACCGAGGGCGGCATGCAGGGCCGCCAGCTTTTGCCCGCGCTCGGTTCGCTGGCGCTGGTGGTGGTGTGGGGCTGGTGGGCGCTGCTGCCCCAAAAAATCCAACTACCGGCGGTGGGCGTGTTGTTGGCCGGGCTGGGCGCGTTGGCGTTGTGGCTGCCGGTGGGGCTGGTGGCTCCGGCCTACTGGCCCCGCCCGCTGCTCACCGAGGCCGACCTGCCGGCCAACCTCACCCGGCTGGATTGGACTTACAACGGGGAGATTAAGCTGCTCGGCGCGCAAATCGGCGCGGAGGCGGTTCATCCCGGCGAACGCGTGCCGGTAACGGTCTACTGGCAGGCGCTCAAGCCGATGGATGCCAACTTCAGCGTGTTTGTGCACCTGATTGGCCGCAATCACCAGAGCGTGGGGCAGTTTAATACCTACCCCGGCCTGGGGTTGCGCCCCACCTCTACCCTTAACCCCGGCGAAATTGTGGCCGATACCTACCCGGTGCTGGTCGAAGGCGGTAGTGCCGCACCTGCTCGGTTGCTGGTTAACGTGGGCTTGTTCAATTTTAAAGAACCGGGCCGGCCCGGCTTGCCCGCCAGCAACCCGGCGGGGCGCGAAGTTGCGCCCACCGTGGGGGCGCTCAAACTAACGCCGCCGGCGTGGCCCGCCGCCGGCCCGGTAATCGCCCAATTTGCCGACCAGATTACGCTGGCGCAACCGGCGCTTGCCGGCTGCGCCACGCCCGCCGCCGATTGCACGCTCACACTGGTGTGGCAGCCGCAGGGCCGGCCCGCCGCCGATTATACCGTGTTTGTGCAGCTCTGGCAGGCCGGACGGCAGGTGGCCGGGTTTGACGCGCCGCCGCTCAACGGCGATTATCCCACCAGCCAGTGGAACGCCGCCGAAGTTATTGTGGACCCGCGCCCGCTCAATTTGGCGGCGCTGCCGCCGGGCGAGTACCGGCTTGTGGCCGGCCTGTATAACTTTGCCGGCGGCGAGCGCCTGCCGGCTTTTGCTAACGGCCAGCCGCTGCCCAACTTTGCCGTGGATTTAGGCACGCTCCGGTTAAAATGACCATCACCGCCGGTAAACCCAAAATTCTTTATATCGAAGGGCATACCATTTTGCGCAGCGTGTACGCGCAACAACTCAACTTGTCCGCCGAGTTTGAAGTTGAGGTGGCCCGCAACGGACAGGAAGGCATTGAAAAGGCCCAGGCGTGGCAGCCCGATTTAATTTTGATGGGGTTGCGCCTGCCGGTGATGGACGGTTTTGAAACCATTGCCGCCATGCGCCGGCTGCCGGCCCTGGCGCAGGTGCCGATTGTGGTGTTATCGGCCTGGAACACCGCCCGGCACCGCCAGCGGGCGCAGCGGGCCGGGGCCAACGCCCACCTTTCGCCGCCCATTGCCGCCACCGAGTTAGTGAATACCCTTAAAAAGTTTTTGGGTGCTGCCGCCCGGCGACCCGCCGCCCCGTAATTGGACAAAAATCCCGGATTGGCCACAATAAGCAAGTTGAAAAATTTTTTACCCATGACGATTAAACCGCGCCTCAAAACTGAATCTGTAACGCGCCCGGCCCCCGGCCCGGCGTTGGCCGCGCTGGCAATTGTGGCCCTGACGCTGGCGGTGGTGCTGCATGGCCTGGCCGCCGATAGTTTTTGGGGCGACGAAATTCTCACTGCCAGTTTTGCCGGCCAATCCCCGGCAGAAGTTATCCGCTGGACTGCCGCCGATATTCACCCGCCGCTGTATTACCTGCTGGCCGGCGCGTTTGCCCGGCTTACCGTGGGTGATGCGCCGCCCACCGCCACCTCGGATTGGTTGTGGCGATTCCCGTCGGCATTGGCGGTGGTGGTAACGGTGGCCGTTACGTTGGCGCTGGCCCGCCGATTTTTGCCGCCCGCCGGCGCAATTTCGGCGGCGTTGCTGCTGGGCGTGGCTCCGGTGGCCATCAAATACGGGCAAGAGGCGCGCATGCACGCTCTGTTTATGGCGGTGGCGGCGCTGGCAACCCTGCTGTTATTCCGGGCAGTGGCTCGCCCGGCTTGCCGGTGGCGCTGGCTGGCCTACGCGCTGGCTATCACCGCCACCGTGTACACCATGTATTTTGGTTTTCTCATTCTGGCGGCGCACGGTGGTTACATCATCAGCCAATTGATTTACACCCGCCGGCGAACACACCGCTGGCGATGGCCCATTGTGGCCGGTTTTGGAGCGGCGGTGGTGGTAACGTTTGGGTTGTACCTGCCGTGGTGGCCGGTGCTGTTTAATATTTTACGCAAACGCGCTGCCGTGGGGGCCATCGAAGGCGGGGTTGGCTCGCCGTTGGCCTTTATCCCCGGCGTGGTGAACGCGTTGGGACCGCTGCCGGGAGTTGCCGCCTGGTTGTTTTTGGGGCTGTTTGGCCTGGGAGTGCTGGCGTTGGCCCGCAAAAACTGGCCGCTGGCGGTGTTGGCCGGGTTGTGGCTGTTGTTGCCCACGGCGTTGCCCATTTTTTTAGGCGATCCCCGCGCCCTGCAATTTAGATATGCGTTTGTGTTGCCGCTGTACTTAAGTGTGATTAGTGTGGCGGTGTGGCAACTGGCGGAAACCATCGCCCGCCAGCCGGCAAACGCCGCGCGACTGGCGCAGTATGGCGTGTGGGCGCTGGCTACCGTTTCGCTGGTGGGCACGCTGGGTGTTTACCAGCTCACCAAACCCAATTGGCGCGAGGCGGCGGCGTATCTTACCCGGCACGCCCATCCCGCCGACATTATTATTACCGGCCCGTTGTGGGATGAAGGCCGCTTTATTGGCTATTACTATCGCGGGCAAGCTCAACTTTTGACTCCGGCGGCGTTGCTGACTAATATTCAAGGTCGCGCAACCGGCTTGCGGCAGGGCGGCGGGCGAATTTGGGCGGTGAACCGCTTTGCTCCCGCCGAAACGCCTGCCTTTAAAAACAGGTCGTTCTCCGGCGTGGTTATTTCGGAGCCAAAGCTGGCCGTGTACGAAGCCGGGCCGCTCACCGAGGCGGTGTTGGGGCTGGCGGCGCAGGCGGTTGAGGCGGCGTATCCGTGGGCTGCCGCCGCCGAAGCGCAGGGCGTGCTCAACCCGGATCCGCGCACGGCCAAAGCCGGCGCGTTGCGGGCGCTGGGTGATGCGCTGGTGGCGGCGGGCCGTCCGGCGGCAGCGATTGAACCCTACCAAACCGCGGTTAATATCTTTCCCGGTTGGGTGGACGGTTTTATTGCGTTGGGCGAGGCGTATGAAGCAACGGGTAACCTGCCCGCCGCCGTGCAGGCGTACCAACAGGCGGTGGCCTTCAATCTCAAGTGGCGCGGCCCCGCCGCCGATGAAGCCGCCCGGCTGTTGGAGGCGCAAAACTGGGCCGCCGCGCTGAAGCACTATCATCAAATTATCAAGAACTAATTCAAGCGGTAATGAATAAAAAACAACTGCTCAATATTGCAAAAGTTTTGGTTAGCGTGGCCCTGCTGTACTTTATTTTCCGCAGCCTCGACACGCAGGCGCTGCTCAAAGTGGTGCAGCAAGCCAACCCGTGGTGGCTGCTGGCCGGGGTAACGATGGTGCTGCTGGGCGTGTTCATCCGGGCCATCCGCTGGCAAATTTTGCTGAAAGCGATTGGCGTGCCGGTGCCGGTGGGCGAACTGACCGCCATCTATTTTGTGGGCTTTCTGTTTAACAATCTGCTCCCCAGCGGGCTGGGCGGCGACGCCATCCGCATTTTGGAGTTAAACCGCCACAGCGAGCGCAGCGCCGATGCCGTTACCAGCGTGCTGGTTGACCGCTTTATCGGCCTGTCGGCGTTGCAACTGATTGCGCTGGTGGCCCTGCTGTTTGACTGGGGATCAATCCCGGCGGCGGTGGCCTATTTTACCGTGGCCATTTTTTTGGCCGGGTTGGTGCTGGGGTTGCTGCTCATCAACCGGCCTTTGTACGTGGGGCTGCAAACCAAAATCGGCCTGTTTAAAAAAATCACCACCATTAAATGGATTGGCGGCCTGTTTGAGTCATTCCAACGGTATCCGCTCCCGGCGTTGGGTAAATCGTATGTAGTGTCGCTGGTGTTTAACGTGTCGCTGATTTTAACCAACGTGTTTATTGGCTGGGGGTTGGGGGCGCAAGCCAGCCTCATTCAATATGCTGTGTTTGTGCCCATCACCTCGATTGTGCTGCTAATTCCAATCAGTTTTGCCGGTTTGGGCGTGCGCGAAGAAACCTACCGGCAGTTATTTGGACAAGTGGGCGTGCCCGCCGAGATTGCCGTGTCAATGTCGCTGTTGTATTACGTGTTTGGTAACATTGTGACCGGCCTTATTGGCGGGATTGTCTATTTTACCCGCAGCGCCCGTGAAATTGTTTCAGAAAAAAGCGAGGCTTAGTTATAAAGATTATGTCAAATCCCTACATCAGTATCATTTTACCTATTTATAATGAAGAAGAAAGCATTCCGCACCTGTTAGAAGAGCTGGTGCCGGCGCTGGAAAAAATCAACTCTTCCTTTGAAATTGTTTGTATTGATGACGGCAGCGCCGACGGCTCTTTTGTGGAGTTGAAAAAATTGCGGGCGCAGGATGAGCGGGTGCGAATTATCCGTTTTAGGCGCAATTTTGGGCAAACGGCCGCGTTTGCCGCCGGATTTAACCGCGCTCGCGGCGATATTGTGATTACCATGGATGCCGATTTGCAAAACGACCCGGCTGACATTACCAAATTGCTGGACAAAATCAACGAGGGCAATGATGTGGTGAGCGGCTGGCGGGTAGAACGCTGGAAAGAAGGTGCCGGTTCGTTTATTACCCGCAAACTGCCATCGCTAACGGCCAACTGGCTTATTTCCACCGGCACCGGCGTGCACCTGCACGATTACGGCTGTTCGCTCAAAGCCTACCGCAACGAGGTGGTTAAAAGCATCAACCTGTACGGCGACCTGCACCGCTTTATCCCGGCGATTGCCAGTTACTACGGCGTTACCGTGGCCGAAGTGCCGGTAAAATATCGTTCGCGCCAGTTTGGCAGCAGCAAGTACGGAATGGGCCGGATAGTGCGGGTTATTTTGGACCTGTTAACCGTGCGTTTTTTGCTCAATTACGCCACCCGGCCCATTCAGATTTTTGGGCAGATGGGCTTGATGTCGTTGGGGTTGGGCTTTTTGATTGGCGTGTACCTGACTATTTTGAAGCTGGTGTACGGCATGGCGCTGTCTGAGCGGCCACTGTTGTTGCTGGCAATTTTGCTGGTGATGATTGGCGTGCAATTTGTAACTATGGGGTTGCTGGGCGAGTTGGTGGTGCGCACCTACCACGAAAGCCAGGGCAAGCCCATCTATACCGTGCGCGAAGAACTGGGTTAAATAAAAAACCCCGGCGGATTATCCACCGGGGTTTTTTATTGGGGCTAATTACAAACCGCTATTCTACTTTAAGCAATTCCACTTCAAAAATAAGTGTGGCGTTGGGCGGAATAACGCCACCCGCGCCTTTTTCGCCGTAGGCCAGTTTGGCCGGGATGACCAGTTGGCGTTTGCCACCCACTTTCATGCTGGCTACGCCTTCGTCCCAACCGGGGATAACCTGGCCTTTGCCCACCGCAAAGCTGAACGGCTGCCCGCGCAGCAGCGAACTATCGAACATTTTGCCGTCTTCCAGCCAGCCGGTGTAATGCACGGTGGCGGTTTGGCCGGTTTTGGGTTCGGCGCCGGTGCCGGCTTGCAAGTCGTAATACTTCAGGCCGGTGGTGGTGGTGATGTAATCGGTATCTTTTACTTTGGTCGGCGCTTCCGGCGGTGGCGGCGGGCCAGGTTCCACCGAAACCAGTTCAACATCAAAATTGAGCGTGGCGTTGGGCGGGATCACGCCGCCCGCGCCCCGTTCGCCGTAGGCTAGTTCCGGGGGAATGACCAGTTTGGCTTTGCTGCCCACTTTGAGCAGCATAATGCCTTCGTCCCAGCCGGGAATAACCTGGCCCGTGCCCACCACAAACTCGATGGGTTCTTTGCGGTCATAGGAACTGTCAAACTTGGTGCCGTCGGTGAGGGTGCCGGTGTAATGCACTTTTACCAGATTGCCCCGTTTGGGCGTTTCGCCGGTTCCTTCTTTTACAATTGTGTACTTTAATCCACTGGCGGTTGTCACAAAATTCTCCTCGGTTTGTTGATTGGTCGCCTTGTCCGGCTCTGCCGAAGCGGCGGGGGCGGCAGTTGCTTCTACGGTGGCCTCGTCTTTGGCCTGTTGCTGGGCCGAATTATTGCCGCTGCACGCCGCCAAAAGTATGGCCAACCCCATAATTAGTATCAAAAATTTCAGTTTCAATCTTCGCTCCTTATTTAGTTTACTGTGGTCAAACTGTACAATAATAGCTGAAAACGGCTTAATCTCAAAAATGCCATCACCGTAAATTTTTTAACAGAACCCGCGTTCCAAATCAGCCTGATTGCCAAAATTTTCCCCAAAAAAGGCACCTTCTATCAGTAAAAAATGTAGAGTTTTTGCCAGTTGGGGCTAACTGCTCTGGCGGCGGGTTGTTTGCCATGATAATTCCATTGAAAAGTGTAGAAAATACATCATTTTTAGTATTGTAACAAAACCGTATTTGTTGTTATATTTTTATTTAATAGTTTTTGCTTACATTTACTTACATTTGTTTACATTTGATTACATTAATAAGGAGATACTGTGTTTAACCGAATTATCCTCAATGAAACCCTGTATATTGGTACGGGAGCCATCAGCGCCATTCCTGGTGAAGTGGAACGCCGGGGCTTTAAAAAAGCCTTTATCGTTACCGATAAAGAACTGATTAAATTTGGCGTGGTTAAAAAAGTAACCGATATGCTTGATGCCGCCAACATTCCCTACGTTATTTACGATAACGTAAAACCCAACCCCACCATTGAAAACGTGCAAACCGGCGTAAAAGCGCTGGCCGAATCCGGCGCGGACTTTCTGCTGCCCATCGGCGGCGGCTCGCCCATTGATACGGCCAAAGCGATTGGGATTATTACCACCAACCCCGAATACAGTGATGTGAAATCGCTGGAAGGCGTGGCTCCCACCAAAAACCGAACCGTGCCGATTATTGCTATCCCCACCACCGCCGGGACCGCCGCCGAAGTAACCATCAACTACGTCATTACCGATGAAGATGCCGTAAAGAAGATGGTGTGCGTTGACCCCAACGACCTGCCGGTGCTGGCTATTGTTGACGCCGACATGATGGCTTCGATGCCCAAAGGTTTAACCGCCGCCACCGGACTGGACGCGCTCACCCACGCCATCGAAGGGTACATTACCCGCGCCGCCTGGGAAATGACCGACATGTTCACCCTGAAAGCCATCGAACTGATTGCCATCCATCTTGAAAAAGCCGTGTTTGAACCCAACAACATGGAAGCCCGCAGTGGTATGGCCCTGGCGCAATATCTGGCCGGGATGGGCTTTTCTAACGTGGGCCTGGGGATTGTGCACTCGATGGCGCACCCGTTGGGCGCGTTCTATGACACGCCGCACGGGGTGGCCAACGCTCTGTTGCTGCCGTACATTATGGAATATAACGCCCCCGCCACCGGCGAAAAATACCGCGAAATTGCGCGTAACATGGGCGTGAAGGGCGTAGACTCGATGAGCGTTGATGAATACCGCAAAGCCGCCGTAGACGCCGTGGCCGCCATGAAAACCAGAATCGGCATTCCCGAAAAATTGATTGAACTGGGCGTAAAAGAAGAAGACCTGCCCGCCCTGGCCGCTTCGGCGTTTAAGGATGTGTGTACGCCGGGCAACCCACGCGAAACCAGCGAAGCCGAAATTTTGGAACTGTACCGAAAAGCATTCAAATAATCGGGTAGCGTTAGCCGCCTGATGGCGTTAATAAAAAACACCCTCTGCCCACTTGCGGCAGGGGGTGTTTTTGTTTTTGTATCGGTAAAAAGTTAGTTCCTGGGAAACGTCAAAGTAAAAACTGTTCCCTGGCCCAGCCGGCTGGATACAGTTAGCGTGCCGCCCAGAGCGGTGGTCATTTCGCGGGCAATTGCCAGCCCCAACCCGGTGCCGATGCCGGTGCGGGCGGCATCGCCCCGAAAAAAACGGTCAAAAATATGAGGCAATATTTTGGGGGCAATGCCGGGGCCATCATCGGCCACGCTGAGGCTAACCTGTTCGGCGGTTGTGCTTAAAGCCAGGGTGATGGTGGTCTCCTCCGGCGTGTGTTTACGGGCGTTATCCAGCAAAATCAACAAAACCTGTTTGAGCGCGTCGCGGTCGCCATGCAGCGTGATTCCCGGTGAGTTTTGGCAGATGATTTTTCGGTGCGAAACCAGCAGTTTGAACTGACTGCACAGATCCTCCAGCAGCGGTTGCAGCAAAATGGGTTCACGTTGCAGCGGTCGTCGCACATCGGCCCGAGCCAGGATTAATAACTCTTTGTTCAGCCGCATCAACCGTTCGGTTTCTTCAACCAGGTCATGTAACACTCTGGCCCGGTCTTCGGCGCTGACCGGCGGTTCGCGTTGTAGCAGGCCCAGGTTGCCCCGAATGGTGGTGAGCGGCGTGCCCAGTTCGTGAGAGGCGTCGGCCACAAAACGGCGCTGGACTTGCAGCGATTGTTCCACCTGGAGATAGGTAGCTTGGAGTTCGGCCAGCATGCCGTTAAAGGTAACGGCCAGCCGGCCAATTTCATCGTTGGGGCCGGCGTAATCCACGCGCCGGCCAAAGTCGCGGCTGTCGCCAATTTCTTGCGCAGCTTGCGTAAGCCGGTGGATTGGCCGCAGGGCCAGCCCGGCCAGCAGCCACACCAGCCCAAACATTATCCCAATGGTGATAACCCCGGCGGCAAGCAAGCTATTCCGTAATGTATTCAAATCGTGATCCTGGTTAGTCAGCGACCCTGCCACCTGCACCAGTTCGACGTTGCCCCCCGGTAGGGGCACAGGCTGGCTAAAAACAAGGATGGGTTCCTGCCCCAGATGCTCGCCTTCTACCCAGGTTTGGCCATTTTGGAGCGCCCGCAGGCCGGCCTGGCTGAGCGGTATGGTTAAGTAATTGCCCAGAGCGGGGTCGCGCTCAATAATTTGGCCCGTTTGGGTGCGAACCTGCACATAGAATATATCCGGGGGGCGGGGCGGGGCCGCGCCATCTGGCGGCGACACTGATTTAGCCGGTTGGCCGGTATTTTGAGCCGGCGGCAACCGGCGCTCCCGGTTAAAGGATTGCGCCTTTTCGGCTAATTTTCTTTCAAAGTCTTGTTGGGTGGCCCTGGCCTGGCCAAAGTAAATTAGCAAGCTAAAGCTAACCAACGTAAGGGCTAACATGGCGCTGTAAATCAGCGTTAACCGCAAACGGATTGACATAAAAGCCCCTGTCTATTCTTTGCGTAGAGCATAGCCAACCCCGTGCACGGTTTGAATCAAACGAGATTGGCCGCCGGTTTCGGTTTTTTTGCGCAAATAGCCAATATAAACTTCCAGAACATTTTCGTTGCCGTCAAAATCGTAGCCCCACACCGCGGTTAAAATGGCTTCGCGAGGCAAAACTTGGCGGGGATGGCGCAGTAAATATGCCAGCAGTTCAAACTCGGTGGGGGTTAGCTCAAAAGGCCGGCTATTGCGCCGCGCTTCGCGGGTGGCGGGGTTAAGATAAAGATCGGCGTAAACCAGCGGTTTGTCCGGGCGAGTCGTTTCAAACCGGCGTAACAGCGCCCGCAGCCGGGCCAGCAATTCGGCGGGCGCAAAGGGCTTTACCAGATAATCGTCCGCCCCCCGATCCAACCCCTCCACCCGATCCTCAATCTCGCCGCGTGCCGTTAGCATTAAAACCGGCAGCGGATTGCCGGCGGCTCTTAATTGAGTGAGTACCGCCAGCCCATCCATTTCCGGCATCAACCAATCAAGAATCAGCAAATCCGGTGGCTGAGTTTGGATTTGCGCCAGCGTTTCGCGCCCGTTGGTGGCGGTGATCACCTGAAACCCCTCGTAAACAAGCGTCAGGCGGGCCATATTCAGCAATTTGGGGTCATCATCGGCAATGAGAATGGTAGCCATTACGTGTTCCCTGTCAGTAAGATTATCTCACTACGGATTATATCGGTCAATCCTGAGAAAATATTAAGAAGCAAATTCTCAGGATTTTCTCAGTAATTACTTGGAAATTTCTCAGACATTCTGTTTACACTGTGACTAAAGCCAACTTGCAGGGAATGGGGTTGACCTGAAACGTACTTGATTTGAGGGGAAATAAACAATGATCTACAGGTGTTTATCAATTAGTTTGCTAACGATGTTCCTGCTCTTGGTGGTGCTGTTCGCCGCCGCGCCAACCGTAGCCCGGGCCGCCGGCAGCGATAGAGCAGTTGAGATGCTCCCGGCAAATGAAACGCCTCACTCACTGATTTCCGGTACGGCCCTCACGCCGACCATGACCATTACGCAAACCATCTCCGATGAGGCGCAGCGGAACACCATTGCTTTTGATGGCCTGGCGTTTCTCACCGGCTCGTTAGGGGCCGACTCTTTCTTTCCCCCTGGCAAAGTGGCCGATTTTTGGGGCTTTCAATACCTGCGCGATAACGACCCCAGCCAGATGGGCCATAATCCTCTGTTTCTCACCAGCGCCGCCTTTAATATGTGGAACATTCTGACGGCAGAGCAAAAGGCGCAGCTTAAAACGCTGGCCAATAGCCAGGTCAGTTCGATTAACGATTATGCCTACAAACGGTTTGTTCTGATGAAAGCCTTTCGCCGCCTGCTTGAAGGTGATGTTCCCACCGGAAGTTCCGGGCTGGATTCGGATGCAGTGGCGGCCTACTCCGCCGAGTTGTATCAATTGGACGGCCAGATGAGCTATGACCGGGCGCAGGTGATGGGTACTATCATCCGCTCTTTTACCCCCACCCAAACAACCTTTCTGACCACCAATATGATTAATAAGGGCATGCTCGACTGGCCGGCTGTATCGGAACCGGACGATATGAAAGGGCTGGACCGTGACGTAAAAGAGGCGTTGATGACCTACGCCGGCGATATTTACAGTTGGTACGCCGGCTCGCTGGATGCCGATGTTTATTTTTGCCCGGAACGGCAAGGTACCTACTTTGGCTCTTTTTACCTGAAGGACACGCCGGTTATGTCTACCGGCGGCACCATTGACGCCAATCTCACGGCCAGCGCCGGGATCACCTTTATGTTAAAGCTAAATTCCACCCAAAAAACCCTGGTGACCGGCCTGGTGGATACCCAACGATCCGCCCTGACTGAGATTGTGGAGCGGCGGCGCGACATCTCAATTCAATTACGCCGTTTTATCGCCGGCGAGACGGTCAGTAGCACCGAGGTTCTCAGCCTGGCTACCCGGTACGGCCAACTGGATGGCGATATTGTCTATCACTACGCCACCAACCTGGCCCAGGTCGGCCAGAGCCTTAACAGCACCCAGTTGGCCGACCTGACCGCCCTCCGCCAACTTATCCTGAATGAGTTTCCCTTAACCCCCGAACCTTACGCCTACCGGTACTCTGACCGCATTACGATGCCGACCATTATCAACACCGATTTCCTGTTTCTAGCCGGTTCGTCGGGTTCAAATACAACAATTTACCTGCCGCTTATCCTTTCGACCAGTGATGAAACGACGTATTCATTGAAGCTTCCGGACACGGGCCAGGTGACAGATTACATCTCTACCTTTGGCGAGGACTCGGACTACTCGCTTAACCCACCGGCCTATACGGTCAACGGCGATGGAACCGTGACCGACCAGGTTACAGGTTTTATGTGGCAGCAAACCGACGGCGGCGAGATGACCTGGCCTAATGCCGTAACCTACTGCGACCAACTAACTCTGGATGGGTACAGTGATTGGCAACTGCCCACCGGACACGCCCTTTTTAACCTGGTTGACCTGGATCACAACAACCCGGCCATGAACACAACCGCCTTTCCATCTACCAACACCGAATATTGGTGGACGGTGATAGAACAGGTGGGCGATACAACCAAAGCCTGGGTGGTTAACGCTGGCGGCGGCATCGGGGCGCATCCCAAAAGCGAAACCATCAGCGCCGGCGGAGTCAAACGCTTTCACGCCCGCTGCGTGCGGAACGTTTCTGTTACCACCAATAATTTCACCGCTAACGGCAACGGCACCGTCACCCATAACAACACCGGCCTTATGTGGCAGCAAGGCGAGGCATCCACCGTAACCTGGGAAAACGCTTTGGCTTACTGCGAGAATCTCGCGCTAGGTAGCCACACGGATTGGCGGTTGCCCAACGCCAAAGAACTGCGTTCAATTAGCGATGATACCCGTTCCAACCCGGCGATAAATACAACCTACTTTCCCGGCGCGCAAGCCACTCGCTATTGGTCGTCTACATCCCAGTTTGGGCATGCGGCATCAGCCTGGTTTGTTGATTTTACCAGCGGCAAGACCAGTTACAATGATAAAACCGGCCTGCTTGTTGTGCGTTGCGTCCGAAGTAACTAAAACAAAACATAGATGAAGTGGTCGGTAATTGCCGGTTTTAACCATTCATCTTTTAAATAAGTGCGACTCACGGGGGTCGCTCAATTAACCGCACGAAAGGAACCAACCATGAAGACCAACCAAATGTTATTATCACTGCTTGGCTTAAGTTTGCTGGTGTGGCTATTAACCGGCTGCGGCGCTCCTCGCAGCCAGGCCAAAGCAGCGCCGCCAGCGCAACCTAGCGCCAAAACCGTTGCCCAAACGCAACCAACCGCCGCGCAATGCCTTAATAACACTCGCCACGAAGGTGAGTGCAAGGATTGTTGTGACAGCCTGACCACCGATGGCGCGGGCCGCAAAGCCTGCCGGGATGAATGCCCCAAACACGATTTTGCCCAAAATGCCAACTTTATCACCGTAAACGTGCCCTCTAGCCTGGGGCCAAACGGCGATTACTCCGCCTGCACTCTCACCGGTGACGAGCGCACCTGCAAGGATTGCTGCGATAGTTCAGCCGATGTGCCCGCCGGCGACCGCCGCTACTGCCGCGATACTTGCGCCGGCAAGTCGCCTCAACCCCGGCCCCAGTCCGAGGCTCCGCTGCTCGGTGATCAGCCTGGCAGCCCGCGCGAAATGAACATTGAGCAGGCCATCTCCGATGAAGCCCAGCGCAACACCATTGCCTTTGATGCGCTGGCCTTCATCACCGGAGATTTGGGGGCGGATTCCTTCTTCCCGCCCGGCAAGGTGGCCGATTTTTGGGGCTTTCAATATTTGCGCGACAACGACCCCAGCCAGATGGGCCACAACACCGATTTTCTCACCCGCGCCTCGCTCAATATGCTGGCTACCCTCACCCCCGCCCAGCGCGCCGAGTTGATTGCGCTGGCCCAAAGCCAGGTGCAAGCCATCAACCAGTACGCCGCCAATCGTTTTGTGCTGATGCAGGCGTTTCGCCGGCTGTTGACCGGGGATTTGCCGGCTGGTAGCGCCGGCCTGAACGAAGCCGCCGTAAAAGCCTACTCCGCCCAACTGTACCGGCTCGATGGTGAAATCAGCTACGAGCGGGCGCGGGTAATGGGCCAGATGATTGCCGGGTTTACCGCCGACCAGCGGGCGCAGCTGGACACAATGGTGGGCAAGGGAATGCTCGATTGGCCCGATGTGGCGGAACCGGACGAACTGCGCGGGCTTGACCGCGATGTAAAAGTGGCCGTAATGACTTACGCCGGCGATATGTTTAGCTGGTACGCCGGTTCGGTGGAGGCGGACGTTTACTTTTGCCCGGAGCGGCAGGGTACCTACTTTGGCTCATTTTATCTTAAGGATGCCCCGGCGATGGGCAACCCCGGCTACACCATTGCCTCTAACCTCACCGGCGATATGGGCCGCACCCTGCTAGAAACGCTCACGCCGGCCCAGGCACAAACCGTAACCGGTTTGGTAGATGTTCAAAAGCCCTACCTGCAAGGAATTGTCCAAACCCGGCGCGAGGTTTCTACGGCGTTGCGCCAATTTATGAGCGGCGGCACGCCCGACCGCGCCGCCATCCTTGGCCTGATGGAAAAATACGGCGAGCTGGATGGCGCAATTGTTTATAACTTTGCGATTAACTTTGCCCAGGTTAACCAAACCCTCACCGCCGAGCAGCAAGCGCAACTTATGGCGCTCCGTGCCAAAATGCTGGGCGATAAACTGCATCCAGCGGGTGCTTACATCTACTCTCAACCCATCACCATGCCGGAAATTCCCAACACCGACTTTTTGTTTGCAAAATAGCCGCCATCCCCGCCGGCGCTAATAAAAACACCCTTTACCTATTTGTGGCAAAGGGTGTTTTTTATGTGTTAAAGAAACGGCATCAAAAGATTAACTCAAAATTTACTCTATAAATTGCCGGCTTGGCCGATAATATGATGGATGCCGGAATTTAGAATTACCGTTCATTTCTGCTACAAATTTTTACCCGTTAAGAGAGGATAATATGCGAGCCAAGGGTCTTTTGTTGTTACTTTTTGCTGTTTTAATGGGGTTACTGCTTATGGGGTGTGGAGCTACCCCCAATCTCAACCGCCCGTGGCACACCGCCACCCCGCGCCAGGCTTCTGCTGCAACTAGCCGCCAAACTCCTACCCCCATGCCGTTGCCGGCACCGGCAACTCCCGCCGCGCCTCAAGCCGAAGAAACCGCTGCCGCTACGCCGGCGCCTCAACCAACGGCTCAGGTTGCGCCGGTAAAAATCGCTGTGGATGAAGCCAATCCTCCCTTTATGTACGCCGATACCGCCGGTAAAGCCG
This sequence comes from uncultured Caldilineaceae bacterium, assembly GCA_964517605.1. Classification (GTDB taxonomy): domain Bacteria; phylum Chloroflexota; class Anaerolineae; order 4572-78; family J111; genus J095. The sequence continues at coordinate 276,183 of CAZFCE010000002.1, read as the reverse complement.
CCGGCATTTACCCGGCTTTGTTGCAGGCCATTTTTGAGCGAATGGGCATGACCGCCGAGGTCGCCGCCTATCCCTGGAAACGGGCGCTGGAACTCAGCGAAAAGGGCGAAGTGGCCGTTGGCGGAATCTACAAAAACGAAAAACGGCTGCAAATATACGATTACTCCGACGCGCTCTATTCCGAAAAAATGCTCATCTACGTTCAAAAAGGCAAGGGGTTTAAGTTTGCCACGCCCGACGATTTAAAGGGCAAGCAGGTTGGCGTTTTAACCGGGTGGAGCTACGGTGATGCCTTTGACCAGGCCAAAGAAAAAAAAGTGTTCACCGTTCAGGATGTGAGCAACGATGTTGATAATTTTGAAAAACTGGCGCTTGGCCGGGTAGATTGCGTGGTGGCTGTTGAGGCCGGCGGTACCAAAATCATTCAGGAAAAACAGTACACCGCCAAAATTGAGGCGCTGCCCACTCCACTGACTGTGAACGACACCTACCTGGTTTTTGCCAAAAACGCGCAGCAAGGCGACCTGCTGAAAACCTTTAACGCCACGCTGGCGGCGATGAAACAGGATGGCAGCTATGCCGCCTTAACCGGCGGCGAAGCGCCCACCGCAACCGCGTCTGCCGCTGTTACTTCAACCGTTGTTGCCACTCCCGCCACCGCGCCCGTGGCCAAATCCGCCGCAGTTACGCCCACCGTGGCCGCGGCGGCTCCGGTGGACAAAGGCTCCATTACGTTGGCCACGCTGGATTGGGCGCCGTATGTTGGGCAAAAATTACCCAACTACGGCTTTACCTCCGAGATTATAAGCGCGGCCTTTAAACGCGCCGGCTACACCGTAAAAATAGAATTTTTGCCGTGGGCGCGGGTGTTGCAAGAGGTTGAAACCGGCAAGTACGATGCCGGCTACCCGGCCTACTATTCCAATGAACGCGCCCAAAAATACCTTCTTTCCGATGCCTTTGCCAACGGCATTACCGGGTTTTACAAACGCAAAGCCGATACCATTGCCTACACCTCGCTGCAAGACCTTAAACCTTACCGGATTGGCGTTATTATGGGCTATGTCAACTCGCCGGAGTTTGACGCCGCCAGTTACCTGCAAAAAGAGGAAGCCATTGACGAAGCCACCAACCTGAACAAGCTGCTGGCCAAGCGCATTGACCTGACGGTGTTGGACAAATTTACGGCCCAATACGTCATCAGCACGTCGCTCCCGGCGGGCAAAGACGCGCTTGAATTTTTGGAACCGCCACTTTTGGTGCAGCCGTTGCATGTAATGGTGTCGCGCCAAACCCAGGGGGCGGAGCAAAAGCTGCGGGATTTCAATGAAGGCCTAAAGCAAATCCGCGCCGATGGCACGCTGGATCAGATTTTAACCAAATACGGCTACCAATAAACCCGCCGCTGGTCCCGAAATTTAAGCCGGGGCCGGCAACGGTTAAAAAACAGGTTGATCGTTATGCTGGCTGTTCAACACAAAAGGTAGTGTAACTTATGCAAAATCCAATCTTTGCCTTTTTTGCTAAAAATTTACAACGCAAGCTTTTGGCGGTAATTACAATTTTGGTGGTGCTGGCCATCGGTATTATTGGCATTTACTGGATTAATAGCGAATACAACCGGGCTTCCAGCGCCCTGGAAACCCGCGCCGAAATGATGGCCAAACTGCTGGGCGAAACGCTGATTACGCCCATGTGGAATATTGAAACGGATTTAATTCAAAAAGATGTGGCCGCGGTGATGAACGACCCGGAGGTGTACGCGCTGGAAGTTTACAACACCAGCAGCGAAGACCCGGTGGCGTCGGCCATCCGTGAAGGCGAAGCCATTGACGGCATCACGCGCGAAGCCGACATCATTCACGCCGATGCGCAAGGGCAGCCCCAAACCATTGGCAAAGTACGCATTATCTACACCCGCGAGTTGATTAACTGGACTGCCGGCCAAAACCGGCTATTCATTTTGATGGTGATGGTGGTGCTGGTGCTGATTTTGGTGGCCGGCATTTACCTGTTGGTGAGCCGGTTAGTTACCACGCCGCTGGCCGAAATGACCACCTTAATGGAACACCTGGCCGGCGGCGATTGCGCGATTACAGTGCAAACCCGCTCGCAGGATGAAGTGGGCCGCATGGCCGATGCCTTTAGGCGGATGACCGCCTATTTGCAGAGCAAAGCCGCCGTGGCCGACCAGATGGCCCACGGCGATTTTAGCGAGGATGTGGAGCCGTACTCAAACAAGGACATGCTGGGCAACGCCTTTTTGCGGATGGTTACTAACCTGCGCGCGCTTATTTACCAGGTTACGGATAGCGCCGGGCAGCTTAATACCGCCTCGGAGCAACTGGCCAGCGCCGCCAACCAGGCGGGCCGCGCCACCAACCAGATTGCCGATGTGATGGGACAGGTGGCCGCCGGCGCTACCCAACAGGCCGAGGCGGTGACGCACACCACCGCTTCGGTGGACCAGATGGCCCGCGCCATTGAAGGCGTGGCTCAGGGCGCGCAGGAGCAGGCCCGGTCAATTGGCCATTCCACCGAAGTGACTTTGCGCATGTCCGAAGCCATTCAACAACTGGCCGCCAACGTGGCCAAAATGGAAACCGTGCGCGAAAAAGTGGGCCAATCTGCCCACAAGGTCAATGAAATGGGCCGCCGCTCGCAGCAAATTGGCGCAATTGTCAAAACCATTGATGAGATTGCCAGCCAAACTAACCTGCTGGCGCTCAACGCCGCCATCGAGGCCGCCCGCGCCGGCGACCACGGCAAAGGCTTTGCCGTAGTTGCCGATGAAGTGCGCAAACTGGCCGAAAGGTCGGGCACGGCCACCAAGGAAATTGCCCAACTAATCCACAACGTGCAGCAGGTAGCCGGCGAAGCCGTAACCGCTATGGAAGAAGTGGCCGTTGGCGTTGATACTCAGGTGGAGCAAATTTCGCTGGCCGCCAAAGAAATGAACCACTCCTCCAGAGAATTGGTGAATGTAATGGAAACGGTTTCGGCGGTGGTGCAGGAAAACACCGCCGCCACCGAAGAAATGTCGGCTAATTCCAGTTTGGTGAGCCAGGCCATTGGCAACATTGCCAGCATCAGTCAGGAAAACAGCGCCTCGGTGCAAGAAGTGAGCGCCTCTGCCGAAGAAATGAGCGCCCAGGTGCAAGAGGTTTCCGGCTCGGCGCAAGCGTTGCTGCACATGGCCGATGGCCTGCGCGGTTTGGTGCGCCAGTTTAAGCTGCCGGCGGCAAAAAACCGGTGGTCATAACCTGCGCCCATCAACTTTTAATGTAAAGGGTATTGATAATTATGCTCAACTTGGCCATCACTTTCTTTGCAAAAAAGCTCCAACGCAAACTTATTGCGGTGATTACGGTTTTAATTGTGCTGGTTATTGGCGCATTGGGCGCTTACTGGATTAACAGCGAGCGTAACAAAGCCTCGCTCACCTTAGAAAGCCGCGCCGAAATGATGGCCAATCTGTTGGGCCAAACGCTGAGCACCCCAATGTGGAACATTGAGGTGGACTTGATTCAAAAGGATATCGAAGCCGTGATGAGCGACCAGGAAGTGTACGCCATCGAAGTGTATAACGCCGATGGCGGCGACCCGGTGGCGTCGGCCATCCGCGAGGGCGAAGCCGTTGACCCCATTGTGCGCGAAGCCAACATTGGCCACGCCGACGCGCAGGGGCCGGCCCAAACCATTGGCCGGGTGCGTATTATCTACACCCGCGAACTGGTTAACTGGACTACCCGCCAAAACCAATCGCTGATTTTGGTGGTGATTGCGGCGCTGGTGCTGATTTTGGTGGCCGGCATTTATTTTTTGGTAGGGCGGCTGGTAACAATCCCGCTGGCCGAAATGACCGGCCTGATGGAACATTTGGCCGGCGGCGATTGCAACATCACCGTGCAAACCCGCTCGCGGGATGAAGTGGGCCGCATGGCCGATGCCTTTAGGCGGATGACCGCCTATTTGCAGCGCAAAACCACGCTGGCCGAAAAGCTGGCCCACGGCGATTTTAGCGAGGATATAACGCCGCTTTCAAATAAGGATATGCTGGGCAGCGCCTTTGCCTACATGATTGTTAACCTGCGCGGTTTAATTTACCAGGTTGCCCAAAGCGCCGAGGGCCTTAACACCGCTTCGGCGCAACTGGCCAGCGCCGCCAACCAGGCGGGCCGCGCCACCAACCAGATTGCCGGCGTAATGGGCCAAATGGCTACCGGCGCAACGCAGCAATCGCAGGCGGTGGTGCACACCACCGCTTCGGTTGACCAGATGGCTCTTGCCATTGACGGCGTGGCGCGGGGCGCGCAGGAACAGGCCACCGCCGTGGGCAAAACGGCCACGCTGGCCGCCCAGATATCGCAGGCCATTGGTCAGGTTTCGGCCAACGCGCAATCCGGCGCGCGCGGCGCGGTGGCGGCCACGCAGGCGGCGCAGCAGGGCGCGCAAACCGTGCAGGTGGCGGTGCAGGGCATGGCCATGATCAAGGAAAAAGTGGGCGTATCCACGCAAAAAGTGCAACAAATGGGCGCTCGCTCGGAACAGATTGGGGCCATTGTTCAAACCATTGATGATATTGCCAGCCAAACCAACCTGCTGGCGCTGAATGCCGCCATCGAAGCGGCCCGCGCCGGCGAACACGGCAAAGGCTTTGCCGTGGTGGCCGACGAAGTGCGCAAACTGGCCGAAAAATCGGCTTCGGCCACCAAAGAAATCGCCGGATTGATTCGCAACATTCAGCAAACCGTCACCGAAGCCATTACCGCCATGCAGGATGGCAACCTGGAAGTGGAAACCGGCGTGGCCCGAACCATGCAGGCCGGCGAATCGCTGGCCAATATTTTGCAAACAGTCGAGGCGGTTAACCAGCAGGTAGAAGCTATCGCCGCCTCGGCGGTGAGCATGAACACCTCCGCGGTTGAACTGGTCAACGCCATGGAAAGCGTGAGTGCCGTGGTTGAAGAAAACACCGCCGCCACCGAAGAAATGTCGGCTAACTCCAGTTTGGTGGGCCAGGCTATTACCAATATTGCCAGCATCAGCCAGGAAAACAGCGCCTCGGTTGAGGAAATAAGCGCCTCTGCCGAGGAAATGAGCGCCCAGGTGCAAGAGGTTTCCGCCTCGGCGCAATCGCTGTTGCAAATGGCCGATAACCTGCGCGGCCTGGTGCGCCAATTTAAACTCCCGGCGGGTGAAAAGTTGTAACCGGATTTTTTAATGGATGCCCTAACCTGCAAATTCTGTTTAAAATTAGCGGCGGTCATTATCCTGTTGGCCGCCGGTTGGTATTTGCCGGCGGCGCGGGCCGATTACTCCCCCGGCGACCCGCGCTATTACAATATGGGCAGCCCTGTTCTCACCGAATTGTACGTTTCGCCTACCGGCAGCGATGCCAACGATGGCGCTTCGCCGGTAACGCCGCTCCGCACCCTGACCGCCGCCTGGAGCCGCGTGCCGATTACCCTCACCACCACCGGCTACCGGATTAACCTGCTGCCCGGTTCCTACCCCTGCGGCGACAACGAAACCACATCCTGCATTAATTATTTTGAAAACCGCCACGGCAGCGCCCAATACCCGCTGATTATCCGGGGCAACGGCGGTGTGGCTACCCTGCGCGGCGGGCTGGATGTGGCCCACGTTTCCTATCTTTACCTCATTGACCTGAACCTGATCGGCGGCGGGGCGCTGCCCACCAACAGTTCCGGCAACAACCTGCTGCACCTCACCGCTGCCGACCACGTGTTGCTGCGTAACCTGTCGGTGGTGGGACCAAACTGCGCCAGCGATGCCTGCAACAACCTGCAAGAGGTGTTCAAAGTTAACCAGGCGCAACACCTGTACGTGGAAGACAGCGATTTTAGCGGCGCGTGGCACACCGTGGTGGATTATTTTGCGGTGCAGTACGGCCATTTTGTTAACAACCGGCTGCGCACCGCCGGCCAGTGGTGCATGTACGTTAAAGGCGGCTCGGCTTATCTCAACATTGAGGCCAACCAACTGGTTGGCTGCCAGTTGGGTTTTCAGGCCGGGCAGGCGGCCAATCTGGCCATGATGGTTTTGCCCTGGCTGCACTACGAGGTGTACGACCTTAAATTTATCAACAACACGTTGCGCGAAATCCCCGGCGTGGGCTTGAGCGTAGCCGGCGGCTACAACGTGTTATTTGCTTATAACACCCTCTACCGGGTGGGCACCGATCCCATTGGTTATCCGCTGTTCCAGGCGGTGCGCGGCGAGCGCAACTGCACCGCCACCGATGAACTGCCCAACCCGGCGTCAACTTGCCAGGATAATCTAAATTACCACAACGGTTGGGGGCCAAATTTTGATACCCGTTTTACCAACCCCGACCTGCTGGCGGTTATTCCTAATCGCAATGTTTATGTGTACAACAACATCTTTTACAATCCGGCTCCGGCCCAAACCGAGTACAGCCACCTGAATGTGTGGGGGCCGATTGCGCGCCCGGCCAATTTTCAAAATATCCCAAACCCCATCCTCAGCGACGACAACCTGGTGATTGCCGGGAACATTATTTGGAACGGGCCGGTCACTCATCCGCTGGGCATTGAAGAGCCGGATCGCGGTTGCCAGCCCGTCAACCCCACCTGTAACGCCGCCCAGTTGGTGGTGAGCAACACCATCAATATGATAGAGCCGCAGTTGGTAGCCCCCGATTTGGGCTATGTGCAGCCCATCACCGGCAGCAATGTGTACTCCACCGCAATTTACCCCATCCCGGATTTTAGCTGGAGCGACGCCCCCGCCGGTGTTGCTACCGGCACGTTAACCAACACCGTTACGCTGGATCAAAGCGGCCAGTCGCGGTGGCCCGCCGCCCCGCCGGGCGCTTACCTCAGCCCGACGGCGGTGGTTATTCTCAGCGTTTACCTGCCGGTAATCCGCAAGTAACACCCCATTCTTTTTACCGTCAACAGCCGGGGCCGAGTTGCACATTGCCTCCAACCGTGTTAATTTCATGGTCAAAGGAGTTGCCCATTCCGGCTACAAAACCCAACTATGACCAACTACCTGCACAACCTCATTAATCTGGCGCGCGGCCAGTACCAACTCCGGCCGCTGGTGGCCATTTTTCACCTGACCGGCCGCTGCAATTTGAATTGCGCCTACTGCGAAGATTACGGCGCGCGGCGGCCCGATGACGAGTTGAGCGAATTGGGCGTGCTGCCGCTGCCCCAGGCCGAGCGCGTGTTGGCCATTTTGCGGCAGGCCGCGCCCCACCTTATTTTAACCGGCGGCGAACCGTTGCTTTATCCTCACCTTGAGGCGTTGGCCGCCGCCGCCAAAACCAAACATCGGTTTAAAAGCCTCACCCTGCTTACCAACGGGCTGTTGCTCAACAAACACCTCAACCTGTTGCCGTGGCTCAACCGGCTGGTCATCAGCCTGGATTCGCTCAATGTTGACCGCTGGGGACAAACCATCGGCCTGGATAGCCGGGCGGCCCAAACCATTATCAATACCATTACCACCGTGGCCGGGCTACAAGCCCAACACCGCTTTGAGTTGATTATCAATTGCGTGATTACGCCCGAAACCCTGCCCGACGCGCCCGCCGTGCTGGAGTTTTGCCTGGAACACAACCTGGGCTTTGCCTTTTCGCCGCAATCCTTTAACAACTGGCCGCACTACCAACTGCTGGTGGCCCGCGATTATCCCGCTTTTGTGGACACCGTGATTGCCCGCAAAAAACAGGGCGCTAAAATAGTGGGCAGCCTGCCGTATTTAAAACTGGCGCGTAACTTTGAGCATTTTAATTGCTACCCCACCCTGGCCCCGCGCGTGCTGCCCAACGGCGACCTGATTTACCCCTGCCGCCCCATCGAGCGCGGCCACACCCCGCACGGCGGGCGGCCCTGCAACTTAACGCAAGTAGATTCCTGGGCCGAAGCCCGCGCCATCGCCGCCCGCGAATTTGGCCCGCCGCCCACCTCGTGCGGTAGCTGCTTTCAGCAATGCTACGCCGAACCATCGCTGTTGCAGGCGCAACCGCTGGCGCTGCTGCACGAGTTGCTGCGTTTTAGCGCCTCGCGCCGCGCCCAAATTTATACCTTTGCCCCCGGCTAAATCAGGATAAAATATGACTTCACCTTCTCCCACCCAACCCGTAATTATTGGCGGCGGCATTGCCGGGCTAATGGCCGCCGTGCATCTGGCCGAGCGCGGTTTAAAACCGCTGCTGCTTGAGGCCGATCCCGCCTGGATTGGCGGGCGGTTAAAAAACGGCCCGGCGGTAGAATTTGGGCATCAGGGGCAAACGTGGCAATTCCCCGGCGAGCACGGCGTGCATGGCATCTGGTCGGCTTACCGCAACTTGCAGGCCACGCTGGCCCGCCACCAAATTCGGCCGGTGCTGGTGCCCGCCCGCGAAGAAACCTGGGTGTATGGCCGGGCCAAAAAGGTGCGGCGGGCCGCCATTGGCAGCGCCATCCGCTACAGCGAAATCCCGGCCCCGTTTCATTACCTGTACCTGTTCATCCGCCCGCGCTTTCTCAACATCCTCACCCTGCGCGATGTGGCCTCAATGTTCAGGGTGTGGGGCGGGTTGATGTCGGCCATGGCGATTGACCCGCTGGCCGAGCAAAAATCGCTGGCGGGCATGTCGCTGGCCGATTTTACGGCGGGCTGGTCGCCCACGTTGCGCAGCTTTTTTGCCGGGCTGGCTCGCAACGCGCTGGCCGCCCACCCGGAAGAGGTGCCGGCGTCCGGTTTTATTGCTTTTTTGCGCTTTTACACGCTGCTGCGCCGCGACGCCTGGGCCTTTGATTATCTGCCCGGCCCCGGTGGCGCGTGCGTCTCCGAGCCGCTGGCGCAGGTGGCAACGCAACTGGGCAGCGTGATTCAGTTGGGGGCCAAAGTGATGTCTTTGCAGCGCGATGAGGCCGGGACCTGGCAGGTGCATTACACCCACAACGGCCAGCCCCAAACCGTAACCACCGCTAACATTATTCTGGCGCTTGATGCCCCGGCGGCCAAAAAACTGCTCACCGCCAGCCCGGCTACGGCGGCAGAGGCGGCGGCGCTACGTTTTCCCGTTGGCGTGCCCACGGCCATCATCCGCCTGTGGTTTGAAACCAAGCCCAAACCTATGGCCGAAGCCGGTATCTTTTCGGGCGATTTTATCATGGACAACTTTTTCTGGCTTAACCGGCTGCAACCGGCTTATATGGACTGGAGCAAAAAAACCGGCGGCAGCGCCCTGGAAATGCACGTGTACGGCCCGCCCGAAACGCTCAACCTGCCGGACGCGCTGCTGCTGGCGCAGGTTATTCTGGATACCTACCGCGCCTTCCCTGAAGTGCGCGGCTACCTGCTGCGCTCCAAACTGCTGCGCAACGAGGCCACGCATACCCTGTTTGGCGTGGGCAATCCCGGCCAACACCTGGGCATCTCCACGCCGTGGCCGGGGCTGTTTGCCTGCGGCGATTGGGTGTACCACCCCGCGCCCGCCCTTTACCTGGAACGCGCCACCACCACCGGTATTGCCGCCGCCAACGCGCTGCTATCCAGCTTGAATTTGGAACCGTGGCCTATTTTGCCGCACCCCAAACCGGAATGGCTGGCCGGCAAAATGGCCGGCGGGCTAAACCGGGTGTGGCATTTTTTGCGAAACCGGAAAATGCGTAATCGAATGAGCGAATGAGCGAATTGGCGAACTCTAAAAAAATATTCGCGGTATTCGTTCAATTCCGGTTATTCACGTTGAGTTTTTTTACCACAGATTTTACGTTTGGGGAGTTGAATAATGGCTAATCCCAACGAACTGCCGGCGCGGGGCAAGCTGAAAATTTTTTTGGGGTACGCGGCGGGGGTGGGCAAAACCTACGCCATGCTCGAAGCCGCCCATCAATATTTAGCCGCCGGGCAGGATTTGGTGGTGGCTTGCCTTGAAACGCGCGGCCAGCCCGAAACCGAAGCCCTGCTGCCGGGGCTGGAACTGATTTCAGGCCGGCAGGCCGCGCCGCCAACCGAACTGGATTTGGACGCCGTGCTGGCCCGGCGTCCTCAAATTGCGCTGGTGGATGAACTGGCGCACACCAACACCCCCGGCGCGCGCCACGCCAAACGGTATCAGGATGTGCTGGAACTGCTCGATGCCGGGATTGACGTGCACACCACCCTCAATGTTCAACATCTGGAAAGCCTCAATGATGTGGTGGCCCAAATTACGGGCGTAACCATTCGCGAAACCGTGCCGGATAAAGTGCTGGACAACGCCGCCGAGATTGAACTGATTGACCTGCCGATTGGCGAACTGGCGCAGCGGCTCTCCGAAGGCAAGGTGCGCGTGCCTGGGTTAACGACGCCGGCGGTTGAAAAATTTTTCCGGCCCGGCAACCTGTCGGCGTTGCGCGAGTTGGCCCTGCGCCGCGCCGCCGACCGCATTGATGAGCAGATGCGGGCCTACATGCAAACGCACGCTATTACCGGGCCGTGGCCCACCACCGACCGCCTGCTGGTGTGCGTTAGCCCCAGCCCGCTCAGCGAGCGGCTGGTGCGGGCCACCCGCCGCATGGCCGTTCGGCGTAACGCCGAATGGTTTGCTGTGTACATTGAAACGCCGGGCCGGGCCAGACTTTCTCCCGCCGATAGCAACCGGGTGGCCCGTAATTTACAACTGGCCGAACTGTTGGGAGCCAAAACCGTCACTTTAACCGGCAACTCGGTGGCCGAAGCGATTGTGGCCTTTGCCCGCTCGCGCAACATTACCACCATTGTGGCCGGCAAGCCGCTCCGTCCGCGTTGGGTTGAGCTGTGGCGGGGGTCAATTGTTGACCAGATCATCCGGCGCAGCGGCGACCTTGATGTTTATGTCATCAGCAATCTGCCGGAGCAATCGCCGCCGCCGGTTGACCGGGGCGTTACTCCCCCCATCAATTACTGGTTGCAATACGCCCAGAGCATTGGTCTGGTGGCGCTGGTAACGCTGCTTACGCTGCCCCTGCGCCCGCTGATTGAACCCACCAACATGGTCATGTTTTCGCTGCTAACGGTGGTGATTGTGGCCCTGCGGTTTGGCCGCCGTCCGGCGGTGTTAACCTCGTTTTTATGTGTGATAGTGTTTGACTTTGTGTTTGTGCCGCCCTACCACACCTTTGCCGTGTCCGATGCCCAGTATTTGCTCACCTTTGCCGCGCTGCTGGGGGTGGGGTTGATTATCAGCACGCTGGCGGCGCAGGCCCACGAACAGGCCAAAGCCGCGCAAAGCCGGGCCGCCCAAACCGTGACCATGTACGAGTTAAGCCGGGATTTAACGGCGGTGGAGGTACTGACCGATATTGTGCGAGTGGTGGTGCTGCACATCAACCAGATTTTTCACCGGCAGGTGGTGGTTTTTTTGCCCGCCAACGGCAAACTGGAGCCGGTGGCTAACCGGCATGGGTTTGGGGCCAATGAAACCGAGCAAAACGTGGCCGCGTGGGTATATCAACACGGCCAGCCGGCGGGGCGCGGTACCGATACACTGGCCGGAGCCGCCGGAACTTACCTGCCCTTAAAATCGGCGCAGCAGGTGGTGGGCGTGCTGGGGATTGAACTGGTTGAGGAAAACAGCCCGCTTACGCCTGAACAGTGGCGGTTGCTGGAAGCGTTTGCCAGCCAGGCCGCCCAGGCTATTGAGCGGGTGCAACTGGCCGGCGAGGCGCGCCAAACCCAGTTGCTCCGCGAAACCGAAAAGCTGCAAACCGCCCTACTCAATTCTATTTCGCACGATTTGCGCACTCCGTTGGCCTCCGTTACCGGCGCGTTAAGTAGTTTGCGCCACGATGCCGCTTTTTTGGATGATGCCGCCCGCGCGGAGTTGGTGAGCACCGCCTGGGAACAGGCCGACCGGCTGAATAATCTGGTGGGCAACCTGCTGGAAATGACTCGCCTGGAAGCCGGGGCCATAAAAATCAAACCGGAATTGAGCGACGTGCAGGAGGTGGTGGGCGTGGCGCTGGGCCGTTTGGGCCACCGGCTGGATAATCATCCGGTTGAACTGGAAGTGCCCGACGCGCTCCCGCCGGTGTGGCTGGATTTGGTGCTGGTAGCCCAGGTATTGGTCAATTTATTGGATAATGCAGTAAAATACTCACCGGCAGGCCGGCCCATCACCATTAAGGCCGAAATAGCCGGCCCGGACTTGCTGATTACCGTTACCGACCGGGGCGCAGGCATCCCGGCGGAGGATTTAACGCGAATTTTTGAAAAATTCTATCGCGGGCCGGGAACCGAAGCCGTGACCGGCACGGGGCTGGGGCTATCTATTTGTAAAGGGATTGTTGAGGTTTTAGGCGGGCGCATTTGGGCCGGCAACCGGGCCGGCGGCGGCGCGGCCTTTTATGTGGCTTTACCTATTGGGGGGCAGCATGGTTGAAACGAGGTTGCGGGTTTTGGTAGTTGATGACGAACAGGCCATTCGGCGTTTTTTGCGCACGTCGCTCACCGTTAATGGCTACACCGTGCTTGAGGCCGGCAGCGGCCAGCAAGCCCTGATTGCCGTGGTGAACGACCGGCCCGACGTGATTATTTTGGATTTGGGCCTGCCCGATATGGCCGGGCTGGAGGTAACGGCCCGCCTGCGCGAATGGTCTAAAATCCCGATTATTATTCTATCGGTGCGCGACCAGGAAAGTGATAAGATTGCGGCGTTGGATGCCGGCGCGGATGATTACCTGACCAAGCCTTTTGGCGTGGGCGAGCTTATGGCGCGTATCCGGGTGGTGCTGCGCCGCGCCGCCAACCCCGAAGCCGAGCCGGTTTTTACCACGCAGGAGTTGGTGGTTGACCTGGCGCGGCGGCTGGTAACGGTGGCCGGGCAGGAAATTCAGCTAACGCCCACCGAATACGATTTGTTGCGCGTGCTGGTGCTGCACGCCGGCAAGGTTTTAACTCACCAGCAACTATTGCGGCAGGTGTGGGGGCGCGGCTACGAAACCGAAGCGCATTTACTGCGGGTTAACATTAGCAACCTGCGCCAAAAAATAGAGCGCAATTCGGCCCGGCCCCAATACATCATCACCGAGCCGGGCGTGGGCTACCGCCTGCGGCTTGAGTTGTAGGGTGTAACGCCGGGGGCGTTACTCGGCATCGTAGGCGGCAATAGCCGCCGGCAAAACCTGGGTAAGGCCGTGCCCGGCGGCCGGTAATCCCACCAGAATGGCGCTGATGACCTCGGCGCGCGACGCGCCCGCTTGTTTGGCCATTTGCACGTGAAATGGAATCCCGCTTTCCATCCGTAACACCGCCAATACCCCCAAATACACCAGCTCTTCGGTTTTTTTATCCAGGGCGCTGGCTGCCGCCAACCCCTGCACCATTCCCATCCACGCCTGGGCGTGCTGGGGGGATTCCGTCATAAATGCCTGAAATGCGTTGCTTACTTTGGGTTGTTGCTCGCTCATGGTTTCTCTCCTCTGTGAAAATAAACCTTGTCCGCCGCAGGTTGGGCATCCCTATGCCCAACTGCTGAGGCATAGGGATGCCTCAGCTACGGATTTTATTTGGGCGCAGGGGCGAGCGCAAGGCCCGCCTCTACAATTTTTATTTTTTGGCATTATGCCGCCGGTTGAGCCAGAAAACCGGCTTTTGAACCAACCCGGTCAGGAATAATTATGACCTGGTCATAAATAAATATGACCGGGTCATAATTAAAGAACGCCCGGCCATTAGGCCGGGCGTTTTAATTTAACCGGTGTTGCTATTCAAAAGGCAGCGTACAGTAGCTTACTCGATTTGTGGAGATTTGCCAAGAACGAGAGGGGGTACGGAGTTATAACCGAGGTGTCAGGCGTAAATATCAATTGAACTTTGCTGCATCATTTTGATCAGGCTATCCGCCTGCGATTTTTGCTGGTCTTGAATGCTGTTTAGCACGGCGATGGTTACTTTATCCTGCACATTGAGCGAGTTAACCTGACTGGCTGCCGAACTGCTGCGCAAACTGGTTGAGGCAAAATAGTTTGATGAAATTGGCGATATTTCCATGAACAAATCACCCCCTTTGACAAGGCCAATTGCTGATTACTTGCCATTTTAGCACATTCCGCGCCCCATAGCTGTAAAATTTACGTGAACTTTACAACCAAATCGGGCCGGCTAGCCAATGAAGATGCGTTGCCGTTGCCGGAGCTGCAAAAAGGTATCCAGAGCGGCGCAGTATTTGCTCACCCGGCGACGGGCGCAACCGTATTTGCCAATCAGTTGCATAAGCCAGTAGGGCACGCGGTGGTTTACTTTTACTTCCATTACAGACCATTCGGGCGATAAAAGGTAGTGGTTATCGGCGTGGCCCGATGTGAGCAGGGTCAGGTCGTGGCTGCGGCAGGTGAGGCTGGTGTCAAATGTGACGCGCAGGCCGGGGTCGTAATCGGTGCCGTTAAAGGCCAAGCGTTGGTAGCTGATAACGCAGGCGGGTTGCAACCGCATGGTGTGCGCCAAAAATTGAATCTCCTCAATGACCGCCCGGTCTTCCGGCGTGGCGGCGGTGGGCGTATTGCCGCCCACTTCAAACAGCTCAACCCCGGCGGCATACGGCAAAATCACCCGCTTTTTGGAGATGGTGTGGTTGAAGTGCTGTTTGATTTCAACAAAACAGGGCGTTTGGGGCGTTACCATCGCATGGCCGTAAGCGCGGACGCGGATTTTACGTCGCAGGCTCAGGCCATCCATTTTGTCCTGATAGGCTCTGTAATCGGCGGTGTCGTAGTAAAGGCTGGTCACTTTATAGCTTTGCTGCCCGTTGCTGTGCGGATCGGACACCATGTAAGCGCCGAGTTCCTGGCACAGCCGGTAATACTGGGCGCGGTTGAGCAAGTATTTAAATTCAAGGCGATTAAGGGATTTTACTCTATCCATGCCGGCCCTCCGGGGGATTATAAGTCAACTTCGTGATAACCGGTGACTAAAACCACCCGGTTGTTACCGTTTAAGCGGCGGAGTTCGCTGATAAACGCCTGCGGATTGGCTTTGGGTTTTAGCTCAACGCCGTACACCAGTTCGGTGAGCAGCCCGGACTGAATACTCTCAACCGCCATTAAATCGAAGCGAGACAGATACCGGGCGAAGATATCGTTAAAAATTTGCCCGTTGCCGCCATCGCCCGGCAGCCGGATTTTTAAAAGCTGTTCGCGGAGTTCGCGGGTAAACAGGTTAAAGCGGGATAATCCCCACCAAATAACGCACAGTAGCAGGGTAGATACCGCCGCCAACCCGTAAAAACCGGCTCCGCAGGCCATCCCCACCGCCATTACCCAAAAAACAAAGGCGATATCCTGCGTGTCCTTAACCGCGTTGCGAAACCGAATCACCGACAGCCCGCCAATCAGGGTAAAGGCGCGGGCCACGTTTGAGCCGACCACCAGCATAATCACGGTGACAATCATGCTGAGCATAATCAGGGTGTAAACGTAGGATTGGGTGTACGACACGCCTTTGTAGGTGGCCTGGTACGTCCAGGCAATGACCAGAGCCAGCCCAAAACTAACCAGAATAGCAATAACAACGTGGCTCAAGTCAACCCCGGCGGCGGTTGCCGGAGCCTGCACCTCGGCTTGAAGTTGTGAAAATAATGTAGTGGCGTCCATTAAAATCTCCGGTTAAAAATATTATTGGCACTCGGTAAAGGTTTGGTTGCGTAAAACATCCAGGTGGTGCAGGATGACCTCCTGCCGTTCATCCACAAATTTCAGGGCGTTGGCAATGTTCTGGTCAAACACCGGCGCGTTCATATCCGGCGCCCAACGCTGCGTTTCCATACCAATGTAGGGGCGCACTATAGCCGCCTGCTTTAGAATTTCGGCCTTGACGTGTTCTTTGGATAATTGCCCCACCTCGTTGGCGGGCCGGTTGGCGGTGTTTTCTACTCCCAGGTATTCGCGCGCCCGCTGCCAAAAGCGCACTTTAAAGCCGCAACTGGCGATAAAGGGCTTTTCCAGCACGCGGGTAATACTGTCGTGCGGGCTGTAAACTCTTTCCAGTGTGTTGAGATCGGTTTTAAAGCCCTGGCTGCCGCCGCCAAAGTTGTATTCGGCGTCCCACACAATCAGCCGCCATCTGTTTTCAATGGGGTCAGAACTGGGGTCGCTCCGGCGGTACACAATCCAGTTGGCGTGCGGCCAATCGTAATTTTGCACGTAAGCCTCCAGGAACATGTAAGAAAACCAGTTTTCCACGTCTACCCGCCCCTCCAGCAACCCAAGATTGCCGGAGTTGTGAAAATCGGCGCTACCCACCCAGTTTTGGTTTTCCACCCAATCGCCGTAGTCGCCGTCAATGGCAACCTCTTTATCAAACCAGTTGCCGTCCTTATCCCAGCCGTTATCTTTGGTGATGACATCCCAGTGAGAATCTTTGCCGGAATAGGATTCAAAAAACTGCTGGTCAACCCGTTCGGTCAGGTTGTAGAGGCCCCAAAATTCGCCGTTGAGGTACAGCAACACCCAGCTACCGTGCGCCGCCGGCTGGCCCATATCGCGGTGCAAGTTGCGCACCACCTGATCGCCAATGTATTTGGCCGTGGTGCGCGGGGTGTTGGAGTGATCCGGGATGTTCAGGTAGTGAAAGGTGTCCTGAAAGCCGGCCCGCAGCACCAGCTTATCAAACTTGGTGACGGTGGTATCGGGGAAGAGCGGGTAATTGAGCTTGCCGGGGCCGCCGTAAGATTTGCGAAAGTAGAGCCGGTAGGATTTTTTGGGGCTGAACATGCGCGAAAAGCCGCCGTGAATGCGAATACCTGCCGGCACGTTAAACTGCACCTGGCCATTGGGGGTAAAATATTCCAGGTTGATGGGCTTTTCCCAGTCGTCGCCGCGCTCACGCGGGTTGTTATGGATGGCGTTCAGGTCGGCCCAATCGGCCACCACCGACATCACCGGGATGGTGGGGGCGTAGCCTACCACCAGGTAGGATTTGGTGTACGCCTGCCCGGCGGGTTGGCCGGCGTCGTCATAAAGCTGCGCCCGGATTACGGTTGATTTATTAACGGCAATCGGCCCGGTGTAAGGGGTGCTGTTGGCATCCGGCAAGGCTCCGTTGGTGGTGTAACGGATAACGCCCGCGCCGTTGGGCCGCAACACCAACCGGAACGGCTGTTGGGTAACTTGCGCGTCCATCGAAAAGCTGATGGACGCGGCATCGGCATCAGCATCGCCCGGCGCGGCCCACGCCACCGGCGGCAGGCCGGCCAATATCAACAGCGGAATAGCCAGCAGATAAAAAAATTGTTTTTTGTTCATGCGTTACGCTCCTGGGCCGCCGGCATCGGCTAAACCCATCACTGCCCGGTTGGGCTAAATTTGAGGATGTGCTTTTTTGAGTCCTGAGCCAGATACAGAAAACCGGCCTCATCCAGGGTAATGCCTTCCTGGTGCTGGCCGGGCAGGTTGTAACCGGCCAAAACCTGGCCGGATAAATCAATCTCCAGCAGCCGGTCGTTGCTATCGCTGATTACCAGCAAGTGCCGGTTGGCGGGGTTGTAGTACAGCCCGGACATATCGGTTAGCCCCACCGAAAAATAGCTATTAATTTTGGCGATGGGTTTACCGGCGGCCTCCGTAACGGTAACGGCCAGAATAATCGAGGGGTCTTTGCTAGTTAAATCATCGCTTTGGTTTACCAGATAAAACACGCCGCCCGCGGCGGTGGGCACAAAGGCAATATCTTCCAGGCCGTTGCCGGCGGGGTCAATTAAAATTTTCCCATTAAAGGTGCGATCCACCGGAATTTCGCGGGTAACTTCAAGAAACTCCGGGTTCACCTCTAAAATCGAATCTACACCTTCGACCACTACGTACAGCATGCCGGTATCGGGCCGGCAGGTAATGCCCTCAAAATCCGCGCCGGGCCGCACCTTTTTCTGCCGGATTACCGCGCCGTCCGGTTGCAGTTCCAGCACCTGTCCTTGATCACCCACGGCAAACAGGGTTTTTCGCCGGGGATGAAACACAATCCCGGATAGCTCCTGGGCCTCGGATGGCGTAAAGCTGGCTACTTTTTGGTACGGCAAGGGCTGCGCCTCCGGCGTTGGCGCTTCGGGCAGAACGGCGCGGGCGATTGCGCCGGAGCCGAGGTTGTAAACAGCCGTCGCCAGCGCCGCGCCCAGCAATAGAATGGTTAAAAGCAGTTTTCTCTTCATAGAATTAGCTGTGGTCACGTTACCTGCAAGTTGGGTTTAACCCGATGCAGTCAATTGGGCCGCAATATCCGCCAGGTTGAGTTCCGCCCGCGTGATTGAAAGCAACGCCAGAGCCAGATTTTGTATTCGGCCCAGCACTCCGTACAACGCCGCCTGGTCGCGGATAATGCCGGAGATAACCGTTTCGCCGTTTTCGGTGTTGGTAATAGCCAGGTTATCAAACCATTCGCTCCAATCGGCGCTCAAATGGCCTTGCACCCTAATCTGGTAGCGCGCGCCGGTAGTAGAACCGAGCAAGGCCATCACGGGCTGCTGGGTAATCAGCCGCCCCTGGCTAAGCAAGGCCACTTCATCGCACAGTTCTTCCACCAGGGCCGGGTCGCGGGTGGCAATGACCACGGTTTTGTTGTACTTGTAAACCAGTTTAACCAGCCAGTATTTAAGCAGTTGGGCAACATCCGACTCAAACTCGGCCAGCGGTTCATCCAAAATCACAATCGGCGGCGACCACGCCAGCACGCAGGCAAAACCGGCCAAGCGCTGCGCCGCCGGCCCCAGGCTGCAAATGGGATAATCCCGCACTTTTAGCAGGTGTAAATCGCGCAGAATTGTCTCCAGCCACTCCGCTTCGGCGCTCTCCGGCGGCATGCCGGCCAAACAGTTTTCGTTAATGGACAGGTTGGGGTTGACGGTGGCCGGCAGCCCGGCCAAAATAAGGCTCACCGGATTTTTCAGGCAGATGGTGCCGGCAGATGGCTCCTGCAAGCCGGCGATCAATTTAACCAGCGTGGTTTTGCCCGCCGCCGCGCCGCCCAGAATGCCAAATATTTGCCCACCCGGTATGGTTAAACTCAGGTTATTAATGGCGGTTTGGGGTAAACCGGCGTCGGTGGTAAAAGTTTTGCTCAGGCCATTGATTTTTATAACTTTGGTTGATTTACAAGCCATAAGCCATCCACCTTAAAAGCTATACGCACCCCGCGTTTTGAGTTCCGCCAACGGCCACGCGGCGCGGGGTCAGGTCTTCAACCGGCGATGATTTTACTGTGTTAAAGTTAGTATATAACCGGGGCAGTTGGGCTTCATCCTCCCCGGGGGGGAGAACAGGGGGGAGAGTGGGGGGTATTTTGCATAAAAAACTCCCCGGCGGCGGGGAGTTGTGGTGCAGCGGGCAGCGTTGGGGCTACAACAAATTTAGCTCTTTGCCTTTGGCGATGGCGTCAAGCCGGCTGGTTACGTCCAGTTTGCCGTAAATGCTTTTGATGTGCGTTTTGAGCGTGCTTTTGGCCACCACCAGTTTGGCGGCAATCTCCGGGTTAGACAGGCCGGCAGCCATTAAATGAAAAACTTCCAGTTCGCGGCCGGTTAACGGCTCAACCAGGGGATGCGTTGGGGCCGGGGCGAGTTTTAACAGCGCGGCGGCATCAACCCCCAAAGCGGTTAACAGGCGGTTAATATACTCCACCGAAGGCAGGGTATCGGTTTTTTGCCGCTGCTGCAACTCCAGCAGTTTTAACAGCAGCGCCGCCACCGGCGAACCCTCATCTACAAAAACGCGAATGTAGGCCGGCGGTTCGGCCAGCGCCAGGGCTTTTTTCAGGGCGGCCAACGCCTGCGGATAATTGCCTTGCGCCTGCAAGGTAACGGCCTGTAACACCAAAATTTCAATGATGCTGTCCGTCCGTTTGGCCGCTTCGGCAATGCTCATCAGCCGGTTTAACAGCGTGGTGGCCGTTTCAAAATCGCCCAGAGCGAGCAAGGCCCGGGCGTAAATAATGTAGAAAAAGGCGGTCTGGCTGTCCAGGCCATCCCGAAGCCACACCTCATTGGTTTGAAGCCACTGCCGGATGGCGGCCACATCACCCTGCGATACCAGCACCCGGCCCCGCGCCAAAATCACCATCCGGCTAAACAGGAATGAATCCAGGTTTTGGATAAAACAATCCAGCCGGTCAACAACCTGGTGGGCCTGGGCAAAATCGCCCCGGGCCAGCAGCACTTTAACCAGGCCAATATAGGCAACCAGCCCGCGCACCCTCAAACTGTACTCACACAACTCAATGCCCCGCCGGAGATGCTGTTCGGCGGTGTCCAGTTCGTTCCATTCATACAACAGATAACCCAGTTCGGCGTGCGCTACCCCCACAATCAACGCAATACCAACACCAACGCCAATATCCTGTTTGTTTTCGGTCAGTTGCAAAATGCGCCAATACAGCGAAAACGCCTGCCGGCAATCGCCCTGCAACCGCTTTAGCTCGGCGACGCTACTCAATGAAATTAACGTGTTGGGGCTATCATCCGCCAGAACATTGAGCTTGATTTCACCCAGCAGCCGGTTGGCGGCTTCCGTATCGCCTTTAATCCAATAGGCCATCGCCAAATTTTGCACAATGATGCCCCGCACCTCCAGAACATTTTCGGTGAGGCAGGTCAGGGCTTGTTCCGATAGCTCAATCACCCTGGCTACATCGCCTTTAACCAGCGCCAGTTGAGCGCGCAGGCCAATGGTCAACCCCAGAACATCCGGGGGCGTGAACCGTTCTTCATCAAGCCCAACCAGAATATTTTGATGGTGATTAAAAGATTGTTCCACGGCCTGCAACCGCTGTGGAATGCTTTTGAGGTGTCCGGTAAAAAACAGCAGCCAGGCGTATGCTAAATTTAAGCCGGCGTGGGTGTTAACCCACTCCTCCGGTAGCGCCTGAAACCAGCGCAGCAAAACGGTGGCCTCGCCCCGGGCCACTTTGGCTTTAAGGTGGTGAAAAATCAACCGGCTGGCCTGCTCAAAATTTTGGGCGGCGATGGTGTGGTTGATGGCCTCGTCAGTTAGCCCGGCCTGTTCGTACCAGGCGGCGGCTTTGAGGTGCAGGTTTGGCACATCCTCTTTGGTTACGTCACCCAAAAGGTGCAAAAACTGGGGCGATGATTGTTGCAGGTGATACCGCAGCAGCTCGGCAAAAAGCTGGTGATACCGGTACCACTGGCCCTGGCCGTCCAGCGGAACAATAAACAGGTTGGCTCGTTGCAACTGTTCCAGCATGGCCCAGCCGTTGTTTTGGCCGGTCACGGCATCGCACAGCGAGCCGGTGAGCCGGTGGAGAATGGCCGTTTGCAGCAAAAACGTGCGCACGTTTTCCGGTTGCCGGCGCAAAATCTCCTCGGTCATATAATCCAGAATGTAGCGGTGGCTGCCGGTAAATGCGGTGATAAAATCATCAAGGTTGGCCTGGCCCTGTATTGAAATGGCGGCCAGTTGCAGCCCCACAATCCACCCTTCGGTTTTGGTTTCCAGCGCCGCCGCCTGCTCCACGGATAAGTTCAGCCCCATCAATTGATTAAAAAATAGGGCGGCCTCGCGGGACGTAAACCGCAAATCCTCGGCCCGCAACTCGGTGAGTTGCCGTTTGGCCCGCCAGCGCGCCAGCGGCAACGCCGGATCGGTGCGGCTGGCCAAAATAATCCGCATGGGCGGCGGCAGGTGATCTACCAGAAAAGCAAGGGCGGTGTGGATGGTTTCGTTTTCAATCAGGTGATAATCGTCCAGCACCAGGGCAAAATTGTGGGGAACCGCGGCCAAATCATTAATCAACAGCGTTAAAATCCACTCAATGGGCGAAGGTTGGGGCGATTGCAGCAGCGGCAAAATATTAGCGCCAATGCCCGGCTGAATGGTTTCCAGCGCCGCAATTACATAAGTCCAAAAACGCACCGGGTCGTTGTCGCCCTCGTCAAACGAAATCCAGGCCAGTGGCCACTCGCGGCCCGGCGGATTGGCGTGCCAGTCGCTTAGTAGCGTGGTTTTGCCGGCTCCGGCAGGCGCGGAAATAAGGGTGAGCTTGCACTCTAAACCGGCGTTAAGCCGTTCCAGCAGGCGCGGCCTGGTTACTAATCCGCCGGGTTGGGGGCCGGGCACGTAGAGTTTGGTGCGTAAAACAGGGGCTTCCATAACGGCCAAGTATACCATGCGCCACCGGATGGGTAAAACTTTTTAGCCGCAGCCACGCCGCCCGTGGCCGCGTATTTTGCCAGTGCGGGTAAGCTCGTTTAAAATCAGCGTATGATTGCACTCAAACCCTGGCGGCGGTATTTTTTGCCCATAATTATTTTGTGGCTGGCTTTTGGCTTGCGCCTGTACCGGCTCGATTTTCAGAGTATCTGGTGGGATGAAGGCCACAGCATTGCTGTAGCCGAACAGCCGCTTACCCGCATTCCCACTCTGCCCGCAATGGATGTGCATCCCCCGGCGTATTTTGCCCTGCTGCACGGCTGGATGGCCGCCGCCGGCCTCAGCGAGTTTGCCCTGCGTTATTTATCGGTGGGGTTTGGGCTGCTAACGGTGGCGCTGGTGTGGCGTTTTGCCGCCGAACTGGCCCGCGCTCCGGTGCCGGCGGCGTTGCTGGCGGCGCTGTCGCCGGTGTACGTGGCCTACTCGCAAGAGGTGCGCAGTTACACCCAACTCACCTTTTTGGCGTTGGCCGCCATCTTTTTTTTGTGGCGGATTATATTGGCCGGCGATAGTTGCCAGCCGGTGGATATTAAAAAGGATTTGGTGGGTTACGTGTTGTTTAGCACGGCCTGCCTGTACACGCACTATTTCACCATTTTTTTGCTGTTGTTTCAAAATTTGGCGTGGCTGGCGGCGGTGGTGTGGTTGTGCCCGGCGCTATCCACGCCCAAAAAACTGGCGGGCTGGTTTGGCTCTCAACTGGCAACGTTGTTGCTGTTTGCGCCACAACTGGCGCTGGCGGCCCGGCAGGTGGCCGCCTACGCCAACCCCAACCTGCGCCCGCCCGCCCTCACCGAATTTATCAGCCGGAGCTGGCAAGCCTACACCGTTGGCCTTACCCTCAACCCCAACCTGGCCGGGTGGGGCATGCTGGCTATTGCCGGGGCGCTGCTGGTAAGCTGGGCGATGATTCTATTTTGTCGCCCGCCGTTGGTTATGTGGCGCAATTTTTTGTTTTTGCTGGCCTGGCTGCTGATTCCGTTGCTGGCCTATTTTGCCGTGCTTCAGGTGCGCCCTTCGTTTGAGCCGCGCTATTTAATGCCGGTTACACCGGCCATTTTTTTGTTGCTGGCGGTGGGCATTAGCCGGGTGCAGCGCGGCGTGGGGGTGGCACTCGCTGTGGTTACGTTGCTGGCTTTGCTGGTTGGTCTGCACGGTTACTACACCGACGCCGCCTATTTTAAAGATGATTCCGCCGGCGTGGCCCGCTGGCTGGCGGCCAACACCACCGCCAAAGACATCGTTTTGGTGGATGTGCCGCATCCGTTTGATTACTACGCCGGGCGCAGCCAGATTTCCGCGCCGGTTGACTATTTGTTTGTGGATATTCACACCGCCGCCGCCACGCTTAACCGCGTCACCGCCGGGCGCAACCGGCTGTTTTGGGTTACGTGGGCCGGCAGCGATACCGACCCGCGCGGCGTGATTAATTTTTTGGCCGAAAAAGCCGGGCGGCTGGCCGGGCAAATGGACTTTAAAGGCTACCACCTGGTTTGGTTTGATTTGCCGCCCGGCGCCAATTTTAGCCTGCCTACCCAACTATCGCCGCAGATTGCCGTTTTTGGCGATACGCTGGCGCTCGATGGCGCGGCGATGTCAGCCGGTGTTGCGCCGGGCCGGGCGGCGTGGGCCACGCTGCACTTTTCGCTGCGGCGCGAAACCGCCGTTAATTACAAGGTGTCGTTGCGGTTGCGCAACTCTGCCGGGGCGGTGGTTAGCCAGGTTGACCGCGACCTGTTGAATGACCGCCACTTTCGCACTTCGGCCTGGCCGCTGGATGACCCGGCGCTCAACCAGGCCATCAACGTGTACCTGCTGCCGCTGCCGCCCGACACGCCGCCCGGCACGTACCGGCTGGAGGCCGTAGTGTACAACGCCAAACCGCCGTACCCCGCCGAAGGCGTTACCGGCGCGCAAACCACCGACGGCGTGGCGGCAATTTTGGGCGTGGTTATTGTTGCGCCCTCGCCTTGAACGGTAGCTTAATGCCCTCAAAAATTCGTATTAATCACCTTATTCGCTCTACCGGTATTTTGATGGCCGCTTTTTTGGCCAACAAGATGCTGGCGGTGGGGCGGCAAATCATTGTGGCCCGCGCTTTTGGCGCCGGCAGCCAGTACGATGCCTTTGTGGCCGCCTTTCGCCTGCCCGATATTTTGTTTATGCTGATTGCCGGCGGCGCGTTGGGCACGGCGTTGGTGCCTGTGCTCAGCCAGCGGTTGGCCGGGCAGCACCCCACCGACCCCGCCGGCTGGCGGTTGGCCAGCGGGGTGCTCAATACGCTGTTGCTGGTGGTGCTGGTTATCGCGGCGGGGCTGGCCGTTTTGGCCCAACCGCTGGTGGCCGGGCTGATTGCGCCGGGTTTTTCGCCGCCAAACCAGCTTCTCACCGCCAATTTAATGCGACTTACCCTCATTTCAACCGTTATTTTTAGCGTGAGCAGTTTGGCCGGCGCGGTGTTGAACACTCGCCAGCATTTTGTGCTGCCGGCCATTGCGCCGCTGTTGTACAACGTGGGCATTATCATGGGGGCGCTGTTTTTTACCGGCCCGTTTGGCGTATATGGTTTGATATATGGCGCAATTTTGGGCGCGTTGGGCCATCTGCTGGTGCAGGTGCCGGGCGTGCTGTATTTTGGCGGGCGTTATTACCCGGTTTTGGGCTGGCGCGACCCCGACCTGCGGCGAATCATTCAATTGATGGGGCCGCGGGTGCTAAACATTATTGTTATTCAGCTAAATTTTATTGTGATTTATAATCTGGCTTCACGGCTGGGCGCGGGCGGCGTTTCGGCGCTGGATTACGGCTGGGATTTAATGCAGATGCCGCAAACCATCATCGGTTCGGCCATTGGGATTGTGCTGTTTCCCACGCTGGCCGAATTTGCCGCCCGCCACGATGTAGCCGCGCTGCGGGCCACTATGGCCCAATCATTGCGGATTATTTTGGCGCTGTCCATTCCGGCGATGGTGGGGCTAATGGCGCTGGGCCGGCCCATTGTGCAGGTAATGTTTGAGCGCGGCCAATTTGGCCCGGATGCCACCGCCGCCGTGGTGCAATCGTTGCAATTTTGGGCGCTGGGGCTGGTGGCTCACTCGGCGCTGGAGGTGGTGAACCGGGTGTTTTATGCCCAAAAGGATACCGTTACTCCGCTGCTCAGCGCGGCGGTGAGCATGGTCATCAATTTGGTGCTGGCGCTGGCGTTGTACCAGCCGCTACGGGCCGGCGGGCTGGCGCTGGCTAATGGCGTGGCCGTTACCGTCGAGGTGCTGATTATGCTGGCGATTGCGCACCGGCGGCTGGGCGGTAGTGAGGCCCAGCAATTGGCCGGCACGCTGGTGCGGGCGCTGGCGGCGGCGCTGGCGATGGGCGGTTTTATTTTTGGTTTTATGGCGGCATTGCCGGGGCTATCTCCGGTGGCGGTGATGGTAGCCGGCGGTGCGCTGGGGCTGCTGGTGTATCTGGCAGCCGGGCTGCTGCTCAACGTGCCGGAAATCCGGCTGCTGCCACGGGTGATTGGGTCGGTGTGGGGGCCGCATTGAGGCTGCGCCGCCTTTTGCCGTTGTAAGCCGGATTGGGTTAAAATTTTAGCGGAGGGCAATCAATCAATATGGACAGCCTTGGCACCTTTGTAACCCGGTCGGGCAACTCGGTGAATTTGCGGTACGTGCGCCAAAACGACGCGCCGCTGCTGGTTGAAATGTTCTACCGGCTGTCGCCGGTTACGCAACGGCTGCGGTTTCACCTGTACACGGCCAAAATCCCGGAGCAACGGGTGTGGAGCGAGGCCTACAAGCTGGTTGACCTTGACCCGCAGTTGCAACGGGCCATTGTGGCCACAATTACAGAAACCGACGAGCAAGAACATGCGGTGGGCGTGGCCCGGTTTGCCCGAACCTCAACTTTGGCCACCGAAGCCGAAGTGGCGATTGTGGTGCGCGATGACTTTCAGCGGCGCGGGTTGGGCCGGCATTTGCTAACCAGGTTGATTGATGAGGCCAAAACGCTGGGGATTACTCATTTTTCGGCGTGGATTTTGGCCGACAATTACCGGCTGATGAAGTTAATTCAGGGGTTGGAAATAAAAAATCTAGAGTCAAGCACCCGTTACGGTGAAATTAAAATCCGGGCGCCTATTACTTGAGTTTGAGCAGCATTTCAACCCGGTGGAACATTTCCAGGTAGCCCAGTTGCTTAAACACGGGCCAGTGCGGGTCTTTGAGCGGTAAATTTTCAGTTTTGGTATCTTGAGCGGGGTGGTGCAGGTGCAAGTGGTACAGCAAAGCCCGCCCCACCGCAAGCGGGTCGCCCTGTTCGGTTTGGATGACCAGCCGGCCCAACTGAAAAATGGTGTTCTGGTATACCAGCCAGCCGTGGCTGCCATCGGGCAGCGAAACGGTGACGGCAGCCAGATTGCCGGCGTTAAACATTGACTCTTTTTCGTCTATCCACGTGGGGGTTGATTGCCGCCGTTCCAGCAGGGCTTTGGCGTCCTCATAGCCCAGGTGCTCCACTTGCGCGGCTGGCGGCTCAATCTTGGGCGGGCCGGGGGGGCGGCGCAGCACCAGCAGTTCGCGGGTTGGCACAAACCCCTTTTTGGTAAACAAACTCTGCGCCGGCAGGTTGTCTTTTATCACTTCAATGATAATGTACCCCAGCTTCTTTTTGCGGGCCTGCATGACCAGGTGATGCACCAGCGCCGTGCCGGTGCCACGCCGGCGGTTGCTGCGGATTACGCCCAGGCGGGTAATCCACGCCCGCCCTTCGCGCACGCCCAGCAGCGCCAGCCCCAGCATTTCATTGCCATCCACCGCCACCGACGACGATTGCATATCAATATCGTAATTATGCACGTATTCGCGTAGTTTACTGGCGTTCATGGGCATGGGCACCAGGTAATCTATGCGGGTGTGGTTGTAGGCTTCGGTTAGCTCTTCAAAAGAAAAAGCGTTGGCCGGGATAAGCTGAATTTTGTCTTCGGAAAGGCTGGTTGGCATAGTTGTTTAAGGACAAAAAATAAACCCCTGTTGAATTCAGGGGGTTAAACAAACTAGACAAAAATAAACGGGTATCAGTCTTTGCCAATCAAAAATTCGGCAATTTGATCGGGGAAGGCGCGGGTGTTGATGGGCTTTGAAATAAACCCATCGCACCCGTAAGCCAGAGCCATTCCACGGGCGGTATCTTCGGGCCAGGCAGTGACCGCAACCATTGGAACATCTTTTAACTCTGGCATCCGTTTTATCAAAGCCACCAGCGTTTGTCCGTCAATATCGGGCAGTCCCAGGTCAACCAAAATCAGGTCCGGCTGCTCTTCGATGGCGGTGGTTAACCCGGATTCGCCATCGCTAACGTGAATAACTTCGTGGTTATTCACCTCTAAAATCCGTTTCATCAGCAGCGCATTTTGTTTGTTATCTTCAACAACCAATATCTTAGAAATGGTAGTCCACCTGAACTAAGTTTGGGGCAGTATACCATATCTGGCTTAAAACGTAAAAATTTGTTCGCCGGGCAACTTCGCCGGGTTGGTTAGGTACTTCATCCCATTGACGCTAACGAGCGAGCAATTTATACTTTGAGATAATGCTCTTTAACAATCAGCGCAAAATCAGTTGCGGGGATGCCTAAAATGACTCAAATTCAGCCCGTTCGGTTTAAACTTGTGTTACTGTTAATTGCCATCGGCTTTGCGCTGGCGGCAACCATGCTGGTGTTTATGGTTTCGGCGGCGGCCACCGCAATTGGAACTTCGCCCGAATTTGCCATTTCGATTGCGGCGGGCAAAAGCGCCGGCATTTTAGGGCCGGGCGAACAGCGCTGGTTCAGAGTATTGCCGGATAAATCCGCCGACCACATGCAGGCCATGAGTTTTAGCATGTTTTTTACCACCGCCGATGGCCTGCCCCGCTCCGATGTGAATTTTGAGCTGTACACCGCCCCCGAAATTTCAAGCTGGTGGCAACGCGGCCAGGCTAAACCCATCAACTTTGGCGCCGGAATGCCGGTTGACGCGCCGGGCGTTGGCAAACGTCTCTGGCGGGGCACGGTGCTGCGCGATGGCAATTATTACCTGGCGCTGGAAAACAACTCCAATACCAAAATTGAATATTGGTTGTATAACGCCGATATGGCCGCGCCGGAGGCGAGCGCCTCCGCTCCGGCGGCAGTCAGCCTGCCCGCGCCGGTAACGCCAACACCTGCGCCCGCGCCGTTGCCCGTTGCCACTGCGCCAGGCCAGGGCCAATCGCCACAGAGCGCCATGCCCGTGGCCAACCGGCGGCAAACCGGGCAACTTGCGCCGGGGCAGGAGGTGTGGTACAGCTTTGCCGTGGATAACACGCCTCAACAATTTGAGGAAACCGCGCTCACGTTTATTTTTACTCCGGCGAACGCCGCCGGAAATGTGAATATGGATATTTTTACCGCCGAGGCCGTGCGAACGTGGTCGCCGGAAAACCGCGCCGCCCTTAAAAATGTGGGCGCGGGCGGCCTTGTTTCCCGCGATAACAACCCGCAAACCGGCGAGCGTTTTTGGAACGGTTGGGTGGTTAACAACGAGCTGTATTATGTGCGCCTGACAAACAGCTCTAATGCGCCGGTGGATTACTGGTTATTCCCCGGTGATGTTTACCAACCGCAGTTGGGGCAATAATTAACGCACGCTAAATTCCCCGTAGCTTCTTTCAACTTCATCGTAGCGAAAGAGGATGCTTTTAATCTGGCTGCTGTGCGGTTCTTGCTGGCACCAGGCCAGCAGTTCTTCCAGGTGCTCTTTGTCGCCCTGGGCCTCAATTTCGGTGCGGCCATCGGCCAGAGTTCGCACAAAACCCACCAGTTTTAGTTGTTTTGCCTTTTCTTGAGCCAGCAGCCTGAAATTAACGCCCTGTAACCGTCCTTCAATTAAAATCCGTGTCTGTAAATCACCCATGCGCGTGAAGCGGCTCCTTTAATAAAAATAATATTGCCAAATTTGATTACCCCACACCAGCATAATCCAGCCGGTAATGGTTAAAAACGGGCCATAAGGGATGAATGTTTTTAACCCCACCCGGCCCGATAGCAGTAAAATCAACGCGGTAAACCCGCCCAAAAACACTCCAAAAGTCAGGCTGAGGATAATCAGCGGAAAGCCCATTGCAAACCCCAAAAATGTGGATAGCGTGACATCGCCTTCGCCCAGGCCGCCCCGGGCCAATAACGCCGCCACGTACACCACCACAAACGCGCCCACACCGCCCACCAGCACCGAGCGCCAGTACAATCCCGGCACCACAAAAGCCGCCAGCACTGCCAGCGCGATAGCCGGCATAACCACCACGTTAAAAATTAGCCGGTGTTCCAGGTCTGTTACGGTAATCAGCGCCAAAATCACGGTGTAAATTGTCAGCAGCCCCAAATAAGGCGTTGGCCCAAAGTGCCACATTAAATAGCCCAACATTGCCGGCAGAACCAACTCCACCAACACCGAGCGCCGGAATGTGGGCCGTTTTGCGCCACATTGAGGACACACCGCGCCCCCCAGCAACGCGCTCCACTGCCGGGGAACGTGAATCGCGCCGCATGCAGAGCAGGCGGGCTTTTGAAAAACCGTTTTGCGGGTTGGTAAAATATCGGCGGCATGGTTAACGGCTATGCCCGCCAGCCAACCGAGAATGGCATGTAAAACAATCAATATAATCAATGGAAAAGTCCTGCTTGTCTTGTTAGGGTAATGAGCGTTGCCGCTGCCGGTAGCCGGCAATAATTATCAGGGCTAACGTTGCCAGCGCCGTGGCGGCGCTAATCCACAGGCCAATGTAAAAACTGCGCGGCTGGTATTCAAACACCAGCCGGTGTTGGCCCGCCATTACTTCTACCGCCCGAAACGCGGCGTTGGCCTGCCAGATATTGGCCGGGTGGCCATCTACGGTGGCTTGCCAGCCGGGATAAAATGTGTCGGTTAAAACCACAAATCCCGCCGTGGGCGCGGTTACGACCAGGCTGATTTGTTGGCTGGCGGCGGCGGTTACTGTTACCGGCGTTAAACTTGCCGGGGTTGAGGCGGGCAATGTGGCGGCGTTGCTATTTTTCCCTATGATAACAACTTCCTGCCGGGAATCAAAATCGGCGGCCTGCAATACGGTTATAGCCTCGGCTACGCTGGTGGCGTACCGCGCTCTGGGTACAAAATAGGCGCGGGGCAACGGGCGCGGCACCGTTTGAATGGACAATTTTTCCTGCCGGACAATTTCTGGCCAGCCGGTACGGTTGGCTTCATCAATGTAAAATTGAACCCCCATCGCCGTCAAAAGTTGTTGCAGTTGCGGCGGCGTGGCGGTTTTGAGTTGTTTTTCCAGCAGTTGCCAGTGATTGATCACCAGCGGATCGTTGTTGTTGGCGGCGGGCAGGCCGGCGTAAACGCCAAAATTGGGAACCAGCGTCTCTTTGAAATTTTGCCAGTAATCCAGGTTATCGGGGCCAAACGACTCAAACTGAAAATTCCGGTTAAAGGTGGTGTTGTAGGCAAAATCCGGGCTGATAAAATAGCGCGGAAAATCGCTTTGTTCTGCCAGCGTTTGCGCTTGGGTAATGGGCCGGGTGAACACCGCCGGCGGCTGCATGGGCAAAAGCGGCCAGCCGGCCAGCAATAAATCGGCGGCCACAAAAACAATCACCAGCCATTGCCACTGGTTTTCGGTGAGCCAACGGCGGCGGTTGAGCGCGGGCCGCGCTAGCAGCAACCCAATAGCGAGGGTAAGCAACACGCCCGCCCAGCGCGTGGCGACCACAAACGTGAGGCTGCGCCCGTGCAGGGCCAGCCCTGCGGCAAAACCGGCGGCGGTAATGGCCACGCAAACCGCCAGCAGCCGGTTCCACTTACCGCGATTTTTGGGCGTAATGTGCAGCCATTGCAACCCGGCTCCGGCCAGCACCGCCAGCGCCACGGCATACCAAATGAGCAGCCGGGCCGGGGCGCGGAACAGCGCCACCCCCGGCACGTGGTCAAATAAAAACAGGTAAACGGGCGTGTTCCAGCCCAGCGCCAGCAACAAACTGGCTGGAATGAGCAGCGCAAAAAACGGAATTACGCCGGGCGGCAGCGACGGTTGCAGTTTTTCTTTTTGCCGAAAGTAAATCCACAGCCCGGCCAGCGCCGCCATTAGCGGCAAAATCCCTGCGTAGGCGTGGTCTTCCCAGTAATTGGCGTAACCCCAGTAATTGCCTTGCGCCGGGTTGCCAAAAAAATCGGGCGCGGCCAGCGTAATCAGCCGCCACGGCCAAAACGAGTAGGTGAGCGCCTCGTACCGCGCCGCGCCGGTGCTGCGCGGTGATTGGCTAACCAGTTCGGCGGTGGGCAAAATTTGAACGGCGGCCAACAGCAGCGCCAGCAGCCCGGCCAGCGCCAGGCTGCCGCCAAATTGCCCGCAACGCCGCCAGGATTTTGTCTCAGCCCAACAGCGGATTAGCCCGTACCCACCCATCAGCGCCCCGGTGTAAACCCACAACTGGGCGTGTCCGGCCAAAAACTGCACCGCCAAAACGATGCCCATCGCCAGGCCGGTGCGCCAGTTGGGGCGCTGCGCCAGCCGGTCGGTGAGCAGCAGCAGCAAGGGAATCCAGGCGGCGGCGTGAATCATGGTGATAAACTGAGTGCGCCCCACCAGATAGCCGCCCAGCATATAACCAAGCGCGGCTACGGTGGCGGCAAAATCGGTTTGGCCCAGGTGGCGGGCAAAGGCAAACATAAACCAGCCGGCCAGCGCCAAATGCAGCGCCACCGACAGGGTGAGAAATTGCTCAACCGGCAGTAGCAGGGCCAGCCAGTTGGGCGGATAAAACACGGCGCTTTGCATATTGGCCAGCAGCGGCGTGCCGTTGGCCAGTAGTGGCGTCCACAGCGGCCATTCACCGTGGAGTAAAGCGTTTTTTACCAGCGTGTGCCACGGCCAAAACTGGGTGAGCAGCGTGCCCCAAAACAACACTTTGCCGGTGAGCAGCCAGCGCCCCAACAACACAAACGGAGCCAGACCAATAAAAGTAAGATACAGGCCGGGGTACGGCCAGAATTTGGCAAATCGGTGCATAATCAGCGCCCGGATGGATAAATAGTTGCAATTTTTCTACGATACCACAACTTGAGCCAATGCAAAAGCGCCGCCGCCCAATTGACAAACAATCCCGCCAGCATAGAATAAGTCCCTATGTCACTGCCATTTGAGAAAATTAGCGTTGTTGTTAGCATTACATTAATCGGTTTGGCCCTGTATTTTGTGCTTGATTTCCCGGCGCAGGTAGCCGGGATTTCGTTATTGGGGTCGCCGCTGGATTTTTACTCACCGCAGCAATGGCTGATGGTAGCGTTGCTGGCCGGGCTGGTGATGGCCGGCATGGATGCCATTGTGCGAGCCTCTCCGTACCTGGTTGACCGCCGGTGGGGGTATGTGGTTACGTTCTGGATGTTGCCGGGGCTGCTGGTGGTGTTGGCCACCCAAACGCTGGGGCTGGCAACCTCGCCGGCGGCGTGGGCGGCGGCTCTGGCCGGCGTGGGTGTGTTGTTGTGGGCCACCATCGCCACCGAAGTGCAACTCGGTCTCCCGAACGGTGACCATAAATTTTGGCCGCGCTTGTGGCAACAATTTATTGGCTACGGCATCGCGCTGGTGTTTTACATTGTTATTTACCACACCCGCAGCCGGAGCGCCGCCAGCGCCTCGGCGGTGCTGGTGGTGAGTGCGGCGGCGGCGCTGGCGCTGCTCCGCCGGCAATCGCGCCGGCAGTTGTTTACCCCCTGGCTGTTTGCGGCGGTGATTGGGTTGAGCCTGGGGCAAATTACCTGGGCGCTCAATTACTGGCGCACCGGCGCGCTCAACGCCGGGTTGCTGTTGTTTTTGGCCTTTTATGTGCTGGTGGGCCTGGCGCAACAGCATTTGCGCGGCGTCCTGTCGAGCCGCACCGTGTGGGAATTTGGCGCAGTTGCGGCGGTAGCGCTGGTAGTGATTTACAATTTGTAACCTCTTTGGGCAATTGACATCGCCCTGCCTTCGGGCTAAACTTCAACAGTAGGCCGCCTGATTTTTATCCACCGGCCTGATGTGGTTAATCCTCCCATGATTGAAGCAGTTGACCTGACCAAAGAATTTGCTGGTTTTGTGGCCGTGCAGCGAGTATCGGTGCAGGTGGCCCAGGGCGAAGTGCTGGCCTTTTTGGGGCCAAACGGAGCCGGCAAAACCACCACCGTGCGCATGTTGGGGTCTATCCTCAAACCAACCTCCGGCTACGCCCGGATTGCCGGCTTTGACACCGTTACCCACCCCCGCGAGGTGCGGCAGGTAATCGGCCTGCTCACCGAGTTTCCGGGCCTGTACCAGCGTATGCGCGGCATGGAATACCTGCGCTTTTTTGGCGAGTTGCAGGGCATGCCCGCCGATCTCATCAAACGCCGCAGCCTTGAGTTGCTGGAGCGGTTTGAATTGGGCGACGCGCACAACAAGCAAATCGGGAACTATTCCAAAGGGATGAAACAAAAGCTCACCCTGGTGCGGGCCATGTTGCACAATCCGCTGGTGCTGTTTTTGGATGAGCCAACCTCGGCGATGGACCCGCACAGCGCCAAACTGGTGCGCGATGCCATTGCCGGCCTGCGCCGCGATAACCGCACCATTGTGCTCTGCACCCATAACCTGCCCGAAGCCGAACAACTGGCCGACCGGATTGCCATTATCCGGCGCGGGCAGATTATCGCGCAGGGCACGCCGCCGGAATTGAAGCAACGGCTGCTGGGCGACCCGCTGCTGGAAATCCGGCTGGCCGGGGCGTTGAACGGTTTGGTCAATTTTTTGCAGGACAAAGCCACCGTGGTCAATCACGGTGAAAATTGGGTGCGCTACACCGTGCCCAATCCGGTTGAATTTAACCCGTACCTGCTGGGCGAACTGGCCCGGCAAAACCGGCCGGTTGTTACCTTGAGCGAAGTGCCGCGCAGCCTGGAAGAAGTATACCTGCGGATTGTTGAAAGCGACACCGCCGAGGTGCGCCCATGATTGCGCCCGCCAACCGCCGGCGCGGCCCGCTAACCAGCGCGCTGGTGATTACCCGCCGCGAAGTGCGCGACAGCCTGAAAGACTGGCGCATTGTTGCGCCCACTATCATTTTAACCCTCATTTTTCCATTTTTAATGGATTTTACCTCGCGGTGGGCCACCAATTGGGTTTCGCGGTTTACCGACCCCATTCTGGTGGAACGGCTCAACCCGTTTTTGCTGATGGTGGTGGGCTTTTTCCCCATTTCCTTTTCGCTGATTATTGCGCTGGAATCGTTTGTGGGCGAAAAAGAGCGCAACAGCATCGAGCCAATTCTGTCAATGCCGCTGAGCGACCTGGAATTGTACCTGGGCAAAATGTTGTCGTCGCTGGCGCTGCCGCTGCTGGCGGCGTATTTGGGCATTACCGTGTTTCTTGTAACCCGCATGACCACCGCGCCCACCTGGATACCATCGCCGGATTTGGCCCTGTTGATGTTTTCGCTCACCACCGTTGAGGCGCTGGTGATGGTGGCCGGCGCGGTGGTGGTTTCTAGCCAGACCACCAGCGTGCGCGCCGCCAACCTGCTGGCCAGTTTCATCATCATCCCGATGGCGCTGCTCATCCAGGCCGAAAGCGTGGTTATGTTTTACGCCGAATACCGGGCGTTGTGGTGGTTTGTGCTGGCGCTGCTGGTGGTGTCCGCCATTTTAATCCGCATGGGCATCCGTATTTTTAACCGCGAAGATATTCTGTCGCGGGAGATGGACGAGTTGCAACTCAAAATGATCTGGCGCGATTTTTGGGGCTATTTTTTGCGCCCGCCCGAACTGGCCGCACAACGTGTCGATTCCGCCGCTACCAAATTTAACCCGCTCCGTTTTTACCGGCACGATATTCCCCGGCTGCTGGCCGAGCAGCGGGCCACATTTGGCGTGGTTTTGCTGGCGGTGGCCGGTTCGGCGGCGCTGGGCATATTTTTTGCCCGCCAGTTTCCCGCGCCGCCCGGCATAATATCGCTCGATGGGCTGACCGCCGAAAGCTTCACCACCATGCGCGATGTGCCGTTTATGCCGTCCATCTCCACCGGTTCCATCTTTTTTAACAACCTGCGGGTGATTATTCTGGCGGCGGTGTTGAGCGTGTTCTCATTTGGGGCGCTGGTGCTGCTGCTTACGCTGGTCAACCTGGGGTTGGTCGGCTTTGTTATTGCCGAAGTTGTGAATTTAGGCTTGAATCCGTGGCTGTTTACCACCGCTTTTATTTTGCCCCACGGTATTTTTGAAATACCGGCCATCATCACCGGGATGACCTTTGCCCTGCGGATTGGCGCGGCCATGATGTCGCCGCCGCCGGGGCTGGATGTGGGCCAGGCGTTGCTGCTGACGCTGGCCAATTTTCTAAAAATCCTGGTTTTTGTGGTGGGGCCAATGTTGCTGCTGGCCGCTTTTATCGAAGCCAATATTACGCCACAAATTGTGCTGGCAATCTACGGGAGCTAAAACCATGAACATCAGAATACTCACCGCCGCCGACGTGCGACAGGCGCTGCCCATGGCCGAAGCCATCGAGGTGATGCGCCGCGCTTTTGGCCAACTTTCTGCCAACAAGGCCGAAGTGCCGCTGCGTACTCGCCTCAAAACCGATGCCGGGCTGGTGCTGCTAATGCCCGCTTTTCTCAAGCAAAGCCGCGAGCTGGCCTTTAAAATGGTCAGTTTGTGGCCCGATAATCCGGGCAAAGGGCTGCCGGCGGTGGTGGCTATGGCTATGGTGCTTAACCCCGATACCGGCCAGCCCACCGCCCTGCTCAACGGCGAGGCGCTCACGGCCATTCGTACCGGGGCCGCCGGCGGGCTGGCCGCCGATTTGCTGGCGCGACCCGACGCGCGGGTGGTGGCGGTGTTTGGCAGCGGCGTGCAGGCTCGCTCGCAATTGGCGGCGGTGCGCGAGGTGCGGCAAATCAAAGAAGTGCGGCTGATGGGCCTGGTTCCTACCTCGGTAGAGGAATTTGCGGCAGAAATTTTAGCCTGGCCCAACCCGCCGGTGGTCAATATTGCCGGTTCTCGCAAAGATGCCGTAACGGGCGCGGATATTGTTATTACGGCCACCACCGCCACCCAGCCGGTGTTTGATGGCCGCGACCTGTCGCCGGGCGCGCACATCACCGGCATTGGCTCGTACATGCCGCACATGCAAGAAGTGGACGAGGTGACGGTGCAATACTCCAAAATTGTGGTTGATTCGGTGCAAGCCTGCCTGGCCGAAGCCGGCGACCTGATTATCCCCCTGAAAAAACACATTATCAGCAAGCTGGATATCCACGGCGAACTGGGCGCTATTGTGAACGGCGCTATTCCGGGCCGGGAATCCCGCGAGGAAATTACCTTTTTCAAATCGGTGGGGGTGGCCGTGCAGGATGCCGCCGCCGCTGCCGCCATTCTCCGCGCCGCCGAGGCCAAAAACCTGGGTACGCTGGTCGAGTTGTAATCACCGGGCGGTGGTTCAACCAGGAACGGGTGGCGGCAGACTTTGCGCCAAAAAGCAACCGACGAATCGGCTGATTCAAAGATATAATCATCTCATTTAGAGATACAATGAGGTGATTCAGCCTCTGAATCAGCTCATTCGGAGATATAATGAGGTGATTCAAAGATATAATCATCTCATTTAGAGATACAATGAGGTGATTCAATCCCTGAATCATCTCATTTAGGGATTGAATGAGTTGCAGGTTACGTTTTTAACCACGGCACGGCCACGACGAATAAAAATTCGTAATTCGTAGCTCGTAATTTTCAAGGAGATGACCATGCAAGCACCCCCCGAACGTTTAGGTTCATTCTATTTGGGCGCGGAATACGATCTGGCCGCCGGCCAACCGCTCAACACGCCGGTAAATTACGATGCCCGCGACCTGACCACGCACGCCGTGTGCCTGGGCATGACCGGCAGCGGCAAAACCGGCCTGTGCCTCAACCTGCTCGAAGAAGCCGCGCTGGATCAAGTGCCCACCATCCTGATTGACCCCAAAGGCGACATCACCAACCTGTTGCTGCAATTTCCGCAACTGCGCCCCGAAGATTTTTTGCCGTGGGTTAATGCCGATGACGCTCGGCGCAAAGGCCAAACCGTTGAGGAGTTTGCCGCCGCCACTGCCCAAACGTGGCGTAACGGCCTGGCCGAGTGGGGCATTGGGCCGGAGCGGGTGCGCTTACTCAAAGAAGCGGCGGAGTTTGCCATTTACACGCCCGGCTCCGATGCCGGCCTGCCGGTGAGTATTTTGGGCAGCCTGGCCGCGCCGGGGCTTGATTTTGCCGAGTTTGGCGAGGTTATCCGCGAGCGGATTAGCGGCACGGTGGCCGCGCTGCTGGGGCTGGTGGGCGTCAATGCCGCCCCCGTGCGCAGCCGCGAGGCCATTCTGCTTTCAAATATTTTTGAGCATTTCTGGAGCCAGAACAAAAACCTGGATTTGGCCACGCTGATTTTATCCATCCAAAAGCCGCCGGTGCGCCAGTTGGGCGTGTTCGATGTGGATACCTTTTTCCCGGAAAAAGATCGGTTCAACCTGGCCATGGATTTTAACAACCTGCTGGCCGCGCCCGCCTTTAAAAGCTGGCTGCAAGGCGATCCGCTGGATATTGACCGCCTGCTCTACACCGCCACCGGCCAGCCGCGCCACAGCGTTTTTTACATTGCCCACCTGTCCGATAGCGAGCGGATGTTTTTTGTTACCCTGCTACTGGAAAACATAATCACCTGGATGCGGCGGCAGGCCGGCACCACCAGCCTGCGGGCGCTGCTTTATTTTGATGAAATTTTTGGCTACTTTCCGCCCACCGCCGAACCGCCTTCAAAACGGCCGCTGCTCACGCTGCTCAAACAGGCTCGCGCGTTTGGGCTGGGTTGCGTGCTGGTTACGCAAAACCCGGTTGATTTGGATTACAAAGGGCTAACCAACGCCGGCACCTGGTTTATTGGCAAACTCCAGGCCGAACGCGATAAAGACCGGGTGCTGCAAGGCCTTAAAGGCGCAATCGCCGAAGCCGGTGGCAACAACGCCGCCGATTACGATACCCTCATTAGCCAGTTGAGCAACCGCGTTTTTCTGCTGCACAACATTCACAGCGATGGGCCGGTGGTGTTTCAAACCCGCTGGGCCATGAGTTATCTGCGCGGGCCGCTTACCCGCCTGCAAGTTAAAGAGTTGATGACCGCCCGCAAAGCCGCCGCCGTGGCTCCGGTTGCGGTTGCGTCCGCGCCCGCTGTGCCCGCTCCCGCCGCGCCGCCGGTTGCGCTTACGGCTCCGGTAAAAGCTGATGGCCCAATCACGCCCGCCGGCTATTCGGCGCTGGCTCCCACCCTCAATACCGACGTGCCGCAGGTGTACCTGCCTGCCCAACTACCCGAACGCGACGCCGTAAGGCGGTTAACTCAGGCCGCCGCCGCGCCGGTTGAAATAGACCGGGTGCAACTGGTGTACCTGCCCGGTTTGGTGGGCGGCGCTGAAGTTTGGTTTGTTGACCGCAAACGCAACCTCAACCAGCCGGTGGAACAGGTGTTGCTGGCTCCGGTTCCGGCGGATTTGGCCCGTTTTGATTGGAGCCAGGCCCAGACCATCGGCCTTAACCTGCGTAACCTGCAAAACCAGGCCGAGCCGGTAGACGAAGACCAGGGGCCGTTTTTTGCGCCTGTGCCGGGTAACGTGAGCAGCAGCCGCGAACTTAAAAATCTGACCAAAAAATTTGCGGATTGGCTGTTTTACCACAGCAAATACACGTTTTTGGCGCAACCGGAGTTGAGCATATTCCAGCAGCCCAATGAATCTGAGCGCGACTTTAAAATCCGGTTGCGGCAGGCCGCCCGCGAAGCCCGCGACGCCGAGGTGGACAATCTGGAAGTGGCTTATCAGGCCAAAATCAAGCGGCTGGAAGAAAAGCTGCAAAAAGAAGAACGCGAACTGACCCTTGACCAGGCCAATTACGAAGCCCGCAAACAACAGGAGTGGGTCGGTTTGGGTGAAAGCATGCTGAGCTTTTTTATGGGGCGGCGCACCACCCGCGCCATGAGCACCGCCATTAATAAACGCCGGCTCACCGGCCAGGCTTTGGGCGATGTTGAGGAATCAAAAGCCACTATCTCTACCTTGCAAAAAGATATTGCCGAGCTGGAAGCGGAATTAAAACAGGCCGCCGACGACCTCACCGATAAATGGGAAAATGCCTTTAACACCCTGTCCACCGTTGAAATTACGCCGCGCCGCACCGACATCAATGTAAAACTGGTGGCGCTGGCGTGGATGCCCGCCTGGTTAATTACCTACAACGATGGCCAAAGCCCCCGCATCGAAACCGTTCCGGCTTACGCCGCGCCGGAATGAAATCTGTGCCGCAATTGTAGGGGCAGACCTTGCGTCTGCCCCGCAGATGGCGACCGCGAGGGACGCCTCTACACCACACCTCAAGCCACAGCCTACGACGCTATTTTTAAAAGAGGCTTGGCGGTTGCCCCGGCCTGTGTTACAATCCGAAACGAAATAACCGCTTGGAGCGCTGTGTTTGGTAACTTCACCCAAAATCCGCCTGTTATTTGTTTTGGCTTTATTTGCAATTTTGCCGCTGCTGACCTTCCCGGAGATTATTTTTAATCAGCGAACGCTCTACTGGTCAGATTTAAGCTGGATGCACTACCCTCGCCATATATTTGCCGCCGCAGAATGGCTGGCGGGCCGAGTGCCGTTGTGGGATCCCTACCAGCACGCCGGGCTGCCCTTTTTAGCCGAGTCTCAGGTTGGGGCGTTGTACCCGTTCAGCGCCGTTTTTCTAAGCCCGTTTTCGCCGTCGCTTGAGCTATCGGTGTTTATTTTGCTCCATTTTACGCTGGCGGCCAGTTTTACTTTTGCGCTGGCCCGGCGGTTAGGGCTGGCTGCAGCTCCGGCGGTGGTGGCCGGGTTGTCGTTCGGTTTTGGCGGCTTTTTGATGGCGCAGGTGGCCAACCTCAACATTATGACCGGGGCGGTGTGGCTGCCATTGATTTTGCTGGGTTTGATTGAAGTCACCCGGCGGCGCAGTTGGCTGGCGGCGCTGCTGGCCGGCCTGCCGCTGGCGCTGCAAATTTTTACGGCTCAACCCCAAATTGTGTTTTATAGCCTGCTTACCGCCGCCGGTTACACTCTTTACCGGCTTGTGGCCGATTTTTTTGGCCAAAATTCGGTCCGGCGGGGCGATGCGGGGTACGCGCTACGCACCGCCTTGCTGGCGCTGCTGGTGGTGGTCAGTGGGTTGTTGCTGGCCTCACCGCAGTGGTTGGCCACCCTGGAATTGCAGCAACTTTCGGTGCGCTCGCAGGAAAAGGGGCTGGGATTCCTTACCCGAAACTCGCTGCCGCCGGTGATGCTGCTAAATTTGCTGCTGCCCGGCAGTTTTGGCAACAACGTAGTGGGCTTTAGCGGCGGCGATCCGTTTCAGGAGGATTTTATTTACATCGGGTTGATGCCGCTGTTGCTGGTATTTTTTAGCCCGGGCCAACGGCATCGGCGTGAATTTTGGTTTTTTATTGGGCTGTTGGCCGGCGGGTTGCTGCTGGCGCTGGGCGGGCACACTCCGCTGTACCAACTGGTCATCCAGCATTTGCCGGGCTTTGCCCTGTTCAGGATTCCGGCGCGCTGGCTGATGGTGGTCAATCTGGCGCTGGCGGTACTGGCTGGTTTGGGGTTTCAAACCGTTCTGGACAAAGGCATCACTCAACGGCAACTGGCTGTTGTGGTTGCGGCGGGGCTGCTGGCGGTGGGCGGCTGCGGTGTGGCCTGGCTCTGGCGCGATTCGCTGGCTGCGGACAGCAAGTTGTGGACTGCGTTTTTCAGGGTAGGATACGCGCCGCACACGGGCAATCGCGCATTG
Organism: uncultured Caldilineaceae bacterium; assembly: GCA_964517605.1. Classification (GTDB taxonomy): domain Bacteria; phylum Chloroflexota; class Anaerolineae; order 4572-78; family J111; genus J095. The sequence continues at coordinate 235,131 of CAZFCE010000002.1, read as the reverse complement.
CTGGCCGGGTTGCCCTGGCTCACCGCGCCGGTGTTTTTGCTGGTTACTAACGTGGCGGCGGCTGTTGTGGTGCTGGCGGCGTGGGCGCGGCAAAAGGTATCCGCTGCCGTGTTTAGCGGTGTGGTGATTGGCCTGATTTGCCTTGACCTGGTGGCTGCCGGCGGCACCACCGTTAACCCCACCCAGCCGTCAAGCTGGTGGCAGCAACTTTCGGGCGGCGGGCGCTTTGTGGTGGATAATGTGGGCGCGGCCCGCGTGTTTCCGCTGGGCATGGGCAGCGAACGGGCCGCTACCAGCCATTTGGGCCACTATTTTCCATCGGTGTACCGGGTGCGGAGCGCGGGCGGGCATGGGTCATCGCTGATGCTGGCGCGGATGAGCGAGTTTTTACACGGCGTTAATCCGGTGCTGGCCATTAAGGTGCTGGGAGTGCGGTATTTGCTCACCGAAGGCGCGATGGGCGCGGATGTGGCCGGCACTTTTCCGTTGGCGTACAGCGACCAAACCAGCTACGTGTACGAAAACAAAACGACGCTGCCCCGGGCGTTTGTGGCGCACCGGTTGCTTCAGGCCAAAACTCCTACCGAAACGTTGCGTTATTTGGCGGGCGCGGGGTTTCAACCGGAACAAACGGTTGTGCTTGAAACCGAGGCCTCATTGCCGCCGCCCGGCGTTCCGGCTGGCCCTTCAACCGCGGTGATTGGGGCGGAAAATCCGCAACACCTTGAAATTACGGTGGATGCCGCCGCCGATGGCTATCTGGTGCTGCTGGACACATTCTACCCCGGCTGGCAGGCCACCGTAGATGGCCAGCCGGCCCCCATCTACCGGGCCGATTACATTGCCCGGGCCGTATTTGTGTCCGCCGGAAAGCATGCGGTTGTGTTTGATTATCGGCCATTCTGGTTTTGGCTTGGGGTTGGGCTGGCTGTCGGTTTTGGGTTAATTGTTGTTTTTACAACAATAGTGGCGCGCCAAAAACAAAGCCGAAAATTGATTACGCCGGATTAGCGCCGGGGCCAAAAAGTCCTTTTGGCTGCAATTTCTCTTTGCAAAATATGGGCGCTTAGGGTATCATCTTTATACAAAAGCCAGATGTGCTCCGGTGATTACAGCAGTCTGGACAATCAGTTTTTGATGAAGTGCCACTCTTGGGTGCAAATTTTTCCCAAAAACCGTTCAGATAGTAAATCTAAATCAATTAAGGCTTGCTTGAGGACAACATGAATTATCGCGCGCGTGTATTATGTATTGACGACGAACCCGGCGTGATTGAACTGGTCAGCCTGATTTTGCGCTCTCAGAACATTCAGGTGGATGGGGCGCACAGCGGGCGCGAAGGTTTAGAGGCAATGCGGCACAATCTTCCCGACGCGGTGTTGCTGGATGTAATGATGCCCGAAATGGATGGTTGGGAAGTTTACAAACAAATGCGTACCGATGACAAACTAAAGGGCATTCCGGTGATTATTGTGACCGCCCGCAACAGCTCCTTTGAAGAAATTATCGCCCGCGAGCGCGCCGGCGTTAGCGATTATGTTACCAAACCTTTTTTGCCTGATGATTTAAGGCATAGTCTGGATAAAGTCCTGAAAAAGAGTTAATATGGCAAACAAAAAACGCATCCTGTGTATTGAAGACGAAGCCGAAATGATTGACCTGACCCGGTTGGTGTTGGAGCGTGAGGGGTTTGAGGTGCTTGGCGCGGTGGGTGGCATGCAGGGTTTGGAAATCATCAAACGGGAAAGCCCGGATTTGGTGCTGCTCGATTTGATGATGCCCGATATTGACGGTTGGGAAGTGTACCGGCAAATGAAGGCCGATGAAAAAATGTGTCATATCCCGGTGATTGTAGTTACGGCCCGGGCGCAAAATATTGATAAAGTGCTGGGGCTGCAAGTGGCCAAAGTGGATGATTACATTACCAAACCGTTTGGCCCTAAAGAATTGTTAGAAGGTATTTACAAAATCTTTCCAAAGGACAAACCGGCGTAGTTGCTCAATTTGGCAAGGTATTTATAATAACAGCGCCTAAATTTTAGCCACCGGCCCCAATAGCTCAGCGGATAGAGCAACAGCCTTCTAAGCTGTGGGTCGCAGGTTCGAGTCCTGCTTGGGGCGTTCAGCCCGGCATAATTGCCGGGCTTTTTTTATTCAACCGGCTATCAATCTCGGCGGCAACAAAACCAATCGCTTTTTTAGGTATATAGAAAATTAATGAGATGCCGAATAATGTGTAGATTTGTCTATTGTAATTTTTCCAAAAAAGGTAACTGCGATGATCAATAAAACCATTTTGCGGAAATTTATGGCCTCTCAAACGGTAGTGCTATCGCTGGGGTTTGGGTTGTTGTTTGGTATCTTCTATTATTCGCTCCTCCAATACGAAAACTACACGTTAACCTTATCGGATAAACTACTGAATGATAAGTTTAAACAGGAACTCCAAAGCACTACCGAAGCGGCTGCATCATTGCTGGGGAAAATTTATCAAACCCCCAATTTTACCAAGGAACAAAAGCTGAGTTTGGCGCGTGAATTATTGGGTTCGGCCCGGTTTGGTAACGAGGGGTACTTTTTTGTTTTTGAAAATGGCACCGGGGTCAACCTGATTCACGGCGCTAAACCGGAACTTCAAGGCACTAACATGTGGGATAATCAGGATGCCAACCACAATTATTACATCCGTCAACTGGACGAGGCGGCAGCAAAAGGCATCAACTTTGTTGAATATCAGTTCCCCAAACCCAATACCGTTGTGGCGTTTCCTAAACTGGGCGTGGCAGCTTCGGTACCGGGCACCAATATGTGGGTGGGCAGTGGCCGTTACATTGATAGCATTGAGGCTAATCAAGCCGCTATTCATGATGATGTTATGGTGATTACTAATCGCACCCTGTTGTTGGCCGGTGGTGTTTTTGGGGGACTGCTGTTGGTAACTCTGGGCGTGGTTTTGTTTATTGCAACCCGCATAACCCAACCTGTTCGGAAGATTACCGGGGTCATCAATGCCATTGCTCAGGGCAAAGGCAACCCCCAACTTGCTATTTACCAGCAGGATGAAGTAGGGCAATTAGCCGATGCCTTCCGCCAGATGATGAGTACGTTGCAAGAAAGCGAAGCCCGTAAAAATGCTATTCTTAATGCCATTCCTGATTTGATGTTTTTGTTATCCCGCGAGGGGCGCTATCTTGATTTTAAGGCCGACAACACCCTTGATTTAGCGATGCTGCCCCATCAGGTGATTGGCAGTTATCTAACCGATTACCTGCCCGCCGACGTAACCGCCCACATTCTCCAACATATCAACGCCGCCCTGGATACCGGCCAACTTCAACAAATTGAATACACCATTGACACTCTGGGCGGACGGCAGGATTTTGAAATGCGGTTGGTAGTAGCCGGCCCGGATCAAACGCTGGCTATTGTTCGCCGAGTTACCGAACAAAAACAGGCCAAAGAAACTCTGGCTAAAAGTGAGCAAAAGTACCGCACGCTGTTTGATACAATGGCCCAGGGCGTAATTTATCACGACGTCAACGATTATATCATCACCGCTAACCCGGCTGCCTGCCGGATTTTGGGGGTACCGCTGGAACAAATACTGGGGCGTACCTCAACGGACCCGCGCTGGCAATCCGTCCATCAGGATGGGCGCAGCTTTCCGGGCGAAATGCATCCGGCCGTGGTTGCCGCAAAAACCGGCAACCCGGTTAACAATGTGCTCATCGGGGTATTCAATCCATTGTGTAACGGGTATCGCTGGATTAAGGTTAACGCAATGCCCCTGTTCAACCCCGGCGAAGCCAGACCCTACCAAATTTATACCACCTTTGATGACATAACCGACCAGATTCAGGCGGAATGGGCTTTGTCCGAAAGCGGAATCCGCTTTCGAACCCTGGTTGAATGCTCGCCGGATGCCATTTTGTTGAGCGATCTCAATACCGGCCTTGTTTTGGAAGCCAACCAAACCGCAGTAGATTTATGGCAAATGCCCAAAGAAAACATTATCGGAACGCAGATTACTCAACTCCATCCATCCCATTTGGGAATCACTGCCCAATCTGATTGGAAACAACCTTCAACCGCAAGCAAGGATCGCGCGGCGCACCTTATTGAAAGTGTTATTTTGCAGGCAGACGGCACAGAAATACTGGTGGAAATTATTGTTCAGGAAACTCTGTTTCAAGGCAAATTTGTATTATACAGCATTTTTAGAGACATCACCGGGCGCAAACAAGCCGAAGAAAAGTTACGACAACTCAGCCTGGCTATTCAACAAAGCCCGGTATCGGTGGTCATTACCAATACTCAGGGCGCTATTCAGTACGTTAACCCCAAATTTGTTCAGGTTACGGGGTACACGGCAGAAGAAGTTACAGGCCAAAATCCGCGTATTCTCCAATCCGGTAAACATTCCCCGAAATTCTACAAACAGTTGTGGCAAACTATTGCTAACGGAAAAGAATGGCGGGGCGAGTTTCAAAACAAACGAAAAAACGGAAAACTGTTCTGGGAATCCACCATAATTTCGCCCATCAAAAACGATTCAGGCAAAATTACCCATTACGTGGCGGTAAAAGAGGATATCACCGAACAAAAACACCTTGAGCAGCAGATTCGGCAGCAAGAACGGCTGGCGGCTGTGGGTCAATTGGCAGCGGGCATTGCCCACGATTTTAATAACCTCTTAACCGGAATTATCGGTTACGCCGAGTTGTTGCAGTACTCGCCGGATATGCCCGAAAGCGCCAGGCCGGATTTAAACCGAATTTCGCAACAGGGAGCGCGAGCTGCCCAACTGATTCGCCAAATTCTCGATTTTAGTCGCCAGTCCAGCCGCGAACCGCATCCGCTGGATTTGGTAGTCTATCTCAAAGAAACTATTAAGTTTATGGAACGAACCATCCCGGAAACCATTCGGATAAACTTTAATTTTTCCGGGGAGGACTGCACCGTTCACGCTGATCCGGCTCAATTGCAGCAGGTGTTAACAAACCTGGCGGTTAATGCCCGTGATGCCATGCCGCAGGGTGGAACTCTGACTCTGGCGCTTTCAACAGAAACCTTCACCCCCGATGACTCCCGGCCAAGCCCGGATTTGGAACCGGGCCACTGGGTATGCCTGAAAATCATTGATACTGGCACGGGGATTGCCCCGGAAATACTTCCCCATATTTTTGAACCCTTTTTTACCACCAAAAAAATTGGCGAAGGAACCGGGTTGGGGCTGGCCCAGGTTTACGGAATTATTAAGCAGCATAATGGTAGTGTGGTAGTAGATAGCCAGGTGGGGCAAGGCACCACCTTTGCCATTTATTTGCCGGCTTTACCCAAAGATAAATCGCCGGGTTTGCAAAGAATCAATCGTGAACTGCCATTAGGGCAAGGCGAAGTTATTTTGGTGGTTGAAGATGATCTGGTGGTGCGAACGGCCATGCAAACCATGCTTACCCGGCTCAACTATCAATCCCTGATTGCCGAAAACGGCCGGGAGGCGCTAAATATATATCGAATGCACCAAACCCATATCGCTCTGGTGTTGACCGATATGGTTATGCCGGAAATGGATGGTTTTGCGCTGATTGCCGCTTTTGAAGCAGAATTTCCGGCTGCCAGAATTATGATGATGAGCGGCTACTCTGAAACTAACCCTAAACCAGAGCTGGAATTATCCAAAAATTATATCGGTTTGTTAAATAAACCTTTGAAGCTGCATGATCTGGCCGAATCTTTGCAAATTTTGGCCCATGTTAAGTACAAGTGACCGGCACTTTGGTTTTTTCGGTAAACCGCATTAGGGGCTATTTCATTAATATAGCGATAATATAGCGATGAGTGCCGGTCACTTTAGCATTGGCTCTAACCAAGAGTCAAAACTTTAAATTGAGCCACATAAGCCCGTGGTAGTGGGTCGCAGGTTCGAGTCCTGCTTGGGGCGTTCAGCCCGGCATAATTGCCGGGCTTTTTTATTGGCCAAAAACGGTGAGGTGGCGGCGTAACATTAAAAAAAACTCATCCAGGGTTCATTGTGCTGTAATTTCTGACCGGTATGATGGGTATATCAAAATCAATTTGGCAAGGAGCAACCTGTGACTCAACCCAAACGAAAACCGGCAAAATTTACCGCTACCGGCAAAATAACCGTCACCGCTCTCAGTTTGATGGGTTTTATCGGCGGGTGGAACGTGATTGCCCGGCTTAACCATTCCACGGCCCAGGCCAACGAAGCGACCCAACCTCCGGCAACGTCCCGGCCAACGGAGCGCCCCACCGCTACGCCCTGGCCCACCATTGCCCCATTGGCTACACTGCCGCCTCTCCCAACGCTGGAGCTAAAACCAACGGCCTTAACCCTGCCCGGTAACTCCGCGCCCGCTGCCGGCCCAGCCGCCAAAATCGAGCTTGCCCCAATCCAGTTAGCGCCGTTACCAACGCTGGCCCCGTTACCGGCTGTCCCAGCCGCGCCAATCCCGCCAACGCCATTGCCTGCGCCGCCCGTGTCATCATCTTCGGGTAGCCATCGTAGTGGTGGTTCATAACAGCAGGGCGCAAACATCGGGTTATCTAAAAAACATCGGCCTATTTACTGAATGGAGAACAACATGGTTACTCAACCTAAATCCGCTGTTCAATCTGATTTTAAACCGCTGGTTGATATGTTGCTGGTTAGTTGTGGTATGATCGGAGGCGGCCTGGCGGCATTAACGGGGTTGTGGCTTTGGTTTGATTACCAGGCCGGCCCGGAGCACAGCATGCTGGCGCTGTTGAGCTACCGGCTGGTGTTGCTGTTGCCGGTTGCCGCACAACAGTATTTGAGCACCCAAACCCAATTGATGGGCTTGCCGCTGGCGGGCGCAACTTCGGCGTATTGGTATATGGCCCGCGCCGGCGGCATGGTGGCATACTTGTTAATGTGGCTGGCGACGGTGTGGGGCTTGCTGCTCAGTACCAAAGTGACGGCAAGGTTGGTGCCGCCGGCGCTGGCTTACGGCGTGCACGAGTTTTTATCAATTTTGACCATTTTGTTTGCGGCACTACACGCCGGAGTGCTGCTGGGCGACCATTACATCAATTTTAATATTTTTCATCTGGCGGTGCCGTTTATTGCGCCGTACCGACCGGTGTGGACTGGCCTGGGGATTATTGCCTTTTACCTGAGCGTGGCGCTGGTGGGCAGCTTTTACGTGCGAAAGTACATTGGCCAGCGCGCCTGGCGCTTGTTGCACTACCTCACGTTTGCGGCGTACCTGTTGGTGCTGGGGCATGCGTTGGGGGCCGGCACCGATTCCGGGCTGCTCGTTTCAATTTTGTTGTACTGGAGCACGGGGTTTAGCGTGTTGTTTTTAACGCAGCTATCCATTTTTTTACGGCTGCAAAAACGCTACAACTGGAAGTAGCCGCGCTAACCGCAACGTATAAAAAAGCGCCCAACCGGGCGCTTTTTGTGTTTTTGTTGGCCAAAATCAGGCGGCACCGTTGCCCAACCCATGCTGAATGGCAATCACGGCGGCCTGGGTTCGATCCGAGACCTCCAGTTTGGCAAAAATGGCGCTCACGTGATTGCGCACCGTGCCTTCGGACAGGTGCAGCCGTTCGGCAATATCGGCGTTGGTAAAGCCCCGCGCCAGCAGCCGCAGCACGTCGGCTTCGCGGTCGGTCAGTTTATCGGTGATCAGGGTGGCGGGTTGCACCTGTTTGCCCACCACCTGTTGCAGCAGCTTGCCGGCTACGGCGGGGTCAACAAAGGTTTTGCCCAGCGCCGTGCCACGGATGGCCCTGATGACTTCTTCGCGGGGCGTGTCTTTTAGCAAATACCCCGACGCGCCGGCCCGGATGGCGTCGAACACCCATTCGTCGTCGTCATACGTGGTTAGCACCAGCACTTTTATCTGGGGGTAACTGGTTCTGATTTGCCGGGTGGCCTCAATGCCGTTCATGCCCGGCATTTTTAAGTCCATCAGCACCAAATCGGGTTGGACTTTGGTAACAACCTCCACCGCTTCGGCCCCATCCTGAGCTTGCCCCAACACTTCTATTTCTTTTTCCAACTTTAGCAACATCTCCAAACCATCCCGAATGATGGCCTGGTCGTCGCAAATAACTACTTTGATCATTCTGTTTCCTTTATAGCCAGCCGAATAGTGGTACCTTGACCGGGGTGGCTATCAATAATTAGCTTGCCGCCCACCAAATGCGCCCGTTCGCGGATGCCCGATAGCCCAAAGTGGTCGGGGCTTTCGGCGGATTGTTCTTTGAACCCCCGGCCATCATCCTGCACCAGCAGCGAGATTTCGCCGTTGACGGTGAGGTGCACCTTGAGGTTTTTGGCGTTGGCGTGATGCGTTACGTTGGCCACGGCTTCCTGGGCCACCCGGTAAATACATTGCTCAATATCCGGGGCCAGCAATGGAATTTGTTCGGGCAGCGCCAAATCAAGAGCCAGGTTGGCGCGGTGAGCCGCCGATTCGGCCATACGGCGCAACGCCAGGCTCAGGCCCAAATCATCCAGCGGGCTGGCCCGGAGTGACTTCAGGGCGCGGCGCGTTTCTTGCAGGCCGGAGCGCGTGGCATCCAGCGATTTATCCAGCATGGTCTGGGCCGCTACGGCATCAACGTTCCAGTAGGCTTTTACGGTTTCAAGTTGAACAGTCAGCCCGCTTAAGGTGTGGGCCAGGGTATCGTGCAGTTCCCGCGCCATCCGGTTGCGTTCCCGGCTAATGGTTAAATGCTCCAATGTGCTGGCGTAGTGGAGCAGTTGGGCGTTGGCCTGCTCCAGCGAGTCCTGCTGAGCGCGGAGTTGCGTCATCAGCGTATTAATAAAGTAGCCAATCACTAAAAAGCTGGCCAGTTGGATAATTGTAGCCGGCAGTTCAAAGAAAAATGGGCGTGCCATTGGCGGTTTTGCAAACAAAAAGAGCAACCCCAAATTAACTCCGGCGATGCCCAGGCAAAAGAAAGTAACGTGCTTCCATTGATATTGCCAGGCGGTTAATACTAATGCCATCAGTAACACCGTTAACACTCCAATTGACACAAACGGGCTGGGGAAAAAATCAGAAGTAAGCAGGTATTTGCTGGCGGTTGGCAGCACCGACATCAGAATAATCATCAGCGGTAAAAAGGTGTGTCCCAGCCGTTCCTGTCCCCAGTTCCACGAAGCCAGGCCAAAAACAGTTAACGCCATCAAACCATTAATTACATAATATCCAAAAGCAAACGGGCGATCCGGCGGAGTTAATTGTAAGTCAATCAACCCCAGCACCAGCAGGTACGCCAGCCACAGGCCGGCGGCAATCCGTAATAATTGGCATACATTTACTTTGGTTTTTGCATCTTTCATATCGTCATTATAGCACAATTGCCAAACTGCTGTCTTGTGATTCTGGTCATCACCGCGCCCGGTTAACTATGACTGGCGTCATAATAAGCTGTGAGCTGTATCATCTCTCCGGCTGATAAGTTGTGATTATAAACACTGTTGATTACCGGCCAGATTGGATAAACTAAAGGTAATCCGTCGGTTAGAACGGGCGGATAGTCTATTGGGCGTTGGAGCATGTTAGCCAGAGGATTGATATTATGGACCACAAACGGGTTTTGATTGTAGATGATGATGCTTTGCTTCTAACTTTGGTAGAGGCGTTTACCGAGCATTTGCGGCCAGGCCACGAAATTGTAACTGCCAGTAACGGTATGTCCGCTTTGGCCGAACTACAGCAAAAATCTTTTGATCTGGTTTTAACCGATTACGAAATGCCCCACATGAACGGCCTCGATTTGGCCTGCGCGGCCCGGCAGATTTGCCCCAATCTGCCCATTGTATTGATGAGCGGCAGCAATTATTACGAGGTTCAGGTTGGAACAAGGTCAACCAACCTCACCGGTTTTTTGGCTAAACCATTTTCTTTACCGGAATTAAAAGAGATTTTGCAACAGAACGGAATATAAAATGAGAACAACTTTATTTAAACCCCAAACACCTGATCTGGCTCAGGTGGGAATATTGCGGTTGCCGCCGGTTGATTCGCTCCGGCGGTTGGCGTTGGCGGCGATAGTGGCGCTGGCTGCCGGGTTGCGTTTTGCCAACCTGGGGTCGTTGGGGTACGCCAACCACTACTACACCGCCGCCGTAAAAAGCATGCTTCAATCATGGCACAACTTCTTTTTTGTGGCCGCCGAACCCGGCGGCGCGGTCAGTGTGGATAAACCGCCGGCGGGGTTGTGGGTGCAAACCATCTCGGCTTACTTTTTTGGAGTGAACGGTTTTGGCGTGCTGCTCCCGGAGATTATCGCCGGGGTGTTATCAGTGGCGTTGCTGTATTATCTGGTGCGGCGCTCTTTTGGCTCTGTGGCCGGGTTGCTGGCGGCGCTGGCCCTGGCAATTACTCCCGTGGTGGTAGCCACCGACCGGAATAATACCATTGACAGCCTGCTGATTTTTACGCTGCTGCTGGCGGTTTGGGCGTTTAGCAAAGCCACCACCGGCCAGCGCCGTTATCTGTTTTTGGGCGCGGCGCTGGTTGGGATTGGTTTTAACATTAAAATGTTGCAGGCTTATTTGCCGTTGCCGGCATTTTATGCGCTTTACTTTTTTGGCGCAACAGAGCAATGGTGGCGCAAGGCCATCAATCTGGCGTTGGCCACGGCGCTATTGCTGGTTATTTCGTTGTCGTGGGCCACGGTGGTTGATTTAACGCCTGCCGGCCAGCGCCCATTTGTGGGCAGTAGCGGCAGCAACTCGGTGTTTAGTTTGGCGTTGGGCTACAACGGCCTGCAACGATTAGTTGGTATGGGCGGCTTTGGTGGCCCCGGCGGTAATCGGGGCGGGCCGCCCACCGGCGCGGGCGGCCCGCCATCCGCCCCGGCGCAGATGGCTCCCGCCGGAGCCGGTCTTACCGGCCAAACCGGCGCGGCGGCTCAGTTTGGCCCGCCGCCCGGCGCGAATGGCCAGCAGCCGGGGCCGGGCAACCCCGGCGGTGGTGGCCCCGGCGGGCCGCCCGGTGGCGGTGGTGGCGGTTTCCCCGGCACCGGCCAGGCCAGCCCGTGGCGGTTGTTTGTTACACCCTTGAGCAAAGAAGTAAGCTGGTTGTTGCCGTTTGGCCTGTTTGGTTTGGGGTTGGTGGCGTTTTGCTCGCGGTTGCGCTGGCCGCTGGCGCCTCGCCAGCAGGCGGCGGTGTTGTGGGGCGGCTGGCTGCTCACCGGCATCAGCTTTTTTAGCGTGGCGCAGTTCTTTCACGAATATTACCTGTCTATGTTGGGCGCGCCGTTGGCCGCGCTGGTGGGGATTGGCGTGGCCGAGTTGTGGCGCATCCACGGGCGGCGTCCGTGGTTGGCCGGTGGCTTGCTGCTGGCGGCGGCGGGCGGCACGCTGGCGTTGCAATATGTTACGGCTACCGCCTTTATTGACAATGCCTGGTGGTTGCGGCTGGTGCTGGCGCTGTTTGTGATTGGGGCCGCGCTGCTGGTGATTTCGGCCTGGCAAAAGCTGCCGCACGGTTCAATGGCCGGGTTTGCCTGTATTGTTGCGGCCATGCTCATTACGCCGGGCATTTGGTCGGGGTTGACCTCGCTGAACGCCAGCGGCAATCAATCCCTGCCCAGCGCCTACAGCGGGCAGCGGCAGGGCGGCGGCCCGCCGGGAATGGGGCGGCCCGCTGGCCGTGAAACCCCGGAAGCTCCGGTGGCTCAACCGCCGGCAGAAACCATCACCGGTGAAGAAGCCTTGGTCAAATCGGCCAACACCGGCTTGCAGTTGAATCAGACTTTGCTGGATTATCTGGAGCCGCGCACCCAAAACACCGCCTACTTAATGGCTGTTCCCAGCTCGATGCAGGGCGCGGATTATGTGATTGCTACGGGCCGCCCGGTGTTGTACCTGGGCGGGTTTAACGGCGTGGATCAGGTTGTTACCGCCGATGACTTTGCCAAACTGGTTACTACCGGCAAGTTGCGCTTTGTGTACTGGGGCGATTCTGGCGGCGGGCCGGGCGGTGGCGGGCCGGGGTTTGGCCCCGGCGAAAAATCGGCTATTTCCACCTGGATAACCGCCAACTGTTCGCCGGTAACGGGGTTTGAAACCAAAACCAGCAACTTTGGCGCGCCCGATGGCACCAGACAAGCCAGTGGGCCGGGTAATTCGGGCAGTAGCGATGGCATGCGCGTATCGTTGTATGATTGCGGTGGTTGATATAGTTATGGACGGAGAAGGATTAAAGCGATGAAAGCGATTGCGCTTACGTTGGGTTGCGCTACGGTAATTTTGTTTACTGCCGGTGTATCGTTACTATCGGCGGTACTGCTGCTAAACCAACCCTGGAATACCAAATTTGCCGGTACGCTGGCCAATCGAGGCAAGATTGGGGTGTTTACGCCGGCCCCAATTTCGGTGACGCCATTGCCGGTGGTGAGTTTTCTAACGGCCACCCCTGCCGTTTCGGGGGCTAAAACGTTATCAACGGCATTAACGGCGGCCTCAACCGTTGCCACGGCTCAGGCCGGAGTGACCACTGCCATCACCGCAACGGCTACGCCCACGGCCTCGGTTAATATTGCCGCAAGCCAGGCGAGCGCAGCGGCGGCCTCCGCATCTGTTGCCTCTACTTCCACTTCCGCTGCTACTTCTTCTGCCGGCACCAGTTCAACAACCGTACCCACCCGGCAACCGGATGCGATGGGGCGGTTTAAGCAGCGTAGCGGCGATACCGTAGTCATCAACACCGGCCCGGGGAGCGGTTCTACCGTTAAAGTGGTGGTAACTGATAGCACGGCCATCTACCAGGATACATCCGAAATGCCCCAACCCGGCGGCGGCTCCGGCGCGGCGGGCAAAATGTCGCCACCCGGCGGCGGAGGCGGCAAGTTTGGGCCGGGCGCGGGCGGCCCACCGCCGGGCGGAACGCCGGCGGCAGCCGGCGCTGCGCCGACCATGCAACTTAAAGTGGAAAAGGTTGATTCGCTGCCGGAAATCAGCGGGCAGGCCATGATTTTGGCCTGGGGCGAACAACAGGATAACCAGTTGGTGGCGCAGGTTTTGGTGTACCACCTGGCCGAATAAACGCTTTTTTCATATTTCTCATCCCCCCTAATTTGCCTCCTCCTCACAGCGAGGTGGGGAGGAGGCCCAGTAAATTGCGGTGGGCGTGAGCTATATTTGGAGTATGCCGGGGCGACGCTACAATTTCCGGTCAAAATGTTGCCCGTTAAGATTTTTTTGAGGTATGCCAGAAAGTAACCCAATGATTAAAAGAGTATTGTTTGGTTTTACGTTGCTGTTGATTTTAAGCCAGATTTGGCCGGCAAACGGCGCGGTTAATGTTATGGCGGCAGTGTCCGGCCCGGTATTGCCGGCTGAAACAATTGCTTCCAACGGCTTAACCGTTAGCCCTAAAATATTGTCCAGCCAGCAGGCGGTAACTACCACTACAACCTACAGTATCTACCTGCCGCTGATGCTTCAAGGTTTCTGCGCCAGTTCATTTAGCTACAATGAAACCATCCGGTATAATCTGACCAAAATCAAGGCCACCACCGCCTGGGATAGCTGCTATCGCGGCGCGGGGGTAACGGTGGCAGTGGTTGATACCGGCGTTGACCTGGACCACACCGATTTGGCGGCCAACCTGGTGAGCGGCAAAACCTTTGTGGATGGCACCAGCAGCGCCGATGACGATTACGGCCACGGTACTCACGTGGCCGGCATCATTGCGGCGGTGAACAACAACGGCGGCGTGATTGGCGTTGCGCCCGAAGCCAGCATTATGCCGGTAAAAGTACTCAACAGCAGCGGCAGCGGCTCGATTGCCGATGTGGCCGACGGGATTGTGTGGGCGGCGGATAACGGCGCGGATATAATCAACCTTAGCCTGGCCAGCACTTCCAGTTCAACCACGCTCAAAAACGCGGTGAATTACGCCGTTAACAAGGGCGTGTTGCTGGTTGCCGCCGGCGGCAACTGCGGCGATTCCAACTATGGTGACAACTACTGTTCTTATCAGGATCAGCCGGTGTACCCGGCGGCTTACAGCAACGTAATGGCCGTGGCTTCTACCGATAGCAGCGACAGCCAATCCAGCTTTTCTAACCAGGGTAGCTACATTGATATTGCCGCTCCCGGCAGCAGTATTTACAGCACCTACAAAGGCGGCAGCTACGCCACCATGAGCGGCACCTCAATGGCGGCTCCGCACGTGGCCGGGCTGGCGGCGCTGATTTGGTCGCAGGATTCAAGTTTAAGCCGATCCGAAGTTTGGGCGCAGATTGAAGACACCGCCACCGATTTGGGCAGCAGCGGTTGGGATAAAGTGTACGGCTATGGCCGGATTAACGCCGCCGCCGCTATGGAAAGCGCACAAACTTCTGCTGCCGGCGTTTCTACCGTGGTCACTGAAACGGCTATTGAAACAAATACCGCCTCCACCGCCGATTACGAGCCGGGCCAAATTTTACTCAAGCTGAAAACCGGCGTCTCCGTTAGCGATGTAGTTAACCAGGATGAAGTGGGCGCCGCCGATGTTCAGGTGGCCGGCACTATTGACCAGCTTGGCGTGCAAAAGCTAACGGTGGCCACCGGCCAGGAGCAATCGCTGCTGGCTCAACTGCGCAGTTTGGATGGCGTGGAGTACGCCGAGTTGAATTATATTGTCACCGTTGCCGCTTTGCCCCACTCGCATTAATGTTACGGTTTAACCGGTAAGCGGGGATAAAAACTCATCCCCGCTCTTTTTGATTCCCTGCCAAATTGCCTCTTGTCATTTCATCCCCGGATTGGCCTATGATTCTTGTCATTTTACGCCCGAATTATCTATGACTGGTGTCATAGGCAGGTGTGAAGAAAGTCACCACTTAGCTAAACAACTCGTGATTTGGTACACTGTTAACCAACAGTTTTATTTGATAGACTGAATACAACAAACGGATTGATTTTTAAGGAGATTTTTTAAATGAAACGGACCTTGATAATTCTGTTAGTTTTGGCAGCGCTGGCCGGAGCCGGAGTGTACGGCTATCAATACTTTAGCCCGGCGCAGGCCAAAAGCCTAAGCGAAGACCCTTCAGTTGAAGTTGTGACGGTTGGCAAACAAACACTGGTTGATACCGTTAGCGCCACCGGCCAGATTGAACCCGAAGCCGAAGTGGATATGAAATTTGAAACCGGCGGTATGGTTAAAGAAGTGCTGGTAAAACAAGGCCAGGTGATTACCGCCGGCACGGTGTTGGCCCGGCTGGATACCAAAGACCTGGAACTGAAAGTTCGTAGCGCCAAAATTGATCTGGAACAGGCCAAAGCCAACCTGCAAAAGTTGTACGAGCCGGAACTGGCCGAAAAAATAACCGCCGCCCGCGCCACAGTTGAAAGCGCCCGGCTTAAACTGGCCGATTTGGAAGACGGCCCCGACGCCGACGATGTGACCAAAGCCGAAGCGGCGTTGAAGCAATCTGAAATCACCCTTAAAAAGGCACAGTGGGATTACGACCAGGTTTCGTACCGGGGTGATGTGGGGGCCATGAGCCAGGCTAACTCGCTGCAAGACGCCACCCTCAGCTACGAATCGGCTCAGGCCGATTACAACCTGGCCGTGAAAGAAGCCACTCCCGCCGAGTTGGCCGAAGCCCGCTCGACGTTGGCCAGCGCGCAGTCCAGCCTGGCCGATTTGCTGCAAGCGCCCAGCGCCGCCGAAGTTGCGGCGCAGCAAGCCAGCGTAGATAAAGCCCAGCTAACTCTGGAAGAAGCGGAAAATAATTTAACCCAGGCCGTGCTGGTGGCTCCCACCGGCGGTGTGGTGCTGAATGTGAACATTGAGCCGGGCGAGCGCGTGCTGGATGACGCCAGCGACGCCGCTGTGGTGATTGCCGATACCTCCGTTTATCTGCTAAAAATGAATGTGGACGAGCTGGACATCAGCCAGGTTCACCAGGGGCAACGCGCCTCGGTTACGCTCGATTCCTTTGCCGGCCAAACCTTTGAAGGCACCGTTACCGATATTTCGCCCAGCACAACCTCGTCCTCTTCGGATAGCATCGTTACCTACGAAGTGACCATTACCCTGGATGCTCAGGATCAAAAGTTGGGTCTGTTGTCCGGAATGACCGCCAACGCCAACATCAAAACCAAAGAATATGCCGATGCGCTGGTGGTGCCAACCAAAGCCGTTCAAACCGAGCAAGTTAGTGGCGAAACCGTAACCTACGTAGAAAAACTGGACGCGCAAGGCAGTATTATGCGCGTTGAAGTAAAACTGGGGCTGCGCAGCGGCACCATGCGGCAGGTATTGGCCGGGCTAAATGCCGGCGACCAGGTGGTTATCCGGCAGCAAACCAAAACCACGTCAACTTCAACTTCAAATTAGTAACTGGCAACCTGCCGGCACAACAACAGAGGTTTAGTAATGGATAACAATCTTGTAGTCAAAGCTGAAAACCTGACCAAAACCTACCAAATGGGCGAGGTTGAGGTGCAGGCTTTACGCGGCGCGGCGCTAGAAGTGCACGCCGGTGAATTACTGGCAATTATGGGGCCGTCCGGTTCCGGCAAATCCACGTTGATGAACATTCTGGGCTGCCTGGATCAACCCACCAGCGGCCAGTATTACCTGGAAGGGGTTGACGTGGCCAAACTGGACGATAACAAACTGGCCCGGATTCGGGGCAAACGGATTGGCTTTGTGTTTCAAAGTTTTAACTTGCTGCCGCGCACCAGCGCCCTGAGCAACGTTGAGCTGCCGTTGGTGTACATGGGCATGGGCCGCAGTGAGCGCCGCCGCCGCTCGGTGGACGCGCTGGAGATGGTGGGCCTGGGCGGACGCCTGCACCACAAACCCAACGAGCTATCGGGCGGGCAGCAACAACGGGTGGCTATTGCCCGGGCGCTGGTCACCAGTCCGGCCATCATTATGGCCGACGAACCGACCGGCAACCTTGACTCTAAATCCAGTGTGGAAATTATGTCCATCTTCCAGCATTTAAACGAGGATAAGGGCATCACCATTATTTTTGTTACGCACGAGCCGGACATTGCCGCCCACACCCGCCGAGTAGTGCGCCTGGCCGATGGCGTAATTGTTGAAGACCGGCTGATTACCAACCCGCGCCGGGCCGATGCCGAAATGGCCCAACCCGAGGCGTCTCAACCGAGCCTGCTGATTGAAGGAGTAGCCTGATGCAACTGTGGGAAAGTATTATCATTGCCTTACGGGCGTTAACTATTAACAAACTGCGCACCATTTTGACCATGCTGGGGATTATCATTGGGGTGGCGGCGGTGATTGCGCTGGTTTCAATTGGTAACGGCGTTCGCCAACGCATGAACAGCATGGTAACGAGCATGGGCACCAACCTGCTCACCGTTTCTTCCGGCCAGGGGATGGGTGGTCCCGGTGGTGGCGGCCCCGGCGGCCCGCCTCCCGGTGAAGAGGACGACTCGCAATCTGATTTGAAGGAAAAAGCTGCCGAGCCGTTAACCATGCGCGATATTGAGGCTTTAAGCGACCCCTCGCAGGTGTCGCATTTGGTGGCGGTGGCTCCCACGTTTGGCGTGGGGTCGCAATCGGTTATCCGCGACCAGGCCGAAGCCAAAAGCGTGTCCATTACCGGCGTTTCGGCGGATTACGAAAGCGTGCGTAATGTTACGCTGGAACGGGGCCGGTTTATCAATGAAAGCGATGTGGAACAGCGAACGCGGGTAGCGGTCATTGGTTCTGAAGTGGCCGAAAAACTGTTTGCCACCAACGAATCGCCGGTGGGTGAAACCATCCGCATCAGCGGGATGACGTTTGAAGTGATTGGCGTGCTGCCGGCCAGCGGCGAAGGCGGCTTTGGCAACCCCGATAACACGGTGCTGGTGCCGCTATCTACCGCGCAAACCCGGTTGGGTCACGCCGGCGCGTTCCGGGGCAGTTTAAAGGTGTCCAATGCCTACATTCAGGTGGACAATGAAAAAAATATGGACGCCGCCGAAGCCGAAGTAACGGCGGTGCTGCGCGAGCGCCATCGCCTGGGCGATGAATACAAAAACGACTTTAGAATTTCTAACCAGGCCCAAATGCTTGAATTTGGCAACACCATGGCCACCACGCTAACCGCCTTTTTGGGTTCCATCGCCGGGGTGTCGCTGCTGGTGGGCGGCATCGGCGTAATGAATATTATGCTGGTATCGGTTACTGAGCGCACCCGCGAAATTGGTATCCGCAAAGCGGTGGGAGCCAGACGGCGCGACATTATGCTGCAATTTCTGGTTGAAGCGATGGTGCTATCGTTGATTGGCGGTTTTATGGGCATTGCGCTGGGCTACGGGATTGCCCGCCTGTTGCCGGTGTTGATTTCGGAATTGAGAAGCACGGTGGTAACAATGAACTCGATTTTACTGGCTACCGGGTTCTCCGCCGCCATTGGCCTGTTCTTTGGGGTTTATCCGGCCACTCGCGCCGCCCGGCTGCGGCCCATCGAGGCGTTACGTTATGAATAACACGAGGTTGATGATGAGATTTTGGACAACTCTTCTTTTTGTAACGGTGTTAGGGCTAACCACGGCCTGCGCTACGCCCAGTAGCGCCAGCAGCCCCACGCCCACCATTGTGCGGCTGGATGCGGCGGCGCTCACGCCCGCGGCCACGGCCACGCTCACGGCGACAACTACCATCACCACGCCCACGCCGGCAGTTGCCGCCGCGCTAACCGCCGCCGGCACGGTCACGGCCACGGCCTCGCTGCCCGCCGCCACTGCCGCCATCACACCGACTGCCGTGGTCACGGCCACATCAGTTGCCACCGCCACCATGCAAGCCGAGGTGCTCACCGTGGGCATCAATGTGCGGCAGGGGCCGGGGATGGCCTATCAATCCAGCGGCACCGCTGCCAAAGGCGATGTGCTGGCCGTAACCGGGGCCACCGCCGATGGCGGTTGGCTGCAAATTGTAACAGCGGCGGGCAAAACCGGCTGGGTCTCCGGCCAGGCCGCGTATGTGCGGATTACCGGCTCGCTTAAAGATGTGCCGGTGGTTAACAACCAGCCGGCGGCCAGCGCCACGCCCAAAGCGGTTAGCGCCGCCTCCGCAACGGCTACCGGCAGCCAGACTGCCGCCGCAACCACCACCATCTCAACCAGCGGTGGCCGGCTGGTGTTTGCCACCAGCAGCGGCGGCGATTTGTACGAAGCTCAACTTGACGGTTCCGGGCTGCGCAAATTGGCCAGCGGTGTGATTGACCCGGTGGTATCGCCGGATGGGCAGCAGGTGGCGTTTACCCGCTGGGATGGGGCCAAAATGGGCACGCTGTACGTGCTCAACCTGGCTAACGGCAGCGAACGGGCCATTATGACCGATATCCCCCGGCCCAAATCGCCCACCTGGTCCGCCGACGGGCAGAGCATCATCGTTTCGTTTCAACACGGCGGCACGGTTGATCCCGCCGAAGAATGCCGTAATTTTGATAGCGACGACGGGATGAGGTTGCCCGATAACATTGAAATCATCAATATCCGGCGCAACGCCCACAGCATTACGGTGTGTTTTGTGCGGCGCGAGGATTTGCAGTGGGGGCTGCGCCAGGTGAACGTGGCTACCGGCAAAATTCAGGATTTGCCCGCCGACCTGTACAGCTTTAGCCCCACGCAAGACCCCAAAAATCCGGCGCGGGTAATTTACAGCGGCCAAAAAGGGTTAATGCAGCTTGATATTGCTACCGGCAAACTCCAGTCGTTCACCAGCGATGCGCGCGACATTGCCCCGGTTTTCTCGGCGGATGGCAGCATGCTGGCGCTCACCTACAAGCAGCACGATCACTGGGAAGTGTACACCTACAACATGGCCTCCGGCAGCCGCGAACGGCTTACCAAACCGCCGCTACTGGCCGACCCGCAATACAGCAGCGCCGCCCCGGCCTGGTCGCCCGATGGTTCGCAGTTAGTTTTTCTCTCCGACCGCAATGGCCGGTGGGAAATCTGGGTAATGAACGCCGATGGCTCTAACCAGCACGCCCTCTTTTCACCGGAGGTGCAGGCGCAACTGGGGCTAAATTACCAGGGCGTTAACGAACGTTTATTAAATTGGATTGAATAACCGGTTTTATCAGGTAAATTGCCTACCTAGAAAGCGTAATTTTTTATGGCCGATGTAACCCTAACCAAAGAATTAGCAGTTAACTCACAATCGCGTTCTGATAACGCTCAGGAATTTGCCATCATCGACCTGAACACTTTTTTAGCCAAAGACGGCGTGGCAGACCATTTACCGCATCGCGCAAACTCTTACCAGTTGTTGCTCATTACCCACGGCGAAGGCACGCATTGGGTTAACCTTGAGCCGTTGCCGTACCAGCGGGGCGCTTTGTTTGCAATCGAAAAAAGCCAGATTCAGGTGTACGATTTCAAACCCGGCACCGAAGGCTACCTCATCCTTTTTACCGAGGAATACCTGTACCGGTATCCATCGGATTTGGAGTGGCTGTTCAGCCTGGCGCTGTTTAACCCCTACTTTGCGCCGCCGGTGTTGTATCTGTCATCGGCTGAGTGCGACGAGTTTTTGGCCCTGGTCAAATCAATGCAAGCCGAACTGGCCATTAACCCCGATTTTATCAAAAACGACATCCTGCGGAATTTACTAAAGGTGTTTGTCTTAAAGGCCGAGCGCATTAAACGGGGCCAATGCAACCTGGTAACGCCGCAAGACGCCCACAACCACAAAGACTACAGCATGTTTGTTCAGTTTAGAAACGCGCTCGAAGCCGATTACGCCTCGTCCCGGGGCGTGCAGGATTACGCCTCGGCGCTGGCGGTTACGCCCAAAAAGCTCAACAAGGTTACTCACCTGTACCTGGGCAAACCTCCCAAGCAAATTATTGATGAAAGAGTGGTGCTGGAAATTAAACGGCTCATCTTGTATTCGGAGTTAACCATTCAGGAGATTGCGTATGCCACGGGGTTTAGCGACCCCGCTAACATGACCAAGTTCTTTAAACGTTACACTAAAATTACACCGGCCAGGTTTAAATCGTTGTGTAAATAGGCGTGTTTTGACATTTTTTTTACCGGTAATAACCTGTAAAATCACCTGAGTTGGCCGATAACTTCTATATCACCGGGGTAGTTCCCTCAAACAGAGTTATCAGTTAACAGTTAGTTGAAAGAAAGGTGTAAAATAACATGACAGGTATTAGTGGTATAAACAGTTCAATGGGATTAACCGGCGTAACTGGAGCATTCCAACAACGCCCACCGATGAACTACAAACTAACCGACGACCAGAAAGATCAGCTTCAACAAATTCTTTCCAACTACGACTCCGAAAATATCTCCGACGAAGATATGATGTCCATGATGGAAGAAATTCGGGATGCAGGCATTCGGCCCGGTGATGACCTGAAGAATGCTCTGGAAGAAGCCGGTTTTGAACTAAAACCCCCGGATGGAGCCGGTGGTCCCGGCGGTCCGGGTGGCCCAGGTGGCCCGCCCCCAATGGGCGGCGCGGGTAAGTCAATGGGAGCGGGGCAGGTGCCTCAATTTCTCCAGGATTTTGTGGATAAATACGAATCCGGGGAAGTTTCCGATGATGACATTACCAATCTGGTCAACAGTATCAAATCGCAGGGCCAGCAAGCCTCACAATATACCGGGCTTATCTTTAACCAAGTAGCTTGATATTGAATGCAAATTTGGGTAACGGCGACCGGGCCAAACGCCCGGTCGTCCCTTTTTAGAAGGCTAACCATGAAAAAAATAATGTTAACTGTTTTCTCTGTTTTTATTTTTTTACTGAGCGGTTGTAACGCTACTCCCCAAGCGGCTATTACTCCTACCATTGTGCCGCTGGCGGCAGCCACCGAAGCGGCTACTCCGGCTCCCGCCTCGCCGACTGCCATTCCCACGCTGGCGGCTACGCCCACGCCGGCAGCTACCAGCGCCCCGGCTACCGCTGTGGTCACGGCAACTACCGCCGTTACCGCCACCGCAATGGTAACAACAACCACCACCACAACCGCAACGGTGGCGGCTGTCGCGCCGGCGGTTAAACCAACGGCGGCAGCGTCAAAAACGGCAACCGCCAAAAAAGAAGAAGCAACGCCGGCTTACACCTCGCTGACCGGAGATTGGGATTTTACGTTTGGCACGATGACGTTAAATCAGCGCAATTCGGACGTAACCGGGACATACCAGTGGTATGGCGGCATAGACTCCGGCCAAATTAATGGCGTTGTGGTGTCTGATCTTCACCAACTTCAGGGAATGTGGATGAGCAACCGCAGCCCCAACAGCCAGAGCTTTTTGCGCTGGCAAATACTCCCGGATTGGGCCAGCTTTACCGGCAATTTTGAAGGCGGCAAAACGGGGCAGTGGTGTGGCGTGAGAACCGGCCAACCGTTGCCCGCCGGTTGCGGTTTTAGCGGCGCGTGGCAATTGCAATTTGGTAATCCGGCGGGCGTAACCGGGCAGGCTACGTTGGTGCAAACCGGTTCTGCCGTGCAGGGCACTTACGTAGATAGCCAGGGCCACAGCGGTAAAATCACCGGGGTGATGGCTGTTGACTCTATTACCCAGGCCCGCTTAACCGGCACCTGGAGCAACGACCAGGGCGAGCAGGACTCGTTTGAATGGCAGCTTGATTTGACCACCGGGCGCACGTTCCAGGGGCGCAGAAATCCCGGTAACAGTGAATGGTGCGGCTGGCGGCCCGATGCCGGCAAACCGCAGGTGTGTAGCTGGCAGGATTAACATAACGTTTAATCTGAAACTATAATTTGCACGTACAACGGATAAGAAGCCCCATCGCTGCCAAATTGAGCGCCGGTGGGGCTTTGTAATATCCACTCGCCGTGGTACGCGCCGGGGGCGGGTGGCGCGGTGAGCGCAACCGATAGTTCCACTTCGGCATCCGGCGCAACCGGTTGCGGCAGCGATACGCCAGCCGGGCCGTTCAGTTGATCGCCGCCGCTGAACATCAGCTTATATTCCGGCCCCCAGGCACAGGTACCGGTGTTTTTTAGCCGCCACGTTTTGGTAAACGGTTCGCCCGGCGTTAGCACGCTGTCATCAGGAATGGTCACATCGGCGATAAACTCGGCGGCGTTACCGCAGTTGCCGGCGGCGGTTGCCGCCGTGGGCGCGGCGGCGTTCTGCCGAAACCAGCCAAAATCCGAGGTTTGGTAATCGTTTTTTTGCAGGGTGAGGGTAACGTTACCCTGGTTTTCACCGGGGTAGGTAAACTTGCCGGGTTGCAGCACCGGCAAATTCTGCGCCGAGGCCGGATCAATGGCAACGCAGTACGTGCCGGCGGCCAGGCCGGTAAACAGGTACGCGCCGCTGGTATCGGTGGTGGCCACCGCCACCGGCGGGGTATCGGGCGCGCATTCGCCTGTTTTGAGCGTTACCTGCACGCCGGCAAGGCGCGGCTCGGTGGGGTTGAATGCGCCATCGGCCTGGTAGCCGCCGTCAGTTGCCGCCACGCAGTTTGGCCCCGGCGAGGCATCGTTGTTTGGCTGGCAGGTATCGGCCCACACCAGGCCGGTAATGGATGCGCCCACCAGTTCCGGGGTGGGCGGCGCTGCCGGCGGCACGTTATCCACGGTTAGCGCAAAGGTGGTGCTAACGCTGTTGGCGCTGGCAGCGTTGATGGTGTACGCGCCCGCCGGCAAGCCGGCTACGTCCAGCGCCATTGTTTTTTCAAAGGATTGCGGCTGTTGGGCGCACATGGCATCGGTTTGGCGCAGAGTAGCCAGCGCAATTTCAAAGGTGTGGTCGTTACGCGCCTGGTTAATCTGGGCCACCGTGGTGCAAGAATCCGGCACCCAACCCCGAACAAGCGCCTGAACCTGCACCGGGAACGATTCTTGCACAATGGCCTCTACGGTTTTAAGGCTGGCTTCGCGGCCCGGTAAGGCGGCCTGGGCTTGAATGGCGGCATCGGGCGCGTTGCTCAGGGGCGGCAGCGCCGGTTGAGTGACCGCCGAGTTTGGTTCGCCGGTGGTGGTGTGGCAGGCGGCCAATAGCCCCGCCAGCAGTACCAGTACCCACAAATTTAAACTTTTTCGGATTGCGCCCATCATCGCCTCCCCCAATAATTACCCAATGCGGCAAGTCTATCGCAAAAAAATATGGAACGCAATTTCTGTTTGACCCCGTTGGGGGAATATGCTAGAGTGATAGGCAGCAATTGTTCTTGCTTTTATTAGAGGCGATAACATGAACGAACATCTGGTACTCTACGAAAAGCCCATGCCCGCCGAGGCGCATTTGATTGCCGGCTGGCGGCAGTGGGCCGATGCCGGTTCAATTTCATCGGGGTTGCCGGCCTATCTGGTTGAACAGACCGGGGCCAGAAAAATTGGCGAAATCAAAGCCGACGATTTTTACATATTTCAGGTTCCCGGCACGCATCACTACCTGCGCCCGGAAGTCAGCCTGGAAGATGGCTACCTGTCCAAACTGCACGTCCGCAGAAATGAAATTTTCTACACCGGCGACGAGCAAAGGGGATTATTTATTTTTCTGGGGGATGAGCCTCACCTTAACGTGGAGCGGTACGGCAGCGCCTTTTTTGATATGATTGAAACGCTCAACATTAAGCGGGCGGTTAGCATTGGCGGGGTGTATGGAGCCATGCCCTATGATAAAGACCGCGAAGTCTCCTGCGCCTACAGCCTGCGATATTTAAAGAATGAACTGGCTCACTACGCCGTAAAATTTTCAAACTACGAGGGCGGAGCCACCATCGGCACGTATTTGCTCAACCAGGCCCGGCAGCGCAGCATAGAATTTTTTGTGTTTTACGCCTTTGTGCCGGCGTATGATTTGTCGCAAATATCGGACCGGTTGCAAGGGCTGCGCCTTGAAAACGATTACAAAGCCTGGTACGATTTGTTGACCCGTTTTAACCACATGTTCAACCTGCATCTGGACCTCGCCGAATTGGCCGCGCAAAGCGATGATTTGATTGACACTATGGCGGCCAAACTTCGGGAGATTGAAGAGAAAATGCCGCAGTTCAAGGTGAAAGAGTTTATGGAGGGCATCACCCGGCGCTTTACCGAACAATCATTTATGCCGCTGGATGATGTGTGGGAGCGGGAACTGGGCGATATTTTAGAAGACCTGGATGATTAACCGGCTTTAATAACCGGTAGTCTAAACAGGGCGCACACCTCCGGGTGCGTCCTGTTTTTTTTTTGCGGTTGGGGTCGCAATCGGGCGGCATGCGTTCCCAATTTGACCAAAAGTTGGCTTCCGGCTTAGAATTAATACCCAAACCCAACGCTAAGGCAACGTTGGCCTGATGTTGGTGTGCTGTGGGAGTTTCGCAACCCAAATCTTTAGATTGTGGTGTACAATGAGCAAAACCAAAAAATGGACAATCAATATTATCATTGCGGTGGTGGTAACGGTGGTTATGTTGGCGCTGGCCGAGGTTGGCATGCGCTGGCTTGATGGCTACCGGTTGTCTACCTTTGAGCTAAAACAAGGGGTTAACCAAACCCAGCCAAAATAAAGAGGATTTATGCGAAAGTTCCCACTTACGCTGGCGGCAATTGTAATGTTGTTGGCGGCGCTCTCAACCCCGATGGCAGCCAGTAACGCGGCTTGCTCGGAGATTTACACCATTCAGGCCAACGACTGGCTGAGCAAAGTGGCCGAAAAATTTTTGGGCGATATTAACGCTTATCCGGCCATTATCACCGCCACCAACCGGCAGCACCAAAGCGACACCACCTTTCCCCAGATTAATGACCCCGATGTCATTGAAGCCGGCTGGAAGGTGTGCATTCCTCCCGGCGGCGCGGCCAAAGAAATTTTAACCGAAGCTGCGCCGGCGGCTCCGCCCGCCGTGCCACCGCCCGCCGTTGTTGCCAATCGGTACACTCTGGATGATTTTGTGCGCGAGTTCACGTTTGGCCCCGATGTCAAAGCCGAGTGGGTGTACGCCACGCCCAACCCGGTGCCAAAATACGAAGTTTCGGCAGACATGCAAACCATAGATAACAGCTACGGCTATCGGGCCAACTATCTGTGGAACGAAAACCTTAAGGACAATTACTTTACCACCACCCATATTTTTAACGTGGTGCCGCCGCAAGTGCGGGTGTACCGCGCTCCGTGGGGGTCGGCGTTGCCGCGCTACCGCTACCCGCCCAACGTAACCCTGCCCACCGGCCTCACCACCAACCAGTTTGGCTGGCGCGGCCCGCAAATCGAGTTACAAAAAGCGCCCAACACCATTCGGATTGCCTGCATTGGGGCCAGCACCACCGTAGATGGCCACTCGCTGCCGTTTTCTTACCCGGAGTTTTTGCAAAACTGGCTCAATATTTGGGCGCAGGCCAACGGTTACAAGGTTAATTTTGAGGTGATTAACGCCGGGCGCGAGGGGTTGAACACCAACGACATTGCCAAAGTGGTGCAGTACGAACTGCTGCCGCTGGATGTGGACTACCTGATTTTTTACGAAGGCTCCAACCAGTTTCACCCCGAAACAATGGTCAGCTTTCCGCCCGAATTTAAAATAGGCAAGCCGCCTGCCGGGCTGGTGCCCAACCTCAACAACGTGGATTCCGAGGATAAATCCATCCTCGATGTGCTGAGCGAGTACTCGGCTATTGCCGCCCGCGCCCGCTCGATTGTGGAGATGTTTTTAGTCACCGGCAAAGAGCCGCCCAAACCCGAACAGACCTTCTTTTTGCCCGCCGGTCAGGACGAACTGAACCCCGACCGCGCTCACGTGGGCGACGCGCTCGACCTGCGCCGCATCCAAAATGATCTGGATGACATCCGGCAGCAGGGCGAAGCCAACAACATCAAAATGGTGATGACCACTTTTAACTGGTTTGTGTACGATAAAATGGCGCTGGACCCGCAACGCCATCGCAATGTGTACAGTTTTCTCAACCGGCTGTACTGGCCTGTCAGTTACGCCAACATGCGCCGCGCCGCCGATTACCAGAACCGGGTGTACAAACGCTGGGCCGCCGATAACCACGTGCCGCTGATTGATGTGGCCGGGTTAATGCCGCGCCAACCCGATCTGTTTGACGATGCCATTCACAACACTTATCTGGGCAGCCGGATTCGGGGTTGGGTGGTGTTTGAAGGGCTGGTACCCATGCTCAAGCAGGACATCGAAGCCGGGCTGCTGCCGCATCCGGCCCGCTACCACTACACCGAACACCCCTACATTAAAAATGATGACTATATTCGCTTGCTGCCAGCGCCGTAATCCCGGCTTGTTCTAAAAATCCACGGCGCAGGGCTTCGTCTTTGATGGTGGCGGCGTGGGTTTGCACCAGAATATGGCCGTGGCGCAAAACTTTTTCGGCTCTGGCGTCGCCGTTGGCGGCCAAAACGGCGTGGCAAACCCGGTAAATCTTGGCGGGGTTATCTGCGCCGGTCAGCGTGTGGTTTTGGTTTGATGAAAACTGCTCAAGGTGCAAATGTGGCAAAATAGCGGCCACGCTGGTGGTCGCCTGCGGTAAATTATTCTGGGCCAGCTGAATCTCGGCTAATCCCGCCAGCGCGTCTAACGCCTGATGCGGCTGGCCCATGCCGCGCCACAAATCAATCACCTGCTGAAAAGCCGCGGCGGCTTCGGTTAAACGCCCCATCCCGGCCAAAATTTGCCCGTGCAACCCTAAAATATAGGCCAGCGTTGGTTTTGCGCCGATTTCACGGATAATGCCCAACGCCTGGTTGCTGTATAACAAAGCCTTGGGGTTGTTTCCCTGGTAATGAAAAATTAAACCCAAGTTAGCCAGCGACATGCTTTCGCCGCGCTTGTAATTGACTTCTTGCCGCAGCCGCAGGGCTTGCTCAAAATGATGTTGCGCGCCGGCGTAATCGCCGTAATGCCGGAGCCTGACGCCGTAGCTGTAATGAACCTGGCTCAATCCTTTGAAGCAGTCCATTTCCTGAAAAATAATCATGGCCTGGTTATAATACGCCATCGCTTCGGTGTCACGACCCATTTCGTATAGTAATAAACCTTGATTGTGAATGGTAAAACCCTGGCCAAACCGCTCCCCGATTTCGGTTAAAATCTCCAGCGCCTGCTCACCAATGGCTTTGGCCTGGTGGTAATCACCCATTTTGCGGTAGTACCGAACCAGGTTGTAAAGCAGCCAGCCTTCGCCCCGGCGGTCGCCAATTTGCCGGTACAGCCGCAGGCATTCGTACAGATGGTCTTTGGCCCGCTCAAACTCGCCCAGCAACAAATCCACCTGCCCCAGATTAAAATGCGCCCAGCCCACAATGCGCGGGTCATGCGCTTCGTGTCCCAGTTTTATGGCTTGTACCAAACAGTCCGTGGCCCGCTCGTAGTTGTCCGTTTCCTGGTGAATAAACCCCAGGCCGTTCAGGGCGTACCCTTCCAGAGCTTTGTCGCCCAACTCCCGGTACAGGTGCAGGGCGCGTTCCATGTCCGCCGTGCCGCCGGCATTGCCGGCCATATACCAGCACGACAACCCCAAATGGAACAGGCTTTTGGCCTCGATTAACTTTAGCCCCAGTTGCCGCCCCAAACTGACGCTTTTTTGCAGATACATTTGGGCGTTTTTAAAGTTGCCCTGTTTAACCGCCAAATCGCCCAGCGTGAGCCACGTTTCCGCCAGGTCGGTCTGGTCGTCGCCGGTGGCAACCAGTTCCGCCGCCTCAAGCAGCAGCCGTTCGGCCATGGTGTACAACCCCTGCGTTTCCAGAAACGGGTAAAAATCGATGACGCCACGGGCAAACAGGTGGATATCCGTTTTGGCCGCCAGTTCGAGCGCCGTAACCAGGTTGGTCAACTCGGTTTTCAGCGCCGAAAAATTAAACGTTTCCCTGTTCATGTATTCAACAAAATATCGCACCATGCGTTCAATAGCTTCTGGCGATGGCCCTTCCAGCGCGGCGTAATCGGCAATGGTTTGGTGAATGGTGTAATGTTCCGGGGCCACGCTTTCCAGCAGGCCGTGGTCAACCAGTTGATCCAGATCACCACTGGATCCGCCAATTACCGCCAGCGCCGCTGCTTCGGTAAAAGTGTTGGGTTTGGGCTCAAACAGCGATAAATCGCGTAGCGATTGCCGGGCCGTGGGACTAAGGTGCGCGTCGTTCATGCCGATGATGGCTTGCAGCGACAGCGGCGTGTCAAAAGACAGGCTGGGGTGAGCCTCAACCGGCGATTGGGGCCGCGACAGGCGCAGGCGCGTTTCGGCGGTTTGCAACTCGGTAAGCGCCTGGTAAACTCGCCGGTTTTGGGCGTTGTAACTTTGTTTGCGCAAATAACCACCCATCAAAATCAGCGCCAGCGGCAGCCCCCCCACCGAACGCACCAGTTTCAGCGCCTCGTCGGGCGCGGTTTCAACCAGCCGGGGCGTAAAATGAGCCAGCAGGTTTAAACCCTGGTTCAATTCCAGTTCATTAATTTTGATGACCTGTTCTCCGGCAAAGTCCAGAGCCACGTTGGCCAGCCGGGTGGTCATAACGTGAGCGCACTTGGGGCCGCCCACTTTAAAAGCCAGCGCCGCTTCAACCTGCCAGGCATCGTCAATTACCAGCAGCATCCGTTTTAAGCCGATGGCCGCCCGAATGGCGGCGGCGCGTTCGGCAATGCCGTAACCGGCAATTGTTTCGGCGGGTAGCCCCACCGCCGCCGCCCACGTGCCCAACAAAGCCGGCAAATCCGGCTGGCGGCCCAGCCCAATCCATAGAATGCCATCCGAAAAATGCTCAATCAGTTCGGGGTGATGCGCCAGCTCAATGGCCAGTGTGGTTTTGCCCACACCGGGCAGGCCATTTAAGGCCACCGCCGCGCCATTATGGCCGTTGAGCAGGCGTTGTTTAACTTTAGCCAGAATTTCGTTGTGGCCCACCACCGGCTGAGCGGGCCGGGGCGGCACTAAAAACGGAATTAACTTTTGCGGCGCTGGCGGCGCGGCTACCGGCGGGGCGGCGCATTCTTCTTCCCATTTTTGCAGAATTTCGGCCACCAGTTCCAGCGCCCGTTTTTGCTCGCTGAAATAAGTGCCGTGTGAAATATGAAGTTGGGCCACAATCCATTGCGGGCTGCGGCCATTTACATATTGTTCGGTGAGGATGGTGTAAGGCCGCCAGTTTTTTTGCGCGGGATTGTCGTCGCCGGGGTTTAGCTGCTCCAGGGCGGATTTTAGCACCTCGCGCAGCGCCAGCCCTTTGCCGGTGGGCGATGAGGTGTAGCCCGCCGCTTGATGACGTTCTTCAACAATCCGCAGTTCGGTGAGGGAATGCTGCCCCAACGCCTTTAACGAGTCCCAGTGGCGCAGCACCTGCCGAATGGTTTGATAATCTAACATTCCCGATTGAAGTTTTTTGCTCATGTAGCTCTTTCTTCAGGTTACAGCCAATGGCCGAACGGTGTAAGGAATTTTAGTAACGTTGGATAAAAATCTGTACTTTTTTTAAACTTTTTTTGGACTCGCTCTCGTCGGCTGACGGTATCATACGGGTAAGGTAAGCTGAGGGGTATTCACTATGCCCCTACGTTCTCCCCTCTCACAGTGCTGCGTAGAGATATTCCCGGAGGTATCTCTACGTAGCGCTCCCTTAACCATAACGCCATCGCCGGTGGAGCATGGCCCCGGTTTTTGGCCTGGTTATGGAGAACAGCAGCCTTAACCCGGTTGATGGTAAAGGAGGTGGTACGGTTATAAAACATCATAATAGTTCCGGCATGGTTTGGGCAATTATATAACATCACCCGGAGAGCAGAAAGAATAACTGCCTCAAATTTATGATGTACGCCCAAGCAGTTTGCCCCACACGGGGCTTGGCAACGAATACAACAACTATTCGACCAGTATATATTTTCACCAATTTGTCATCAAACTTTAACAACGGAGATAAAGGAGAACTATGTTCAGCTTAATTGGCTTAATCATTGCTTTTGGCGGCGGTATTTTTGGCGCGTCATTGGGCGCCGTACCTGCCTTTGCTTTTGTGGGCGTTCTGGTGTTGGTTGGGGTAGCTATTCAGGCTGCCGGTGGCGATGGCTCTTTTACCGGAACTGTTGCCTTTGGGTATTTTGGGCCGCACGTGGGCGGTTTTGCCGCCGGTGTGGCTGCTGCCGGCTACGCTGCCAGTAAAGGAAAACTGGATTCCGGACGCAACGTTGGCGTGGGGTTGATGATAAATCAACCGGACGTGCTGTTGATTGGCGGCCTGTTTGGCATGGTTGGCTATGTAATCAACTGGGTTTTTGGGCTGGTTGGCTTTGCCTGGACGGATACCGTGGCGCTCACCGTGGCCACTTCGGGTATTATTGTCCGGTTGATTTGGGGCAAAACCGGCGTAACCGGTAAAGTAGCCAGTGGCCAAAGCCGCTACGCGGCCTTTTCGGACCATCTGCTGACAAACATTGTGTTGGGGTTAGGTGTAGGGATATTCTCGGCGGCGCTGGTACTCGGCGTGGGCGTCGCTAAAGGCGGTTCGGTGTTGGGGTTCGGCTTCTCGGCGTTCAGCCTGATTTTTGCCATCATGGGGCTAAAAATCCCGGCAACTCACCACATTTCATTGCCGGCGGCAGTAGCCACCGCCGCCAGCGGTGGGCTAATTTGGGGCATAATCTTTGGGATTTTGGGGTCGCTTCTGGGCGAGTTCTGGGGCAACACCCTCAACGACCACGGCGACACCCACATTGACCCGCCCGCGGCCACCATTGCCACGCTAACTAGCCTGTCGTTGTTACTGGCGTTTGTGGGAGTGTACAAGATTTTGCCATTAATGTAATGGCTGCAACCATAATTTAAGTGGGCAACAGGGTTGCCCACGGTTGGCCACCGCAAAAAAGCCGGCAGACTTATTAATCTGCCGGCTTTTTAGTTGTTTGTAATACTTCTCTTTTTTTGCCCTGGCTCGTTTGACAACCCATCCCAATTTTTATATAATTCTGATACTCAATTATTGAGTAATATAACATTGAATATTAAATTTGATAATTAGTTTGTTTTTAAATTGATGCCTGTAGTTTGACCCCCTGTAAATTTAGCTGTGGCTGTTAAAAGCATTTTTCTCCGGGCCTGCCGATGTGGCGGGTTATTTGCTTTGGATTAACTTAAAAAATGTTGCGCGACTGGCTAACTTCGTGATATAATTCCCAATATCGTTGTACTGAATAAGTATAACGTCCTCGGATATCTCCACCGCAATTGGACGGTAAAACAGGGGCGCCGTCCGGCAAATCCAAAGTTTATAATTTTTTTTAGTACATGCCAAAGGAGGCAAAATGCAAAAGAAAGTTCTTTACATCAATGGGGTGGCCAAAACCGTCATCGCCGATCCGGAAGCTTCGCTAGGAGATGTTGTCCGCAAGCAGTTGATGCTGACCGGCACCAAAATTTCTTGCGATGATGGGCATTGCGGCGCTTGTTCGGTGATTGTGGACGGCAAGTTGACGTTGTCTTGTGTCACCAAAATGAAGCGAATCCCGGACGGGGCCCAAATCGTCACTATCGAAGGAATTGGCACCCCCGAAAAAATGCATGCGTTGCAATTGGCCTTTGTTAAATACGGCTCGGCGCAATGCGGTTTCTGTATTCCGGGTATGATTGTTTCGGCCAAAGCCCTGCTCGATGAAAAACCCAACCCCAGCCGCGAAGATGTCCGCACCTGGTTTACCAAACATCACAACGCCTGCCGCTGCACCGGCTACAAGCCGATTGTGGACGCCGTGATGGACGCCGCCAAGGCGATGCGCGGCGAAGCGCCGATGAGTTCACTTGAATACAAACTGCCCGCCGATGGCCGTATTTGGGGCGGCAACCACCCGCGCCCCAGCGCCGTAGCCAAAGTAACCGGCACGCTGGATTTTGGCCAGGATTTGGGCTTAAAAATGCCGGCCGGCACGCTGCAACTGGCGCTGGTGCAGTCCAAAGTTTCCCACGCCAACATCCTGTCCATTGACACGTCCGAAGCTGAAAAGATGCCCGGCGTTTTCAAAGTAGTCACCCACAAAGATGTAAAAGGCAAAAACCGCATCACCGGGTTGATCACCTTCCCCACCAATAAAGGCGACGGCTGGGATCGCCCCATTCTGTGCGACACCAAAGTCTTCCAATACGGCGACGCTATTGCCATTGTCTGCGCCGATACCATTGAACAGGCTAAAGCCGCTGCGGCCGCAGTTAAAGTGGAATTTGAAGAACTGCCCGCCTACATGAACGCTCTGGATGCTATGGCCGACGACGCCATCGAAATTCATCCCGGCACCCCCAACGTCTATTTTGAGCAAAAAATTGCCAAAGGCCCGGACACCAAATCGATTATGGAATCGGCTGCCTACGTGGTAGAAAACAACTACTACCTGCAACGCCAGCCCCACCTGACCATCGAATCTGACATGGGCTTTGCCTATTATGATGAAGAAGGCCGCCTTGCCATTCACTCCAAGAGCATCGGCCTGTTCCTGCACTTGTACATGATTGCCCCCGGACTGGGCGTTGAGCCGGACAAGCTGCGGTTGGTGCAAAACCCCGCCGGCGGCACCTTTGGCTACAAATTTAGCCCCACCATGGAAGCGCTGTTGGGCGTGGCCTGTATTGCTACCGGCCGCCCGGTGTACCTGGAATATGATTACCAGCAATACATGACCTACACCGGCAAACGCTCGCCCTTCTTCCTTAAACTTAAACTGGGTGCCGACGAAAAAGGCAAGCTGCTGGCTATGGAAAGCGACTGGATTGTGGACCACGGCCCCTACTCCGAATTTGGCGACCTGCTGACCCTGCGCGGGGCGCAATTCATCGGCGCGGGTTACAACATTCCCAGTATTCGCGGTTGCGGCCACACCGTGGCTACCAACCATGCGTGGGGGTCTGCTTTCCGGGCTTACGGTTCGCCGCAATCCTTCCTGGCCTCAGAAAGCCTGATGGACGAACTGGCCGAGAAGATGGGCATGGACCCGCTGGAACTGCGCTACCTCAACGTGTACCGCCCCGGCGATACCACCCCCAACGGCCAGGCTCCCGAAGTTTATCCGTTCCCCGAAATGCTGGATAAACTGCGACCGGCCTACGAGGCGGCCAAAGCCAAAGCCCAGGCTGAATCCACCCCCGAAAAGAAAAAGGGCGTGGGTGTGTCCATCGGCGTGTATGGCTCCGGTCTGGATGGCGCGGACGGCGCTGAAGCAACCGTGGAACTCACCAAAACCGGCGTTACCATTTACGCCACCTGGCAAGACCACGGTCAGGGCGCGGATGCGGGCGCGCTCGGCACGGCTCACGAAGCCCTGCGTCCGCTGGAAATTGCCCCGGAAGAAATCAAGCTGGTGCTCAATGATACCGCTACGGCCCCCAACGGCGGCCCGTCCGGCGGCAGCCGCAGCCAGGTAATGATTGGCAACGCTATTAAAAATGGTTGCGAACAACTGTTGGCCAGTATGCGCAGCAACGGCTCCTATCGCTCCTACGACCAGATGGTGGCCGAAAAACTGCCTTTGCGCTATGCCGGCAAGTGGACGGCTGCTGGTGCCTCCAACTGCGACGAAAACGCTCAGGGCGCGCCCTTTAGCACCTATATGTACAGCGCCTTCCTGGCCGAAGTAACCGTAGACACCAAAACCGGCAAAACTACTGTTGACGGCATGACCGTGGTTGTGGATGCCGGCAAGATCAATAACAAACTGGTAGTTGATGGCCAAATGTACGGCGGTGTGGCTCAGGGCATCGGTCTGGCTCTGTCCGAAGACTTTGAGGACATTGAGAAACACTCCACCATGTTGGGTGCCGGTATTCCCTACGCCAAAGACATCCCCGACAAACTTGAGATGATTTATGTGGAAACGCCGCGTCCGGGTGGCCCCTTTGGCGCCGCCGGTATCGGCGAAGCTCCGCTCACCTCGCCGCACGCAGCGATTATGAACGCTATCAAGAATGCCGCCGGCGTGCGCATTACCCACCTGCCGGCTCGCCCGGAAAAGGTTCTGGCCGCTTTGAAAGAACTACAAACGGCGTAACCCTGTTTTAACTGCAGACCTGCCAGGTCTTTAAAGACCTGGCAGGTCTCTTTTTTGAGCAACCATAATGAACATTATCGAAGATTTACTGTTAGCAACGGGGCTAAACGCGCCGCCCATTCCGGTGCAGGACGTGCTGGTTGGGCTGCATTGGACGGCGGTGGTGAGCCACACCGTGGGCCTGGCTGCCACGCACGGCGATGCCGCCTGTTGCTTTTCTGAAAATGTGCGCGGCGTGGGGCATCTCCACGAACAATCCGCGCAGGAATTGGCCGGCCTGCTCCGTTCGACCCATCCGCTGGAAGTTAGCCTGGGGCTGGCCGCGCTCAACTCGCTCATTCCGGTTGATGTGGCGGCTGGTGTTGAGTTGAACGCCCGCGAACTGTTGTTGCGCCGTGGGCAGGGCCACGACGTGGCCATGATTGGCCACTTCCCCTTTACCGATGATTTGCGCCGGGTGGCGAGCAACCTGTGGGTGCTGGAACTCCAGCCCGGCCCCGGCGAATATCCCGCCGAAGCCGCCCCCGATTTACTGCCGCAGGCCAGCGTCATCGGCCTGACCGCCTCAACCTTGCTGAATGGCACCTTTACCAACCTGGCCCGGCTGTTTCCGCCGCAGGCGTTGGTGGTGATGTTGGGGCCAAGCACGCCGCTCAGCCCGGTGCTGTTTGATTATGGCGTGGATATTTTGGGCGGCACTTATGTGGTTGAACCGGCTACGCTGTTGCGGTACATTGGCCAGGGATCACCGTTGCGCCAGGTGCCGGGCATTCAGCGGATAACACTGGTTAAAGACCGCGCCCGATTACAACTGTAAGCCGTAAAACAGGGGTGGATTATGGAACAAATCGAACTGCGCCAATGGGAAGACAAGTGTATTCAGGAACACGCGCCGGAATGTACGGCGTTATGCCCGCTACACGTTGAAGTACGGGTAGTGCTGGCCGATGCCGCTCGGGGTGATTTTGACGCCGCTCTTAAAACGCTTAAAAAGCGGTTGCCTTTTCCCGGCATTATCAGCCGTATCTGCGAGCAGCCCTGCCAAAAAAACTGCAAACGGGCCGAAGTGGGCGATGCTATTGCCATTGCCGCGCTGGAACGGGCCTGCGTTGATTTTGGTGCCGAACCCGCTGTTGGGCGAATTCCGGCGCGCCGGAGCCAACGCATTGCCGTGGTGGGTGGTGGGATTAGCGGTCTCACCGCCGCGTTTGATTTGGCCCGCAAAGGCTACCCGGTGACAATTTTTGAAGCCGGCGCGCGGCTGGGCGGCCAACTGTGGGCCATCCCGGCAGAAAAGTTACCCCCGGAATTATTACAGGCTGAAATTAACCAGGTTATGCGGTTGGGGGTAGAACTCCGGCTGAATACCGCGTTGGGCCGCGATGTGTCGCTGGCCCAACTGTGCGCCGAATTTAAAGCGGTGTACATTGGGCTGGGCGCTCAACCGGCGGATACCTGGGGGCTGGCGCTGGATGACCGGGGCCGGATTGCCGTTGACCCGCTCACGCTGGCGGCCAGCGTGAGCAACGTTTTTGTGGGCGGCAGCCTGCCCTCTATTAATGAATATTCGGCCATCGAAGCCATGTCGCATGGCCGCCGCGCCGCCCTGTCCATTGACCGTTATTGCCAAAACGTGTCGCTCTCGGCCTCCCGGCAAAACGAGGGCGCGTACACCACCCGGCTGCACACCGTTACCGACGGCATCGCCCTGCAGCCGGTAACGCCAATGGCCGCGCCGGCTGGCGGCTACAGCCGGGCCGAAGCCTCCGCCGAGGCCCAGCGTTGCCTGCAATGCGAATGCATGGAATGCGTAAAAGTTTGCGCCTACATGGAACAGTACGGTAGTTACCCCAAAAAATATGCGCGGGAAATTTACAACAACCTGTCCATTGTGATGGGCACCCGCATGTCTAACAAATTTATCAATTCGTGCAGCTTGTGTGGCCTGTGCGCCCAGGTGTGCCCCACCGGGTTTGATATGGCCGATTTGTGTCGCCAGGCCCGCCAAACTATGGTGATCCAAAACCGCATGCCGGCCTCGGCGCACGATTTTGCCCTGCAAGACATGCAGTTTAGCAACGGGGATCGGTTTGCGCTGGCCCGCAACGCGCCCGGCGCAACCACCAGCAACCTGCTCTTTTTCCCCGGCTGCCAGCTCAGCGCCTCAAACCCGGAGTATGTGGAACAGATTTACGCCTGGTTGCAAAACCGGATGCCGGCGGGAACGCAGGTGGGGTTGATGCTCCGTTGTTGCGGCGCACCTGCCGATTGGGCCGGTCGCGCGGATTTGTTCCAGGCCGCGCTGGCCGAATTTAAAGCCGACTACGAAAAAATGGGCCGCCCGCGCCTGGTGCTGGCCTGTTCCAGTTGTCACCAGATATTTAAAACCCACCTGCCCGGCGTTGAACTGGTATCGCTGTGGGAATTGATGGATCAATATGGATTACCATCGCCGTCACAGCCGGCAAGCGGGCCGCTCACAACCTTGGCCGTGCACGATCCATGCACCGCCCGCCACGAGCCGCAGGTGCAGGACAGCGTGCGGCGCATTCTGGCCCAATTGGGTTATCAATTGGAAGAACTGCCCCTCAGCCGCGACAAAACCGAATGTTGCAGCTACGGCGGGCTGATGTGGCTGGCCAACCGCGAATTGGCCAACAAAGTGGTGGAGCGCCGGGCGGCAGCCAGCCCCCGCGATTACGTGGCCTACTGCGCCATGTGCCGCGATTTTCTGGCGGGCCACGGCAAACCCACCTGGCATCTGCTGGATTTGATCTTTACGCCCGGCGACTCTGGCCAACCCAACCAGCCCGGCCCCAACTATTCGCAGCGGCACGAAAATCGCGCCCGGCTCAAACGCAAATTACTCAAAGAAATCTGGGGAGAAGAGATGGACCAGCAGCAATCCGCTTACGAAGCCATCCAATTGGTGATTACCGCGCCGGTTGCCGCCCGGTTGGAGCAGCGGCTCATCCTGGCCGAAGACATCCAGCAAGTGATTGAAGCCGCCGAGCGCACCGGTCGCAAACTGTTGCACCCGGAAACCGGCCACTTTTTGGCGCACTTTCGGCCTACCAGCGTAACCTACTGGGTGGAATATGCCCCGGCGGGGCCGGAGAATACCTTTATCGTCCACAACGCTTACAGCCACCGCATGGCCGTGGCCGAGGAAACAAAATCATGAACGTTGTTGATAAATACACCGAACCCACCGCCTGGCAGTGCGCCAAATGCCGCCGCCCGCTGGAGCCGGCTACCATCAGCGTGGCTTATATGAACAACGCCTACCCGGTTGAATTGCTGCAATGCAAACAATGTGGCCAGGTCTACGTGCCCGAAGATTTGGCTTTGGGTAAAATGGCCCATGTTGAGCAAATGCTAGAGGATAAATAGCGGGATGACGTTGGCCGCCGGCTGCCGGGTGTACGAACAAGCCGAGGTATTTGCCGCCGCCGGCCTCAATCTCAGGCCGGGCGGGTTGGAATTGACCGGGCAGTTGGTAACTCGCGCTGCGCTGCCGCCCCAGGCTTTTGTTCTGGATGTGGGCTGCGGTGCCGGCACTACGGTAGATTACCTGGCCCGGCAACATTGCCTGCGGGCGCTGGGGTTGGATTATTCCGCCAAATTGCTGGGCGATGGGATAACGCGCCAACCGGATTTGCCGGTGGTGCAAGCCGCCGGCGAGCAATTGCCATTGGCCGCTGGGCAGTTTGACGCGGTGCTGGCCGAATGCAGCCTGTCGGTGCTGGGCCAGCCGGGCCGGGCGCTGGCCGAATTTCGGCGGGTGTTGCGCCCCGGCGGCCTGCTGTTGTTGCACGATGTTTACGCCCTCCGCCCGGAGGGCCTGGCCCGGTTGCGCTCCTTGCCGTTTGAAAGCTGCCTGCGGGGGGCGTGGTCGCAGCCGGAACTACTGGCCGGGTTGGCCGCTGCCGGGCTGGAACTGGTGTGGTGGGCCGATTGTTCGGATGCGTTGCGGCAATTCGCCGGACAGTTGATTTTTGCCCACGGTTCGCTGGCTCAATTCTGGTGCCGGGCGGGGGTCAACACCGTTGGCCCGCAGGAGATTCAGCAGGCTGTAACACTGGCCAAACCGGGGTATTTTGCCCTCATCGCGCAGAACAGTTAAAACCAAAAATCAGTCAGGAAACCCTTTGGGGGACATTCGCAATTCGTAATTCGTTATTTTCAAGGGAGTGACGCCGATGGATGACATGGAACGCATGCGGGAGTTAAAACAACAGGGATTTTATTGCAGCCAGATTTTAATGACATTGGGGTTGGAATTGCAGGGCAAAGACAATCCCGATTTGATTCGGGCGGCGCACGGGTTGGCCGGCGGGCTGGGCTTTTCCGGCGAGTTGTGTGGCGCGTTATCCGGCGGAGCCAGTTTGCTGGGGCTGTACGCCGGCAAAGGGTTGCCCGAAGATGACCAGGACCCCCGGCTTGATTTTATGGTGATGGATTTGGTCAAATGGTTTAAACAGGAATACCTGCCCCAGTACGGCAGCATCCGCTGCGAAGACATCCTCAATGGCGACGCCAAAAACCGGGCCGTTCGCTGCCCGCTGATTGTGGCCGCCACTTTTCAAAAGATTAAAGAATTACTGGTTGAAAACGGCTTTGATTTATCCGGGCTGGAGCAATGAGTTGTTGCGACAGCCAGCCCATTCAGTTTGCGCCCTTTGACGCCACTCCCGATTTGCCCCTTATGGCCTCGTGTTGCAGCCAGCCGGTAGCCGTAACTTTTGAGCTTGAGCAGGTGCTCGCCGCCACCGAGAGCGTTTGTCCGGTGTGTCTGGCTCAAATTCCGGCCCGGCGCGTGGCCCGTGGCGACGATGTTTACTTGGAAAAAAGTTGCCCGCAACACGGCCCGTTTAAAACCATCATCTGGCGCGGCCAGCCGGCTTTTTCAAGCTGGGTGCGGCCTAAAATCCCCACTTCGCCCCAAAACCCCGCCACCGCCGTAGAACGCGGCTGCCCGTTTGATTGCGGCCTTTGCCCCGACCATCGCCAGCAGCCCTGTTGCGTGCTGCTGGAAGTTACCCAACGCTGCGATTTGCGCTGCGCTTTTTGTTTTGCCGCTGCCGGCGGCCCGCAACCCGCCGACCCCACGCTGGACACCATCGAGGCCTGGTACCGGCGGCTGCTCGCGGCGGGCGGCCCGTTCAATGTCCAGCTTTCCGGTGGCGAACCGTGCCTGCGGGACGACCTGCCGAACATCATCGCGTTGGGGCGCAGCCTGGGGTTTACCTTTTTTCAGGTTAACACCAACGGCCTGCGGTTAGCCAGAGACCCGGACTATCTCCGGCAACTCAAAGAAGCCGGGTTATCCACCGTATTTTTGCAATTTGATGGCCCCACCGACGAAATCCAGCAGAAGTTGCGCGGCAAAAAGTTGCTGGCCCAAAAAAAATTAACCATCGCCCGCTGCGCCGAACACCAACTGGGCGTGGTGCTGGTGCCCACGCTGGTGCCAGGCGTTAACACCCAACACATTGGCAACATCATCGAGTTTGCGTTGCAGCACATGCCAGCGGTGCGCGGCGTTCATTTTCAGCCGGTCAGTTATTTTGGCCGTTACCCCCAGCCGCCCACCGATGCCGACCGCATCACCATCCCCGAAGTGATTTGTGCCATCGAGGCGCAAACCGGCGGGCGGGTGCGGCGCGATAGTTTTAAACCGCCCGGCGGCGAAAACGCCATGTGTTCTTTTCACGGCAATTTTGTACTGATGCCGGATGGCGCGCTGATGCCGCTCACCCGGCACAATGGCGGTGGCTGCGGCTGCAACCCGCCGGAACGCGCCGACGAAGGCGCAATTAAATCGCGGCTGGTCACGGCCAAACAGTGGTCGGCTCCGCCCGCCGATCAGCTTGAGCGAGGCTCCGGCCCCAGTTTGGGCGGCTGGGATGACCTGCTGGCCCGCGCCCAAACCCATACATTTTGCCTGTCCGGGATGGCTTTTCAGGATGCCTGGAACCTGGATTTGGAGCGGCTGCGCGATTGCTACATCATCAATGTTAGCCCGGCGGGCGGGCTGGTGCCGTTCTGCGCCTATAATTTAACCAACCAGGCCGGGCAGCCGTTGTATCGGGCCGCTGCCGCATGACCCGCAGCCCGCTGCATGCCTGGATTGCCGCCAAAATTGGCGTTTCGCCCGCAGAACTAACCCGCGCCCGGCTGGCGGCGTATCAACTGCAAAAGTTGCAAGAAACGTTGCAACTGGCGCGAATGCGCAGCCCTTTTTATCGCCGTCATCTGGCTAATGCCCCCGCCGAAATCACGAATTTGGCCGATTTGCGCCATTTCCCCCTGACCACCGCCGCGAATTTGCGCCAACACGAGCGGCAATTGCTGTGCGTGTCGCAAAGCGAGATTGAACGGGTGGTCACGCTGCCCACCTCCGGCACCACCGGCGAGCCAAAACGCCTCTATTTTACCGCCGCCGACCAGGAACTTACGCGGGATTTTTTTCACGTTGGCATGTCCACTTTTACCGGTGCGGGCGACCGGGTGCTGGTGTTGCTTCCCGGCGCGATTCCCGGTAGCGTGGGCTACATGTTGGCCGAGGCGCTGCCCCGGCTGGGCGCGGTGGCAATTCAGCACGAGCCAAAATTAACCGTGGCGGACACGCTGGAACTGCTGCACCGCGAGCG
Organism: uncultured Caldilineaceae bacterium; assembly: GCA_964517605.1. Lineage (GTDB taxonomy): Bacteria > Chloroflexota > Anaerolineae > 4572-78 > J111 > J095. The sequence goes on along the minus strand of CAZFCE010000002.1, from coordinate 193,535 downwards.
CATCACCGGGCTGGTGGCAACGCCCACGCAGGCGTTGGCGCTGGCCCGCCGGCCCAACGGCGCGGCGGTGCGGCTAAAAAGCTGCCTGCTGGTCAGCGATTACGTCTCGACGGCGATTGTGCGGGCGGTTGAGGCGCAGTGGCGCTGCCAGGTTTTTACGCATTACGGGATGACCGAAATGGGGTTGGGCGGCGGCGTGGAATGCGCCGCCCGGCGCGGTTATCATCTACGGGAAGCCGATTTGTACGTGGAGGTGATTAACCCGGCCACGGACGAACCCGCGCTGCCCGGTGAAACCGGCGAGGTGGTATTTACCACGCTCGCCCGGCAGGGCATGCCGCTGATTCGTTACCGCACCGGCGATTTGAGCCATTTTGCCCCCGGTGATTGTCCGTGCGGCGCGGCGCTACTCACGCTGGCGCGGCTGGGCAACCGGCTGGATGGCCGGGTAGAACTGGGAGCCGGTCAATATTTAACCATGCCCCATCTGGACGAGGCGTTGTTTCCCATTGCCGGGCTGCTTAATTTTGCGGCTCAACTTGGCCCCCACGAGTTAAAAATCGAGGCCACGGCGGTGCCCGGCAGCGAGGCCGCTGTGGCGGCGGCGTTCCGCCCGGCGCTGGAGGCGCTGCCGGCGGTGCGGCTGGCGCTGGCAAACGGCGGCTTGCGGTTGCTTACCACGGTTGAGCCGGAGCTGCCCGCCGCGTCGTTGCCTTCGCCGGCCAAAAGAATAATCCGGCAAATTTAGGGCGCTGGCGGCGGGCCTTGCCACCGGCTAAATAAATCCTGCGGCAGTTCAACTTCAAACAAATCCAGCAGCCGGTTAACCGTTTGGTTGATAATATCGTCAATGGTGCGGGGACGGTGGTAAAAAGCCGGCATCGGTGGGGCGATGATGGCCCCCATTTCCATCGCCTGGGTTATGAGCCGGGCGTGGCCCAAATGCAGCGGCGTTTCGCGCAGGGCCAGCACCAGCCGGCGGTGATCCTTGAGCGTAACATCCGCCGCCCGCAGCAACAGGTTGTTGCTAAAAGAGGTGGCAATCCCCGCCAGCGTTTTTATGGAACACGGCACCACCACCATGCCGATAGTCTTGTACGAGCCGGACGAAATTGACGCGGCAATATCATTAAAGCGGTGGGTGTGGGTTGCCAGCGCCTCAACCTGGGCCACCGTGTAATCCGTTTCCAGCAGAATGTTTCGCCGGGCGGAGTTGCTGATAACCAGGTGAGTTTCCACGTTTTTTACGGTTTGCAGCACTTCCAGCAGCCGAATGCCGTAAATTACCCCGCTTGCGCCGGAGATGCCTACCACCAATCGTTTCAAAGGGATTGCCTCACAGTGTTATTTCATCCCGGTGGCCAAAGCCGCGTGAATTATCAATAAAATAAAGGCGCGATGGCGTTAGCCTGTACCAGACCACCTTGTTGAGCGCGGCAATCACCGCCGCCGGGGCTTTATCCAGGTTGCCCACCAGCGGAAACTTGGCCGCGTACCGTCGCATCGCTTCTAACCGGGCCGCGCCGGCCAACTGCACGGCGATTCCCTCCAGTTGAACGCCTTTTATTTCCGGCCAATCGCGGTAATCCTCCTGGATTGTGCCCGCCACCATCGCCTGCGCCGCAATGTTTCGGCTGTGCCGGCTGGTGGGCGATGACAGAAAATAAAAGGTAAAGCCATCGTTTACGTAAAAAACAGCGGCGGCCCACACGCCGGTGGCTCCGCTGGTGGCCAGCGTGAGCACGTTGTGCCGCTGAAGATAATCCAAAGCCCGGCTTCTGAGACTGGTATCCACGGGTAGTTACCGCGCTTTTTGCCACATCCGGTCGGCGCTGGCCCGCACCCGCGCCCGCAACGCGCCCAAATCGGTGTTGAGCACCTCGCCGTTGAACACCCGCCACGCTCCGGCCACCATCACATCGCGCACGTGGGTGTGATTGCGCCACAACAGCAGTTGGTCAAACAGGTTGTGCTCGGCGGCGGGCGTGGGCAGCGTGGCTGCTTCAATCAATTGCAGGTCGGCGGCCCAACCCGGCTCCAGCCGGCCCACTTTTTCCAGGCCGATGGATTTAGCCCCGCCTTCGGTGGCCAAATACCACACCGTGGCGGCGGGCATTACCTGTGGATTTTGCTGGTGCGCCTTGTGAATAAGAAACGCGCCGCGCATCACCTCAAAAAAGTCGTTAATGTAGCCATCGGAGCCAAGGCCCAGCGTTACGCCGGCGGCCACTTGCTGCGGAATGGGCGCGATGCCGCCGCCTACCTCGCAGTTGCTTAGCGGCATGTGCGTTACTTTTACGCCCCGCTCGGTAATGATGGCCCGCTCGCGCTCCGAAAGTTGCACACACTGGCTGGCCAGCATGTTCGGCCCGGTTACGCCCAGCGCATCGTAATATTCCAGCGTGCGTTGGCCAAAATGCTCCAGCGCGTAGTTGGGCTCGTGCACGCCTTCGTTGCAATGCATGTGGGTGAGCACGCCGCGCTCGGCGGCCATGTCAAACGCCTGTTTGATGAAGCTGGCCGAGCAGGTAAAAGTGGTGTGAAAACACATTAGTCCCTGCACCAGCCCGCCTTCTTTTTGGCACAGGTCAATAAAGCCGGCGTTTTCGCGCAGCCCCAGTTGGCCGTTCTCCGGGCTAACGCGTTCGGTGGCCTCAAACGATAAAATGCCGCGCATGCCGCGCCGCTCGACGACCTCTTTTTGGGCCAGCAGCGCGTTGGGAATGGCAAACGGCGCTTCCAGGCAATCATAAAAACTGGTGGTGCCGCCGCGCAACATTTCGGCGCACACCCAATCGGTGGCGGCGGCTACCATGTCGTGATCCAGCGCGTCCTCTACCAGCGGCCACCAAAAATCGGCCAGAAACGCCCAAAAATCCGATGGCGCTTTATCCAGCGGGATGCCGTGAGCCAGCGTGCCGTACAGGTGGGTGTGGGCGTTTACAAAGCCGGGGGCAATCACGTGCCCGGCAGCCTCGCGGATTTCATCGCCGGGGAAGTCGCGGCGCAGCTCCGCCGCCGGGCCAACCCGGTCAATCCGGTTGCCAACCACGCGCACGCCCCAATTCTTTTGGGGCGTAACGGTGGGACTGGTTATCAGCCAATCGCCTAAAATCAGTGTTGCGCACATGGTAAAATCTCCTTGTTAAACCAATGCCCGGCCACCGTCCATAAAATAGACAGCGCCGGTGGCAAAGTTCATTTCGGTTAAAAAGATGATGGTTTTGGCCACGTCTTCGGGGCAGCCCACGCACTTTAACAGCGAATTTTCTACGGCCCACCGCTCTTTCTCCGGCGGGGCGTTATCGGGCAGCAGCACCGTGCCGGGAGCGATGGCGTTAACCCGCACGTGCGGGGCCAGTTCGGCGGCCATTACTTTGGTTAGCGCCACCAGCCCGGCTTTGCTGGCCGAATGGTGGGCGCATTCCGGCCAGGTTTGAAACGCCGATAAATCGGTGATGTTGATGATAACGCCCGATTGTTGGGCCAGCATGTGCGGCGCAACCGCCTGCGCGCACAAAAACGGCCCGGTCAGATTAACCGCCAGCGCCGTTTGCCATTGTTCCGCGGTAATCTCTAAAAACGGGGCGCGCAGCCACACCGAAGCGTTGTTAACTAACAAATCAATCCGGCCAAATTTTGCTACAATCTGATTAACAATCTGACGCGGCTGCTCCATTCGGCACACATCGAGCGGTAGGGCCAGCGCCGGCACGCCCTGCGCCTCAATTTCGGCCATCGTTTCGCGCCACGGTTCTTCATCGCAAAAATAGGTAAAGGCAATGGTTACACCCCGTTTAGCCAGCGCCAGCGCGATGGTTTTGCCCACCCGCGCCGCCGCCCCGGTAATCAGAGCGACTTTGTTTTGTAATTCCATAAATCAATTCCTGTTGTAATTAAAGGTTTCAATTGACTCCTGCTCGCGCCAGCAGCCGCCGGGCGGCCTCGCGGCATTCGGCCAGCAGCGCCGCTTCGTCCAGCATAGTTACCTGGCCGGCATCAAGCAGAATTTGCCCGTCAACCAGCACGGTGTGCACATCGGGACCGCTGGCGTTGTAAACTACAGCGCTGGCCGGGTGATGCACCGGCATCGAGCGGGCGGTGTTCAGGTTGATGAGCGTCAGGTCGGCTTTGTAGCCGGGCCGGATTTGGCCCAAATCGGGGCGGCCCAGCAACCGCGCCCCGGCGGTAGTGACCATGCGCAGCGCGTCTGCCGGTAACAGCGCGGTGGCGTTGCCGCTGCCAACTTTGGCCAGTAGCGCCGCCACCTTCATGGTTTCCAGTAAATCCTGCGAGTTGTGCGAGGCCGGGCCATCGGTGCCCAGCGCCACCGGAATGCCCCGCGCCAGCATCGCTGGCACCGGCGCTATGCCCGAAGCCAAATACATATTGCTGACCGGGCAATGAACCACCGTTGCGCCGCCGGCGGCAATTAAATCCAGTTCGGCGTCTGTTACCTGCACGCAATGCACCAACTGCATCTCCGGGCCAAGCGCGCCCAGCGCGTGCAGCCACTCGATGTGGCGCAGCCCGTTGCGCTGCCGCATCAGCTCGATTTCGTCAGCGGCTTCGGCCACGTGAATGTGAACGGTTAGCCCCCAGGCGCGGGCCAGTTCGACGGTTTGGCGCATGGTCTCATCGGAGCAACGCCAGGCGGCCATTGGCCCAAACCCCACGGTAATTCGCCCGCCGGCCTGCCCGTGCCAGCGACCCCGCAGCCGTTCCATGTCCGCAATGATGGCGGCGGGTGTTTCTGCCGCCGCGCCCAGGTCAACCCAGCCCCGGGCCAGCCGCAACCGCACGCCGATGGTTTCGGCGGCCTCGGCGGCGGCGTCTACGTGGGCCGGGCTGGCGATGATTTTATGGTGCTGCACCACGGCGGCAGCGCCGCAGCGCAGGTTTTCTACCAGCCCCAGCAGGCAGGCCAGCCGCATTTCTTCGGGCGTAATGGCCGCCTGAAGCGGCCACATAATTTGCTGCAACCAGGCGAGCAGCGGCTTGTCATCGCCCAGGCCGCGCATAAATGTTTGCGACAGGTGGGTGTGGCCGTTGACCAGCCCCGGCAGCACGGCCATGTGCGCGGCGTCAATAACCCGCCCGGCACGGGCGGTCAGTTCGGCGGGCGGCTGGCCCGGCCCCACCGCGCTGATGCGGTCAGCTTCAACAAGAATCCAACCGGGCGAGTGGATGGTAGCGGCGGCATCACCGGTAAAAATGTGGCCGTTTTGAACCAAAATTGACATAACGGTTTACCGGGACAGCAACAGCGCAAATGGCCGCTCGATGAGTTGTTTGATCCGCTGCAAAAAGCGGGCCGCCGGCGCGCCATCCACAATGCGGTGGTCAAAACTCAGGCTGAGGGTGAGCATGTGCCGGGCCACAATCTCGCCGGTGGCGGACACCACGGCTTTGGCGGCAATCTGGCCCACGCCCAAAATGGCGCTTTGGGGCTGGTTGATAATCGGGGTAAAGCCATCAATCTGGTACATGCCCAGATTGGTGATGGTGAAGGTGCCGCCGGTCAGGTCGTCGGGCAGGCTTTGGCCGGCCACGGCGCGTTCAATGAGCGCGTTGCCGGCGCGTTGAAGGGCGAGCAGGTCAAGCCGGTTGGCGTTTTTAAGCACCGGAGCCAGCAGTCCGCGCTCGGTATCTACCGCCAGGGCAATGTTGATGTCGGCGTAAAAGTGGATGCTGTTGCCGGTGATGCAGGCGTTGAGGGCGGGATGGTCGGGCAGCAGGCGGGCCACAATGGCCGCCAGCAGCGTGTTGTATGAAATTTTGGCGTCGGCGGGCGTCTCGGCGTTGAGTTGGCGGCGGGCATCAACCAGCGCAGTGGCGTCGGCTTCGGCAAACAGGGTAACGTGCGGCGCGGAAAAGGCGCTGTCGCTCATGCGGCTGGCAATCGCCCCGCGAATGCCGGTGAGCGGCTGGGTGCGGGCCGCCGGTTGGGGCGGCGGCGGCGCGGCTTGCAGCACATCGGCTTTGTGCACGCGCCCGCCGGAGCCGCTGCCATCGAGTTTGGTCCAATCCACGCCCAACTCGTCGGCCAGCCGCTCGGCCACGGGCGTTACGCGGGCCACCGGCGCGGTTGGGGCGGTAGCGGCGGCAACCACATCGGCTAATTGAATTCGCCCCTGCGGGCCGCGCCCGGTGAGTTGAGCCAGTTCGATGCCGTGCAGCCGGGCTTGCCGTTTGGCCGCCGGCGTGGCGGTGATGGTCGGCGGTGGCGTTATCGCTGTTGCTCCGGCGGGTTGCAAGCGGGCCACCGGCGTGCCGCAGGGAACCGTGTTGCCGGCGGCAACCAGAATTTGAGCCAGCACGCCATCAGTCGGGCATTCGTATTCCATCAACGATTTATCGCTTTCAAATTCAAATAAAATTTCGTTCTGGCGCACCGCCTGGCCGGCGTTTTTAAGCCAGCGGGTCAGCGTGGCTTCGAGCATGGTTAGCCCCAGTTTGGGCATTACCAGAATTAATTCGGTGGGGGTGGTTGTCATTTTTTACCTGTTACAAGTACTGGCTTAAGTCCACGGTGGGGTAACTAACCCGCGTGCCGTATTCGCGGCGTTCGCGTTTGTAGGTGGCGTCAATGCCAATTTTGGTGTGCAGGCCGCGCTGGTCGGCGGTGGGGTCCATTTCGTGGCCCTGCGCCCCCGGCACGGTGAACACGTCGCGGCTCCAATCCACGCGATTGGTCAGCGCCCACAACACATCGGCGGAGTCGTAAATATTGATGTCGCGGTCTACCACAATCACCTGTTTAATGTTGATGTGGGCCGTCATGGCGGCCATAGCAATATTTTTGGGCTGGCCGGGGTTGTCGCGCTCAATTTGCACAATGGCGGCAAAGCCGTTGGCATAAGGCGGAATATGCACCACCGCCGTGGGGCTGAGGTGGCGCACAAAGCGGCGCAGCAGCGGCTCGCGGGGCAGCACGTTGCCAATGTATACGTGTTCGTACCCGCCGGGGATAATGGTTTGAAAAATGGGGTTGGCGCGCCAGCAAATGGCCGTCACTTCAAAGGTGGGGCTGTCCCAGATTTCGCCGTGGTAGCCGTGAAACTCGGCCAGTGGCCCTTCGCCTTTTTTCTCGGCGGGGTGGACGTAGCCTTCAATCACAATTTCGGCCTCCGCCGGAATATCAACCTCAACGGTGATGCCCCGGCGCACCGGCACCGGCTGGCCGCGGATGGCTCCGGCAATGGTAAGTTCGTCGGCTTCGGTGCGCACGCCGGCGGCAATCATAATGGCCGGGTCCAGGCCAATGGCCACCGCCACCGGAAAGGGCGCGGTGGGATCGGGCCGGCTGGCCATAAACAGCCGCACGTGCCGCCACTCGTTCACGTTAAAGCCAAAACTGCGCGGCCCTTTAACCTGCATGCGGTTGTAACTGAGATTGCCCCGGCCCGAAACGGGGTCTTTGCACACCACTACCCCGCCGGTAATGAACGCGCCGCCGTCGCCCCGCGAGTGGGTGGGAATGGGCAACTCGCGCACGTCAATGGCGTTGCCGGTGTAAACGTTGGTCTGCCAGGCGGCTTCGGCCACCTGCACCGGCGCAATGCCGTTGGCCGGCTCCAGCGCCCGGCTCATCACATCGGTGATTTCGGCTTCGGCGCAGCCCAGCGCAATGGCCGCCCGTTTTTGGTTGGCCACGCTGCTGGCAAAAATGGGCCATTCGCTGCCGTTAACGGCTTCAAACAGCGGTGCGCCGCTGCCCCGGCGATCCAGCGTGGCGGTTACGTCGGCCAGTTCGTGGGTAAGGCTGACCGGGTTTTTTACCCGTACCAGTTGCCCGGCGGCGGCCAGTGCCGCAATAAATGAACGCAGATCGTGAATTTTGGCCATCAGAGGCTCCTTTTTGGCTCTAACCGCCGCTCAATAAACCGGCCCCGGCCCGGCGCGCCGTAAAACTGACCGTTTTCAACAATCACTTCGCCCCGGCTGATGGTGGCCGCTGGCCAGCCGGTAATTTCCAGCCCGGCATACGGCGTCCAGTCAACTTTTTCGTGCAGCGTTTCGGTAGAGAGCGTTACCTGCCGGGCGGGGTCAAATACCACCAAATCGGCATCAAAACCCACGGCAATGTGGCCTTTGCGGGTAAAGCCAAACATTTGGGCCGGAGTGGTGCAGCACATTTCTACCCAGCGATTGGCCGAAAAATAACCGCCGCGCACGCCAAAGCTGTACAGCGCCGGAAACCGGCATTCAATGGATGGCACGCCGCCCGGAATTTTGCTAAAATCGTTGGCTTCGATGCCGCGCATTTTATCGGCTTTAACAAACGGGCAGTGGTCGGTGGTGACAATTTGCAGGTGATTGTGGGCCAGCGCCTGCCACATGTTTTCCTGCTCACCCGCCGGGCGAATGGGCGGCGCGCACACCGGCAACGCCCCTTCAACACCGGGCCGGTCGTACACCGAATCGTTGAGCAGTAGATATTGCGGGCAGGTTTCGCCGGTTACGGGCAGGCCGCGGGCGCGGGCGGCCACAATCCGGTCAACCGTCGCCTGGCAGCCCACGTGGAAAATGTGTAGCGGCACGCCCACATACGTGGCAATATCAATCACGCGCCCGGCGGCCTCGCCTTCGAGTAGCTCCGGGCGGCTGCGCGGGTGCCAGTGGGGCGTGGTGCGCCCGGTGGCCAGGTTTTGCGCCACTAATGTGCAGATAATGTCCCAATTTTCGGCGTGGACAACCGGCAACCCGCCCGCGTTTTTTACGGCGGTAAGGGCTTTGAATAGCTGGTCATCGGTGAGCCGGAAGCCGTAGGCCATGTATAGTTTAAAACTGGCGCACCCGGCAGCCAACGCCGCCGGCACCTGATCGAGTTTGTCAATTTCGTGTGGGCCGATGGTCATGTGCAGGCCATAGTCAATCATCACGCGGGGATCGGCTTCGGCCCGCCGGTCGGCCAGCCCGGCCAGCATGCTTTGCGTGGGAGCCGATTCGACAAAATCAACAATGGCGGTAACGCCGCCAAAGGCCGCCGCCCGGGTGCCGCTGAAAAAATCATCAGAGGAGATGATGCCGCCGCCCAGCGCCATTTGCATGTGAACATGCACATCTACCGCGCCGGGCGTTACCAGCTTGCCGACGGCGTTGATTTCGCGCGCGCCGGTTAGCCCCGCGCCGATGGCCGCAATCCGCTCGCCTTGCACGCCAATATCGGCCTGATAGGTGGCTTCGGCGGTAACAATGGTGCCGTTTTTAATGACAAGATCAAAGGTCATAGTTCACCTCTCTTGATTTACGATTGGGGAGCAACCGCGTTCCACAGTTCAACCAGTTCTTCCAACCCGCCTACAATTACATCTGGCGTGATGCCTTTGGCGGCGGCGGTGGCGGCGTTGTCCACGCCGGTTGTCACCAGAATGGTTTTTAACCCGGCCCGTTGCGCGCCCAGAATATCGGTTTCCAGCCGGTCGCCGAGCATGGCGGTGTGGGCGGCGGCGCTGCCCAGTTTGGCCAGCGCCAGTTCAAACAGCAACCGTTCCGGTTTGCCCACTACCGTTGGCGTGATGCCGGTAGCGGCTTGCAGCGCGGCCAGCGTTACGCCGGCTTCGGGCAGCAGCCCTTCGACGGTGGGAATGAGCAAATCGGGGTTAGCGCCCACCAGCCGCGCGCCCCGCTGAAGATGCAGCACGGCGTATTTGAGCCTGGTGTAAGTGAGGCGCGTATCGCCGCCCACCACTACCGCCGCCACCGGACGGCTGGCATCGGCCATCAACTCAAATCCGGCCCGGCGCATAACCTGGCGTAACGCGGCTTCGCCAATTAAATACAGGCTCGCGCCGGCAGGTAATTCCCGTTTTAAATAAGCAGCGGTGGCCACGCCGGCGGTAATCACTTGTTCTTTGCGTATTTTAGCGCCGGCCAGCGCCAGTTTGCGCCGGTACTGCGCCGGAGTTTGGGTGGTGTTATTGGTGGCCACCACGCCGGCAATACCGCGCCAGCGCAAAAAAGCAAACAGGTGAGGCAGGCCGGGCAGCGGTTGGTCGCCGTGAAACAGCGTGCCGTCAATGTCAATGATCAACGCCCGGATGCTGCCAAAATTGAACATTACACCCGGTTTAAAATTTCCAACGCCTCGTCCACGCCGGCGTCACGGTGGATGATGGCGGCAATGGCTGCCGCCATGCGCTCCGGGCGCTCGGCCTTCCAGATGTTGCGGCCAATGGTTGCGCCCATGCCGCCGGCCTGCATTCCGGCTTTAACCATTTCCAGAGTAACACGCGGGTGGTCGCGGTGCGGGCCGCCCAAAACCACCACCGGCACGTAACAACTTTGAATTACAAATTCAAAGCCATCCACATACGGAATTTTTACCCAGTCCGCGCCCAACTCGGCGGCTACGCGCGCCGCCACGCTGATGCTTGCCAGCGTGCGTAGCTCCGGCCCGGCTTCAAAGCCGCCGGGCATCATTTCGGCCATTACCGGCAACCCCCAGGCGTGCGCCTGCCGGATAACCCGCGCCAGCGTTTCGAGCGTGGCTTCTTCGTGGCGAGTGCCGGGAAAAGCGGTCACGCACAGCGCGTCGGCACCCAGCCGCAGCGCATCTTCTACCGTGTAAAACTGCGCGCCGGGGCCATCCATTGCGCCCAGCACGGTGCCGGCTCCATCCATGCGCAGCACCAGCCCCACGCCGGCCAGTTTTTTGGCAAAACGGGTGGCGGTGCCGTAGCTGGCCATTACCGCGTCAACGCCGCCGGCAATCACCTGGCTGAGTGTTTGCTCCATATTTTGAATACCCTGGTCCGGGCCGGAAATCATGCCGTGGTCGCAGGCTACAATCAGCGCCCGGCCATCGGGTTTAAAAATTCGGTTTAAGCGACGGGTTATCATTTTTTGCGCCTTTAGAAAGTTTTGTTAATCACCATTCGGCTAAAAGCCGGCTGGCCCGCTGGTAGGCCGTAAATTGGCGCTGGTACAGGGTGCGCCGCGCGGGATTGGGCCAAACCTGCCGGCACGGTTTTTGCAGGCGAGTCAGCCCGTCCGCCAGCGAGGCAAACACATTTGCGCCCGTGCCGGCCAGAATGGCCGCGCCCAACGCCGGCCAGTTGGCGTAATCGGCCAGCGTGATGGGCACGCCGGTGATATCGGCCAGAATTTGCGGCCAAACCGGGCTGTGGCCCGCTCCGCCGGATAGCCAGAGTTGCTTAACCGGCAGGCCGGTTTGCCGGATGGTTTCCAGCGCCCAGCGCACCTCAAAGGCCGCGCCTTCCAGAATGGCCCGGGCCATATCGGCGCGGGTGTGATCCAGCCGCAGGCCCATAAAGCCGCCTCTGGGTTGAGCGTTGGTCAATTGCGCGCCGCCGCCCAGCGGCAAAAAGAACAGGTCATTGCTGCCGGGCTGGCTGTGGCCCAACAGCCGGTTTAAATGCTCAAACAGATCCGCGCCGGGCATGGCGGCTTCCGGTGCAACGGTTTGAATATTTTCGCGTAGCCACCATTCTACTACCGCCCCAAACCCACCCAATAACTGCGAAATTGTCCAGCGGTGCGGCGCTACGTGAAAGTTCAAATCCATGTTAGCCGGCACGGCGGCCACGTTGGGCGTGGTGGTAATCCCGGTGATTACCCAGGCCGTGCCCGAAGCCAGCATCAATTGGCCGGGGTCAACCATGCCCATAGCCAAGGCGGCGCAACATTGATCGTGCCCGCCGTTGACCACCAGCGTGTCGGCGGGCAGGCCGGTCAGTTGGCTAACCGCCGGGGTAATTGGGCCGATGACCGCGCCGGCGGGCTTTAGGTGCGCCAATTGCGCCGGGCTAATACCGACCATGGTCGCCAGTTCGGCGCTCCAGTGGCCGGCGGCCACATCAACCAACTGCATCTCCGTGCCCGCCGAAAAATCGGTGCAGCAGCAGCCGGTTAGCCGGTAATTCATAAAATCCAGCACGCCTAAAAAAAGTTCGGTTTGGGTAAAGACATCCGGCTTAAATTGCCGCAGCCAGCCAATGCTGGGAAAGGGCAACCCCGGGTGCAGCCCCCAGCCGCTCAACTTTCGGATGGCGGCTTCGTGTCCGGCGGCCTGCCACTGTTTAACCAGCTCCTCGGTGCGACTATCCAGCCAAGTGATCATGGGGTAAGCCACTGTGCCATCGGCCCGGCAGGGAATGAGTGAGCCGCTTTGCGCGGCCAGCGCCAGCGCCTTAATGCGCCAGCGTCCGGCGGCGGCAGCGGCCATTTGGCTTAACACCGCAATGGCCGCCTGCCACACGTCGTCGGGGTTTTGTTCGGCCCAGCCCGGTTGCGGCGTGTGCAGCCGGTAGCCGTGCTGGGCGCTGGCTAATTCTTGCCCGGTAAGGCTAAACAGAATGGCTTTGGTTGAGTTGGTGCCTATGTCCAGGCCCAGAATGGCATTGTGCATGGTTAATCCAACGGGTTAATCCAGCGGAAATAACTCGCGGGTGCGGGCCATTGCGGCGGCTTCGGTGGTAGATGGGCTAAACTCCAGCCCGATTTCGCCATCAAAGCCCAGTTCTCGCATTTTGGCCCGGATGTTGGGAAAATTGATTTCGCCGGTGCCCGGCTCTTGCCGGGTTGGCACATCGCCAATATGCACCGCCGAGTACAGGCTAAAATATTCCTCAAAGCTCCATAACAAATCACCGGAGCCGCGCTGCTGGTGATACACATCAAACGTTAGCCGGAATTGCGGGTGATTGATGCGCCGCACCCAATCGGCGGCCAGGCGGGGATTATCCACCAGAATATTACCGACAAAATGGTAGCGGTTAAGGCATTCTACCCGCACCTCGACGCTGGTTTGCTCCACCAGTTTCATAATTTTTTCGGTCTGGTCAAGCAGGTTGGCGTATTGTTCGCCGGTGGTGTAGTTGCCGGAGAGCCGCCGCACGTATTCCACGCCGTTGATGGGTTCAATCTGGTTGGAGAAAACGTACAGCACCGGGATGCCGTGCCGCTCGGCCATTTCCAGGCTTTCGGCCCAGGCCCGCAGGGTGTGAGCGTTGTCGCCGGGATCGGCCAGCGATCCCAGATCGCCATCAAATGTGGAGTAGAGCCGCCCGCCGCAGCGCCGGCACTCGGCGGCCAGTTCGGCAATGGGCGCTTGTCGCCAGAAGAACACGTTAAACTGCTTAACGCCCAACTCGGCAAACGGGGCAACGCGCTCAATAACCGGGCGGTTGGTAAACCAGAAATCAAGGTAGCCGGTGTATTCCATTACGACATCACCAGCCCGCCGTCCACTTCGAGCGCCTGGCCGGTGAGGTAACGCGAGTCTTTTGAGGCCAAAAAGGCCACCACGCCGGCAATTTCCCACGGCTCGGCCAGCCGTTTCATGGGGCAATCGTTGGCCCGCATGGCCAGCCACTCGTCCACGGTCAAGCCGTCGCGCTGGCCAATCATCCCGGCCACATTTCTAACCATATCGGTTTTGGTGTTGCCGGGGCAAACGGCGTTGGCGGTAGCCCCATACGGAGCCAGTTCCATTGCCACCGAGCGGGTCAGGCCGATGACGCCACTTTTTGAGGCTGAATATTCCGCCGAGGCGGGCCAGCTTGTTTTGCCGGCCATTGACGAAATATTGATGATGCTGCCCGATTTTTGCTTCATCATAATTGGGGTTACGGCCTGGTTGCTTAAAAACACGCCGGTGAGGTTGATGTCAATCAGGCGCTGCCACTGCCGCAGCGAAACTTCCGTTAGCGGCGAGCCGGTGTAAATGCCGGCGGCGGCCACCAGAATATCCACGCGGCCCCAGCGTTCCAGCGCGGTTTTTACCGCCGTTTGAATGCTGGCCGGTTCTACCACATCGCAGGGCAGGGCAATGGCATCCACGCCCAGGCTGCGGCATTCGGCAGCGGTGGCTTCGTTGGCGGCTACGGCCAAATCCAAACAGGCCACGCTGGCCCCTTCCTCCGCAAAACGCGCGGCGCACGCCCGGCCAATGCCGTTGGCCGCGCCGGTAATCACTGCTACCTGTCCTTCAAATCGTTTGAGTTCCATAAATTAAGCCTCCTGTAGAGCTTGCCACACCCGCTCCGGGGTGAAGGGAATTTGACGAATGCGCGCGCCGGTTGCATTGAAAATGGCGCTGCCCAGCGCCGGCGCTACGCCATCTTTGGGAATTTCGGCCACAGCTTTGGCCCCAAACGGGCCGCTGGGTTCTACGGTTTGCACCAGAATAACTTCAAGTTCCGGCATTTCGTCGGCGCGGTAAATTTTGTACGGCCCCAATTCGGCGTTAATCATTTGGCCTTTGGCATCGTACACCATTTCTTCGCAGTGGCCGTAGCCCAACGCCTGGGTCATGCCGCCTTCTACCTGCCCGCTGGTGGTGATGGGGTTAATGGCCACGCCGCAATCTACAGCCATTACCAGTTTTTTCACGGTAACTTGCCCGGTTTCGATATCAACTTCCACTTCGGCAAACTGGCCGGCAAACGGCGGCGGCGATTCCGGCGACACGTAGCTGGCGCTGGCCATAATTTGCCGCTGTTGATCCTGGTGCAGCGAATGCAGCGCAATCTCCTCCAGCCGCACCGAGCGGCCATCGGGGGCGTAGGCGCGCCGGTCGCGCAGCGTAACGCCGCTCCAGTCATCAAGATTGAGCATTAATCCGGCTCGCTCCTTGATTTGCTCGCGCACCTGTTCGGCGGCTTTTTTAACGGCGGTGCCGGAAATGTAGGTGGTACTGCTGGCATACGCGCCGGTGTCAAACGGGGTCATATCGGTATCGCTAGAATAAATAATGATGTCTTCCAGCGGCACGCCCAACACCTCGGCGGCAATCTGGCTGAGAGCGGTGTCCGAGCCGGTGCCCAAGTCGGTTGCGCCAACTAACACATTGAATGAGCCATCATCATTAATTTTGATGCTGGCCCCGCCCATATCCAGGCCGGGGATAGCCGAGCCGTGCATGCACACCGCCGCGCCCAGGCCGCGCCGCAGGTGCGGTTTGCCCGGCACCATTTTCCAGTTGGGGTCGTTGCGGCGTTCCCAGCCGATGGCCTGCATGCCCTGAGCCATGCACTCGCTCAGGCCGCTGGTGCGGATAATGGGGTTAGACGAGACATCGGCTTCGCCTTCGCCCAGTTGCGGGGCAATATCCAGCGGATCGCCCACTTTTACCCAGTTTTTGCGTTTAAACTCAATGACATCCAGCCCCAACGCCTCGGCGATTTCTTCCATGTGCGTTTCTAGCGCGAATAACGCCTGCGGCGCGCCGTAACCGCGATACGCGCCCGGCACGGGAATATTCGTGTAGGCAACAGTACATTCAAACAATTTGTTGGGGCAATTATAGGTGCTCAGGCCGCGCATGCCGGTAACGGTTTGCACGGTTAGCCCGTGCGTGGCGTAAGCGCCGGTATTGCCCACCACCGTCATTTTTTGGGCTACCAGCATGCCATCGTTATTAACGCCGGTTTTGTAGGTGATGGTTTGCGGGTGGCGGCTGCGGCTTGACATAAACTCTTCGGCCCGGCTCAATTCCAGTTTAACCGGTTTGCCGGTAGCAATGGTGAGGTGGCCCACAATATCCTCAATGAGCATTTCTTGCTTGGCCCCAAAGCCGCCGCCAATGCGCGGTTTAATCACGCGGATGCGTTTGACCGGCAACCCCAGCAGCGGCGCGACCATGCGGCGCACGTGGAATGGTACCTGCGTGCTGGTGCGGATGACCAGCCGCTCGTCCGGGTCCCAGTAGGCAATGGCAATGTGCGGCTCGATGGGCGTTTGCTGCACCTGGTGCACGCGGTAGGTTTGCTCAAACACGCGGTCAGCCCGGGCAAACCCCTGCTCAACATTGCCCACGGCAGCGTGGATAAAGTGGCTGATGTTGCGGTTGGCGTCGTAAGCGCCGGCATCGGCCATTTCCGGCTCGTCGTGGATAACCGGCGCGCCGGGTTTGATGGCCTCGTTTTCATCAAACACCGCCGGCAACACTTCATACGTCACTTTGATGCGTTTGATGGCTTCGGCGGCGATTTCGGGTGTTTCGGCGGCCACGGCAGCCACCCGGTCGCCCACGTGGCGCACCTTGTAATCAAAACTCACCTGATCGTAGGGTTTGGGGTTGGGGTAGCTTTGCCCGCCAGAGGCGTAACGCACGCGGGCAATATTTTTGTAGTGAACAACGGCATGCACGCCGGGCATGGCCCGCGCTTCGCTGTCGTCAATATCAAGGATGCGGGCGTGGGCGTGCGGGCTGGTGAGCAACTTGCCGTGCAGCAACCCGCGAAACTCAACGTCATCCACAAAAGCCGGGTTGCCTTTGGCCAATTTGATGGCGTCTACTTTGGTTTCGGATTTGCCCACCACCTTTAAATCCGGCGCTTCCGGGGCGACCACAAATTTGGGCAGCACAATCCGTTTGGTGCCAACTTCGCTGCCACCGCCGGCCATGTCGGGCGTCAGGTCGTTGTCGGGGCGGCTGGCGTCAGCGGCGGCGGGGCCGCCAAAATCATGGCCGGGCAAAATAATGGGCGTGAGCACGTTGGGTTCAACCTGGGTGGGGTCTTCGCCGCGCAGCACGGCAGCGGCTTCGAGCACGGCCTGCACCGGTTTAATGTAGCCGGTTTCGCGGTCCAAAATGCCGGAGAACGCCTCGCGGACTTCGGCTTCGGTGGGATTGGGATTTTTATCCAGCAGGGCTTTGGCCGCCAGCACCATTGCCGGGGTGGCGTAACCGGATTGAATGGCTCCCACCCGAATGAACGCTTCCTGAATGGGGTGCAGTTGAAGGCCGTTGGACAGATTTTCAACGGTTTCGATGGTGTGGCCATCAACCTGCGCCGCCAGCATAATATCGGTGCTGACCAGTTTGCCGTCAATTAATACGGCGGCTGCGCCGGTTTCGCCGGTGTTGCTGCCAAAGCGCACGCTCACGTAGCCTTCGCGCCGCAATACGCGCAGTAACGTTTCGTCGGGCCGGCACGCCCAGGTTTTGGGCTGGCCGTTGATGGTTACGTTTATTTCCATAATTTTCTCCTTTGAAAATGGTCTTTAGTAGCCAGTCGTCAGAATCGCCAACGCCTCGTCAACTGATGCGTTTTGGTGCAGCATGGCGGCTACGGCGGCGGTCATGGCCGCCGGGTTATCGGCCTGAAAGATGTTGCGGCCAATGGCTACGCCCACCCCGCCGGCATCCAGCGCGGCTTTAACGGTGTCGAGCATAACGCGCTCGCTGCCTTTTTTGGCTCCGCCCAACACTACGGCGGGCACGTAGCAACTGCGGGTAACTTGCTCAAACCCGGCGGCGTAGGGGATTTTTACCCAGTCCGCGCCCAGTTCGGCGGCCACGCGGGCGGCAATGGCAATGCTTTCGGCGGTGCGAAACTCCGGGGCGCTGTCAAAGCCGCCTGGCACCATTTCGGCCATGACCGGCAGCCCCCAGCCGTGCGCCTCGCTGATAACGTGAGCCAGCGTTTCGAGCGTGGCTTCTTCTTTGGCCGAGCCGGGAAACGCCGACACGGCTACGGCGTCGGCCCCCAGCCGCAGCGCATCGGCCACGGTGTAAAATTGCGCGCCGGGGCCATCCATTTTGCCCAGTTTGGTGCCGCCGCCATCCAGTCGCAAAATCAGGCCCAGCGGAGCCAGTTCTTTGGCAAACCGGGTGGCCGTGCCGTAAGTGGTTAAAATGGCATCAGCGCCGCCCTGCACAATTTGGGCCAACACGCCGGCGGGCTGTTCCATGCCTTTGGCCGGGCCGTCAATCATACCGTGGTCAAAAGCCACAATCAGGCTGCGGCCATCGGCGCGAAAAATTCGGTTAAGTCTGCGGGTAGTCAAGATAATTTCTCCTTGGTTTGTAGGTCACGTTTCAAACGTGACCTACGATGTTTTTTAGGCAATCCGGCTGAACATTTGCGGCGTAATTTGGTAAAGTGGCGGTTCGCCGGCAAAAAAGCGACGCAACTCCTCCACCGCCATTTCGCCCATGTGGCTGCAATCGGCAATACAGCCGGCCAGATGCGGCACCACCACCACGTTTTCCAGGTGACGGAGCGGGCTGTTAGCGGCGGGCGGTTCGGGGTCGGTTACATCCAAAAAGGCGAAGAAACGGCCCCGGCTCAATTCGGTGATGAGCGCGGCTTCATCAATGAGCGTGCCGCGGGCGGTGTTGATCAGCAGGGCGTCATCCTTCATCAACGCCAGCCGGGCGGCGTTGAGCATGTGGCGGGTATCGGGTTTGTCGGGCGCGTGCAGCGAGACAACATCGGCCTGGCGCAACAGCGGCTCCAACTCGGCTTTTTCCGCGCCCAACACGGCGGCCTGTTCGTCGGTGACAAACGGATCGAACAGCAGAATGCGGGCGTTGAATGGCTGGAGCAGCCGGATGAGATGCCGCCCCACGTGGCTGGCCCCGACAACCCCCACGGTTCTGTAACGCAGTTCGCGGGACGGCCAGTAGGCGCTGTCGCGCCAGCCGCCGGTGCGCACCAGTTGGCCCAACGGCCAAATGCGCTTCATGCCCACAATCATCAACCCCAGCGCGGTGATAGCCACGTCTTCGGCCAGAGCCGGGGCCGCCGAGGTAACGTGGATGCCCCGCTCCCAGAGCGCCTCGCTGACAAAGCGTTTTACGCTGCTGCCCATGTGGGCCATTGCCCGCAGGCGCGGCGCGGCGGCCAACACTTCGGCGTCAAGCTGATCCACGCCCCAACTGGTGAGGCAGGCATCGGCCTGGGGCAAAATTTGCAGTAGTTCGGTGTGAGTGGCCGGTTCGTCGCCGGGATGTTCTATCACGGTGGCAAAGCGGCGCAGGTTGGCCCAGGCGGTGGGGTTGAACATGCGGGCGTAATGGTTACGGCCAATCAAAATGGCCACGGTTGGTTGAGTGGCGGTCATTATTAATCCTCTTGTTTAAAAACCAGGCTGTAGGCCAGCGGGAACAGGGCGTAGAACATAGCGCCTTTGAGCAATTTGGCCAAATCCACCTGATCTTCCGGGGTGTGAACGTATTTTTCTTCCATTGGCCCAAAGCCCAGCGTGGGGATGCCCGCCGCGCCCGCCGAGTAGGTGCCGTTGGTGCTGAATTTCCACACATCAACGCGGGGCACTTCGCCCCACAGCGCGGCGCAGGTGAGCTTGCCGGCGGTCATCAGCGGATGGTCCTCTGGTAGCAGCCAGCCGGGAAAAAAGGCCGGGCCGCTCAAATCCAGGCCCGTCCACGAGGTAACGGGCTGCACCGGCACGGCTACTTCTGCGCCCAGCCCGGCCACGGCGGCGGCAATGTGGCTAACCACCGATTGTGGCGTTTCGCCGGGGGTGAGCCGCCGGTCAATGGTGGCTTCGCACCAGCCGGGCACGCTGTTGGGCGTGTGCGGCGAGGCTATCATGGTAACAACCTGCGTGCCGCGCCCCAGCACCGGGTCGGCGGGCAGGTCGCCGGTTATGGCTTCGAGCGCATCAAGCACCGGGCGCATTTTTAAAATGGCGTTGTCGCCCAGTTCCGGGGTGCTGGCGTGGGCGGCTTTGCCGCGCATACGCACTTTTACCTCGCAGCGGCCCCGGTGGCCGCGCCGAAGCGTCAGGTCGGTGGCTTCGGCCAGCAGCACGGCATCGGGCCGGGGAAAGCCGTCATGCTCAATCAGATGGCGCATGGCAAAGCCTTCGGCGTCCTCTTCGAGCGTGGCCCCTTTCACGGTGATGGTGCAATCGGCGGTGAGGTTAAGCGCGGCGGCCATGTGTGCGCCGTACACAATCGAGGCCACGCCGCCTTTGCAATCAGACGCGCCCAGACCGTACAACTTGCCGTTGGCAACGGTGGGTTGCAGCGGCGGGTAGGGCCAGTCGGCTTCGTCGGCAATTTCGTTTTCGTCCAGGTGGGCGTCGTACAGCAGCCGGAAGCAGCCCTGGCCCACAGAGGCCAGCGCGTTGCCGGCGCTATCGGTGCGAACATCGCTAAAACCGCACCGGCGCATTTCGGCCAGCGTGCGCTCCACCGCCGGCCCTTCCTGGCCGGTGTAGGTTTTAAGGCGAATCAAATCGGCCAGAAAGTCAAGCTGGGCCTGTTTGATGGTTTCGGCAAACTGACGCACCTGCGCGGCGGCGGCGGCCAGTTCGGGTTGAATAGTTGGGGTGGTCATATGGTAGTAACCCAATAAAATGGCCGGACTAACCGTAGCGGCGGGGCTTGCCCCCGCCGGGGCGACCACAAGGGTCGCCGCTACGATTAATCCGGCTTAAAAATTAGGCGCGGGCGCTCATAATTAGCGACATCAACGCTTTTTGGGCGTGCAGCCGGTTTTCGGCTTGTTTGTAGATAACGGACTGCGGGCCGTCAATTACTTCATCGTCAACTTCGTGGCCGCGGTCTACCGGCATGCAGTGCATATACACGGCGTGTTTTTTGGCCAGGTTCATTCGTTCCTGGGTAACGCGCCAATCGGCGTGTTGGGCGGCCATCGCCTCAACGGTGGGTTCGTCTTCCGTCACCATAATTGGACCCCACGATTTGGGATAGAGGAAGTCGGCGTCGGCAAAGGCTTCGTCCATGTTGTGGGTTTCGGTCAGTTTCACGCCGGCGGCGTCGGCGTTGGCGTAGGCTTGTTCCATAATGTTGGGCATCAGGTGGTAGCCGTCGGGGTAGGCCAGGGTTACGTCCATGCCAAAGCGGGGCATGAGCAGCACCAGCGATTGCGGCACGCTGAGCGGGCGGACGTATTTGGGCGCAAACGTCCAGGAGATAACAAACTTGCGCTTGCGCAGGTCGCGGCCAAATAGTTCCATCAGGGTCATCAGGTCGGCCATGGCCTGGCAGGGATGGTCAACATCATCCTGCATGCTGATGATGGGCGCGTCGGCGTGTTGAGCCATTTCGTACAGGTAGTTCTGGCCAATGCCGGTGCGGCAATCGCGGATGGCGATGCCGTGGCCGTAGCTACTCAACACAATGCCGGTGTCCTTGGCGTTTTCGCCGTGGCCAATCTGGGTGGCTTTGGGGGTAAGGTACACGCCGTGGCCGCCCAGTTGGGTAATGCCGGTTTCAAACGAGTTGCGGGTGCGGGTGCTTTCTTCAAAAAAGAGCATGTACAGGGTTTTGGCCCGCAGAATGTGATCGTGCGTTACGCCGGTGGCAAAGTCGCCTTTAAGCCGAAACGCCAAATCCAGCAAAGTGTTGAGGTCTTCCACCGTCCAATCCTGGGTGGTGATAAAGTCTTTTTGAAATAATTTTGTGTTCATCTTTTTACTCCGTTAATTTTTAATAATGATTTACATTGGTTAATGCTCACTGGCCACTTGCGGTAATTAACAAATGGCCAATGACGACTGACCAATGGCTGTTATTGAAACGCCGGCAACACCTGGTTTACAAACAACTCCATGCCGTTAAGGGCCGGCTCATCGGCAAAGCCGAGAATGAACAGGTCTACGCCCAGTTCAATATATTGCTGTAACCGGGCTATCACCTCGGAGGGCGAACCCACAACGGGCACGTCGCCGGGCCAAATGGGATAATGGCGCAGAGCGGCTTCGGCCTGGGCGCGGGTTGAAGCCAGGCTGACCACGCCCATCCAGGTTTTGCGGATGGTGGCCGGGTTGCGGCCTACTTCGGCGCAGTGCTGGTGTAGCACCTCAACTTTTTGGGCGTATGTTTCCGGCGACACGCCCACCAGATTCCACCAATTGGCGTGTTGAGCCACCACCCGCAGCATCAGCTTTTCACCCGCGCCGCCGAGCATCACCGGTGGCGGCGGAACGGGTTTGGGGTTGCAAACCGCGTTTTCAATGTGATGGTACCGGCCCGTAAATGATGCCGCCGGTTGAGCCGGATGCCACATGGCCTTGCAGATTTGCACCACTTCGGCCAGTTGGGCAATCCGGGCGGCGGCAGGCAAAAATTCGTAGCCGTAGGCGCGGTACTCATCGGCGTGCCAACCCGCGCCGATGCCCATAATATAGCGCCCCTCGCTCAATTGCTGGAGCGTGGCCGCCATTTTGGCCAGCAGCGCCGGCTGGCGATAGTTTGCGCCCAGCACCACCGTGCCAAAAAACAAGGCCGGGTACAACGCCGACAGGTAGCTGACCGTGGTTAAGGCTTCGGGCACGTCGCTATTGCCGTACATAAAATGGTCGGGCATCCAGGCCGAATGAAACCGGCCCGCCAGCAAATCCAGCACACGGCGCAGGTGCGGTTTGTAGTTTTCCGGCCCGCCGGACGGCATCCGCCGTTTGCCGGTGGGAATTTCCCAGCCAAAGTCAATGCGCGTCAAATGATGTTCCTTTCAAATCAAATTACGAACGACGAATTACGAATAGTGATGTTGATTACTTGATTACTCGTAATTCGTCGTTCGTAATTCGTAATTTATTAGCCGTGCTCGCGTTTGCGGTGGCCAAACCGCTCGCCGCCGTCAATGGCCAGCACTTCGCCGGTAACGTAATTGGCCCGCACAAAATAGAGCACCGCCTCGGCCACATCCTCCGGGGTGCCCCAGCGGCCCAGCAGGGTTTTATCGGCGGTGCGGGCCACCAGCGCCTCGCTGTAATTGGGCGGCGGCAGCACCGGCCCCGGCGCAACGGCATTCACGCGCACTGCCGGAGCCAGTTCCAGCGCCAGTTGGCGGCTTAAGGCCAGCAACGCGCTTTTGCCCACGCTGTGAGCCATAAATTTGGGCCACGGCTCAAACGCGGCCAGGTCTATAATATTCACAATTGCGCCTTCGCCTTTGGCCAGCATCAGCGGGGCCACGGCGTTGGCGCAATAGAATGAGCCATCAATTAATACGCGAGTTACCTGTTGCCAGCCGGACACATCGGTCATGGGAAAAGGGGTGGCCTGCCACAGCGAGGCGCTGTTCACCAAAATATCAACCCCGCCAAACTCTTTGACCGCGGCGGCGACCATGGCCTGCACCTGCTCGTTAATGGCAATATCGGCCTGCACGGCCAGCGCGCCCACGCCCAGCGCCCGCGCTTCGGCTACGGTTTGTTCGGCGGCGGCGCTGGAGGAGTTGTAATTGATCACCACATTAGCGCCGGCCTGGGCCAGCGCCAGCGTGATGGTTTTGCCCACGCGCACCGCGCCGCCGGTGATTAAAGCGGTTTTTCCGGTTGGATTCATTGGCAACCTTCCGTTTTGGAATTAAATCTCAACGCCCGCCCGCCGGAACAGGTGCGCGCACACGTCGCGGGCCTCGCGCAGCAGGGCATCTTCATCTACAAATAAAATTTGCTGGTGGCGCATTAAAATTTCGCCGTTGACAATAACCGTGTCCACTTCGCGGGCGCTGATATTATACACCAACGCCGACGGCACGCGATGAACCGGCATGGCAAACGGCGTGTTCAGGTTAACCAGCACCACATCGGCTTTTTTGCCCACCTCCAGTGAGCCGATTTGATCCGGCAGGCCAAACGCTTCGGCCCCGCCGCGACACACCAGCCGCAGCACATCCTCCGGCAGCATAACCATGGCGTTGAGCGTGCTCACTTTGTGCATTAGCGCGGTGGCTTTTAGCGTTTCAAACATATCCTGGCTGTTGTTGCTGCCGGGGCCGTCGGTGCCCAGCGCCACGGTAATGCCCAGTTTGAGCATTTCCGGAATGCGCGGCACGCCGGAGGCCAGGTACATGTTGGAAACCGGGCAATGCACCACAATGGCGCTGTGCCGGGCGATCATTTCCAGTTCTTCATCATTAAGCCAAACGCTGTGCACCAACTGCACGCTGTGGTCAAGCACGCCCAGTTTGTCCATCCACTCCACGTGGCGCAGGCCGCGATTGTTCAAATCAATTTCCACTTCGGCTTTGCTTTCGGCAATGTGGATGTGCGTGCCCATGCCCCACGCTTTGGCCAGTTGAAAGGTGCGCCGCATGGCGTCATCGGAGCAGCCCCAGGGGATGAGCGGGCCAAATTGCAGCCGCAACCGGTCGTTGTGCTTGCCGTGCCAGGCTTCGCGCAGCCGGGCCATTTCTTTTACCACGTGATCTCCGGTTTCCATAAAGGTTTCGTGGTAGTTCATGTCGGCCCAGCCCCGCGCCATCATAAAGCGGATGCCCGATTCTTCGGCGGCGCGGAAGATACCATCGTCATTGCCCGGCTCAATGTGGATGTAGTGATGGTCGTTCACCGAGGTGCAACCGCTACGAATGTTTTCGACCATGCCCAGCAACCCGGCGGTGTAAGTATCGTGGGGAGTAATGGCTTTGGCCACCGGCCAGATGGCCGCTTTGAGCCATTCCAGCAGCGGTTTGTCATCGGCCAGGCCGCGCAAAAAGGTTTGGAACAGGTGCGTGTGGGCGTTGACCATGCCCGGCATCACCGCCATCAGGCTGGCATCAAGGATGGTGGCGGCCCGCTGGCGCAATTCGGCGGGCGGCTGCCCCTGGCCCAACGCGGTAATCCGGTCGGCCTCAATCAGCACGTAGCCGGGCGTAAATACCTGACCGGCATCGTTTACGGTGACAACGGTTCCATTTTCTATCAGAATACTCCCCATCATTTACTCCTTTGTAAAAGTTGCGCCGTTGCCAACTACGCTACCCGGTATTTGAGCGGCTGGCCGTTGATGTGGTTGATAATGTTGGTGTAATCGCCCAGGCGCTCTTTGGCGGCGGCGGCGGTGGCTCCGGCGGCAATGTGCGGCGTGAGCAGCACGTTGTAATTGGCCTGCGCCAGCGCAATCAGGGGATTATCGGCCCGGATGGGTTCCCACTCAAAGGTATCAAGCGCCACGCCGCCCAGGTGGCCGGACTTTACGGCCTGCGCCAGCGCCGCTTCGTCAATAACGCTGCCGCTGCCGCAGCTTACCAGGCACGCGCCGGGCTTCATTTTGGCCAGATAATCGGCGTTAATCATTAAATTGGTGTTGCTAAAATAGGGCAGCAGGTTGGCCAGATAATCCGATTGGCGGAACAGGGTGTCTTCATCCACATAAGTCAGGCCCAGTTCGGCTTCAACCGAGGCCGGCAGGCGGCGGCGTTTGTGGTAAAGCAGGGTTACATCCCAGGTGGCCAGCCGCCGGGCCAGTTCGGCCCCAATTTCACCAAAACCCATAATGCCGATGGTGGTTTGCCACAGCCCTTCCACGTTTTTGCGATTGGACCAGTTGTAGGCAAAGGTGTCTTCGCTGGTGCGTTTGCTTTCGGCCCAGTCGGGGCTGGCGGCCAAAGCGATGGCTTCGGTTTCGCGCAGCTTTTTGCTGAGCACCAGCATTTGCATCACCATATGTTCGGCCACGCGGATAACGGAGCCAACCGGCCAGTAACACACCGCTACTCCGGCGGCGGCAGCGGCGGCCACGTCAATATCATACGTAAGTGAGCCGAGGCGCAGAATGAGCTTGAGGTTGGGCGCGGCCTGAATCATGGCCGCATCAATCACGCCGGTGCGCTCGGAGATGAAATAAGCGGCGGTAGCCAGATGGGGCCACAGTTCAGCCGGGCCGGGCTGGCGCAACATGGTAATTTCCAGGTTGTCCGGGGCAGCATCCAACGCCGCCTGCTGATGGCGCTGGCCGCGCTCGGTGGTGAATATTGTTTTGTAACGGGTCATGGTTACGCTCCTGGTGATTGGTTTATGGATATTTAGCCCCGGATGCGGGTTAAAGGACGCAAGCGGCGGATTTTCTGCTCCAGACCGGCCCGAATAGGTTCGTACCGGGTTAACAGGGGCGGCGTTGGCCAGTGGCGCAGGTTGCTATCCAGCAGCAGCATGGCGGCCTGCGCCGCACCGGCCAGCAGCGTCAGGCTCATTTCCAGGTCGTCGCGTACCTGTTCGTGCGCCAACGGGCGAAAATCTTGCAGCCGGTTGGCCGCCTCAATGGTCAGTTGGCTGATGGCGGCGGGGCCATCGCACAGCAGTTGTTGGCCGCCCAGTTCGTTGCCGGCCTCGCGGAGCGCCACATACTCGGCAATGGCCACGGCGTCGCGGTTGCACCAATCAAGCAGCGCCGCCTGCGCCGAATCCATTTGGGCAATGGGCGCATCCACACCGGCAAGTTGCCGGCTGATTTGCATGCAGGCCCGGCCCAGCGCCACCGCCTGCGCCGCCGAGGCGGCAATTACCGCGCCGGCCATGGCGTGCGGTTGGGCGCTGACATGGCCGGTAAATTGTTGCAGGGTTTGGGCGGTAACGGATTGGCTCATAGCGCCGGTTGCTCCTTTTTGGTGCCGGCCATCATCAGGCCCAATTCTTCGGGGGTAACTTCGTTGGGCCGAACAATGCCCATAATTTCACCCCGGTGAATTACGGCAATCCGGTCGCTGAGGTTAAAGATTTCGTCCAGTTCGGTGGAAATGTACAGAATGGCCGCGCCGCGCGCGCGTTGGGCCAAAATCTGGTTTTCCACAAACTCGGTAGCGCCCACATCCAAACCGCGCGTGGCCTGCGCCGAAATAATCAAATCCGGTTCGGCGGATAGTTCGCGGGCCAGCACCACTTTTTGCTGGTTGCCACCCGATAGCGTTCTGGCGTTAACCTCGGCGGTGGGCGTGCGCACATCAAACCGCTCAATCAGTTTTTGGGCGTGGGCTTTAATGGGCTGGTGCTGCAACAAACTGTAGATTGAAAATGGCCGCTTGCGAAAACTTTTGGCGATAAAATTTTCAGTCAATTTAAAACCGAGCACCAGCCCTTCGCGCTGGCGGTCTTCGGGGATGTAGGCCATGTTAAAGCGCAGCAAATCGCCGGCGCTGAAGCGGGTGGTTTCGTGGCCGTTAATGTGAATGCTGCCACTCTGCGGCAACCGCAGCCCGCACACCGCTTCGGCCAATTCACGCTGGCCGTTGCCATCCACGCCGGCCAAACCGACCACCTCGCCGCGCCGCACTTGCAGCGACAGATTACGCACCGAGGCCACGTGCCGGTCATCGGTGACGGTTAAATTTTTTATGTCCAGCACCACGTCGCCTTTGTCTACCGGCGGTTTGTTAATGCGGAACAGCACTTCGCGGCCCACCATCAACCGGGCCAACTCGGCCTTGCTGGTGGCGGCGGTATCTACCGTGGCCACGGCCATGCCATCGCGCAGCACCGTAACGCGGTTGCTGATTTCCATCACCTCGTCGAGTTTGTGGGAGATGAAAATAATGGAGTTACCGTTTTCAACCAGCCGGCGCATCACCTCGAACAGTCCTTCGATTTCCTGCGGCGTCAGCACCGCCGACGGCTCATCGAGAATGAGCAATCTTGCGCCCCGGTACAGCGCCTTGATAATCTCCACCCGCTGCTGAATGCCCACCGACAGGTTGCGCACCACGGCGTCGGGGTCAACCTCAAGGCCGTAGGTGTGTGAGATTTGCAAGATTTTGGCTTTGGCCGCCGGGTGGTTGAGCAAAATGCCCTTATCGCCGGGCAGCCCCAGCATAACGTTTTCGGTTACGGAGAGCGGCGGCACCAGCATAAAATGCTGGTGAACCATGCCAATCCCTTTGCCAATGGCGTCATCGGGCGAGTGGATAGTAACCGGCTGCTCGTTGAGGTAAATCTGGCCGCCGTTGGGCTGGTACAGGCCGTACAGCACGTTCATCAACGTAGATTTGCCCGCGCCGTTTTCGCCCAGCAGGGCGTGGATTTCGCCGTGGCGCACGGTCAGGTTAACCTTGTCGTTGGCCACCACGCCCGGAAAGGTTTTGGTGATTTGCTCCATCCGCAAAAAAATGTTGTTTTCAGCCATAGGATTAGCCCTCTTCGCGGTTGTAGGACGAGCCGGCGGCGGCGGGCCAGTTCATTTTGCCGATGAAGAACAGCGCCAGCAGCGTAACCACGTAAGGCAGCATCACCGGGAACTGGTAGGGGATGTCTTTGATACCAATCATGGTGTATATCGGCTCTAAAATACCGGCTTGAATGCGCAGTTGCAGCGCATCGGCGGAGCCAAACAGCAGCGAGGCCAGCATAGTGCCGATGGCCGTCCATTTGCCCAGCACAATGGCCGAAAAAGCGATAAAGCCCCGGCCGGCGGTCATGTTTTCAATAAAGGTGGTGTTGTGGCCAATCGAAAGGATAGCGCCCCCGGCGGCGGCCATGCTGCCGGCCCAGATTGCGGTGAGGTAGCGCACCAGTTGCACCTTTACACCCAGCGTGTCGGCGGCGCGGGGGTGTTCGCCCACGGCGCGCACAGCCAGCCCCCAGGTGGTGCGGTAAAGCACAAAGTGGGCCGCCGGCACCAGTAAAAAGGCCAAATAAACCAGCGGCAGGTGATCAAAAAAGACCGGCCCCACAAAAGGAATATCGCCTAAAAGGGGGATTTTCCAGTTTTGAAACGATGGGGCGCTCAGACTGCCGGTGTTGGCGGCCTTGAGCAGCCTGAAAATCACACCGGTGATGCCCACCATCATCAAGTTGATGGCCACCGCGGTGACAATCTGGTCAGCTCCCAACGTGATGGTAACGTAGGCAAATGCCAGGCCGATGATAGCGCCGGCAATCATGGCGGCAATCAGCCCCAGCCAGGGATTACCGGTAAAAAAGGCCACAATAAAAGCCACCAGCGCGCCCAGCAGCATTTTGCCTTCCAGTGAAATGTTAATTACTCCGGCCCGTTCGCAAAATAGGCCACCAATAGCGGCCAGTAATAACGGTGTTGATAATCGAATAGTGGCGTAAATAAAGCCCCCAAATGCATCCAAATCCATAGGTCTGTCCTTTTACGGCTGCCTTTTGAAATATCAAACGCGACTGATGGGTTAAACCGTCCACCATTTGTCCAGCCAGCGCCGAACTTTGCTGCTGGAGCCGGCAATCAAAAAGATAATGGCCAACCCCTGAATAATGTACACAACCACCACATCAACCCTAACCGCCGTTTGCATGGAGTTGGCTCCGTTGCGCAACGCGCCAAAAAACAGGGCGGCAATCAACACGCCAATCGGGTTGAGGCGACCCACCAGCGCCACGGCCACGGCATCAAACCCCCAGCCGGCAGAAAAGTTGTCAATCAGGCGGTATTGCACTCCCAGTAACTCCACCGTGCCGGCCAGCCCGGCCAACCCGCCACTGAGCGCCATGGCCAGGGCCATAACGCTGGTGGTTTTTATACCGGCGTAGCGCGCGCCATCTTTATTGGTGCCCACCATGCGAATGCGGTAACCCAGCGTGGTATGAAACAGTAAAATATACACCACCGCCACCATTACCAGCGCCAGGTAAAAGCCGCCGTGCAGGCGAGTACCTTCCCAAATAATGGGGATTTGCGCCGTTTCGGCTACGGCTCTGGTTTGGGTGTTCCAGCCTTCTTCCTTGAGCGGGCCATGCACAAAATAACTGATGGCAAAAATAGCAATGTAGTTCATTAAAATGGTAACAATAATTTCGTTCATGTCGCGGGTGGCTTTTAAGTAACCGGGAATGAATCCCCAAATCATTCCCCCGGCCACACCCAACAGCAGCGACACAATCATATGCCAGGGATACGGCAGCGATAGCGTGGTGCCGGCCCACACCGCAAACAGTGCCCCCAAATAAAGCTGGCCTTCGGCTCCAATGTTAAACACACCGCCCCGGTAAGCCACAGTCACCGCCAGGCCGGTAAAAACCAACGGTATGGATTTGATGATGGTGGTTGTGGCCAACCGTTGATTGCCAAACGCGCCTTTGATCAGGGCGGTATAAGCCTCGATGGGGTTAACGTTGAGGGCGAGCAAAAAAAGACTACCAATTAAAAACGAGGCCAAAACCGCCACAATAGGCAACAGAATATTTAAAATTCGTTCTTGCCGGGCGGCGCGATGCAAGGCTTGTTCCCGAATATCGGCGGGTGGTAAAGTGGCGGCTGTCATAAAAAACACCTCCTGGGGCAAGCCCGGCGGCAGAGTAGCCGCGCCACCCTGCCGCCGGTACTGTATTACCAACTACTTATTTTTTGTGGTATTCGTCTTTTACAACGTTGCCCTTGTCATCCAGCACAATTTTGCCTTCGCTGAGGGCTTTGATGACGTTATCAACTTCTTGCCCTACTTCGGGGGGGACTACTTTGCTGTAAGTTGAGAATTTTTGAGCGCCTTCGGCAAACCCAACTACGTAGTTACCCCATTTAACCGTACCGGTTTTGATTTGGTTAACGGCATTAACCAGAATGTTGTCAACCCGTTGCTCGTTGGAAGTAAGTACCAGGTCGCCGCCCAGGTGCGATTGGTTGCGGGTCCAGCCCACCACAAAGGTTTTGCCGTTTTCTTTGGCGGCTTCAATCGCGCCCACGTTGGCGTTATCGCCGTTGGCCATAATCAGCTTAATACCGCTGTCAATTTGGGCAATGGCGGCTTCTTTAGCTTTGGGAATATCAACCCAGGAGCCGGTGTAGGCTTTGGGCACATCGGTTACTTTGGGGTTAACGGTTTGGGCCGCAATGGTAAAGGCGTTAAAATCGGCGGCAATGGAGGGAATTTCAACCGCGCCAACCCCGCCAAGTTTACCTTCGGGAATCATTAAACCGGCCAGAATACCGGCGGCGTAACCGCCTTCGCCGGAGCGGAACAGGTAGGAGAGAATGTTTTTGCCGTTATCGGCAATCCCGCCAATCTGGATAAAGGAAATTTTGGGGTATTCTTTGGCGGCGGCGGTCAGGGCATCGCCGTATTCAAAGCCGTGGCCAATGATAATGTTAAAGCCCTGGTCAGCGTAAGAGCGGATCAGGTCGAGTTGGTCGGCCTGGGCCACGTTTTCGGTGTTGGCAATTTCTGCGCCATCTTTTTCCAGCGCTTTCAAACCTTCGTAAGCGGTTTGGTTCCAGCCGTCATCATTGATGGGGCCACTGGTGAGCATGGCAATTTTCAGCCCTTTAAACGCGCCTTCGGCGGGAGCGGCGGCTTCTTCTTTAGCCGGGGCAGCAGCTTCTTCCTTGGCGGGAGCGGCGGTGGCTTCTTCTTTGGCGGGAGCAGCGGCTTCCTGTTTAGCCGGGGCGGCAGCCTCTTGTTTAGCCGGGGCGGGAGTTGCCGCGCCGCCGCAGGCTACCAGCGCCATCACCATTAAAGAAAAGAGCAACATCAGCAAATATTTACTACTCTTGGAATACATAAATCTCCTCCATGCAAATAACTGTAAAAACCAATATTTTTAACAATAGGCAAGGATGAAGGATGACTTTTAGTTACACACCACCTCCTTCCGCGTTAATGGCCCCAACTCCGGCCCGGTTAAACTACAGGGCCGGAGGAACCACACAACATACAATAACCAATTCTTCGTTACCGGCTGCGCCAAATTCACGCAGTTGATCCCCATCAAAATAGATGCTGTCGCCGGTTTGCAGCAAATGAGTGTCTTTGCCAACCAAAATTTCCATTTGTCCCTGCAACACAAACATCCACTGCTCGGTTGAACGAGCCAGCGGCATGGCTATCCGCCGGCTGCCGGCATCTATTCGGACTAACAACGCTAACATTTGCCGGTTTAATTCCGGCGAAAGTAAATCGTAACCAATATGAGAATCGGGAAAGTAGAGCTTGCGCCGTTCGTTATGGCGAACCACGGCGCTGGTGGGTGCGGTTTCCAGAAAGTAAAACATTGGCACTTCAAGGGCGGTGGCAATGCTCTGAAGCGAGTTCAGCGAGGGCGAAATCTGGTCGTTTTCCAGTTGGCTCAAAAAACCGGCAGTCAACCCGGTTTTTTCGCCAAGCTGACGCAAACTCAACCCTCGTTTATTGCGCTGTGAACGAACCCGTTCTCCAATCTGCATTAGCCGCCT
This sequence comes from uncultured Caldilineaceae bacterium, assembly GCA_964517605.1. Lineage (GTDB taxonomy): Bacteria > Chloroflexota > Anaerolineae > 4572-78 > J111 > J095. The sequence goes on along the minus strand of CAZFCE010000002.1, from coordinate 161,935 downwards.
CTATGAAGTAATAATAGTGTATAGTACAGATAAACTTTATACAGTAAGGCTATACTTTATCTTAGCATATTAAGAAATAATTCACAACTACCTGATTGGGTAAGATATTTGTCACAACCGGTATTGTACCGTATTCAGCACCGCCTGGGTAATATCGGCCACGCCGGGCAAAATAAAGTTTTCCAAATCCGGGTGGTACGGAAACGGCACGTTTTTGGTAGCCACGCGCAAAACCGGCGCATCCAAATAGCCAATGGCTTCTTCGGCCAAAATTGCGGCGATTTCCGCGCCGGGGCCGGCCCGCCGGTGCGCTTCGTGCACAATAATGGCCCGGTGCGTCTTTTTAACCGATTCAACCAGCGCCTCGGTGTCCAGCGGCACCAGCGTGCGCGGGTCTATCACTTCCACTTCGATGCCCTGATTGGCCAGTTGCGCGGCGGCCTCCATCACTTTGGGCAGCACCCCGCCAATGGAGATGATGGTTGCCGCGTCGCCTTTACGCCGCATGGCGGCCTGGCCAAAGGGGATGGCGTAATCATCGGCGGGCACGTCGCCTTTAACGGCGTACAGCATTTTGTGCTCAAAAAACAGCACCGGGTCCGCGCCGCGAATGGCGGTTTTGAGCAGCCCTTTGGCATCGTAGGGCGTAGCCGGGATGGCAATTTTTAGCCCCGGCACGTTCATAAACCAGCCTTCGGGGCTTTGCGAGTGCTGCGCCGCCGCGCTGCCCGGCGCGCCGTTAACAATGCGCATGGTCAACGGCACTTGCGCCTTGCCGCCGCTCATGTAGCGGGCTTTGGCCGCCTGGTTAACCACCTGATCCATCGCCACGGTCACAAAATCGGCAAACATAATTTCAACAATGGGACGCATGCCCACCAGCGCCGCGCCCAAACCGGCCCCCACAATCACCTGCTCAGAAATGGGGGTGTCGCGCACCCGCTCCGGGCCAAATTCATCGAGCAGGCCGGCGCTCACGCCAAACACGCCGCCAAACACGCCCACATCTTCGCCCATTAAAAACACCGAGGAATCGCGGCCCATTTCTTCGGCCATCGCCTCGCGTAATGCTTCACTGAATGTAATTTCACGCATTTGCATTTGCCTCACTAAAAGAAAGATCGAAACACAGAGACACGGAAGGCACGGAGAAAAATCATAAAACTCTTCTGACAATTTCTTTTAAAAACTCTGTGTCCTCTGTGTCTCCGTGGTTAAAAGACTCGCCCACCGTGGGTATCGTAATACACGCCGTCCAGCGCCGATTCCGGCTGCGGCTGCGGGCTGCCGGCGGCAAACTCAACCGCCGCATCGAGCGTGGCCGTCACTTCCACTTCGATGGCCGCCAGTTCCGCTTCGGGGGCAATTGCGGCCTCCAGCAAGCGCTGCCGGAACGCGGTAATCGGATCGCGCTGCCGCCAGGCGTCCATTTCCGCCTTATCGCGGTACACCATCGGGTCGCCTTCGTAGTGGCCGCGGTGCCGGTAAGTTTTACCTTCGATGAAGGTTGGTCCCGCGCCGGCTCTGGCCCGTTCAACCGCCGCTTGCGTGGCTTCAAACACGGCCAGCACGTCGTTGCCATCCACAATCACGCCGGGGAACCCGTAACCCGCCGCCCGAATGGACAAATCCGCCACCGGAGCCTGTTTGTGTTGCGGCGTGCCTTCGCCGTACAGGTTGTTTTCACAGAAAAAGATAACGGGCAGTTGCCACAACCCGGCCAGATTGGCCGCCTCGTGGAACGCGCCTTCGTTAACCGCGCCATCGCCAAAAAAGGCCAGCGCCACCCGCGTTTCGCCGCGCATTTTAAAGGCCAGCGCCGCCCCGGATGCCATCGGAATGCCGCCGGCCACAATGCCGTTAGCACCCAAAATGCCCAGGTTAAAATCGGTCATGTGCAGGCTGCCGCCTTTGCCGCCGCAGTAACCGGTGCTGCGCGCCGCCAGTTCGGCCATCATCAAATTGGGTTTGCCGCCTTTGGCCAGCAGGTGGCCGTGGCCGCGGTGGGTGCTGGTGATGACGTCATCGGCGTTGAGCGCGGCGCACGCGCCCACGGCAGTGGCCTCTTGCCCCACACACGAATGGATAAAGCCGGGAATCAGCCCGTTGCGCCGCTCGTTGATGGCGCGCAGCTCAAACTGGCGAATGGTCAGCATTTGCCTGAAAAAGTCCAGTAGTTGCTTTTTAGTGTAATTAGCCAGTTGGCTCGGTGGTTGGTGCGTTACCGCCATAAATATTCTCCTCAAAATTTCTCAAGTGACCGGCACTTTGAAAGTGCCGGTCACTTCTTTTATCATTTTTTTATTCCGCGTCGGCCAGTACCGCCAGCGGCAGCGGCTCGATGGGAGGGCGCACGCTGAACATGCCCGCCGCGCTAACCGGGCTGTCCAACTCGCGGGCAATGGCCCGCGCCGCCAACTCGCCGCAGATGCGCCCCTGGCAGTTGCCCATGCCGCAGCGGGTTAGCCCTTTGATGTCGTTGACGGTTTGCGCTCCGCCGGCCACGGCAGCGCGAATATCTTTAAGCGGCACTTCTTCGCACCGGCAAATGATGGTTTCGTCCGTGGCCAGATGATCCAGACCGGGGCCGGGCGTGAACAACCGGCCCAGCATGGCCGCAAAACGCCGCTCGCGGGCCAGCGCCGGCTGGATTGGGGCAATGGCGGCAGCGGCTTCGGCATTGGACAGCCGGCCCACCTGCCGCGCCGCCGCAATTCCGGCCACCCGCCCTTCCAGACGAGCCAGATTGGCCCCGCCAATCCCGGCGCCATCGCCTGCCGCAAAAACGCCGGGGCAGGTAGTTTGCAACCATTCGTCCCGCCGGGGCGTTAGCCCGCCGCGTTCCGGGGTAAAATCGTGGGCGCAACCCAGCAACCGGCTTAGCTGCGTGGCCGGAGTAAAGCCGTAGCCCAGCAGCACCGTATCCACAGCGATAACCTGCTCGCTGCCGGGAATGGGCCGCCAATCGGCATCCAACCGGGCTATAACGGCGGCTTCAACTTCGGTTTGGCCCCGAATTTCCACCACCGACCAGCCCGACCGCACCGGCACCCCGGCCCGGCGCAGCGCGCGCCAGTATTGCCAGCCTTCACGCAGCCGGTCATTTTGGCCCCACAACGCCGGCAGGTGGCGCAGCCCGCGCCGCACCAACCCGGCGGCTCCTTCTAATACCGCCGTCACCTCCGCGCCGGCTTCAACCAGTTGAGCGGCCACGGCCAGTTGCAGCGGCCCGCTGCCCGAAAGCAAAACCCGGCGGCCTGGCAGCACCCGCTGATTTTTAAGCAGCGTTTGGGCCGCGCCGGCGGTCAGCACGCCCGGCAGCGTCCAGCCGGGAATGGCCACCGGCCGGTCATACGCTCCGGCGGCCAAAACCAGCGTTTGCGCGGCCAGTTGAGCGGGCGCGGCGGGGCCGTGCAGCGCCAGTTGCCAGCCCGGTTGGCGTGAGAACGCGCCCCACGCCAGCGTGTTGGCAAACACGCGCACTTTGGCGGCGGCCAACCGTGGCAGCAACGCCGATGCCGTTTGGTGCGGCAAAGCGCCGGCCTCGCCGGTAAATTCGGCGGGAAGCTGCCGCCAATACTGGCCGCCGGGCCGGGGGTAGGCATCAATTACGGCTACGGTTACGCCAACTTCGGCGGCAGTCAGCGCCGCTTCCAGCCCGGCCGGGCCGGCTCCGATGACGGCCAGTTCCACCGAATTACTCACAGTTGCACCTCGGAGCGGGTTTCAATGGCCATGCCGTCAATTACCGGCGTTACGCAGGCGCGGATGTTGGGCGTGCCGTTCACCGTAACCAGACATTCAAAACAGATGCCCATGCCGCAGAACAGGCCGCGCGGCGCACCTTCTTTTAAGGTGTGGCGAAATGTGCGCTGCCCGGCGGCCAGCAGCACCGCCGCCACGGTTTCGCCGGCAAAGGCATCAACCGGCTGGCCGTTGACGGTAACGGTAATGGCCGGGCCGCGCTGCACCGGTGGCAATAATGAGCTTGAACGGGCTACTCGCATGGTCGTTATCAATCCTGTGGCGGTTTAACCGTAAAGCGATACGGGCTAAATTCGGCCAGCGCCGCCGGTTGTCTCCCGCCCAGCAACCACCCGGCAATCCAATCGCTGAGTACCGGGATGGTGGTAATGGTTAAGTGAAAACAAGTGGCCACCCATAAATTTTCCAGCCCCGGCGCCCGGCCAATCGCCGGGAGTTCATCCGGTAAAAAGGGACTGGGCGCGGCCCAGGCCCGCACAATCCGCGCGGAAGCCAGCCGGGGCAGCAGCGCCAGTAAATCGCGGGCAATGGCCGGAATGCCCCAAGCGCTGTTGCGGCGGTGAACCGTGGGGCTAAACTCAACCGCCTCGGTGACAAGCAGTGTGCCGTTGTGTTGCTGGGCCACGCCAATAGATACCGCCTGTGGCTGGTTGTGAATGGTCTCGTAAAAATCGGCCAGCCCAACATGGTTGTGCAACAGCGGCGGCAGCGGCTCACTGATGATGGCTTCGGCGTGGGTAAACTGCACCGGCAACGCCGCGCCGGCCCAGGCTAACACCTGGCCTGTCCACGCGCCGGCAGTAACCAGCACCGTGTCCGCCGTAAAACGCGCCGTGGCGGTTTGCACTGCCGTAATCTGCCGGCCCTGCCGCTCAAACCCAACCACCGGCGCGTGCGGCAGCAATCTGGCTCCGTGCCGCCGGGCGGCGCGGGCAAAAGCCTGGCATAATTTTAACGGATTCAGGTGGCCTTCCAGACACCAGGCCGCTCCCAAAAATTTATCAACATTAAGGTGCGGTTCGGCGGCGCGCAGCGATTTCAAATCCAGCAGTTCGGCCTGAAGGCCGCGCCCGGCCAGGTAAGCCACCTGCTCGGCCCACCATTGCCAGTGGCGCTCGTGTTCAATGAGCATCAAATTGCCCAACCGTCGCCACTCAAAATCAAATTCCAGTTCGATTTCCAACTGCTCCAACCGGGCCAGCCCGGCCTGAACCACATCAAAATGCGCCCCGCGATGGCTCTCGGACACCTGCGCCCGCCCGGCGCAACCGCCGGAAGTGCCGCTGCCCAGGCTGTTGGCTTCCAGCAGCAGCACGCTCGCGCCGCGCTTGGCCAGTTGATACGCTATCGCCAGCCCGGCCAAGCCGCCGCCTACAATAATCACATCCGCCCGGTTAGTGGGCATAGCCTAACTCCCGGTCGGGCGCAAACGGCGACAAATCCAAATCGGTGTGGCCACCAACCACCAGTTGAGCCACAATTTCACCCACCAGCGGGGTGACAATCACCGTTGATTTAAAGGCCGTGGCCAGAATCAATCCCTTGATGCCGCCAACCGGCCCCAAAAATGGCCGCCCATCGGCGGTAAAAGCAACCGGCGCAGCCCAACCGCGCAACACCCGCAACCGGCGCAACGCCGGAAAGTAACGCTCCACCAGCGCCGCGATGGCCGTTTGCCCGGCGGCGGTCGCCGTTGAACCGAGGTCAGCCGTAACAACACCGGCTTCGCCCAGTAAAAAATGGCCGTGAGTGGCCTGCGATATGGCCAGCACCGCGCCGGCGTCGGCTTCGTGCATCTCTTCAAAAAAGGCCGCCGAAGCGATATGATTGCGTAGTAGCCGTTCTGTTGGCTCGGTAATGATGGCCTGCCCGTGAACGTGCGGCACCGGCCAGCGCCGGCCCAGCAGTTGCCCCAAATGCGGCGTCCACGCGCCGGTGGCCAAAACCACCGCGCCCGCGCTGAATTGCCCCCGGTTGGTGTTAACCCCCGCCAGCCGTCCGCCGGCCAGTTCAAAACCGGTGACGGTGGTTTGGAGGTGTAGCGCCAACCCACGCTCGCGGGCGCGGCGGATGTACGCCCCCAGCAGGGCAAAGGGATACACCTGCCCTTCGTGCTGGTGGTAGCACGCGCCCAACACGCTGGCCGGATTGAGCAGCGGCTCAATTTCCGGCAAACGCGCCGCCGGCACCAGTTCGGCAGAGATGCCGGTGGTGTGGAGAGCGGGCAGGCGGTTGGCCATCAACTGCCACTGGGCTTCGGTTTCGATGAGCAGCAGCCCGCCGATTTTGCGGTAGCCCACCGGGCAATCCAGTTCGGCTTCAATTTGCCGGCAACGGGCGTACCCGGCTGTAACCAGCGGCAGGCTGTAATCCAGTTCGGCGTCCTGCACCTGGATGTTGCCGTAATTGGCGCGGGATGCGCCGGCACCCACGCCGCCCTGGTCGAGCAGCGCCGTTTTTAACCCGGCGGCAGCCAGATAGTAGGCCGCGGCGCAGCCAATGTACCCCGCGCCAATCACCAGCGCATCGTAGGTGTGAGTCAAGGGTGGGCCGCCTGGAAAATTAAAACCATTCGGGCCAACTTACCTGGCAACCAGCCCAAAACCGCCGATAGGTGTGGTTTCAAACCGTTCGCCAAAACCTGTAATAAGCGGTTTGCCCCGGGTAATTGCCTGTTGAACCGTTGGCAAAGCCAGCGATGCCTGATGGCTGGCTTTGTTATCCCAAACCTCGGTAATCCAAATGGCATTCTGATCGGTGGGGTCTTGCGCCACAACATAGTTGAGGCACCCCGGCATATTGGCCACGCTCTCAATCAAAATTGAAATCAGGGCATCACGTTGCCCCGGCACAGCTTTTATTTTTCCGATCAATCCGTACATAGTTTGTTGTTCCTTATTTTACTTCGTTGAAATCCACACCGATTTAACCTCGGTGTAGGCCTCAATAACCTCGTGGCCGTTGTCGCGCCCGTAGCCGCTGCCCTTGAAGCCGCCAAACGGGGCCGCCGCGTCGAACATATCGTAGGTGTTAACCCACACCACTCCGGCTTTGAGCGCCGCGCCCATGCGGTGCGCCAGCCCTACATCGCGCGTCCACACGCCGGCGGCCAGGCCGTACATGGTGGCGTTGGCCCGCGCCGTTACTTCGGCTTCCGTTTCAAAGGAGTAAATGGGCAACACCGGGCCAAAAATTTCTTCGCAGGAGATGACCATATCATCTTTAACATCGGTAAAAATGGTTGGTTCAATATAAAAACCGGCGGCATAATCGCCATCGGTTAATTGATGGCCGCCGCAAATTATTTTAGCGCCCTGTTCCAGCCCGCTATTAATGTAATTGAGGATGGTTTTGGTTTGCACCCCGTCCACAATCGGGCCAAGCTGGGTGGCGGGATCCAGGGCGTGGCCAATTTTGGCGGCCCTGGCCATTTCAACCAGCCGTTCCACCACCTGATTGTAAATTGGTTTTTGCACAAACAGGCGCGCGCCGGCCACGCAGCTTTGGCCGGTATTGCCAAACGCCGCCCGAAACGCGCCGGGAATGGCCGCTTCCAGGTCGGCATCGGCAAAGAGAATGTTGGGGGCTTTGCTGCCCAATTCCAGCGCCAGCCGTTTTAAATTGCCCGCCGAAGCGCGGATAACGCTACGGCCCACTTCGGTGGAGCCAGTCACCTGGATTTTGTTGATGCCGGGATGTTCGGCCATGGCCTGGCCAATCACCGAGCCGCGCCCGGTGATGATGTTCACCACGCCCGCCGGCAGCCCGGCTTCGGCAATCAGTTCGCCCAGCCGCACAATCGCCACCGAGGCCAGTTGGGCCGGTTTGAAAACCACGGTGTTGCCGCAAGCCAGCGCCGGCGATAGTTTTTGCAAGGTGTGGATGAGCGGGTAGTTCCACGGCACAATAATGCCCACCACGCCCACCGGTTCGCGGCGGGTGTACACAAAATGGTTGGGCACCGATACCGCCGGCGTCACGCCGGCAATTTTATCGGGCCAGCCGGCAAAGGCGTACACCAGTTGGGCCGCCACCGGCGCATCAATGGCGCGGGTGTGGTAAATGGGCTTGCCGTTATCCAGCGATTCCAGTTCGGCCAGTTCACCGGCGTGGGCAGACAGCACATCACCCAACCGGCGCAGCATGGCCCCCCGCGCCGCCGGGGTGAGTTGGCCCCACGGCCCGTTAAGCGCCTGCCGGGCGGCAGCCACAGCGCGGCCCACATCGGCGGGGCCGGCGGAGGCCAGTTGCACCAGCGGCGTGCCATCGGAGGGGTTAATGCTGGTAAAGGTTTCGCCGCCGGCGGCCTCTACCCACTCACCGCCAATGAATAATTTCAACGGCGACTGGCTTAAAAATTTGGTGGTTTCGGGTAATAATGGATAGTTTTTCATGGTTAAAGCTCCCAATGAGCAAAAGCGTCAATCACCGGTTTAATGTCGTCCATCATCGGGTAGAGGATGGGACACGTTACGCCGGCGTCAATATATTCGGCCACTTTATCGCGGCATTGCTGGCTGGTGCCAACGGCCATCAGGTTGCGCACCACGTCATCGGGGATGATTTGCGCGGCGCGGCGGTAATCGGCTTCGGTGGCGGGCCAGCCCACAAACTCCTGCACCTTTTTAATGAGGTCTTCATCAACCTTGCTGGCCTTCATAATGTGCGGTTCGGTGCCCAGGTAGTAGGCCACCAGCGCCTTGCCTTCCATCATGGCCGCCTTGGGGTCATCATCAGAGAGGCAGCACACCAGCAATTCGGGCCGGTCTACATCGGCGAGCGTTTTGCCGGCGCGTTCCGCGCCCTGCCGCACCAACTCCACCGCCTCGCGGATGTAATCCACCGACACCACGTAGTTGAGCACCGCGCCATCGCAAATTTCGCCGGCCATTTCCAGCATTTTGGGGCCGGTGGCGCCAATGTACAGCGGAATATTGCGGGGCGAGGTATCGCCAAAGGCCACATCCAGCTTGATTCGATCCAGTTTGACGAACTCGCCCTGGTAGGTCACTTCTTCCATGGTAAAAAGCTGGCGAATGGCTTCGATGTGTTCGCGCATGGCGGCGAGCGGTTTTTCGCGTTTTACACCCACCCGCCCGGCGATGGGTTCCCACCAGGCACCCAGTCCCAGCATCACCCGGCTTTGGCCGTCAATGGTGCCGGCCAGTTCCCACATGGTGCTCCAGGTGGCGGCAATCACCGCCGGGTTGCGCGTCCAAATGGGCAGCACGCCGGAGCCAAAGCGCAGCCGTTTGGTTTCGGCCAGAAAGGCGCTCATCATCACCACGCAGTCGCGGGCCAGCCGGGTGTCGGCCTGCCAAATTTCGGAAAAGCCCTTTTCTTCGGCGTATTTTACCATTTCAATTTCATACCGAATGGGGTGCTTATCCTGCATATATAAAGCCATACGTTGAACCATATCTAATGATACCTCCTTATATCAGATAAATCCTACGATTGATGATATTGTAATGATAATTGAACCGGTGCGGTTGAGTAGATAAACGTTTGCCGCCGCGCTGTACGTCGCGGTTGAGCGGCAGGCGGCAAACGGTGAAGAGCCAGGAGAAATAATTAACGATGGCCGGATTTTAGCACGACTAAACAAAATTTACCAACTACGGGTGGCCCGCCAGCATTTCGTCTAAAATTTGCCGGCAATCCGCCACCGACGCCGGGCGCGGGTTGTTGTGGATTAGCGCCATGCGGGTGGTTTCTGTTGCGATAGCTTCCCAATCAACGCCAGCTAACGGTGAGTTTAGTTCCGCCAGGGTGGTGGGTAGCCCCAGACCGCGCACAAAATCGGTTAGCCGGTTCACCAGCGTCTCGGCGTTGGCTTCTGCGGGCAGCCCGGCAATCTGGTTGAGGGCTTGCCGCCGTTCCGGGGCAACCTCCGGCAGGTTAAACCGCAGCACGTAGGGCAGCAACAGGGCATTGGCCAACCCGTGATGCAGGTGCAGGTGGCCGGTGAGCGGCCCGGACAGCGCGTGAATCAGCCCCAAGCCGGCGTGATCCATAGCCATGCCGCCCCACAGCGCCGCCAGCATCATCTCCTGGCGGGCGGCCATGTTGTGGCCGTTGGCGGTTGCCGCCGGCAGCGCCGTCCAGATGGCGCGCATCGTGGTCAGTGCCAGCGCGTCGGTGTAGGGGTTGGCTCGCCGGCCAATGTAACATTCCAGCGCGTGAATAAAGGCATCCATGCCGGTGGCGGCGGTTAACCAGCCCGGCAGCGAGCGCGTCAGTTCGGGGTCGGCAATGGCGGCGTGGGGGAACATCAGCGGGCTGAGCACGCCCTTTTTCAGGGGATTGGCGGGGTCTATAATCACGGCCACGCGGCTCACCTCGCTGCCGGTGCCGGCGGTGGTGGGCACGGCCAGCAGCGGCAAACTGCGTTGGGAGATGGCTTGGCCGCCCCACTGGTAATCGGCGTAACTGCCGCCGTTGGCCAGTAGCATGGCAATGGCTTTGGCCACATCGAGGGCGCTGCCGCCGCCCAGCCCAATCAGGGCTTGCGCGTTGTGCGCCTGCGCCACAGCCAGCCCGGCGGCCACTTCGGTGGTGGTGGGATTGCTGCTCAGGTTAGTAAAGGTTTGGATTTGGCTGCCGGCAACGGTTAGCTGGCGACAAATCTGGTCAACCAGCCCCAATTGGGCCAGCCCCGGATCGCTAACCAGCAAAACTCGCTCGGCTTTTAAGGCGGCCAGTTCGGCGGCTAACGCTTCGGCGGCGGGCTGGCCAAAAATAATTTTGGTGGGCAAATGGAAAACAAAGGAAGCGGGCATCGGGTTATCCTTTTAGAACGGTTTCAATAATGGCCAAATAACCTTGCGCGGCAGCGTACAACTGGGGCAGGTCAATGTATTCATCCACAATGTGGGCGTGTTCTTCGGTAGATGGGCCAAAGCCGATGGTGGGCACGTGGGCGTGACCGGCGCTGTAGGCGGCGTTGGTGCAAAACCGGTACGCGCTCAGTTTGGGGCTAAGCCCGCCGGAACGCAGCCCCGCCAGCGCCGTTTGCACAAAAGAATGTTCGGCGGGCAGTTTCCAGGCCGGGAAGAATTTGGAGCTGGCCAAAGTAACGCCGGTGTAGGCGGCGTATTCGGTGGTAGGGATGGTGACATTGACGGCGGCCAAACCGGGCAACTGCCGCAGTTGAGCCAGCACGCTTTCCGGCGTTTCGCCGGCCAGCAGCCGCCGGTCATACGTTACGCGGCAACGGCTGGGAATCACCGAATGGCCGGGGTACGGCTCGGAGATGATGTCGGTGAGGGCCATAATGGCCGGACCAAGCAGCGGGTCGGCGGCCAGTTCCATCACTTCGATGGCCTGAATGGCAGGCAACATTAGGTGAACGGCGTTAATGCCCAGATGCGGGCTGGATGAGTGCGCCGGACGGCCAATGGTTTCCAGGTGAATTTCGGCGCGCCCGCGCCCGCCGTGAGCCAGGTTGAGGTTGGTCGATTCGCCAATCACCACAAAATCGGGTGGAGTGGCGTTCATTACCGTGCGCAGGGCCACGCCTTCCAGCACTTCTTCCAGCACCGAGGCGCTGACCGCCACCCGCCCGGCCAGTTTGGTTTTATCGGCGGCGGCAGCGGCGTAAACCATAGCCGCCAGCGCGCCCTTCATATCCGAAGTGCCGCGCCCGTACATCCGGTCGCTTTCGATGGCGGCGTCAAACGGACCGTGCTGCCAGGTTACGCCCGGCGCAATGCCCACGGTATCGCAGTGGGCATCGAACAGGAGCGTGGGGCCGGGCTGCGCGCCCTGAATAATGCCAATGGCGCTGCCGTTGGCATCGGTGATGATGTGGTCAAAGCCCAGGTGTTGCATTTCGGCAGTCACCAGCTCAATGGCCGGTTGCTCCTGCCCGGACAGGGTTTTTACTTTTATCAGCGATTGCAAAAAGCCGGTTAAGGCATCAAAATTAATGGTGGTCATAATTTTTTCCTGGTTTGATGGTGATTTTGGGGCGTTAGCTAACCTGCAAAACGATTTTGCCGCGAGTGTGGGCCTGCATTATCCGCTGGTGCGCTTCGGCGGCAGCCGACAACGGCAAAACCGTGTCAATTACCGGTTTTAGGTGACCGGCGTCAATCAGCCCGGTTAATTTTATTAATTGAGCCTGATTGGGCGCAACCAGAATGTTGCCGGCCCGCACACCGTAAACCGCCGCCGTTTCCGGCGCGGGCGGACCGAGAATGGACATCAGTATGCCGCCCTTTTTGAGCGTGCCCCAGGAGCGCTCGCGGATTTCGCCGGCCATGGGGTCGAGCACAACATCCATATCGCGGGCAACCGTTTCAAAGGGCGTGGTCTGGTAGTTGATAAATTCATCCACCCCCAACTCGCGCAGAAAAAGCTCGTTGCGCCCGGAACCCGTGCCAAACACCGTTGCGCCCTGCCATTTGGCCAGTTGCACGGCCACATGCCCCACGCCGCCCGCCGCCGCATGGATGAGCACGCGCTGCCCGGCGGTTAATTCGGCGGCGTCAAATAGCGCCTGCCACGCGGTTAACGCCACCAGTGGCATGGCCGCCGCCTGCGCGTGATCCAGCGAATGGGGTTTAAGGGCGATATCAGTGGCGGGCGCGACGACAAACTCGGCGTAGGCGGCGCCCACATCGGGAAACCGCACCATGCCGTACACTTCGTCACCCGGCTCAAAATCGGTCACGGCGCTGCCCACCGCCTCTATCACCCCCGACACGTCCCAGCCCAAAATTAATGGGAAGGGGTTGGTGTAACGGCGGGCCATGCCCTGCCCGGCGCGTGTCTTGGCGTCAACCGGGTTAACGCCGGCGGCACGCACCCGAATTAACACTTCGGCGGGGCCGGGTTGAGGCCGGGGAACATCCTCGTAGGTGAGCACTTCCGGGCCGCCATACTGGTGAATTTGGATTGCTTTCATGGTTTACACTCCCTTATGGTTACGGGATTTGAGTGGTAAAATATTTATCCGGTTGGGATTATAGGCCGGTCGGTAAATTCTTCAAAGGCGGATAATTAGCAACAGAGTGATGCGGCCTTTTTGTTGCGCGTTGATTTTCTTTTGCTTTACAATGAAAGAACAATTTCGAACTTGAATGCCGGCCCAATGTTTTGGCGCGGTTCAACATTCCGGTTACACTACGGATACAAACCACCGGCAGTTTTACCGGCAAAGCAGCGCCGGACAATTTTTTTAGTGCCACAAACAACCAAATTTTTACGCATACCTTGGGAGAGTAATCTATGAAAATCACCAAAGCCGTGATCACCGCTGCCGGCAGAAAGCAGCGAACCCTGCCCCTGCAAACGCTCATTGACCGGGACGGCGCCGAAAAATCGGTGTTGGGCATTATTGTTGAAGAAACGCTGCGGGCCGGAGTAGAAGAAATTTGCGTGGTGGTGCGCCCCGGCGACGAGGAATCCTACGCCGCCGTGGCCGGCGACCACGCCGGGCGGCTGCAATTTGTGCCGCAGGTTGAGCCGCTGGGCTACGGCCACGCCATCTTCTGCGCCAAAAATTTTGTAGGGGACGATCCGTTTTTGCACCTGGTGGGCGACCACCTGTACGTGAGCCGTCACCCTAAAGGTTGCGCCCAGCAATTGGTTGAAGTGGCCGAAGCCGAAAATTGCGCGGTTTCGGCGGTGCAGGCCACCCGCGAAAATATGCTGCCTTATTATGGCGCGGTGGGCGGGCGGCGCGCGCCGGGCCGCGCCGATTTGTACCGGGTGGAAACCGTTATCGAAAAGCCAACCCCCACCACCGCCGAACAACAACTGATTGTGTCGGGGCTGCGGGCCGGGCATTATTTGTGCTTTTTTGGCATGCACGTGTTAACCCCCGCCATCATTGATATTTTGGGCCGGCAAATCGAGGCCGCCGGGCCGCAGGGTGGCGTCACGCTGTCGCAGGCGCTGGCCGAACTGGCCAAACGCGAACAATACCTGGCCCTGGAAAAACAGGATTGGCGCTACGACGTGGGTGTAAAATACGGCCTGTTAACCGCGCAACTGGCGCTGGCGTTGAGCGGGCAAGACCGCGATGATGTTTTGGCGCGGCTACTGGAACTGCTGGCACTGCGCGAATCGGGTTCGAGCGGGGGATGGCGTTAACTATGAGCCAATTTACCAGCACTCTCACCAAAATTATCACCGCCACCGACCCCGCCACCCGCAACCTGTCGCTGGATGCGTTTTGCCGCACGGCCTCGCTGGCCGACCTGCTGGCCGAATGCGCGGCGCTGGAACACCTTCGCCGCGACAGCGACAACCTGTACGAGCGGGTGCGCGCCCTGTTTTTTCTGTACGCCATCCACCGCTTTCACCTGCCGTTCAAAACCGGGGTAAAAACCAAAGGGCTGATTCCATTCGAAGGCCACACCAACCTGCTCAAACGCCGGTTTGAAGAAGCCATCGAAATTTTCTTAAAAGCCCAACAAACCGATGGCCCCAACGAGGGCATTTCCAGCGCGTTGGCCGCCGCTTACCACCGGCTCGGCTTCCAAATTCTGGCCGACCAGGTGCGCCGCAGCGTGCGCTCGGTGCGTGGCAACCAGTGGATGTTCCGCGCCGGTCATCCCGCCGACCACCCGCTACGGGTGCGCCGCGACCTCAGCGAGCGCCCCGCCGGGCAGTTACTCTTCCCCATTTTGCGCGAAGCCACCCCGGTGCGCATGGATTTAACCCACAGCGGCTGGAGCGACATCTTCTTTTTGGGGATGGACTACCCCGAAGGCGCACGGGTTATTAATACCTCCATTGATTTGAGCGTGCGCGGCCCCGACGGTTCGGACGCGCCGCACCTGCCGCAGCCGCCGGTTGAAGCCTATTTCAGGGTGATTGACCAGCCGGTGTTGCGGCTCACCAGCGTGGATTTGAACACCAGCACCGAAATCACCACGCTGGCCGAAGTGTTTGATTTTGCCCGCGATTACTTGGGCCTGCTCAAAGCCGCCGTGATTGCATCGGGGATTGTGCCGCCGGGCATGGAAGGGGCGGAGCAACCGCTGGCCGACTTGCTGGCCCGGCTGGTAAAACCGGGCCACGGCCTTGAAATTGTGAGCCGGGTCAACGGCATCCCCAAAGGTTCGCGGTTGGCCGTATCTACCAACCTGCTGGCCTGCCTGATTGCCGTGTGCATGCGGGCTACCGGCCAAACCCGGCAACTCACCGGTCAACTGGCCGAAGACGAGCGGCGGCAGGTGGCGGCGCGGGCCATTCTGGGCGAATGGCTGGCCGGTTCGGGCGGCGGCTGGCAGGATTCGGGCGGCGTGTGGCCGGGCATGAAGTTGATTCAGGGCGTCCCCGCCGGCCCGGACGATCCGGAATTTGGTATCAGTCGCGGGCGGTTGCTGCCCAGCCACAAGATTTTCAACATGGAGGATGTTTCGGCGGAAACCCGGCAGCGGTTGCACGACAGCCTGGTGCTGGTGCATGGCGGCATGGCTCAGGATGTGGGGCCAATTTTGGAAATGGTCACAGAAAAATACCTGCTGCGCTCCGAAGCCGAATGGCAGGGCCGCCAGGAGGCCATCCAGCTATTGGAACAAGTGGTGGGCTACCTGCGCGCCGGCGATGTGCCGGCCATCGGCGCAGCCACACAACGCAACTTTTTCCGGCCCATTCAAACCATCATTCCGTGGGCCTCTAACTTTTACACCGAAACGCTTATCCGGCGGGTGCAGGCCGAGTTTGGCGACCAGTTTTGGGGCTTTTGGATGCTCGGCGGCATGGCCGGCGGTGGTATGGGCTTTATTTTTGATCCCGCCAAAAAGCCGCTGGCCCAAAAACGGCTGCAAGTGATTATGAGCGAAACCAAACGCCGACTTGAAACCGCCGTGCCGTTTGCCATGGAGCCGGTGGTGTACGATTTTGCCATTAACGAGCGCGGCACTTACGCTGATTTGTTCAGCGGCGACGCCGCGCTGATGCCGCCTGGCTATTACACGCTAACGGTGCCCGGCCTGCTGCGGCTGGAGCCGGGCCGGCTTTCGGCGTTTCGGCGGGCGGAGTTGGATCGGTTTGGCAAAGCCAGCCGCGTTCAGCCGGAACTGAGCGGCATGGTGCAAACTTTGTTTGACCGGCTGCTGCCTCGCGCCGGTGAAGAAGAATCCGAGGAGCAAAACCTGGCGGTGTTGCTGGATGAATACGGGCTGGACCGGGTGCAGCACGAGCAAATCCGGGCCGATTTATTGAGCGGGCGAATTGGCCTGGCTCAAAACCGGCTGCCAGTAAACAGCCAAATTGAGGACGTTCGCCCCGAAGATGTGTACGACGCCACCGCCGGCCTGCCCAACGCCTTCCGTGAAATTGGGCTGGAGGCGCTGGCCTCCGGCGCGGTGGCGGTGGTATCGCTGGCGGGCGGCGTGGGTAGCCGCTGGACCAAAGGCGCGGGCGTGGTTAAGGCGCTCAATCCGTTTTGTAAATTGGGCGGCAAACACCGCACCTTTGTGGAAATCCATCTGGCCAAAAGCCGGCGCATCAGCCGGTTGTGCGGCGGCACGCTGGTGCCTCACATTTTTACCACCAGCTACCTTACCCACGCCGCCATCGAGTCATTCTTTAAAACCGAAAACAACTACGGCTACCCCGGCCCGCTGATTTTATCGCCGGGGCGCAACATTGGGTTGCGGCTGGTGCCCATGGCCCGCGACCTGCGCTTTGCCTGGGAAGAAATGCCGCAGCAGTTACTCGATGAGCAGGCGCAAAAGGTGCTGGAAAGTCTGCACACGGCTCTAATTGGCTGGGCGCGGCAGGCGGGCGAAGGTAGTGATTATACCGATAACCTGCCAATGCAATGTTTGCATCCGGTGGGCCACTGGTACGAAGTGCCCAACCTGCTGCGCAACGGGGTATTAACCCGGCTGCTGGCCGAGCGCCCCAAACTGAAATATTTAATGGTGCACAATATTGACACGTTGGGCGCGGACGTGGACCCGGCCATGCTGGGCTATCACATTGACCAGGGCGCAACGCTCACCGCCGAAGTGATTACTCGCCGCATTGATGACCGGGGCGGCGGTTTGGCCCGCGTTGACGGCCACCTGCGGCTCATCGAAGGGCTGGCGCTGCCGCGCGAGGAGATTGAGTTCAGCCTGTCTTATTACAACTCAAACACCTTCTGGATTGATCTGGATCAAATGCTGGCGGTGTTTGGCCTTGCCCGCGCCGATTTGAACAATACGGACAAAGTTATCCGGGCGGTGCGGAATCTGGCGGCCCGCATGCCCACCTACATCACCCTCAAAGATGTAAAAAAACGGTGGGGCAAAGGCCAGGAAGATATTTTGCCGGTAACTCAGTTTGAAAAACTATGGGGTGATATGACCGCGCTGCCGGAGTTGAATTGCCGTTTTGTGGTTGTGCCGCGCAGCCGGGGGCAGCAGCTCAAAGAGCCGGCCCAGTTGGATGGCTGGCTGCGCGATGGCTCGGCAGCCCACCTGGAAACGCTGTGCGAGTGGGGTAGTTAAACCGGCGTACTCGGCTTGAAATTCGGTAGTGTCTACGTTATAATTCGGAACAGGCTGGAAGTCCACAAAGGTCATAAAAACGGAAACAATTAAGGATTGTGGAATTAAATAACTTCCCTATTTCCAGGTTGTATAAAACGGTCAAATAGGGAAGTTTTTGATTTGCAGTACAACCCAAAAAACCGACGCTATACAAGTTATATTACGGAGCAGAAAAATGAACATAGTCATAGCCGGTCAAAAAGCATTTGGAGCCGCGGTCTTTGAAACGTTACGCAGCGCGGGGAATAATATCGTGGCGGTGTTTACTCCACCGGACGCGAGTAACACGGACAAGCTGACTGATGCCGCTAACAAGGCAAATGTAGCGGTATACCACGGCATGAAACCGGGCAAAATACCGGATGGGGTTGATCTTATCGTGGCGGCGCATTCTCACGATTACATCAGTGCCGCCAGTATGGCCAAAACCCGCTTCGGCGCTATTGGGTATCACCCGTCGCTTTTACCGGTACACCGCGGAAAAGATGCCATCAGATGGGCGATAAAAATGAACGACAAAATCACCGGCGGCACGGTATACTGGATGACCGACGTTATTGATGGCGGCCCCGTAGCTGCGCAAGACTGGTGTTTTGTCCGCCCCGGCGATACCGCCAAAGAACTATGGCGTCGTGACCTGTTCCCGATGGGGGTGCGCCTGCTGGCCAAGGTTGTGGAAGATATAAAACAGGGCAACATCGTAAAAATTGAGCAGGATGAAGCGCTGGCAACCTGGGAACCGTCGTGGGAACGCCCGCCGCTGGCGAGTTATGGGACTTCAGACTAACGGCGTAAGGCCAACAACCGTCTTGTCTGGTCGAGCCGTTGGTTATTTCGGCTTCAATGACTAACTTCAATGACTAATTTGATTCACCTGGAACTTGAGGCGCTGGTTGAAGCCGACCGGCACGAGCGCCAAAACCATCCACCTTACGACACGCCCGATTATCACACCATGCTTCAGCGCGATGCCCGGCGGCGGGAGCGGGCGCAAGAAATTGTGGCGGCCAACCCCGGCTTGCCCCTCGCCGATTTGTACCTGGCGGCGCTGGTATTGCAGCACGGCGGCAATCTCGATGAAGTTGAGCAGGCCCACCGACTGGCCCAACACATCGCCACGTTGGGATATCAACCGGCACGCTGGCTGGCTGCCGCCGCCCTTGACCGTTGGCTGATGTACCAGGGCCGGCCTCAAAAATATGGCACGCAAATTGTACCCGATGGCCAAAAATACCGGGTGTGGGACGTAGACCCCGCCACCACCGATGCAGAGCGCCGGGAGTGGCACGTGCGCCCGCTCAGCCAACAGCACGATCACGCCGCCGAGTTAACCCGCGTTTATCCCCAGCCGCCGCCGGAACGCGCCCCGATCTGGCTCAAGGCGGCTATTGAGCGCTGGCAAACGGAAACACCCAACGACTAGAAATTATGTTCTGAAAAATGACATTACGCCAAAGGCCTGCCCGGGGTAGGGCAGGGAGTATCCTCAATAGGGATGTCCATCACCGCAACGTCTATCAAAGGAGATAAACCATGTCCGTTGTTCGTAAAAAACCTGTGCCCAGCGATATCGAAATTGCTCAGGCCGCAACGCCTGCGCCTATTCAGCAAATTGCCAAAAACATTGGCCTGGGCCTGGATGACCTTGAATTGTTTGGCCAATACAAAGCCAAAGTTCACCTGGATGTGCTGGAAAAATTCGCCAGCCGACCCCAGGGCAAATACATTGACGTGACCGCCATTACGCCCACGCCGTTGGGCGAAGGCAAAACCACCACCAGCGTGGGGCTAACGATGGGGCTGGGCAAAATTGGCAAAAATGCGATGATCTGCATCCGGCAGCCCAGCCTGGGGCCAACGTTTGGCATCAAAGGCGGAGCCGCCGGCGGCGGCTACAGCCAGATTATCCCGATGGAAGATTTTAACCTGCACCTCACCGGCGATATCCACGCCATTAGTGCCGCCCACAACCTGGTGGCTGCCGCCGTTGACGCCCGGCTGTACCACGAAAGCAACCTCTCCGATGCCAAGCTGGCCCAATCGGGGCTAAAACGGCTCAATATTGACCCCTACAATATCCAATGGAACCGGGTGGTTGATGTGAACGACCGCGCCCTGCGTAAAATTGTGTTGGGGCTGGGCGGCAGCGCCGAAGGCGTGCCGCGTGAAACCGGCTACGATATTGCCGTGGCTTCTGAAATTATGGCCATTCTGGCGCTGACCACCAGCCTCAAAGATATGCGCCAGCGTTTTGGCCGGATGGTGGTGGCGCTGGACACCAGCGGCGTACCCATCACCGCCGAAGATTTGGGCGTAGCCGGCGCGGTTACGGTGCTGATGAAAGATGCCATCATGCCCAACCTGATGCAAACCCTCGAAGGCCAGCCGGCGTTTGTTCACGCCGGGCCGTTTGCCAACATTGCCCACGGCAACAGTTCAATCATTGCCGACCAGATTGCGCTCAAGCTGGCCGATTACGTGGTGACGGAATCCGGCTTTGGGGCCGACATCGGCATGGAGAAATTTTTCAATATCAAGTGCCGCTATTCCGGGTTGATTCCCAACGCCGTGGTGCTGGTGACGACCATTCGGGCGCTAAAAATGCACGGCGGCGGGCCAAAAGTGGTGGCGGGGCGTCCGCTGGATAGCGCCTACACCGCCGAAAACCTGGAACTGTTGGCCAAAGGTATTGAAAACCTGGCGGCGCACCTTGAAAACGTGCAAAAATTCGGCATTCCGGCGGTGGTAGCCATCAATCGCTTCCCGACCGATACCGATGCCGAAATAGCGTTAATAAAACGGCTGGCGGTTGAAGCCGGAGCCGAGCAGGCCGTGATGACCGACCATTGGGCCGAAGGCGGCGACGGCGCGGTCGAGTTGGCCGAGGCGGTGGCCGCCGCCTGCGAAAAGCCGGCGGACTTTCAGTTTTTGTATCCGCTGGAATGGAGCATCAAGCAGAAAATTGAAAAAATTGCCACCACCATTTACGGCGCGGATGGCGTAACTTACGAAGCCGCCGCCGAAAAGCAAATCAAAAATTTTGAAAAGGCCGGTTTTGGCCATTTGCCCGTGTGCATGGCCAAAACCCATTTGAGTATTTCGCACAACCCGGTTCTCAAAGGGCGACCCCGTGGCTTTACGGTGCCGGTGCGCGAGGTTAGGGCCAGCGTGGGCGCGGGGTTTATTTACCCGCTGCTGGGCGAAATGCGCACCATGCCGGGGCTGCCCAGCCGCCCGGCTTTTATGGACGTTGACCTCAATCTGGAAACGGGTAAGGTGGTGGGGTTGTTTTAGTTTCGTATAGCGTAATGGGTAAAAAATTATTCAACTTTGTCCCCGGGTTGCCGAAAGCGAACTGGGCCATCGCTCGCACCTTGGCGGCAAGTCGCCGCGCGTGGTTTTTGGGTTTCCGGTGGTTCGGCGATTCCTGGCCAACGCCGGATTTCCGGTAAATTCAAACAGCCCGTTGGCAAAGTAATGGTGAATTTGAAAGGGACAGAGCGGCAAAAATAGCGTGCTCTGCCGGGGTAGAGTTTGGTATTTTTATTACGTATAATTTACACTAGAAGTATCACTTGTTATAATGTATAAAAATATTACTTCGCAACCAATTAACCTACAAGCGGCCGTGCGTTTTTTTGGCCCCGGTGGGCCGCTAACGCCCGGCCTTATTCTGTTATCTCAACAAAGGATTAACAATGAATATCAACTTAATTTTTGACAAAGCCCATGTAAAAATTGACGAAGAAACCGCCGCAGTTTTGGCCAAAGCCTGTTGTCTGGCTGAGGAAAATAGCACTAAACCCGGTGACCCTAACCGGCCCACGTTCAGAGCATTAGGCCTAACCTTCGAGGCGATCCGCGCCGCATTAATCTGCCAAAGCTACCTAAACGACACCACCCGCGCACAAGCTCAAGACGAAATTGCTAATATCGTTACAAGTAACGATAAGTTATGCTGATTAATGTTGTAATCTGTTATAAGGTTTACTGTTAAAAAAAGCCTTTGTCATGGATACTCATTCATAAATTTGTTGGCTTTGCTGGTAGTCTAATTAGTCAAATTGTCGAGGCCCTGTACACCTGAGAGGATTCGAGAAAGATAAGAGAAGGAACAAGAGAAGAAATAAGTAAAAGATGGGCTATGCGACAATTTGCCGTTTATTAGACCACCAGCTTTGCCAACTGCATTTGTGAACTCGCATAAGAAGCGACAGAGGCTTTTTTTATACGGAAACAGTAAGAAAATAGGGAATAAAAAAAAAAACCGGCTTTTAGCCAGCTTTTGAAGAAAACCGATTAATTTACGGAGAAAATGTAAGTTGTGTATTTTGCACACTACTATTAGTAGGTGTGTGCTGACATTACCGGCGCAAATTCCGAATTTTTTCCGGTTTTTCAGATGAAGCATTTTTGCCAATAGGCGCGAATTTATCCCAGTCAGGATGTTTGACCTTGTCTAATTTGTCCTCATAAGCCATAAGGTCCTCAAGAGAAAAATGGGACTTGACCAGGCGCAGGGATAATTCTATAACGCGGTGAAACTGAGCGAAGCCGGGAACTGTCGCAGAAGGAAGAACCTCGCAAGCGTGGCGCAGCCTCAAGAGCATTGTAAGCAAATCATAATACTCTTGTTCCGAAAGCGGTTTATTCTTTTCGGGGGGCGTTAGTTTTGGCATACAGCCATCTTAGCACAAATGAGCCAAAATTACAAGAGAGTTTTTGTTCAAAGCGCGAGGGGCAAAAGCAGCCCCTCACTCTTTGAAATCGGTTCGACGCGCCGGGAAAAAGCTCCAGCGCTTACTCACCTCGGTAATTTTTGGTGGTTTTTTGTTGTGTGGGTGGCGGTTGAGACAAAGCCAGGCCGCGATCCGGCGCTGGCCGGAAACGGGGCAATCTCAATTTGGATGCAGCAAGCTGATATATGAAAAAATCGGAGTCTCAGACTCTCACACTCTCAACAATTATTTTGCCTGAGAGTCCTAAACAGCTTGAGAGTCCTGAGAGTGTGAGAGTCCGAAAGTCCGATTTTTGAGACTGCCAAACCGCTGAGCGCCGCCGCGCCGGAAGTCGGATGTGCTCAATTTGCGCCCTGGAGCAGCCGGCTTTTGAGACTGCCGGCTGCCGCCGGCGAGCTGCCTAGTGGTCTCAATTTGGGTGCAGAATTTTGACAGCCCGCCGCAATTGTGGCACACTTGCCCTTGAGCTACCAACTCTTTTACGCCAGCGGCTTTTTTGTTGCCCGCGTACCACAACTTAATATTTTCTATCGGGTTTAAAGACCCGCTTTGATTGGGCTGAGCCGTGGCTGAGTTGGTAGCTCCTACGCCTCCCGATAATCAAAGCGGGTTTTTGATTTTTAGCCAAAATAGGAGCTACCAACATGACCAATGTCCCCCCAAGAATCGCGCCAGGCTACAAGCCCGGCCAGCGCCGCCACCGAGCGCGCCACGATAAAATTCTTCTTCTCCGCGGCCCACAAAGGCCCACAACGCTATTTAAAACAATAATGGCCATCTATCCCCGGAGAAGAAGAAAAGGCCGCTTGCTTACCAGGTGCAGCAAGTGGCCTTTTGGCCCTAAAAAAATTGAGCTCAGGCACTATTATAACTACGGCACTAAAAAACGCCAATGAAGGCCAAATACTACCTGCGTAAAAGTTGGAACAACCCCAACTGGTTTATGATATGCCAAACCGCGAACAACGTTATAGTTTGCGACTGCCCAGAAAAAAAGGTAGGGGAACTGATTTTAAACTATCTGAACAGCCTACCACTCAGGGTATTGGGCCACATAAAGCAGAAGTAAAACATCAAACTCTCTGAAATTTTACTTCGCACAACTTACATTATCCGAAGTAATACTTTAACTCCGGTTTCGGGGAATGTTCGGGGTACGTACCCCAAAAACTGTCTTCTGACAACGGAATACTTTCATTCAAGCAACGGGCACTCAACGGTTTTGGTCGTGTTTTGAAGACGACACGCGTATTTTGGCAATTGCGCGTGTCGTCAGCGCGTAGTTCCCCGCTATGAAACGTTAACGCAATTTTGAGTTGAATGCAGTGGTGGAGTTTGAGTGGAAAAAATTTGTTTTCGTATGAATATACGAAAAATACGACGCCGGCTAAATCAACTTTAGCCGGCGTCGTATTTTTTTGGGTCTATTGATATGCCAGGCTTTCGCGCACGCTAACGCGGGTGGCGCTGCGGGCGGGCAGCCAACTGGCTAAGATGGACAGCACGGTCACAATTCCAAACCAGTACAACGCCCCAACCGGCGTAAATTTGTAAACAATTTCCCCTTGTAACGCCGCGCCCAACGCCTGCGCCATTAAATACCCGGCGGGCAGGCTGAGCGGCAACGCAATCAACCAGCTTAGCCAGCCCAAAAACAGCCCTTCGCCAATAAACAGGCCGGCTATCCGCAGCGAAGACGCGCCGATGGCCCGCATTACGCCAATTTCGCGCCGCCGTTCCAGCACGCTCAGCGACAACACCCCGCTGAGGGCTATCCCGCCGACCGCGCCAATCACAATAGCCATTACCGCCAGCATGCTGACGATGACGTTAAACTGGTCGAGGATTACCTGGGTAATTTCCGAAGCCGTATCCCGGCCAAACGTGCCCTGGGGCGTCAATTTCAGGTTGTGCAGGTCGTAGTACTGGCGCAAATCTTTGGCCGCGTTCACCTGCCCGGCGGCATTGTGCTGCACGGTTTGAATCCAGACGGTGCTGGCCTTGCCCACGCTGCGGGTTTCGCGCAACAGCACATCTCTGGGCACGTGCGCCGAATCGGTGATGATGGGATCAAACAACAGGCCCACCACCTGCCATTTTGAATCGCCGTACAATTTTTGGGAGAGCGTAATCCAATCGCCCACTTTTATGCCGGCCTTTTCGGCCAGTTTTTGGTTGAGCACCACGGCGTAGGTGTCGGTGGGTTGCAGCCAGCGGCCCACCCGCATTTGCGGCCCGTAGAGCGTGGTGGGCACCGGCACGCCAAAAAAGGTGGCGTCTTTGTCGTCATTGGTTTCGGGTTGGCCGGCCAGCCGAATTTTGCCGCCGCCAAAGCCCCACATTTCTACCGCCTTTACGTCCGGGTGAGCCAGAGTCAGGGTTTCAACCTGATGAATTCGCTCGCTATCCTCAAACACCAGGCTGACATCAAATTTAAGGATGGAAAAGAGCAAATCGCCAAAGGTGTAACGCACCGAATCGCCCACGCTCATTACCATAATAAAAATCAGGCCGCTGCCCACCAGGGTCAATTGAGTTAAAATAACCCGGCCCTTGTTGCGAAACGTGTTGCTGATAATCAACAGCAACATCCCCGATGTGTTTTGCAGGTTGGACAGCCAGCGGCCCAGCCGCCCGCCGGCGGCGCTTAAGCCATACGTGCTGATGGCTTCGCGCACGGTGATGCCGGCCCCCACCAGAATGGGCAGCAACGAGGCCAGCAACGGCGACAGCAAACAGATGGCCACCTGCGCCAGCACCGCCGGTACGGACACCGAAAAAGCATCGGGGGTGGCGTTAAAGGCGCTGGTTAAAAACAGGTTGAGTTGGTACGCGCCGATTGCGCCCAGCGGCGCGGCAATCAGCAGCGCCAGCAACCCGTACACAAACACCAAAATAAGGTAGGTGCGCAAAATTTGCCCGGTTTTGGCGCCAATCGCCTTCATAATGCCAATCTGGTTAATTTGCTGGGAGATGAGGGCGTTGATGGTGTTGTACACCAAAAACAGGCCCAAAATCAGCGCCAGCACGGCCATAATACCCATCACCCAAAAAATACCATCCAGAACATCCTGAAAAAAGTGTTTTTCGGGGCTAACCACCCGCCCGGGGAAAAAGCCGCCGGCCTCAACGTCCATGTTTTCCAGGCGACGCTCCATCCGGTCGGCCAGGTTGGTAAGGATTTTTTCATCATAAACCGGCGCGCCGGCCAGCACCCGGTTAAAGTTTCGGTCATCGGTGAGCTGGCCCATGCGGTCGCGGGTGGTGTAAAACTGGGCGTTGCCGCCAAAAGCCGGCGGTTCGGAGGTGGGATTGTACACCACCCCGCCAATTTTAACCTCGTGGATGTGGTCGTTCACCCGGATATAAATTGTGCCCCCGGCGTTAATGCCAAAGGCGGTGTCCGCGCCCTGATCCACGGCAAAAACCTTCTCCTGGGGCCAGTTGCCGCTGACCAGCGTTAATTTGGCGTACTTTTGCTCATCGTATTTGTCACGGGCAATGAGGCCGGCGGGTTTCCAGTCGTCTTTGGGGGTTAGGCGCCATTCAATGGTGGTTTCACGGTAGCCTTCGACATCCTGCAAGCCCCGCAGGTTTTTAAGGGATTGAATGGCGGTATCGTCAATGGTGGGGTCAACCGCCAGGTTAATCATTGCCGGAGAAGAGGCCAGCCACACCGAAGTTAGCCCCTTGCGCATCAGGCTGCTGCTGCCCATAATCATCCCGATGGCAAACGCGCCCATTGCGATAATCAGCACAATTTGCAGGGTGCGCCCTTTATTGTTCCAGAGGTCGCACCAGATTTTGTATTTTATAGCGCCCATAACTACCTCGTTGAGTTTGTGATTGTGGGTAGTGGCCAAGTTGTAAGTGACGGCATGTCATTTCGAGTGCCGATAGGCACGAGATATCTCTGAGAATTATGCTTGCAAACAGACGTTTCAGGGATTTCTCGCCGCTTCGCGTCTCGAAATGACATATTTGTCATACCACTACCGGAGTGTGTTTGCATCCAGAAGCTTTACGTTAAATGCCATAAAAAGTTACAGCAAAATAAATTAAACCACAAATGCACAAATAAACCATACTTTGGGTGTAAATTCACCCTTCTCTATCCTCACCAACCTTTTTTTGACCTGGATTATTAATAAATTCAGCTCGATTGATTTTTGATTACTTTCATTTACTTGTTGATAATTTCGATTTATTCATTAATCCATCTCGATTAACTTTTGCTGGACCTGGATTAACTTTTGATTATTTTCGATTAGTTGTTGATATTTTCGATTTGCCTTTAAAATCAGATTATTCGGGTTTTTGATGGCAAAAAACTAACGCGGATAAGCCCAAACAACCGGCACTATCTGGGGATTAACGGCGGCGGCGCGGCGGGTATGGGCAGGCTATCGGGGCGCGGGGTGGGCGCGGGCAACGGTGATTCGATTAGCCCCTGTTTTTCCGGCGTGACGGTGACGGGCGGCAATGGCTCGATGGCGGTGGTGGTGGCTCCGGTTTTTATAACCAGCGGCAGGTAAACGTATTCCAGCGGATTTTCGGCAATGGCGATGTCGTAGGTAACGTCGTTGCCGGCGGTTTTGGCGTTCCAGTCGCGCACTTTTACGTAGTAGTAGCCGTCTGCCGGCGCTGTCCACAGAACTTTAGAGGCGAAATTTTTGCCCGCCACAATGTCATCATTTTGAGCCAGTTCGGTTTGGCCGTCAACATCGTACAAAAACAGGTAGGTGTCAGTCCAATAGGGCAGGTTTTGGGTTTCAATGCGATAGCGCTGGTTGGCCTGGGCCAAAAAGCGCAGCCAATCGGCATCGCCGGTGCCGCAAAACGTGTGGGTTTGGGTTACGCCGGTGGTGGCAATCGGTTGGGCCTGAAGGTAAGTGTCATCGGCCTCGTACCCGTCGCCGGTGCAGGTAGCCAGGTAAACCTGGGCATCGGCGGTGGCGGGATAGGCTTCGGCATTGCCGGCCCGGTCGTAGCCGCGCGCCCGAAAGTAATAGGTTTGCCCCATGTCGCCGGTAAACCAGGCGCTGGTGGTGGCGGTGAGCACGTTGGTGTACCAGTTAGTCCAACTGCCGCTGCCGGCTTTGTATTGAAGGTCAACCGCCGTCAGGCCGGTCAGGTTATCGCTGCCCGACCAGTTAACTTTGAAGGTGGTGCTGTTGAGTTGGGCCGGCAACTCCGCCACCGCCGTTTGCGGCGGGGTTCGGTCTAAGGTGAGGCCGCCAATACTGCGCGAGCCGATATTGCCGGCGGTGTCCCAGGCGTATACCCAGAGCGCCAGGTCGGATTGGTCGGTCACCGCCGAGGCATCCCAGGCGTAGCTAAAGCCATCGGCGCTGGTGGTATCGTAGCCCAGGCTGTGCCAGCCGGCATCGTACCAGGCATAAAACTGGGCCATGTTGGGGCCGCTGAGGGTATCGGTAACGGTGGCCTGGATGGTGATGGTATTGGTGCTAAAAACGGTATTCTGGGCCGGGGTTATAATCTGAACAACGGGCAAGATATTATCGTATTTAAAAATATAGCCGGTGGTCCAATCGCTCCAGTTGCCGGCCTGGTCGCCGGTGCGCAGGCGCAGGTAGTAGGTGCCGGCGCTCACCGCCGCCGGATTGTAGGCGGCGCTGCTAATCGAGGTGGAGCCGGTGCCGGCGGCATTGGTGCCCCAGTAATATTGATAGCCGGATACGCCGCTGGTGGCATCTGTTGCGCCGCTCCAGGTAAAGCTGGGGTCGCTGCAACTGTTTTGCCACACGTTACTTACGGTAGCGGTAACGCAGCCGGAGTTTACCAGGGTGGGGTTGGTGGGCGGAATGGTATCAATGGTAACGGTATCGGTGGTTGAAACGCCGGTGTTGCTCACCGTGTTCACGGCGCGGATTTGAACGGAGTGAACGCCATTGGTTAGCGGGCCGGGGTAGCAGCGCAGGCTTTCGCTCCAGCTATTAAAGCTGCCATCGGCGGCGGAACAACTCTGCCAATCGCCGCCATCTACCCGGTATTGGGCCGAAGTGATGGTGTTGAGGGTGGCATCAAAGCGGCTGGGAGAATCATACGCCACATCCTGGGCGCTGCCCTGGTATGTAAGCGTGGTGGCGCTGGTGGGGTCTGGCGTGTAGGCTGTTAACGACACCGAGGGCGTGGTGTCTACCACATCATACAGGCCATCGCTATCGCTATCGCGCCAGCCGAGCATGCCCCGCACCGGGGTTGAAGCCAGATGACTGGCAAACGCGATGGTTTGGCTGCTGGCGCTCCGCATAATAGAGTTTTCGGTGGGGCTGCCGTTTTCGCAATTGGTGTTGGCTATATACAAATAGCCGCTACGCTGGCTGGTGGTGCAACCGCTGGAGGCGTATTCATCGAGCGCCCCAAAGGTGTGGGCGGTTTCGTGGGCCGTTACCATGTCCATCCGGCTAATGCCCCAGCCATCGTTATCGTAGGTTTGCACGCTGTAAGGGCCGTACAGCGAGGCATAGGCAAACAAACCGTTCGTAAACAGGCCGTCGCTGTCATTTAAACTGTCCACCACAAAGATTACGCTTCCCCAGTTGCGGTTAAAACTGGTGCGGCGGACATTGGCATAAGCGCGAGTGGCGGTGTAGGCATCACCGCTGTAGCCCAGCCGGTTCATAATTTCGGCCATCCACAGGTCGTCATCGCTACTGGAACGTGAAATCGGCTCGTATTTGGTGGCTACCACGGTGGGTTCGGAGAATGGGTCATGCACGGAGATGTTAAATGACAGATTGGCTCCGGGGCGACCACCCTGAGTGGCCGTAGTGGCCCACCAGTTTAAACCGGCGGTAATTTCACTCACCACGCTATCCCGGCGGGCAGATGACCAATTTTCCTGGTTTGCATCCAAAGTGCCGTTACTCTCAAGCAAAAACACATCCACCTGCACCGAGCCATCCATAAAATCGCTGGTTTGGGTAGAGAGCGGCGCGCTGGCAATACCCAGCCCGTTTTGCGGCAAGTCCGGGGGAAAAATAACGTCGTGGGGCGGCTCCATGCCCAACGTATCCTGCTGGGTTGACGGCTGGGGCGAAAGTTGATTATTCCAGGCCACAGCCGCCAGCCGGGCCGATTCGCCAAAGGCGGCGGCAACCGAGTCGGCGTTAACCGGCGTCGTGTAAACCGCCGCAATGTGGGCCTGCCCCACCACGCCGGCGATTGCCTCGGGCGGTAGTTGCACCAACAAGGCGGTGGGCGCAAATGTTATCCGCACCTGCCCGCCGGCAGCTGTAATAACCGCCGCCGCGGTGTCCATCTCTTGAATATTGGCGGCGTTAACCAGCACCAGCGCCGCCACAGGGGTTGCGCTTTGCGCCTGGGCCACGGTTGTAACTCCAAAAACAAGGCTTAAAGCAAGGCTTAAAAAGACTAAACGTTTCATAAAACACATCATCCTGACTAAAATCCGAGAGTTGCCGGGCGTGATTTGGGTTTTCCCGACCAAAACACGCGGAGTATACAACTCCCCGGTGATTTTGTTAACTGAAATAATCGTAGCCGGAATGCGGAAGCGGCCCAAATTGGGGTTGGTTTTATCAGAATGTAAGCGCGCGACTTACACGGGGCAGGTGCAAGACCTGCCCCTACTGGCAATCATAAAAACCACTTTTGGCCGAGATGTGATATAATTAGCCGTAACCCCAGCCTCAATCAAAGGATTTGAACATGCAATCAAACAAAGGTCTGTTTTTTGTCATCGTTGGCGGCGCGGTTTTGGTTGTTGCGGGCATGTTTGCGGTGATCTACTTTTTTCAAAGCCAAGTAACCGAGTTAACGCCGCATTCTCAAAAAATCAAAATCGAAGTGGTGGCCGCGCCCGGCATAAAAAACTGGGCGGCGCAGGCTGCCGGCAGCTTTAACGCCGCCCAAACTAACGCCACCGTCGAAGTGGTTGAAGCCGGAGAACTGGTGCCGGCCTCAAAGTTCCAGTCGGCGGCGGCCTGGCTCCCCGAAGCCGATTTTGTGGTTGAATTGGCCCGCCGCGATGGTTACACCTTTGTTGATAATGCCACGTCGGTAGCCAGCACCAGCCTGGCTTGGGGCGCTTATAATGACAAACTCGAGGCTATGCGCCGGGACTACGGTGATTTAACCTGGGACGGGCTAAACCGCAAAGCAACCAGCCCCGGCGGGCTAAAACTGGTCATCGCTTCGCCGCGCACTACCGGCGCAGGGCTGGCGGCGCTGGCGGCGGCGGTCGCGGCGCATCAAAATGTTAGCCGACTTTCGGCGCAGGATGTGGGCAACGCCGATGCCTGGCTAACCCAAACGCTGGGCAACAACAACGCCCAACCCCGCGCCGAAGCCGCCACCACCCTGGCTTCACCGATGGGGCGCTCCATTGCCGATGTGGCGCTGCTGCCGCTGGCCGAGTGGCGGCAGGCCAAACTGGATCAATCCGGCCAGTTTACGGTGTTACCGGTAACTCCAACTGTAACGCTAAATTATCCCTTTGTGCTGCTTACCTCCAATGCCGCCGCGCAACAGGCCGCCCAGGCGTTTCAACAATTTTTGCGCCAGTCGGAGCAGCAAAACGCGCTCAAAACCTACGGCCTCGATTCCGCCGGAGCGGCAACCGCCGGCGCGGTTCAAATAGATGGCGAGGCCGCCCAACGCCTGCGCAGTTGGGCCGACCGGACGCTGCGTTAAATTCCATACGTTGTTTTACGGGAGTTTTTATAAAATTCGTAACTCGTAGTTGGTAAATCGTTATTTTACAGGAGATTTGTTATGCCAAAAACCAAATTTTTCTTGTTTTTAGTTTTACCGCTGCTGTCAGTACTCACGGCAATGGCGTGCAGCTTTGGCGGCGATAACGCCGGCAGCAGCGGCGTTACCTTAACCGGCACCGATACCGCTGCCGCCGCAGCTCAGTGCGCGCCGGGCGCGGTTGAAATCGAGATTATTTACGCGCCGGAGTCCGAATTGTATATGAACGGCAACGTCTACAGCGCCATCAATCAATTTAACCGGGCTTACGCCGAAGGCCACAACCCCGTTACCGGCGCGGCACTGGCGCAAGGCGAAAAACCCATCTGCGTAAAGGGCAAAGCCGGCTCATCCGGCACCGTGGCCCAGGGCATTATCAATGCTGTGATTGCGCCCAATAACACCAACGTGGCCAAACCCACCATTTTTGAGCCATCGGTGAGCCACTGGTTGGCGCTGATTAACTTCCAGACAGGCCGGTCTATGTTTGATCTGGCCGATAGCCCGCCCACGGCGCTGGCGCCGGTGGTTATGGCAATCTGGGAAAGCCGCCTCAAAGCCATTCAGGAGAAAGAAGGTTCGCCCGATGTGGGCTGGGCCGAACTGCTCAAGGTGCTCAACTCGCCCAAAGGCTGGGCCGATTACAATATTCCCGGCAACCGCACCACGGTGTACTACGGCCACACCGATCCCTTTATCAGTTCCACGGCGCTGTCCACCCTCATTTCCGAATTTTACGCCAGCGCCCGCGCCCACGGCACCACCCCCGATTTTCGCCGGCTTACGCTGCAACAGGTAAACGACCCCAACGTGCAGCAAGGCGTGCGCGACATCGAAGAACTGATTCGCCACTACTCCTCGCGCACCACCGAATTTAAGGAATACATCGCCCAGGGGCCGGATTATCTGGATTTTGTGGCGCTGGAAGAAAACGACCTCATTTTTATCAACCAGGGCAAAACCCAGTACCAGCCGCCCGAAAAACTGGTGGCGCTTTACCCCAAAGAAGGCACTTTTTGGCACGAACACCCGTTTGCCGTACCCAAAGCCGATTGGGTGACTGACGAACAACGCGCCGCCGCCAAAGTTTTTACCGATTACACTCGCAGTAAAACCGTGCAGGAAAAAGTAATGGAATCCGGCTTTCGGCCCGTTAACCCCGATGTGAAAGTGGGCTATCCCATTGCGCCGGAACTGGGGGTTGATCCCAACAAGCCCAGCACCATTCTGGAAGTGCCGGACCCCGAAGTGGTGGCAGCGGTGCAATCAAGCTGGCAATTTGTAAAGAAACAGGCCGACGTGCTGCTGGTGATGGATACCTCCGGCTCAATGCAGGGCGATAAAATAGCCCAGGCCCAAACCGCCGCCGCCGCCTTTTTGGATAAAATGCCGGCGCAAAACCGGGTGGGGCTAATGACATTCAACAGCCAGCCGCAGGTGTACGACTTTAAAATGGGTTCGATGATTTACCTGGATAACAACAGCCTGCCCAGCGTTCAGGCGCTCACTTCATTTGAAGGGGGCCAGGGCAATATCCGCACGCAAATTGGCCAGATTCAGGCTCAGGGCGATACTTCGCTCTACGATGCCATTGTCCAATCCATCGCCCTGCTCAAACAGGCCCGCGATGCCAAAGACGACCGCATTCAGGCGATTGTGGTGCTCAGCGACGGGCAGGACACCAGCAGCGTGACCGCGCTGCAAAGCGTGATTGAACTCATCAAAACCAACAAAGAGGATCGCAACCCGGTGATTGTCATTCCCGTGGCCTATGGCGGCGACGCCGACATCAACGCCCTCAACGGCATTGCCCGGGCCAGCGCCACTCGCGTGCAATCCGGCGATCCGGCCAACATTACCAAAGTGCTCGAAATTATTGGCAGCTACTTTTAGGCCGGCCCAATGCTTAACCTTGTAATAGCGCCAACCCGCGCCGCCGACGCAGAACAAATTGTTAGCCTCACCCGCGCCGCCGGCGTTCTTGCCCCGGAGCGGGTGGCGGCGCTGCGGGATTGGGTGAACGATTATCTGGCTCAGGGCGCGGCCAGCATGTACCGCTTTTTATCCTGCCATCAAAATGGCCAGGTGATTGGCTACAGTTGCTACGGCCCGCGCTGGCTAACCGAAAGCGCCTTTGATTTGTACGCCGTGGGCGTGGCTCCGGCCTGCCAACGCCGGGGAGTGGCTACCGCGCTGCTCCGCCAAACCGAGCGGGACATCTGCGTTTTGGCCGGCAATCTGGTACTGGTAGAAGTCTCCGGGTTGCCGGGTTGGCAGCCGGTTCGCTGCTTCTTTGAGGCGCGTGGCTACCACATAGAGGCTACCATCGCCGATTTTTACGCCGATGGCGACGACCAGATTTTGTACAGCAAGCGGTTGAATCCGCCGGATTACGGCGTTGAAGCCGATCTTTTAGCCGCCCGGCACATGAAACGGCTGCAAAAACAAGCCCTGGGCTACGCGGTAGAGGACTAAATGACCAAAGACTTGCACATCCGGGCCACTCAGCCCGCCGAAGCGCCGGCCATTTTGGCCATAACCCGCGAAACGGGCGTGTTCAGCGCCGAAGAAATAGACACACTGGACGAACTGCTGCGCGACTACACCGGCCTCGGCCCCGAACAAAGCGGCTACTACTTTTTATCAGGCGTTCAGGGTGGGCAACTTGTGGGCTATGTTTGCTATGGACCGCGCGCGTTCACACAGGGCACGTTTGATATCTTCTGGCTTTGTTCTCAACCGGCGGCGCAGGGCAAAGGCGTTGGCAGCGCGTTATCCCGGCAAGCCGAGCGCGACATTGCCGCGATGGGCGGGCGGCTGGTCATCATCGAAACCTCCACCCGACCCGATTACGAGCCGGCCCGGCGGGTTTACGAGAAGCTGCGCTATCGGTGCGAGGCCGTTATCAAGGATTTTTATCACCAAGGGGATGGTTTGGTTTTATACAGCAAACGGGTTGACCGGACGGACGGGGATTAGCTGGCAATTTAAGGGCGTAATTGGTAAATTACGCCCTTTTCTAAAGCCTTTATCAACTTTTGGGACTGGTGAGAGCGGGCTTGGCCCAGGTTTGGCCGGGCGCTTTGCGGCTGCTAACCGGAGCTGGTTCCTCGCCGGGGGTTTGGGACGGTACCGGCGGCAACACCGGCGCGGCGGGATACTCCGCCTCCGGCCAATCAGAAACCGGATACTCATTAGCCCCGGTTGAGGTTTGATCCAGCAGCCCGTCCGGGTGGGCGTTCAACCATGCGGCGATCAACCCGTAACCAATCACCACCAAACCGATGTCCAAATAAGCCAGCCAATTAGCCAACGGCGCGATACTTTGGGCCAGGAACATCAAGCCAACCATCAACAGCGCCAGCGCGTACACTGGCCCCCAGGTTACCCAGAAACGCATTTGTTTGGTCATTTGTCATTTCCTCCAGTCTTACCGGTGTTAGTCCCAGTATATTCAAAAACCGGTCAATACGGGGACAAGGTAACAGCGGGGAATGTCAAGAAAGTGTCCAGATAACGGATGCCAAAAAAATTTCAACAGCGGTCAATTTGTCCATGAAACAAATATTTTTGTTTGGCCTGATTTTGGTAGTAATGCTGATGGCGGCCTGCAACGCCACCACGCCCACGCCCCAACCGGCGTTACCCAACCCTATGCCCCAGCAACTCCCGCCGCCGGTTACGCCCGCTCCGGCCCAGAATGCGCCCACCGCCACGCCAACCATCAACGCCGACCGGCGCATCGCCTACAACGACATCAAAGAGGGCGCTATTGATGAACCCAACGCCATTGATGACTGGTTTTTTAGCGCCGACGCCGGTGAGCGGGTGAATATTATGCTGAACAGCCAATTTGATGGCTATTTAGAGTTGTACAATCCCGCCGGTGAGTTGATTGATAGTAACGATGACAGCGCCACCAACCTGAACGCGGCGTTGTACGAGGTACAACTCACCCAAACCGGGACTTACCGCATTGTGGTGCGGAGTTACGGCGGCACGCTGGGCCGCTACGAACTGGGCCTGACCGGCGGGCATCCCACGGCGGGAGGCGGTCTGCTGGCCAATGGCGACAGCCGTAATCTTATGCTAACCGACAAGGGCTACAAATGGCACTACCAGGGCAAACAGGGCGAATACCTCACCGTGAGCGTTCAGGCTGCCCCCGGATTGGACTCCGCGTTGGCGCTGTACGGGCCGGATGGCGCGTTGTTAACCGGCGATGACGACAGCGGCGGCAACCTTAACCCCGAACTGTTTGAAGTGCCGCTGCCGGCTGACGGCCTGTACACCATTCGCGCCAACACGGTGGGCAGCGCCGGGCCAATCACGCTAACACTAACCTCCGGCGGGCAAACATCGGGCGGCGGCGAGTTGGGTCTGGGCCAAACGCAATCCGGCGTGCTAAAACCGGGCCGACTGCACCGCTGGACATTTACCGGCCAGGCCGACCAGATTATAGATGCCGGCATAGCCTCCGCCGAGTTTGCGCCCTACCTGGAGTTGCGTAACTCGCAGGATGCCATTTTAACCGAAAGCGACACCGGCGCGATTACCAACTTTGTCCTGCCCGCCGCCGATACCTACACTCTGGTGGCGCGCTCGGCTTTGCCCGATGCCGGCGGGGCTTACGAAATCAGCCTGAAGGCGGTTGAATTTGCGCCGGGCGGCGGGCCGCTTACGCCCGATCAGCCGGTGCAGGCGGCGTTGCGGCCCGGGCAGCTTGTTACCTACACTTTTTCGGCCCAAACTGGCGAGTTTATCACCCTTAAAATACAATCGGAGCAGCTTGACAGCTACCTGGAACTGTACGGTCCCGACGGCAAACTACTGCTCGGCGATGATGACAGCGGTGGGGGTATGAACGCTGCCGCGCTCGATTTTGCCGCGCCGGCAGCGGGCGAATACCAGGCGGTGCTAAAATCGGCCCGGCCCGAAGATGATCGGGGCGGGGTGTATTCCATCCTGTTGAATCTGGCCAAAAAATTGGCCACCGCCGGCGCGCTAAAATCCGGCCAGAGCGAAACCCGCCAGCTAAAGGCCGGTCAGCAGGACACCTGGACTTTTACCGCGACCAAAGGTAAATTTGTAACGGCCAAAATGGAGTCGGATAACCTTGATACCTATTTGTCGTTATACAACAAAGATGGCAAACTTCTGTATGTTAATGATGATTTCTTTGCCAAGCAGGCCGCGGTGGCCAATTTTATTGTGCCGCAAACCGGAGATTATCGGATTGTGGCGCGAAGCTACTCGCCGGACGAGGCCGGCAGCTACATCATTTCGCTGGAAATTACCGATAAAGAGTTGCCGCTTGTGCCCACTGCGCCCAACCAGAATAACTAATGGAGATTTGTTTTGAGTGAAATAACCAACCCAACCCTGCTGGACGCGCTTGAAAATGAGCGGCGGTACATTGCCAAAGAACTGCACGATGGCGTGGCCCAAACCACTCTGCAACTGGGCTTGCAAGCCGGCATTTGCCGCAAACTGCTAGAGCGCAATCAATTGGAACTGTTGCTGAACGAACTCAGCCAACTGGAAGAGCGCAGCCAGAAAGCTTCGGGGCAGTTGCGCGAGTTAATTCAGGATTTGCGCCCGCCCATGCTGGAAACCGACGAAGATTCCACTCTGGACGATTACATTACCTACGCCATCACCCTGCATCACCGCCGGGGTGGCGCGCCGGTAGCTTATCAATATAAAATTCAGGCTGATGACCTCCGGCTGACGCCAGCGCAAATGTTGGGGTTGATGAGGATTGTGCAGGAAGGGCTGCTGAATACCAGAAAACACGCCATCGCCAACAGTGTGCGGCTAACGGTGGCCCTGGAACAGAACGCGCTGTACCTGACCATTGCCGACGACGGGCGCGGGTTTGACCCGGCAGAGGTGGCCTCTCGATTGGTGGACAGAGGCGGCGTTGGGTTTGATAATCTGTTGATGCGCGCCCAGGCCGTTGGCGGCAGCCTGAACGTAGCCCGCGATACCACCGGCAGCGGCACAAAAATAATGGTTGTTTTGCCGGTGTAACCGTATTTTTTCTCCATTTGCCGTAAAAAAGCGCTACTCTTTACCGGAGTAGCGCTTTTTGCGTTAGCCCAGTGACCGGCACTTTGCAAAGTGCCGGTCACTACCATTACTGGTGCTGAAGGTTTTTACGAGTGGATGGCGTGCCCCAGCGCGGCGTGGGCGGCTTCCATAACCGCTTCGGTCATGGTGGGGTGCGGGTGAACCGTGCCGGCCAATTCTTCGATGGTGGTTTCCAGCCCAATCATCCCGGTTGGCCCGGCGATCATTTCGGTTACGTTAGCGCCAATCATATGCACGCCCAACACCTCGTTGTATTTGCTTTCGGCCACAATTTTTACAAAGCCGCTGTTTTCGTTCATCCCCAAAGCTTTGCCGTTGGCCTGAAACGCAAACTTGCCCACTTTTACCGCATAGCCCTGTTCGCGGGCCTGCGCCTCGGTTAGCCCCACCGAAGCGACTTCGGGGTGGGTGTAGGTGCAGCGCGGCATGTTGGGGTATTTGAGCGGGCGGGTGGCATGCCCGGCAATGGTTTCGGCGGCGATAATGCCCTGCGCGCTGGCTACGTGCGCCAACGCCATTTTGCCGGTAACATCGCCAATGGCGTAAATGTTGGGCACGTTGGTGCGCATTTGGTCATCAATTTTAATAAAACCCCGCTCGTCGGTGGCAACGCCGGCGGCTTCCAGGCCGATGTTCTGGCTGTTGGGCGCAACGCCCACCGAAATCAACGTGGCGGCGGCGGTAAGTTCCTGGCTCTGGCCGTTTTTGCTGATGGTTACGGTCACGCTGTCGCCGTGGTCTTCCACCTTTTCCACGCGAGTGCCGGTGTGGGCGACAATGCCCATCTTTTTCAAATGGCGTTCCATCTCGGCGCTGACTTCCTCATCTTCCAGGGGCAGCACGCGGGGTAGCATTTCAACAATGGTTACTTTGGCGCCGTAGCTACTAAACACATAAGAAAATTCCATGCCAATGGCCCCCGCCCCGATTACAATCAGCGATTGGGGCACTGCGGTTTGTTCCAGCGCCTGGTGAGCCGTCCACAGCGTTTTGCCGTTAACGGTTAAACCGGGAATCACTTTGGCCCGCGAACCGGTGGCGATAATAAAATTTTTGGCCGTGTGAACTTCGCCGTTCACTTCGATTTCGGTGGCGCTTTTGAGCGCGCCCGCGCCCTCAAATACATCAATATTGTTCTTTTTCATCAAAAAGCCGATGCCCTTAACCAGCCGGGCGCTCACCTGCCGGCTGCGTTTTTGGGCCACGCTGTAATCAAGCTCAAGGTTATCAAACTTAAACCCAAAGGTGCTGCCTTCGTGCAGTAGATGAGCCACTTCGGCGTTGCGAATCAGCGATTTGGTGGGGATGCAGCCCCAGTTGAGGCAAATGCCGCCCATGTGCTCTTTTTCTACCACGGCGGTTTTTTGGCCTAGCTGGCTGGCTTTAATGGCAGCCACGTAACCGCCCGGCCCGCCGCCAATCACAATGGTATCGTAATTACCCATAAAATAATCCTCTCTGAATTATTAGAAGTTAAAAAGTAAACCAAACTTGGGAGAGTATACCACAGGTTAACGATTATTCAGAAACCGGCAATTCAGGCTCAAGTTGTAAAAATAAATGCCGATAATATTTTTGTGGCAAAAGATGTTTTTTGATTTGGACTTGGCGCTGTTTTTTTTTCGTGTACAATATTAGCGATAGTACAGGCTACCAAATCTAATTCAAGGTGATGAGCATGATCGAGAAACGAGAACCGGCCTATATCACCATCGTTGAAGGCCCACCGCCGGAATTTCACGATGTTTCAAATGAGTGGTCAATTGGCGTGTTGGAAGGAACGGAAAGCAACGAGATTGCCATGTGCGAGATGCGCGCCTTTGACGGCCCCAAACTGGTAAAACGCTGTGAGGATGCCTGGCGCGAAGGCCGCCCAGCCCGGCTTGATTTCCCCACCGGCGACGGGTTGCGCGGCGAACTGGACATTGTCGCCATCCGTTGGGAACACGTAGAAGAAGGCCACAAAGTTCATTTGTGGGTAAAAGTTTGATCCCCGGCCCGCAAAGCCCACCTTTTTAAGGTGGGCTTTTTTAATTTGTCTCGCCAACACCCCCCCCGATTGATCCCCGCAAGTTGCATAATTCCGGATCCAGTAATCACACTATCCCAGAAAAAAGGATTGCGTATTTTCTATAACCAATGTATAATTGAATTTGGGTGGGAGCCTAACCACACTATATATTGTAGCGTAATTAAAAACATAGCCATATTTAGGGTGCGGTGGATAAATTCTTCTTTCTGGTGGGGTGTATATTTTTGTTGAGCGGGTGCGGTTCTCGGCCCGCCCCAACGCCGGCAGTTCAGTTTGTGCAGGCTACGGTTTTGCCAACTGCGCCAACTCCAACCCCGGCTCAAGTGGCGACCAACCGCGCCTTTGAAGGCGCGCAGCCGGTCGCCATCCGGGTAAACAACGAGCCGGTGCTATTGAGCGAGTTCCAGGCCC
Source organism: uncultured Caldilineaceae bacterium (assembly GCA_964517605.1). GTDB lineage: Bacteria > Chloroflexota > Anaerolineae > 4572-78 > J111 > J095. The sequence goes on along the minus strand of CAZFCE010000002.1, from coordinate 122,657 downwards.
AGGTGGCCGATTTTGCGCAATCGCTGGCGGCGCAGGGAACTCCGGTTGAGGCCGGGTTGAAACAGCAAATCATCCAGGGGTTGGTAGACCGGCAAATCATTGAGCAATACGCCCGCCAAACCGGCATCCTGGTTACCGATACCGAACTGACCGCGGCGGCGCAAAAATTAACCGGCCAAACCGCCCCGGAGCAACTTGAGCAATGGCTCACCGCCAATAATAGAACCTATCCGCAATTACTGGCCGATTTACGGTTTCAACTGACCGCCGTTAAAGTTTTTGAGCAGGTTACGCAAAACGCGCCACGCGCCGCCGAGCAAATCAAGTTGCAGTTAATGGTGATAACCGCGCCCGCCGACGCGCAAGCCATCGCCAACCAGATTGCGCAGGGCAAAACCCTGCCAGAACTGGCCGATGAGCAAGCAACCACCAGCCAATTTTTGGATTGGTTTCCCCGCGTGGCCAATCTTGTGCCTGCCACCGTGACCGATGCTGCCTTTTCACTGCAACCCGGCCAAATCAGCGGTCCTATAAAAACGCAAACCGGGTACTACATCATCAAACTGGAAGGAAAGGAGTCCAACCGCCCGCTCACGCCTTCAATGGCGCAGCAATTCAAACTGGCGGCCTTTAACACCTGGCTACAAAGACGGCGAGCCTTGAGCCGCGTGGAACAGTTTGTTACCCTGCCCTGATTGTGGACAGCCTTGGTATTTTGGCTATACTTGGATAAATTCTACAACCATTACCGGAGTAAACATTGGCAATGCAACCGGCCAAAATCAAAAAGTCTCACTGGGGCCTTATTATTATTTTTGGAACAGCAATCATTCTAACGCTCATTCTGGCGGCTGCCGTGAGCATACTGTTTTACACCCGTCTGGCTTCCAAAACCGGCAACACAACGGCCATTATGGGCAAAAGCCGGTTAACTTATTTAAACACAGATCAAATTGACCCCGCGCTGGCGTTGGCTTCGCTGGGCGGGGTGCCGGAAACAACCCAGATCACCGAAGCGATTGACAAAGCCCGGCCAGAAACGGCGCTGGCAGGGTTGCTGTTTACGCCAATGTTAACCAACAAAGAAAGCGCCGGGGACTTTTTGCAACTGGCGGCGGCTTACGCCGGTAACAACCAAACCGATAAAGCTGTTTTTACTTACAAAATGGCCGGAACGGTGGCCACGCTGGCCCCCGATTTATCGGACACGGTGCGGGCCGACCTTTTGTTGCAGGCCGCCGAAGGGCTAATTGAGATTGCCCAGCCACAACTGGCCAAATTTTATCTTGATCAGGCGTTTGCCGTGGCGGCCAAAAGCCCTTTTTTACAGGCCGCCCATCGCCGCCGGATTTTTGAACGGCTGCATACCAATTACAACTCAATAAATGAACGGGTTTTGGCCCGCGAAAACCTGAATTTAAGCGCCAAACCGCCGGAACCCACCCTGATTGCCAGCGAGCAACCCATTTTGCCCGCCAACCAGCCCATCGCCCTGACCAACGCCATCCAAACCGCCGAGGCTACCCGCTGGCAAGTTGCTCAGGAATTGGCCAGCAAACTGGTTCAGCTTGGCGGCAGCATTCCCACCGAAGAGGTGCCCAAACTGGCCCAGGCGCTACTGGCCGAAGACCAGCTCAAGCTGCCGTTTTTTCGGCAGGAGTTTGAAAACGCCACGCAGCTATCCAAGAAGATTGACATAACCGTGGCTCAAATTACCTGGCTATCCCTCAAATATCGGGTGGCCAAAAAAGGCTACGGCCTGAGTATTGTTCCGGAATGGGAAAACCAGGCCGAACAAATCAGGGCCGATTTGACCAAAACTTACGAAACCCTGTACGCGCTTTACGCCGATCTGGTGGTGGCGCTGCCGGATGCGGCTCAAATTGATAAAGCCACCGAAGAACGGCTGCGCGTTGAAATTTTGGCCGGAGAATTGGGCCGTTATCCCAACTATCCCGAAGAACAACGACGCGCCCAGCTTTCAGACGCCACCGACCGGTTGATTAAAACTCAGCCGCAGTTTAAACTGTTTGTGGGTATCGGCGGCGTTAATAACGAAAATTTGTATACGTTGATTGCCCTGGATTGATTTTTTGGCACGGCCAAGCCTGCCTTTAAAGAAGGAGAAGCAATATGCGGTTAGATGATCGCCTTACAATTGTATTGCTGGCAATGGTGTTGGGGTTAACGGTGCTTTCTATTTTGTGCTACACCGCCATTTTTATTCGCCCCGAAGTTCCTTTTAACCCGCTCAACCCGCAACGCGCCACCGAAGCGGCTGAAGCCCGGATTGCCGCCATGCCCACCCCGGTGCCTATTGGCACGCCCACCACCGACCCATCATACCCGGCAACCTGGACGCCCACCTCCACCACTACTCCGGGGCCAACCAAAACGCCAACCAGCACCCGCACCCCCACCCCCACCAAAACCTCAACCAGCACCCGCACCCCTACCTCTACCTCCACGGCGACGCCGTTGCCGCCGACTTTGCCGCCCACGGCCACGCTCACCCCTACTCCGTTCCCGTTTGTGGTTTCTTCGCACAGCGGCAAAAACAACTGCGCCGATACCGGGCTTGAAGGCACCGTAAATGACACCAACGGCCTGCCCAAAGCCGGCGTGCAAATTCAATACGGCGAACTCGGCGTGGCCGGCAGCCGCTTTATTGCCACCACCGACAACAATGGCCGGTACGGGGCGCTGCTAATCCCCGGCTCCAGCAAACCTGCCGCGTACCAATCGCACAACTGGTACGCCTACGTGGTGAACAACGGCCAGCGCTCCAGCGAGGAATTCAGGTTTACCACCGATCCGATTTTTGCCGATAACCCTAATTACTGTTACCGGGGTGATGATAATAACAGCAACGGAAATGGTAACGGTAACAGCAATAGCAATAGCAACAGTAACAGCAGCAGCGGGAATAGTAATATGCCGGCTGGCTGCACGCTCGACCCGTGCAAAAACGGCAATACCATCCAGATAAAAGTAATCAACTGGCAAAGCCACAACTGACAGTTTGAGCAAGGTTAAACATTATGGCGCTTCCTGCACAAGAAAGACTATCCTTGGGATCACCGGCGCTGGACGCCATGCTGGGTGGCGGGCTGATTAAAGGCTCCGCCACGTTGGTGAGCGGCGCGCCCGGCGTGGGCAAAACTACCTTGGGGTTGCAATTTTTAATTGCCGGCATTCAAGCCGGACAGACCGGCCTGCTGGTTTCTTTTGAAGAATTCCCCAACTCGCTCATTCGGGATGCCCGGCAATTGGGCTGGGATTTGCCTCAGTTAGAAAAATCCGGCCAATTGGGCATTATTTTCACCTCGCCGGAGGTGTTTCTTGAGAGCATGCGGCTTGGCGAGCAGGGGCCAATTGCCCAGAAAATCCAGATGATTGCTCCCCAGCGGATTGTGATTGACAGCGCCGCCCACTTTCAGCGCCTCACTAAAGACCCGTTGGAAATTCGGGATGTGCTCAACACGCTGGTTAACGCCCTGAAACGCGAGGATATGACCCCGCTGCTACTGGACGAAACCGCCAGAGTGCTGGATACCCGCCGCAACCAACTGATTGCCGCGCTGCCGTTTTTGGTGGATACCGTGCTCATTTTAAATTACGTTGAGGTAGATAGCAGCATCCAGCGGGCCATTGCCGTTATAAAAATGCGGGGCAGCTACCACCAAAAAGAAATTCGCCGCTTTAGCATAAAACCCGGCGGCCTTGAAATTGGCGAGCCGTTTACGGGCCGCGAAGATATTTTAACCGGCAGCACCTACCGCATCGCCTGAAAAATATTCTGTACTCAACAGGCTCCGGTTTCCGCCGGAGCTTTTTTATGCCAAAATTAGCCTATCGCCATAGCGAGTGGTAAAATTACCCTTCGATTATAAATATAAAAATATAAAAACTTTGTATTATTGTGGAGACAAAATGCGCGTATTAATTACAGGCGGAGCAGGATTTTTGGGGTCGCACCTGTGCGACCGTTTTTTGGCCGAAGGCCACAGCGTGATTGCCCTTGACAACTTGCTCACCGGCAGCACCGCCAACATCGAACACCTGGCCGGCAACGAACGGTTTCAATTTATAAAGCACGATGTGACCAACTACATTTACGTTGAAGGGCCGGTTGATGCCGTGCTGCACTTTGCCTCGCCCGCCAGCCCCATTGACTACCTGGAATACCCCATTCCCACGTTAAAAGTAGGGGCGCTGGGTACGCACAAGGCGTTGGGCCTGGCCAAAGCCAAAAACGCCCGCTTTTTGCTGGCGTCCACCTCGGAAGTGTACGGCGACCCGCTCATCCATCCCCAAACCGAAGACTACTGGGGCAACGTTAACCCCATTGGCCCGCGCGGCGTGTACGACGAAGCCAAACGTTTTGCCGAAGCCATGACCATGGCCTACCACCGCTACCACGGCCTGGATACGCGCATTGTGAGAATTTTTAACACCTACGGCCCCCGCATGCGCCAGGAAGATGGCCGGGTGGTGCCCAACTTCATCGCGCAGGCGTTGCGCGGCGAGCCGCTCACCGTTTATGGCGATGGCAGCCGCACCCGCGCCTTTTGTTATGTGGCCGATTTAATTGAGGGCATTTACCGCCTGCTGATGTCTAACGAAGCCGAGCCGGTAAATATTGGCAACCCGGTTGAAATGACAATTTTACAGTTTGCCCAGAAAATCATCGAACTGACCGGCAGCCGCTCCGAAATTGTGTTCATTGAACCCACCGACATGCGCATTAAAGATGACCCCAAAGTGCGCCAACCCGACATCAGCAAGGCCCGCCGCATTCTCAGTTGGCTGCCACGGGTATCGCTGGAAGAAGGGCTAACCCAAACCATTGAGTATTTCCGGCCACGTATTTTGAGTTAATGCTGACTGCCAGTTACCGCAAATTTTTGTCGTTAACCGTGCCGGCTTTGCCCGTGAGTTCAAAGCTGCACTTGCCCCTCACCGTGGCGGTAGTTATAGCGGTGGGGGTGTTGCTGGTTTGGCTGCCGTTAAAACTCGCGGCGCTACTGGTGGGCGGTTTAATCTTGGGGGGATTGGCTCTGCTTGAGCCAACCCTGCTGCTTTACGCGCTTGTCCCGATGATTCCCTTTAGCAGCCTGGTGGCGCTACCCGTTAGCGAAGCCAAAGCCGGCGTAATGGAACTGTTACTGCTGGCGGCGGTGGCCATTTGGCTGCTAAAACTGCTCACCGGGCAGGCAGTGCGCGGGCAACCGTTGACCATCCGGCAGGGGCCGCTGCTGGTGCCGTTTTTGGTGCTGTTGGGCGGCGTGATGCTATCGTGGTTGAATGCGTTGTCAATCCGGGCCTGCCTGATAGAAACCATGAAGTGGGCCGAGGCGCTGGCGTTATACCTGCTGGTGATAAACCTGCTGCCGCCCCGGCGCATTAAATGGATGGCGCTGGTTATCCTGCTTACCGGCGTGGCGCAGGCGGCGTTGGGCTTGTATCAATTTGTGTTCAAGGTTGGGCCGGACGGATTTTTGTTGTTTGGCGGCCAGTTTTTACGCGCCTACGGCACTTTTGCCCAACCTAACCCCTACGGTGGCTACCTGGGGCTGGCGTTGCCGCTGGCGCTATCGCTGGTAATCTGGATTGCCTTTGAAACCACCCCCAAATCCGTAATCTGGGCCGCCGCCGGGCCGGCCTATTTAAACCGATTGGCGCAACTGGGCTACTCGCTGGGCCGGCTGGTTTTGTTTGGCCTGCCGCTGGCGGCAATGCTGGCGGCGCTGTTTGCCAGCCAGTCGCGGGGCGCGTGGCTGGGTTTTGCCGTGGCCGGCGCGGTAACGGTGGTGGTTCGCAGTAAAAAATTTGCGCTGCTGGCGCTGGCGGCGGTAGTTACCGGCGTGCTGGCGGCGTTGGCCGGTTCCATCAGTTTTAGCCCCGGCTCCACCACCCAAGAAGCGGACAGTCCGATTTTGGCCGTAACCGAACGCTTTGTGAACGCCGCCGCCATTTTTGATATCAAGGATGTGGCCACCACGCCCGTAACCGACGCCAATTTTGCCACCGTGGAGCGGCTGGCGCACTGGCAGGCCGCCCGCGATATGTGGCGCGACCATCCCTGGCTTGGGGTTGGCTTTGGCAATTACGGCGTTATCTATCCGGCTTACGCCGTGGGGCGCTGGCTCGACCCGTTGGGGCACGCGCACAATTACCTGCTCAACCTGGGCGCAGAAACCGGTTTGGTGGGAATAATTGTTTACCTGGCTTTTTGGATTAGCTGTTTTGCGGTATCATGGCGCGCGGTGCGGCTTAGTAGCGGCTTTTTTCGGGCTGTTGCCGCCGGTGGAATGGGTATTTTGGCGCATATACAGGTGCACAATTTAGTGGATAATTTATACGTGCAGGGCATGTATTTACATGTGGCCATTATACTGGGTTTGATTTCTGTAATTTATTTAACAAACAAAAGAGTATAGAAGTGTCCATTTTAGAAAACATTACCAACGTTTATCAAAACAACCCCAAAGAATTTCGGCGTTTTATTAAATTTGCCATGGTGGGCGCGCTGGGAGCCGTAATTGATTTTGGCTTGCTCAATTTGTTAAAGCAATATTACGGCTGGCCGCTGCTGATGGCAAACACGGCTTCGGTGTGTGTGGCCATTGCCAGCAACTTTGTGTGGAACCGCCTGTGGACCTACCCCGAATCGCGCAGCCGCAAAAAACGCACCCAACTGCCCCAATTTGCCCTGGTCAACCTGATGGGGTTAATCATCAATAACCTGATTGTGGTGGGGCTGGATGCCGTGCTGGTGCCAGTTATCGGCGAGCCATACAGCTACAACGTGGCCAAGTTGATTGCCATTGGCATTGTGCTGCTCTGGAATTTTGGGATTAACCGCCTGTGGACGTACCGGGGGCTATAGCCACCGCGCCGTTCCCGTTTTCCAGGTAAAGATAACTCAATATGGTGATTGGCGTTTGTACCTTGCATTTAAATATTCCTGCCGCCTTTTCGCTTAAGGATAAACGGCAGGTGGTTAAAAGCATTACCGCCCGGCTGCGCAACGAATTTAACGTGAGCGTGGCCGAGGTTGACGGCCAAACGGTTTGGAACCAAACCGTGATTGCCGCCGTCACCGTTTCTCCCAGCCGCGATTACGCTCACGGGCTGCTCACGCGGGTGGCCCAGTGGGTAGAAAACACCCGGCTGGATTGCGAACTGGTGGAGTTTGACATCGAGTTTGTTTAGCGGCTAGCTTGCCAAAAATCAATGGCTCATGTTAAGTACAAGTGACCGGCACTTTAGTTTCCAGTAGCGATAAGTGCCGGTCACTTTAGCACTTGTTCTTAACCATAAGCCAAATCAATAACGCCGTCAGGAGCAGCATCAATGGTAGATTACCGGGTGGTGATTTTAATCGGTTTGATTGGCGGAATTTCGGTGGGGATTCAATCGCCCATGGCCGGTGCAATCGGGCAGCGGGTTGGCGGTGTGGCCGGCAGTCTTATTGTGCACCTCAGCGGCACAATTCTTTCGGCAATTTTGTTGTTTTGGCGCGGCGGCGAAAACATTAAAGATTGGCGCACGCTGCCGTGGTATATGTTGGGCGTGGGTATTTTTGGCCTGATTTTGTACCAAACCATCAATATAACATTGCCCCGGTTGGGCGGCGCAATGATGCTAACGCTCATCATTGTGGGGCAATTGCTGGTTGGGCTATTGATTGATCAATTTGGCTGGTTTGGCGTAACCGCCCGGCCCATTGACGCCACGCGCTTCATCGGCGCAGTTATTCTGTTGGTTGGCGGCTACCTGATTGCCAGGTGATTTTCAACGCCGCCGATTTTTTGGCGCAAACACCCCGGCTTTGGTTGGGGTGTTTTTGTTTACACGGTTACGCGCAATTTCTCAATTAACTAAAATCGTTTATAATGCCGATAGAGTAGCATATTTTGTATAGAATTTTTGTTCGCATACCACATACAGGCCGGTGTGCGCGGAGGCGTGAATGGAAGTTGGGATAGTCAAACAGGTTGATATTGACCGGCAAATGCAAGAGGCGTACCTGGATTACGCCATGAGTGTCATTGTGTCGCGGGCGCTGCCCGATGTACGCGACGGCCTCAAGCCGGTACATCGCCGCATTTTGTATGCCATGCACGATATGGGCGTGCGGGCCGGCCTGCCCTACAAAAAAAGCGCCCGCATTGTTGGCGAGGTGCTGGGCAAATACCATCCCCACGGCGACACCGCCGTGTACGACGCCATGGTGCGGCTGGCCCAGGATTTTTCTATGCGCGTGCCGCTGGTTGACGGGCAGGGCAACTTTGGCTCCGTGGATGGCGACCCGCCCGCCGCCATGCGCTACACCGAGGCTCGGCTGGCCAGCATGGCCGCCGAAGTGCTGGCCGATATTGACCGCAACACCGTTGATTTTTTGCCCAACTTTGATGGCAGCCTCACCGAGCCAGGCGTGCTGCCGGCCAAAGTCCCTAACCTGCTGGTGAACGGCGCTTCGGGCATTGCGGTAGGCATGGCCACCAGCATTCCGCCGCACAACCTCAACGAAGTTTGCGATGCCCTGATATTTACAATTGACCGGGCCATTCAAAATCAAGATGTTGATATTGAGGAACTGCTACAATTTATTAAAGGGCCGGATTTTCCGACTGGGGGAATAGTTTATCGCTACGCGAATAATAAAAAAAGCGATGACGATAACAGTGACAACGGCGGCAACGACTTGATCCGTAGCGCCTACGCCGTGGGCAAAGGGCGCATTACCGTGCAGGCCAAAGTTCACATCGAGGAGATGAGCCGCAACCGCCACCGGCTGGTTATTACCGAACTCCCCTACCAAACCAATAAGGCCAACCTGGCCGAAAAAATCGCCGACCTCACCCGCGATGGCAGAATCGAAGGCATTGCCGACCTGCGCGACGAATCCGACCGGCAGGGGATGCGGCTGGTCATCGAACTGACCCGCACCGTTAACCCCAAAGACGTGCTGGGGCAACTCTTCAAAATGACGGCCATGCAGGCCACCTTTAGCATTAACATGCTGGCTCTGGTTGATGGCGAGCCGCGCCTGCTGCCCATAAAACGATCTCTGCAACTGTTTATCAAACACCGGTTGGAAATTATTACCCGCCGCACCAATTTTGATCTGGATAAAGCCCGGCAACGCGCCCACATTCTGGAAGGGCTGCGGGTGGCGCTGGCCCACCTGGATGAAATCATCCAGACCATTCGCAGTTCGCGCACCGCCGAAACCGCCCGCGTCAACCTGATGAAAAACTTCAAGCTGACGGAAATTCAAGCCAACGCCATTTTGGATATGCCGCTACGCCGGCTGGCGGCGCTGGAACGTAAAAAAATTGAGGACGAGTACAAAGAACTGCTGGCGCAGATAAAACATCTGGAAGAATTGCTCAAATCCCGCAAAAAGGTTTTGGGCGTGATTAAAGATGAACTCACTGAACTCAAGGAAAAATATGGCTCACCGCGCCGCACGCTGATTGTGGATTACGCCACCACCGCCGGCGAAGTCACCACCGCCCGCGACCTGGTACCCGCCGAAGACGTGGTGGTGGCCGTGACCGAAAGCGGGCGGCTGTGTTGCTGGCCGGCGGAACAGGGCCTCGACCCGGCGCGGGGCCATCAAAAAGACCCGGTGGCGGTGGCCACGCCGGCCAACACCCGCGACATGCTCTACCTGTTCACCACCGATGGCCAGGCCGTGATTATTCCCATGCACCATGTGCCCAAAGGCGCAGAACCCGGCGATGGCCCCAGTTTTACCGATTTTAGCGGTGGGCCGGTTAAATCGCTGGTCGCCGGGCTGGCGCTGCCGCCCACCGCCGAGCCGCCGGGCTACCTGTTTATGGCCTCCGAACAGGGCCGGGTAAAACGCATCACTTTAAAGGATTTAAACGATGTGCGCGGCAGCGACGCCACAGTGATGGGCATCGAAGCCGGCGACGCGCTGCTGACGGCCTTTGCTACCCCCGGCGAAGGCGAAGTGATACTGGTCAGTTCCGGCGGGCAGGCCATCCGCTTTGCCGAAGAAGAGGTGCGGGCGATGGGGTTGCCCGCCGCCGGCGTGCTGGGCATGAAGCTGAGCAAAAACGAAAAACTGGCCGGCGCCGGGCCGGTCATCGCCAAAGGCGAACTGGCGCTGGTAACTACCGGCGGCCTGGGCAAACGCATCGAGTTGGAGCAGTTTCCCAAGCAGGGGCGCTACGGCCAGGGCGTAATTACCATGCCGTTAAGCGAGGAATCCGGGCCGGTGGCGGCGGCCAACGTGGTTAATTTAAACCACCGGGTAATGCTGATTTCGCGCAAGAAAAACAGCAAAACCGTGTACGCCCGCGCCCTGCCCAAAGCCGCCCGCACCGGCAAAGGCAAAGCGCTGATGGCCATTCACCACAACGATGGCATTGCCCGGCAAATTGTGCTCGAAACCTGAGCAATCTTGCCTTTAACAATGGCGCTAGGTTATAATCGTAACAAAATTTGGCTGGACGGAACACGATGAAACGACCAAGCAGAAAAGAAATGACCGCCGATGACGTAATCCGGCGCTACCAGAGCGGCTACCGCGACTTTCCGGGCGTTATTGTTGAAGCGGATAGTTTTAGCCAGCACCGGCTGGGGCGGGTTAATTTTGATGGCGCAACCCTTATGAACTGCAACTTTGACCGGGCCGGCCTGCAAGGGGCCAACCTGAACGCCTCAAATTTGCGGCAGGCCAGCTTTAAAGGCGCAGATTTATCCAAAGCCACCCTCACCGGCGCGGATTTTAGGGGCAGCAACCTGCAAGGAGCCAATCTCAGCGGTGCGGACCTGCGTTGGGCCAACCTGGAAGGCGTTAATCTGAGCGGCGCTAACATCTCCGGCGCTAATTTTGACGGCGCTAATTTAAAAAACGCCAACCTCAAAAACACCAATCCCGGCAAATTGTGGTGGAAAGCCAACCTGCAAGAAGCCAAACTCGATGGCGCAACCCTACCCGATGGCACGGTGTTTGGCCAAACTCCCGCAACCCAAAAGGAATAATCCCTATGAATGCGCCCTACCTTACCGCCGATTTGCCCGGCGTTGGCGGCAAAATCAAAGTTAAACCCGATGACTTTTTTGTGGAAGAAATTCCGCTTTATCCGGCGGCAGGCGCGGGCCAGCACCTGTTTATTACCATTGAAAAGCGCGGAGTTTCCACCTACGCCGCCATGCGGCAAATAGCCCAGGCTCTTGCCATTAACTCCCGCGATATTGGCAGCGCCGGGTTAAAAGATGCTCACGCCGTTACCCGGCAAACCCTCTCGCTGGATCTGGTAACGCCCGAAGCGGCGCTGGCGCTGCAACTGCCCAATATAAAAATTCTCAGCGCCGTGCGGCACAACAACAAGCTTAAAACCGGCCACCTGGCGGGCAACCGGTTTGTAATCCGGGTGCGCGAGGTGGAGCCGGCGGCCACGGCCATCGCCCAGAAAATTATTGACCGGCTGGTAACCTCCGGGGTACCTAACTTTTTTGGTGAGCAGCGGTTTGGCAACCGGGGCAACACCGACCGGCTGGGCGAGGCGTTGGTGCGCAACGATGCCGCTCGTTTTGTGGATGAATATTTGGGCTGCCCGCAACCCCACGAGCAGCGGCACATTCAGCACGCTCGGCATTTAATTGATGAGCAGCAGTGGGCCGAGGCGCTGGCGGTGTGGCCGCCCGAACTCCCCGAAGAAAAACTGGCGGTTGCGGCCATTTTAAAAGCCGGGGGCAAACCGGAAGCGGCGCTGAGAAGCGTCAATATAAAAATGAAAAGCCTGTTTGTATCGGCGTTTCAATCCAAGTTGTTTAATATTTTACTCACAGAACGGCTGGATTCGTTGGGACGGCTGCAAAATGGCGATGTGGCCTACATTCACAGCAAAGGTGCGGCGTTTGTGGTGGAGGATGCCGCCGCCGAACAGCCTCGCGCTGACAGCTTTGAAATTAGCCCCTCTGGCCCGCTGTTTGGGCTAAAAACGCTGCTGGCCGAAGCCACGCCAGGCGAGCGCGAGCGGGCGCTGTTGGCCGAACACCACCTCACTGCCGAGGATTTTAAAGTGGCGGGGCTAAAAATCCGGGGGGCGCGGCGGCCTTACCGGTTTGAATTAAAACAGCCCAACATCTGGTGGGATGATGGGCTGATGGTTTCATTTGAGTTGCCGCCGGGGGCGTATGCCACCACGGTTTTGGCCGAAATCATGAAAAATCCGGCGGCTAACCGGCCAGATTAAGGGCAGTTTGGCGCAGCAGCGCCGTTAACGGGTGCCGGGGATACTGCACCGCAAAAATAGTTCTGTTGGCCAGCGCCATCATTTCATCGGTGTAGGGCACCACGGCCACTACTTCGCATTGATAGGTTTGGAGCAACTCGGCCTTCAGGGCGTCAACATCAAAGCTGCCGGGGGCTTCGTTAACAATCAGTGCCAACCGAGGCACATGGAGTTGGCGCATAACATCAATGGTCACGCTGGTACCCTGATAATCGCGCCAATCGTGTTGCAACACCACCACCAGTACATCCGGCAACGTGAGCGGAATGAGTGACTCCTGGCTGAGACCGGGCAGCGTATCAATGAGCAACGTATCCAGCTTAAATGCGGTCATCAACTGCTGGCAGCCGGTGCTTAACCGCTCTAAAATAGCGGATAGCTCCGGCGACTGGAGTGAGATCTGGCTGGGGATAAAAAATAACTCGCCCGCTGGCGGGTTAGCCAGATGCGGGTTGATCGGCACAACAACGTTTTCCAGCGGGCAATAACCCGCCAAAAAATCCGAAAATGTGTTCCCCAACACATCTTCTGTTACTCCAAACAAATTTGGCAGGGATGATGTCGCCGTGTCGGCGGCAACTAACCCCACCCGCTGACCGGCTTGAGCCAGCATATATCCCAAATTGGCGGTTAGGGTTGAGCGGCCAACTCCATGCCGAAAAGAGTGAATTGCAATTATTTTTGGCATCCTGCCCCCCGGTTAAAGGTCTAATTTACGCATTACGCCGGTAAATCCCCGGCGCTGGCGGCGCGATAAACGCCAGTTGAGCATGCTCTGATCGTATTCGGTCCGGGCGCGTACCGCTGCCCAAATAGCTACACCTCCGGCTAAAATGGCCACCGCCAAGTAAACAACCGTCTCTACCCAACCCGGCCACTGCATAATCCTCGCCACACCAAATAGCACCAGCAAAAAGATACAGCCCACAATGGTAGAAACCGCCAGTAGATAACTATCTAAAAATGTGCTAACCCGGCCCCGCCGTTCATCGGGGATAAGCCCCTGCAAAGATTTGCGGGCCGGCTCATCCCAGGCACGTTCGGTGACGGAGATTAAAAAGATGGCTACCGCGCCACCTAACAAACCGGGTACAGCCAACGCGCTAACGCCGGCAATCATCATCATCACTGGAAATACCGCAAACGCGCTTTTTAGCCCAATTTTTTCAATGGCCCGGCCCGTTACCAGCCATTGCAACAACAATGTAACAATAATAATTCCAACTTTGTACCAACCATAAAACGATTGAAACTGCAACGCATCCGCCGAAGCATGTTGCAATGCCGCCAAAAAATTATATTGGAGTAATGTGTAGGCCAGAAAAATGGAAAATATAACAATCGCCAGGTAGTGAAACAACGGCACGTTGTGGTAAAAATCAAGGCCAACCTTAACGGGTTCCAAAAAACTCACCTTTTCGGCTTTGTCCTGCCGCCCGCGCAACTCCTGATGGCGGAATGTGAGGTGCAAAATAGCCAGCGCCACCAGCAACAGTATCGCCGCCAGACCAAGTAACTGATGAGTTTGGCCGCCAATCCGGGCAAAAATCGCCGCAGAACTGGCCGCCAAAATATTGCCAATGATGCTGCCCAGCACAAACCCGGCTCCAATCACCGGAAACAGGCGTTTGGACGTGGACACCGGGTACACATCATTGGCCAAAGCCCAAAAAGCCAGCGGCAAAATAAAAAATTGCTGGTCAGCAACAATGTAAAGCAATAAATAGTTAAACACGCCGGGCGAGCCGTAATTAAACAGTAGCTGGATAATCAAATAAGAAAAAGCAAAAACACCCAAAACCCAACCCATCAATTGAACCTTTTTAATCCGGTCAACAACGGTGGCGTACACCACACTCAGCGTGAGCAACGCCGCCATGTCTACCAGCCACAACCACGGTAATTGAGCCGCGCCAGCGTTACTCACAAAACCGGCGGTGGCAGTCACCACCGTCAGTTCAATTACCATCATATTAATCGCCAAAATCAACAGCAACAAGGCTACCAATTGCCATTCACCAGGTTTTAGATTTAGAAGACGATTGATGCGGTTTATCATAGTTTATGCCGGATTTTCTGGTTCATTTGATTTGGGACGACGACTGCGCTGCCGGATTTCTTGCGCCCTGGCCTGCAAATCCGAGAAGAAATCCGTGCCGGTGATTTCGCTCACCTGTTGCTGGCGTTTGGTTTCATCAATCTCTATGCGAAGTTGTCTGATTTCGTGGCGTAACGCCTGCTCGCGGATGTAGGCTTCGAGTGCCGCCGCCGCCAGCGATGAGAAGGATTCCATCATCTGTTGAATGTTTTTATCAAACGGGATGACCCGGTTTTGCTCAACATCCTGCGCGTCGAGGAGTTGCAGCACGCCCAAAACGTTGCCGGCGATGTTCTTTAACGGCAGGTTCAATTGCGATACGGCATATTTGCCGGCGGTTACGTCCATTAAAAGCTCTGGCGGGCCGGTTAAATCAAAATCGGTTACGCTGGCCGAATCGGCAATGTTAACCGATTGGCCGGTGAGCGCCACATGCACCACTACGTTACGTTCCACGGGATTGTGCTGGGCATCGTATACGGCCAAAGTTGGAAGATTGGGCTTTTGCGGCGAGGTGCCGCCCAGCATAATGCCCTGCGCGGTATTGCGGATAATTTCGTACTGAAGCTCACCGTTGCGCCGCAGGTACAAAATACCGGCGCGGGCGTGGCAAAACCTTTTGGCCTGCACCAGCATATTTTCCAGCAGCCGGTTAAAATCCTTTTCTGATGACAGTTCAACGCCGATGGGGATCACCACGTTGAGCAGGTCGTCGGCCCTTTTCTTTTCTTTAGTCACCTGAAACAGCGTTGAGCGCAGTTTGGTGGTCATATTATTAAACGTGTTGGCCAGAATGCCAATCTCGTCGGTGGCTTCAATGGCGGCCTGGGTGTCAAGGTCGCCATTGCGAATCCGGTCGGCCACGCCGGTTAACCGCACCACCGGCCCGGCAATATTTTCCCGGAAAACAAAGGTTAACACAATCCCAAACGCCAACGCAATCAACCCGGTGGCCAACGTTAGCCGGTTGGCATTGAACAGGTCGCTACGGCCCTGGTTCAACTCAGACAACAGCAAATCCTGCTGGCTCTGGTTCATTTCGGCCAAAAGCTGCTGCATTTTTTCAGTTAAGGGGATGGCCTCGGCGGTGAACAGGTACAAATCTTCGCGCCAGTGGTCGCTTTCCAGCAATTTAAAAACTTCATCCGGCTGTTTTAAAAATTGATCCCGATTTTTGGCAATTTCATCCAGTTGGAGTTGCTGGTTTTCGGTTAAATGGTCGCGCTGGCTGGTTAATCTTTGCCAGGCAAATTCATTTATCGTTTCGTTAACCTCGTATTCCTGCCGAAAAATACGGTTGCGGGTGGTAACGTACCCGCGCATAGCCGAAAACATTGAGGCAAACGTGCCTTGAAAGTTGGCCATATCGCCCAACAGCTTCAAGTTTTCTGCCGTTGGTTCGCGCTGGGCCTGCGCTTCGATCAAGCTGTTGGTGCTGATTAACGCCTGGCCGGCCAACCGCGACACATCGGTGGCCAGCAGTTTGTAGGCCGGTTCGCGCTCCAACTGGTCGTCGCGCAGTTCAAAAAGTTTGGCCGGCAACGCCGACCACTGTTCAAAGGTGCGTTGCAGCTCGGCCAAACGGGCGCGGTTATCTTCGCTCAGGTTAGCCGATAAATTTTGCAGCGCGGCCAAATCACGTTCAAAGGCTTGCCGGCTTTGCTCGTAACTGTCCAAAAATTCACCCTGGCCCAAAGCCAGGTAGCCGCGCACATCGCCCAACATTTTCAACAGGTTGGCCTGAGCGCGAGAAGACACAATCGAGGCCGGAAAGCGAAACCGGATGGTGCTATCAATACCCTGCGTGGCGGCCACGCTGCCAAAATAACCAATACCGCCTACCAAAAAGGTTAACAACACCATTACGGCAAACCCAATCAGCAGCCGTAACCCAATTCGCTGATTTTTTAAAATCCTGGCACCCGGCAAACTATCCACCACCGCCCACGCCCGGCTGCGACCAGGGATTACCAATGCAACATTGGGGTCTACATCAACGGTCATGGGTTAAGTCTCCAATCTTTTATATTCCAGGTTAGGGCATCCCACGGAGTTGGCGCAAAGCCGGTGATATGTGGATTTACCCCCGATACGCGCGCCTGGTCAACCAACGGCAGCAAAACCACGTCTTCGGTGAGCATGTCGTTCATTTTCATCAGGATTTCGCGCCGTTTTTCCGGGTTCAGTTCAATGCGAGATTGCTCGTAGAGTTTGTCGTAATCGGCGCTGCAAAAACGCGAACTGTTAAAGCCGGACCAGTTGTTGGCTTTTTGCGCCACCTGCGCGCACGTCCAAAACTGCAAAAAGATGCCGGGGTCGGGGCTGAGGCTGTTCCAGGGAAAAGCCTGCATATCCGCCGAAAAACGCTGCACGTTATTGAGGTTGTTGACATCGGTTCCCAAAAAGATGGAATTATCAATGATTTTGACTTCAACCTCAACCCCGATTTTTTCCAGGCTGTTTTTGATTATCCGCTGCACTTCCTGGCGAATGGGATTGGCCGCGGTTTGAAACCGAATGCTCAACTTTTGGCCGCCTTTATTCCGAATGCCGTCGCCATCGCTGTCTGCCCAACCATCATCGGTTAACAGCGCCGCCGCCTGGTTTAGGTTGTATTTGTAAAAAACCTTGTCAGATACATACTGGGGCGGTGACATCAACACATGCGAGGCCGGCTTACCCACAGAACCGTATAGTTTGACAATGGCGTCCCGGTCAATGGCGTAGGCAATGGCCTGGCGCACCTTGAGATCATTAAAAAACGGGTGCGGAAATTGAAGGCTGGAGTTCTCGCCATCGGTGGTGAACTTGTTGGGGTTGGTGTGGTTGAGTTCAATCTGTTCTACGGTGGCCCCAAAACTGGTTAATAACTTGCCCTTGCCGTTGGTTTGAAGTTTGGTTAGCTCCTCCACGGGCAGGTTTAAGTTCCAGGCGATATCTACCGCGCCCGTCTCCAGCGAAAGCCGGGCCGCCTCGTTATCGGTGCCGCCGCCGCGCACCTCAATTTTGCTGAAATAAATGTCATGTTTAAAGCGGGAATAGGGGTTTGGTTCAAAAACTATTTTGTTGGTTTGCACCAACTGCGTGCCCAAAAACAAAATTTCCTGGGGTTTGATGCCCGGCGGCAACACCCGGTACGGGCCGGTGCCCACCGGCTCAATGTTAGCCGGAGCTTGTTCGGCGTTGGCGTTGTTGTATTCGGCAAAGACGTGTTGGGGCAAAATCAGGCCGCGCAACCCCACAAAGGGGATGGCCCAGGCCGGGTTGGGACCCTTAAAATTCACTTTGACGGTGTATCGGTCCACCACTTCAACGCCGGCAACCGTATCGTAGGTGGTGGCCGAGGCCACTTTTACGGCGGGGTTAGACACGTAATCAAAGGTAAACTTTACATCATCGGCGGTAAACGGCTTGCCATCAGACCAAACCACGTCGTTTCTCAGGCTCCAGGTAACAGACATGCCATCGGGTGCGACCTGGCCGTTATCAAGCGAGGGGATTTTGGCAGCCAAAACAGGTAGCAAGTTGCCATCGTTATCGTAGGTAGCCAGGGGTTCGTAGGTGAGCCGGGCTACTTCCAAATCAGATTGCGCCAGCGCCAGGTGAGGGTTGAGCGTGGTGGGTGGCTCGGCGTAAAGCATGTGGAGCGTGTCGCCGTGGCCCAATTTGGCCAGTTTGGTGGCTACCGGCACCGGCGAGTTGATGATTTCAGCCACCGGAGCAGGTTCTGTGCTACAGCCAACCAGCGCCAACAAAAAAATTAGCATCAAAATTGAAATGTGGTGTGGATGTTTGGTAAACACGATTGGGCCTCGAATATTGCTAATGCTAAAGTGTTAAAAATCCATGCCCCCGGCGGCGCCTTAGCCGGGTGGCGGCAAAAAATTCTGTTCAATAAAGTACGTCAAATAAGCGGCCAATAATTCCCGGCCAACCGCCGGGCAGATGATGCCCGTACCCTGTAACGCCTGGGTTAATTTACGGCTGTTAAAAACAGGCTCGCGGGTGCGAATATGCAATTCGGGCTGAGTCAAATCGGTTTGGCCAATTGGCTCAAAAAACAACGGCAGCAGCGGGTACAGAGCGTTATCGGGGCGGCGCTCACTGATTTGGGCCAGGTTGGCGCGCCACTCGGCGTAAGGTTGCCAATCCAGTTTGTAACCCATTGAGCGCAATACCGCCGCCAAATCCTCGGTTGTTAAAGCCGCCGCCGGGTTACTGATATGGAACACCGGCTCCGCCACCGGCTGCCGCGACAGGTGTCCAATCGCCCGGCTCACAAAATCCACCGGGGTTAACAACCAGTCCGCATTCAACCGGGGCATGCTGCCCAACTGTACACAACCTTTAAGGAAGCGGGTAAAATAATCGCCGGGCGGCCACACCCCGGTTTGGCTGTGTCCGGCCACCAATCCGGGCCGATAAACCGTTACCCGCAACCCCCGTTCAAGCGCGATTGCCGCCAGTTTTTCGGCCACCCATTTACTTTGGGCGTAACCGTTAAACAATTCGTTGCCGGGCGGCAAAGCCTCGGTTTCGTCTATTATTGTACCACTAAAATGGCTAATTGCATCAAAAACAGCCAGCGATGAAACCAGATGAACCGGAATATTTTGCACCGCCGCCAGCCGCAAAATTTCCTGCGTGCCCAGCACGTTGGCCGGTTTTAAACGGGAATACGGCAAAACCAGATTGACCGCCGCGCCACAATGATAAACAACTTTAACCGTTTTGGCCAACTGTAGAAACTGCGGTAGCGGTAGCCCCAAATTTGACTGCGCCAGATCGCCCGGCACCGGCTTGATGCGCCCGGCAAAGTCATCCTGCCACAGCCCGCCGGTTTCCAGCGCCCGCCGAATTCGCCGCAACCCGGCCTCAACTCCGGTAGCCCGAATAAGGCAGTAAATATCGGCTCCGGTGTGTTCCAGTAAATCGGCCAACAAAAACGCGCCCAAAAAACCGGCGGCCCCGGTTAAAAAAATCGCTGCCGGCGGCGAATCATCAACCGGCGCGGCTTGCGGCGCAATGTCCGGGTCCAACGTTGCTTCGGCGGCCCAATCGAATGCGGGCCGGGTCAGGGCGGGCCGTCGCACCTGCCGGGCCAGATTGGCCACGGTGGCCCCGGCAAAAAATTCCAACAGTGATAGCTGCCGGCCAAAGGCCTGTTTTACCCGGTAAAGAAGTTGCACCACCTGGAGCGAATGGCCGCCCAGCTCAAAAAAATTATCCAGCACCCCCACCTGCGCCACGCCCAGCACTTCGGCCCAGATTTTGGCCAGTTGGCGCTCCACCACGTTGCGTGGCGGCACAAAGCCCGTTAATAATTCGGGCCGATCAGCAGAGGGCGCGGGCAAGGCTTTAAAATTGATTTTTCCGTGGGGAGTGAGCGGAAAACTGGTAAGCGTGGTAAAGGTTGCGGGAATCATATAATCGGGCAACAGCTCTGTCAAATACTGGCGCAACTGCCCCGGCAAGGGCGCTGCGCCGGTGGGAACAATGTACGCCGCCAACCGTTTGTTGCCGGGAGTATCTTCGCGGGCCAGCACCACCGCCGCCTGCACCGCCGGATGCCGGCTTAACTGCGCCTCGATTTCGCCCAACTCCACCCGAAAGCCGCGCAACTTTACCTGGTTATCAACCCGGCCCAAATACTCAACGTTGCCATCCGGCAGGTAACGGCCCACATCGCCGGTTTGATACAGGCGCTCGCCGGCAACAAACGGGCTGGTTATAAACCGCTCGGTGGTGAGTTGGGACCGGTTGAGATACCCGCGCGCCAGCCCCGCCCCGCCCAGGTAAATCTGGCCGGCCACACCCGCCGGCGCGGGGTTAAGGCCGTCATCCAACACGTAAAGCTGAACATTGGCCAGCGGGCGGCCAATCGGCACGGTGCGGCAGCCGGGCGAAATGGGCGTGGCATCGGGCCAAAAGGTGGTGGCCACAATGGTGGCTTCGGTGGGGCCGTAGGTGTTAACCCACCGGATAGCGGAGCCAACTCGCGCCTGCCACGCCTGCCAGCTTTCAATGGCCGCCGCTTCGCCGCCCACAATCACCAGCCGCACCGAGGCCAGCCGGGCGGCCTGCGCCTCGGTTAACTCCGCCGCCCACTGCTGCCAGAAGGCGGTGGGCAAATTGAGCACCGTTATTTTCTCATCGGCCACAAATTGAGCCAACGCCTCAAACGAAGCCAGCACACTGGCGGGGCGCAAAACCAGGGTTGCGCCGCTTAGCAACGTGGGAAAAATCTCCTCGGCGGCGGCATCAAAACTAATCGAGGCAAATTGCAGCGCCCGGTCGGTGGGGCGCAGGCCGTACTCGGTAATGGCGGCCCAATTGTGATTAACCAGCGCCCGGTGCGGAACCAGCACGCCTTTGGGCTGCCCGGTGGAGCCGGAGGTGTAGATTACATACGCCAGGTTGTTGGCGGAGCCAACCGGAGCCGGGTTGGTATCGGCGGCTTCGGGCTGTTCCACCCAAAAGTCATCCACATAGATGATTTGCGCGGCGGTGGCGGGCAGTTTTGGCAACAAGGCTGATTGCGTAAGCAGCACCGGTGCGCCGCTATCGGCCAGCATAAAAGCCAGCCGTTGGCGCGGGTAAGCGGGGTCAAGCGGCAAATACGCGCCGCCGGCCTTTAAAATGGCCAGCAGCCCCACCACCATCGCCGCCGACCGCTCCAGGCACAAGCCCACCGGCACATCCGGGCCAACCCGCGCCTGGCGCAACGCATGCGCCAGCCGGTTGGCCCGCCGGTTCAACTCGGCGTAGGTAAGCTGCTCGCTGCCAAATTTTACCGCAATTGCCAACGGCGAGCGCGCCGCCTGCGCCTCAAATAATTGATGGACGCCCTGGTCGGCGGGAAAATCGGCGCGAGTGTTATTCCAGGCGGCCAACTGCGCCTGTTCGGCGGGCGTAAGCAGCGGCAAATCCAGTAACCGCCGGGCGGGATTGGCCGCCAGCCCGGCCAGCAACGTTTGAAAGTGGCCAATCATACGGGCAATGGTGGGCGGCGCAAACAAATCGGTGTCGTACTCAATCGAACCGGTAATCTCGTCCGCCTGCTCAATCAGTTCCACGGTCAGGTCAAATTTGGCAATCTGATTAACCACCGGCTGCGGCTGCGCCTCGATTCCGGGCAGTTGCAACAGCGGCGCAGGCGGCCCCGGCCCGTCGAACATCACCTGAAACAGTGGCTGGCGGCTGAGGTCGCGCTGCGGCTGAAGCTGCTCAACCAGCTTTTCAAACGGGGCGGACTGGTGGGCATAAGCCTGCGCCAGCGTTTGCCGCGAGCGGCCCAGCAGCGTTTCAAACGAAGGATTGCCGGACAAATCGGCGCGGAAAACCAGCGTGTTCACCAAAAACCCCAATAGCGGCTCAAACTGGGGTTGGCGGCGGTTGGCCACCGGAAAACCCACCGTTACATCGGTTTGATTGCCGTAGCGGGCCAGCAGCGCGGTAAAGGCCGCCAGCAACGTGGTAAACAGCGTGGTTTCGTGCCGGCGGCTCAATTGCCGGAGTTGCCGGGTAAGCGCCGGCGGCAGCGTAAAAAATTGAGTTGCGCCCCGGCCCCGCTGCACCGGCGGGCGAGAAAAATCGGTGGGGAGATGCAGCCGGGGCAGATCACCGCCCAATTGCCGCCGCCAGTAATCCAGCGCCGGACGACCCTCGGCCTGAAAATTGGCCCGCTCCCACCCGGCAAAATCGGCGTATTGAATAGCCGGCGGCGGCAGGTTGGCCGGGTAATGGCCGCAGGCAGCCTCGTACAGGGCGGCCAACTCGCGATAAAACGGCTCCAGCGAGCCGCCATCAAAAATAAAGTGATGGAACACGCTCAACAACACGTGCTCTACGGTGGATAGCCGGTAAAGCGCAACCCGAAACAACGGGCCGGTGGCTAAATCAAACGGTTGCCAACCGGCCTGCGCCAGTCGATCCTCAATCTCCGGTGCTGCGCAGTTAACCGCAACCAACTGATAATCAGCCGCGTTTTCCGCCGGCGCGATGATTTGCGTCGGCTGGCCGTTTACCAGCGCCACCGTGGTACGCAGAATTTCGTGGCGGCGGATAAGTTGGCGCAGGCTTTCGGCCAGCGCATCAAGGTTTAACTCGCCGCGCAGCTTAACCGCCAGCGGAATATTGTAGGCCGGGCTATCGGGTTGAAGCTGGTGCAAAAACCAAAGCCGCTGCTGCCCAAACGACAGCGGCAGCGGGCCGGTGGGCGGCGCGGGTGTAATCACCGGCGGCACAGCGGGCCGGGCCGTGGCCAGATACCGCGCCTGCGCCGCCACGGTGGGAGCCGTGGTCAGCAGCAATTCAAAGGTAAAATCGGCCTGAAACTCCGCTCGCAGCCGGGTTGCCAGCCGCGCCGCCAGCAGCGAATGGCCGCCCAACGCAAAAAAATTATCGTGGATGCCCACCTGGGCCACGCCCAGCACTTCGGCCCAGATTTTGGCCAGCGCGATTTCGGCGGGCGTGGCTGGAGCCACATAACCAACCGTTGGCGGCGCAGTAAAATCGGCGGGAGTGGGCGCGGGCAAAGCGGCGCGGTTAATTTTGCCGCTGGAAGTGAGCGGAAAGGCATCCAGCCGCACAAACGCCACCGGCAGCATGTAATCGGGTAGTTTGGCCTGCAAGTAGCGGCGCAATTCGGCGGGGGCCGGGGGCAAATTGGCCGCGGATGGCACCAGATACGCCGCCAACCGCTGATCCTCCGGTGATTCCTGCCGCACGGTCACGACTGCCCCGCCCACCGCCGGGTGCTGTTCGAGCAGTTGCTCAATTTCGCCCAGTTCTACCCGCTGCCCGCGAATTTTTACCTGATAATCCAGCCGCCCCAAATATTCTATCGCGCCATCGGGCCGGTAACGGGCCAGATCGCCGGTTTTGTACAGGCGCGCGCCGGGCGCAGCGTCAAACGGGTGGGGAATAAACTTTTCGCGGGTAAGTTCTGGCCGGTTGAGGTAGCCCCGCGCCAGCCCCACCCCGCCCAAATGCAGTTCGCCGGGCACGCCAACGGGCACCGGCTGAAGCTGCTCGTCCAAAATGTAGGTCTGGATATTGGCAATCGGGCGGCCAATCGGCACCGTATCCGCCGGGCCGGGCCGGCATTGCCAGCAGGTAACATCAATGGCGGCTTCGGTGGGGCCGTACAGGTTGTGCAGTTCCACGCCGGGCAGACGGACAAAAAAGCGATTTTGCAGCTCAACCGATAGCGCCTCGCCGCTGCAAATTACCCGTTTTAAGCCGCGGCAGGCTTCAACCTGCGGCTCATCCAAAAAAATCCGCAGCAGCGATGGCACAAAATGGAGCGTGGTAATGGCCCGGCTGGTAATTGTTTGCGCCAGGTAGGCGCTGTCGCGATGGCCGCCCGGTTGGGCCACCACCAGCCGCGCCCCCACCATCAACGGCCAAAAAAACTCCCACACCGATACATCAAACGTAAAGGGCGTTTTTTGCAGCACCCGGTCGGCGGGAGTGAGTTGGTAGGCGGACTGCATCCACCACAGCCGGTTGAGCAGGCCGAGGTGAGTGTTCATCACGCCTTTGGGCTGGCCGGTTGAGCCGGAAGTGTAAATAATGTAGGCTAAATGCTCCGGGCCAATAGTGCGCGTCGGATTGGCGTCATCGGTGCCGGTGGCGGCAGGCCAGTCGCTATCCAGGCAAATAATGCGCCCCGGTTGCGGCGGCAGCCCGGCGGCCCACCGCTGCTGGGTAAGCACCACCGGCGCGGCGGCATCGGCCAGCATAAAAGCCACTCGCTCGCGGGGGTAGGCGGGGTCAATGGGCAAATACGCGCCACCGGCCTTTAAAACCGCCAGCAAGCCGATGACCATCTCCAGTGACCGCTCCATCACCACCGCTGCCGGCGTGTCCGGGCCGAGGCCCAGTTGTTGCAGGTGATGGGCCAGCCGGTTGGCGCGCCGGTTCAGTTGGGCGTAGGTAAGGCGCTCCCGGCCAAATTCTACCGCGATGGCGGCGGGCGCGGCGGCGGCCTGCGCCTCAATCAGATCGGGGATGAGCAAGTTGGCCGGATACGGCGCGACGGTGTTGTTCCAGGCGGCCAACTGGGCATGTTCGGCGGGAGTGAGCAGCGGCAGCGTGGCCAGCCGCGCTTGCGGCTGGAACGCGGCCAGCAGCACCCCCAAATGGCCCAACCAGCGCCGGATGGTGGCCGGTTCAAAGAGTTGGGCGTCGTACTCGGCGGTGAGCTGCAACCCGGCGGGCGTGGGGTTGGCCACCAGCGCCACATCGCAACGGGCGACGCAGCCGGCGGCGCGCTCCAGCGCCTCATCGCGTAGCGCCAGCAATATCTGAAAAACGGGAGCGCGGTCGGGCGCGTTGCCCAGCCCCAGCCGTTCCGCCAACGTTTCAGGCGACACTTCGGCGTGAGCGGCGGCAGCCTGCGCCGTTTGCGCCACATGGCGCACCAGTTGGCGCACGGTCAAATCACCGGTAACGGCGGCGCGTAAAGCCACGGGGCCGGGCAACAGCGCGCCCACCAGCGCATCGGTTTGGCCGGTGTAGCGGGCCAGCAGCGTTGTTAACGCTGCCAGCAGCGCCACCGGCAGCGGCACATCTTCTGCCTGGCAAAAATCAGCGAGGCGTTGGCCGGTTTCGGGCGGTAACATAATAGACTCATCGGCGCGCAGGTATAGTTGCACTGGCGGGCGCGGAAAATCCAGCAGCATGTCGTAATTGGGCAGAGGGCCGGCCAACTGGTTGAGCCAAAAATCCAGCGGGCTACCCTCGCTGGCGTGTGACAACATTGTTAGTTTTTCTCCAGGGACAAATGGACTAACGCTAAATTCTACTTATTTTGACGCCGGGTAACAATAAAATCTTCTAATACCAGCGCATCAATTTCTGAATTAACAAAGGTGTCAATTGCCGTGGCCGGCGCGCAAATAATCGGCTGCCCTCGCACATTGAACGAGGTATTGAGCAGCACCGGCATGCCCGTAAGTTGGCCAAATTTGTTGAGCAACTGCCAAAAACGGGGGTTGTCGCGCTGCGCCACGGTTTGCACCCGCGCCGAGCCATCCACATGGGTGATGGCCGGCAATGCCTCCCGATATGCCGGCTTCACCTGCGTGACGCCCACCATAAAAATATACAACGATTCGTCGCCGGGGGCGATTTCAAAATAGTCCGGGGCGGCCTCAATGGTAACAGCCGGCGCAAACGGGCGAAAGCCTTCGCGTTTTTTAACCAGCCGGTTAATGTGGGCGCGCATATCGGCGCGGCGCGGGTCGGCCAGGATGCTGCGGTTGCCCAACGCGCGCGGGCCGTATTCCATACGCCCCTGAAACCAGGCCACCACCTGCCCGGCGGCCAACCGCGCCCCCACGTTGTCCAGCAACGCCGCCTCTGATTCCACCCGGACATATTCACAGGCGGGACACGCCCGGAGCGCCTGTTCAACTTCGGCGGGGGTGAACTGCGGCCCCAACACCGGCAGCCGCATGCTTGAGTAAACCGGCGGATTATTAGCCATTTGCTGTTGCACGTACAGCGCCGCGCCCAAGGCTACGCCATCATCGGCGGCGGCGGGCGGCACAAACATTTTATTAAACAACCGGCTGCGTTTAATCAACCCGTTGGCGGTGCAGTTGAGCGCCACGCCGCCGGCCAAACACAAATTGGATTGGCCGGTTTCGTTTTTAAAAAAGCGCAACAGGTGCATCAAACCGGTTTGTAACACCGCCTGCAACGCGGCGGCAACATCTTTGTGGTGCTGGGTAATGTCGTCATCGGGCTGGCGGGGCGGGCCAAAGGTTTCGGTTAATATGCGTAGCGAGCCGCGATAGGTTTCCTGTTCCAGCGGGGTGGCATTGTGGAACAGTAACGGCACGGTGTAAGTGCCATCGGCGTGCAACTGCACAAAATCCATCATTTGATTAAAATAGCGGCGCGGGTTGCCGTAAGGAGCCAGCCCCATCACCTTGTACTCGTCAAAATTCATCCAAAAGCCCAAATACAGGGTGACAACGCCGTACAAAATCCCCAGCGAATGGGGCGCGGTGACGGTTTTGAGAATATTGATGGCGCGCCCCTGCCCCACCGCCACGGTGGTGCTGTGGACTTCGCCCATGCCATCAACAACCAGAATGAGCGACTCATCAAAACCGCTCACATAGTGGGCGCTGGCCGCATGCGCCAGGTGATGCGGCACCGCCACCAGTTTTTCGGCCAGGTTGGTGTGGGGGAAAAATTGTTGCAGGTAATGCCGCTGGTTTTCCGGGGCGTAAATTTGGGCAAATTGCGCCTGGGCCTGGGGCGTATGCTCAAAAGAATCCTTAAAGGATTGATAATCGAACCCGTGCGCGATGTAATCAATCTGGTTGGGGGCAAGTTGGCCGGCCTGCAAACAATAGTTAATGGCCTGCGCCGGAAAGGTATTGACGCCTTTTTGTTCGCAGAAGCGCTCTTCGGCGGCAGCGGCGATAATTCCGGCGTCAGTTACCAGCGCCGCCGCCGAATCGAGACCTTGCACCAGGCGGTATTCACGCGGCGACAGGTTGGGGAACTGCTGTTGCTTAAACGTTATGCTGTTGTGAAAGCCGCTGTAACCAATAATGTTCATAAGGTGCTTCCCGTTATAAACAAAACAATCCATTTACCGGTTTATTCGGCAAATGGATTGTTGGAGTTATTAGTTAGGGCACATTAACCTCGGGGATCAGGCCATTAACCTTTTGGCAACCTGCTTGTACAACGCCGTGACCGGATGGTCGGGGTAGCGGGCGACAAACACGCCGGCGCTAGCCAGGGCCATCATCTCATCGGAGTGAGGCATCACAGCGGCTACATCGGCATGGTACAGAGCTTCCACCTGCTCCTGAACCTGCGCCGAATCATACACTTGCGGGGTTTTGTTAACCACAATCACCAGTTTGGGCACGTTTAACTTGCGAGCCACTTCAACCGTAACGCTGGTGCCCTGGTAGTCCTGCTGGTCGGGCCGCATAATAATGGCCAGTGCATCAGAAATGGCAATTGATAGCAGGGTTTCTTCGTTCAGGCCAGGGTGCGTATCAATCATCAACACGTCAAGGTCAAGCGCCTCAACCAGTTCATGGAAGCCGTCGTTCAGCAAGCCCACATCGTAGCCTTCGCGCAACACGCGGGCAATTTCACCGGCTTTAATGCTCGACGGGATGAGAAATACCTGGCCGGGAACATTTACGCCCAAATGGCTGGTAACATCGTGGGCGGCCTCTTCCACATTACATTTTCCCCACAGATAATCATTGAGCGAGTGCCTCATCTCGTCTTCGCCCAGGCCAAACAGCACGTGAATGCCCGGTGATTGAATATCAGTATCAACGACGCCAACACGCAACCCCTGCATTGCTAAAATAGCGGTAACATTGGCGGTAGTATTTGACTTGCCTGTACCACCTCTAAAAGAGTGGATCGAGATGATTTTAGACATGGCTATTTTCTCCAGTACCGTGTTAAATTAGATTCCATCTATACAGTCTGACGCCGCTTGGCCAGACGTTTTATCCGTATTTAAGGCAACATGGAACCTGGCAACTACAATGCTCCCAAATTGGTTAGCTTATCAAATTATTCAAAAAACAAAGTTGGGAATAACCGGGTTCCACCCCGACTGAAACGTCTAAAATGAGGATACCCCAACATGGACATTTATGCAAATAGTTTTATTTGACTAATTTCTGGCTTTACGGTGTGGTATAATCCCGGCAGAAACTCATAGTAACGCCATAAGGATTTTGCTTGATGACACCACCATTTGCGCCGGATATTTTTGTGATTGGAACAGCCTCGCTGGATGTGTTGCACCTGGCCCACGGGCAAACCGTAACCGCTCCCGGCGGAGCCGGTTTGTACACGGCGCTGGCGGCCCAAAAAGCGGGCGGGCGGGCGGGATTGTTCGCCCCCAAACCTGCGCCGCTACCAGAACCGTTTCAGCCGGTTGATGAATGTTTATACTGGCTTGGCCCATCCATTTTGCCCGATGAACTACCCCGGCTGGAAATTCGGCATCATGGGCAGGGCCGGGCCACACTGGTGGCGGCTTCGTGGGGAGCCGAAGCCCGGCTTACGCCGCAACAACTGCCGCCGCAACTGGCGCAGGCTGCCATTGTACACATTGCCGCGCTGAGCAGCGCCGCCCGCCAACTGGATTTTTTGCAGGCTATTCGGGCGGTTGCGTCGGCGGCCAAAATCTCGGTGGGCACTTATGCCCGGCTGGTTTACGACACCCTGGCTCCGGTTCGCCAACTCTTTGCGCAGGCGGATTTTTTCTTTTTAAATGAGAACGAAGCCACCGGGTTGTTTGGCAGCGTAGAAGCGGCTCACACCCGGCCCGGCGCGGTATTGTTTATAACGCTCGCCGCCAACGGCGCGCTGGTTATTACCGATGAGTCTGTAACGCATGTGCCGGGCCAACCCGTACCGGAATTAGACCCCACCGGAGCCGGCGACACTTTTTGCGGAGCGACGCTGGCCGGGCTGGCGCAGGGGCTATCGCCGGTTGAAGCCGCCCGGCAGGCGGTAAAACTGGCCGCCCAAACGGTCAGTTCGGTGGGGCCGGCGGCGCTGCTGGCTACCGTTTAAACCGGCTCCAAATGGCCAGTTGCAAGCCATACGCCACCGTAAACACAATCAACCCAATGATGAACAACCACAATACCCGATCGGGGCGCAGAATAGTCCGGGCCGAAACCGGGGGAACCGGCGTGGGCAGCCCGGCCAGTCCATCGGCGGGAGCGGCATCGGCGGCAAAGGGATCGGGGTTGGAGTCGGGCAGCACGTTGGCCGGCGGCGGCACAGCAGCAACCGGCGCGGCAGATGCCGCCGGTTCGGGCTGGCGGGTGGGCGCAATCGCAACAGTGGGGGTAATTGTGGGCAGCGGCGTGATGGTTGGCGGCGGCGTAATCGCTGTGGCGGTGGGCGTGGGCGACAGCGGCGTTGGGGTGGGAGATGGCCGGGCAACCGTTGCCGTTGGCGCAATTACCGCCCGCTGGCCCGGAGTGCCGCTTTCAACCACCAGTTGAGGCGGGCCGCCAATAAAACAGTAATCGCCGTTGGCGCAGGCGGCGGCGGGCAAATTGATGGCATACGCCCCGTTGGTGGCATTGATGGTAACGGCATCGCCCTGGTCATTTACCAACAACGCCTGCCCGGCGATGGCGTTCAGGCTAAAGGTTATCGGTGTGCGGGCGGTGTTCCACAACACGGTTGTGGTTTGGCCGGTGCGCTCCAGGGTTACGGCCACAACATCGCCCACCTGCTGCCGTTCAACCCGTTGCACATCGGCAAAGTAGGTACTCACCGTGCGAAAGGCGTTGAACGCGGGCCGCCGCGAGTTATCGCCGCGCAACAACCCCAACGGCACCACCGATTCGGGGTGGCCAGCCTCGTTGCGTAATTTGTAAAAGCCAACGCGGTCAGCCCCGCTGGCCAATGCCAGCGCAAAAGATTGCACCACAAAGGCGCTCTGTTCCTGAAGCGTCACTTTAAAGGGAGGAGTCCCGCCGGGCGGCTCGATAAAATCCTCGGAGGGCGGGGCGTTGGTTTCGTCAATCCAGATGGGTTTGTTGCCCAGCCCTTTGGCCGTTAAAATGGCGCGGACATCGGGAATAATGCGCTCCATCTGGGTGGGGTCATAATAAATATGGTAATTAACGGCATCAAAGTAATAGTTATTGGCGGCGGCGTCGGGGTCTTTTAAAATCAGGTCGAGCAGACGCTCTAAAAATTGGCGGCTGCCCTGGCGCTGATCCCAGGTGTAGGTAAGGCCGGCCACATGCACCTGCATGGCGGGGTCTACCGCTTTTATTTTAAGGTAGGCTTCTTTCAACACCCGGAAATATTCCTCGTCGGTGCCGGCCCAGGTGTGGTTGGGCGAAGTGGGGTCGGTGATATCGGGCTGGTTCCAGATAACCCAGCGAGTTACCCGGCCTTTGTACTGGGTAGCCAGCTTAAACACAAAATCGCCCCAAAATTCAAGCGGCGGCGGTGCGGTAGAAGTACCCGCCGGTGAGGCCCAACCGGGCGTGCCAATCAACACCCCCACCACTTCACGGCCAGCGGCCACTTCGGCATCGAGCAGTGGGTCGGGCACGTTGGCCGGTTTCCAATCGGAAGGGCCACCGGGCTGAATCACATCCCACCTAAAAAACACGCGCGTCCAGCCGGCACCGGCGGCGGTGGCTTCGGCGGAGTTAACGTAACTATCCACCAACCCAAACCGGAGATTCAACGCCGACGGCGGCTGTTGGGCCAAAACCGGTGCAAAAGTAACCCAAAACGCCAGCAACAGCATCACCGTGATTGAAAGAGCGTAAAACCATTTCTTGGCAATCATAGCTAAGAGTTTACATAAAAAGATATTTTTTGCAAGGAATCGGGCCTTTGGCGCAGATGTACGTTATGTAGGCAATTTGCGTTTAAGCAAATTTGTGATAAATTATTCTAATGCTGCAAGGAGCGCAAGCTCCACCCCTTATCTGCTCCTGGCCAGACCAGGGGCTAAAAATCCACAGAAAGGAGGTTTCTGGCATGCGTGAATATGAGTTGGCAATAATTATAGATTCCAATACCGATGAAGAAGGCGTCACGGCAACCGTTGAGAAAGTTTCGCAATTTGTGAAGACTTTGAGCGGTGAGGTGGCGTCTGTTAACGTATGGGGCCGGCGCATTTTGGCTTACCCCATCGAAAAGCATCGGGATGGGATTTATGTGCTGTTCAATCTCAAAATGCAGCCCCAGTCAATGGTTGATCTGGAGCGCAACTTAAAGCTTACCGAGCAAATCATTCGCTATCTGTTAGTTGTTAAAGAAGAATAAGATCGTTAAAAATAGGGTGGACAGATAATGGGAAGAGGATTGAACAAGGTCATGGTAATTGGCAACATGGGGCGAGATCCAGAGATGCGTTACACACCTTCCGGGAAACCTGTCACATCATTTAGCCTGGCATCCAGCCGCTCCTGGGTAGCCCCCAACGGCGAACGGCGCGAAGAAACCGAATGGTTTAACGTGGTTGCCTGGGGTGGGCTGGCCGAAATCTGCAACGAAAAGCTATCAAAAAGCCAGCAGGTTTATGTAGAAGGCCGGTTACAAACCCGCAGTTGGGAAGATGATGGCGGGCAACGCCATTTTCGCACCGAAGTGGTTGCCAGCGATATGATCATTCTGGGTCCGAGGGACAGGTTCAAAACGCCATTAAGCACAGATAACGATAACGGCGATTACTCAGACCAAGAGTACATGTCCAACGAAGAATATTAAGACCACCTGACGTAACTGTTGAAAAGTATTTAGCGAGTAGGAGTATATTATGGCTCAAGAGCCTTCTGAAAACGAACCGAAAGTAGCAGCATCAAGCGATGCTCCTGCGCAGCGCCCCTTCCGCCAAGACCGCCCGCCCCGGCAAGATCGGGGAGAACGTAGCGATTTTGGCGGTAGCAGTAGAGGGCCGCGCCCGTTCCAGCCTCGATCTGGCCCTGGTGATCGCGGTGGCGACCGTGGCGGGCCTGGTGATCGCGGTGGCAATGGCCCCCGGCGAGCCGGACGCTTTCAAGCGCGCCGCAAAGTATGTATTTACTGCGTAGACAAAGAAAAGGTAATTGACTGGAAGAAAACGGATGAACTGCGCCGCTTTGTAAATGAGAGCGGCGGCATCTTCCCGCGCCGCAAAAGCGGCCTGTGCGCCAAACACCAGCGCCATGTGGCCATTGCGGTAAAAAGAGCGCGCCACATTGCGCTGTTACCTTTTACGTCTGAGCATGTTCGGGTTATGGGCTAGTAGCAGCATTAACGGCTGCATATTATTGCCCGTTTAATTAGTTTTGCCGTTCTCAACGAGCGACCCGACAACGGGTCGCTCGCTATTTTTACCCCAATCATCAATAACGGCTTTGTGAGGAATCCGCCAGAACCGGGGTTGCCGGTATGAAAATGGGAAACACCCCCACGCCCCCGGCTTGCGGCGTTGTTTTTACAGGAGTGTGACAGAACCTGCGGCACAGCGCCGGCGAATGAAAATTGTAGGGACCGGCGCAAGGTCGGCCCTAAAACCGGGCGACCGCGAGGGTCGCCCCTACGCCAAAACGTTATTTTCAAGGGAGACAGACCCAGCCGGCGGCAGCGCACCGACGAATGAAAATGTTTTTCTGACCACCGGCTACTGACGACTGACTACTATTTTTAGAGGAGATGAAGAAGTATTATGCCCCCCAAAGAAGCCCAACAATCAGATAAACCAACCCGCCGGCAGATTGCGTTATCCAGAAAAGAACGCGAACAACAGCGGCTCATCTACACGGGGTTAGGGTTGGTTGGCGCACTTGTTTTGATAGTGCTGACAATCGGCCTGGTTCAAACGTATGTGATTGAACCTAATTCTCCCGTTGGCTCGGTAAACGGCGAGCAAATTTCTACCCGCGACTACCGCAACCGGGTATTGTATGACCGGTTTGTGCTGGAAGACCAGTACCAGCAGGTAGTGAACGAAATCAACAAACTCCCCGCCGACGAAAAAGATCAATTTAGCCAATATTTACGAAACCAGTACCAGCAATACGCCACCCAGATTTCGCAGCAACGCGCCCAGGCCGACCGGCAAGCCTTTAACAACATCATCACCGACAGGCTGGTAGCTATTGAAGCGGCCAAACGCAAACTAACCGTTACCGATGCCGAAGTAACCGAAAACATTAACCGCTTCCTGGCGGCCCGGCAAGGCGGCTACACGGCGGCGGCCATTCAGGAAACCAGTACCGCTCAGGCAGTGGCCAGCGCCACCGCCGCCCTGTGGACGCCAACTCCCACCTTTACGCCTTCGCCCACGCCCACCACTACCCACACCATTTCGGCCACCGCCACGTTAACCGCCACGCAAACGCCGGCTCCCACGGCCACGCCCAAAGTTGTTAGCCCCGGCGATTTGTCAACGGAATACAACAAATGGATTACCGCAGTTAAAAACGCCACCGGACTATCCGAAGCCCAATACCGCGATTTTGTAACCAAGTCCGTGTTGCGCTCAAAACTCCGTGATATTCTGGCCCAGGAAACGCCCAAAACCGCCGAACACGTCCAACTGCGGCACATTCAGGTTGAAACCAAAGAAGCCGCCGAAAACGTCATCAAACAGCTAAACAGCGGCGTTGATTTTGCCTCACTGGCCAAACAACTGTCCAAAGACACCAGTTCGGCAGAAAAAGGCGGCGATCTGGGCTTTATTCCCAAAGGCAGAATTGGCGACCCCGACTTTGAAAAGGCCGTGTTTGCGCTGCCGCTCAACAAAATCAGCGATCCGATTGAATCGCAGGTGGGGTGGCACGTGGTTGAAGTGCTGGCCAAAGAAAACCGGGAACTGGACCCGTATGATTACGCCCAACTCCAACGGTCTGCATTTGATGAATGGCTGGCCACCGCCCGCCAAAACGCCAAAATCGAGGATTTGTGGACGCCGGAAAAAGCGCCCGCCGACCCGCTCAAAACGCAAAATAACGCCGCGGGTGATGCCAACCAGCAGCCGCAACAACAACAGTAAGCCATATTTCCCACTTTTAGATTACCTGAACTCGTGGTATAATCGTCTAGTCGCAGCTAGGAAAGTGAAGGAGACGGGCATATGGGCCCTCAAAGCAGCAGGGTAGTAGAATTACGGATCCCCAGTGAACTCGGTTACGAAAAGATAGCCAGAGAAGCCGTAGCTACTGTTGCCCATCGCTTAAACTTTAGCCAGGAAAAAATTGATGACATCAAAACAGCCATCAGTGAAGCCTGCACCAATGCCATTCGGTACGGCAGCGGTTCAGACGCCAGAATGAAGGTTGTGGTTATTTTAACCGCCGACGACAACAAGCTCGACATCCTCATCAAAGACCCCGGTGCCAGCGGCATGCCCCCCGAAGGCATCAACATCCCCGATATTAACGGGATGGTTGAAGGCAAACATCGTTTGGGCGGCATGGGACTGTACATTATCCGTGAGCTAGTTGACGAAGCCGGATTTGTGCAACCCACCGACGGGCACGAAGGCAACCAATTTAGAATGGTTATTTACCGAGTAGACGGCAAAGATACCGAACCTGAAGCGACTGCATCAGGTACCGATAATGGAGGCGCAACAAAATGAGTGACGATATTCAGGTTTTGGTTAGAGGAGAAGGAAACGCTACAATCATCGACCTGATGGGCGATGTTACGACCTTTGCGGAAGAAGCCATTAAC
This sequence comes from uncultured Caldilineaceae bacterium, assembly GCA_964517605.1. Taxonomy (GTDB): domain Bacteria; phylum Chloroflexota; class Anaerolineae; order 4572-78; family J111; genus J095. The sequence continues at coordinate 88,058 of CAZFCE010000002.1, read as the reverse complement.
CGGGCCTACCAGTCCGCTTCGGACCAGGGCGCCGAAAACATCATTTTTAACTTTAGGGAAAATGATTACATCAACAGCGCCGGCATTGCCATTTTGATTGGCGTTGTCACCGAAGCCCGCAAACGGGACCAAAAACTGTTGATGACCGGCCTGAGCGCCCACTTTCAAAAAATCTTTCGCATGGTTGGGCTAACCCAATATGCCGATTTGCACCCCTCCGTAGACGCGGCACTGTCCTCGTTGAACGGAGGCAAATAGCTACCGCAGCCAAAACGACAGGCCCAACAGCCCGGCGCACAACACCAGTGCCACCACCGAAAGACCCAGCCCGGTGCTAAAAGTGCCGGGCCAAAATACAAAATCAACTACATGATGGCCCACCAAAACCGCCACTCCCTGTTGCACCACATTTACCCGCAACAGCTCCGCCGGTTGGCCATCAACAAAAACCTGCCAGCCCGGATAGTAAATTTGGCTGGCAACCAATAAACCATTGCCCAACGTATCAACCGTAACTTGCAGATGCGTTGGGCTTATTTTTTTTACCGCCACCATTCCTTCGGCGGCAACGGCGTCCAATTGAACAGCCGGCGCTTTAGCCGCCACCGCCGAAGTTCGCAAGTTAAAATCAGCCGCCGCCAGCCGGGCCAACGCCGCCGTATCGGCGGGGATGATCTCAACCGCCGTGGCCAGCCAGGCCCGGGGAAACGGATCTGCCATTTCAAACACCTTTAACCCGTCGGCGGCAAACACCAAGCGCAAACCGGGGTCGCCAATATCGCGTTGATCAACCACATAGCGCACGTTCAACAACTGCCACAACCGCCACGCCGGCATCTGCTCAAAAAAATTATTGACTCGCTGCAAATGGAGCGGCGTGTTACCGGTAATATCCTCCAGATTAAACACCGATGCCGCGCTGTTGCCGCCCGGCAGCAGCCCGCCGCTGGCAATCCGCCCAATCTGGCCGGAGTTTTGGCCCACTTTGGTTTGCAAAAACTGCACCACGGCGGCGGGCGTAAACTCCGGCGTAGCCTGGGGCTGGGCCAGGTTAAACTGCCAGTTCACCGTGAACAAATTGTACGCCACCCAGCCCGCCAGCAACGCCATACCCCAGCCGCGCCGCAGCCGCCGGTTGGCCCGCAACGCCAGCAGCACCAGCAATCCGCCTAATATCAGCAGCCCAAACAGGTGATGCCACAACACACCATAAAATAAGTTGACTTTATCGCCACGAGCGGTGGCCGCCGCCGAGCCGTAAATAAACAGCCCCGTTACCAGCGCCGCCGCCAGCGTTACCCGCCGCAAACTGCGTTCAAACCGGCTAAATGATTGCCGGGCCGGGCGCGGCAACGTTCCCGCCAGTTGTGCCGCGCCAAAACCGGCCAGCAGCGCCGCCGCCAGACTGTAAATAAAAAAGATGCGTTCTTGTTGCCGCACCGCGCCAAAGCCGGGAGCCAGCAGGTAAAACAGCGGATACCAGAACAGGTTATTGCCAAACGCCAGCAACAAACTGACCAAACCGGCTCCGGCCCAAAAAAACACCTGCGCCGAGGCAAACGACGCGCCGTTTTTTTGCCCAAACTGCGCCCAACCCAGCCGTAGCGCCAACGCGATGAGCGCCAGCGCAGCGATGCCCACGTATTCCGGGGAGCCGCCCAAAAAGCCGGGGTACACCACCGACACCAACTCGGTGAGCGGCAAGCCGGCGGAAACCGCCGGGTACGAAAGCTCGGCCCGCACCGAATAGCTAATAAACTCCAGGGTGGGCGCTAACTGCGCCGCCGCCAGCGCCGCGCCCAGCAGCATCACCGTAAACCAGGCCAAAAAAGCGTACACCAAAAAAGAGATTTGCCGCCGCCACAAATAAAACGCCAGCAGCGCCGTGTAGGCCAGCGACAGGTAAAAAATATACATGACGGTTTGCGGATGGCCGGCCAGCACCGCCAGCGCCAGCGCCAGCGCCGCCAGCACAATCGCGGCGAGGGGCCGGGCCAAACGCTGCCAGCCTGGGTGGCCGGCAATCGGGTGGCCGAGTTGCCGAATAGCCACGCTGAGGCCCCACAGTACCCACGGCAGCCAGGCGCTCGCCTCTAAAATGGTGAGTTGCTGCACCGGAAAGCCGGTTAAATAACCGCCAAACGCAAACACCAGCGCCGCCACCACCGCGCCCAATCGAGCCGGGCGCAACCGGAAGCCACCGGCCAGCAGCAAATGTTTGGCCAGCAGAAAAGTACCCACCGCCGCCAACGAAAAATGCAAAATAACCTGCCACTCCAGCGCCTTGAGCGGAAAGCCGGTTTCGTGGCCAAGTAGCGGGCTGCCCCAGCCCAACACCAGCGCTTGCAACAGGTGCGGGGGGTACAGCGCGCCCGATTGAATATCGGCCAGGGCCGGCTGCCCGCCGTACAAATAGGGATTCCACAGCGGTATCTGGCCACGCACCCACTCCTGCGCCGAAAAAGCGCGCAACGGAAAATACTGTTCGGTAAAATCACCGGCGGCAATATTCATTTGGTCGGCAGGGTTGGTGGTAATCAGCCGCCAAAAAAATAGCAGCGGCAGCAACGCCAAAATAAGGATGAGCAGCGGGTCAATCAATTTGGAGCGGAAGGCAATCATAATTAATGTTACAGGGCGTGAATTTTTTTAAGTTGAGCCAGCAGCGGCGACACGTCCGGCTCAACCCACGGCGAAATACCCAGCGGGTCGTCAATTTCGGTATCGCCCAGCAGCGCCCGGAAGGTGTTGCCCACGCCGGTGGATAGCACTTGCAGGTTGTAGCCGCCTTCAAGCAAGAACACAATCCGGCCCTGGCACAGTTCGGCGGCCAGTGCAATTAAACCTTGCACCAGCCATTGGTAGCCGGTGAGCGTTAGCCCAATATTGGCCAGCGGGTCGTCCCAGTGGGCATCGTACCCGGCGGAAATTATGATGAGTTCCGGCGCAAACCGGCGTAACAGCGGAAAAACCACCTCGGTGTACAGCCGTTTGATGGCTTCGTCGCCCATCATCACCGCCAGCGGCACGTTGATTTTAGTGCCTTCGGCGGGACCGGTGCCGGTTTGGTAAATAGCGCCGGTGCCGGGGTAATACGGGTACTGGTGGCTGGAAACAAACATCACCGTGGGGTCTTCTTCTAAAATGGCCTGGGTGCCGTTGCCATGGTGCACATCAAAATCCACAATGGCCACCCGCTTGATGCCGGTGAGTTGCTGGGTGGCTCGCGCGGCGATGGCGGCGTTGCCAAAAATGCAAAAGCCCATCGCCCGGTTGGGAATGGCGTGGTGGCCGGGCGGGCGCACCAACGCAAAGCCGTTATCAAGCTCGCCGTTAACCACAGCCACGCACAGATCAATCAAACCGCCGGCGGCGTGCGCGGCGGCCTCAAACGACAGCCGGTTGGTGTAGGTATCGGCATCGAGCATGCCGCCGCCAAACCGGCAGGTGTCCTCGACCATTTCAATGTACAATGGGTGATGGCACAGTTGCAGCTCGTGGATTTTGGCTTCGCGGGTGGGAATATGCCTGAGCCGGGCCAGGAGATTGTGTTCGGTCAGATAGTTCACAATGGCCGTTAACCGCCGGGCGTTTTCGGGGTGATCGGGCCAGTTATGCTTATGAAAAATCCGCTCGTAAACATAGCCGGTGGTCATGATTGCCGCTCCTCCAGAATTTACCGCTGGTATGGTAGCACATGGCCAGCGGATAGTACAACCCCAGGCGTGGATTTTGCGACTGTTTATCATTTGGCAGGAAAACTGGTATAATTTTCAAACTTATTTTCCGTTGAGGAGCCTTCCCCGTTATGGATATTGTCAGCAGCCTGACCAACCGGGTTATTGAAAATGTTGAAAAAGTAATCATTGGCAAACGCGATGTGGTTGAGTTAACGCTGCTGGCGCTGTTGTGCCAGGGCCATATTTTAATTGAAGACGTGCCCGGCACCGGCAAAACCATTCTGGCGCGGGCGGTGGCCCGCTCGATTGGCTGCGTTTTCCGGCGGATTCAGTTTACCCCGGACATGCTGCCAAGCGACGTCACCGGCGTGTCGGTGTTTAACCAGAAAAACCGCGAGTTCGAGTTCAGAGCCGGGCCGGTGTTTGCCCAAATTGTCCTGGCCGATGAAATTAACCGGGCCACGCCCAAAACCCAGAGCGCCCTGCTCGAAGCGATGGACGAGCGGCAGGTAACGGTGGATGGCGTAACCTACCCCATGGCGCTGCCGTTTTTGGTGCTGGCTACCCAAAACCCCATTGAATACGAGGGCACTTTTCCCCTGCCCGAAGCGCAACTTGACCGGTTTATGTTGCGCATCAACATGGGCTACCCTGACAAACGTAGCGAAATTGCCATTTTGAGCGCCCAACAGTACGCCCATCCCATCACCACTCTCGACCAGGTGGTAACGCACCAGGAATTACTCGACGCGCAGGAAGCCGTAAAACAGGTCTACGCCGATGAGTCCATTAAGGAGTACATTGTCAACCTCACCACCACCACCCGCCACCACCCGGATGTGTACCTGGGCGTTAGCCCGCGCGGCAGTTTGGCGCTGTATCGCACCAGCCAGGCGTTGGCCGCTCTGCGCCAGCGCAATTACATCATCCCTGATGATGTAAAATACCTGGCCGAACCGACCATGGCGCACCGGCTGATTATCAGCCCGGCGGCGCGGATAAAAAATGTTGACCCCAAAGAGGTGGTGGAGGAAATTTTAGTTTCGGTGCCAATACCGCCGCCAACGCGGGCCAGCCAGCGAATGCAAGTTGTAGCCGCCGGTTAAACCGCCGGGACGGCATCAATTTGGCATGGGTAAACAGCCGTGAGTTTACGTGTTCTCGACCGCAGTTGGGTTCTCATTTTAATTTTACTGATTTCGCTGTTTGGCGCGTTGGCCGTTGGCGATACGCTGTTTTTTAATCTGGCGTATTTAACCGGCGCAATTTTGGGCTTGTCGCTGGCGTGGGCCTGGCTAAACCTGCATTGGGTAAAAATTACCCGGCAGGTCAAAACATCGCATGTGCAGGTGGGCGGCTTCATTGAAGAGCGCATCGAGTTGCAAAATACCGGGCCGCTGCCCAAACTGTGGATTGAACTCAAGGATTATTCCACGTTGCCCCTGCACCGGGCCAGCCGGGTGGTTTCTACGCTGGGCGGGCATCGCCTGCAAAGCTGGCCGGTGCGCACGCCGTGCTACCGCCGGGGGCGATACATGCTCGGCCCCGTTACTCTTTTCAGCAGCGACCCCTTTGGCCTGTTCCCGCTGAAAAAAGATTTGCCCCCCAATTTTATTTCGCATGTGGTGGTGTACCCGCTGGTGGTAGATTTGCCCGGTTTTCAGCCGCCGGTGGGCGAGCAAATTGGCGGCGAAGCGTTGCGCCGGCGCACCCACTACATTACCACCAACGTGTCGGGCATCCGCGAGTACGCCGCCGGCGACAGCCTTAACCGCATTCACTGGCCCAGCACGGCTCGCACCGGGCGGATGATGGTGAAAGAATTTGAGCTTGACCCCGTGGCCGATGTGTGGATTTTTTTAGACATGGAAAAACGGGTGCAGGCCGGGCTGAGTTATCACCAGATACCGCTACCCAAACTGCCCGAAGTTCACTGGGAACGGCTGCCCCGTTTTGAACTGGCTCCCGGCACCGAAGAATACGGTGTAACCGTGGCCGCCTCGCTGGCCCGGCATTTTATCCGGCAAAACCGCAACATGGGGCTGGTAACATACGCCAACGCCCACCACCGCGATATGGCCCAAAGCGACCGGAGCGAGCGCCAGCTTACCCGCATTTACGAAATGCTGGCCGTAACCCAGGCCAACGGCACCATTCCCCTGGCCGAAATGCTGGCCGCCGAAACCATGCGCCTCAGCCGCAACACCAACGTTATCATCATAACCCCGGCCACCAATCTAAGTTGGGTACTGGCCGCCCGCAACCTTAACCACCGGGGCGTGCGCGTAACGGCGGTGGTGATTGACCCCGGCAGCTTTGGCGCTCCGTTCAACGCGCTGGAAGTGGAAATAGAACTCACCGCCAACCATATTCCTCACTACGTAGTGCGCAACGGCGACCGGCTGGAACAGGCGTTGGCCGCCACTCGCCCCAAAAGAGGGCAGGTTTAATTTTGGCCTAATCTATAAGAGTGTGCTAAACTAACCGGATTAGGTCATAAATAAGATTATGCTGGGGCAAGGCAGCTCCCATTTGATGGGCTGGTAACAGCCATCACCCGGTGGCCTTGCCCCTCTTTTGTTAAAGTTATAGAGAATACCGAGGTCTTAAAAAGCTAATGTCAACCAATGGACATCCCCAAACCTTGTTTGAAAAAATCTGGAACCAGCACGTGGTGGCGCAAGAGCCGGGCAACCCGACCGTGCTTTATATTGACCTGCACCTGATCCACGAAGTCACCTCGCCGCAGGCTTTTACCGGCCTACGCGAAAAGGGCCTTACCGTGCGCCGCCCCGATAAAACCATTGCGACGATGGATCATGGCATTCCCACTACTCCGCCCGAAATTCCAATTTCCGATGTGCTGGTTATCCGGCAAATCAATCAATTAGAGAAAAACTGCCAGGAATTTGGCATTCCGTTGTACGGCCTGCACAGCGCCAATCGCGGCATTGTGCACGTAATTGGGCCGGAACAGGGGCTAACCCAACCCGGCATGACCATTGTCTGCGGCGATAGCCACACCAGCACTCACGGCGCGTTTGGCGCGCTGGCCTTTGGCATTGGCACCAGCGAAATTGAACACGTGCTGGCCACCCAAACCCTGCTGCAAGTAAAACCCAAAACCTTTGCCGTAAAAGTAGAAGGCGCGCTGGCCCCCGGCGTGTCGGCCAAAGACATCATCCTTAACTTAATTTCCCGGATTGGCATTGGCGGCGGCACCGGCTACGTGTTTGAATACATGGGCAGCGCCATTCGCAACCTGAGCATGGAAGAGCGCATGACCGTGTGCAACATGTCCATCGAAGGCGGCGCGCGGGCCGGCCTGATTGCCCCCGACGACGCCACCTTTGCCTACATTGCCGGCAAACCTCACGCTCCGCAGGGCGCGGCCTGGGATAAAGTCGTGGCCGAATGGCGGCAGCTCCCCACCGACGACGGCGCAACGTTTGACCACGAAATCAATATTGACGCCAACGCCCTGGAACCCATGATTACCTTTGGCACCAACCCCGGCATGGGCATGAAAATCACCGACCGCATTCCCGACCCGGCCAGCATTAAAGACGTGAGCGAGCGCCAAACGCTGGAAAAGGCGCTCAATTATATGGATTTGCAGCCCAACCAGCCGCTGCTGGGCAAAAAGGTAGATGTGGTCTTTTTGGGCAGTTGCACCAACTCTCGCATCAGCGATTTGCGCCTGGCCGCCGGTTTGCTCAAAGGGCGCAAAGTTGCCGGCAGCCTCAAAATGATGGTGGTGCCCGGCAGCCAGCAGGTAAAACAGCAGGCCGAAGCCGAAGGGCTGGACAAAATCTTCAAAGAAGCCGGAGCCGACTGGCGCGAAGCCGGTTGCTCGATGTGCATTGCCATGAACGGCGACGAGCTTGAACCCGGCCAATACGCCGTGAGCACCAGCAACCGCAACTTTGAAGGGCGGCAGGGCAAAGGCGGGCGCACCTTTTTGGCCAGCCCGCTCACCGCAGCCGCCACCGCCATTACCGGCCACATCACCGACGTGCGCACACTGTTGAGCTAAAAGGGGGGCAACTACAATGGAAAAATTTACAACTCTTACCGCAACAATGGTGGCCATTCCCACCGAAAATATTGACACCGACCAGATTATCCCGGCCCGGTTTCTCAAAGTAACCGACAAAAACGGCCTGGGCGATAATTTATTTTCAGACTGGCGCTACAACACCGACGGCAGTCCCAAAGAGGACTTTATTTTAAACACCGACCAGGGCAAACAGGCCCAAATTCTGGTGGCGGGCGACAACTTTGGTTGCGGTTCCAGCCGCGAGCACGCGCCGTGGGCCATTATGGGCTACGGTTTTCGCGCCGTGGTTTCTACCAGCTTTGCCGATATCTTTCGCAACAACTCGTTAAAGCTGGGGCTGGTGCCGGTAGTGGTGGATAAAGACACCCACCTGCAACTGCTCAGCCTGATTGAAGAAGACCCCGCCACCACCGTTACCATTGATTTGGCCAGCCAAACGCTGCAACTACCCGATGGCCGCAAAGTCGGTTTTCCCATTGATAATTTTAGCAAAACCTGCATTCTGGGCGGCTTGGATCAATTGGGCTACCTGCAAACTCACACCGCCGCCGTAAAGCAATACGAAACCATTCACACCGACCGGGTAAATACGCTGCAACCGCATTAATCATTTTTAACGCATTTAAGCTGAAAGGATGATGCAATGGCGAATCAACAAATTATTGACCTGCTCGGCCAACAAGCCGGCGACCTTTTAACCCACGTCTGCCAGGGCGTTCCCAAAGAAACCATCCACGCGCCCGGCCCCGATTTTGTAGACCGGGTGTGGGCCGCCTCGGACCGCGCCCCGCAGGTATTGCGCAGCCTGCAAGCCCTGTACGACCACGGGCGGCTGGCCGGCACCGGCTACGTTTCCATTCTGCCGGTAGACCAGGGCATTGAACACACCGGCGGCGCATCGTTTGCGCCCAACCCCATCTACTTTGACCCGGAAAACATTGTCAAACTGGCCATCGAAGGCGGTTGCAACGGCGTGGCTTCAACGCTGGGTGTGCTGGGCGCGGTGAGCCGCAAATACGCGCACAAAATCCCCTTTATCCTGAAAATTAACCACAACGAACTGCTCACCTACCCGGCCAAATATGACCAGATTATGTTTGCCGGCATCAAACAGGCCTGGGACATGGGCGCGGTGGCCGTGGGCGCAACCATCTACTTTGGCTCGCCGGAATCGGGTCGCCAGATTGTTGAGGTGAGCCAGGCCTTTGCCTACGCCCACGAACTGGGGCTGGCGACCATTTTGTGGTGCTACCTGCGCAACCCCGGCTTCAAAAAAGATGGCGTTGATTACCACACTTCGGCGGATACCACCGGCCAGGCCAACCATCTGGGCGTTACCATTCAGGCCGATATTGTGAAGCAAAAACTACCCGAACAGAACGGCGGCTTTAAAGCCATCGGGTTTAGTAAATCTCACCCCAAAATGTACGGCGAACTGTGCACCGACCATCCCATTGACCTGGTACGCTGGCAGGTGGCCAATGATTACATGGGCCGCGTGGGGCTGATCAACTCCGGCGGCGCGTCGGGCGATAACGACTTTGCCGATGCCGCCTATACCGCCGTGGTTAACAAACGCGGCGGCGGGATGGGGCTGATTTCGGGCCGCAAAGCCTTTCAACGGCCTATGGCCGACGGCGTTAAACTGTTAAACCTCATTCAAGATGTTTACCTGGATGAGGAGATTACCATCGCGTAATCTCCCCGGAGCCACGCGAACAAAGGGCCGGGGAGCTAGTTTTGGCTGCCCGGCCCTTTTTTTAATTTTATTTACCGAGGTTTAGTCTTTTATGACGGACAAACATAAGCAGGACAGCAGAGGTGTCATTCGGGCGATAGCCGGCAGTTCGGCCGTCGCCCGACCCATTGGGAATTTAAACTGAGCCGGCCAAGTTAAAACATCAACATTTAACCCTTATTATAAAAAACTCAGGAGATTTCCAATGACCGACCAAGTATTTGTATACGATACAACATTGCGCGACGGCACGCAGGGCGAAGGCATTTCGCTGTCTTGTGATGACAAATTAAAAATTGCCCGCAAACTGGATGAATTTGGCGCTCACTACATTGAGGGCGGCTGGCCCGGCTCAAACCCCAAAGACGCCGAGTTTTTTGCCCGCCAAAATGAACTCCACCTCAACCAGGCTAAAGTTGCCGCGTTTGGCAGCACTCGCTACAAAGGCAAAACCTGCGATACCGACGCCAACATTCAGGCGTTGGTGCAGGCCAATACTCCGGTGGTTACGCTGGTGGGCAAAAGCTGGGATTTGCACGTAAAGCACATTCTGGAAACCGATGCCGAAGAAAACCTGGACATGATCAGCGAGAGCGTGGCCTACTTTAAGGCGCGTAACAAAGAAGTGGTGTACGATGCCGAACACTTTTTTGACGGCTACAAAGCCAACCCGGATTACACCATGCTCACCCTGCAAGCTGCCGTAACCGGCGGGGCCGATTGGGTAGTGCTGTGCGATACCAACGGCGGCTCCACCCCGTGGGAAATCGAAGAGATTACCCGGCGGGTCGCCGCTAAATTTGAAGGCGTGCGGCTGGGCATTCACGCCCACAACGATTGCGAACTGGGCGTGGCCAACTCGATGGCGGCGGTAAAGGCCGGGGCGCGGCAGGTGCAGGGCACCATCAACGGCTACGGCGAGCGAGTGGGCAACGCCAACCTCATCAGCGTTATCCCCGATTTGCAGCTAAAACTGGGCTACCAGTGCGTTAACGCCGAGCAACTGGCCAGCCTCACCAAATTATCGCGTTATGTAGATGCGCTGGCCAACCAAACCCCCAACGACCACCAGCCGTTTGTAGGGCAAAGCGCCTTTGCCCACAAAGGCGGTATTCACGTGGCGGCCATTTTAAAGGTAGAAGAAAGCTACCAGCACATGAACCCGACGCTGGTGGGCAACCAAAAACGCGCGCTGGTATCCGAACTGTCGGGCCGGGGCAATATTCTGTACAAAGCCCAGGAGTTGGGCCTTGATACCAGCCAGGAAGAAGCCAAAGTTGTGCTGCAACAAATCAAAGAGCTGGAAAACCAGGGCTACACCTTTGAAGGAGCCGAAGCCTCGGTGGATATGTTGTTGCGCCGCGCCAGCGGCAACTACACGCCGCCCTTTCAGGTGATTGACTTTATGGTGGTGACTGAAAACCGCGAAAGGCGCGGCCTGTTCACCGAAGCCATTGTAAAAGTGCAGGTTGGCCAGGAAGTCCGCCACACCGTCGCTGAAGGCAACGGCCCGGTGAACGCCCTCAACAGCGCCCTGCGCAAAGCTCTGTACCAGGATTTTCCGCAGCTACAATCCATCCACTTAAGCGACTACAAAGTGCGCATTCTGGATGGCGACAAAGGCACTGCCGCCACCACCCGCGTGATGATTGATTTTTACGATGTGGCCCGGCCCGGCAAAACCTGGACGACCGTTGGGGCGCACCCCAACATCATCGAAGCCAGTTGGAACGCCATTATTGACAGTATGGAATACGCCCTGATTAATGGCAATGGCCAGTAAAATTTAAAAGCAGTGGAGAGAAGGGAGTTAAGAGTTGGGGAGTTTAACCCAAAAACAAACTCTTCTCCCTTCTCTCCGTAATTCGTCATTCGTAACTCGTCATTCGTTGTTCGGAATTAACCATGCACCCAACCGCCCAAAAAGTAGCCGACGCCGCGCAGTCGCTTGGCCTGAACATTGCCATCAAAGAGTTTGAAGCCAGCACCCGCACCGCGCAGGATGCGGCTGATGCCATTGGCTGCGCCGTGGCCCAGATTGTTAAATCGTTGTTGTTTGTGGTGGCCGGCCAACCCACTATGGCGTTGGTAAGCGGCGGCAATCAGCTTGATGAAAAGAAGCTGGCGGCGCTGTGCCAGGTGGGGCGCAAACAGGTAAAACGCGCCGATGCCGAAATAGCCCGCGCTGCCACCGGCTTTGCCATTGGCGGCGTGCCGCCCTTTGGGCATATTACCGCCTTGCCCGTTTACATTGACGCCGACTTTTTGCAGTTTGAAGTAATTTGGGCGGCGGCAGGCACGCCCAACGCCGTATTTGCCATCACCCCCGCCGACTTAATCCGCGTTACCGGCGGCGTGGTGGCCGATTTAAAAGTAGATTAAACCTCGATTACATTTTTGAGAAAAAGGATTTAACCATGCACGCAAAAATAACTCTTCTCCCCGGCGACGGGATTGGCCCGGAAGTTGTGGCCGAAGCGGTGAAAGTGCTCAACGCCGTTGGCCAAAAATTTGGCCACACCTTTGAATTTACCGCCGCGCTGGCGGGCGGCATCGCCATTGATGAAACCGGCAATCCCCTGCCCGATGAAACGCTGGCTGTTTGCCGCCAAAGCGATGCCGTGCTGTTGGGCGCGGTGGGCGGCCCCAAATGGAGCGACCCCAAAGCCAAAGTTCGGCCCGAACAAGGGTTGCTTAAACTCCGCAAAGAACTGGGGCTGTTTGCCAACATCCGCCCCGTAAAAATTTACCCGGCGCTGGCCGCCGCCTCTACCCTTAAACCCGAAGTGATTGCCAATGTTGACCTGGTGATTGTGCGCGAGCTAACCGGCGGGCTGTATTTTGGCCAGCCGCAGGGCCGGCAGGATAACGAGCGGGGTCGCGCCGCCGTAGACACCATGTACTACACCGAAGAAGAAATCCGCCGGCTGATGCGCGTGTCCTTTGACCTGGCCCGGCAGCGCCGCAAAAAATTAACCTCGGTGGATAAAGCCAACGTGCTGGCCTCCAGCCGGCTGTGGCGCGAAGTGGCCCACGAAGTGGCCGCCGAATACCCCGATGTGGTCTGTGAAGATATTCTGGTAGACTCCTGCTCCATGTTCCTGATTCGCCGTCCCGGTGATTTTGACGTGATTGCCACCGAAAATATGTTTGGCGATATCCTCAGCGATGAAGCCAGCATGCTGGCCGGCAGTATGGGCATGCTGCCCTCGGCCTCGCTGGCCGATACCGTGAGCAGCAGCGGCGGCAAATTTGGCCTGTACGAGCCAATCCACGGCTCTGCGCCCGATATTGCCGGGCAGGGCATTGCCAACCCGCTGGCCACCATTCTCAGCGCGGGCATGATGCTCCGCACCAGCTTTAACCTGGCCGCCGAAGCCGATGCCGTGGAAGCGGCGGTTGACGCGGTGCTGGCGCAGGGCCACCGCACCGCCGATCTGGCCCAGCCCGGCGACCCCAAAGTTGGCACGGCGCAAATGGGCAATCTGGTAATAGCCGCCCTCAATTAACTCAACCAACTTTTTAACAACAGGCCACGTTTAAAACGTGGCCTGTTGTTTTTTACGCCCCCAAACCCCAACATAAATTTTGCGAATAAAAGCGAACAGCGCGAATAGTTTTACAAAATTCACGCTGTTCGTGTTGTGTTTTTTCTCCCGGCGCATTTTTTACACTTATTTTACAGTTTGATTACCGGCGGCTAACACAAATCTGGCAAACTAAAGGCAAAACACGGCATGCCAAAATTCTCATATTGAAACATCAGCCGGCAAACCGTATAATAAAAACAGATGTAACCAAACCGGTCCCTAAGGATGGTAAACCCATGGCAATATCTCCCGGCGAAACCGTAGGCCCGTATCGCATCATCGAGCAGCTAGGCAGCGGCGGCATGGCCACCGTTTACAAAGCCTATCACGCTGCACTGGATCGTTACGTGGCCGTAAAAGTGCTGCATCCCGCTTTAAAACAAACTCCCCAGTTTTTTGAGCGGTTCAAACGCGAAGCCCGCATTGTGGCCAACCTGGAACACCCCAACATCATCCCGGTGTATGATTTTAGCGAACACCGGGGCGAGCCGTACCTGGTGATGCGGTTTGTTGAAGGTAACACCCTCAAAGCCAAAATGGATCGCCAGCCGTTGCCCCACGCCCAGATTTTGCAACTGATGCGCCCGGTGTGCCAGGCGCTGGATTATGCCCACCGCCAGGGCGTGCTGCACCGCGACATCAAACCCAGCAACGTGATGATTACCACCGACGGCAACGTGTTTTTAACCGATTTTGGGCTGGCCCGGATGGTGCAGGCCGGCGAAAGCACGCTCTCGCAGGATATGATGGTGGGCACGCCGCAATACATCAGCCCGGAGCAGGCGCAGGGGTTGAGCAAACTGGATGGTCGCACCGATATTTACTCGCTGGGGGTGGTGCTGTACGAAATGCTCACCGGGCGCGTGCCGTTCAACGCCGATACTCCCTTTGCCACCATTCACGATCACATTTACACACCGCTGCCTCTGCCCAGCGATATTAACCCCAAAATCAGCCCGGCCATTGAGCGCCTGCTGCTCAAGGCGCTGGCCAAAAACCCGGAAGATCGTTTTGCCACCGTTAATGATTTGCTGACCGCGCTGGAAACCACACTCAACGCGCCGGTGGCGACTGTTATTGCTCCGCCCGCCGCCCAAAAAGGCCTCCCCTGGTGGGTGTGGGCCGGCGGCGCGGTTGCGCTGGTGGTGTTGCTGGTGGGCGCAATGGCGCTGGGCGCATTGTTGACGCGTACCCAAAAATCCAAATCGCCAACCGACCAGCCCACCGCCATGCAACCCATCGTCAGAACGCTGCCCACCGTTACCGCCACTCCCTCGCCGCCGGAGAAAACGCCATCACCCATCCCGCCGCCGCCGGCCCGCACCCCGCCGCCCAAACCGCCGCAGCCGGGTGATAATCCCCCGCAACCCAATGGCAATCGGCCGCCCAGCAATTCTCAGGCCGATGATCTCACCCGGCAGGCCAACCAGGCCATGCGTGATCAACAACTGGACAAAGCCGCCCAATTGTACCAGCAGGCCATCACCACCGACCCGCACCATTTGCCCGCCTACGTTGGGCTGAGCCAGGCGCAACGCATGCAAGGCCAAACCGAAGCCAGCGTGGCCACGCTTCAGCAGGCTGTGGATGCCAACCCCGCCAACGCCCAGGCATGGATCCGGCTGGGCGAAGGCCAACTGTTCACCGGGCGCGATCCCAACGCGGCGCTGGTTTCGTTTCAACAGGCCGCCAAACTCGATCCGAACAGCCCCATGCCGCTGGCCGGCCAGGCCATTGCCTACACCGAGTTAAAGCAACCCGATCAGGCCAAAAACGCCATCAACGCTGCCCTGGCCCTGGACCCCAACAACCTCGAAGCGCATCTGGCCAACGCCTACTATCTTAAAGAACAGGGCAACCGGCTGGCCGCGCTACGCGAACTCAGGCAATTGGCAAAAAACAATGCCGCCTCGCCGCTGCTCAAAGAGCGGGTGCGGCAATTGCTCACACAACTGGGCGAGTAATCCCACCAAACAAAAAAATCCCCGGCAACTCTCCGGGGATTTTTTTGTTGGCGATTATGATTTTTAGTTACCGTTTTGGGATGAGGCCGAACCTGCGGCCAATTGAGCCAGCACCGTTTTGGCCAACGCCTGAATTGCCACCGCCGCCGGCGCAGACGGGTCTTCAAGCACCACCGGCGCGCCCCGCGCCAGGGCGTTCACCATGCGGGGATCGTCGGGGATTTGGTAGGTTTTGCTCAAACTGAGCACCTTTTCCACCTGCTTGGGCGAAATACCCCCCGGCACGCCAGCGCGATTGATGACCACCAGAATATGTTTATCGCTAAATTTTAATTCACGGGTTAATTCTAAAAACAGTTTGGCGCTTTTTATGGCCGGCAGTTCCGGGGTGATAATCAGCAGGATGCAATCCGCCGCTTCTAAAATTGCCAGCGTATTGCCCGAAAGGTAGCAGGTGGTATCGGCCACCACCCCTTTGAATTTATTTCTGAGCGCGCCCAACACGTCGGAAATCATCGAACCGGTAACGGCCTCGGCCAGTTCCGGTTGCGGCGGAGCCATCAGCAGTTTTAACCCGGAATTGTGCGCCACCAGCACGTCATCAATTAAATCGGCTTCCAGTTCGCCGTCGTGAATCATGTCAACAATGGAATGCGTCTGGCGGGTGTTCAAATGCACCGACACATCGCCAAATTGCAGCGAACCGTCCAGCAGCACGGTGTCGCCCTGTTCCTGATGCAGCGCCACCGCAAAACTGGCCGCCACCGCCGATGTGCCGGCCCCGCCTTTGGGACTATACACCGCAATTACGGGCGCGTGCTGTTCGGTGGGCGCAACCTGCGCCGCTTTTTTGGCCGCTTTTTCGGTTTTGTCTTTTTCCATCGCCTCGAATTGGTGGTAAACCGGCAGCCCAATATTGTACACCCGCCGAATACAGCCAACCAGCTCTTCTGAAGTGAAGGGTTTGGGCTGAAAATCCCTGGCCCCGGCGGCCATGGCCCGCCGCATGTAGTGCTGGTCGGCCTGCACCGACATAATGATGACCTGACTAAAGGGCGCAACCTTGGCCATTTCGCCGGTGGCGGTGATGCCGTCCATATCGGGCATGTTAATATCCATTAACACGATATGCGGCTTTAATTGAACGGTCATTTCAACACCTTCGCGACCATTCACCGCCTGGCCAATCACTTCCAGGTCATCCTCAAAATAGAGCAACCGGCTTACATTTTCGCGGGTGCCGGTGTTGTCATCAACAATCAAAATGCGAATTTTTTGGCCCGTGGGGGCGTGGGCCGGTTTGGGCTGCGTGGGCAACACCTGCGATTTGGTGGGGCCGCCCAAAATTTTGGTTGACGCCTCGGCGGGTTTGGGCGCGGGTGCGGGTGACGATTTGCGCTCGGCAGGAGGCTCAGCCGCTTTGGCAGGAACCCGTTTTAACGGCGCAGCCGGTTGGGGCGGCGACTGCGTTTTGGTTTTGGGTTTGGATAGAGATTGAGTTTGAGTTTGGGTTTTAGCTTTGGCCTGGGGCTTGCCTTTGGATTTGGCCGGTTGTTCGCCGGCAGCGGCCCGGCGGCGGCGCACGATTCTAAACAAAACCAGCGCCAGTATCAGCACAAACATCAATACCAGCGCGCCAATCAGTCCAACTTGCATCAAGTCCATAATAAATCCTGAAGTTTTAGAGTTCTGGGGAGGCTCTCGCTTGCTCCGTTAGTATTTTATCACAAACAACGGTATTGCAACAGCAGCGCCCCCATTCGGCCAAAGATACCGCTTTTTATGGTAACTATAAAACCAGTATAATATCTGGTAAATGGTTAAACTGTCCCAATTGATGTAATGAATCCAACCGAATTTTTGAACAACCTGAAAAAAGAGAGCTTTTACGAGGAGCAGCTTATCCACGTAGAGCGGCTGGGCGCGCGCCGCGCCCGCTACCAATCGCTGGAGCGGCCATTGTTGCGCTCGCTGGTGGAGGCGCTGCAAGCCGGCGGCCTGCAAAAATTGTACACGCATCAGGCCCAGGCCATTAACGCCGCCCGCGATGGCCGGCATGTGGTGGTGGCCACCAGCACCGCCAGCGGCAAAACGCTGTGTTACAACGTGCCGGTGCTCGAAGCGGTGGCCTTTAACGCCGGCACGCGGGCGCTGTACCTGTTCCCCACCAAGGCGCTGGCGCAGGACCAACTGCGCAACCTCACCGAGCTGGTGAATCGGTTTAAAACTGCCAGCGCCAAAAACAGCAACGGCCGCCCGCCGGTTAATCCCCGGTTTGATACTTATGATGGCGATACCCCGGCCCGCGACCGCAGCCGGCTGCGCCACGAGGCCAACATTCTGCTGACCAACCCCGATATGCTGCACGTGGGCATACTGCCCAACCACCGCCTGTGGAGCCATTTTTTAAAGGAACTGCGTTTTGTGGTTATTGACGAAGCCCACATTTACCGGGGCGTGTTTGGCAGCCACGTAGCCGTGGTGCTGCGGCGGCTCAGCCGGTTGTGCCGGTTTTACGGCGGGCAGCCGCAATTTATTTGCTGCTCGGCCACCATTGCCAACCCCGGCGAGCATGTTGAGCGCCTCACCGGCCACGCGCCGCTGGTGGTAGACGACGATGGCTCGCCGCAAGCGCCCAAGCAATTTGCCATGTGGAACCCGCCCTTTGTGGACAAGCAAAAATCGGCCCGGCGCAGCCCCAACGGCGAGGCGGCCAACCTGTTTGCCCAACTGGCCCGGCAAGAAATCCGCAACATCACTTTTACCAAAGCCCGCGTGGTGGCCGAGTTGATTCTCAGTTACGCCCGTCAATCGCTGGATCGCACTCACCCGGAGTTGGTGGAGCGCGTGGCCAGCTACCGGGCCGGCTATCTGGCCGAACACCGCCGCGAGATTGAGCAGGCGCTCTTTCACGGCGAGTTGATTGGCGTTACGGCCACCTCGGCGCTGGAGTTGGGCGTTGATGTGGGCGGGCTGGACGCCACGGTATCGGTGGGCTACCCCGGCACCATTGCCAGCCTGTGGCAGCAAGCCGGGCGGGCCGGACGCGGCAGCGGCGGGTCGCTGGCAATTTTGGTGGGGCTGGATAATCCGCTGGATCAATATTTTATGCGCCATCCGCGCCAGCTTTTTGAGCGCCCGCACGAACACGCCCTGATTGACCCCGGCAACCTGTACGTGCTGGAGCAGCATTTGCCCTGCGCTGCCCACGAACTGCCGCTCAGTTCAACCGACGAAGCCCTGTTTGGCGGCGAATTTGTGGCGGCAATGGTCAAGCTAGAAGAGCGCGGCCTGGTGGCTTACGAAACCGACCACAACCAGTGGTATTATCGCGGCAGCGATTACCCGGCCCAACAGGTGAGCATCCGCAGTATGAGCAGCAAACCCATTGTGCTGGTGGATGGCAGCAAAAAAGATAAACCCCTGGAAGAAATGGACGAAGCCTCGGCGTTTGGCCGGGTGCATCCGGGCGCAATTTACATGCATCAAGGTGAAAGCTACCTGGTCACCGAGCTTGATTTGGCCAAAGGGCGGGCCAAACTGACACCGGCGCGGGTGGATTACTACACCCAGGTGCACGAGCGCAGCGACATCGGCATTGTCCGCTCTATTCGCCACCGGCCAATGAACTACTGCACCGCCTACTGGGGCGCGGTGCGCGTTAGCCAGCAGGTTATTGGCTACCGGCGCGTGCGCCAGTTCAGCGAGGCCGATTTGGGCGAAACGCCGCTGGAAATGCCGGAGAATATATTTGAAACCCGCGCCATCTGGTGGGATGTGCCCGCCGAGTGGGCTGGCCGGTTGGCCCGGCGCGGCTGGGATTTTTTAGGCGGATTGCACGCCGTGGAACACGCCGCCATTGGCCTGCTGCCGCTATTTGCCATGTGTGATCGCTGGGATATTGGCGGGCTGTCCACACCGCTGCACCCGGCCACCGGCACGCCTCAAATTTTTATTTACGATGGCTACCCCGGCGGCGTGGGCATCTCTGAGCAGGGTTTTAACCTGCTGCCGGAGTTGTGGGAAGCCACGCTGGCTACCATAAAAGATTGCCCCTGCGATGACGGCTGCCCCAGTTGCATTTACAGCCCCAAATGCGGCAACAACAACCAGCCGCTCGATAAACGCGCCGCCATCTGGATTTTGGAATCGCTGCTGCGAAAGTAACGCGGCCCGTTAAAAAAATCCCCTTTCGGTGGAAAGGGGAAATCAAAAAGAATAACGTATTCACCTGGCGGCCTTTTGGCCAATTGTTGGCGGTTACAACGTATCAGAAAAAAGGATGCCGCCCAACCCCACAATTACGCCCACATGCAACAACCACTGCCCCACAATCAAAAATGAGAGAAACGGCACAAACTGGGCAATAAAACTGATGATGACCAGAGCCAGGCCAATAATAACCGGCAATCCTTTGATTAAAGCCATTTTATCTAACATAGTTCAATCCCTCACCCAAATTTAAGATGGAGTGGCTTCTAGCTGGTACCGCTCAACCAGCTCAACCAGATGCTCCGGCACATGCACTTCCAGCAGAGTGCCTTCGGCCAGATGCGTTTCTTTTTCAACAATGGCATGCTTGTACAACTGCGAAACCAGATCACCCCGGTTGTAGGGGATGAGCACGGTTTTTACCCGCCGCATGGATTGCAAAATCCCTTCAATCCGGTTGAGCAGGGCCGGCACACCGTAACCGGTGACGGCGCTAATGGCCATGCTGTTGGGGTAGCGGGCCAGCGTTTCGGTAATTTGTTCCGGGTTTTCCAGCCGGTCAATTTTATTAAGCGCCACCAGTTGCGGAATATCGGTTGCGCCCAGTTCGGCCAGGGTCTCATCCACAATGGCGGCCTGTTCGGCGGCGTTGGAGTGCGTAATATCCACCACATGTAAAATCAGGTCGGCTTCGACAATTTCTTCCAGTGTGGCCCTAAAAGCGGCCACCAACCCCGTGGGCAGTTTTTGGATAAAACCAACCGTATCGCTGAGCAAAACTTGAGCGCCGCTGGGCAACGCCAGCCGCCGGGTGGTGGGGTCCAGGGTGGCAAATAGCTGGTTGGCGGCCAGCACATCGGCTTGAGCCAGGTAGTTAAGCAACGTGCTTTTGCCGGCGTTGGTGTAGCCCACAATGGCCACCACCGGGATGCCCTGCTGCCGGCGCTGCTTGCGATGCCGCGCCCGGTGCGCCCGCACTTTTTCCAGTTCTTGCTTAAGGTGGGCAATGCGATGGCCAATTTCGCGGCGGTCAACCTCTAGTTGGGTTTCGCCGGGGCCGCGCACGCCCACCCCGCCGCTGGCGCCGCCCGCCCGCCCGCCGGCCTGCCGGGCCAGGTGCGTCCACATACGGGTTAACCGGGGCAGGCGGTATTCGTACTGCGCCAGTTCTACCTGCAACTGGCCTTCGTGGGTGCGGGCGTGTTCGGCAAAAATATCCAAAATCAACGCCGTGCGATCCACTATCTTGACATTGAGCCGTTTTTCCAGTTCGCGCTGCTGGCGCGGGCTTAATTCATCATCAAACAAAAACACATCAATATTGAGTTCATCGCGAAAGCCTTGCAACTCTTCAACCTTGCCGCTGCCAATGAGCGTTTCGGGGTTGATGGTTTCCAGCCGCTGGTAGGTGCCGCCCTGCACATCCAGCCCGGCGGTAAAGGCCAGCGCCCCCAACTCCTCCAGCGAATCTTCAATTTGAAAACCACTCCGTTTGGTGGGATTTTTCAACTCGGCCCCAACCAGAAAAGCGCGTTCAAGCGGCGCTTTGGATGGGATAAACTTGGTTTCTTTAGAAATGGCTTAACTCCTTGCTAACTGTTCCGCCGGTTACGTCTCAATCGCAACCGGATTTTTACTTTATAATACACACTATCGCCGCCGCGGGCAATCCCCAATTAGTCACCTTAAGGTTACGTCGCCGGCCACCACGGTAACAACCGCGCCATCGCTTTGCCGCAGTTTTAGCGCCCCGTTTTCATTAACTCCGATGACCGTTCCCTGAATTTTCTGGTCTTCGGCAAGCAAAGTAACGGTTATTTCCTGGCCAATGCCGGCCAGCCGCCGTTGCCATTCAAAATGAGGCGACACGCCGCGCCGCAGCGCGGTGTACCGCTGCTCAACGTTATGTAAATAACTCTGCAAAACAGGCAAGCGCAGATGGTCGGTGCTGGCCCCCAAAATCTGAGACAGGCTGGTGGCGGTTTGAGCCAACGGGGGATGGCCGCTATCGGGGCGGTTGGGACGGTCCGGTTCCGGCTCGGTTTGGGCGCTAAAATCCAGGTTTACGTTTAACCCCAGGCCCACCACCGCCCAGCTAATGGCATTGCCCTCAAATTCGGTTTCGGTGAGCAGGCCGGCCAGTTTTTTGCGGTCGCCCCACACAATATCGTTGGGCCATTTTAGCTGGGCCATTAACCCGGTGTGCTCGTAAATGGCATCAAGCATAGCCAACGAGCAGGTCATGGTTAACTGCTGCACCTGGCCAGGCTGCAAAAAATCGGGCCGGAACAACAGCGAGGTTAGCAAACTAGATTCCGGCGGCGCAACCCAGCTTCGCTCCAGCCGGCCCCGCCCCACCAGTTGCTCATCGGCAATGTACAGCATGCCTTCGGGCGCGCCCTGGCGGGCGTATTTTTTTAGCTCGGTGTTGGTAGAGCCGGTTTGCTCCACATACATTACACTCTGGCCAAACGTAAACGTGGGCAATTTGTGCCGGATGATGTCACCAGAAAGTTTGGTCATTGGCTCACACTCCTTATTGGCATTATGGTACTCCCCAGCCGGTAATTTGCAAATTCGCTCAAAAAGTGGCCGTCTGCTAAAATAAAAAGGTTGACCTTTTGATGTTATGGAGAATGCAATAATGAAACATCGGTTATATACTCCGTGGCGCATGAAATACGTGGTATCGGACAAGAAAAAGAAGGATGGCTGCGTGTTTTGTAACGCTCTGGCCGAAGGGGCAGAACACGACCCGGAGAATTTTATTGTGCACCGGGGCGAAGAGACCTTTACCATTATGAATATTTATCCGTATAACGTTGGCCATTTGATGGTTTTGCCGCGCCGGCACTTTTCCACTTTAACCCAATTATCCCGCAATACCCAAACGGAGTTGATGGCCCTGACCGCCTACTTTACCGAAATTTTAACCGAAATTATGCGTCCCGACGGCTTTAACGTGGGGATCAACATAGGCAAGGCAGCCGGGGCCGGCATTGACAGCCACCTGCATGCCCACATTGTGCCGCGCTGGGTTGGTGACAGTAATTTTATGCCCATAACCGGCCAAACGCGGGTGCTGCCCGAAGAACTGGCCGACACCTACGCCAAAATCACGGCGCGGGTAAAACAAAACCCGCCGGTTTGGTAAACCATAAAAAAACCCGCACCAAATTGGTGCGGGTTAGATAAAATAATAAAGATTGCCAATTAAATAACAAAAATAATTAAAGTTTTTATAACCTGGCCTCACAAACTTGAGGCATATTACCAAACGCCGCCGGCGCTACGCGGATCCCGCATTACAGAAACAATATTACTAAACACATTACCTACCACCGGCCCAAGGAGCAGCAAGATTGCGATAACCACAATCGCTACCAGTACCAGGATGAGCGCGTATTCTACCAAACCCTGGCCTTCTTCTTGCGGTATAAATAGCACGGTAAGTTCACCTCCTTTCCCAAAATTTGCCCTTAATTTAAATTGAGGGCACTTTATTCAGTGTAAAGCCAAATTAGTGCGCTTGTAAACCAAACTTTTGTCCTATTCTAACATAGAAATTTGGTTTTGTCTCTGCTGAATTTGGGGAAGTTTGCCTAAAATGACTACTTTACCACCTTCACGGTATCGGCCACCAACATATTGTTGGTTTTGAGCAGCCCGATCACCTCTACCTTATCGCCCTCTTCCGGTTGCCCTTCAAATTTTGTGTCCTCCGGCAAAAATACGGTGTACCCTTCGATGATCCACAGGGTTTTGTTTTTGGTTTCCAGCGTGCCGCTGAATTTAATTACGGCGGCCCGGTTTTGGTCAATCAGTTGGTTAATTTCGGCCAGTCGTCGCCGGTTAAAGGCATCGGCCAGTTGTTGTTTGTCAAGCTCGTTGGGGGTAAGGAGCAACTGCGCCACTTCTGACAATTGCTTGATGCCGTACAGCAAATCGCCGGGGATGGTATCTCTGGCGGCATAACCAAGCAATGCCGCCGCCATCACCAATGTCAGCAAAATGGTAATGGTTACGGTGAGTAAATCCGTTAACACCACTTTGGGGGTGAGCCGTCGCTTCATTACGCCCCACACCGCAGCGATTTTACCCGCCAACGACGGATGAACCGGCGGCAGTTGAGCCACCTGAGCCATGTACTGGTGATGCAACGCCGCTTTTCGCTCGGCGGGCGCGAGTTTGGGGTTGGGGTCGGCCAACAGCAGCGCCGCGTACAACAACGGGCGCAATTCGGCGGCGTATTCCGGCACCTCGGCCAAAATTTCATCCAGAGGAACCCCGGCCTGCAACGCCGAAATACTTTCATCCAGGATGGACTCAAATCTATCCGTCATAGCCCACCTCCGGCGGCACTATTTTGGCCAAAGCAGCCAGCGCCCGGTGCTGCAACGCCTTAATCGCCCCCACCGATTTATCGAGCAGTTCGGCGGTTTCACCCAAACTCAACCCCTGCCCAAACCGCAGGGCGATAACGTGCTGTTGTTCTTCGGTAAGTTGGTGCAGAGCATTTTTTAACATTGGAACCAGTTGCGCCAAATGCGCCTGATCGGTTAGCGACGGCGAATCGGCTACCAAATCATCCACCAACGGCATCACCTTAACGTGCTTTTTTAGATAATCCGCGCTCAGATTTCTGGCAACAGCGTACAACCAGCCGGTAAGCGAGGTTTTGGGTGGTTTATTATTTTTTAGGGCATTAATCAATGCCAAAAAAACCTCCCCGGCCAAATCGGCGGCAACGTCCGGGTCGTTGAGCCGGTAAGCCAGATAGTGAAAAATCTGGTCAAAGTACTTCTCGTGCACTTCGGCCAGCGCGTTTTGGTCGTGGCGGGTAATGCGCTCCAACAGCGAGGTTTCGCCGTCCACGGGGTAAGGTCTCCTTTCCGGCACCCTTGCTAAATAGTCTCAATTTGATAGAAACTAGATGCGGGTGCGGTAATAATTCAACAGTACCACAACTTTCGGCGGCAAACAAGACTATCCGGCAATTCTGACAGACTGCGTTGCGTGGTATAATACCGTTACAATTGACCCCGCTCAGGAGATGAACCATGGCGCATCGCCAGGCAATGTTTGCTAATTTGGTATACGATGAAAACGGCACCCCGGTGCAAAACACGTTTATCGGCAGCGAGCCGAACTATGTAATTATGGATGGCGATTTTAAACGCCACGTGCCCGCCGAAGATATTGACCGGCAAGTGCTGGCGTGGTTGCAAGAGCAAGTATCGGCCAACCAGGAGTTGGTGTCTCAGGGAATTATGGGCATGCTGGGCAAAGATGATCTGTTTACCAAAGCAATGATTGATTCATCCATTAGCCATATGGATAAAGCCATAGACCAGGGCTTGCCCGATGACGCCCGCATGATGTTGGGCATGATGGGGTTTAAGGTGATTGTGAACATTCACGGCGAACTCATCAACCTGGATATGCCGGCCCAGCCAGCGCCCGGCGCGGAAGACGACTGGTAAACCAACATCTGTGGATTAATTATGTTTTATTTTAGAGCCTGCAACGCCCGCGTTCAGGCTCTTTTTTACGGCAAAACCAAATTATTTTGCCCCTCTCGGCGCGATATGTTACAATTCTCGCTTGGTGAATTTTAGGCTTATGAATAATGCAAAAGCGATTTTTCAAACAATTCAGGAACTCACCGCCGCCACGCCGGTAGCCATGGCCACCATTATTGAAGTGCGCGGTTCGGTGCCGCGTGAGGTGGGCGCTAAAATGATTATCCACCCGCTGGGCCAGCACGTGGGCACAGTGGGCGGCGGCTGCGGCGAAGCCGATGTCATCAAAGCCGGTCTGATGGTGATTGACACCGGAACGCCGCAAATTGTTGAGGTGGACTTAACCGAAGACATAAGCATGCAAAGCCTGGGCGTTTGCGGCGGGGTAATGCAAATTTTTGTAGAACCCTGGCGCAACAACAACGCACAGTTAGCCCCGTTGGTTAACGCCATTGACGCCGGCGAATCAGTGGCGCTGGTTACGGTCATCCGCGCGGATGGCCAATTTGCCGGCACGCTGGGCCGCCGGATGACAGTTTGGCCGGAGAAAACGGCGGGCGAGTTGGGCCTTGCGGCGTTGGAGGCAACGCTGCTGGATAACGCCCGGCAGTGTATCATCAATCGCCGCTCAGAGCTGCTCACCTACCAACAGCCGCACGGCGCGGTTTCGGTTTTTGTGGATGTGCAACGCCGGCCCTCAACCTTGTTAATTGTGGGAGCCGGGCACGTGGCGCTGCCGCTGGCGCAACTGGGCAAACTGATAGATTTTGAAGTGGTGGTGCTTGATGACCGGCCCGCGTTTGCCAACCGGCAGCGCTTTCCTATGGCCAGCCAGGTGTTGGCCCAGCCGCTCCAGGAAACGCTGCGCCACTGGCCCATTAATAACGATACCTACATTGTGCTGGTTACGCGCGGCCACACCCACGATGTGGAATGCCTGCTCGAAGTGCTGGATTCGCCGGCCCGGTATATTGGCATGATCGGCAGCAAACGCCGGATAAAAGCCGTGTTCGAGTTGCTGGAACGGGAACAGGGGCTTGATCCGGCCAAATTCAGCCGGGTTTATTCGCCCGTCGGGCTGGATATTGGCGCCGAAACGCCAGCCGAAATTGCGGTGGCCGTTATTGCTGAAATCATCAATGTTTATCGCGGCGGGCGGGCGGTATCTCTGGCCGAAACGTTACGCGCCGATTACCGTTTGCCGCTGCATCCAGGTAGATTGAAATAAAAAGAAGGTGAAATAATTATGAAAAACTTTTTTAGTGGAATGCTAACCAACAGCGGCGTGGTGGGCGAAGTGCTATCGTTTTTGTGGCAGCGCAAATTGTGGTGGATGATTCCAATGGTAACGGTGTTGTTGCTGTTTGGCCTGCTGCTTGTTTTCGCCTCGTCGTCCGGGGTAGCGCCGTTTATTTACACGCTCTTTTAGGCAAACCACCCACCAAATAAAAAATTTAAAAACGCGACACCGGAGTCCGAAAGCCATCTTTCGGACTCCGCCTTGTCGCCGGCACAAGAGAGACGCAATGAAATTAATCACAATTATTTTTGGTATTCTGCTCACCGCGCTGGGCCTGTGGGATTACTCCGCCGCCGGCGCAACCGGCCTGCTGGCATTGCTGCCGGTGTTGTTTGGCCTGCTGGCCATTTTGTTTGGCCTGCTAGAAGGCCGCTGGAAGCACAAAAACGCCGTTTTGGGCGCGGTAATGATGGCCATTCTGTCGCTGCTGGGTTCAATCCGGGGGCTGTGGAATTTGGCGCTGCTGCTCGGCGGCAGCCAGCCGGCCATGCCCGCCGGATTAATCTGGGCGCGATCGGCGCGGGGGCTGGTTAGCCTGGTTTTTATCGTGCTGGCTTATTTTCTGATTAAAAATTTCTGGCATCACTGGCAAGCTTTTGGCCAATTTTTGGGCAACTGGTTGGGCCGGATTGCGCTGACCGTTTTTTATTTTACCGTATTTGTGCCGTTTGGCCTGGGCGTGCGCTTTTTTGCCGACCCGCTGCACATTAAAAAACAGCCCGCCGAATTGTGGCGACCGCGTTCGACCGGCGATAAAACCCTTGAAGATGTTTTGAGGCAATTTTAAATGAATATTCTGGGAATTTCCTGTTACTATCACGATGCCGCCGCCGCGCTGCTGATGGACGGCCAACTTGTTGCCGCCACCGAAGAAGAACGCTTTACCCGCAAAAAACACGATAGCAGCTTTCCGTCCAACTCCATTGGTTTTTGTCTGAAACAGGGCGGCATCACCGCCGATGACCTGGACTACGTGGTATTTTACGAAAAACCGCTGGTAAAATTTGAGCGCATTCTGCAAACCACGCTCAGTATGTTCCCCAAATCCTGGGGCGTGTTCCGGGAATCGATGGTAACTTGGTTTGACGAAAAACTGTGGATAAAAAGCCACCTGCAAACCAAAATTGGCGTGCCTACCAACAAAATTCTGTTTGTGGAACACCACCTTACCCACGCCGCCAGCGCCATGTTCTGCGCCCCGTTTGAAGACGCCGCCGTGCTGACCATTGACGGCGTGGGCGAGTGGACCACCGCCTCGATTGGCCACGCCACCGCCACCTGGAACGGCAGCGGCGCTAACCAGATTAACCTCACCCGCGAACTGCGCTTTCCGCACTCGCTGGGGCTGCTGTACTCGGCGTTTACCGCGTACCTGGGCTTTAGGGTGAACAACGGCGAGTACAAAGTGATGGGCATGGCTCCCTACGGCCAGCCCAAATATATGGATGACGTGTACAAAGTGGTCAAGGTGGATGACGGCGGCGGCATCACTTTGAATATGGATTATTTCAGCTTCCACTATTCCACCGAGCACACCTACAACCAAAAATTTGTTGACCTGTTTGGCCCGCGCCGCCCGCCGGAATCAGAATTTTTCACCACCACCACCCATCCCCGCAAGGATCACCCCCGCTGGGATGAGCGAGCCGCCGCCCAAAACCAAAAATACGCCGATATTGCCGCCAGCATTCAGCGCGTTACCGAAGACATCATTTTAAAAATGGCCGATTTTGCCCACAAACAAAGCAACGGCTCTAAAAATTTAGTAATGGCCGGCGGGGTGGCGCTGAACAGCGTGGCCAATGGCCGGGTAATGCGCGAAAGCCCGTTTGAAAATGTGTTTATTCAGCCCGCCGCCGGCGATTCGGGCGGCGCGATTGGCGCGGCGCTGTACGCCTACCACGTGATTTTTGGCCAGCCGCGCAAGTTTACCATGGAACACGCCTACTGGGGCGCGGATTATCCCGAAAGCGAAATGGCCGCCGCCATTAAAAAATCCGGCTTTGAGTACGAGCAGTTTGATAACGACGACAAACTACTGGATCAGGCGGTAGACACGTTGCTGCAAAGCAAAGTGATTGCCTGGTACCGGGGCCGGTTTGAATGGGGGCCACGCGCGCTGGGGCATCGCTCTATCATTGCCGACCCGCGCCGCGAGGAAATCAAGGAAATTGTTAACACCAAAATCAAGTTCCGCGAACCGTTCCGCCCCTTTGCGCCGGTGGTCATGGAAGAACGCGCCCACGAATATTTCAGTTCGCCCAACCTGGCAAAACAGTACCCGCCGCGCTACATGCTGATGGTTTCAGACATCCCGGAAGATAAATGGGATAAAATTCAGGCGGTGTGCCACAACGGCACGGGCCGGTTGCAGAGCGTGCGCGAAGAATGGAACAGCGGCTACTACAACCTGATTAAAAAGTTTGACGAAGCCACCGGCGTGCCGGTGCTGCTCAACACCAGCTACAACCTGCGCGGCGAGCCGATTGTTAACACGCCCACCGAGGCGCTGAACACCTTTGCCGCCTCGGACCTGGACCAACTGGTGATGGGGCCGTTTTTGGTGAAAAAGCCGGATGGCTACGTCGCCAGGGGATCGCATCTTAGCGCCGAGCAGGTTGATTAACCGCCGGTTCAACAAAAAGGCACACCTGGCGTGTGCTTTTTTGTTCTCAATGTGATGTTAGTTTTGGCAAATAATGCCCAACGAGGAAAAGATGTACGAAATTATCGCTTTTGATGCTGACGACACGCTCTGGCATAACGAAATTGTCTACGCGAAAGCGCAAGAAACGCTCAAAAAACTGCTGTCAACCTATGTTGCTGATGACGTGGTAGACGGCCAATTGTACCAAACCGAAATGAAAAACTTGAGATTTTACGGCTACGGCGTAAAAAGTTTTGCCCTGTCTATGGTTGAAACCGCCGTTGAAATAACCCAGGGCCAAATCACCGGCGCGGACATCCGGCAGATTATCGGCATTGCCAAAGAAATGCTCACCGCCGAAGTGCAACTGCTTGACCACGTGTCCGAAACCATCCGGGCTTTGGCCCAAACGTATGATTTAATGGTGATCACCAAAGGCGATTTGCTCGACCAGCAAGAAAAATTGTCGCGGTCGGGGCTGCGAGAGCACTTTAAATACGTAGAGATCGTCAGCGGCAAAACCGAAGACACCTACCGGGCGATACTGGCCCGGTACGGGCTGGAGCCGCAACGGTTTTTAATGGTGGGCAACTCGCTGCCATCCGACGTGCTGCCGGTGGTGGCTATTGGCGGCAAAGCGGTTCACATTCCGTACCACCTCACCTGGGCGCACGAACTAATAACCGAACCCCACCGGCTTAACAACGGCTACGTTGAACTGGAACACATTGGCCAGTTACCGGCGCTGCTTCGGTTGTAACCGCGCGTTTTTGGCCGGTTGCTGCCACAAACAAAAAGGAGAAGCGTATGAAACCGGTTAAAATTTACACTGCGCCGCGCTGGAGATGGTTGCTGCTTGTGGTTGTGGCCATGCTGGTGGGCTACAACTACCTGCATACCGACGAGTGGGTTAGCAACATTTTTCTGGGGGCGTTGGGGCTACTGGCTTGCTACGGCTTTCTCACCGACCCCCACACCGTGCGGCTAACCGAAGATAATCAGGTGGTGGTGGAAGATGTTCTCCGGCAAACGCGGTTTAATGTAGAGGATGTGTTAGCCATTGAGTACGATAACCGGGCCGTCACCATTAAACATCGCGGCGGAAAAGTCCGGCTGTCCCAATTTATCAATCACCTCAATGATTTTGCCGCCCAACTCAAGGCGCGTAACCCCCTGATTGAAGAAACCGAAGGCCCCATGCTCAAACTGAGCAAATCGCCCGGAGCAATGATTGGGCTGATAGTGCTGGTGATTACACTGGCGCTGCTGGTGGTGGCGCTGGCGGTTAATTTTCCGGCTCTGGGCCAGCTCTTTTGAGCATCACGGCGGCAAAAAGCGTGGCAATTTTTGTCGCTTATGTCAAGTTGGATTAGTCAATCCAGGTGACATTTTAAGGTTTTCCGCTTTTGATTCCCCTTGTCAACTCCGTCATTTGGGTGTATACTGAACTTGCTTTCACCTACAATATGTTGTGCAACAGTACCCACCACCACAATATATAGTGGTTACACGCACAGAATTATGTCGAGTTACAGGCTTGAAATGAGCGAAGCTGGTACAGGTCGAATTTCGCAAACTTATGGCTGGTTAAAAATTTTTGTAGCCGGTTTTATCCCCAGGCAGCACCCCTTGATTCATTTTAGATAAAATACAGGTTTTTTGGGTTTAGTAGATAACCTGATTAATTCAGGTGATCCGGGAAAATGTTCGCCCGGACGCCATTTTATTATGTAAAGTTGGAGTTTATCCCATGAAATGTCCTTATTGTGGCGCCAGCAGTAACCGTATTCGGGTGATTGACACCCGCGAAGTCTCCGACGGCATCCGCCGCCGCCGTGAATGCGACCAGTGCAGCCAGCGCTTTACCACCTACGAGCGCGTTGCCTCGATGAACCTGTTGGTGATTAAGCGCGATGGTCGCCGCGAAGAATTTGACCGCGAAAAATTAGTTAAAAGCATGCGCATTGCCTGCTCAAAACGAGCGGTGTCCAGCGCCGCCATTGAAGCCGCCGCTCAGGACATCGAGGCCAAGCTGTACGCGCTGAACAAAAGCGAGATTGACGGGCAGGTGGTGGGCGAAATGGTGATGGAACACCTGCGCGATATTGACGACGTGGCTTTTGTGCGTTTTGCGTCGGTGTACCGGCGCTTTCAGGATGTGGGCAGCATGGCCGACGAAATTGAGCACCTGCTGGCCCGTAAACGGCGCGAACAGGAGCTAAAAAATCAAATTCCGCTTCCAATGGAAGATAAATAAACCGCGCAAATCATCGGGCCGAGGCAACAGCGCCCGTCCATTTACAAATTTTTACGGAGAGAAAATACATGGCACCCAAAAATGCACCTGCCGTTGAAGCACCATCCATCATTATCCAGCCAGAACCCCACACCAACGGCACTCATCATCCAATCAATCCGGTTGCGCCCACCCCGGCCAACTATCTCAACGATTTGGGGGAAAAAATTTTTTTAGACCGTTACGCCCTGAAAGACGGCAAAAAAGAATCCGTAACCGTGGGCGATTTGGTAATAGTGGCCATTAACCTGGAAACCGGCCAGCGCGAACTGGGCACCGTGACCGCCCTGAACGACAAAACCGCAACCATCGAATTGCGCGACGGCGATGTGGTGGAGCGCACGCTGGAACACATTGACAAACCGCTCGAAACCCGCCCGGAGCAAATGCTGGATCGGGTGGCACGCGGCCTGGCCGAAATGGAACTCCCGGCCAAGCAGTCCGAATGGCAAAAAAACTTTCGCTGGCTGCTGGATGACTGGAAATTTGTGCCCGGCGGGCGCATTCTCACCACGGCCGGCACCGAACAAAACCTGACCTACTACAACTGCTACGTTATCCCCAGCCCCAAGGACAGCCGGGGCGGCATTATGGACACCCTCACCCAAATGACCGAAATTATGTCGCGGGGCGGCGGCGTGGGCATTAACATTTCCAGCCTGCGCCCGCACCACGCCTACGTGCGCGGCGTAAATGGCCGTTCCAGCGGCTCGGTGAGTTGGGGCGAGTTGTACAGCTTTGTCACCGGCCTGATTGAACAGGGCGGCAGCCGGCGCGGCGCGTTGATGCTGATTATGAACGTGTGGCATCCCGACGTGCTGGAATTTATCGGCAGCAAACGCCAGATGAACCGCATTACCAACGCCAACATCAGCGTGGGCATCACCGATGATTTTATGGCGGCAGTCAAAGCCAACGCCGATTGGGATTTGGTTTTTCCCGATACCAGCGCCCCCAATTACGACCAGTTGTGGGACGGTAATCTGGCCGCATGGCAGGCCAAAGGGCTGCCGGTGGTGGTTCACAAAACCGTAAAAGCCCGCGATGTGTGGAACAGCATCATTGAAAGCGCGTGGGCCAGCGCCGAACCGGGCGTATTTTTTATGGAACGCTACAACAAAATGAGCAATTCCTGGTACTACGCCCCCATTTTGTGCACCAATCCCTGCGGCGAACAGGGCTTGCCGGCCTGGGGCGTGTGCAATCTGGGCGCCATCAACCTGGCCAAATTTGTGCGGGATGGGCAGGTTGACTGGCCCAACCTGCGCAGCGCCGTGCGTTACGCAGTGCGTTTTTTGGATAACGTCATCGAAAACACGCCCTACTTCTTTGAAGAAAACGAAAAACAGCAGCGCGGCGAGCGGCGCGTGGGTTTGGGCACTATGGGCCTGGCCGAAATGCTAATCCGCCTGAAAATCCGTTACGGCAGCCCGCAAAGCCAGGAGTTTCTGGACGAACTGTACCAGTTCATCGCCGTTGAGGCTTATCTGGCTTCGGCGGATTACGCCGCCGAAAAGGGCGCTTTCCCCAATTTTAACGCCGATTTGTTTTTGCAGAGCGGTTTTATGCAGGCCATGCCGGAACACGTGCAGCAAGCCGTGCACCAAAAAGGCATTCGCAATGTGACGCTGCTCACCCAGGCGCCCACCGGCACCACCGGCACTATGGTGAACACCAGCACCGGCATCGAACCCTTTTATTTTTGGAGTTTTCAACGCAAAGGGCGCATGGGCACCCACGAAGAACGGGTAAAAGTGTACGAAGAATGGGCCACGCAGCACCCCGGCAAGCCGCTGCCGGCCTATTTTGTCACCGCGATGGATTTAAGCCCGGAAGAACACGTGCGGGTGCAGGCCGCCATTCAGCGCTGGGTTGATACCAGCATCAGCAAAACCTGCAACGCGCCCAACTCTTACACCATTGAACAAACCCGCGAATTGTACGAATTAATGTACGATTTGGGCTGCAAGGGTGGCACCATTTACCGCGATGGCTCCCGCAACGAGCAGGTACTCAGCCTGAAAAAAGAAGACCAGGACAAAGCCGAAGCCTCCAAAAAACCGGCGGCCCCGGAAGTTAAATGGCGGGCCAGGCCGGCCACGCTGCACGGCAACACCTACCGCAAAAACACGCCCATCGGCACGGCTTACATCACCGTGAACGCCAACGGCGGCGGCAACAAAGAGCCGTTTGAAGTGTTCATCAATGTGGGCAAGGTTGGCAGCGATGTCGCCGCCGACGCCGAAGGGCTGGGCCGGCTCATCAGCCTGATTTTGCGGATGCCCAGCCCGCTCACCCCGGAAGAGCGGGTGCAGGATATTGTGGCCCAACTGCGCGGCATCGGCTCTGGGCGGGCGCAGGGTTTTGGCAAAAACCGGGTAATGAGCATGCCCGATGCCGTGGCCCAGGTGCTGGCCGAACATGTGGGCATCAGCTCCACCGGCGATTTGCCGGGTCTGCCCGACGAGGATGAAGTTGCCAAACAACTGCTGTTAATGCCCAAAGGCGATTTGTGCCCCGGGTGCGGCTCGGCCAGCCTGCTACACATTGAAGGCTGCAAAAAATGCCACGAATGCGGCTACAGCGAGTGCTAACATAGATTGGCCGGCCAACTGAATTACGACGGTGAACCTGGAAGGTTAATGCAAAATAGCAACAAAAAAGCCCAACGTGTGTTTGGGCTTTTATATTTCAAATATCTGAGGTATTCCATAAATTTTGCACGAACAAATGTTTCTTATTTCAATAGGCATTTCATAACTAAATCTCCCTCTTAAAGCCGCTCCACCATCTACCAAATCTCCCCACGGTTCTTTTGACATATAGGCATTTTGCATTATTGCAAACTCAATTCTTTGTTGTTTTCGTTTGTCTGCAATTTCAGCTATAAATAATCTGTATGAAGCAAGTTCATTTTCCACCGATTTTAAAATATAATCTTTACGATGCAAAAATTCGTCCTTATGTTCTTTTGCATAGTTCCACCCATGCCATATTTCATTTCGTTCCCCGTTATTAGCAGATTTGACATCCAGCACCGTATACTTTCCAGACATATATTCTCGTTTATGCTGAGAAAAACGCCTTTTCATTGAATTTGTATGACCTGCTGACCGTAGAATATAACCATCTTTATATTCAAACGTAAATAAATAAACTCCAGCAATATCAGAAATTGGGATAAGATTGTTTATTTGCTCAAATCCAGGCCAAGAAAATGGCCCTTCCCACAATATATCTTCTGTTTCAATTAAAGAAGCATCTCTAAATCTGTTAAAACTCCAAAATTCTGGCAATGATTCTTTCATTTTTATTCTCTACAAAAATATCGTACAATTTGGATTATACGATTTTTTTATTGCAACCTAACAAATTATTACCCGGTTTTACCGGTAAGCCCAAGCATTTGCCTGGCTTCGGCGGTGGTGGCAACGCGCCGCCCCAGGGCCAGCGCATAAGTAGTGATCCGTTGTACCAACTTTTCGTTGCTGGCCAGTTCTCTCTTTTCGCCATCCATATACAAATTATCCTCCAGGCCGGTGCGCACCTGGCCGCCCATGGCCACTCCGAGCGCGTTCGTGGCAAATTGAAACCGGCCAATGCCAGCCGCGCTCCAAAACGAACCGGCAGGCAATCGCTCAACAAGCAAAGCCAGGTTTAACGGCGTGGCAGACAGCGTACCCAAAGAACCAAGCAAAAGATTGAAGACAAAGGGCGGTTTTAATATTCCCCGGCCAATCAAGTAATGAGCATAATCCAGCATGCCAAAATCAAAAATTTCAATTTCGGGAACAATACCGCGTTCGGCCATGCGCATGGCCAGTTTGGTTATCATTTCCGGGTCATTCACCGAGGCTTGTTTGGGGAAGTTTAACGAACCGAGCGTCAATGAGGCCAGATCAGGTTTAAGGTCTCCATCCAGAGCCAGCACATCGCTGCGCTCTTCAAAGCGTTTGTGCTTACGGCCGCTGGTGGTGGCGCAAATAATCGCATCGGGAATGTTTTGCCTTATCTTCTGGATAATCTCGGCAAACACTTCCCGGTGATACACCGGTTCTTCATCTTTGTCGCGGGCGTGAATATGAAAAACCCGAGCGCCGGCTTGATAACATCTTTGCGCGTCTGCCGCAATCTCATCCGGCGTAACCGGCAGATGAGGATTATCCCGGCGGTGCGGCACCATTCCGGTTAAAGCCAGATTAATAACGAGTGGGGAGTTTATATCCAATTTGACTTATCCTTCTGCTAACAACATTGTGCCACCACCGTTTAACAATGGGGTGTTCCAAATCAGGGTCGTAATCATTTGAAAAAATATTTTCTACGGAATTTTGCTCAAAATAATCCCATTCGCGTTTGAATTGCTCTTTTGTCCAACCGTACTGATGCCCCCATTTGTGCGCTTTATCCACCGCCCGTAATTTTTGCTGCAACTCGGCGTGGCGGTTAAAGGTGTATTCAAATGACAGGTATTTATAATGGAGAAGCAACAAGGCGTCTTTGGCCGGGTATTTTACTTCACCAGCCGGTTTTGCCACGTGCCTACCCGGCCCAAAGTTTGTTTTAGTAATTTTGTTGGGGTTAAACAAGCTTAATTTATTCATCTCCGGCCAGGGGCAACCGCGTTTAACAAGTTCCGGCAAATTCTGGCCCGATGAGGGGAGCGTGCCGGAAATCATTTGAAAGCCCAACGCGGGAATGGCGGTTATCCCCTTTTGAGCGCAATCAACCAAATATGACTTCAAATCGGGAACATAGAGAAATTCATCCACCGCGGTAATGATTACCCAATCGGCCACCCCCCGGCTCTCTTTCCAGCAGTTATTTTGCGTATTTTGGGCCGCTAAAATATAAGAATCGATGTTATTAAAACCTGGAAGATGCCTGATCTCTACCCGCGGATGTTTTTCTAAAATATCAAGGGTTTGATCGGTAGATCCATCATCAAAAAAAACGTAACGGTCAACCCATTGATCGTAGTAATCGAAGAAATATTTGAGCATATATTCTTCGTTCCAACAAATTGTATACAGATGAATTTTGGGCTTTGTTACCTTTGCTGCGTAAATATTTCCAGACCCACCCCGGGCAGGACTCCAAACATTACAAAAAAGCCTGTTCGCACCACAAAGCCACTTTTTCCAGAAATCAAAACGCATTTTCGTTAATCCTGATGTGCTTGGCCGGGTTGCCCATTACAACCGAATGCCCGTTAACATTTTTTGTTACAACAGCGCCGGCCCCCACCACGGCATGTTCGCCGATGGTGATGCTCGGCAAAATAACCGCGCCGGTTCCAACGAGAGCGCCGGTCTTCACCGTTACACCTCCGCCGGTGACAACGCCGGGGCCAATGGATACATAATCTTCCAAAACCAGGTGATGCCCCAGGCAAGCGCCGCGATTGATAAGAACATAATCACCTAACCGGCTATGGGAGCCAATCACCACTCTTTTGTTGATAAAACAACCAACGCCGTGGGTAAACTTAATGGGCAAATCGTTATTTCTGTCGCTCAACAAACCAAATGGCGTTAAATGATGTTCCAACGCTTCCTGGCTGGCCAAATAACGATTGCGGGGAGTAAACAAAGGCACCAAAAAGGGAGGCTGCTCTTTTGCAAAATCATAAGTTGCCACCGGAATTGATTCCAGATCGGGGTTAGGGGCAATGCCCAGATTATTAATAATGGATTCTACTTCGATGTTATTTTTCAAACATAGTTCAATAAAATCCACAATCAAATCAGAACCACAGCCATAGAGGAGTAAATTTCGTTTAAGCGCGTTGGTTTCCATAAATTTCTCAATTATCGAGTCTTGTCCTCCGGGTTGGTGTTGGTGTTGTCGCCGGTTGCGTTTGAGCGTAATCCACCCGCAACCAGATTACGCCTGGATTATAATCGTAACCCACCATCTCACAATTTTATAACCAGCACCAAGGATTATCATCAGCTTGCCAAACGCTCCAACAAGCACTCAATTTGCCGGTGGTTTATGTAATTATGCTCAATAGGAGCATTTTCTTGTTGAAGTTTTCAGCAGAGTAAGCTACAATTAAACCGTTGGGAGCAATCCGATTATTAGCATCGTACCTACCTTACCCCAAAGAAAAATAATATTGCCCGTAATTCTGGGGATTGCGCTGGTTATTTACACTTGTGACCAGATTACCAAATTTCTGGTAATCAAGTACCTGCCCCTGTGGGAGTGGTGGAGCCTTTCGCCCGAAATTGCCAGATTGTTCCGGTTTACGCATATCACCAACTCTGGCGCGGCTTTTGGAATGTTTCCCCGGCTGGGCGCAATTTTTATGGCGGCGGCGGTAATGGTGGTAGTGGGGATTGTACTGTTTCACAGCCGGCTGCCGGTAGAGAGTTTTTGGGTGCGGCTGAGTTTGGGGTTACAATTGGGTGGCGCGCTGGGCAATCTGTCGGATCGCATTTGGCGCGGGTCGGTGGTGGATTTTGTGGATATTGGGTTTTGGCCAATCTTCAACCTTGCCGACGTGGCCATTCTTCTGGGAGTTGCAATTTTGGCCTATTATTTCTGGCTAGAAGAAAACTCATCAGATTTAACAAGGATTTTGCAGGAGAAAATCGGTGACTGATCAAGAAAATTCGCCAACGTTTAAAAACGCTATTTTTGCCAAAATTACTACTTACAGCCAAAAAATTTCAACTTTAGGCCGCCAGGTGCGCCAACGTGTATTTGGCTTTCGCCGGCGGGTCGCCGCCCGCCCCGACCGGTGGTCGCTACCGGTAAAAGTGTTGCAGGAACACCGCCTCACCCAGCGGCGGCGCGCCTTCGACAGAGCCGGCGGGCCTCAATCCAGCGTGGCCATGCACGCCCTCAATAAAGCCCGCCACAAACAACAGCCATAAAATGACCACACCGCACACCCTTCAACTGCACGTAGACCAGCCGGGCAGCCGGCTCGATCAGTTTTTAGCCCTACAGCTTCCCGATTTTTCCCGCACTCACATCAAAAAATTAATTCAGCAGCAGGATGTGCTGGTTTCCGGCTCTCCGGCTAAACCCAGCACCATTGTTCAACCGGGCGAGGTTATTGTGGTGCAGCTAGCCCCGCCGCCGCCCCCAGAACTAACGCCGGAGAATATCCCTCTGGAGATTGTTTTTGCCGATAGCGACCTGATTGTTATCAACAAAAGCGCCGATATGGTGGTGCATCCCGCTCACGGTCACGCCGGCGGCACGCTGGTCAACGCTCTGCTGGCCCGTTTTCCCGATCTGGCCCAAATGACTCAAACTGATGCCGACGCGGCGCAGCGCCCCGGAATTGTGCATCGGTTGGATCAGGACACCTCCGGGTTGATTGTGGTAGCCCGCACCCCCGCAGCGCTACAGAATTTAAAACATCAGTTTAAAGCGCACGCCGTTGAAAAAATTTATCTGGCGCTGGTTTTTGGCCAGCCCGAAGCCCCGGAAGGCATTATTGATGTGCCGTTGGGGCGCGACCCGCGCAACCGGCAAAAATTTGCGCCCCTGGCTGATGGCAAACCTTCGCGCACGCACTACCGGGTTAAAGAAACTTTTGGCGGGTACAGCCTGCTAGAAATCGGCCTGGAAACGGGCCGTACCCACCAAATTCGGGTGCATCTGGCCTGGTTAAAATGCCCGGTGGTGGGCGATGCCGTGTACGGGCGCAAGAAAAACACGCTGGGCGTGTCCCGCCAGTTTTTGCACGCCTGGCGGCTGGGGTTTAACCACCCCCGCACCGGCCAACCGCTGCAATTTGAAGCCCCACTCGAAGAATCACTGCAAGCCGTACTTACCCGTTTGCAACAAGGTTAAAAAAAGAGGGCAACTTTTCAGTTGCCCTCTTGAAAAACCACAAGCGCCCCTTTACATGTTGGGGGTTCGACGCATCATCTTGCGGCGAGCTTTGCGAATGGCTCGTTGTTTAGCGATGCGCCGCTGTTCGCCTTTTGAAACAAACCACCGTTTTTTGCGATAAGTACTCAAAACGCGCGTTTTGATGATCTCTTTGCGGAATCGCTTTAACAACGAATCTTGAGATTCACCGGATCTAAGTTGTACACTCATTTGCCCTCACCCCCTTTCTGTCAAAAATTTGCGATGGGGTGGGGGTGCAGTACACCCCCGCGCAATCACCGAGTTTACCACAGGTTAGCTAAAAACGCTAGGCCGACATTGAAAATTCTTCGTCAGCGGTGTCGTCATCAACTTCATCTTCGTAAACATCGCCGTAGGCGTCGGAGTCAAGACCGGCGCTGTCCACATCATCGTCATCTTCAAAGAAATCGCCCATGCCCAACACTTCATACTCTTCGCGGCTGCCGGCATCTTCGTGGGAACCTTCGGCGGGGTAGTAGTGAGCGTAACCGGTGCCCGCCGGAATGAGCTTGCCCAGAATAACATTTTCTTTCAAGCCGAACAGGTCGTCGCGCTTGCCTTCGATGGCGGCCTGCGCCAGCACGTTGATGGTGTGCTGGAAGGACGACGCCGACAGGAAGCTATCGGTGTTGAGCGCGGCTTTGGTAATCCCCAACAGAATAGGGCGACCGGTGGCCGGGCGTTTATTTTCAGAAATGAGTTTCTGGTTCATCACCTGGAATTTTTGGAAGTCCATCAATTCGCCGGGCAGGTAATCACTGCCGCCGCTGGTGACTAACCGAACTTTGTTGGTCATCTGGCGCACAATAATTTCAATGTGTTTGTCATGGATGGGCACACCCTGTGAGCGGTACACTTTTTGCACTTCTTCCAGCAGATACCGCTGGGCGGCTTCGCGGCCCAACACCTGCAAAATGCGGTTGGGGTTAAGTGAGCCTTCGGTGAGTTGCTCGCCCACTTTTACCAGATCGCCGTTGGTTACGCGCAACCGGGCCGCCGATTCAATCTCGTATTCTTCTTCTTCGGTGTGTTCCCAGCGAATGGTTACGGTTTTGCCCTCAACCTGCACTTTGCCGCCGTTTTCGGCCACAATTTCCTGGCCATCCAGAATAGCCAGCCTGGTTTTGGCGCTAATTTCGTCGCCGTCTTCCACCAGCCGCGTCCATTTGTCGGGGATGTCGTAATCTTCACGCCGAATTTCGGAGGCGATTACTTTTAGCACCCGGCTGCCGTCTTCGTGGGCCACCAGTTCAACCCGGCCATCCAAATCGGAGATAATGGCCTCGCCTTTGGGGTTGCGGGCTTCAAATAATTCCTGCACGCGGGGCAAACCGTGGGTAATATCCGACACGCCCGCCACACCGCCGGTGTGGAAGGTGCGCAGGGTAAGCTGCGTGCCCGGCTCGCCAATGGATTGGGCGGCCACAATACCTACCGCCGCGCCAATGCCCACCAAACCGCCCCGGCCCATATCGGCACCGTAACAGAGCGAGCAAATGCCCTGTTCAAGCTGGCAGTGCAGCGGCGAGCGCACCGTTACTTCAGCCACTTTGGCCTTTTCGATGAGTTTGTACACCTCGTCGGTCATCAGGGTGTTTTTCTCAACCACCACTTCGCCGGTTTCGGGGTCAACAATGTTGTGCAGCGTGGCCCGGCCCACCAGCCGTTCCTTAAAGGCTTCGCCAATGGCGGCGCTGTGCGCCCGGTTGATGACCAGCCCAACGCTGGTGTCGCAATCGGTGGCGTTGATGATCACATCCTGCGATACGTCAACCAGACGGCGGGTAAGGTAGCCGGCGTCGGCGGTGCGGAGCGCGGTATCGGCCAAACCTTTGCGCGCGCCGTGCGTGGAAATAAAGTATTCCAGCGCGGTCAGCCCTTCGCGGAAGTTAGAGCGGATGGGCAGCGGGATAATCCGGCCATTCGGGTCGGCCATCAAACCGCGCATCCCGGCCAACTGGCGAATGGGTTGGAAACCGCCTTTGGTGGCCCCGGAGTCGGCCATCGTTTTGATGGGGCTTTCCGGGTCAATGGCCAACCGCACGGCCTCGGTTACTTCTTCGGTGGCTTCCGTCCAGAGTTGCACGGTTTTGATATATCGTTCTTCGTCGGTAATCAAACCACGGCGATATTGTTGTTCGGCTTTGGCCACTTGTTCGGTAACGCGGGCCAGAATGTCCTTTTTGGCTTTAGGCACGGTAATATCAGAAACCGAAATGGTGGTGCCGGAGCGGGTAGCGTATTTAAAGCCGATGGCCTTAACCTGATCCACCATTTTGGCCGTAATGTCCAGCCCCAGTTTGGCGTAGCACTCGCCCACCAAATCCTTGAGCGCGCCCTTGTCCAGCACCCGGTTTACAAAGCGCAGCCCTTCGGGCAAGGCCTGGTTAAACAGCGCCCGGCCCACGGTGGTTTGAACGGGCGTGGTGTTGGTGGATTTGGGCAGGTAATGCAGCAGCTTAATGCGGGAGTGAATATCAATTTTGCCCAGAGTGTAGGCCAGCGCCACTTCATCGGTATCGGTGAAGATTTTTATTTTTTCTTCGGGTTCGCCGGCGGCGGGGGCGTTGGGTTCCATAGTCATATAGAAAACGCCCAGCACCATGTCTTTGGTGGGCGAAACCACCGCTTCGCCGTTGGACGGCAGCAGTAGGTTGCGAGACGACAGCATCAAACTGCGGGCTTCTTCGACGGCTTTTTGGGATAACGGCACGTGCACCGCCATCTGGTCGCCGTCAAAGTCGGCGTTAAACGCCGAACAAACCAGCGGGTGAATTTGCAAGGCGTTGCCTTCAACCAGCATCGGCTCAAAGGCCTGAATCCCCAGCCGGTGCAGGGTAGGCGCGCGGTTGAGCAGAATTGGCCGGGTTTGAATGACTTCTTCCAGCACTTCCCACACTTCGGAGCGGCGCTGTTCTACAATGCGTTTGGCCCCTTTGACGTTGTTGGCGTAGTTGTATTCCACCAGTTTTTGGATAACAAACGGGCGGAACAGTTCCAGCGCCATCC
This sequence comes from uncultured Caldilineaceae bacterium, assembly GCA_964517605.1. Taxonomy (GTDB): domain Bacteria; phylum Chloroflexota; class Anaerolineae; order 4572-78; family J111; genus J095. The sequence goes on along the minus strand of CAZFCE010000002.1, from coordinate 46,162 downwards.
CTTTGGGCAACCCGCACTGGTGCAGTTCCAGTTCCGGGCCAACCACAATCACCGAGCGGCCCGAATAGTCCACGCGCTTGCCCAGCAGGTTGCGACGGAAACGCCCCTGCTTGCCTTTGAGCATATCGCTGAGGCTTTTAAGCTGGCGGCGGCCCCGCGACGATACGGCTTTACCCCGGCGGCTGTTATCAATGAGCGAGTCAACGGCCTCCTGGAGCATGCGTTTTTCGTTGCGCACGATCACGTCGGGCGCGCCCAAATCGAGCAGGCGGCGCAGGCGGTTGTTGCGGTTAATCACCCGGCGGTACAGGTCGTTCAAATCCGAGGTGGCAAAGCGACCACCGTCAAGCTGCACCATCGGGCGCAGGTCGGGCGGGATAACCGGCAGCACGGTCAAAATCATCCATTCCGGGCGATTGCCGCTTTTGCGCAGACTTTCAACCACCCGCAGGCGTTTGATGGCTTTTTTCTTGAGTTGTTTGGAGCGGGTGCTGCGAATTTGGGTGCGCAGTTCCTTGGCCATTTTGTCCAGGTCGAGGTCTTTGCAGATTTCATACAGGGCCTCGGCTCCCATGCCGGCCTCGAACACGTTGCCCCAGTGGTCTTCCAAATCGCGAAACTGGGATTCGTTGAGGAATTGCATGGATTGAATGTTAACCAGTTCTTGCCGCTGTTCATGGATGCGCTCCACCAGGTTTTGCATTTCCTGGGTGTTGTCGCTGGTTTGGGCTTCAACTTCCTGATCCAACTGGAAGCGGAGGCCCTGAATTTTGGCCTCAATCTGGCCCTTGCCACGATTCAGCTCATCTTCGATGTTGGCTTTGATTTCATTGAGCCGGGATTCAACCAGCGCGCTCAGTTTTTGCAGGTGGCTGTTGTGCAGAATCTCGCCTTCTTTGGCAATCACTTCGTCGCCCATAAAAATAATGGGGGCTTTGGTCACTTTGCCGGTGGCTTCAAGCTGAAATTGCAGCGATTGCGCCTCTTTCATTATCTTTTCAATCTGGCTGTTCTGGCGATCTTCCAGATCGGCGGCCAATTTTTCCTGGGCTTCGCGCAACGCCGTAATGTTGTCATCGGACTGGCGGCGAATCGAATCAACCCGTTCCTGCCGTTCTTCATCAAGCCGTTTTTCGGCACGACCAACTTCATCATCCAACCGTTTGAGGGCGCGGGCGCGGGCTTGTTCATCTACCCGCACAATTACGTACTGGGCAAAATACAGCACCCGATCCAGGTTGCGCCGCGAAATATCGAGCAGCAGGCCCAGGTACGAGGGCACGCGGCGGGTGTACCAAATGTGCGCCACCGGCGCGGCCAGTTCAATGTGGCCCATGCGCTCGCGTCTAACCGATGAGCGCGTTACCAGCACGCCGCACTTTTCGCACACAATGCCTTTGTACCGCACTTGTTTGTATTTACCGCAGTAACACTGCCAATCTTTGGTGGGGCCAAAAATAGCTTCGCAGAAAAGGCCGTCCTTTTCCGGGCGCAGCCGGCGGTAGTTGATGGTTTCCGGCTTGGTCACTTCGCCGTAGGACCATCCCCGGATTTCGTCCGGTGAAGCCAAACTTACACGTAAAGCGCGGAAATCTTTTACTTCCACAGTAAAGAACCTCCTGATGGGGTAATAAAATAAAAACTGTTTTTATAACGAAAGATATTGTTCGGTAATTGCGGTATTTTGATGCCCCAATCTCTTGGAAACCAGGGCCAGGTCTTGCGTTTTTTCGTACAGTTGCCGGGCAAAAGTTCGCCGCAGCATTTGCGGGGAAACGCCATCTACCCCCGCGGTTTTGGCGCAATCGCTCACAATGCGCTGCACCGTTCGTTTTGAAATTGGCCCGCCATCCTGGTTTAAAAAGAAGTGCGGGCTGCTGGTTTGCGGGCGAAAGTTAAGGTAATCCACCAGCACTTTGCACAGTTCGCCCGGCACCGGCAGCCGGCGGCTATGGTTTTGGCCGGAGCTAACCTGCAAATGGACGCCGGGATTATCAAACACCAGATCGGTTTTTTGCAGTTCCACCACTTCGCTCACGCGCAGGCCGGTGCGGAGCAACAACTGCAAAATGGCCACATCGCGCCGCACCAAACCGGCCCGTGAGCCGTTTTGCGCGGCCAACAACAACTTTTCAACATCGTTTTCGGCCAGAACATCGGCGGCGGGTTGTTGGGCTTCGGCCAGTAAAGCCACCCCGGCGGTGGGGTCGGCGCTTACAATATTTAATTCGGTGGCAAACATAAAAAATTTGCGCAGCGCCATAATATGGCGGTTGGTAGTAGAAGGCGCGCGCTCCAGTTCTTTGGCCAGATGGGTGCGGTACTGCCGCACATGCTCCTGATTAATGTTGACCAGCGAAAATCCCGGCGAAACCTGCTGCCTGGCCCACCGCCGAAAGGCGCGTAAATCGGCCAGGTAGTTAACAATTGTTGACGAGGCCAAAGCTCGCTGTGACAAACTCTCTTCAAATTTTGCCAGTATTTCGTCATCCTGATGGGGGAGCATAATTGACTCAACTTCACCGTTAAGCCCTGAGCCACACAACAACAAAAGATTGCGCCCTGTAATAAAAGGCGCAATCTTTCTTAGATTGACTATAGGGGCCTCGCAAGAGGAAACTATAAATTCATTTACTTTATACGCAACAATTATAAACGCAATTCATAAAATGTCAAGCGGTGGTTACGGGCTTTTTATTTAACCGGGTCGTTTTCACCGATGGTGTACCGCAGGTAGGCTTCGATAAAGTCATCCAGCCGGCCATCGAGCACGGCCTCGGCGTTGCCGACCTCGTGGCTGGTGCGGTGGTCTTTTACCATTTTGTAGGGATGGAGCACATACGAGCGGATTTGGTTGCCCCAACCGGCTTCAACATGCTGGCCTTTTAACCGGGCGGATTCTTCCTCCTGCTTTTTCAGTTCCAGATCGTACAGGCGGCCACGCAAAATCCGCAGGGCCATTTCCTTGTTTTGAAGCTGGCTGCGCTCGTTTTGGCAGGTGACTACAATGCCGGTGGGCAGGTGTCGCAGCCGGATAGCCGTGGAGTTTTTCTGCACGTGCTGGCCGCCCGCACCGCCAGACTTGTACACGTCTACTTCAATTTCTTCCATATTGAGTTCAATATCAATATCGGTTTTTATGTCGGGCACCACTTCTACCAGCGCAAACGAGGTGTGCCGCCGGCTTGAGGCATCAAATGGAGAAATCCGCACCAGCCGGTGCACGCCGCGCTCGGCCCGGAGATAGCCGTAAGCAAACTCGCCACTAATTTCCAGCGTTACGCTTTTTACCCCGGCTTCTTCGCCCAGAGTTTGGTCCACCAGCAGCGTTTTGTAACCGCGAGCGTCGGCCCACCGCATGTACATCCGCGAAAGCATATCGGCCCAATCCTGGCTTTCGGTGCCGCCCGCGCCGGCGTGAATAGACAACAGGGCGTCGCCTTTGTCGTGCTCACCCGCCAGAATAATCCGAAATTCCAGTTCTTCCAGCAGTTCAAACAGCGTATTGATTTCGGTAGCCAACTCCTCAACCAGCGACTCATCGGCTTCGGCGGCGACCATCTCCAATAAATCGGCGGCTTCGTTGGCCCGGCGCTCAATGCCGCGCCAGGTTTCTACCTGCTCGCGCAACGCCGACAAATGCTGCATTTTGGTTTGCGCCTGGCGCTGGTCGTTCCAAAAATCGGCGGCCTGCGACTCTTTTTCTAAAACTTCAACCTGTTTTTCTTTGCCGGGGACGTCAAAGACGCACCAAGTTTAAACCGATACGCTCATTCATATCGGTAAGTTTGTTCCGTAGTTCTTCCATACTATAATTACTCCTTAAGACAGATGTGAAAACAAACTAAAATTATACCACAAAGCGATAACGGAGGCGAAACCATCCGGCGCAACCTGGCTAGCCGATATGTGCTATTTGAATTTTTTGTTTTCTACGCTATAAAATTAATTAACCCAAGTTGCCACCTTTAGGCCGAAAATTCTATTTAAACCGCAAAGACACAAAGAATTTTATAAAAATCTTGGCGAACTTTGCGTCTTTGTGGCGAAATCTATTATAGGTAGCAACTTGAGTTAATTAGATAAGGGCCATCTTTTGGCAGGAGCAGTTAATATGACCAGATTAACGCGAGAACAGGTGTTACAAATTACCCTTTCTTCCAGAAGCAAGGGTGAACGGCTCGATTTGCGCGGTACCGATTTACGCGGGCTTGATCTGAGCGAGATTGACCTGAGCGGGGCCATTTTAACTAACGCCAAATTGAGCGGCGCATTTTTTGCCGGCACAACGCTCAACCGGGCCAAAATGAGCGGCATCCGCATGAGTGGCGTTAAATTGACCGATGCCAAATTGATTGGCGCAAAAATTAACAGCGCAGATTTAAGCGGCGCAGATATGGCCAACGCCAACCTGTTTGCCGCCGATTTAAGCGATGCCGATTTGAGCGGCGCTAATTTAACCAACGCCAACCTGTTTGGTACGGATTTAAGCGGCGCGGATTTGAGCGGCACCGATTTGAGCGGGGCCAAATTGAGCGGGGCATTTTTAAATGAAGCCACGCTCAACCGGGCCAAATTAAGCGCGGTTAAACTAAAAGGGGCCAAACTGAGCAAAGTTAACCTGTACGGCGCCCGGCTCAGCGGCGCGGATTTGAGCAAATCCACGTTGTTTGGCGCTAACCTGTTTGAGGCCGATTTGAACGGCGCGGATTTGAGCAACGTTGATCTGCGCGGTGGCGATTTGAGCAACGCCGATTTGAGCGACGCCAAGTTGATTGAAGCCGAGTTGAGCGGCGCATGCCTGATTGAAGCCAATTTAGCCGGAGCCACACTCACCGGAGCCAAACTGATTGGGGCCGAATTGATGAGCGCCAACCTGATTGGGGCCGAATTAACCGGCGTACAACTTAATTGGGCCGATCTCACCAAAGCGCATCTTCAACAGTGCAATTTGTCAATGGCGGATTTGAACATGGCCAACCTGCGCGGGGCCAACCTCAAACTGGCCAACCTGGAAGGGGTCAATTTAGAAGGCGCTAACTTGCGCGAAGCCAATCTGCATGGAGCCGTGCTCAAAGGCGCAAACCTGGCCAACGCCCAACTTTTGGCCACCGATGATTTACTTGGCGCAAACCTAAAACAAGCCCTGTACGATGACCAAACCATCTGGCCGGTTGATTTTAGCCCGGCGTTGGCCGGAGCCATCACCGGTTAGTTAGAGTGTGTTTTTTAAATCGGTTGTAAAGAAAAACCTTCCTGAAAGCTATTTTTAAGAAAGTTGGCTTTCAGGAAGGCAAATGACCTTAAAAACCACGTTTTGGGGCGTGTGCAGCAACCGCCGCCGCGCCACCTCGCCGCCATCAGCGTGCTGACCACATCGCCCAGCGCGCGCCAGCAAGCCAACCACCAGCACCGAAGCAAAAGCATTAGTCGCCAGATGATGCCTCCGGTTGATAGACATAATATTGACCCAACTTGGATAATTTATCATTCTCGTTTATACTGAAAGCAATGTTAAAGGTTTGGAATTTAACCGGGGCTAACAGCAATGCAGGAGTGCATCAATGACCAGAGAAGCGTTATTTAGTAGCTCGTACCGGCGCGGCTTGCCCCTTTTTGGCTATGGCCTGCTCTGGTTAATGGCAACATTGGGGTTGTTTGGGGTGTTGAATGGCCTGTTGGGGTCAGACGGAGCGGCGGCCAATTTTGTAACGGCGGTGGCGGCCTCGGCGCTGGCGGGCGGCGCGGGCGGCGCGGTGACTATGCTCAACCGGCTGGGCGACCACGTTGCCGTTAAACAGGATTTTGTGGACCAATCCCTGGTGTATTACATTCTGCAACCGCCGGTGGGCGCAATCGCTGGCGTGGCCGTTTTTACGCTGATTACCGTGCCCGGCACGCTCATCATCAATTTTGCCACGCTGCGCCAGCTTCCGGTAGTGCAAATTCTGGCTTCGTCAACGTTTACGGCAATTTACCTGCTGCTGGCCTGGACAGCCGGCTATTACCAGCAGCAAGGCTTTTTAAAGCTCAGGGCCATGCTGCGCCAAACCCAACCCGAGTCACACCTGCCGGCTCCCATCAACCCCAACGCCCCGTTTTCATTTAAAGAATGGTATCGCCGCCAGCGGCAGTTGCGGCGCTGGTCTTACACCTGGGGCATTTTTGTGTTGGGCTACGGCATATTTTGGGCGGTGGCGCTGCTGTTCAGCTTTTTGCAATCCGGGCAAGCCATTCTGCAACCGGAGCCGGCTCCAGTAATTTTGCCAATGATGATTTTGCTGGCAGCCTGGCCCACGGCGCTGGCGGGCGGGCTGGGCGGCGTGTTCGGCATGTTGAACAAGTTGTATCAACAGGTTTCTTACGACCAGGATTTTGATCGCCAGGCGTTAATGTGGTATTTGGTGCAACCCGTGGTGGGCGCTATGTTTGGGGTGGTGCTGTATTTGCTGGTGGCGGCGGGGTATTTATCGCTGCAACGGCTGTTCAGCGCCCGAACCAGCCAGATTGTGGACGCATCCACGGTGATTATGTTGCAGATGTTGTTGGGCTGGATTGCCGGCTTTCGGCAGGAAATCATCAGTGAGTTGCTGCTAAAACTGGCAGGCAGTGTGGCGGATTTTTTCAGAGCGGTGTTAAAATTACTCAACCCGTTCACACTGTTTAATAAAACCAAACGCGAAGCGGCGCTGGCCGAACTGGCCAAACAAAACCAAATCTTCAAATCGCTCACCGAAGACAGCAGTAAATCCGATGGCCTCAAATGGTGGGCGGCGGATTGAGCCGGTCATCGCGCCGGACGATAATCTTCTGTAACAAGATTTTTAAAGTGATTTCTCCGAAATTTTCGAGGGTATAGGTAAAGGGAGCACAATAATATGGACGCAAAGGTTTTTATTGAGCGCCTTCTCGAAAACGAAAATCTAACCGCCGAACTGATGGACGAAGACGCCAACTGGTTGTTAAATTGGGGCAGCAGCCAGGTAAAGCAGCTTGTTCAGGACATTGAGGATGAGGAGGCCGCCGGAACGCGGGTTAACGCCCTGATGGCGGTAATGCGCCAGGTAAACCAGTTGGTTGGCCAGCTCGACGCGCTGGAGACCGCCGATTTAGCCGCCGAACTGGGCAAGCTGGTTAAGTCCCATGCCAAAGCTTTTGGCGGCAGCCACAAGGTTGGCGCGGATGAGCGAACCGCCGCCGCCGCTCAACTTGGCAGCATGACCTCAAGCCAGGCGTTGCAATTTTTAGTTGAGTGGCTCACCCCCGCCGAGCCGGGCGAAAAATCGTAAGGAGAACACCATGCCAAACAAAATGCCCGCTTTGGGACGCTTAACCAAAACTATGTCGCTTATTTTTACCGGAGTGGTGGTACTAACCAGCTTCCTTGCGTGCGGCGGGCTGGCTACGCCAGAGGAAAACCCATCAGCTAACAAAGCATTGGCGGTTGCGCCGGACAACGCCTCAAAAGAAATGCCATCCTGGTTAAAAATTTACTTTACCAACCCCAACCCGCCCGACAACACCGAAAACGGCATTGATCAGCAGGTGGTGCCGGTATTAAACCGCGCCTCCAAATCCATTGACCTGGCCTCTTTTGATTTAAACCTGCCCAGCGTGGTCAACGCGCTGGTTGAGGCCAGCAAACGCGGCGTTCAGGTGCGGGTGGTGGTAGATGGCGAAAACGGCTCGCAGGAGTTAGAGGCCAAACGCTCACCCACCGGCAAAATCTTCAAAACGTCGAGTGTTCTCAAGGCAGCCAAAATCAAAGTGATGAACGGGGGCCGCTCCAACGGCCTAATGCACAACAAAATCATCATTGTGGATGGCAAAACCCTGTTTATGGGGTCGTGGAACATGTCTTATAACGATACGTTCCGCAACAACAACAACCTGTTGCAAATCACCGCCCCCAAACTGATTGCCAACTACCAGGCCAAATTTAATGAGTTGTACCAGGGCAAACATTTTGGCACCCACGCCACCGTGGGAGCGACCAACCCGGAGTTAAAGCTCGATGGCGTTCAGGTGGAAAACTACTTCTCGCCGGTGGATGATGTAATGCCCAAACTGGTTCAATACGTGCAGGACGCCAAAAAATCCATCCGGTTTATGGCGTTTACCTACACCCACCCCGACCTGGCGGCGGCCATGATTGCGCGGGCCAAAGCCGGCGTGGAAGTAACCGGCGTCATTGAAAATCGCGGGGCCTCGCAGGGGGCGCTGGTGCCGCTGGCGTGCGCCAAACTGCCGGTTAAAGTGGATGGCAATTCCTACACCATGCACCACAAAGTGATTATCATTGATGACAGCATTGTTGTAACCGGCTCGTTTAATTTTACCGCCACCGCCGATACCGCCAACGATGATAACGTGCTGGTCATCCACAGCCCGGCGGTAGCCGCCCTTTACCTGCAAGAATTTGGCCGGGTTGAAGCTGCCGCCAAATCTCCCGACACCAAAGAATTTGATTGCCGCGCCGCCCGCAAATAACTGCGGGATGAAAACAGACATTTCTGCCATCAAAGTTATGGCGCGGCGGGCGCTGCCGGTGCTGGTTGCGTTAACGGCGCTGCTCTGGCTGGCTGGCGGTTCGCAGCCGCCCGGCCAAATTGAACTCGGTTCGCCCCAAACGGTTATCACCATCAACCCCAAAATGGGCATTCACACCCGCCTCACCGACGAAGTAGAGCCGTGGAAAATCAAGCGCACGCTGCAAATGGTGCGTGAAATGGGCGCGCCGTGGATTGTAGAGTATTTTCCGTGGGCCTACCGTGAGCCGCTGCCCGGTTATTTTGATTGGTCGCACAGCGATTTGGTGCTGGATCACGCCAGCCGCCAGGGCTTGCGGGTTATCGCCCGGCTGGGTTTTGTGCCGGAGTGGGCGCGTTCCGCCGATTCGGCCTCGTCGTATCTGCCGCCGGAATATTACGCCGCTTTTGGCGATTACGTAGCCGCGTTTGTCAATCGCTACGGCGACCGGGTGGCGGCGGTGGTTATTTGGAATGAACCCAACCTGGCGCTGGAGTGGGGGTTTCAGCCCATCAACCCCGAAGGCTACACCGAGTTGTTGCGCGTGGCTTTTCAACGGGTGCGGCAATCGGCGCACCCGGAGGTGCAGGTGCTGGGCGGGGCGCTGGCTCCCACGCTGGCGGCTCCCGGCAGCGATCAGGCCATGAACGACCTGGTTTACTTGCAGCGCATGCTCGCCGCCGGCGCTGGCAGCGTTATGGACGGGCTGGCGGTGCATGCCTACGGCTGGAGTTTTCCGGCGGACGACCCGCCCGACCCGGAGGTAATTAATTTTAGGCGGGTGGAGCTGGTACATCAGCTTTTGGCCAATAACGGGCTGGCCAATTTGCCCATTTACATCACCGAAGGCGGCTGGAACGACCACCCCCGCTGGACGCGCGCCGTAAAACCGGCCCAGCGCATCCAAAATACCATCCGCGCCTACCAACTGGCGCAAAGCTGGCCGTGGGCCAAAGTGGCGGCGCTGTGGGCCTTTCGGTATCCGTGGCCGGCCAAAACCTACTTGGACTACTTTACATTTGTCACCCCGGATTTTGACCCCAAACCGATTTACCTGGAAGTGCAGCGGTACAGCCAGGGCGCAGCGGGCCAAAACTAAAAGGATTTTTTGGGTGATGGGGCATTCACCGTTTATCAGTCGTCATTCACTGTTCGCCATTCGCCGGCGCTGGCTGATACTGGCGCTGCTTTTGGCTGCCGCCGGGCTGCTGGCCTGGTGGCTGTGGCCCCACGATGACGGCGCGCTGGCCGAAATCAAACAGCGCGGCACGCTGCGCGTCGGGCTGGATGCCAGCTTTCCGCCGTTTGAAAGCTTCAACGCCGCCGGCCAGATTGTCGGCCTGGATGTTGACCTGGCGCAGGCCGTAGCCACCGATTTGGGCGTAAAACTGGAACCGGTTAATATTGGCTTTGACGGCCTGTACGATGCCCTGCTGGCCCGCCGCGCCGATTTGGTTATCTCCGGGTTGCCCTACGATGCCCGCTGGACTAAAGACGTGGCCTACACCCGCAACTATTTCAACGCCGGGCAGGTGTTGCTGATTCCCGCCGGAAGCGCGGCCATCAAAACCCAGGCCGATTTACCCGGCCACACGCTGGCCATCGAATGGGGCAGCCAGGCCGATATGGAAGCCCGGCGGCTGGCCAAAGAACTGCCCAACCTCACCCTGGTGCGCCGGCCCACCGCCGCCGAAGCCGTAACCGCCCTGCTCAACGGCCAGGCCGATGCCGCCATTGTGGATGGCGTTACGGCGGTGGCTGCCGAGCCGCGCGGCGCAAAAATTGCCGCCTACCTCACCGATGAATGGTACGCGGCGGCGGTACACATTCAAAGCCGGGATCTGCTGGAGGCCGTTAATCGCACATTCGCCCGGCTGGAAGACAGCGGCGAACTGGCCAAATTACAGGCGCGTTGGCTGGCAACGCAACCCTGAAAAAATCAAAACGAGGCTGATGACCATGATTTACCAAACTCTTATCACCACCGGCCAACTGGCCGATCAACTAAACAACCCGGCCTGGGCCATTATGGATTGCCGCTTTGCGCTGGCCGATCCCGGCCTGGGTGAACGCGACTACCAACACGGCCACATTCCCGGCGCGGTGTACGCTCACCTGGACCGCGACCTGGCCGGGCCGGTTATCTCCGGCCAAACCGGACGCCACCCGTTGCCGGCAGTGGCCAACCTGGTGAACACCCTCTCCGCCTGGGGTATTGACTCCGGCACGCAGGTGGTGGCTTACGATAGTTCGGGTGGGGCGATGGCCGCCCGGTTGTGGTGGCTATTGCGCTGGCTGGGGCATAACGCCGTGGCCGTGCTCGATGGCGGCTGGCTCCGGTGGCAGGCCGAAGGCCGCCCGGTGGATGCGGCCATTGTTTTGCGCCCGCCGCGCCGGTTTACCCCGCGCCCGCGCCCCGAATTATCAGTAGATACCGCCCAGGTTGATACCCTGCGGGTTGATCCCGCCTACCGCTTGTTTGACAGCCGCGCCGCCGACCGCTACCGGGGCGAAAACGAAACCATTGATCCGGTAGCCGGCCATATTCCCGGCGCAATCTCGCTGCCGTATGCCGACAATTTAAACGCTGACGGCACGTTTTTAGCGCCCGCTGTCCTCAAAGCGAGGTTTGCCGCGCAATTGGGCCAAACGCCGGTGGAGCGGGCGGTTTTTTACTGCGGTTCCGGGGTAACGGCGGCGCACAACATTTTGGCGGCGACTCACGCCGGGCTGGGCGAAGCCCGATTGTACGCCGGCTCGTGGAGCGAATGGATTACCAACCCCGCCCGGCCCATCGCCACCGGCGAATAATTCCACTCGAACCGGTGTGGACGGGTAAATTTTTAACGTCAACGGCAAACGCCATCAGTGTGAAAAAACGCGGAGGTGACTATGAGAAAACTTGGCATTGGCATGATTGGTTACGGCGGCATTGGCCGGGTTCACGCAATGGGCTACCGCGACCTGCTGTTTCACTACGGCCTGCCCGCCGACCAGTTTCAGATTGTGGGCGTGGCCACCACTCGCCCAGAAACCGCGCAGGCGGCGGCGCAGGAAATTGGCGGTGCGGCCAGTTGGACAGCCAACTACCACGACCTGCTGGCCCGGCCCGACGTACACGTGATTGATTGCTGCGTGCCCAACCGGCATCACGCCGAGGTTGTGCTGGCAGCGGCGGCGGTGGGCAAGCACATCTACTGTGAAAAGCCGCTGGCCATGACCGTGGCCGAAGGCCGGCGCATGGTTGCGGCGGCGGAGCAAGCCGGTATCCAAACCCAAATGACCTTTAACTTTCGCTTTTTTCCCGCCATTACCCGCGCCCGCCAATTGATGGAAGCCGGTTTTGTGGGCCGGATATTTTCTTTTAGGGGGCGCTACTACCGTGCCAGCTACATTGATCCCCAAAAACCGCTCTCTTGGCGGCTGCGGCGCGATGTATCCGGCGGCGGGGCGCTGTTTGATTTGGGCGCGCACGTGCTGGATTTGATTTACTACCTGCTGGGCGATTTTGGCGCGGTGCAGGCCGTGCTGGAAACGTTAATCAAAGAGCGGCCCATCACCGCCGGGGCTACCGAAAAGGGGCCGGTGGATGTGGATGATTTGGCGCTGCTGCATTTGCGCCAGGCCGATGGCACGCTGGGGCTGGTAGAAATTTCGCGGATGGGCACCGGCGCAACCAACGATTTGCAAATTGAAATTTTTGGCGACCGGGGCGCGCTGCGTTTTAACGCCGCCGACCCCAGTTGGCTGGAAATTTACGATGTCAGCGACCCCGACCAGCCGCTCGGCGGGCGGCGCGGCTTTCGGCGGGTAGAAACGGTGCAACGCTACGAGGGCCAAAAAATACCCGATTGGACGATGGCTCCCAGTTTTGCGCGCACTCACGCCGAATGCCAATACCGGTTTTTAAAGGCCATTGCCACCAATACCCCCGCCGCTCCAACTTTGGCCGATGGCCTCAAGGTGCAAACAGTGATGGAAGCGGCTATGCGCTCGGCGGCAGAAGGCCGCTGGGTGGCGGTAACTGAGGTGTAGCAGGTTCGGCGTTTGTGGCCCAATCCGTTGCCAGCGCCAGCGCGCCGGAGAATAAAAATTGTAGGGGCGACATTCGCAATTCGCTAAGCGGGACGTTGCAACAACCTTGATTTAGGCTAAACGGGGGGTTGTATTTGTTGGCATTGTAGGCTACCATGTGCATATAGTTTGCCGCGAGTACGCCGATGACAAGACCCTGGTTAGCCTTTTATGATACTGAAGTTCCTCAAACGCTGAATATCCCGCCGTTTACGCTGCCGGATTTACTCAAATCTGCCGCCAAATACCACCCCAACCAAACCGCCTGGGTGTATATGGGCGCACGCGTGCCCTACTGGCAATTCAAGCAAAAAGTGGATCGGCTGGCGGCGGCGTTGCATCAGTTGGGCGTGCGCCGGGGCGAGCGCGTGGCCATTATGTTGCCCAACTGCCCGCAGGCAATGATCAGCTACTACGCGGTGTTGTCGCTGGGCGCGGTAACGGTAATGACCAACCCGCTGTACGTGGAGCGCGAACTGGAACACCAGTGGGGCGATTCCGGCGTCGAGGTGGTGATCAGCCTGGATTTGTTCTGGCCGCGAATTGAGGCCGTGCGGCAAAAGCTGCCACTCAAGCACATCATTTTAAGCGGCATTCAGGATTATCTACCGCTGTTCAAACGCCTGCTGGCCCCCATCGAACTGCGCCGCCAGGGCCGCTGGGTAAAAGTGCAGTACAACAACACGGTGCATGCCTTTAAAAAGCTGCTCGATAGCCCGCACGCGCCGCCCCCGCCGGTAGAACTGTTGCCCTCGGATTTGGCCTGTTTGCAATACACCGGCGGCACCACCGGCCTGCCCAAAGGGGCCATGCTTACCCACAGCAACCTGATTGCCAGCATCAGCCAGATTCGCGCCTTTTTGCTGTACAACCACTCCGATGCGCAGGACATTGGCCTGGCGATTATGCCGTTTTTTCACGTATACGGCATGAACGGCCTGCTGAACCTGGGCGTGTACCTGGCCGCCACGCTGGTGCTCATTCCCCAACCGGAAATCAAACCCATTGTCGAGGCAATTGTTACCGAGCGCCCCACCTTTTTTACCGGCGTTCCGGCCCTGTTTTCGGCGTTGAACACCTACAAAACCATCAACCAGGTTGATTTAACCTCGATTAAAGCCGTGTTCAGCGGGGCCGCGCCGCTGCCGGTTGAAGTGATGGAGCAGTTTGAAGCCCGCACCGGCGCGCGCATTGCCGAAGCCTACGGCATGACCGAAGCCTCAAGCGTAACGCACGTTAACCCGCTCAAAGGCCAGCGCAAATACGGCAGCATCGGCGTGCCCATCATCGGCACCGATGCCAAAATTGTGGATATTGACGACCCTCACCGCGAGCTGGGCGTGGGCGAAACCGGCGAACTGCTGGTGCGCGGGCCGCAGGTTATGCGCGGCTACTGGCATCAACCCGAAGAAACCGCCGCCACTTTAATTGACGGCTGGCTGCGTACCGGCGATATTGCCCGCATGGACGAACAGGGCTATTTTTACATTGTTGACCGCAAAAAAGATATGATTTTAAGCGCCGGTTACAACGTGTATCCCCGCGAAGTTGAAGAAGTGCTGTACCAGCACCCCAAAGTGCAGGATGCGGCGGTAATCGGCCTGCCCGACGACCTGCGCGGCGAAAAAATCACGGCTTACGTAAAACTAATTCCCGGCGAAACCGCCACCGCCGCCGAAATTCGCGGTTTTTGCCGCGAGCGGCTGGCTCCGTACAAACAGCCCCGGTCGGTAATCTTTAGGGCCGAACTCCCCAAAACGCTGGCCGGCAAAATCCTCCGCCGCCAGCTTAAAGAAGAAGCCCTGGCCAAGCTGAAAAACAAATCCAAATCCGATGCAGCCTGAAAATTGAGCAAAACCCTGTTAAGGAGCAAGCTGTGACAACAGATGGTTATTACCGGTTTCCCACCTGCCACGGTGATACTGTAGTTTTTGTTTGTGAGGATGATTTATGGGCCGCGCCGGTGGGCGGCGGCGTGGCGCGCCGGCTAACGGCCAACCTGGGGCCAACCACCTACCCGGTGCTGTCGCCCGATGGCCAACAACTGGCCTTTGTGGGCCGCGAAGATGGCGAAACCGAAGTGTACGTTATGCCCGCCGAAGGTGGGCCGGCCACGCGGCTAACTTTTTTGGGCGCAGCCACCTCGGTGGTGGGCTGGCTGCCCAACGGCGAAGAAATCATTTTTGCCAGCAACGCGGGCCAGCCCTTCCGGCAGATTACTCCGCTGTATGCCATTAGCCCCGCCGGCGGCCAACCGCGCCGGTTGCCCTACGGTCCGGCCCGCTCCATCTCTTTTGGACCAACCGGCGGCGTGGTGATTGGCCGCAAAGCCGTAGAAATGGCCTACTGGAAGCGGTATCGCGGCGGCACCGCCGGCGATATCTGGCTGGATGTTGCCGGCAACGGGCGCTTTAAACCGCTGCTCAAGCTGAAAAGCAACATCATCCGCCCCATCTGGTTGGGCGAGCGCATCTATTTTTTATCGGATCATCAGGGCGTGGGCAACCTTTACTCCTGCACGCTGCGCGGCACCGGAATTAAACGGCACACCAATCACGCCGATTATTACATGCGCCACCCCACCACCGATGGCCGGCGGATTGTTTACTCTGCCGGGGCCGATTTGTACATGTTCGACCCGGCGGCCAACGCCGGCCAGAAAATCGAAATTCAACTGCACAGCCCGCGCGTGCAGCGCAACCGCCGCTTTGTGAACGCCGCCCACTTTTTAGAATCCTACGCGCTGCACCCGGCGGGCCATAGCCTGGCGTTAACGGTGCGCGGCAAAGCCTTTGGCCTGGCCAATTGGGAAGGCGCGGTGCTGCAATACGGCCAGCCGCACGGAGTGCGCTACCGCCTGGCCGAATGGCTAAACGACGGCAAACGGCTGGTCATGTTAAGCGATGCCGCCGGCGAAGAGGCGTTTGAAATTTACCCCGATGCCTCGCAGCCCGCGCCGGAGGGCGAGGTGGAGCGGCTGGACGGGCTGGATATTGGCCGCCCGCTCTCCCTGAGCGTATCGCCCACCGACGACCTGGTGGCCTTTGGCAACCACCGCTACGAACTGGTGGTGGTTGACCTGAAAAACAAAACAGCCAAAGTGCTGGACAGCAGCAAATATGGCCGGATTGCCGGGCTGGATTGGTCGCCGGATGGCAAGTG
This sequence comes from uncultured Caldilineaceae bacterium, assembly GCA_964517605.1. Lineage (GTDB taxonomy): Bacteria > Chloroflexota > Anaerolineae > 4572-78 > J111 > J095. The sequence goes on along the minus strand of CAZFCE010000002.1, from coordinate 30,397 downwards.
GCTGGCGTATGGGCTGGCTACCTCGCTGCACACCTGCGCCATCAAACTGTGCCATCTGGAAAGCGGCGAAACCCATTTTGTAACGCCGCCCAACAACCTGCTTGATTTTGGCCCCAATTTTGACCCCGAAGGCAAGTATCTTTATTTTATTTCCTACCGCGATTTTGACCCCGTTCACGACAGCGTTTATTTTGACCTGAACTTTCCGCGCGGCAGCCGGCCCTACCTGGTAACGTTGCAACAGGATTTGCCCAATCCCTTTGGCCCGCAGCCGGCGGCCCCTGCCGCCAAAAGCAACGGCGCCGACAAGCCCGCCGAAAAAACAGACAAACCGGACAGCGAGGACGAATCCGGTGGTGAAAAACCGGCAGAACCCGTCGCCGCGCCGCCGGCCAAAACCATTCAGATTGACCTGCCCGGCATTCAGGGGCGGATTGTGGCCCTGCCGGTGCCCGAAGGCAAATACCGGCAGGTGCGCGGCGTAAAAGGCAAGCTGTTTTTTACCCTGTTCCCGGTTGAAGGCAGTTTAAAGGATGATGACGACGATGACGGCGGCGGTAAAGGGGCGCTGGAACTGTACGATTTTGCGGAGCGGAAAAAAGAGTTTGTGGTGAACGGCGTCAACTCCATTGAGGTATCGCGCCAGCGGCAGTATGTGGCCTACCGTTCCGGCAAAAACCTGCGCGTGTTCAAGGCCACCGACAAGCTCGATAACAACGCCACCGGCTTTACCAAAAAAAGCGGCTGGATAAAACTAAACCGGCTGCGGGTGGCGGTTAGCCCCCCGGAAGAATGGCAGCAAATGTTCCGCGAGGCGTGGCGGCTGCAACGTGATCACTTTTGGGCCGCCAACATGAGCAGCGTGGATTGGGAACTGGTCTTTAAACGCTACTACCCGCTCATTGACCGGGTGGCCTCGCGGGCCGAGTTTTCTGATTTGCTGTGGGAAATGCAGGGCGAACTGGGCACCAGCCACGCCTACGAACTGGGTGGTGATTATCGCGCCGCGCCCAGGTATCACCAGGGCTTTTTGGGGGCCGATTTTGAATACCACCCCGGCACCGATGGCTACCGGATTGCCCACATTGTGCGAGGCGATCCGTGGCAAAACCGGTCTACCTCGCCGTTGAGCCAGGTGGGGATAAACGTGGCTGAAGGCGATATTTTGCTGGCCGTCAACGGCGGGCGGCTAAACCGCACCCTGCTGCCGGAGCAGGCGCTCATCAACCAGGCCCACACCGAGGTGCAACTCACGCTGATTTCGCCGGAAAACGTAACCGAGCCGCGCACGGTGCTGGTTACAACGCTGGCCAACGACATGCGCGCCCGCTACCGCGAATGGGTTGAAACCAACCGGGCGCTGGTTCACCAGCAAACCGATGGCCGGGTGGGCTATGTGCATGTGCCCGATATGGGCGCGTATGGCTACGCCGAGTTTCACCGCTACTACCTGTCGGAATCCGAGCGCGAAGGGCTGATTGTTGACGTGCGTTTTAACGGCGGCGGCAACGTTTCGCAATTACTGCTAGAAAAGCTGGCCCGCCGCCGGGTGGGCTACGATAAACCGCGCTACGGCACTGTAACGCCCTACCCTTTTCACTCGGTGTTGGGGCCGATTGTGGCCATTACCAACGAGTTTGCCGGCTCCGACGGTGACATTTTTAGCCACGTGTTCAAACTGCTCAACATTGGGCCGCTTGTTGGCAAGCGCACCTGGGGCGGCGTCATTGGCATTTGGCCGCGCCATTCGCTGGTAGATGGCACCACCACCACCCAGCCGGAGTTCTCGTTCTGGTTTGAGGATGTGGGCTGGGCCGTAGAAAATTACGGCACCGAACCGGACATTGAAGTGGATATTACGCCGCAGGATTACGCCAAAAACCGCGATCCGCAGCTAGACCGGGCGCTGGCCGAAATAACCCGGCTGCTGGCGCAAAACCCGCCCGCCCTTCCCGATTTTGGCGCGTTGCCCCAACTGCCGCTGCCCCGGCTCCCCAAAGCATAGCCAAATTGCACCAATCCAGCCCACCATAAATCGGGCCGGATTGGAAACCGGCCAAACTCGTCATTGCGGTCACTATATTTAGTGGCGATTACGGGCGCTCGCCCCAATATCTGGTGGTTTATGGCAAGCCCGGTTTGCGCAAAATTTGAGAAAAACGGCAATATCAGGTATAATACCTTGTCCGATTTATAAGATTTGTGGTTTGGAGGCAATTTTATGGCAAAAATCATCTCAAATACGTACACCGCCGATAAAATTACGGTTTTGGAAGGGTTAGAGGCCGTGCGCCGTCGCCCCGGAATGTACGTGGGCGGTACCGACATCAAGGCGCTGCACCACCTGATTTACGAAGTGGTTGATAACTCAATTGACGAGGCGCTGGGCGGTTACTGCGACCACATCCAGGTTATTATCCACCCCGACGAAAGCGTATCGGTGATTGATAATGGGCGCGGCATCCCCGTGGCCGAGCACCCGCAGAAGAAAGTGTCGTCGCTGGAGCTGGTCTTAACCACGCTGCACGCCGGCGGCAAGTTTGATAGCGACAGCTACAAGGTATCGGGCGGGCTGCACGGCGTGGGCGTTTCGGCGGTGAACGCTTTGAGCGAATGGCTGATAGCCGAAGTTACCCGCGATGGCGGCGTGTGGCGGCAGGAATACGCCCGGGGCGTGCCGCAGGGGCCGGTGCAAAAAGTTGCCGATGCCGATACCGCCGTTACCGGCACCAAAATCACGTTTCGGTGGGACCCGGAAATATTTAAAGAAGTTACCGGCTACAGTTGGAACACGCTGCTGGTGCGCTTTCGCGAAATGGCCTTTGTGACCAAAGGCATCCGCTTAACGTTTATTGACCGGCGCGACGATGACGAAAAGGAACACACCTTTTACTTTGAAGGCGGCGTTACCTCGTTTGTGCGCTACCTCAACCGCAACCGGCAAGCCCTGAACGACCCGGTTTACATTGAAAAAGAAATTGACAACGTGGGTGTTGAGGTGGCTATTCAATTTACCGATGTATACACCGAGAGCGTGTACGCCTTTGCCAACACCATCCACACCCCCGATGGCGGCACGCACATGACCGGGCTGCGCACCGCGCTTACCCGCACCATTAACGATTACGCCCGCAAAAATAATCTACTAAAGGAAAACGAGGCCAACTTCTCCGGCGAGGACACCCGCGAGGGCTTAACGGCCATTGTCTCCATTAAACACCCCGACCCGCAATTTGAAAGCCAGACCAAAGTAAAATTGATGAACGCCGAGGTAAAAACCATCGTTGAGGCGGTGGTGGGCGAACATTTTTCGGCCTTTTTAGAAGAACACCCGCGCCAGGCCAAAGCCATTATTGATAAATGTCTCACCTCGTCGCGGGCCAGAGACGCGGCCAAAAAAGCGCGTGAACTGGTGCTGCGCAAAAGCGCGCTGGAAAGCAGCACCCTGCCCGGCAAGCTGGCCGATTGCTCCAGCCGCGACACCGCCGCCACCGAGTTGTACATTGTAGAGGGCGACAGCGCCGGCGGCAGTGCCAAACAGGGCCGTGACCGGCGTTTTCAGGCCATTTTGCCGCTACGGGGAAAAATCCTCAACACCGAGCGGGCCAGGCTGGATAAAATTTTGGGCAACAACGAGGTAAAGGCGTTGGTTACGGCTCTGGGCACCGGTATTGGCGACGATTTCAACATTGAAGGGCTGCGGTACGGGCGCATCATCATTATGACCGACGCCGATGTGGACGGGGCGCACATCCGCACGCTGCTGCTAACCTTCTTTTTCCGTTATATGCCGCACCTTATTGAAAACGGCCACATGTACATTGCCCAGCCGCCGCTGTACCGGATTAAAAATAAAAAAGACATTGTGTACGTGTACACCGAGGACGAAAAGAACAAATTTGTGGAGCAATTCAACGGAACCGGCTCGCAACTGGATTTGCAGCGCTACAAGGGCCTGGGTGAAATGAACCCCGAACAGTTATGGGAAACCACCATGAACCCCGAAGCCCGCACCATTCTGCAAGTTACAGTAGAAGACGCCGCCGCCGCCGATAAAACCTTTGACATGCTCATGGGGATTGCGGTGGCCCCGCGCCGCAAATTTATCCAAACCCACGCCAAGCAGGTGCAAAACCTGGATATTTGATGTAGGGTGTCAAAGATAATGAGACTGTAACCGTATAATAAAAACGCCCGCGACCATCACCACCGAGCGTTTTTATGACCTAGTCATAAATAAATATGATTGGGTCATAAATAAATATGACTGGGTCATATTTATTTTGGGTTGGGCAATACTTTCCTTTATACTCTTATGTAGTTACTAGGGCGTATTCATAGCATCCCCACAGGAGGCAAGTTTTATGGACGAGGCTGAAGATACCACAATCTATAAAGTTGTGCTTAACCACGAAGAGCAGTATTCAATTTGGCCCGCCGACCGGGAGAATGCACCGGGTTGGCGTGATGCCGGTAAAACGGGCAGCAAGGCGGAGTGTTTGGAATACATCAAAGAAGTATGGACTGACATGCGGCCACTCAGTTTACGCAAAAAGATGGAAGAAACAAAAAATATGCGCCGGTAAACGAGCGGGGACGACTAACAAACTGATGGATTGGCTGCGTTAGGGGGGCCGTGATTATTCCCTAACGCAGCTTGTTTTGTAACTACAATCGGCTTTTCAGGGGAACATCAAAATGCACATCTCTAATATTTTGACAAAAGACAAAGTTCATTTTAGTTTTGAGTTTTTCCCGCCCAAAACTGATGAAGCCTCGCACACGCTGTTTGAAACCATAAAAGATTTATCACCGATACACCCCGCTTTTGTGAGCATTACCTACGGGGCGGGCGGCTCTACCAATGAGCTAACGCAAAATCTGGTGGCGCGGCTGCAAAAGGAAACCCCGCTAAATGTGGTGGCCCACCTGACTTCAATTGGGGGCAGCCGGGCAGATATTCACCGGCACCTGGAGAAATATGCCGAGGCCGGTATTGAAAATGTGCTGGCCCTGCGCGGCGACCCGCCCAAAAATAACCCCAACTTTACCCCCGCCCCCGACGGTTTTCAGTACGCAGCCGAGATGGTTGCTTTTATCAAAGAACACTTTCCCCATTTTGGCATTGGGGTCGCCGGCTTTCCCGAAGGCCATCCGGCAACCCCCAACCGCATGAAAGAGATGGAGTACCTGAAAGCCAAAGTAGACGCCGGCGCGGATTATATTTGCACCCAACTCTTTTTTGATAACCGTGATTATTACGATTTCTGCGAGCGCTGCGAACTGGCGGGCATAATGGTTCCCATTTTAGCCGGAATTATGCCGCTATCCTCCCTCCAGAGCTTAAAACGCATTCCCGAAATGGCTTTGGGCGTGCGCATCCCGGCCAAGTTGTTGCGGGCCGTGCTCCGCGCCGAGGACAACGAGGCCGTTGAGAAGATTGGTATTCACTGGGCCACCGAACAAGTCTTTGATTTGTACGATCACCATGTGGCCGGCATTCACTTTTACACGCTCAACCGTTCCAAAGCCACTTTGAAAATTTACGAAGCCCTGGGCATGAGTTTAGGCGAAACCTGGCGCGTTCCGGGTGAGCGGGTTGATTTGCCACGGTGACGAAGCGCCCTGCAACCAACAAACTATTTGCCCGGCAGCCGTAACAGCAGCGATTTGAGCCTGGCCTTTAGGCCGTTTTCCGGAGGCAGCGCCGCCAGCGCCCGTTTAACCGCCGCCAGAAAACCGGGGGCAACCCGGTTGTGTTTTCTGGCCGGCTTATAAAGTTTCTCCAAATCCCCGCGCGGTAACGGCGACACCAGCCCGGCTAACTGCTCCAGACTGGCCGGTTCCTTGTTATCCACCAATTTTTTGGCAATGTCCACAATATTAACCGGCTGCCCTGCCGCCTGCGCCTGTAAAAACGGGCCAATTTTGCCGGGAACAAGCAACGCCAGCGGTTCTACCAGGCGGTGTTGCAACGCCAGGCTCGCAAATTGCCGGTACAGGTCATTATTGGCCTGTTTAAGCTGCTCCGGCAGCTCTTTTTTGGGGTTGCGCCAGTAGGCCAGCAGCAGGCGCAGCAGGCCATGCTCCACAGTTTTCAGCAATTCTTGCAGGCTGGCCTGTTCCGCGCCGGATGGCTTCTCAAAGCTTTGGGCGGCGTAACTTTGGCACAGAATATCCGGCAACTCCCGCCGCTCAAACCCCTGCCGCAAAGGCTCATACAATTTTGCCCCGGCGTTTTCGGCCAAAATCCGGGTGACGGCCCGCTCTACCAGCGCCGCCGGTAATTGATCTTTTAGTTGCCGCGTCAGGGCGCTACGGACAGCATCGGCGCAAACCGTAAATAGTTCCTCTATTAACTCCGGCGAGGCCGCGTTGAGCGCGTCCGGTTCATACGCCCGGCCATCAAGCCACTCGCCCAGCGCCCAGGCCGGGTTTTTGTGTTGGGCCAGCGCCGCCAATCGTTGTTGATCAATTAACTGGCAGGCCCAGCGATCGTAGCTGGTTTCCGGTTGAAGGGGCGCGTTGCCGTAAAACTGCCGGGCAGCGGCATCAAGCTGCATAAATTTAACGCCGACCGGCGGCTCCGGCAGGCCGATGGCCCAAAAGTAGGCAGCCACCAGATTGCAGCGATAAAAGTAGGTGTCAAACGCGCAGTACTGCCGCTGCGGTTCCGGCACGGCGACCAGCGCCGCCGCCAGCGCCGTTTCAATGTGCGCCGCCTCGCCGCTAACGGTGATGGCCTGCCGCTCGGCGGCCAGTTGAGGCGCGCGCAGGGCCAGTAAAGCCAGCTTTTTCAACTCGGCGGCGGGCCAGCCTTGCGCCGCGTCCAGCGTTGGGTCTGCCGGGGGCAGGGTGAGGCTTACGGGCGGAATATCGCCGGTGGCAAAGTTGCCCAGGGCCAGCGCCGCCTCGATGGTGGAGGCAAAGGCGGCCTGCGCCCACACCCGGAAAGGATCAACCCCGGCCTGGGCCAGCGCCGCCGGAGCAAAAATCAGGCTGTGGGCCAGGTAGCGCCCGCCCCGGCCGTATTGATCCGGCGCGGCCAGCGGCACAATTTGCGAAACCACGCTTTTACCGCCGGACGTGGTAAAAAACAACCGCTTCACCGGCGAATCGTCATTTTTGGCCGGAAAATACAGCAGCCGGCTTTCCATTTCTTCCACCTCGGCCTGAGTCAGGCCGGCGTGGGTGTAGAACAGGGTTTGAAAGCCGCCCCGCTGCCGCGGTGACTGCTCTTTTTCAACGTTGCTGTAAATATGCTGCCAGGCCGGAATGGTAGTCATTGTTCCCCCTAAAAAATAGTGACAGCGCGCTGGCTATCGCGCAGGTACCACGAGCCGCGACGCACCAGCCGAAAGCCGAAATAAGGCAATCGTTCGGTAATATCAATGGGTTTGATGGTGTGTTTGAATGGATCCCACAAGTTGGCATGGAAGCCGGGGCGCGGGCGGCCAATGCCGGCCAGCCGTTCGCCCTGGCGAACCCACTCCACCAGCCCGCCCAGCAGCAGGGTGTAATCCAGCAGCGAGCGGATGGTGAGTTGTTCTTCCAGCCGGTTTAAAATAACGCCGGCCGGCCCGGTTACGGTTTCGGTGAGCCGGCGCTGGCGCGGCGGCGGCTCGTGTTCCAGCGCGGCGCAAATGGCCCGCCACTCGTCAACGGTGGGCAGGTCAAACCCCTGGCCCAGCCAGCCGGCAAAAGCCAGCGCCTCGGCGGGCTGCACGCCGCCCACAAACACCCGCTCGCGGTTGGCGGCGGTGAACTCGTCCGGGGCAACGGCCGGGTTTGTGGCCAGCATGGCCCGGTATTGCGGCGGCTTAACCAGCGGCGAGTCCGCCGTAAACAGATCAAACTGCGCCTTGGTTACCGGCAGCAGGTGAACTTCAACGCCCACCTCGCTGACCACCAGTAATGGAAAATCGGTTTTGTCAAAATTTAACAGCATATTGCGGGTTCTCCGGGGCAAAAGTCTTTGGCCGGTTAATTGTCACGGAATATCATTGTGTCCGGCGGGGTAAAGCCTTCCGGCCATTTTGTGGCGACATTGTAGATGGCGTTGTCCAGAATGGCGTCATCCAGAATCGCGCCGGTCAGGTGAGCGTATGTCAGGTCTGCGCCACGCAGGTCTGCGCCTGACAGATTTGCGCCGGAAAGGCCTGCGCCGTACAGGTTTGCGCCGCGCAGGGCAGCGCCACTCAGGTCTGCGTTATGCAGGATTGCGCCATTCAGGTTTGTGCCGTCCAAATCAGCGCCGTGCAGGTCCCGGTTAGCGCCGCCACCCCGGTTGACCAACTCCCAAACCAGCCGACATTTGCCGTCCAGTTGGGTAGTGTTGTCAATGAGAGTGGCACTCAATATAGTGCCGGTACAATCAATACCGATGAAGTTTGCACCGGCCAAATTTGCGCCGGTCAGGTCTGCGCCGGTCAGGTCTGCGCCGACAAAATTAGCGCCTGTCAGATTTGTGTTGTTCAGGTTTGTACCAATAAGGTTGACGCCTGCTAGAGCAGCGCCGCTTAGATTACCGCCGTGCAAAATAGCGCCGGCCAAATCAGCGCCGGTTAGATTTGCGTTGCGCAGGTTTATACCAAAAAGGTTGACGCCTGTCAGAGTTGCGCCAGCCAAATCAGCGCCGGTTAGATTTGCGCCCCCCAAATAAGTACCGGTTATAAAATTTGCGTTGCGCAGGTCAGCGTCACTCAGGTCTACATGATTCAGGTTACCTGACAGATTTGCATTGCGCAGGTCAGCGCCACTCAGATCTGCGAGGTCGAGGCTGACACCTACCAAATTTGCGCCGCGCAAATCTGCGCCGCGAAGGGTGAGGGCGCTTTGGGTAGCCACGCCCCGGTGATTAACCAACTCCCACACCAACCGCCATTTGTCGTCCAGTTGGGTAGCGTTGTCAATGGTAACGCCTCGTAATTTAGCGCCGCTAAAATCAACACCGGTGAGGTATGCGCCGCTCAGGTCAGCGCCGCGCAGGTCCCGGTTAGCGCCGCCCCGGTTAACCAACTCCCACACCAACCGCCATTTGCCATCCAGGTGGGTAGTGTTGTCAATGGTAACACCGCGTAAATCAGCGCCGGTAAAGTCTGCGCCGGTGAGGTTTGCGCCGCGCAGGTCGGTGCCACGCAGGTCTATTCCACGCAAGTCAGCGTCACTCAGATTGACTCCGCTAAAATCGGGTTTTTGAATTGTAACGCCGTTTATTACGGTTGAGGAGAAATCGGCATTTGCCAGGTTTGCCTTTTGGCAATTTGGGGTGCACCTCGCCAGAGTTAACCGGCCAGATTGCTGCCCATAAAACCACAACCCCAGGCTGATACAAAACAGGATAAGCAACAACCAGCCATAGTTAAAGCTACGGAGCCAAAAACGGGTCATAATCCTGCCTCCGGGCCGCTAACCCGGCCAAAGGTGCGCCCCAGAATTTTCAGCGTGTTGGCCGACAGGTGGCTGTCCGGGCCGATAACGCACGGCATTTCCCGGTAACGCAGCGTGCGGCGGGGGTCGGTGTCGTTGCCTACCTGCACGGCAAAACGCTCCACCGCCTCGTCGTCGGCGGCAATAATTTCAACCCGGTCAAAATCAAACAACTCCCGGCGCAGTAGCCAGTTAACCCGCAGCCGGCCATCACTACGCGCCAGCAGCGCGGTTTGCCGGCTGTCCAGCGCGACGCTGACGCCGCCCGGCGCGTGGTAAAAATCATCGCTCTGGCCGCAGGTGCGGCAGCCGTACCAGGTTATGTTCCACCCGCTCGCAACGTTGGGAATACAGGCGGTCAGGCAGGTGGTGCAAAGCAGCTCATTGGCCGACTCGGCCAGGCGATGGCCGGTTTCCGCGCCAATACTGGCCAGCAGCCAGGGCCGCACCTCGGTTGGCAAAAACAGGAATCGTATCCCGTCCGGCAAAAGAGCGGCGTCAAGCAGCATTGCCACCACCCGGCCACCGCGCCGGGCCAGCAGGTGGCGGGCCAAAAAGCGCTGCTGCCAGTCGGAGTGGTCCAGGCTGGCCAACAACTGCTCAACGGGTTGAGGCTGTGGCCGGTCTGCCTCTAACCGGGCCAACAGGCTTTTTAAGCCCTGGGGCTGGTTGGGCGTATGGGCCAGCGCCGCTTCGATTGCGCCGGCAACCGGGCGACGGAACCACCACAGCAGCGCGTTTCGCCAGGCGTAGACCCGCTCAAAAGTAAGGGGGGTTTGATCCGGCCAGAAGACCTGGCCGGCAGCGCCGGCCTGGCCGCCCAGCAGCAAGCCCAGTAACCAGCCGGGCATGGTAAACGACGCATCGAACAAGGCCGGCGACAGGCTCAGGCCGCCGGCCAGCGCCAGCACAGACAGTAACCCAAACTGGCGGCCCAACACCAGCCCCACCCCGGCCCCCACGGCCAGCCCCACCGCGCGGGCCGAGGCGGCCACGCTCAACGGGCCAAACAACAGGGCGACGGGTTGAACCAGCCCCAGCCCAAAGAAAAGGCCAAACGCCAGCCCCGCCAATCCGCCAAGAATGATGGCGGTCATAATCATCGGTCCGGCCCACTTGAGTTTAAGAGGTAAATAAAGATACATAAGGAGCACGCTGATTATGCCCAATATGCCCAACGGGATTATAAAGTTGGACAGTAGTTGGGCTGGACCGATAATTCCATCGCCAAAAAAAAGCGCCCCGGTCAGATACACGCCGAGCGCGCTGCCTCCGCCGGCAGCCAGCAGAAACGCCGGGGGATGCAGCCAGCCATCGGCCCGGGAATAGGCCCAACGGCCAGACGGCAACAGGCCGCGCAACCACACCTGCCAGGTGCGGCACCGCCGGATCAGCCCGGCCCCAACCACCGCGCCCATAGCGCCCCCGGCCAACGCTACCGCCGGCAACGCCCAGGGAGTGGTTTTTCCAAAAAGCCAGCCGGCCAATACCCCGGCCAGGCTGCCCGACAGCAGGTTTAACAGGAGCAGCAGCCCCCGGGCAAACCGGCCCGGCGGCTGGGTAACCAGCAACAAAAACAATACTCGGGCGTAGTCCGCGTCATTGCAGGTGCGCCACTCGCGCCACAGCACCCAGGACCAATCAAACCCGGCGGGCGGAATGGACTCTATAACCGGCGGTAACGGATCAGGCGGCAGGGTGGGGGGTGTTGTTGTTTTGGGATTTTTTTTGGCCAAAGGTGCGCTCCCGGATTTTTAACGTATTGACCGTTTTTATTTGAATATTGACATTAACCATTGTTGCCAACCCAGCCAGGTGCCATCAACCAGCGTTTTTTTCATTACCCACAACATGGGGTCAAGAATACGGCGCGGCGCAATATCCACCGCCAGACGAGCGCCATCGGGTTGGGTGCCCAACGCCGAAATGGCGCAAAAGCTGATGCTTTTAAAGTTGGCTTCGGCGGTATTGATAAACTCATGCGCGGCCAGTTCTTGCTCGGTAAATTGGTAAAGCTGGTTTGAAACGGCGACCAGTTGCCCTAAATAACCATTCGGTTGAGCCAACGCATCAACGGTTCCATCTACCAGGTAGGTGTAGAGTGGCTGCCAGCGGTCGGCCAACCGCGAAACCATCTGATCGGCTTTGGTAAAAACCACAATCAAATGTTGATCACTGCTGCGGCCATCCAACTCGCCCATACCCACCACGTAGGTGTTGAGCAGTTTTTGCATCTCGGCGCGGGGGTCGTCCATATCCGGCACGCTGATGAGCAGCAACACGGCTTTAGCTCGCCGCACAAAGCCGGCAAATTGCACCAGTTGGGTGGGTTTTTCAAAACACTCGCCGCCGGTATCAAAAAACAGCAGCGTGTTGTTGGGGTAGAGCGGCATCCCCTCTACCCGGATCATGGTTGGCCGGGGGAAATTTTTGGGCGTGGAATCAGGCAACACGCCGTCTTCGAGCATGCGGGCGTTGTTATACACCGTGTCCAGGCTGTCCTCGTTGAGACCCATAGTAAAAAAATCGGGCCAGTCACGGGCCAGGGTTAACTTTTTAAGCGTATAAAACAGGCTGGCAAAATAAACGGTTTTACCGTGCTGCCTAAAACCAATCGCGCTGACCACTACCGGCGGGTATTTTTTATAACCCTGGGCATACAACGCCGGCACCTGCTCTTTACAGGTGGGGCACATATAAATAAAGGTGTGATGGTTATTGTTGAGCTTTTCTTTTTTAAATTTGATGTCGTCCAGGCAAAAGGGGCAAAACATTAATCGTTCTTCCGCGCCGTTTTTACAGGGTTGAGGCGTAACGCCACGGCGTTCTCCTTGTGATTTTTGTAGCAAGACGAATTTGATTTTATCATATTTTTACCAGATGGCTAATGGGGTAAAAGAGGATAAGTCTTAGCCAAGCGTTGTCTGATGGCGCAGTTCTAACATAGCCAGTTAGCCACCAAAAATATGATACTTTACCGGCTTGACAAAACCGGCGGATGGCGTTATATTTATCACTGAATAAATTTTCAATCAATGATAAAGGATTTTGAGATTGAGCCGAAACAAGGAACTTAACCAGAAAACAAAAGACGAACGACGTGAGCGGATATTAGCCAAAGCCTTACGGCTGTTTGCCACCAAAGGGCTGGCCGCCACCAAAATTGCGGATATCGCGGTAGCGGCGGAGATGTCGCAGGGGCTTTTGTACCACTACTACCGCTCCAAAGAGGATATTTTTGTCGAGCTTATCCAAAACGCCTTTGAGCGGATGAACGCCGCCGCGCTTGAGTTGGAGAAGCTGCCGTTAACTCCGCGCGAAAAAATACGGTTGGCCATTGCCACGCTGCTGCAAGGGCTGGACAATAACGAGGACGCGGGCCACTACCATTTGTTGATTGCCATGGCCGCCGCCTCCGACGCCATCCCCGCCGCCGCCCGGCTGATTATCCAGAACCAGCACCAGGTGCCGTATGAGGTGATGGCCCGCATCATCACCGAAGGCCAGCAGGATGGCTCGATTAAAAATTATGAGGCCAAGGAATTGGCGCTTGTTTTTTGGACATCCATTAAAGGGTTGTCCATTCACAAGGCCGCCTACGGCGAAAATTTCAAATCACCTGACCCCGATATATTGATGGGTATGTTTATTTAGCCGGGAACACCACCCGGCCCAGGGATACCAAAATGCCAAGTTTAAGAAGCCGTTTGTTTGTATTTGCGTTGAAACACCGCCATTTGTTGAGCTTTCAAAAAGAACGAAGAATCAATGTGGATTGGAACACTTCGGTGTTGCAACTGCGCGAAGAAGTTGAAAAGGGAGCCAGTTTTTTTGGCAAGTTGCCGGCCGGGTTTAAGGTTTTGCCGGTTGATATTGACGGCCTTGCGGCGGAGTGGCTGCTGCCGGCCCAGGCCGCACCCCGCCAGGCCATCCTTTATTTTCACGGCGGCGGGCTGGTCATCGGCTCGGCCAAATCGCACCGGGGAATTGTGGCCAAGTTTGTAAAGGGGAGCGGAGTGGGGGCGCTGGTGTTTGATTACAGCCTGGCCCCCGAACACCCCTTTCCCGCCGGGCTGAACGACTCGCTGGCGGCGTATGACTATTTGCTGGCGGAGGGCATCAAGCCGGCCAACATTGTGTTGATGGGCGATTCTGGCGGCGGCAACCTGTGTTTGGCCACGCTGCTGGCGCTTAAGGATAAGGGGCTGCCCCTACCCGCCGGCGCGGTGGCGCTATCGCCGTGGACGGATTTGAAGAACACCGGCGCATCCTTTGAAACCAACGCCAGGGTAGATACCTTAACTTGGCGCGACGCCCAGATTGTGTTTAGCCAATATTACGCCGGAGATAACGACCCCGCGTTGCCGTGGATATCGCCGCTGTACGGCGATTTGGCGGGGCTGCCGCCGCTGCTCATTTACGTGGGCGGCGATGAACTGATGCGAGATGACTCCACTCGCCTGGCCGAAAAGGCCCGCCACGCCGGGGTGGATGTTACCCTGCGGGTGGGCGCGGGCTTGTTCCACTGTTACCCGGCCTGCGCGCCGTTTTTTCCAGAGGCAACGCAGGCGCTGGCCGAGATTTGCGCCTTTATCAAGGCCCGCACGGGCCACGGTTAACCGCCGGCGGCGGCGCGCCGATGAATGAAAATTGTAGGGGCGGGCCTTGCGCCCGCCACGTTGGGCGACCACGAGCTGCATAGTGCGTAGTGCCTCCCAACAACAGCGTGCCGTGGCCGGCGTAAGGCCGGCCACGTTGGGCGACCACGAGGGTCGCCGACTACCATTACCGGTTTTGGCTGTCAAAATTCATTAGCCGGAAAAACCAAAGTGCCGGTCACTTGTACTAACGATAAGCGAATACTACGAATTTTATACAATCTTCGCGCCATTCGGCCATTCGGGGTAAAACCGCTGGCAACTCACCATAATATGTTAACAGAGCCGGTCCGCTTGCTGGTACAAATCCAACAACGGTGTTATAATAACCTCAATTCTTCTCTAAAAAATTACCCCAGACAGAGGTCCAATCCGTGACCCGGATAGTTCAACTATACCAATTGCAGCTTTTGGATAGCGAAATAGACCATGTAAAACACCAACTGGCCGAAGTTGCGGCTCAATTGGGTGAAAGTGAGGCGTTAAAACAGGCCAAAACCAATCACGACGCCACCCAAAAGCAACATCGCCAGGCGCAAGCCAAAATGCAAGATTTGGATTTAGAGGTAAAAGGTCTGGCGGCCAAAATAGCCAACCAGGAAAAACTTTTGTACAGTGGCCGCGTTTTAAATGCCAAAGAAGCCGCCAATCTGCAAGAAGAGGTGGCGGCCTTAAAACGATGGCACAGCGAGCAAGAAGAGCGCCTGCTGGAAGCGATGGTGGCGGCAGAAGAAGCCCAGGCCGCCTTTACCACCGCTCAGGCGCAGTTATCTACCACAGAAACCGGCTGGCGGGCCAAACAGGAGCAACTCACCCAGAAGCAGCAGGAGTTGACCACGCAACTCGCTAACCTTAAAAAACGCCGGCCCGATTTAGCCATCAAAGTAGACCTGGCAGACCTGGAAATTTACGACAAACTGCGGGCCAAAAAGGGCGGTCGGGCGGTGGCGGCGGTTAAAAACGAGGTATGCCAGGGCTGCGGCATGACCCCGTCCAGCAACAAGGTGCGGCAAGCCCGAACCGGAATAGACCTTATGTATTGCAGCGTATGTGGCCGCATTCTGTATGTACCATAAGGAGAACATATGGCATCGTACAACCTTCAAGTTGACATTGATGACACCACGTTTCAAACAGCCGTAAGCCGGGCCGCCGGCGAAGGTGTTAGCATTGGCCAAGTGGTGGCGCAATTTGTTACCCAATACGCCGATGGCGCGACTTCCGGCACACCTACCGCCTACACCGTGCAGCGCGGCGATACGCTGGGGCGCATTGCCGCCCGCTTTTACGGCGACGCCCGCAAATACCCGGTGATTCAGCGTGCCAACAACATCACCAATCCCAGCCGGATTTGGGTGGGGCTGGTGCTGATTATTCCGCCAGTGGCGGGCAGCCAGCCCGACTCAGTGCTGCCGGTAGCCCCGGCCCCGCTGCCGCCGGTCACGTCCCCGCCAATCACGTCCACACCGATGGTGTCAACGCCCGCCGCAACTCCGGCAGCCCCAGCGCCCGCGCCGGTTAGCGGCCCGCCCGCCAAGCCGTCAATCCGGTGGGTGGGATCGCCCAATTTTAACAACCGCCGCCGCCCCGACGACATCACCGCCATTGTGATTCATTCCACGGCCAACAGTTCACTGGAACGGGTGGTGGAGTGGTTTAACAACCCCACCTCGCAGGTTAGCTCGCATTACACCATTGGCAAAGACGGCGAAATTGCGCAGCACGTGCAGGATATTCACCGGGCCTGGCACGCAGGCCGGAGCGTGTGGAAAGGCCGTCAGTCTTGCAATGATTACGCAATTGGCATAGAATTAGTCAACCTGAACGACGGCTCAGACCCCTACCCGGTTGAGCAGCACCGCGCTAATGTGGCCTTGTGCGCGTATTTGGCAGACAAATACAACATCAGCACCGATGATATTATGGGCCACCTGGATATTGCCATTCCGCCGGGCCGCAAATCGGACCCGCGGGGGTACAGCCTGGATCAATTACGCAGCGATGTAGCGGCTGTATTGGGCCGTCACTAACCAACGTTATTCAATGTGTTACGTTAATTTGCTCCACAAATTTCAAAATTTGCTGGTACAGCCGCTGGCTCTGGGCTGCTGGACTTAGCCCCTTTTTTACCGCTCATCCGGTACCAAACTATTCGCGTCTCTTTTTTTAAGTAAGACGCGAATTTTTTGTGCCACCGCCCTTATTTAATCTCTGTTTTTCCCAACCAAGTTTTTAATAAGCGCCATGTTAGCCATTGGGTTGATGGTTATACTGGCATTTGTAAATTTTCAGGAGAAAATCATGGACTCAGCATTAACCTCAACCGAACAACGGATTATCACCGATTTGCCCGGCCCCAAGGCCCAGGCGTTACTGGCCCGCGATGCCCAGGTGGTATCGCCTTCGTACCCGCGCGATTATCCCTTTGTAATGGATTATGGCCGGGGCGCAGAAGTTTGGGACGTAGACGGTAATCGTTTTATTGATTTTGCCGCCGGCATTGCCGTAACTGCCACCGGCCACAGCCATCCGGTGGTGGTAGACAGCATCAGAAGCGTGACCGATAAATTTTTGCACATCTCCTCGGATTATTACCACGAATACCAGGTGCGTTTGGGCGAAAAAATCAACGAAGTGGCCCCCATGAAAGAGCCGGTCATGACGTTTTTTGCCAACTCCGGCACCGAAGCGGTAGAAGGGGCGCTTAAACTGGCCCGTTACATTACCGGACGCCAGCGATTTATTGGCTTTTTGGGCGGTTTCCACGGGCGCACCATGGGGTCGTTGTCGTTCACCTCAAGCAAGTACACCCAGCAGCTTGGCTTCTTCCCCACAATGGCCGGCGTTACCCACGTGCCGTACCCCAACAACTACCGCCCCATTCTGGCCGGCGACGACCAGGGCGAAGCGGTACTCAATTATATTGAAAACGTGCTGTTCAAGAGCATTGTCCCGGCCAAAGAAGTAGCCGGCATTTTGCTGGAACCCATTCAGGGCGAAGGCGGCTACCTGGTGCCGCCCGACAGCTTTTTGCCCGGCCTGCGCGCCCTGTGTGATCGCCACGGCATTATGTTGATTGCCGATGAAGTGCAGAGCGGGGTAGGCCGTACCGGCAAAATGTGGGCCGTGGAACACTGGGGCGTGCAGCCCGATATTTTAACCTCGGCCAAGGGGCTTGGCTCCGGCATGCCCATTGGCGCGGTGATTGCCCGCAAGTCCATCATAGAAAACTGGAAGCCCGGCGCGCACGGCAACACCTACGGCGGCAACCCGCTGTGCTGCGCGGCGGCCATCGCCACCCTGGAACTGGTGCAAAACGAATACATGGCCAATGCCACCACCGTGGGCAACTACCTGCTGGCCAAAATGAGTGAACTGGCCGACAAATACCCCATGATTGGCCAGGTGCGCGGCAAAGGGATGATGATTGGCATGGAATTTGTGCAGGATCGCCGCAGCAAAGAACCGGCCAAACAATTTGTGGGCAAACTCATCCACGAAGCCTTTTACAACGGGCTGTTGCTGCTGCCCTGCGGCGAAAGCACCATTCGCTTTATGCCGCCGCTCATGCTGCCGCTGGAACTGGCCCAGGAAGGCATTGAAATTATTGATAAATCCATTGCAGCCGTAGCCAAAGACTTTGCTTAAAAACCATGTTGATTTAGAATAAAAAGTCCCCGGCACTTAAAAAGTGCCGGGGACTTTTTAAATTGGGGGTTCAAGACAAGTATGATTGATATTGCGGGCAACCTGCATCTGCACACCACCGCTTCGGATGGCCGGGGCACGCACCACGAGGTAACGGCGGCGGCGGCGCGTGCCGGGCTGGACTTTATCATTTTTACCGATCACAACGTTTGGGTTGATGGCGTTGAGGGCTGGTATCAACACCCGGAGAACGGCCATAAATTGCTGCGGCTGATGGGGCAAGAAATCAACGACCCAAACCTTGAGCCGGAATGCAACCACCTGTTGTGCCATTTTGTAAGCGGCAACCTCAACGATGTGGCGGTTGAGCCGCAAAAATTAATTGATACCGTGGCCCGGCACGGTGGACTGACATTTTTGGCCCATCCGTTTGAGCGGGCCGGCTACGGCGATGCCGGGCAAACGTACCCGTGGCTTAGCTGGGATGTTTCGGGCTTTACCGGGGTTGAGCTGTGGAACGCCATGAGCGATGCCAAATGGCGCATGCGCACAATTCCACGGGGCATTTTGGGCGCTTACTGGCCCAACTGGGTGTTTAACCGGCCATTCCCGGAAATGCTGGCCAAATGGGATGAACTGCTGGCCGGCGGCGCTAAAGTGGTGGCCATTGGCAACAGCGATGCCCACGCCTGGCCGGTTTCGTTGGGGCCGCTCCGGGCCGTAATTTATCCGTATGAATATATCTTCCGGGCCATTAACACCCATCTACTGCTCTCCGAACCGTTAGCTGGAGAAACGGCGGCGGCCCGGCAGCAAATTTTTGAGGCGCTCAAAGCCGGCCATTGTTACGTAAGCAACGATCTGGTGGCCGCGCCCAAAGGGTTGTCATTCACCGGGCGCAGCGGCGGGCAAGAGGCAATCATGGGCGATAGCCTTACCTTGCGCGGCAGCGCCACGTTGCGCGTGGTCAGCCCGCGGCGGGCCAAAATCAAACTTATTAAAGATGGCCAACTGCTGGCGCAGAAACGCGGCACAACGCTGGAAGCGCAAATCAGCCAACCGGGGGTATATCGGGTTGAACTTTACCGCTGGTTTTGGGGCGCTACGCGCGGCTGGGTGTACACCAACCCCATTTACGTAGAACCGAATTGAACGGCTGTGGATTTTTTAGCCTAAAACTTCTCTGATTTTCTGGATGAAGCCCTGCACGGTGAACGGCTTTTGCAAAAAATTGGTGCCTTCATCCAGCATGCCGTGGTGGATAATCACATTATCGGTGTAGCCCGACATAAACAACACCTTGGTTTCGGGGTGGAGCGCCGCCACTTTTTCGTACAACTGCCGGCCATTCAGTTGCGGCATCACCACATCGGTGAGCAGCAGGTGAATGGTGCCGGAGTGTTCGGCGGCAATTTGCAGGCCTTCCGCCGGGCCGGTCGCTTCGAGCACCCGGTAGCCGTGGGCGGCCAGGGTGCGGACGGCCAGAGCGCGCACCAGCGCTTCGTCCTCAACCATCAGCACGGTTTCGCTGCCATAAGTTGAAACCGGCAATTTGGCGGCGGTAACGCCGGGTTGAATGACGTCCTGAAGTTGGGGCAAATAAACCTTAAACGTGGTGCCTTGCCCTGGCTCGCTGTACACCCAAATGTTGCCGCCGTGCTGCTTGACAATGCCAAACACGGTGGCCAACCCCAGCCCGGTGCCTTTGCCCGGCGGCTTGGTGGTAAAAAACGGCTCAAAAATACGCTCTCTGATGGCGGCATCCATGCCAACGCCGGTATCGCTCACCGCCAGCAGTACATGCGGCCCAGCCAGCGCGCCGATGTGCTTGTGCGCGTATTCCTCATCCAAAATAACGCTGCCGGTTTCAATGGTCAGCTTGCCGCCCTGCGGCATGGCATCGCGGGCGTTAACGGCCAGGTTCATCAGGATTTGCTCAATCTGGGCGGGGTCGGCCTGAACCGGCGGCAGCGCCGGAGCCAGAATGGTTTTCAGGTTGATGTCCTCGCCGATGATTCGTTGCAGCATCTTTTTAAACTCAACCACCACCTCGTTCAGGTCGAGCGGCCTCATTTCTAGCACTTGCTTGCGGCTAAAGGCCAGTATTTGCCGGATGAGCGACGCCGCCCGGAGAGCCGCCTCGTTAATGCGCTGTAAATCCGGGTACAGCGGGTCATCCGGCGAAAGCTCCATTAGCCCCAGTTCGGCGTAACCGATAATCGGCACCAGAATATTATTAAAGTCGTGGGCAATGCCCCCGGCCAGTTGGCCCACGGCAGCCAGCCGCTCCTGCTGCACCAGTTGCCGCTGGGTTTGCTGAAGCTGGTTGAGGGCTTCGGCCAACTGGCGGTTGCTGGCTTGCAGCGCAATTTCGGTGCGCCGGCGCTCGGCGATTTCCTGCTGAAGCTGGCGGTTGGCCATTTCCAGGTTGCGGGTGCGCTCGGCAACCGTTTGCTCCAGCCGCTCGGTAAGGTTACGCAGGTGGAGTTGCGTGGTCACGCGGGCCAGCACCTCTTCCTTTTGAAAGGGTTTGGTAATGTAATCCACCGCGCCGGCTTCAAACGCGCGGAGTTTGTGTTCGGTTTCGGTGAGAACGGTCATAAAAATTACGGGGATGGCGGCAGTATCGGCATCGGCCTTGAGGGCGCGGCAGGTTTCAAAGCCGTTGATGCCGGGTAACAGCACATCCAGCAAAATCAGGTCGGGCCGGGCCAGGCGGGCGCGTTCCAAGGCCATTTCGCCGGTGCGGGCCGTGAGCACTTCAAAACCGATAGCTTCCAGATATTCGGCCAGCACGCTCAAATTGGCCGGATTGTCGTCTACAACCAGCAGGGTGTGGTTTTTGGGTTTGAACAGGGGAGTTTGGCTATTCATAAAGTGCCTTTTTGCGCCAAAAATGGATATTACTGGTACTGTTCCAAAAATGCCCGGATGGAAGCGTCATCGTAGTTTTTGGCCAGTTGCAACAGGTGGTTGGCAAAAGGCCGGTAGCGCTCATCCAGTTCGATCAGCCGGGCCGCCCGGTCCCGAATTTGTTTTATACTACCCCGTTTTGAAAGTTGAAGCAAAGTTGCTATTTCGTCCGGCGGCGGGGCAACCACCTGATCAATTTTGGCGGGAGCAATTGAGGGCGCGGCGTAAAGCCAACTCAGGTTTAGATAAGTACCCAGCCGCTCAAACAACTCATCGGTATTAACGGGCTTGTTCAAAAAGTCGTTGCAGCCGGCCAGTTTGCTCTGCTGCTGGTCGTGGCTGAGCACGCTGGCCGAAACGGCGATGATGGGCGTGTTTTGCAGGGCGGGCATCCGCCGGATTTCTTGCACGGCTTCAAGGCCGGTTAACCCCGGCATCACAATATCGGTTAAAATCAGGTCGGGTTGGTGCTGGCGAGCCAGTTCCACTTCTTCCAGGCCGTCACTGGCGGTGATAACTTCAAAGCCCAGCGGTTCCAGCAAATTCACCAGCAGCAGCCGGTTGTACGGTTTGTCATCGGCCACCAAAATTTTACGGCGAGGGCCGGCGTAGCCCACAATGGTGGCTTTTTGTTTTGGCTCAAGCTGGCTGTCAAGGGCAACCACCGGCAGCGTAATATCAAACCAAAAGGTACTGCCCTGGCCCGACGCGCTTTTTACCAGAATATCGCCGCCCATCGCCTGTACCAGTTGCCGGCTGATGGCCAACCCCAGGCCCGTGCCTTCGGCGCGGCGGGCTGCATCGCCCACCTGCTCAAAGGGCGAAAAGATTCTTTCCAGTTGGTCGGGAGCCAGCCCCACGCCGGTATCGGCCACTTCAAAACGGATGGTGGCCTGTGGTTGCCCATCCTCGGAGAGCGGCTCGGCCACCACGCTCACGTTCAGGGTAACGTAGCCGGTATCGGTAAATTTTACGGCGTTGCCCAGCAAATTGAGCAACACCTGCCGCAGCCGTTTTTCATCGCCATGCACGCCGATGGGCAGGGGCGTTAGCGCCTCGTAGGAGAAGAGCAGGCTTTTTTGTTCGGTTCGCGCCTGAATGATGCCGGCAATTATCTTTAAAAAGGCGGGCAGGTGAAAATCGGCGGGAGCCAGTTCCAGTTTACCGGCTTCGATGCGGGCCAAATCCAGAATATCGTTAATGAGGGTGAGTAAATGCTGCCCGCTTTGGTGGATAATATCCAGGCCGTTGGCCTGCACGCCGGTAAGGCTGCCGCGTTGCTGGAGAATTTGGGCGTAGCCTAAAATACCGTTGAGCGGCGTGCGCAACTCGTGGCTCATGCGCGAAAGAAAATCGCTTTTGGCCCGGTTAGCGATTTCGGCGGCTTCTTTGGCCTGCCGCAGTTCTTTGGTGCGTTCTTGCACCTGCATTTCCAACTGCCGTTTTTGCCGTTCGGTGGCCCGGAGGCGCAAAATGATGCCGCCCAACATGCCGCCGGTTATGGCCAAAGTGGCCAGGCTGATAAACCACCACGTTCGCCAGAAAGGCGGCACCACCGTTACCGCCAACGATGCGCCGGTTTCGTTCCAGCGGCCATCGTTGTTGGAGCCTTTGATTTTGAGGGTGTAATTACCGGGCGGAATGTTGGAATAACGCCCAAACCGCTGCGTGCCGGCGGAGTACCAATCCTTATCAAAGCCTTGCAGCATGTAGGCGTACTGATTTTTTTCGGGGCGGGTGTAGTTGAGGGCGGCGTATTCAAACTCAAAAAAGTTTTGCTGCCAATCCAGCGTGAGTTCGGTGATTTTTTCCGGGGCGCGCCCGGCATCAATTTTTTCGCCGCCCCGGGTGAGCGAGGTTAGATATACCGGCGGGATGTAGGGATTGTCCTCAATCTGTTGGGGGTAAAAACTATTTACCCCGTTAACCCCGCCAAACCACATTTGCCCGTCTGCCGCTTTGTAGCGGGCGATGGGCAAAAAGGAATCGGATTGAAGGCCGTCGCTTTTTTGGTACAGTTTGGTGGTTTTGTCTGCCGGATTAAATTTTATCAGGCCAACATCGCTACCCAGCCACAACTGTCCCTGATTATCCTCTAAGATGGTGCGAATTTCGGCGGTGGGAAAGCCGTTTTCCGGGGTAAAGCGCTCAAAAACGCCGGTGTGTTTATCAAACCGGTTTAGCCCGCCGCCGCCGGTAGCCACCCAAAAATTACCGGCGCGGTCTTCGAGCACATCAAACACCAAATTAGCGCCGATGCTGTTGGGGTTGGCGGGATCGTTTTGATAATGGGTGGAAACGCCGGTGGTTTTATCAAAGCGATCCAGCCCGCCGCCCTGCGTGGGCACCCACAAAATATTGGGGTCGTCCTTGTCTTCGCGCAGCACCCAGGTAAGGTCATTGGCCAGAGTGCCGGGGTCGTTGGCATCGTGAGCGTAATGAACGGAACTGCCATCCTTTTTGTTGTATTTGATGATGCCGTTTTGCCACGTTCCCGCCCAGATGATATCGGGGTTTACCGAATCCTGAAACAAGCCATAAATGTGCTTAACGGGAATCTGCCGGCGGCATTGCCCCTGTTGGCGGTTAAACAGGCAGGTATCCTCAAAAGTGCCAATCCAAAAATCTCCGGCGCTGTCTTCGAGCATGGCAATGGTAAACGGATGATTCAGGCTGGTGGGGTCTTGCGGGTTGTGGGTGTACCGGGTAAAGCCGCCGGTTTTGGGGTTGTACTTGTTCAGGCCGGTTAAGGTGGTAATCCAGTAATCGCCCTGGCGATCTTGTAGTATCCCCACCACTACATTGCTGCTCAGGCTGGCGGGGTTATCGGGCTGATTTTGCCACAGGTTAAATTTCAGGCCGTGGGGATCGGCTTTGTCCACAAAACCGGTGGCATACGTTACCCACAAACTGCCGGCGATATCCCGGTAAATGGCCCTCACGCCGGTTGCCGCCGGGCTGTAGGGATCGGCCGGGTTGGGGAGCGTGCAGGTGGTGGTTTCGGCGCGTTTGTTAAAAAGGCAAAGACCTGTCGGCTGAGTGCTGGTGATGCCGGTAATCAAATAGATTTCGCCGGGTTGGTCTTCGTAAAAGTTTTCAATTTTGGCCGCCGGCATGCTTTGCGGATTATTGGGGTTGTGTTTGTACACGGTAAAGGTGGCAGTCCGTTTGTCAAACCTGTTCACTTCAAAGGCGTCCACGCCAATCCAGAGCAAGCCTTCCCGGTCTTCATGAATGGCGAGCACAGAGTTGTTGCTCAGGCTGTTGGAGTTGGCCGGGTCGTGGTGGTAGTGGGTAAAGGTTCCGCTGGCGTGGTCCAGCATATCCAGGCCCTTTTCGGTGCCAATCCACAACTGGCCGTCGCGGTCTGCCCACAACGCCGTGATTTTATTGTCGCTCAGGCTGGCCGGGTCAGCCGGGTTATGGCGGTAGTGAATAAAGGTTTCGGTGCGCTTATCAAATTTGTCCAGCCCGGCATCGGTGCCAATCCATAAAAAGCCGTCGCGGTCTTCGGCTATTGTTCGGGCATAGTGCGGAATGCTGTCACTGGCGATACTGTTCTCGTTTTGGGGATCGTGGCGGTAATAAGTAAAGGTATCGGTTTGTTTATCGTACTTGTTCAGCCCGCCGCCGGCGGTGCAAATCCAGATGAAGCCGTCGTGGTCTTCCAATAATCCAAGTATTCCGTTGTTAGAGACTGAGTGCGGCCCGGCGGTGTACCGTTTAATGTTATACCCATCGTATTTGATGAGGCCGGAGGTGGCGGTGCCAATCCACAAAAAACCGTCCCGGTCTTGCAAAAAGCCGTACCACAGTTCAACATTAAGGGCCAGGGGATGCTCAAATTTTAGCCGGGGCGTTTCTGGCGGCGGCTCCTGGGCGCGGCCTGGCGAGGCCGGCAGCAGCGCCGTCAGCGCCAAAACGGCCAGAAGGAGAGTTGTTTTGCGCCGGTAGTTTTGAAAAACCAGTGAGCAGATGGACAGGATTAGATTCATAAAGTATCTCCTTTATCGCTTCTGCTAAAGTTGGGTGTTGGCAAAAAACCGATGGCCGGCCAACCCCGGTAAAACGGGCCGGAGTTGCGACTGCTTTTAAATTGGGAGGCGGTTGAAATTGCCGGGAGGCAATTGGCGGAGCGGGGCGGCAAACCGAAGGCGCGGGCAGATAACTCCACACGGGTGAAGGGGGCGGCACCACAATCCCCAACAGAAAGGCGACACGCGGCTTTGGCATCTTTGCTCCCGCATTGTTTAAATAAAAAATACTATACCTTTGGCCGGGGTCTTTGGCAAACAGGCAAATAGAGATGCCAGCCCAACAGGCCGGCATCTCCGGGGTGTTTAAATAACGCGCAGTTGCCCGCTTTCAGGCGATTGGCAACGCTTCTAAAATCTCTGCGGTAGAAGAAACCTGGGCATACACGGCTTTTAGAGCGGCCAAAAAAGCCGCATGCACGGCTGCCGCCGGCACGGTTTGCTCCTGAAACACCAGGTTGCGGGTGGCGCAGGCATCGTGGGCCAGCCAGCAGGCAAAGCCGTAATCATACGCCGCCCGCGTGGTGGCATCAACGCACATATGCGTCATCATCCCGGCGATAACCAGCCGCTCGATGCGTTGCCCGGTTAGCCAATCCAGCAGCGGCGTTTCTCTGAAGCTGTTGGGGTAATGTTTTTGCACCACGGTTTCATGCGCCAGCGGCGTTACCAGTGGATGAATGTCAGCGCCCGGCGTGTTGGGCAAAAAGAACGCGGCTCCCGGCCGGGTTGAAAGGTGCTGCACGTGCACCACCGGCCAGCCGGCCTGCCGAAAGCCAGCCAGCAATAGCTGCGCCTGTTGGCCGGCAGCCGGGCTGCCCACCAGTTCCATCGCGCCGCCCGGAAAGTAATCATTTTGAATATCAATCAGTATCAATGCGGTGTTCATTATTCAACTCCCGGTAAAATTATGGTTGCGTGAACGACCAGTGGGTCTGGATGATTTGCCAGCGCCCCGCCGCGCGCCGGTAAACCTCGGTGCAGTTCCAGCGCTGCTCGGTTTGGCCGTGATACGAAACGTAGTTAAAGGTTAAAATAGCGGCATCGCCCACCTGTTGAACTTTGGGCCGGATTAGCTCGTACCGGTCCACCCGCACCTGCCCGCGGATTGACTCGTACAGGGCGGTGAGCGCGGGCAGGCCGTCCAGCCGGTGAGCCTGGAAGGGGTCAAAATAGACAACGTCCGGGGCCGAGATTTCTAAAAACCCGGACGGATCGCCCTGCCCCCAGCGATCCAGCGCCGCCCGTTCCAGGCCGATAATTGTGGTGGTAATATCCTGTTCGTTTTCCATGTAAAATATCCCCTATATTATTGAAGAATAGTCGTTGGATTACGCTTGCCAGCGCGTTAGCCGTTCGCCCAGCCGGCCCGATACCGCCAGCAGCCGTTCGCGTTGTTGCAGGGCGGCAATGCCCAGCAGCAGCAGCAAAAAGCCGTTGCAACCCACTACCAGCAGCGCCGGCAACGCCGACAGCGTGGTGAACACCGCCGTAATCACGCCCAAAATTACAAACACCAGCGGCGCACCCACCAAACTGCGCGAGCGCACCACCAGGCCGTAGGTTAACACCACCATCGCCTGCATAAACAGCACAAAAAAGAACAAAAACCGCTCGGTGGCAATCATCTGGATGTAAGTGGTGCTCAGTAGAATCAACTGCGAAATCAGGCCGGTAAAAAAGGCCGCCACACTGTTGCCGGAACGCACCAGCAGGTAGTGCATAATAAAGCCCAGCAGCGCCGCGCCAATCGAGTAAACCTGCGGCTCGGTTACATTTAACTCAACCAGCAGGATAAAGTACGAGGTTAAATAAAGGAAGGTCGCCGGAAATCCCAGCCAGATATTGCGCCGGTAAAACGCCTCTACGGTGAACATGGTGGCGGCCACGGCCACGCCAATCACCGCCGCCGCGCCGCCCTGAAACGGCGCTGATACCGACACCAGCGTGCCCAGCGCCAGGCCGCTCCAGCGCAACATGGCCGCCCAGTCGTTAAATCGGCGCAGCCAGATTAGCCCAAACCCCACTCCAAAATAGGCCAACGCCAGCAGCATCAGCGGGGTAATCCAGCGATCCTGCTCAAAGTGGAGCAGGGCAAAACCCGCGGCCAAAGCCAGGCTGCCGGTAGCGCCGTACCCCAGCCAGGGCCGCCGGTCGGCCAGAGCAAAACCGGCCACGTACCCGGCAATAATTCCAAAAGCGATGGCCGCCCGGCCCGATTGGTTATCCAGCCCGGTGGCAAACAACACCATCCCGGCCATTGCGCTCACGGCTAGCCCCAACAGCAGCGGCGGCAAATGCCACAACGGGCGCACGTTCAATCCTCGCCGGGCTGCCAGGTGCAACGCCGTTAGCGCCAGTGCCGGCCACAACAGCACAAACCCTGAATAAAATTGGTAGGGTTGCACGCTGGGCAAAAAGAAAACGGTAAAATAAGCCGATGTGCCGGCCAGCAGCGCGCTGCTCCACGTCCACCAGCGGGGCCGGTAGATGGTTAATAGCCCGCACACCACCGTGGCCGCCAGCATGCAGCCCAACCCCAGCGCCACCCGCTCAACTAACCCCAGCAACGCCGCCAGCGCCAGCATAGCCAGCGCGCCCAAGCTCGTTGGCAGGGCGTAACTTGGCAACCGGCCATACGGCAGCCGCGCCAAAACTTCGCCCAGTAGCGCCAGCAGCGCGCCCCAACCGCACATAACCACCGCCACTGTGGTGGTGGTAGGCGATATTACTCCCAGCGCCAGCAGAGGCACGGGCAGCCCGGCGGCCACGGCCAGCCACGGAAATAATGGAAAATCCATGAGCCGGTTGCTGGCCACATAAAACACCAGCGCAAGCAGCCAGGTAACGCTCACCAGCATCCACCAGCCCTGCGCCGGCAGCGGCACAGCGAACAGCACCAGCAGCGCCGATAGCCCCAGCAAGCCAAGTTGCTGGAGTTGGTTTAGCCAGAACAACGGCTGCGAAAAAGCTCGGTTTTGCCAGCGACGCAACACCACCACCCCCACCAGCCCGGCCAAAGAGACCAGTTCAATTAAAAAGGTGTCCAGTTGCGTGGTGAGATCAAACCAGCGTCCAATTTGCAGCGCCGCCGCGCTGCCGGCAGCCCAGGTTATTACGCTGAAAAAACGCGAGGTGTACAAAAACGTTCCGCCCAGCCACACCCAACTCAACAGAATGGTAACGCCAATCCAGTAGAGTTGCGTGGTTGACCAACTGACGTCAAATTGATCCAGCAGCACGCCGGCATCAATGGGCAGCAAAAATGAAAAAACTATAAACAGCACAAAACTGGCCTGGGACAGCCGCCGTTTTAACAGTAGCGCGGCCACCAAAAAGCCCAGCGTCACCACCCCCAAAATGGGCAGGCGCAGCAGTTCGATCAGCGCGGCCAGAATTGCCGCCGCCGCCAACACAAAAAATGCGCCCAAATATAACGCTACTTTGATGGTGGTTTCACTCAGCAGCACTTCGGAGAGCGACGGGGCTGGTTTGTCGGCTGCGGGGGTGGGTTTGGCCGGGGTTAGCTCAAACACGTAACGCTGGCGGAGCACCGCCGCCAGCGGCGCGGCGACCAGGCCATCGGCCTGCCACCGGTCAACTTCGGCCAAAATAACCTGCCGGATTGAGGCCGGCAGGCGGTTGTTTTGGCGTTGCAGCGCGCTAAAGGCGGGGCTGCCAAGCGCCTGGAGCGCGGCTTGTTGCACGTTTGGGTTGGGGTCTTGCGCGGCTGTTTTTTCCAGTTGGCGCAGAATGGCTGGGGTGATTTGGGGCAACCGGCCCAACGCCTGCGCGGCGGCAAGGCGGGCGTCGGCCAGTTCACTGTGCAGATTGGTCAGTAATTTATCCGGTTCCGGCGCATCATCGGCCAATGTTGGTTCAGTCGGGTGATTTTCGTTCACAGGCATGTCCTCCCTGATAATGGTTGTACAGCCGCATTGTATCACAATTCCAACATGCCAATCACCTGCCTAAAGTTAGGGCCGGGTTGGGTTTACTGTTACTGTTCCGGTGGCGCGCCGTTGGTATCTAAATTTTTGGCAATCTCCTCGCCATATTTTTTGGCGGTGGTATCTCCGTAAGTTAGCTTGATGCCGTATCGGTCGGTGACCGCCACGCCATCAACCTGAATCTCAAACCGGCCTCGGCCAGCGCCTTTGAGGGTTACGCGCGGGTTGGCGATGAACACAAACTCGTTGGGTTTACCCGCGCCGCCGTTATTTTTCCAGCGTCGTTTATTGCCCATATAAAAACCTGCAAAGTTTTACTATTTGGCGTTATTTAACAGTTGATTGGCGGCAACTTAAGCGCCGCCATTATAAAAAACAAGGTTTTAAGTGTGGTTGCGCAGATCAAATATTGGGGTGTTATTGTATCAAACAGATTGGCAATCTCAAAAACTGTTGCCGCTCTAACGGGCTAAAGAGGTAATCAATCTACTCTGTTCAGTGGGCGAGGAGGGATTTGAACCCTCACGCCTTGCGGCACTAGATCCTAAGTCTAGCTCGTCTGCCAGTTCCGACACTCGCCCAAATATTTCAATCCATTTATGAAGGACATTTATCAAATTGTAGGGGCAGTATACCACTGCTCCGGCAATCGGGCAACTATTTTTTGGGCAATTACGGCCTCAGTCCGGCATATCCGGGCCATATTTGACCAGGAGGGCCACTAACTCCTCCGGGCTGGAATGGGCGTAACGCTGGGTGGTGCTGATGTCGGCGTGCCCCAGCAACATTTGCAACGCAAACGGGTCCCGGGCTTTCTTCATCTCCGAGGCAAACCGGTGCCGCCACTTGTGGGGCGACACCGACACCTTGGGCAAACCGGCCTCGTCCCGCCATTTAATGACCACATCGTTCAGCGCGTCGGGACGCAGGTCGGTGTACAGCCCCTTCTTGTTGGGGTGGAGTGACACAAAGACATAGCTGCTGGTCGTGGCCGGGCGACACCCTAACCACCGGCGCACCGCAGTGCTGGTAGTGGACTTGAGCGGCACCATTCGCCGATGGCCAAACTTGCCGGTAAAGAACACCTGCTGCTCGTCAAGCCGCAATTCGGCCAGGGGTAGCCACACTACCTCCTCCCGACGGGCGCCGGTGGTTAACAGCAGTCGCATAATGGCCGCATCCCTGATCCCGTAAGGGGATGGGTCGGCCTCGGCCGCCCGGATCATCCGGTAGACCCACTCCAGCGGAAGGGGTTCGATCACGTCCCGTTCCCTGGGCAACGGCTCGAATTCGTCAAAGGGGTTGTGCTTGATCACCCGGCGTTTTCGGAGCCACTTAAAAAACGACTTGGTCACGATTTGAAAGCCTTTACGGGTGTTGTATTTGTAGTTTTGGGTTTTGAGATGGCCAAAGAAAACATTCAGATCATCCACCGTTACCCGCTTTGGTTTCTTCTGGCGGGCGGCAATGTGTTCAACAAAAATAGCCAGTCGGGTCTGGTACCACTCGACCGTTTCCCGTTCCAGCCTGGCTTGCTTGGCGTTGACGAACTCGCCGGCCAGACGTTCCCATTTGGTCATAGCAAAATCACCGATTTATTGATATCGTCCTTCAGGATAGTTTACATAATAACATTGCCTTTCATTTTCTCAAAAAGGCACGGCGACACACCCGGCAACAATGTACCACACTTATATATGGCTGAAATAAACTTCATAGGACTTACGCAAGAGTCATAGGAATAGACGGATGTTTGAGTTGGGCA
>CAZFCE010000001.1:0-326828 GCA_964517605.1 uncultured Caldilineaceae bacterium | reverse complement strand
TGATTGCCCAACTCAAACATCCGTCTATTCCTATGACTCTTGCGTAAGTCCTAAAAATTAAGGTTTACCCCCAGGCGAGTTATCTGTGGGTAAAGACTCCTGTATCTTGCACAATTGAGGTAAAATAGGAAGAGTGGTTAAACCATTTCGGTAGTGGCCAAGTTGTAAATGACGGCATGTCATTTCGAGTGCCGACAGGCACGAGAAATCCCTGAAACGTATGTTTACAAGTATAATTTTCAGGGATTTCTCGACGCTTCGCGTCTCGAAATGACATATTTGTCACTTACTTTTGTACCACCACCATTTTTATTCTGCGCCCGCCCCGTTTAAAAACGAGTAGCCGCCAGAATTTTACGCCACCACCACCCAAATTCCGTATCCAATTAAAAACAAGAACCGGTTATATTAAGAAAGGTGGTTTATATGCTTCAGGTTGAAAAAACAATCACCGCCGGTATTCCCACGCTGGTGTTAACCGGTGACGGATCGTTTGAAAAAGCCCGGCAAATCTGGTTTTACATTATTCAACTGCAAGAAGAACTGGACACCAACAAGTTGCTGATTATTGACCAAATCAACGGTCAACTTTCGCCCGTTGAAGTTTTGGAAATTGAAAAGTACGTGCGAGGGCTAACGGCTCCCAGCCAAAATAAAATTGCCGTGGTAAACCAAAAAACGGGCTGCACCTACAAAGATATTGAGTTTGGCGAAACCGTAGCGATTAATCGCGGCTGGTACAATTTTAAAGTTTTTAGTGAAGAAGCCGATGCCATAAGCTGGCTCAACGACTGAACCCCAGTTATAAAAATGCCACAACCCCAATTTTTTACCGCATTACCCGGAGAGAAGAGGACACCCCATGAACCCGCAACATAAAATCCCCGCCAAAATTCTGCGCCCGGCTTTTTTTAGCCTGCTGTGGATTAGCCTGTTGCTGTTTTTTACCGCCACCGCCCGCGCCGATGGCGGGCCAACGCTGCGGTTTGACGCCCTCACCACCGACCAGGGGCTTTCGCAGAGCACCGTTACCGCCATTCTGCAAGATCGCCAGGGGTTTATGTGGTTTGGCACGCTGGAAGGGCTAAACAAATACGATGGCTACAATTTTACCGTTTACAAGCCCATCCCCGATAATCCGGCTTCTATTGCCCATAAAATAATCCTGTCGCTCCACGAGGACAAAGCCGGTTTTTTGTGGATTGGCACCGACGGCGGTGGCCTGGATAAATTTGACCCCGCCACCGAAACCTTTACCCACTACCGGCACACCCCCGATAACCCCAACAGCTTAAGCAATGATTCGGTTTGGGCTATTTTTGAAGACAAAAACGGCCTGCTCTGGCTGGGCTGCAACGAGGGCCTGAGCAAGTTTGACCCCGCCACCGAAACTTTTACCAACTACCGGCACAACCCCAATAACCCCAATGACCCCAACGGCCTGAATAACGATTCCGTGCGGACAATTGAGCAGGATCGCGCCGGCAATTTATGGTTGGGCATCAACAGCGATGGCGGTCTGTACAAATTTAATCCCGCCACCGAAACTTTTACCCATTACCAGCACAATCCGGCTAACCCCCACAGCCTGAGTGACAACACCGTTTTGGCCCTTCACCTGGACGCAGCCGGCACATTGTGGCTTGGCACCGCCAACGGCGGGCTGAACAAACTAAACCCCGCCGACGAAACCTTTACCAGCTATCAGGTTAACCCCGCCGTTCCCAACAGCCTGCCCGATAATTCGGTTTGGGCTATTTACGAAGACCGGGCCGGCGTTCTGTGGCTGGGCACCAACAGCGGGCTAAGTGAATTTAACCGCGAAACCGAAACCTTTACCACCTACCAGCATAACCCCGCCGATCCTTACAGTTTAGTTCAGGATGTGGTGTTATCAATTTACCAGGATCAGGCCGGCATTTTGTGGGCGGGTACTCGCAGCGGCGGCTTGAGCAAACTCACGCCCACCGCCCGGCAATTTTACGTGTACCGCCACAACCCGGAAACTCCCAACAGCCTGATGGACAACTCCGTTTGGTCCGTGTACGAAGATCGCCAGGGCCTTTGGTGGATTGGCACCGCCAAGGGCCTCAACCGGTACAACCCAACCACGCAAACCTTTACCGCTTTTCAGCACAACCCCGCCGATCCCCGCAGTCTGAGCCATAACGTGGTGGTTAACATTTTACAAGACCGGCGCGGCACGCTGTGGGTGGGCACGGACGATGGCCTGAACAAGTTTGACCCCGCCACCGAAACCTTTACCGTTTACCGCAACGACCCCGCCAACCCCAACAGCCTGCCCAATAGCGGTATTGGCGTGCTGTTCGAAGATCACGCCGGCACGCTGTGGATTGGCACTCAGGGCGGCTTGAGCAAGTTTGACCCCACCACCGAAACCTTTACCAACTACCTGGCCGATCCTACCAACCCCGACAAGTTGAGCGACGGCGGTATTTGGGCCTTAAACGAAGACCAGGACGGCATGGTGTGGATTGGCACCGGCGGTGGCGGCCTTAACCGGCTTGACCCCGCTACCGGCAAGTTTGTATCCTACCAGGCCGACCCCACCAACCCGCGCCGCCTCAGCGATGGCGTGGTACTGGCCATTCACCCGGATCAGGACGGCATGGTGTGGATTGGCACCTTTGCCGGCGGCCTCAACAAGTTTGACCCCGCCGCCGAAACCTTTACCGCCTACACCGAAAAAGAAGGGCTGTCCAACAACTCTATTTACGGCATTTTAGAAGACAAAACCGGCCAATTATGGCTGAGCACCGTTAACGGCCTGTCGCGGTTTAACCCCCAAACCCAAACCTTTAAAAATTACTACGCCAGCGATGGCTTGCAGGGTAACGAATTTAGCGTTCGCGCTTACTACCAAAATTCTGCCGGCCAAATATTTTTGGGCGGCATCAACGGCTTTAACGTTTTCAACCCGGCGCAAATCAACACCGCCTCGCCACCGCCGCCCGTGGTGCTTACCTCGTTTCAAAAATTTAATCAGCCGGTTAAATTGAGCCAGCCGCTTGGCCAGCTCACCAACCTCACCCTATCCTATCAGGATTACGTCTTTTCCTTTGAATTTGCCGCGCTGGATTACACCAATCCCGCTAAAAACCGTTACGCCTACAAACTGGAAGGAATTGACCCGGACTGGGTGCAAACCGAAAACCGCCATTTTGCCGCTTATACCAGCCTGCCCAGCGGCAATTATACTTTTAGAGTAAAGGCCGCCAACAGCAGCGGCGTTTGGAACGACCAGGGCGTAACGGTAAACATTACGGTAACGCCGCCGTGGTGGGACACCTGGACATTCAGAATCCTGGTGGCGGCTTCAGTCATTGGCCTGATTGTGGGGGCGTTTACCCTGCGCGTCAAAACAATCGAGGCGCAACGGCGCGAGTTGGCCCTTCAGGTGGCCGAGCGAACCCAGCAACTCCAGGAGGCCAAAGAAAAAGCCGAGATTGCCAACCAGGCCAAAAGCGTTTTTTTGGCCACCATGAGCCACGAACTACGCACCCCGCTCAACGGCATTTTGGGGTACGCCCAAATTCTCAAGCGCAACCCGGTGGTTACGCCTCAACAATTAAACGGGTTGGCCATCATTGAGCAAAGCGGCGAATACCTGCTGGCTCTGATTAACGACATTCTTGATCTGGCCAAAATCGAGGCCGGCAGAATAGAAATTTACCCCTCTAACTTTCATCTGTTAACGTTTCTCAAGGACATTGGCGATATTATCCGCGTTCGGGCCGAGCAAAAGAACATCCAGTTCCGGTTAATAGTGCCCCTGCCCACCGAATCCGAACGGCCCCAACTTCCCGGCATTGTGCGCGGCGACGAGCGGCGGCTGCGCCAGGTGCTGCTCAACCTGCTGGGGAATGCCATCAAATTTACCGAACGTGGGCAAGTAACGCTCCGGGTAACATCGGTTGACCGGCCAACCGATGCCGCGCCGGCAGCCGATGCCGGCCCGCAACCCAAAACCCTTCGGTTTGAAATTGAAGATACCGGGGTTGGCATCTCCCCGGAGAATATACCGGTTATTTTTGAACCCTTTAAACAGGTAGGCAGCCAAAAATTACGCGCCAAAGGCACCGGTTTGGGGCTAACCATTAGCCGTAATCTGGTAGAAACTATGGGCGGCAGCCTGCGCGTAAAAAGCCAGGTAGAACAAGGCAGCAATTTTTGGTTTGAAATACCGCTACCCGAAGTGTACTACGAACTGCCCAATACCATTGCCCCCGTTCAAACCCAGGTGATCGGGATTGAAAACTGCCCGATTTGCAATGGCGAAACCCCAACGGTGTTAATAGTTGACGATAATTGGGAAAACCGGGCCGTGCTGGTTGATTTACTTTCACCGGTGGGCTTTAAAACCGTCGAGGCCGATGACGGGCAGGAAGGACTGGTAAAAGCCAAAAAAATCAACCCGCACGTAATTATCACCGATTTGGTGATGCCCGGCACAGACGGGTTTGAGCTTATCCGGCAGGTGCGCCAATTGCCGGGATTAAAAAATACGGCTATCATTGCCGCTTCGGCCAGCGTGTCCGAAGAAGACCGCCAAAAAAGCATGGCAATTGGCAGCAACGCCTTTTTACCCAAACCCATTGACGCCAACCTGTTGTTTGGCCAATTACAGCAGCTTTTAAACCTGGAATGGCGTTACCAAAAACCCGCCGAGCCGCTCCCGATGGGTGAAACCACCGAATTTTTGCTGCCTCCAGCCGAAACGCTGGAAGATTTACTGGAGCTGGCCACCATGGGTGATGTTGAGGCGCTACAAATGTACCTGCATACTGTGTCTCAAACCAATCCGCGTTACCAGCCGTTTGTGGCCAAATTACAGCAATTGGCGGCAGAATTCAAGCTCAATGAAATCAGCATCCAACTGGAAACATATCTGGGCTTTGAAGGCGAAACCAATTAACCCGCAACTATTTATTTAGAAACAGGTATTTGTCCATTGAACCAGCACAATAAAGGCACCGTATTAATTGTTGATGATAACTCAATCAATTTAAGCGTTTTGTTTGAATCCTTACGCCTGGCCAATTTTAAAGTATTAATTGCCGAAGACGGCCCCAGCGCGTTAAAACGGATTGAACACGCCCGGCCCGACATTATTCTGCTGGACGTGCGCATGCCCAACATGGACGGATTTGAGTTGTATCGCCGCCTCAAAGAAACCTACAATTTGGTTGATATTCCGGTTATCTTTTTAAGCGTGATTGCCGACCCTTCGGAAAAGGTGCGCGCCTTTGATTTAAACGCCGTTGACTACATTACCAAACCGTTTGATCCCAGAGAAGTTGTCGCCCGCGTAGAAAAGCATTTAACCCTGAGAAACCTGCGGATTAGCCTGGAAGAGAAAAATATTCAGCTTGAGCAGGAAATTACCGAGCGGCAGCGAATAGAAGAACAACTCAAGGCGACGCTGGCCGAAAAAGAAGTGCTGCTCCGAGAAGTTCATCACCGGGTAAAAAACAACATGATGGCGCTAACGGCGCTCATTAGCATGCAGGCCAAAACCATTAAAGACCCGCAGGTGGTGCAAATGTTTCAAGACCTGGAAGGGCGCGTTAACGCGATGGGACTGGTTCACCGCAAAATGTACCAGGCCGAAGACCTGGCCCAGATTAACTTTAGCGAATATCTAGAATCGCTGGTGGATGATTTGCTGCAAGCCCTGTGGGATAACCGGCCCATCACCCTGCATATTAACGCCGAAAATATTTTTGTTAATGTTAATATCGCCATTCCGTGCAGCCTGATTATCAATGAACTGATTACCAACGTGCTCAAATATGCCTTTCCGGCAGACCGGCCCACCAACCGGGAGAATATTCTGAACATTGGCTTTGCGCTAAACCAGGACGAATACGCGCTAACCGTATGCGATAATGGTGTGGGCCTGCCCGTCGAACTGGATTGGCGGAACACTACCTCGCTGGGGTTAAACCTGGTAAACATTTTGGCCACCCGCCAGCTACGCGGCACCTTTGAACTGGACAGCGCCAACGGCACCGCCATCACCATAAAATTTACGGCGCAGAAAATATAACCCGCCGCTCTCCCCAAAAGCAGCATGCCACGCCTGGAACGTGGCCTGCTATTTTACAGCCCTCGCGTTAAAAACTATTTTTGTGGTTTACCCGCCCAAAAATAACAACCTGGGCTATTACAGATTAGGATGGAAAGGAAAAACAACACCCCGGTCAAACATCCCCATCCCCTCAAATTTACGCATCGTTTATGTAGAAATGTTTTTACCTTGCCGATAAATACCCCAGGAGATATTGTTTTTTATGGAAGGAAGTTTAGTGCAGTTTGGCTTAACCGCCTTTGTAATGCTGATAGTTGTAATTAACCCCATTGCCGTGGCGCCCGTTTTTGTGGCCGTAACCAACGGCCTGCCCGCCACCGAGCGCCGGGTGGTGCTCAGCCGGGCGGTGGTAGCCTCGTTCAGCGTGGCGTTATTTTTTTTGCTGGTTGGCCGGATTTTTTTAGGCTACATGGGCGTAACCGTGCATGCCTTTGCCATTAGCGGCGGAATTTTGCTGTTTACGCTGGCTTTTCCCATGCTATTTGGGCAAAAATCCGGCCTGCGCACCGCCAACCCCGCCGAACCGCCGCCGGCCCATGAGGACATTGCCATTTTTCCCTTAACCATTCCCCAATTGGCCGGCCCCGGCACAATTGCCACCGTGCTGGTGCTGGCAACCCAGGCCAACAATAATTTAAACCGGCTGGGGGTGCTGGTAGCCATCCTGTTGCTAATTTACCTAATCGCCTGGCCCACCCTGTACGCCGCCGAGCGCATGATGGCCCGTTTAGGCGAGGCCAACATGCACGTAATTACCCGCATGTTGGGGCTGGTGCTGGCCGCGCTGGCGGTGCAATACGTGCTCAACGGCATTGCCGGGTTTTACGCCTCGCTGGCGCATTAACTTAAACCGTGCGGCCCCCAAAAATGCCAGAAAAGGAGAATCTTTATGTTCAATCTTTTCAAAACATCAGTGGTAAACCGATTTCTGCTCATTTTGGGAGCCATCAGTGTAATTACCTTTGCCGGGATTGCCGTTGCGGCCAACTATTTTAACTCAACCACCGCCAGCGCCCGGATTGAAGCCTCGCTGCTGAATTTAACGCAGGCCCGCGCCAATGAAATGGACACCTTTTTAAGCGCGGTGGCCCGCATTCCCGTTGATTTGGCCGCCTCGGTGCAGGCCGATGCCACCAAAGATGAGGCCGCGCTCAAAGAGCGCATGCGCCAAATTTTAATCGCCAACCCCGATATTTACGGCACGGCGGTGGCCTTTGAACCCAACACCTTTTACCCCGACCAGAAATATTTTTCGCCCTATTACTGGTACGATAAAGGCACGCCCAACTACATTCAGCTTGGCTCCGATAGTTATGTGTATTGGGAGTGGGAATGGTACGCCAAACCCCGCGACCAAAAGAAGCAGGTATGGACGGCTCCCTATTACGATGCCGGCGCGGGCGAAACGTTGATGATCACTGCGGCAACGCCCTTTTACCATGCCGATGGCGCGTTTGCCGGCGTTACCACCATTGATGTTTCGCTGGAAAAACTCACCCAGATTGTGGCCACAATTGGCCAAAGCAGCGACTTTGACGGCCAGGCTCACGCCCTTTTGGTGAATGACAACGATCAGGTTATTGCCATTGACCAGCCCGACCTGCTGGTGCAAAAAATCGAGGAGTTGGGAGACATTCAAAAGAACAAGCTGGCGGAGTTGAACCAGGGGCGGCTAAAGGAACTGAGTGATTTGCTGCGGGCTGACCGGCAAGGGGTAGTTACTCTGGCCGATCCGTTTCGGGCGCAGGGCCGGGTTTACGCCGCGCATGCCCACCTGCCCAACACCGGCTGGACGCTGGTAATTTTAGCCCCGGTTACGGTGATTTTAAAGGGCACTTATCTGGCTACGGCCTATTCGGTGGCGGTGGCGGTGGTGGCAATTTTGCTACTGTTGGGCGTAATGCTTATGGTAACGCGCCAAACCTTGCAGCCCATTGAGCAAATGGTGGCAGTGGCCCGGCAAATTGCCGAAACAGACCTGGCGCATCTGGCGGCAGCCAATACCACCGTGGCGCAAGGCGATTTGACTGTAACCGTTAACGTGCAGGCCCAGCCGCTGGCCTACCAATCCGCCGATGAAATTGGCGCGCTGGCCGCCGCCTTTAACCAAATGATTGCCCGCCTGCAAGAAACGGGCCGCGCCTTTGAGCTGATGACCGCCAACCTGAGCCGGCTGGTTAACCAAACCTCGGAGCATGCCCACAGCGTTAGCGCCGCCTCGCTGCAACTGGCTGCCACGGCCCGCCAATCCAGCCAGGCCATTCAGCAGATTATCACCGCCATGCACCACGTGGCCCAGGGCGCAACCCAACAAGCCGATAGCCTCACCCGCGTCACCGGTTCGGTAGAGCAGTTATCCTGCGCCATTGCCGGCGTTGCCAAAGGTGCGCAAGAACAGGCCGAGTCAATTGGCAAAGCCTCCAACCTTACCTCGCAAATTTCTATGGCCATTACGCTGGTTTCTAACAGCGCCCAGGCCAGCGCCCACAGCGCCGCCGAAGCCAACCAAGCAGTTGAAGCCGGCGCGCGCACCGTTCAAAGCACCATTCAGGGCATGGCAACTATCAAAGAAAAAGTGGGGCTTTCGGCCAAAAAAATGCAAGAGATGGGCGCGCGCTCCGGCCAGATTGGCGCAATTGTTGAAACAATTCAGGATATTGCCTCGCAAACCAATTTGCTGGCGCTCAACGCCGCCATCGAAGCCGCCCGCGCCGGCGAGCATGGCAAGGGTTTTGCCGTGGTAGCCGATGAGGTGCGCAAACTGGCCGAAAAATCGGCCACGGCCACCAAAGAAATCGGTGGGCTGATTAAAGCCATCCAAACAACCGTAGCCGAGGCAATAACGGCCATGCAAGAAAACACCACCGAAGTAGAAAAAGGGGTTCAACGCACCGGGCAGGCCGATGTGGCTCTTACTAATATTTTGACTGCCGTTGAAGCAGTTGACCGGCAGGTGGAACAGATTGCCGCCGCCGCGCAACAAATGGACGCTGCCGCCGCCGAAATGGTAACGGCTATGGAAAGCGTGAGCGCCGTGGTTGAAGAAAACA
This sequence comes from uncultured Caldilineaceae bacterium, assembly GCA_964517605.1. Lineage (GTDB taxonomy): Bacteria > Chloroflexota > Anaerolineae > 4572-78 > J111 > J095. Next base: position 317,666 of record CAZFCE010000001.1, on the reverse strand, counting down.
CCGCCTCAACCGAGGAGATGGCGGCCAGTTCCAGCACCGTCACCGAGGCAATGAACACCATCGCCGAAGTAAGCGCGGAAAACGGCATCGAGGTAAAAAACACCAACCACGCGGTGGACACGCTCAACGCGCAGGTGCGCGAAACCACCGAGGCGGCGCAATCGCTGGCTAACCTGGCGCAGAATTTACAGGCGGTGGTGGCGCAATTTAAAACCGGCCGATAGCCGCTACGCCTGGGCCAGCACTTCTCTGGTTTTTTGGAGCAGGCTGTGCATTGAAAACGGCTTGGCCAAAAAATTCACATCGGCGTCAAGCACGCGTTGGTGGGTAATCACGTTATCGGTATAGCCCGACATAAACAACACCTTTAAATTGGGCCGCGTTTGCGCCAGCTCGTTGTACAACTGGCGGCCATTCATCTCCGGCATCACCACATCGGTTAACAGCATGTGGATAGTTATGGATTGATCCGTCGCCAGTTTTAGCGCCGGTTGCGGGCCGGTGGCTTCCAGCACGTGGTAGCCATACGTTTGCAAAATGTGCCTGGCCAATTGGCGCACGCCCACTTCATCCTCTACCACCAGGATTGTTTCGCTGCCGTGCAGCGAGCCGGTAGTAACCGCCACGCTCTGGCCGGGCAGCGCCGCCGGAGCATCGGCCACGGGCAGGTAAACTTTAAAGGTCGCGCCCTGTTCCGGCTCGCTGTAAACCCAAATGTTACCCTGATGCTGTTTGATAATGCCAAAAACCGTAGCCAGGCCCAGGCCGGTGCCGTGACCGCGAGCCTTGGTGGTAAAAAACGGCTCAAAAATGCGCTGCTGCGTTTCAGGCGACATACCGTGGCCGGTGTCGCTCACCGCCAGCAGCACGTACAGCCCCGGTTGAGTGCCGGGGTGACGGGCGGCGTAGGTTTCGTCCAGCAGGGCCAAATCGGTTTCAATGCTGAGCGTGCCGCCGTTGGGCATGGCGTCGCGGGCGTTAATTACCAGGTTGAGCAATACCTGTTCCAACTGGCCCCAATCGGCTTTGATGGGGCGCAGGTGGGGATGCAGATGGATTTTCAGCGTGATGTCCTCGCGCAGCAGCCGGCCCAGCATTTTTTGGAAATTGGTAATCACTTCGTTCAGGTCGAGCAGGCGCGTTTCGAGCACTTGCTGGCGGCTAAAGGCCAAAATTTGCCGGGTGAGGTTGGCGGCGCGGTCGGCGGCCTCTTTTATCCGCAAAAAGTTGGAATACAACCCGTGATGAACGGGCAAATTCATCATCCCCAGTTCGGCGTAACCGATAATCGGCACCAGCAGGTTGTTAAAATCGTGGGCAATGCCGCCCGCCAGTTGGCCGATTGAATCCATTTTTTGCGATTGGTAAAACTGAACCGTGAGCTTTTCGTTTTCGGCGGCCAGCCGTTTGCGTTCGGTAATATCCTGAATTAGCACCAGCGACGCCCGCCGGCCTTCAAAATCAATGCGGTGCGCGGTGACTTCAACCTCGATAATCTGCCCGTCCTTCAACCGGTGCCGCCATTCATTGGTCACGTGTTCGGATTGATCGGCGGTCAGCGCCGCCAGCAGTTGCGGCGCGTCTTCCGGGGGATGCAAATCTTTGATGGTCATAGCCAAAAACTCGGCGCGGGTGTAACCGTATTTGGCCATAGCAGCGTTGTTAACCGCCAAAAAGGCCATTGTTTCGGTATCGTCCACCCACATAGGGTGCGGATTGTTTTCAAACAGCAATCGGTAACGCGCCTCGCTCTTTTCGAGCGTTTGCGTGGCCATAACCTGGTCGGTAATATCGTGGATAATGGAATACAACAGGGTTTGGTCCTGGTGCCGGATTGGCCCGCTGTAAACCTCAACATTGCGGATTGAGCCATTAGCCCGGCGGTGTTTAAAAATAAATTGGTGGCGCTTTTTCTGGCGGGCCTGTTCCATTTCGGCCTGAATTTCGGCCAAGGTTAACGTATTGATTTGGTCAACGCGCATTTGCTGCAATTCGGCCCGGCTCCAGCCGTAATAAGCGCACGCCGCCGGGTTGGCATCTACAATTGCACCGCAGGACGGGTTAACCAGCAACATTGTGGCGGGAGAGTTTTCAAACATGCTTTTGTACCGCGCCTCGCTCTGTTGCAGGGCCAGTTCTACCCGCCGCTGGCCGGTAACATCGGCGATAAAACCTTCCAGGGCTTCCAAATCGCCGTTGGCGGCAAACACTCCGCGGCCATGCTCCTGCACCCATTTTTCTTCGCCGGAGGCAAGGCACAGGCGATAAGTTATACTGAACGGCTCGCGCCGGTTGAGCGCCGCCTGCACCGTGTTGCGCACCATTGGGCGGTCGGCAGGGTGGATAAGATCTTCGTAGCTAATGGCGTCGGCCCCCATCAGTTTGGCGGGCTGGTAGCCGGTTAGCTCTGCCGCGCCCGCGCTGACATATTCCATTGTCCAGCGCGAATCGTTTTGGCAGCGATACACCATGCCGTGCAGGTTTTCAACCAACGTGCTGTATTGCCGGACGGTTTCGCGCAGAGTTTTTTCCAGTTGCCGGCGCTCTTCCATATCACGGACAACCCGGTTAAACTGGCGGCGCAGCATCAGGTAAAGACATGTGGCGGTAGTGATTACAAACAACCAGCCTTTAAATGTGGCAATAAAAAATGCCTGGGGCACGTTAATTGCCAGTTGGGCCATCAACCAATCAGAGGTAAGTATCCACACCGCCGATACAACACCATAAAATAGGGTAATTCGCATCGCCGCCGATTTTAATTTCTTTTCGTGGTTCATTTTGTTTTCCTGGTTGGTTTCGGTCATCTTAAAATGTTTGCTTATAACGCCAAACAAGTTGTACCTGGTATAAGTATTATAATAGATTCTACGGGATAATTGCACCGTTTTTTACCGCCAACGGGCCAAAGTAACTATAAAATAATCCAGATGGCTACCTGTACGTGATTAAACACCGGGTTCCTTGCGGTTAAAAACACCTTTTGAGCCGACCCAGTCATAAAAAATTATGACTGGGTCATAAAAAATTATGACCTGGTCAAAAAAATTTATGACTGGGTCATAATTAAAGAACGCCCGGCCCGATGCGGGGCGCTATAAATTAACCAGCAGGTTGGTTTTATACGTAATCAAATAGCTTTAACTGCCGGGTTTGCCCAAATTTCCCGCGTTTTTTGCGTTCGTTACGATTCAGAATGACCTTTTGCAACCCGGATAAAAACAATTACCGGTTGTAACAACTGCTCAAAACCTGTTATCATGGTTAGCAGGTTTTTAGAAAAAGTGATTGGCCACAGGATGAAGAATTTGGAGGAAATATGGAGCAAACCACAACCCAACAACCCCACAAAAATAAAACGGCGCTGGTTACGGGAGCCAGCCGGGGCATTGGCCGCGCTATTGCGCTGCGTTTGGCTCAACTTGGCGCAACGGTGGGCCTTCACTATGCCGTGGGGCGCGACGAAGCCGAATCGCTGGCGGCGGAGATTGCCCGGCAGGGCGGGAGTGCCTTTACCATCCGGGGCGATTTAAGCGTTATAGACGGCGTAGAAGCGATTTTTAAGGGGTTAACCGAACAACTTGGCCCGGGGCAGGTGTTGGATATTCTGGTTAATAATGCCGGACGGCAAATTGCCGAAGGGCCACACGCCGACGAAGCCGCATTTGATTACCTGTTTGCCATCAACGTAAAGGCGGCGTTTTTTCTCATCCAGCGGTTAACCCCAATTCTGTGCGATGGCGGGCGGATTATCAACATTTCGTCGGGCACATCGCTGCGCGGCTTTCCGGAGAAAATGGTGTACGCTATGGCCAAAGCCGCCACCAACAGTATGACCAAATCCTTTGCCGAGCTATTAGGCCCCCGCAAAATTACCGTTAACGCGGTGTTGCCGGGCATTATCGCCACCGATATGAACGCCTGGGCGCGCAGCCCGCAGGGTGCCGAGCGCGTGGCGGCGCTATCGGTTTTTAACCGGGTGGGCCAACCCGAAGATATTGCCGATGTGGTGGCCTTTTTGGCCTCGGAGGATTCCCGGTGGGTTACCGGCGAGTTAATCAGCGCCGCCGGCGCGGTGCGGTAGTTTGCGTTGCGGAGAAAATAAAAAGGCAGTGATTTTGAGCGGCAAAATCACTGCCTAAACTTACCCTTTGGCCGGTTTACGGGTAAACCGGGCTACCGCTTACCAATGGCGCGGGTTGGGGTGCCGCCGGGCGTAGGAGTAAGCCTGAGAAGCGGCGATAACGTGGCACAGCCAGCCCAGCAAGCCGCCGGTTCCCAGCCAAAAGCCGGGGGTAATAATCAGCCAAAAGATAGCCCACAAAATTTGGCCGTTATAGATTTGCCCGATACCGGGCACAATAAAACTCAATACTGCGGCTGTTCCTGGATTACGCATCGAATAAACCTCCGTTTTAACTAATGACCAACAACAGTTCACGCTTTTCATTACGCAGCCGCCGCGCCAGAGTTGCAAAAACGGCCTCAACTGAATGAGACAACAGGCCCACACCAGTTTTGATTGGCCCAATTCAGTGCTAAAATATAGCAGCGTTCAATATAGCAATTGTTTTACCAACCTGGTGATTGCCCGCGCCGGGTTGGTACCAACCCGAGGATTTGCCGATGCACCTTCAATATACCCCTTATATGATTCCCCTCCTGACCGTAGCGGCAATCTCGGCGGGCGTGGCGATTTATGTGTGGCCGCGCCGCGCCGCTTCTGGGGCCACCGCGCTAACGCTACTGGCGCTGGCCCTGATGGTGTGGTCGGCAGGGTACGCTCTGGAAATTGCCAGCGCGGACCTGCCCACCAAGCTGTTTTGGGCCAAGGCGCAGTACCCCGGCATTGTTACCGCGCCGCTGTTCTGGTTGGTTTTGGCGGTGAATCATTTTTGCCCCTACCAACGCTTAAGCTACCGCCGCATTGCCGTGCTGGCTATTATTCCGCTCATCACATTGGCGCTGGCCTTTACCACCGAAGCCCACGGGCTGGTGTGGCGACACGTGGGCATTGAGCAGGCAGGCGGCATTTTGGTGTTGGGCGTGGAGCATGGCCCCTGGTTTTGGGCGCATTTGGTTTACTCTTACCTGCTGCTGTTGGTGGGCGCGGTGGCCATTCTCAATTCAATCAGCCGGATGCGCGAGTTGTATCGCGGCCAGGCCGTGGCCATGATTATCAGCGTGCTGGCTCCGTGGTTGGGCAACTTATTGTACTTTTTGGGCGCAAATCCCCTTGCGCCCCTCGATTTAACGCCGTTTGCCTTTACAATCACCATTTTGGGCTTAACCTGGAGTATTTTTGGCTTTAGTCTGGTTAATATTGCGCCCATCGCCCGCGATATTGTGGTAGAAAACATGGCCGATGGCCTGATTGTGGTAGACACCCACGGCTACATTGCCGATGTTAACCCCACCGCGCAGCGCATGCTTGGCCTGCCGGCGGCGCAGGCTATTGGCAAACGCAATACCGAACTCTTTGGCGACTGGCAACATTTAATTGACCGTTACAAAGATGTAGAAGAAACCCTGGATCAAATCAGCGTGGGCGAAGGTGAAGCCCAACGCTGGTACCAACTGCACCTTACCTCGCTGTATGACCGGCGCAAACAACTTCTGGGCAAAATTGTCACCATCCGCGACATTACCGAGCACAAACAGATTGAAGAGGCGCTGGCCCAGGAGCGCAACTTGCTGCGCACCATCATTGACAACATTCCCGACCAGATATTTGCCCGCGATACCACCTCACGTTTTATTATGAGCAACAAAAGCGACGCCCTGGCAATGAAGATAGACGACCCCGACCTACTCATTGGCAAAACCGATTACGATTTTTATCCGCCTGAACTCGCGGCTATGTACCAGGCCGGTAACCGGGCGGTCATGGAGTCTAACCAACCCATTATCAACCACGAAGAACCATCTTACACCGACCAGGGCGACTTGCGCTGGCTTTTAACCACCAAAGTGCCCCTGCATGACCGGCAAGGCAAGGTAATTGGGCTGGTGGGCATTGCCCGCGATATTACCGCCCGCAAAAACGCCGAAGAACAGGTGCGCCAGCTTTCGCGCGCGGTCGAAGCCAGCCCGGTTTCAATTGTGATTACCGACACCACCGGCACCATTCAATATGCAAACCCCAAATTCACCAAAATGACCGGCTACGCGCTGGATGAAGCTATCGGGCAAAATCCGCGCATTCTCAAAACAGGCCACACCCCGCCCGAAGTTTACAAAAATCTCTGGGAAACCATCAAATCCGGGCGAGAATGGCACGGTGAATTTTACAACCGCAAAAAAAACGGTGACACCTTTTGGGAACTGGCCTCCATTTCGCCCATTGTTGATGCCGCCGGTAACATTACCCATTTTGTTGCGGTCAAAGAAGACATTACCGAACGTAAACGCATGCAAAACGAACTGGCCCAGGCCCACCAGCAGGCGCTGGAAGCCAGCCGCTACAAAACCGAGTTACTGGCCAAAGTAAGCCACGAACTCCGCACCCCATTGGGCGTTATTTTGGGCTTTACCGAATTTTTGCACAAAGAAATGTTTGCCCCCCTCACCGCCCAGCAAAAACACTTTACCGCCGAAGTGCTCAACTCGGCCACCTACCTAAGCTGGCTGATTAACGATTTGCTGGACCAATCTCAAATTGAGCAGGGCAAAATCCGGGTAGAACCGGCCCCCTTTAACCCGCAAGAGCTAATCAAGCAGCTAAACATTGCGCTAAAACCCATTACCGATGCCAAAGGGCTGGACTTTATCACCACCATTGACCCCAACCTGCCTAACGCCATTAACGGCGACCAAAAACGGCTGTACCAAATATTAACCAATCTCACCAACAACGCGCTAAAATTTACCCCCACCGGCTCGGTGGCGGTTTCTATTCGGCGCGTGGGCGCAGACCGGTGGGCCATTCAGGTGGCCGATACCGGCCCCGGCATTTCGCCCGAAGCGCAAGCCCAAATTTTCACCCCATTCTGGCAGGTGGATAGCTCGCTCACCGGCAAACAAAAGGGGTACGGGCTGGGGTTATCAATTGTAAAACAACTGGTTGACCAGATGAAAGGCCACATTACCATTGACAGCGTTGATGGGCGGGGCAGCACCTTTACTGTAAACTTGCCCCTGGAATCTGTGGCGTTGCCAACCCAACCGGCTGATTGACCACTTTGCCCGCTCTGCGCGGGCTTGTCATAAAATTTTTATACCAAAGGAGAAGCACACTATGACCGCCCCCTTGGCTTTCATTGTGGAAGATGACGAAAACCTGGCCGAAATTTTCTCGTTAACGCTCCAGGCGATAAATTTTAAAACCGAAGTTGTGCGCGATGGCCAACTGGCCCTGGCCCGGCTGGCCGAAATAGTGCCGGCTCTGGTGGTGCTAGATTTGAACCTGCCCCACGCTTCGGGCGCGGAAATACTGGAGTATATTCGCGCCGATGAGCGGCTGGCCGACATCAGGGTAATTTTGGCCACGGCCCAGGATCGGCTGGCCGAATCCATCCGCGACAAGGCGGATTTAACCCTGCTCAAACCTGTTAGCCCCGAACAATTAGGGTTACTGGCAGCGCGATTGCGCCCTCATTAATAAACCGGCTCCCGCTCCCGGTCCGCCCACAGGTTTTTCCGGCGGCAACCAAAAGGTCATAACCATAAAGGGGGATAGCGCAACAAATGATTTACACCCCGTTTATTTGGCCATTACTGTTGGCCGCCGCATTAATGACCAGTGTTGCCTTATACGTGCGTCGCCGGGCGCTGTTGCGGTTTGGCTGGTTCAGCGTGTCGCCGCCGGTGGCCCGCAACGCCGTAATGGATGCCCTCGCCGATTTGGTGCTGGTGTTTGACAACCACGATCACCTGGTAGATTTTAACCGCGCCGCCCAAACCGTTATTGGCCTTTCACCCGCCGCGATTGGCGCAACGCCCACCGCCCTGCCCGCTCCGTGGGCCGGCCTGGTGCAGCGTTACCCCAACCAAACCCCAACCAAAGAGGAAGTCACCATTAACCGGCGCGTGTACGACCTGACCATTTCGCCGGTACAGGATTCGCGCCGCCGCCCACTGGGCCGCCTGTTTTTGCTACACGATACCACCATCCGCCAGCAAACCGAAGAATCACTGCGGCAAAGTGAGGCCCAAAACCGCGCCCTGCTCAACGCCATGCCGGATATTGTGTTTCAACTGGCCCGTAACGGCGATTTTTTGTCCGTGCATGGCCGGAACGAAGCCCTGTACGTTCCCCCGGAATCCATTGTGGGGCGCAACATCCAAACGCTGCTGCCGCCCGAAGTGACGGCAATCACCCTGAAATATATTGATCAAACGCTGGCTCTGGACAAAATCCAGGTTTACGAATACAAATTGCCAATGGCGGCGGGGGCAGCGGATTACGAAGCGCGGATGGCGCCATGTGGCCCGGATAAAGTGCTGGCGCTGGTACGAGACGTTACCGCTCGCAAACATGTAGAAACGGAATTGCGCCAACTATCGCGGGCGGTTGAACAGAGCGCCAGCGCCATTGTCATCACCGATCGAACCGGCATCATCGAGTTTGTTAACCCGGCCTTTACCCGCATTACCGGCTATACCCAGGCCGAAACCATTGGTAAAAACCCGCGCATTTTAAAATCCGGTTATCACCCGCCCGAATTTTATCGGGAAATGTGGCGCACCCTAACCAACGGGCAGGTGTGGCAAAGCGAACTCCACAACAAGCGCAAGGATGGCGTTTTGTATTGGGAAAGCGCCACCATTTCTCCGGTCAGGGATGAACAGGGCCGGATTACCCACTACGTGGCCGTAAAAGATGATATTACCCACCAAAAACAGATGCAACGGGTGCTGAGCCAAAGCGAGGAACGCTACCGGCTTGTCTCTGAGCTTATTTCTGATTTTGCCTACGCTTTTTCTCTTGAGCCGGATAACCGGATAGCGCCCGAATGGGTAACGCAGGCTTTTACCACCATCACCGGCTTTACAGTTGAAGAGTTAAGGCAAAACGGTATCCAAAACCTTATTCACCCCGATGATCTGCCGGTTGTCCGGGCGCATTCTCAAATGTTGCTGGCCGGGCAGCCGGACACCAGCGATTTTAGAATCGTCACTAAAGATGGTGATGCCCGCTGGCTGCGCAACTACGCCCGCCCGGTGTGGGATGAAGCTCAGGGCCGGGTGGTGCGCATTTACGGCGGCGTGCGCGATATTACCACGCGCCGGCAAGCCGAACTGGCGTTGCACCAGCGCAACATTCAACTAGAGGCGCTACGGCACATTGCGCTGGAATTATCGGCGGAACTGGAGCTGGATGCGCTGCTGCATTCCATTGCCAAACAGGCCGGCGACCTGCTGATTTGCCCGGAAGGTGAATTTTTTATTTATCGCCCTCTGGAAGATTTACTGGAACAGGTAAACCAATCCACCGAAAGCATTGCCGCCGGCATCAAGCCGGGCACCGTCCGGCGCGGCGAAGGGCTGGTGGGCAAAGTTCTGGAATCGCGCCGGCCCATCATCATCAATGATTACCAGCACTGGGCCGACGCCATCCCCGCCTACAAAAACGCCGGGCTGGCCACGGTGGTGGGCATGCCCATTCAGTGGGGTGACGAGTTTTTGGGCGTGCTGGGCGTGGGCCGGCCTCAACAGCAGCCTTTTTCCCAATCCGATGTGGAACTGCTGGAAATGTTTGCCGCCCATGCGGCGCTGGCCCTTAACAACGCCCGCCTGGTAGAACAAACCCGCCAGGATGCCAAAATTAAAGCCCGACTGCTGCAAGAGGTTAACCACCGGGTAAAAAACAACCTGGCGGCCATCATCGGCCTGCTGTACACCGAGCAGCAGCACATCCGGCAGGCCGGCGGCGAAGCCTACGAGTCCATCCTGCACGACTTGCTTCAGCGGGTGGAAGGGTTGGCCACGGTGCACCAAATGCTATCGGCGGCGCAGTGGTTGCCCCTGCCGCTGGATGATTTAACCCGGCAGGTCATTCAATCGTGCTTGCAGGCGGTGCCGGCCAACCGGCTGGTACGGATTAACGTTGTTCAGGTTGATTCCGGGCTGCGGGTCATCTCTGACCAGGCGCACAGCCTGGCGTTAATCATCAATGAACTGGCCACCAACACCGTAAAATACGCCGTGCCGCACCGCGAACTCACCCAAATTTCCGTTAACATCACCACCGAAGCGAACGGCGAAACCGTGGTGTTTGAATACCGCGATAACGGGCCGGGTTACCCGGATGAAGTGCTGCGCTACAACCGTCAAAATGTGGGGCTGGATTTGGTTGAGAACATCACCCGCAGCAATCTTGAAGGCGGAATGGCCCTGCAAAACAACTCCGGCGCGGTGACAGTGTTACGGTTTAAAACAGCCAATATTACCATTTCGCCCTCAAAAACATACATTCAATAACCCGCATTGCAGGAGAACCAACCAATGACCTCACCGCAACCCATTAAAGTGCTGATTGCCGAAGATGATTACCTGGTACGCGCCTCGCTGAAAGGCATTCTCAACAAGCTGGGCTACACCGTAGTTGGCGAAGCCGCCGACGGCGAAAAAGCGGTGGAACTGGCCGGGCAACTCCGGCCCGATGTTATTTTAATGGACATTACCATGCCCAAGCTGGATGGGCTGTCCGCCACCGCCAAAATTCAGGCCAGTTGCCCCACACCGGTGGTTATGCTCACCGCGTATGATTCAACCGATTTGCTGGAAAAAGCCAGCGCCGCCGGAGCCAGCGCCTATTTGCTCAAACCACCCAACGCCGGCAACATCGAGCGGGCCATCATCACCGCGCTGGCCCGTTTTGCCGATATGCTGGCCCTGCGCCAATACACTCTGGAGTTGAAACAGCGCAACGAAGAGCTCGATGCTTTTGCCCACATGGTGGCTCACGATTTAAAAAATCCGTTGGGCATTATCGCCGGGGTGATTGATTTACTGCAAAATGACTTTGAACTGGATCAGGAAGTTCAGGATTTGTTGATGATGCTCAACAAAAGCGCCGCAAAAATACAGAGTATCATTGATAGCCTGCTGTATTTGGCCCTGGTGCGCCAGCAAGAAATAACGCCCCACCCGCTGGATATGGACATTATTGTGGCCGAGGTGTTATTTGGCCTGGAGCAACGAATCAATGAAACGGGAGCCAAAATTATTTTGCCGTCAACCTGGCCAACCGTGTTAGGCCACGCGCCCTGGGTTGAGCAGATTTGGGTTAACTACCTCAGCAACGCGCTCAAATACAGCGGCCACTCTCCGCAAATTGAAATGGGGGCGCTAACGCCCGGCAACGAGCCTCAGACGGCGCGGTTTTGGGTGCGCGACCACGGCCCCGGCCTTACCGCCGAACAGCAAGCCCGCCTGTTTAAGCCCTTTGCCCGCCTGCACACCGACGCCCACGGGCACGGCCTGGGGCTAACCATTGTACAGCGCATTGTGCAAAAACTCGGCGGGCAGGTTGGCGTTGAATCCGGCCCCGGCCAGGGTTGCACCTTCTTTTTTACGCTGCCGCTGGCCCCCCAATAAAACCGGCCATTCCCCGGCTGTGGGTTCAAAGGCTGATTTTACGACGTTTGCAATATATGCTACTATAGCGCCCAGCCATTCAATATTAACCCGGCAGGATAATTGCCCGTGTCGTTACAGTTTGCCGCCGCCAAAATTCTCATCATTGATGACAACCCGGTTAACCTGGGTGTTTTGGTGGATTATCTGATTAAATACGGTTTTGAAGTGCTAACCGCCCGCAACGGCCCAAACGGGCTGGAAAAGGCCGCCTATGTGCTGCCGGATTTAATTTTGCTGGATATTGTCATGACCGGCCTTGACGGTTTTGAAACCTGCCGCCGCCTTAAAGCCAACCCCATTACTCAGGATATTCCGGTTATCTTTTTAACCTCGCTCACCAGCACCCAGGATAAAATCAAGGGCTTTGAAGCCGGCGGCGTTGATTACATTACCAAACCGCTGCACCAGGCCGAAGTTTTGGCCCGGATTACCACCCATTTGCAGCTTCGCACCTTAACCCGCGAACTGCACCAGGCCAACGCCAAATTGGCCCAACAGGTGCATATCGCCCAGGCCACCGTGCGCGATCTGGCTTACCGCAACGCCCTGATTGGCCAGGCGGTTGAGGCCAGCAGCGATGCCGTGGTTATGGGCAACCGGGCCGCCGAAATTACCTACACCAACTCTACCTTTAGCAAACTGTTTGGCTACACCCTCACCGATCTCCAGGCCAGGGGCGGCCTGCCGGCCATTTTTGTAAACGCGGCGCAGGCGCAGGCCATGCAAACGGCCATCCGGCAGCAACAATTCTGGCAGGGTGAGGTAAACCTGCAAACCCAAAGCCGGCAAACGGTTACGGCCATTGTGCGCACCAGTTGCACCTCCGCCGAAGCGGGCGGCGGCTGGGTAAGTTTGATGACCGATATTACCGCCCACCGCCAGGCCCTAACCCGGCTGGAACGGCAGCGCCAAAAACTGCGGCGGCTATCGGCCCGGCTGGTAGAAACCCAGGAAACCGAGCGCCGGTTGCTGGCGCAAAACCTGCACGACCGCATTGGCCAAAACCTGTTCACCTCGGACGTGCTGTTAAACATTATTCGCGGGCAGGTTGCGCCGCAGTGTACCAACACCCCGGCGCTGCTCGCTCATATTGATGACCTGTCGGCGTTGATTAACCAGACCACCACCGACGTGCGGGACGTAATGGCCGAACTGCACCCGCCCATGCTGGATGACCACGGCCTGACCGCCGCGCTGGAATGGTATGGCCATCAATTTAGCAAGCGTTTTGGCATAAACGTAACCGTGCATGGGCAAGAGCCGCAGCCTCGCCTGCCGGCTTCGGTGGAAAACGCCCTGTTTCGGATTACGCAAGAGGCGCTAACCAATGTGGCCAAACACGCCCGCGCCGCCACCGCGGCCATCACCATTACCGTTGAGGCCGACAAAGCCTTTTTGCAGGTTAAAGACGATGGCATTGGGTTTAATGCCGAAGCCTCGGAACAGGAGGCTACCGGCGATTGGGGCTGGGGGCTGGCCACTATGACCGAACGGGCCGAAACCGTGGGCGGGCAATGCCAGGTTATCTCCGCGCCGGGCCGGGGCGCAACCGTGCTGGTGGAGGTGCCCCGGTGAGCCTGACCGTTTTTTTGGCCGATGACCACACGGTGCTGCGCGATACGCTCCGGTTTATGCTCGAAGCCCAAATTGATGGCTGCACGGTGGTGGGCGATGCCGCCAATGGCCGCGACGCCGTGCAAAAAATCATTGCCGCCTGCCCCGATATTGCCATTTTGGATATTACCATGCCAGAACTGGGCGGCATTGAAGCCACCCGGCAAATTTGCGCCGCCTGCCCCGCCACCAAAATCATCATTTTATCCATTCACAGCACCAAAAGTTACATCACCCGCGCCCTGCAAGCCGGCGCGCACGGCTACGTGCTCAAAGAAAGTGGCAGCCGGGCCGTGCTAGAGGCCATTCAGGCCATTCGGCAGGGCCACCACTACCTTAGCCCGGCCATTGCCGATATTGTTGTAACCGATTACAAACACCGGCTGGCCACCGACCCCACGCCGCTGGCGCAACTGAGCGCCCGTGAGCGTGAAATTTTGCAACTGCTGGTAGAAGGCTACTCCAACAACGACATTGGCGACCGGCTGATGCTATCGCCCCAGAGCGTAAAAACCTACCGCAAGCGCATTATGCAAAAGCTGGATTTGCACGATTTTACCGGGCTGATAAAGTTTGCCATTCAAGCCGGCCTGATTACGCTGGAATAACCGCTACTTGTCCCCCACCAGCCAACCCAAATGTCCCCATTAGTTGACAGACAAATTTTTAAGGCTTTGCTATACTAAAAAACGGGTAACTACTTGGCCTCCCCCCGCCCCGTTTTTTACTCTCCCCCTTAGAGAAAAAGGGGTCAGGGGGGAAGGCCCCAAAAAGTTACACATCAGGCAAACCCGCATTAAATCCAATGATTTACAACGATGTAAACAAAACACAACCCCTGGTTTATTTACGGTTTACGCTTTTGCTGCTGGCGTTGGGCCTGATTTTGCTGGCCTGCACCGCCACGCCTGCGTCGCAAACCACAGCCACCGCCCCCATTAATACCGCCGGCCAGGCTGCCGGCGATACCTCAACCGCCCGGATTGCGTTTTCTAACTCATTTGCCGATAACTCCTTTAGGCAAGGAACAATTGCCGCCTTTAAAAGGGCCGCCCAACAGGCCCAGGCCGCCGGCTTGCTGGCCGATTACACCGTGGTCAACGCCAGCGGTGACGCCGCCGAACAGGCCCGGCACATCCGCGAGTTGATAACCGCCGGCTATAACGCCATCATTATTAACCCGGCCTCGCCCACTACTCTGAATCAGGCCATCAAAGCCGCGTGCGCCGCCGGAATTGTGGTGGTGGTATTTGACAGCCAGGTAACGGAGCCGTGCGTTTACACCGTTACCTATGTGTGGGCCAATTACGGCGCGGTTCAGGGCAATTATGTGGGCGGGCGGCTTAACGGCCAGGGCAACGTGCTGGAAGTGCGCGGGGCCAAAGGCAGCACCTCGGATACCGACATCAGCGCCGCTACCAAAGCCGCGCTGGCCCGCTTTCCCAATGTTAAAGTGGTGACCTCGGTGCATGCCAAATGGACGCAGAGCATTGCCCGGCAGGAGGTAGCGGCCATATTGCCCACGTTGCCCCCAATTGATGCCGTGGTCACGCAGGGCGGCGATGGCTACGGCGTGGCGCAGGCGTTTGAAGCCGCCAACCGCCCCATGCCGGTTATCATTATGGGCAACCGTTACGATGAATTAAAATGGTGGCAGGAACAACGCGATAAAAACGGCTACCACACCATTTCGGCTTCGGCCACGCCGGGAATTTCGGCGCTGGCGCTGTGGACGGCCCAGCAGATTTTGGCCGGCAAAGAAGTGCCCAAATTTGTAGAAGCGCCGCTGCTGGTGATTGAAGAGAAAAATCTTGACACCTGGCTGCTGGCAACCCCGCCCGGCGGCGTTGCCGATGGCGATTACACCCTGGCCTACACCGTTAACCTGATTGATGCCAACGCCGCCGGCACGCCGCTGCCATCGGTGCCGTTGCCGGGTAACGCCGTCGCGCCGCCAACGGTTGAACCATGAACGAGCAAATCGCCATGAACAGCATTTTGCAAAACTGGCTGCCCTGGCTGGTGCTGGCCACTTTTTTACTGGCCGGGCTGTTTTTGGGCTGGTTTTTTCGCCGCCGGATTGCCGCCAGTTCTCTGAGCAGCCAGTTATTGCTGGCCTTTACCGGCGTGGCGGCCATTTCGCTGATTATTGTGATGGGCGCGGTCATCTGGCAAACCGGCAGCATCCTCACCACCCAAACCGGCGAATCGTTTGAAACGCTGGCCGCCTCAAACAGCCAGCGGCTGGTGGCCGAAATTGCCCGCGAAGTTGAACTGCTGCAACAACTCACCCGGGAATCATCCTTTTTTTACCAATCCTTTGGCGCCGGCGAATCGGATTTAAGCGCGTTGTCGCCCGCCGCCCGCGAAGCCCGGCTGCTGGCCCGCGAAGCCGCCTGGATTGACCCGGCGGAAGAGGCCCTGCACACCCAAATTCGGAGCAACCCCATCAGCAGCGATTTGGAAAGCTTTGTGCGCAACCTGCCGGCCCACACCCAGCTTATTTATGTTGACCAGTACGGCAACCTGGTGGCCTCGGGCGGGCTGCCCGCCGAGCACTATTATTACGGCCAGGAAGCGTGGTGGCGCGCCGCCTGGAACCAGGGCAGCGGCAACATTTATATTGATGGCCCGCACTTTACCCCCGGCAAACGCGACGCCACCGTTGAAATTTCGGTGCCGGTGCGCCTGCTGGGCACCCAATCTACCCAGGGAATTTTGCGCTCGCGGTTTAGAATTCGGGATTTGGGGGTGTTCACCGGCCCGCCGTCGCTGGGCCAAACCGGGGCCATGGCGCTGGTAGATAAAACCGGCGTGGTGTTTTACAGCACCAACCCGGCGCAGGTGGGCACGCAGGTTTCGGCGGCGTTTCAGCGCAACATTCAGGCCGGCCTTACCGGTTGGGGCGTTAACCCCGACGACAGCGGGCAAAACATTATCCAAAGCCACGCCGCGCTGGACCCTGCTCCCAAACAGGCCTACCTTGAACCGCTGGGCTGGGCGTTGATTGTGCAGCAATCGGCGGTTGAGGCGCTGTCTACCGTTAATCGCCTGTCGCAACTGGCGTTGCTGGGCGGGCTGGGGGCGCTGATTTTTTCGGTGATGGTGGGCAGTTGGGTGGCGCGGCAGTTCACCCATCCCATTAAAGATTTAACCAACACCGCCGCCGCGATGGCCAACGGCGCGCTGGATCGCACCGCCAAAACCTCCGGCTCAACCGAGTTTCGCACGCTGGCCACCGCCTTTAACACCATGACGGCCCAACTGCGCAACCTGATTGACACCCTGGAAGAGCGCGTGGCCAACCGCACCTCGCAACTAGAAGCCGCCAGCCAGGTGGCCCGCGATATTATTTCGGTGCTGGATCAGCAGCAATTGCTGGATCGGGTAACTACCCTGATTAGCGAAACCTTTGGGTATTATCACACCGCCATCTTTTTACTGGACGACAGCGGCCAGTGGGCCGTGTTGCAGGCGGCCTCCAGCGAAGGCGGGCGAAAAATGCTGGCGCAGGCGCACCGGCTGCGGGTAGGCGAGGAGGGCATTGTGGGCTATGTTACCGCTCACAACAAAGCCCGCATCGCGCTGGATGTGAGCGATGACGCCATGCAGTACCAAAACCCCTGGCTCACCGAAACCCGCTCGGAGATGGCGCTGCCGTTGCAGGTGCGCGGGCAGGTGTTGGGCGCGCTCAATGTGCAGAGCACCAGGCTCAACGCATTTTCAGAAGAGGATTTGGCCATTCTGCAAACCATGGCCGACCAGATTGCGCTGGCTATTCACAACGCCCGCCTGTTTGAAGAAACCCAGCAGCGGGCCATTGAGTTGGCCGCGGCCAAAGAAGCGGCAGAAGTAGCCAACGAGGCCAAAAGCGAGTTTTTGGCCAACATGAGCCACGAGCTGCGCACCCCGCTCAACGGCATTTTGGGCTACACCTACATTCTCAAACAGGGGCGCTTAACCGCCGCCGAACAGGCCAAATCCCTCAACATTATCCAACAAAGCGGCGAGCATTTGCTCACCCTCATCAACGATATTCTGGATTTGGCCAAAATCGAAGCCCGCCGGATTGACCTGGTACCCAACGACGTGCATTTTTCATCGTTTATGCAAGAGGTGATGGAAATTGCCAAAATGCGGGCCGATTTAAAGGGCATCGCCTTTGGGTACGAGCCGCTCAACGACCTGCCCAACGGCATCCGAGTTGATGAAACCCGCCTGCGGCAAGTGCTGATTAATCTGCTGGGCAACGCGGTAAAATTTACCGAAAAAGGCCAGGTAACGCTTGGCGTGTCCAGCCGGCCAACGCCGGTGGGCGCCACCGTTCGGTTTGAAATCAAAGACACGGGCATTGGCATTGCCCCGGCCAACCTGGAAAAAATGTTTTTGCCCTTTGAACAGACCAGCCCGCCCCAAAACCGCACCGAAGGCACCGGCCTGGGCCTGACCATCAGCCAAAAGCTGGTACGGGCGATGGGCGGCGAAATTTTGGTAGAAAGCGTGGTGGGGCAGGGCAGTCGCTTTTGGTTTGAGCTAAATGTGCCGGTTTTTAAAGCCGACCAGCCGCAACCCCTCCCCGATGACCGAAAAATAATTGGCTATCAAGGCCCGCCCTACAAAATTTTGGTAATTGACGACAACGCCGCCGTGCGTTCTATGCTGGCAGATTTGCTCACGCCGCTGGGGTTTGAAATTATCACCGCCCCGGACGGGCAGCAGGGGTTAACTTTGGCCGCCCGGCTAAACCCCAACCTTATTTTTACCGATTTGCTGATGCCCAACCTGGACGGGTTTGAGGTAATCCGCCAATTGCAACTGGCAGAACCCACGCGGCGCGGGCGCAGCGTGGTGGTGGCGGTTTCGGCCAGCGTATTTGAAATTGATAAAAGCAAAAGCATTATCGCCGGGGCCGATGATTTTTTGGCCAAACCCATTAATATTCACCACTTGTTTGAGTTGCTCAAAAAGCATTTGGCGCTGGAATGGATATTCGAGGCCGAAGCGGCGGCGGCAACCCCGCCGTCAGCCGCCGCCGATGCAGTTCTGCCCCAGGCCGAACTGCAAATTTTACTGGAACTGGCCATGCGCGGCAACATCACCGAAATCCGGGAGCAGGCCAACCGGCTGGCGGCCCTGAACAACGCCTACCTGCCCTTTGCCAACAAACTACGCCAGTTTGCCCACGAATTTGACGACGAACAAATTCTGGCCCTGGTTAAATCCCAACTTAACGGTAATCCATAAGCAAGGAGATAAAAATGGGCGCGCGCTTTCCGCCATAAACATAGAAGTAGATCGTCAGAAAATCAACAAAAAAGGAGATACCGGCAGACCTGGCAGAATGCGGTACCTCCTGAAGCGACAAATGTTTAAAGGCCGGCCCGGTATTACCCGGCAGCGGCCCTAGCCATTTGCCTGTTGATATTATGCTCAAAGCCGGCTCTCCCGGCGAATCAACCCGCCGGGCTAACTGCCCAAGCCCTATTTTATAAAACTTTAGCGTAAATCCAATGGAGGAAATGATGAGTAAAAAAGTTCAACCCACCGAGACCGACGGCCTGTCCCGACGGCGATTTTTAACCACCGCCGCCGCCGGCGTTTCGGCCATTGCCGTTGGCACCGTTCTGGGCGCTTGCCAGAGCAGTTCCGCCCCCGAAGCTGCCGCCACCGCGCCGGCAGCAGCCCCCGCCGCCGGCAAACCCAAAAAAGACAGCTACAAAATGGCGTTTCTCCAGATTCAACCCCACACCGTTTCTACCGCCTGGGGCGAAGGCATCAAAGAAGTGGCCGATGTGCAGGGCAACGTAAAATTTGAAGTACTCGACGGCCAGAACAAAGCCGATATTCAGATTAGCCTGATGGACACGGCCATCAGCGGCGGCGTTGACGCCATCTTTTTGCAACCGATTGACAGCGTTGGGCTGGCCCCTTCCATTAAAAAAGCCAACGAAGCCGGCATTCCGGTTATCACCCTCAACATTGACGCCACCGAACCCCACGCAGCCCACGTAGAAATGAACCACTACTACGGCGCCATCGAAATTGCCAAGAAAATGGGCGAAATGATGGGCGGCAAAGGCGAAGTGGCCATCCTCAATGCCCCGCCCGGCATTTTAATCCGCGATTTGCGCACCAACGGTTTTGTGGATGGGATGAAAGCCAACTACCCCGACATCAAAATTGTGGCCGACCAGGTGGCCGACTGGCAGCGCAAAAAGGCGCAAGAAGTTTTCACCGCCATTTTGGCCGCCAACCCCAATGTTACCGGCGTTTACGGCGTGAACGACTCAATGGCGTTGGGCGCGTCTGATGTGGCCAAATCCAAAGGCATGCTGGATAAAATGGTCATCTTTGGCAACGACGGCGAGAAAGATGCCCTGGAAGCCATTGAAAAAGGCGAACTCAGCGGCACGCAATACACCGATGTGTGGCAACAAGGCCGCTTTGCGGCGGCGCTGGCCATTGGCCTGATCACCGGCGGCGTTTCGGCGCAGGCGTTTGGCGCGCAGGGCCACCTGTTAATGCCTTATGTGATTGCCACCAAAGATAACGTGGGCGGGATTGCGCCCCAGCAGCGCTGGTAATTTTCACCTGTAACGCGCCGCCCCCACTCTGCAAACAGGGGGCGGCGCGGACTTTTATTTTTCACGTCCTGAAAAAAAATTATCAGGACGTGAAAAAAATTTATCACGACGTGATAATAAAAACCACGGTAGCGGTTAATTTGCAGGCCAGCGCCCGTTTCCCTTCTTCCGGCGAGAGTAGTGGCGGGGCTTGTCCCCGCCGGAGCACTTTCCTCATCCCCCTGGCCCCCTTCTCCCGGTGGGAGAAGGGGGCCAGGGGGATGGGGAAATCAAACACCGTTTTCGATACCTGTCCGCCCCTGAACAGGGAGGGGGGAGGGGCAATCCCGAACGATTTTCTCAACAACGCTGGCTGGCGTTGTGGCCGCCACGTACTCAGCAAAGGCACGTTAGTTATGTTCAAAAAGTTTAATTTTGCCAACATCGGGCTGGTGTTGTTTTACCTGGCTATCATTTTGATTTTTTCGCTATTTTCGCCAACGTTCCGCACCGTCACCAACTTTAAAAATATCTTGACTGGTTTTTCTCACGTTGGCATTATGGCCGTGGGGATGACCTTCCCCATTTTGCTGGGCGGGATCGATTTGAGCGTGGGCGCGATTTTGGCGCTGGTAGGCATGGTGGCGTTTGATGTGATGCTGGTGTTCGGGCTGCCGGGCTGGGTGGCAATTTTGGCCGGGCTGGTGGTGGGGGCGCTGGCCGGGCTGCTGAACGGGCTGCTGGTCGTCCGCCTAAAATTGACGCCCTTCATTGCCACGCTATCAACAATGGTGGCCTATCGCGGCGCAACTTACGCCATTTCGGGGCGGCAGTTGTACCCGGGCCTGAGCGTCAAAGCCATCACCGACCCGGTGTATCGGGGGATAGACGGCTCTGCCGGGCCGGTGCCGCTGGCCTTTATTTATCTCATCGCGGTGATTTTGCTCACTTATTTTTTGCTGCGCCACACCAAACTGGGCCTCAACCTGTACAGCGTGGGCGGCAATGAAAACGCGGCCCGGCTGGCCGGCATCAACATTGGCCGGGTTAAGCTGATCGCCTACATGATGTCCGGCCTGTGCACGGGAATAGCCGCCCTCATCCTCACCTCGCGGATGACCACCGCCACCGAAAACCTGGGGCTGGGCTTTGAGCTATCGGCCATTGCCGGGGCAATTATCGGCGGTGTCAGTTTGCAGGGCGGGGTGGGCAACACTTTTGGCCCGGCGGTGGGCGCGTTTCTCATTGGCACCATTTACATTGGCATGACGCTGCTGGGGGTAACCACCTACGCCCAGCCGGTGGTGTCGGGCTTTATTTTGATGGGGGCCGTGGGCTACGATCAATTTATGAAGGTGCGGCGCGAACAAAACCTGCTCAAACGCCAGAGTTTGCCGCCCACACCGGCAGGAGGGCAGTAATGGCTAACAAAATTTTGCTCCAGGCCCGTCAGCTTTCCAAACGATACGCGGCGGTGCAGGCTTTAACCCAGGCCGACCTTGATATTAAAGCCGGTGAAGTTCACGCGCTGTTGGGCAGCAACGGCGCGGGCAAATCCACCCTGGTAAAAATCCTCACCGGGGCGGTAGCGCCGGATACCGGCGAAGTCCAACTGAACGGCCACCCCCTGCCCCCCGGCAACACCAAAGCGGCGCTGGACGCTGGCCTGGCCTGTATTTATCAGGAAGCCAACCTGGTCCCGGCGCTGTCGGTGCTGGATAATATTATGCTGGGCCGCCAGCCGGTTAAAAAATTTGGGCTGCTCGACCGCCAAACCCAGCGCAATTTTGTAACCCAACTGCTGGCGCAGCACAATTTGCAGCTTGACCCCGCTGCCCCGGTGCAAACGCTGTCAACCGTGCAGCAAAAAGAGGTGGAAATTGCCAAGGCGTTATCGCTCAACGCCAAAGTAATTTTAATGGACGAACCCACCGCCTGGCTGTCGCGGGTGGAAGTGGAGAAGCTCTTTCGCTCCATCCGCCACCTCACCGCCGCCGGGGTGGGCGTGCTGTACATTTCGCACGTACTCGATGAAATTTTTGAGATTGCCGACCGGGTGACGGTGCTGCGCGACGGCAAAGTATTAATGTCAACCGCAACCAGCGACATCACTAAAGAGCAACTGGTGCAGGCCATGCTGGGCCGCCAGTTGTTGGTTGAAACCCATCAGGCGCAACGCGAGGTCGCCGCTGTTCCGGCGGGGCAGGCGGCGGCGCTGGAGTGCCGGGGGTTGGGCAAAACCGGCATGTTCAGCGACATCAACCTGAACGTGCAACCGGGCGAAATTGTGTGCATTACCGGCCTGATTGGCGCAAAACGCTCCGAGTTGGTGCAAACGCTGTTTGGGGCGCAAACACCCGACACCGGCGAAATTTTGGTGCATGGCCGGCCGGTCAAAATCACCCGGCCCAAAGACGCCATTGACCTGGGCGTGGGCCTGGTGCCAGAAGACCGCCGCGAAGAGGGCTTGCTGCTGAGTTTGTCGATGGAGCACAATTTGGGGCTGGCCTATTTACCGCAAGTCACTCGGTGGGGGTTGATTTCCGGCGCGGCCCTGCGCGCAATGGCGCGGCAACAGGTGGAACGGCTGGGGATTACGCCGCCCCGCCTGCAAAACCCGGTGCGAAATCTGAGCGGCGGCAATCAACAAAAGGTACTGGTGGGGCGCTGGCTGGCGGGCAAGGCCAACATCATCATTCTGGATGAACCCACCGTTGGCGTTGATGTGGGGGCCAAAGCCGATATTTACCAGCTTTTGCGCGATTTGGCGGCGGGCGGCGCGGCCATATTAATTGTTTCATCCGACATGGAAGAAGTGATGACGGTGGCCGACCGGATTTTGGTGATGGCTCAGGGCCGGCTGGTGGCCAATTATCAAAAAGGACAGGTGAGCCAGCCGGAAATTTTAAGAGCCGCCAGCGGGGAGGTTAATTGATGACGACAACCGAATTAAAAACTACCAGACCTCGGGCCGCGCTGCCGCACTGGTTTGAAGAATACGGGCTGCTCATGATTATGGGCGTTATTGTGGCGGTGTTTGCGGCGCTGGAACCCTCCATGTTAACGGTTGACAATATCATTGGCATTGTATTTCAGGTGTCGATGATTGGGATTATGGCGGTGTGTTCCACCTTTGTTTTAATTTTAGGCGGGATTGACCTCTCGGTGGGGCCGGTGCTGGCGCTGGCGGGCCTGCTGGCGGCGTTTGTGCTCGAAGCCAATGAGCAGGCGTTTGTACCGGCGGTGCTGGCGGGCCTGGCGGTGGGGGTGGCGCTGGGGTTGTTTAACGGCCTGGCGATTGCCCGGTTTAAACTACCGGCGTTTGTGGTAACGCTGGCCATGTTGAGCATTGCTCGCGGCGTGGCCCTGCTGTTGAGCGAAGGCTCCCTGCACCTGATTCGCGGCCCGGAAGCGTTTTTGTTTTTGGGCAACGGGATTTTATTTGGCCTGCCCTTCCCCATTTACATTTTTGCGGCGGTCACGCTGATTATATTTTTTATCCAGATGAAAACGCCTTTTGGCATGGCCGTTTTTGCCATTGGCGAAAACGAAAAGGCGGCGCGGTTGTGCGGTCTGCCGGTCATTAAAACCAAAACGCTGGTGTACATGCTATCGAGCGGTGGGGCGGCGCTGGCGGGCCTGATTTTGGCCTCGCAGGTGCACACCGCCACCGCCACCTTTGGCGAAGGGGTGGAACTGGATGTGATTGCCTCGATTGTGTTGGGCGGCACCAGTTTGTCGGGCGGCAGCGGTTCGGTTCACCGGTCGGTGTTGGGGGCGCTGCTGATTGGCATAATCAACAACGGGCTGAGTATCCTCAATGTCAGGCTTGAACTCCAATTGATGGTGAAGGGCCTGATTATTGTAACGGCGCTGGCCCTGGATCATTACTTTAAAACCGGGAGAAAACGATGACAACTCAATCTTACGCTCAACCGGGCCAAATTAAGGCTTACGGCGCGCTGCCGGTGCCCCAATTGACCCCGGAGTTGCTGGCTCTGGTAAAAACCGGGCAGGTTTACAGCCTGTCCGTAACCTATTTTGAAGGAATTTCAGGGCCGGGCAGCATGGTTTCTTACACGCTCAGCCCGCGCATGCGCCACGGCGACCTCACCGACATTCGCCCGGCATCCGCCGCCGCCGAAGTTATTTCGATGTCCGTGCACATTGGCACGCACATTGACGCGCTGTGCCACCTGGGTGAGCATCAAAATGAAGCCGGCCACCCCGATTCGGCGGGCGCGGTGCAAATTTACGGCGGGCCGGGGCAAACGGTAGCGGCGGCCCAAACTGTAAACCTGCGCGGGCAAACTCACCTGAGCGCAGCGGAGATGCCGCCCATTATTTGCCGGGGCGTGCTGCTGGATGTTGCCGGGTACAAGGGCGTTAACGTGCTGCCCGATGCCTACGAAATCACTCCGGCGGATATTGAAGGCACGCTGGCGCGGCAGGACACGCGCATTCAACCCGGCACGGCCGTGTTGGTGCGCACCGGCTTTTATCACCATTTGAGCGCCGGCAACCCGGCCTGCACTCAGGCCATCGCCGGGGTGGGGCTGGAGGCCGCCCGGCTGTTGGTGGCGCAGGGGATGATGCTGGCCGGCGCGGATAATATGACCGTGGAGGCTATTCCGCCGCTGGATCATCCGGTTCACCGTTTTTTGCTGGTTCACCACGGGATTACCCATGTTGAAAACCTGTACCTGGAAGAATTGGCGGCCCGGCAGGTGTACGAATTTTTGCTGATTATCACCCCGTTACGGCTGCAAGGCGCAACCGGATCGTGGGTGCATCCCATCGCCATTGCTTGAGCACCTTTAGAATGGCCGGCGGGGCAACATTATGTCATTTCCATACGCCCTGTAACTGTGGTATAATGACCTCATCTGATTTTTTAGGCGAGGTTTTATCATGGACGGAATAATTAGTGTTCTTAAAGACCTCTATATTAGAATGATGGTTTGGCTGGGGGCCGCGCCGCCCTCCGGCTACGAGCATTTGGTTGAGAAAAAACCCAGCGCCAAAAAACCGGCCAAACCTGCTCCAGCCAAACCGCCTCAAAAAGTTGAACCGCCGCCGGTCAAACCCAAACCGGTGGCCCCGCCCAAAGCCACGTCGCCGGAACCGATCAAAATTGAACCCAAACCGGTCGCGCCGGCCAAACCCGAACCGCCTGCGCCGGTTAAGGTTGAGCCGACGCCAGTTGAACCGGCAAAAGTCGCGCCGCCGGAACCGATCAAAATTGAACCCAAACCGGTCGCTCCGGCCAAACCCGAACCACCTGCGCCGGTTAAAATTGAACCGGAACCGGTTGCCCCAGTCAAAACTACGCCGCCGGAACCGATCAAAATTGAGCCAAAACCGGTCGCTCCGGCCAAGCCCGTACCGCCTGCGCCGGTTAAGGTTGAACCCAAACCCGCGCCGCCCGAACGCCTCACTGTAGACAGAAACCGGGAATGGTTGGAAGCCCGCAAACCCACGCCGCAAGAACAGGCCCAAGCGCCCAAAATCGCGCCGCCGCCGCCCACCGTTCCCGCCGCTGAAATGGTGTTTAAATACGAAGTTCAGCGGGGCGACACGCTGAATGCCGTTGCCAGAAAATACGGACTAACCGTCAAAGAACTGCTGGAAGCCAACGCCATTGACGACGCCGACCGGATATATCCGGGGCAAAAGCTGGTTATCCCCGGTTATATGCTGCCCGGCCCGGAACTCGAAACCGAAGCGGCGGGAGTTGTTACCGCGCGTACTGCGCCGGCGGTAGGCGATCAATTTGTTTATACCGTAGCCGGCGGCGACACGCTGAACACCATTGCCAAACGCTACGGCACCACCGTGCGCGAACTCATCGAAGCCAATAATCTGGCCGACCCGCAACGGATTCACGTGGGGCAAAAGCTGGTTATCCCCGGCGTTTTAAAATCGGCCAAAGCCGAGGTTGAAACCAACCCCAACTTTCCGCCGATAGGGCCGCTAACCGCCGTTCGGGCATTATACGTGAGCTATTTTGCCACCGGACACCAGGAAACCCGCGAGCAAATTTTGCAATTGCTGGCTACCACCGAGTTGAATGCGGTGGTTATTGACGCCAAAAGCAACGAAGGCTGGCTTACCTACCCCACCCAAAATTCGCTGGCCCATGAAATCGGCGCGGATCGGCCCGCCGCCCGCGATTTTGAGGTGTTTATGCAGCAATTAAAAGACCGGGAAATTTACACCATCGCCCGGATTGTAACGTTTAAAGACCCGCTGTTGGCCGCTCACCAGCCGGAACTGGCGGTAAAAACCGATTCCGGGGCGTTGTGGCAGGATGGAGAAAAATCGTACTGGTGTGATCCGTTTTTGCAGCCCATTTGGGAATACAATATTCAACTGGCCGCCGAAGCCGCTCACCTGGGATTTGATGAAATTCAGTTTGACGCCGTGCGGTTTCCCACCAAAAGCCAGGCGGGAACGCCTCAATTTTCGCAAGACGCCACCAAAGAAAGCCGGGTGGCGGCCATTACCGGGTTTCTCAGTATGGCGCGGGGGCAGTTAGCGCCGTTTGGGGTAAAAATTTCGGCGCGGGCTTCGGGGTATACCTGCTGGCGCAAAGATGACAACCTGATTGGCCAGGATATTGAGAGAATGAGCGAATACCTGGATGTGCTCTGCCCCATGCTTTATCCTTCCACGTTTCACGTTGGAATTCCGGGGTACAAAATTCCGGTGGCCTACCCTTACGAGGTTGTGTTTGAAAGCGCAAAACAGGCCGTTGAACGCCTGAACGGGCTAAATTGTGTAGTGCGGCCCTGGCTTCAGGATTTTCAGGATTACCGTTTTGACAAACGCACGTACCGCAAAGATGAAATCCAGGCTCAAATCAAAGGCTGCTTCGATGCCGGCAGCGAGGGCTTTATGGTATGGAATCCCAACGCCAAATACACCGCCGCCGCCTACGCACCGGTAAAAACCAAAAGTTAATTCCACCACCAAACGGAATACAAAATAAAAAAGACGGGCACATTTGCCCGTCTTTTTGGTTGCTCCGTTTTACTCAATTAAACGGCGGCTTTGGCCGTTTCAACCAACTTACCAAACGCCAAAGCGTCGTTTACGGCAATGTCGGCCAAAACTTTTCGATCCAGTTCAATGCCGGATTTTTTCAAACCATTCATAAACTGGCTGTAGCTCAACCCGTTCAGCCGGGTGGCGGCGTTGATACGGGCAATCCACAAACTCCGAAATTCACGTTTGCGAACTTTGCGATCCCTGTAGGCATATTCCAGGGATTTCATCATCGCTTCGTTGCCACGTTTGAACAGCCGGTGTTTACTACCGCGCTGCCCTTTGGTGATTTCCAGTATCTTTTTGTGACGACGCTGGGTTACTGGTCCGGTTTTTACTCTCACGGTACGCTTACCTCTCTACTTTTCTTTTTTGGCGTATGGAATCAGTTTTTGAACGCGCTTGCGGGCACCACCAGCGGTAACTTCAACCATTTCTCCAAATAAGTATTTCACACGTTTAGATTTTTTACGGCGCAGGTGACTTTTACCAATTTTGGTACGCATCAGTTTACCAGAGCCGGTGTACTTAAAGCGTTTAGCGGTAGATTTGTGGGTTTTAATCTTGGGCATTTTTACTCTAAATCCTTCTTTACTTTTTGGGATAACCAGTCATGAACACACGTTAACTTGGGAGTGTTTAACCTATTTTGGCGACAAAATCATTAGCATGGTCATGCCTTCTTTGGCGGGCCGCTTTTCAAGCTCGGCCACGTCTTGCAATTCTTCGGCAATCCGGGCCATCAATTCCAAAGCTACTTCGGGGTGAGTTACTTCACGGCCCCGGAACCGTAACCGGACTCTTACTTTGGCCCCGCGCTGCAAAAAACTTCGCGCCTGCTTTAATTTATAGCTGATATCATGATCCCCAGTTTTGGGCCGCAACCGAATCTCTTTGATTTCAACTTTGGCCTGGGTTTTACGGGCATCACGCTCCCGCTTTTGGGCTTCATACAAAAACTTGCCGTAGTCCATCAAACGGCAAACCGGTGGTTTTGCTCCGGGAGCAACCTCCACTAGGTCAGTATTATGCTCCTGGGCGGCTGCCAGGGCGTCTTCAATCGACATGATCCCGAGTTGTTGACCTTCGACACCTATTAGACGGACTTCGTCTGACAGGATTTGGTCATTAACTCTTCGTTCGTCTCGTGTGCTTATGACTGCCTCTCCCTTACTCAAAATTTATACCATCATTTTGTGGCATACAAAAAGTGGGGGCGGGAGTGAATGGGGTGCCCCCACAATTTAGGGTGTAACTTTACCATATTCACCGGCTTTCGTCAAGTTGATTGCTGGTAATTCCGGGGTTAATTTAACTGAACGCCTTCGGCATCAAGGGTGTATTCGGCCCGGATGATGCGGCGGGTGCTGGTTTCGCAGCGAATCAACAGCGAGTGGGTTTCGGCTTCGCTGCCCCGGTAGCGCACGCCATCCAGCAGCGGCCCCTGCGTGATGCCGGTTGCCGCCAAAAAAATTTCGTTACTGGAAACCATGTCGTCGCAGGTGAGGATGGTTTGGGCATCAAAACCGGAAGCCTGGATGGCCTCGCGCTCTTGCGGGCTTTGCGGAGCCAACCGGCCCAACATTGCGCCGCCCATCGCTTTAACCGCGCACGCCGCCGACACGCCTTCGGGCACACCGCCAATGCCCATCAGCACATCGGCGCCCACGTTGGGAGTGGCGGCAATCAACGCGCCGGCGGTATCGCCATCGGTGCGTAACAGCACCCGCGCCCCCAC
This sequence comes from uncultured Caldilineaceae bacterium, assembly GCA_964517605.1. GTDB lineage: Bacteria > Chloroflexota > Anaerolineae > 4572-78 > J111 > J095. The sequence goes on along the minus strand of CAZFCE010000001.1, from coordinate 289,121 downwards.
CGCCCGAATTTCATCAATCAGGTCGGCGTGGCGAGGCCGATCCAGCACAATCACCTGAAGATCGCGCACCGACTTTTTTTTGGCGCGGGCAATCAACGCCAACGTCCAGGCGACCGGCGCATCCAAACATTCCGGCACCAAACTGCCGGCAGCTTCGCGGTCTACCACAATTTTATCCATATACACCGCCGCCGGAGCGGGCGACCACATGGAGCCACGCGGCGCAACCGCCACCACCGAAATAGCCCCCGACCGGCCATACACCAGTGAGGCCGTGCCATCTATGGGGTCAACAATCACGTCAACTTCCGGGCCTATTCCGGTGCCAACGGGTTGACCACTATCCAATGGCGATCTGCCGCCCAACCGCCCTTCTTCGCCAATGACAATGTAGCCCCGCATATCTATCTGGGTCAGGGCTTCGTTCATGGCATCGCAGGCGGCGCGGTGGGCTTCGGCTTTGTTGCCCAACCCCAACCAGCGACCGGATTTTAGCGCAGTGGCTTCGGTGGCCCGCACTATATCAAATCCTATATTATGCGGTAAAAATTTGCCCATACCATCATCCCCTTGAGCTTATTACTGCCACTACCCATCAATGGCTTCCAGCAACCCCGCCGATTCCCAGGCCAGCATGCCGCCTTGCAACACCTTTACGTTGGGGTGGCCTTCGTTGAGCAGCCAGTAGGTGGCCCGGCGGCTGCGCCGCCCGCCCCGGCACACAAACACCACCGTTCGATCCTGAGGAATTTCGGGCGGTTCCGACAGCAGTTTGGGCAACGGCAACAGCCGGGCGGCGGGGATATGCCCGTGTTTGTATTCGCGGGGTTCGCGCACGTCAATAACCAGCGGCGCGTTGCTGCCACCGGCAGAAAGTTGCTGCCACAGTTCGCGGGGCGAGATGCCGGGCACCTCAACCAAAATTGGAGTGCCGGCAGAAATGGGCGTTTTTAACACGTCGGTGCGTTTGGGCAGGTTTTGGCATTCTTTAAAAATGCGCACCGGGCATTCGTAAATGCAGATGGCGGGGTCCAAAATTTTGTGAAAAATTATGGTGATAGCATGTTCTTCTTCCAAAAAGTGGTCGTCGCCCAGTTGATCATAAAATCCGGTTGATTTCATAAGCTGCGACACCGGTTCTTGCAGCCGCACAAAAAAAATGTCGCCGCCACGATCCCGGCATGTGTTTCTGACCGTCTCCAGCATGTGGATGCCGCTAAAATCGCAGTGGTTAACGCTGTGCATGCGGAACAGCAAAAACCGTTGTTCCGGGTAATCCAGCAAATGCCGGTGGATGGTTTCTTCAATGTGGTTAACCGCGCCAAAATACAAATCGCCGGAAATTTGGATGATGCCCAACTGCGGGCAAGTAGGTTTATCGGGCTGGTAAAGAAAGTGCTTAAAGTCTTCGTTGGGCAATACCGCGCACACCCGGGGCGTGCTGGTTTTCATAATATAATAAGCCAGTGACATTAAAATACCGGCCAATACGGCAAATTGAAGCGGCAGGAACAAGGTTGACAAAAACGTAACCGCCATAATCAACGCATCGCCCCGCGCCCCGCGCCAGAGATGAACCATCTCTTTGCGGTCTATCATGCCATAGCCTACCACAATCAATATGCCAGATAAGGCGGATCGGGGCAGGTAGGCAACCATGGGGGCCAACACCAACATGCCCACCAATGTAAAAAGGCCGGAAAAAATAGCAGCCAGGGGAGATTTGGCGCCCATTTGGTGGTTAATGACGGTGCAGCTAATTGAGCCACAACAGGGATACCCGGAAAAAAAGCCGCACACAATATTACCCAACCCCTGCCCCACAAACTCCTGGTTGCTGTCTAGCCGTTGCCCGGTTTGCGCCGCCACCGACCGGGCCACCGCCAATGCCTGAATCAGCCCCAGAGCGGCAACCGCCAATGCGCCGGGCAGCAAATCAGCCATGAGGTTAAAATCAAAAATGGGGAGTACCGTTAGCGGGGGCAGGCTACGAGGCAATTGGCCAATAACCTTCACGCCGACCTCGTTCAAATGGAATAAAAACACAATCACCGCGGCGGCAGTAAGGCTAACCAACGGCGCGGGTAACTTTGGGTTTAATTTCCGCGTGAGCACCATCAACACCAACGTGCCCAGGCCAATGGCTAAAGTGGGCACATGCGTTTCTGGCAAATGGATTAGCAATTGGCTGGCAACTCTAACCAGGCCGCTTCCGGTAAAATTTACCCCAAACAGGTGGCGAAATTCGGCAATGGCAATCTGTACTCCGGCGCCCGCGGCAAACCCGACAATAACAGAATCGGATACAAAATTAACCAGCACGCCCAGGCGGGCCAATCCCATAATTAATTGAAACACGCCCACCATAACTGCCAATAAACCGGCGGCAATCAAAATTTGGGACGGGTCTAATGTGGTTATGGCTGATAAACTTGATAACACCAGCAGGGAGAGAGCCGTGGTGGGCGAGGTTTGAAGCTGGTTGGAAGACCCCCACAAAGCGGCCACAACGGGGCCAATAATAGCGGTGTACAACCCCATTTCCGGCGGAAGCCCGGCAACCAGGGCATAGGCAATGGCCTGGGGTAACGAAATAATCGTAACCGTTAACCCGGCCATCATATCACTTTGCAGATAACGCCACTCAAACCCCTTTAAAATGCGAATGGGCCTGGAAAAATAACGCAAGTTCAAAAGTAAAAAATTTTGTTCTTGTGCCATTGCGGAGCTTGAGCCGGTTTTGTTCAATTGCGCCCCCGTTGGTGTTATTTTACCACTTCTGGCAGGCTGCTTCAACAAAAATTACCGGATTGGTCACAATCAGCGCGGCAACGCCAAAATCAACGCCGGATTGAGCCACACTGTTACCTCGGTTTGTTCCGGCGGCAGGTCGTTTTCCGCTAACTCAAAGGTTAACGGGGTGGGGGTAATGGTAGTAAAAATAGCCTGATAAAACCGGCCCCTGAAAATGCGGGTTAAAAGCGTTGCCGGAATGGGCAACCACCCCTCGCCGGGCCGCAGTGAGGCCGCTTCGGGCCGAATGAGCAGCGTTACACCAGCGCCGGGCGCAACTGCGCCGGCTTCGGACAGATGCCAGCCGCCAAAGGGCGTATCAAACTGGCCGTGGCCTTGCGCCGTGGCCCCGATTAAATTATTAAAGCCCAAAAAACGGGCCACAAACGCTGTTTGGGGCCGTTGAAATAGCTGCTCCGGCGGGCTGTCCTGTTCAATCTGGCCTTGATTCATCACCACCACGCGGTCGGCTACCGCAAAGGCTTCGGTTTGGTCGTGCGTTACATAAATCGCGGTGAGGTTAACCGCCTTTAAAATCTGCCGGATTTCAAACATCAGCCGTTCCCGTAGCGCCCGATCAAGCGCGCCCAGCGGCTCATCGAGCATGAGCAGGCGGGGGCTGGGGGCCAAACTGCGGGCCAGCGCCACCCGCTGCCGCTCTCCCCCCGACAGGCTGCTAACATCTCGCGCCTCAAACCCGGCCAGCCCCACCAGCGCCAGCATGGCCTGCACTCTGGATTCAATCTCTTTTAGATTTTTCATGCGCAGGCCAAACGCCACATTTTGCCCCACATTTTTATGCGGAAACAAGGCAAAATCCTGAAACATCAGCCCAAAATCCCGGAGGTGCGGCGGCGTGGCGGTGATGTCCCGACCATCAAACCAAACCAAGCCGGCATCGGGCAACTCCAGGCCGGCAATCAACCGCAGCAGGGTAGTTTTGCCGCAACCGCTTGGCCCCAGCAGGCACAAAATTTGCCCCGGCGGCAGCGCCAGCGACACCTCTTTTACCGCGGGCGCGCCGGCAAACGCTTTGGCAAGCTGGCTAACAGAAAGCATGGGCTGGCTCATTTTACGGTAATGTGCAGGCTGCGCTGGTCAATTTGGGCGCTGCCCTCCATTTGAATTTTCAGGATGTAATCAATACTGCGCTGCGGACACACTTTTTGCTGCCCCACATTTTTTACCGCGCGGTTATCTAACTGCAAGCTCACCGGCCCATCGGCGCGCCATTCCAGTTGAATGCACTCGCCTTTGTCAATAACGGTTTTGGTGGCGCTAAAATTGATGACGTACTGCCGTTCGCCAATTAACGTGGCCGTGGGCGTAGCCGTTTGTATCCACACCGTTGGCGCTGCCGAGGGCGTGGCCGAGGGCCGAACCCGCGGCGTGGGCAACACCAGGCCAACGGTGGGCGCGGCCATTTGGGCGGAACGCGGCGTAATGGTAGGCACGCGGGTGCTCACGGGCGTGGGAATCCCCTGGGTGGGCGTGGGCGGCTGGCCGGTGGGTAAAAATCGCTCAATGGTGGGCGTGGGGGTAACGGATGGGGTGAGGGTGATGGTGGGTGTTGGCACAAACACCCGGTTATACGGAAACACCAGCAACACCATCACGCCAATCAACCCCAAAATAAAAAAGGCAAAGATTACGGCAATTGTCAACGCTTGTGAACGATTCACGGTTTTCTCCCCCTGGCAGTTTGAAAAAATTGTACTCCATTTCCAACTTTAGGCCAACTTGAAAAATCCGCCGCACCGGCTAAAATATTAATCCAGCATCAATTATATTTCCAGATGAAAGGATTATGCCGATGACTTCACTGTTAAAACAACCTGTTGTAGACGCAATCAATGCGCAAGTAGTAGAAGAGTTTACCGCATCGCTGCAATACACCGCTTTTGCCCTGTATTTTGATAGCGAAACCCTGCCCCGCCTGAGTGAGTTTTTCCATTTTCAGGCCCAAGAAGAGCACATGCACGCCATGAAGTTGCTCAATTACATTACCGAAGCCGGCGGCCAACCGCTGGTGCCGGCCACCAAACCGGTAAAAAATCACTTTTCCAGCGTGGTCGAGGTGGTGGAACTGGCCTTAAACCAGGAACTCAAAGTTACCGAGCAAATTAACAACCTGGTAGCCACTGCCCACCAGCACAATGATTACCTCACCATCCAGTTTTTGCAATGGTTTGTTACCGAGCAACTGGAAGAAGTTTCCAGCATGAGCAACCTGCTCAACATTGCGCGGCGGGCCGGCTCTGACCTGTTCCGCATTGAGGATTGGCTGGTGCAAAACCCGCACGAAGCCGCCGCCGGCGGAGCCGCCGAATAAAAGAAAAACGCCTCCGGCCAAACCGGGGGCGTTTTTTATTGGGCCAAACCGGCGTCATCCGGCGGGATTTAATAGCCCCACCACCAATCTTTACGTGAGCGCGGGTCCATAAACGCGCCTCTGTCTCGAATGGCCACCTGAACCTCGCTGCCAAAAGCCGAGCCAATGCGCTGGTTTTCGCGCAGCGCCGGCAACAACCCCGACAGCCGGTAGCCGGCGGCGTTATTTTGAGCGCGATACAACGCCAGCAAGTTGGGGTCAACGCAAATATTTTCCAGGTGGATGGCGTACCCAAACGCCACCGAATCTTCGCGGGTGTAGCCCAGCGTCATGCGTTTTGCCTCGGCGTAGAGCACCACCGCCTTGTAATTACCGGTGTAAATAACGGGCGCGCGCTCCGGAATATACAACGATTGCCCCGGCGTGGTGCGCAGCCCTGCCACCGTTACCGGCCAATCGGTAATGATTGAGCCGCGGCAACCGTTTGTGCCGCAAGCCCAGTTCCAGTTATAAGCGCGATACACCGCCGCCATGCCGGGAAAGGCGTTCGGCTCAAACAGGCCGGCCAGTTGAGGCGCGTTGGCATCGCTGCTGCCGGAATAATTTACCAGACCCAACGTGGCGTTGGTAATGCTAAAGCCGCGCAGAGCAAAATTTAAATCGCCGTGCAGATAATCGGGGCGGGCATTGCTGGCGGGAATCACCGGGATTAAATCGAACTGGGCGCTTGATGTGGCCGGGCAACCGGAGGGCGTGGGCGTGGCGGTGGCCGGCACCGGCGTTGGCGAGGGCGTCGCCGTGACGGGCAGCGGGGTAGGCGTGGGTGTGGCGGTGGCCGGCTGGCTTTGCGGCGGCAACCAGATGCTATTCCATTTGGTAAGATTGGCCTCCACCGTGCCGGATTTTACGGTTTTTACAAAACCCGGATACTCGGCGGCCACGGGCACTTCGCCCAGCGGCAGGCCGGTCAGCAAGTAAACGCCGTTCTGGTTGGCCAGCACGGTTTGGCCGTTGGCCGAAACCTGCGCTCCCGGCAGCCGGGCGTTGGTTTGGGCGTTAAAAATAATCCCCACCAAATTGCCGGTTGCCGCCGCCGATGTTGGCGTGGCGGTACCGGTTACGGTAGCCGTGGGCGGGGTGGTGGTGGCAGTTGATGCCGCCGGCGTCGGCGTGGCGGTGAAAGTGGGTGTCGGCGTGGCGGTGGATGGCGCGGGCGTGAAGGTGGCCGTGGAAGTTGGTGTAGAAGTTGGAGTTGGCGGTGCGGGCGTGGCGGTAAAGGTGGCGGTGGAAGTTGGCGTGCCGGTGGGCGGTTGGGGTGTGGCGGTAGCCGTAGCCGGCTGGCGCACCAGGCCAATGCTGTTCCAGCGGACCTGGCCGGCAATCACGTCGCGGGCGCGTTCGGCAGGCAGGTAGCCTGGATACTCGGCGGTTACGGTGTACATGCCGGGCGGCAGGTTATCAAACCGGTAATAGCCGTTATCAATGCTCTGCATGGCCAACCCGTTAACCGTGAGCGTAACCCCAACCAGCCGGGCGTTGGTTTGACTGTCAAACACCACGCCCACCAGCGTGCCGGTTCCGGGCTGAGTAACGGGCGTAGGCGAGGGCGTGGGAGTGGCAACCGGGCTGGTTTGCGCCAGCGCCGCGCTGCCGAACAGTTGAAACCCAATAACCAGAGCGAACCACAGCCCGCGTTGCCTGCGAAAGAGTTGTATCATTTTGGGCCACCCATCCTGAAAGTGTTAAAGAACGCATCCAAACATTTTGGAAGTTTGCTCTATTATGGCCCAAAATAAACCGGGAAATCAATAGGAAATGAGGCGGGGAGGTTAATCGCCGGGGCAGGCCACCCACAGCGCCGCGGCCAACTCGCTGCCAATCACCTGCTCGTAATCGGCGCGGATTTTCAAGCGGAGCGGCCCGTTAAACGGGGCGCGATTGAGCAACTCAAAGACAGCGCCGGGCACCAGCCCAATTTCGGCCAGATATTGCAGCTTTTTGGGTTCGCGAGTGCGCACCCGGGTAATTTTGCCCTTTTGCCCCGGCGGAATCACTGTGAGCGGTTTATCGTTCAGTTCGGGCATGTGGCCCGCTTTGGTGGGGATGGGGTCGCCGTGCGGGCAGGTGGTGGGGTGGCCCATCAACTCATCCAGCCGATCCTCAAGAATCTGGTTGATGCCTTTTTGCAGGCAAGCGGCCTCGGCGTGGGCTTCGTGCCAGCCAAATTTGAGCACATCAACCACAAAACGTTCTACCAGCCGATGCCGCCGCAGGTTGAGCAGCGCCACTTTTTTGCCGTAAGGCGTTAGCTTGATGCCTTTGTAGGGCAGGTGGTCTACCAGCCCAACTTTATGCATGCGGCGCACCATCCGCACCGAGGCCGGGCCGGACACGCTCAGTTCTTCGGCCAGCGCGGTGGTGCTAACCCAGGCTTCGCCCTGCCCCAGCCGGTAAATTTCGCCCAGATAATCGCGCATGGCGTCGCTGATTTTATCATCGGGAATGGGAAATTGTTCTTTTTGCATAAATGCCTTTAAAACCTATTTGGGCGCGGCGCTTGCGCCCAACGCAAACGAGCGTGGCTACTATAGCATTGAACCGGTTATTTGTAAAGCGATTTTTATAAAAATTCGGGCAGCGCCAACGCCACCGGGCCGGGTTGCGACTGGCCCGTTTTTCCAGATAATACAGTTTTGGGCAGCCACCAGGGTTGCCCATATTATAAAGATGAAATTCGTAACTCGTAATTCGTAATTTTCAAGGGGAAACCATCAATGGGAGCAACACAACTACGTAAATTACTGGCGCAACCGGGAGTGATCCGCAGTTTGGGGGTGCACGATGTTTTTTCGGCGCTGATTATTGAGCAGGCCGGGTTTGAAACGGTGTTTTTGGGCGGTTTTGGGGCCAGCGCCTCGATGCTGGGGCTACCGGATGTGGGGCTGATGACACTCACCGAAATGGCCGAGGCGGTGCGCCACACTGCCGGGCGGGTTTCAATCCCGGTAATAGCCGATGGCGATACCGGCCACGGCGATTTGCACAACGTGCAACGCACGGTTGAATTATTTGAAGCCGCCGGGGCGGCAGCCATTGTTTTAGAGGATCAGGTTACGCCCAAACGCTGCGGCCATTTTGCCAACAAGCAAATCATCCCCGCCGAGGAGATGGCGCTTAAAATCCGGGCGGCGGTGCAAGCCAAACGCAACCCAGATTTGGTGATTTTTGCCCGCACCGATGCCCGCCAGATGAACGGCCTGGACGACGCGATTGAGCGGGTAAATTGTTACTGCGCCGCCGGCGCGGACGTGGCATTTATCGAAGCGCCGCAAACTATGGCGGAACTGGTGGAAATTCCCAAACGGGTGCCGTATCCGCTGCTGGTGAATATGCTCACCGGCGGCGTTACGCCCATTCTGGCAGCAGACGAGGTGGCGCAGTTGGGTTACAAAATGGTGGTTTATCCGGTTGAATCGCTGATGGTGTGCGCCCAGGCGTTAAAAGAATTGTGCGCCACGCTGCAAACCACGGGCCGGGTGGATCAGTTAGCCGGGCGGGCGGTAAGTTTTGGCGGCGTAAAAGAGATTTTGGGCGCGGAGCGAGTGCTGGGGTTGCGGCAGCGGTTGCAGCCGGAAAGCTAAATTTCAACCGTAAACACCGAACCAACGGGCTGGTTGTCTTCAACAAAAATGCGCCCGCCGTGGGCATCAACCACCAATTTGCAGTAGGCCAGCCCCAGGCCAATGGGAATTTCGGCGCGGTGTTCCAGCGCCACAATTTCGTATTTGTTGAAGATGCGCACCCGGTCGGCGGCGGGAATGCCGGGGCCGTGGTCACAGATTTGCAATTGCAACGCACCGTTGGGGTAAGCCACCTTAACCACAACGCGGCTGCCCGACGGCGAAAATTTTAGCGAGTTTGAAAGCAAATTATCAACTACCCGCTGAAACAGGTTGGCATCCAGTGAAACCAATGGCGGGTCGGCGGGCTGGTCAACTATCACTTGCAGATCACGGGATTGAGCGGCGTATTCGTGGTCCTCAACCACCGTTTGCACCAGTTGGTTAACGTTAACCGGGGTGCGGTTGAGGATGAGTTGGCCATGTTCCATTTTGGCCTGCACCAGAATATCGTTCACCAACAAATTGAGGCGCACCACCTGGCGGTGCAATCGTTCCAGATCGGCGGTGTCTTCGGGGGAGATGTAGCCGCCCCGAAGCAGTTCGGTAAAGCCCACAATAGCGGTGAGTGGAATGCGTAAATCATGCACCACCATGTGGGCCAGGTCTTCGCGGAGTTGCAGGTTTTCTTTAAGGGCATCAAACTGGCGTTTAATACGGAGCATTGAGCGCACGCGGGCGCGGAGTTCAATCCCGTTAACGGGTTTGCTCAAAAAATCGTCAGCGCCGGCATCAAGGCCGGTGGCCAAATCCTGCCGGCTGTCAAGCGCCGTAATCAGGATGATGGGTAAATGCTGCCACACTTCATCGGCCCGAATGCGCCGGCACACCTCAAAACCGTCCAGGCCGGGCATCATCACATCCAGCAGGATAACATCGGGGTTAAAGGCGTTGAGGTTGCACAAAAATTCAACGCCGCTATCGGCGTGCAACAACTCGTAGCCTTCGGCCCCCAGCAATCCACTCAGGATTTCACGTGAGGCCGCCATGTCGTCAACAATGGCAATGCGGGCGGGGCGTTCAGTGGGTAACTTCATTGGGTTTGGCTACCGGCAAAAGTAATTCAATTACCAGGCCCGGATGGTCTTTAGGGTTGTAGGCCCGGCAATCGCCGCCAATTTCATGCACCAGGGTGGCTACCAGCGCCAACCCCAGCCCCATGCCTTTTACTTCGCCGGTGGCGTATTTATCTACCTGATAATAGGGAGCCCAGATATGGGCCAGTTGATCCGGGGCCAACCCCTGCCCGTTATCGGCTATTTTCAGGCTGATAAACCCAACCTCTTTGGCCACCGTAACTTCTACGGCGGGCCGGTGGTGAGGATGGAATTTTTTGGCGTTTTCCAGAATTTCCCACAGCGATAGTTCCATCGCCCGTTCCGACAGACCCACGTAGGTATCGAGCAGTTCCGGCGGGCAATTTACGGTAATCGCCTCAATTTCAAAGTTAACGCCAATTTCGGTGACGGTGGTGGTTAAATTTGAAAGATGAAATTTTACCCGCGAGCGCGTGGCAAAAGGCGCGTTTAAAAATTCAAGCACGTCACCCATAGAATGGTACAACCGCTCCACATTTTCTAGCGCCAGTTGCGACAGGGTAACAATTTTATCCTGCGACAGCACCGCCCCGGATTGAGCCATCAATTTGAGGCTGCCCAAAATGCCGGCTAACGGCGTGCGTAGTTTGTGAGAAACCATCATATGAAATCCGCGCATATCGCGCTCTAAAATTTTCTGGGCGGTCACATCCCTGAGTTGCACCACCCAGCCGCCTTCGGGGTTGGCAAGTAATTTGAGCGTTTCAACCTGAAGCCAAAAAACGTTGGAGTTGGCCGTTTCGGGCCTGACCAGGTAACGAGGCATGCGTAAATCGTGGGTGGGGGTTTCGGGCCAGGTTAGCCAGGCTTCTTGCGGTTCGTAGCGGTATTGCCGCCGGGCCAAATCCAGAAAGGTTTCGGTGATGGGTTCGGCGCTGTTAACGGTTAGCCCCAGGTAAAGCCGGGCCTGGGGATTGGCATAGGTAATGCTGTCGTCATCGGCGACCAGCAGGTAGCCATCGTTGGATTGGTCTACCACCCAATCAAACTTGGTGCGCTCCAGCATCAGCCGCCGGTAGCGGTTAAGGCGGGTAATGGTGCGAATCCGCGCCAGCAGTTCTACCCGGTTAAAAGGTTTGCTGATAAAATCGTCGGCGCCAGACTCTAAACCGCGCACCCGCGTGTCCAGGTCATCAAGCGAGGTGAGCATGATAATCGGCACTTCGGCCAGCAAGGAATCGTTACGGAGGTGTTCGCAAACTTCAAAGCCGTCCATGCCGGGCATCATAATATCTAAAATGATAACATCGGGCAGCAGTTTGGCCGCTTTTTGCAGCCCTTCGGCCCCGTTAACGGCAAAGACAACATTGTAGCCCTGCCCGGAGAGAACGGCGCTGAGGGTTTCGCGCACGCTTAACTGATCGTCAATGATGAGGATGGTGTTTGTATGTTTCATAACTTTATTCTATTACAAAGTTTTATTATAGCAAGCACCCTCCTTAAAAAATAGCGAATTGCGAACAGCGAATTACGAATAGTTTTTTACAACGAGCATATTTTTTACGGCGGCCAAAAGTTCGGTGGCGTGGATGGGCTTGGTAAGGTAGCCGGTTATGCCCAACTGTTGGCGACTGAGCATTTCACATTCCGGCTGCACATAGCCGGTGAGAAAAACAAACGGAATGGCCGCCCAGCCGGGATTTTGCTGCACCTGTTTTAGCAACCGGTAGCCGCCCATTTGCGGCATGCCAATATCAGACAGAATCAGGTGAACCGGCTGGCTTTTAAGGGCCGCAAGTGCGCCCAAACCGTCGGCGGCGCTGATGGTGCGGTAGCCCGCCGATTCTAAGGTGAGGCTTAAATTTTCTAGAAAGTCCGGCTGGTCATCTACCAGCAAAATGGCCGGTTTATTACACATTTTTCCCCCGTTAAAATTTACCGAATGATAATGGGAACAAACACCGAATACTGCTGCCCGCCGCCAGGTTGAATGACGGTGCTGGCGGGGGCGGTTTCAATGTAGCCGGTGTTGTCAATGGCTCTGGCTTCGAGGGTGTAGGGTTGCGTGGCGGCAACTTGCAGATCGGCCAGGTTGATGGCGAACGGCTCGTAATTGCTGTTAAATGCGCCATCCTGAGGCGTGGCCGATTGCCACGCGCCGGCATCAACCCGATATTCCACATTGGCGATGGTGCCGCCGCCGGTACTGTAGGCAACGCCGGTAACGGTTGAGCTGGTAACGGGGTTGAGTTGGGTGTTGACTCCGCCGTCAACCAGGCCGGCCACGCTAAAGGTGCGGGTGGCATACGAGCTGGAAAAATTACCGGCGGAGTCAACGGCGGTCACTTCGAGGGTGTGGCTGCCGGCGGCCAGCCCGGCAGCGGTAAAATGAAACGTGAGGCTGGCGGCTTCGGTACCCAGGCTGTCTATGGTGGCGGTTTGCCAACTGCCGCCATCAAACCGATATTTTACGGCGGTAAACTGGTTAATGGTAAAGCTGGAGCCGTTAGGCGAAGGATAAGGCGTCATTGAGGCGGAACCGGTAACGGTGATGGCGGCTTGTTGCTGCACAAAACCGGTAAACGTTATCGGCAGCGATACATCCAGCGGATCCAGAATGTTGTCGCTGTCGCTGTCGCGCCAGCCAATTTGCCCGGCGGCGTATTGATCAATGGCTTTGGCGGTGTAGGGGTAAATTTGCCCGCGCATAATGCTGGTTACGTTTGAAGCGCAAGTGCCGTACTGGCTGTTCTGGTTGGGAATGGCCAAATACCCCGCGGTTAGCGTGCAACCCTGGTAGGCGCTGGCGTACTGGTCGAGGGCGTAAAAAATGTGGCCCATTTCGTGGGCGGCAACGGCATCCATATTATAAGCGCCGTAACCGTTATTCTCGGAGGTCATCACCATAAAGGGGCCGCCCAGGTAGGCGTAGGCAAAGTAGCCATCGGCAAATTTATTGTCGGTGTCAACGGCGCTGTCAACCACAAAAATGGTAAAGGCCCAATCGGTATCGTAGGCGGCGCGCAGGGCGTTGTTATAGTTATAAACCTGCATAAAGTAGTTGGATGAAGTATAACCCAGCGCCCGCATGGCCTCGCCAACCCAGCGCGGCTCGCCGTAAGTGGCATCAAAGGCGGTATGGTTGATGGGTTCCACGGTGATGGGCAGCGGGCTGGTGGCGTGGTCATCGTACACAAACGAGAGATTGGCGCGCGGCTCACGCTGCGCCCACCAGTTGAGCGCGCCCACAATCTCCGAGAGAACAAGCTGTTTTTCGTCGCTGGTCCAGTTTTCGGTGGAGGCTTCGGCGGAGCCGTTGCTTTCCAGCAGCACAATGCCCACCGCCACCGAACCGGCCATAAATTCGCTGGTTTCGTAATAGCCGGGGCGGATTGATGTGGCGGCGGCAGAAATATCGGCAGCCGGTTTGGGGGCGGTAAACATATCACGGGGATGTTCCGGCTGCCGGGCATCGAGCGCTTCGGCGGCGGCGGCATCAAGCTGCGGCGTAAACAGGCTGTTCCACACGGCGGCCAGTTGGCGCGCGCCGGGGCCAAAGGCATCCATAGCGGCCAAATCCACGGCATCGGTGTAAACCCCGGCCACACCGGGCAGGCCGGTTAACTGAGCCGTAACGCCGGCGGGGAGTTGAACCATGAGCGCCTGGTTGGGAAATTTGTGGGTAATGCGCCCGCCGGCAGCGGCGATGGTGGCTTCAACCTGGCGCGTATCGGCGGTAGTGGCGGCAGAGTTAAACAACACCAGCGCAGGCGTCAGGCTGCCATCGGCCTGGGCGGGTTGGCCGGTAAACCACAAGGTAAAGGCCATCGCTACCAGAATGGCGCAGTTTAGCTTGATTATAGTTGAAAAAGTGGTAGCCATAGCCCAATACCCCTTGCCGATAGTTCACCTTTAAACTATCAGGTTTGGGCATTGGGTTATATAGCGCCAGGATTTGGGTTGTGTTGGGTTTTATTGGAAATTATTGAAAAGTATTGGCGGCCACCAGCCGGTAGCCAATGCCGCGCACGTTTTCAATGTAGCCCGGTTGCCCGGCATCCACATTGATTTTACGGCGCAGCGCCAACACCAGGGGGCGTAGCAGCGAGCCGGCCTCAACCGGGTCGGCCTCAAAATTGTGGGTGGAGCGCACCAGTTCCGGCGGCGAAAGCACGCTGCCGGCCTGCCGAACCAAACATTCTAGTAGCGCAAACTCCTTTACCGACAGGTGCAGTTCATCGGTTTTAAACCAGGCGCGGTACTGTTCGGGGTCTATTTTAATATCGCCCACCCGCAACGCCCCGGCAAAGGCCGCCGGTTTTTGGGCCTGCGCCAATTGTTGCGCCCGGCGCAGTTTGCCTTGCACGGTAGCCAGCAAATCGGCGGCGCGGATGGGCTTGGTGAGGTAATCATCCACACCCAGCGATTTGCCGTATTGAATATCGCTATCCAGCGTGCGGGCGCTCAAAAAAACAAACGGGATGGCCGTCCAGTCTGGATTTTGGCGCACCCGCTCGTACAGTTGATAGCCGTTTAAGTTGGGCATGGCAATATCGGCCAAAATCAAATTGACCGGCATTTGGCCCAGCACGGCTAACGCCTCCAGCCCATCTTTGGCGGTGAGCACGTTGTAGGCTTCAACTTCCAGCGCCAGCCCAATGTTATCCAGCAAATCGGGTTCGTCATCAACCACAAGGATGGTAATTGCCTTATCCATGTATTCCTCCCGTCTCCGCTCTTTGCGTAGTGTGGGGGCAAGCCCCGCGGCTACTCTACAGCCATCCGCCGGGGATAAATTATCACGTGGTGATAAATTTTTTTGACCGGATGATAATTTCCTTTGACCAGGTGATAATTTCTTTTGACTGGGTGATAATTTTGCTTTTGGATGCCGGTATTAAGCCAGCACCGGAGGTTGCGCCAATAGCGGCAGGTACACCGCAAACGTGCTGCCCTGCCCCAACCGCGAGGCCACCGCAATCTGCCCCTGGTGCAACTCAACCAGTTGGCGGGCAATGGCCAACCCCAACCCGGTGCCGCGAATGAGCTGCTCGGATTTTACCCGGTAAAAACGCTCAAACAGGCGCTCCAGATGTTCGGCGGCAATGCCCACGCCGGTATCCGTTACCCTAAAGGCCGCCCACGGCCCCGGCGCAAGCTGGTCTATGCCCGGCCACTCCGCTGCTAAATCGGCGGCGGGCGCGGTTACCGGGCGGCAATCGCAATCAATCTGGCCGCCATCCGGGGTGTATTTGATGGCGTTATTGAGCAGGTTTCTGATGACCTGTTTGAGTTGCGCCGCGTTGCCCATCACGCCCAGCGCCGGAACGCCCTGCACCTGCAAGGTTTGCATTTTTTGCTGCACCAGCGGCATCAACTCGCGGGTTTGCTCGCGGACAAGCTGGCTAAAATTAAGCCGCTCGCGCTCCATTGACATGCGGCCACTATCAATCCGCGAAATCTCCAGCACGTCGCCAATCAAATCATTGAGAATTTGGGTGTGCTTTTGAATATCGCGCACCATTTTTAGCCGCCGGTCATCGGGCAGGCGGGCGTATAGCGATTCCAAGTTGTCGCTGAGCAGGGTAATCACCGATAGCGGCGTGCGCAGCTCGTGCGACACGTTGGAAACAAACTCGTTTTTAGAACGCTCGGCCTGTTTGAGCGGCGTAATATCGCGCTGCACGCTCACCAGGCCCATTTCATGGTCATCCATTGAAAAAACGGGCGCAACCGTAAGCGCCACGCTGTATTCGCTGTTGTCTGTGCGGGTGTTGGTGACTTCGCCCTGCCAGGTTTGGCCCTGTTGCACCGTTTGCAAAATGGCGGCGTACAGTTCGGGTTGGAGGTTTTGCCACACCGGCCAGGATTGGCCCAATATTTCGGGCAGGGCGTGGCCGGTTAGTTTGGCTGCCGCCGGGTTAACGTACACAATAATGCCATTGGCATTGGTAACAATTACGGTTTCGCCCAGGGCTTCTAAAATTGAGCGGGTGCGGTCGCGCTCGGCCTGGAGTTCCAGAGCGCGCAGGCGGCGGTGGGCGTTAAGGCGGGTGATGGTTTTTACGCGGGCGCGGAGTTCGGCCCGGTCAAACGGTTTGGCGATAAAGTCATCCGCGCCGGCCTCAAGCCCTTTCAGGCGCGACTCGCGGTCATCCAGCGACGTGACCATAATCACCGGCACTTCGGCCAGATGCGGATCGGCCCGCAACTGGCGGCACACCTCAAAACCGTCCAGGCCGGGCATCATCACATCCAGCAAAATCAGGTCGAGCGTGTGTTGCGTGGCTTTGGCCAACGCCTCCGGGCCGTCGGCGGCAAAAACCAGGTGGTAATTTTCACCCAGCAGCAGCCCCCGCAGCACTTCGCGGGCGCTGAGTTGGTCATCAACGATCAGGATGGTACTTTGATGCGCCATCGTTATTTGGAAAAACGGGCTGTAGATAAGTTTTGATCACTTCGGCCAACCGCCGCAAACTAACCGGCTTGCTGAGGTAATCGTTAGCGCCGGCTTCAAGGCAGCGTTCCCGGTCGCCGGGCATGGCCAGCGCGGTAAGGGCGATTACCGGCAACCCGGCCAGGCTGTCATTCGCCCGAATGCGGCGAAGGGCTTCCAGCCCATCCATGCCGGGCATTTGAATATCCATTAACACAATGTCCGGGCGCTCCTCCTGAGCGCGGTTAATGGCCTCGATGCCGTTGCGGGCCACAATCACCCGGTATTCCAGGCTGGTTAAAAACTCGGTGAGGGTGATAACGTTGGCTTCGTTATCTTCAACCAGCAAAATGAGCGGCGGCATTTTTTCTGCCGGCGGTGGCACATCGTCGTTGGTTACGGCAAAGCCGGGCAACGACTCCGCCGGGTCATCGTCTACCGGCTCGGCTTCGCGCCACGGCAGCGATACCGTAAAGCGGCTGCCCCGGCCCACTTCGCTTTCTACCGAAACCCCGCCGCCGTGCAGTTCGGACAGCCGGGCCACCAGCGATAACCCCAACCCGGTGCCTTCGTGCTGGCGGGACAGGCGGCTATCAAGCTGCACAAACGGCTGGAACAATTGAGGCAGGTCTTCGGCGGCAATCCCCACGCCGGTATCCCACACCACAAACCGCGCCAGTTCGCGTTGGCGGTCGCCCTGCACGTACAGGCCAACCTGCCCGCCTTCGGGCGTAAATTTTACGGCATTGCTGAGCAAATTGACTAAAATCTGCTTGAGCCGGCGCTGGTCGGCCTGAATGGATTTTACCCGCACATCAAACTGCGAGGTAACTTTGATGCGTTTCTTTTTGGCAATTTGCGCCACCATGCGCAGGCTGGCCTCGCAGACGTAATCAATAAAAACCTGGCTAATATCCAAATCCAGCTTTTCGGCCTCAATTTTAGACAGGTCAAGGATGTCGGTGATGAGAGCCAGCAAATGAGCGCCGCTTTCTTCGATATGGCGGGCGGCGTTGAGTTGCTCATCGTTGAGTTGGCCGTACACCCCGCTTTGCAGCACTTCGGACATGCCCAAAATGGCGTTGAGCGGCGTGCGCAGTTCGTGGCTCATGTTGGCCAAAAATTCATCCTTTAGCCGGGCGGCGCGGGCCAGTTTGGCGTTGGCGGCGCTGAGTTCGCTGGTGCGCTCGGCCACCCGTTGCGATAACAGCATCCGCTCGTTTTCCAGGGCCAGCTCGGCCAGTTTGCGGTCGGTAATATCGGTTACAACCCCGTAAATAAATTTTGAATCGCCCCGTATTTCTACCCGGCCACTATCGCGCACCCAAATAATCTGGGCGTCGGCCCGCGTTAGCCGGTATTCGGTGGTGCTGGCCAAGCCCTGGCGCAACCGGCTAAATTGATTGGCGGCGCGTGGCCGGTCATCGGGGTAAATAACGGTGTTGGCCCAAAATCCCCAATCCCTGATAAAATTTTCGTGCGGATAACCGGTGAGCACTTCAACGTTGGTGGCAATGTAATGGTTTAGCACCACGTTGTCGCGGGTAACTTCGCTCACGTAAATGTGCGCGCTCACCGAGGCGGCCACCTGCCGGAACAGTTCTTCGCTTTGGCGAATATTGGCCACCAGTTCCCGGTGTTGGGCCAGTTCCCGCTCTGATTGCTGAAGCCGCAGGGCGTTTGCCAACGCCGCCGCTAAAAAATCGGCCAGAGTTTGCACATGTTCGATGGTTGCCGGGGTAAAGGCGTTGGGGCGCGGCGGATGCAGGCTCAACAGGCCCAGCAGTTGGCCGCCGGCGTAAAGCGGCAGGGCCAGTTCGGTGGGGTAGAGCGGCGGGTTAATGGCAACAGGCCGGGTTTGGCCCGGCGCAAAGGGCGGGTTGCTGCCGGCGGCGGCTTCGAGTTTGAAGCAGCTTTGGTTTATTAGCCAAAGCGCCGCCGCGCCGTCCGGCAACAGCGCCGGTTGAAGCCGGTCAACCGTGGATTGAGCAATCGCCGCCACATTTTCCGGGGCGGCCAGGATTTGCCGGCCAATATCGAGAATACACTCAAGTGAAAGGGTCATATTTATGTCCGGTAGTAAATTTTACAGCAATCTGCTGTATTGTTTTTTAAGCCGAAGCCGCGCTCACCATAATCGGCTCGTCAATGCCAACGCCATCGGCAAAGTTGCGCAGCCGCATTAACACCGGCAGCGTTACGGTTTGCCCGTTTTGCACCAAAAAGATGCCGTTTTTAGCCCACACATCCTGAACAATGACCATGCCGGTTTTTAAGTCCTTAAGGTCAACCGCCACCCGTCCGGTGGGCGATGAAACCTCCACATCCGCACCGGCGTGATCTGCCAGCGCGGTTAGCAGGTTGGGGTTGTAGGTGTTGGGACGTTTTTGCAGCGTTGCCACGGCATCATCATACGGCACGCCACGGGTGAGCAGGTCATCAAAATCCAGCGCCGTTTTTAACAACTGCGCGCCAAAGAAAACTACATCTTCTTCGGTTTTTAGGTTTTGTGGCAAAACGGATTGGCCGGCGGCCTGAAATTGCCGCTCGATCATTTTGGCAATCAGTTTGAGGCGGGGAATGTTAACCAACAGCTGGTAGCCCACCGCCGGATGCACCGCATACATGTTTTGCTCCACCGGCGTGAGCGGAACTTTGGTGTTAATTTTGTCCAGCACGCCGGGCGGCAGGGTAATACAACCAATCTGCGAAAGCATGGCCGCCAGTTTGTACTGCCACACGTTTGGCGACTGCAACTCGGTGGCCATTTGCCCAACCAGGCGGGTAATACGGTTGGCCCGGCTAAAAGCGGGCGGATTGGCCAGGCTCAATATCTCGATGAGCACTTTGATGCTGCCGTTAAGCGTGCCATCCAGCAGTTCGCGCTCGGCGGTAATCAGTTGGTATTGCTTAAGGCCGGCTTGCAGCGCCTCGGTAAATACCTCCGGGGGGCATGGTTTGGTAAGAAACCGAAAGATGTTGCCCTTGTTCACCGCGTCAATGGCGGTTTGCATATCGGCGTTGCCGGTGAGCATCATTCGCACCGTGTTGGGAGCCACCTCTTTAACCCGGCTCAAAAGCTGAATGCCGTCCATTACCGGCATGCGCATATCAGCCACCACCACGGCAAAAGGGCCGGCAGATGCGATTACGCTTAAAGCTTCCGGGCCGCCCGGCGCGGTTTCAACCTCAAATTGCTCGTTCAGGCGGCGTTGATACCCCCGCAGCACATGGTCATCGTCATCTACCAGTAAAATTTTTTGGCTCATTACGCGGCTTCCCCCAAAGCTTTGGCGGAGCAAAGCCGACGCCACTCCGGCAATTTATCCAAATACCCCAACCGATCCAGCTCATTTTGGTCAATTAAAACCAACCCGGTGCCCGGCTGGTAACTTTCTTGCAACAGCGCGTTGGCCACGTGAACGGCAATCAGCGGGCCAAAGGCCGGGCAGGCGCAGCGAGCCGGTTCGGGGTGGTAGGCCAGCGCCTCAACCACCGGGTCCGGCAGCCCCCAAATGCCCAGTAAATAAGCGCCAACTTCGGCGTGAGTGGCTTCAAAAACCAGCCGTTCGGCCTCAATCAGGCTGAGGTTGTTGTCTCGCGCCAGCGCCAGCGCCCGGCTGTAATCGGCGGGCAGGTTGGCAGCCAGCACCAGCCGGCCCACGGCGTGCAACAAGCCGGCGGCAAAGGCAAAATCGGCCACTTGATGGTCGTTGGGCTGTTCCTGTTCAATAATTTTTTGGGCCAGCGTCCCCACAGCCAGGCTGTGTTCTTGCAGTTGCGTTAGCGATATTTCGCCCAGTTGAGCCAACCTGAACTGCGAAAACACATGCACCGATAACACCAGCGCCTTAATGGTGTCCAGCCCCAGCAGCATTACCGCCTGCGAAGGATTAGAAACGTGCCGCCGCAGCCCAAAAAAAGCCGAGTTAACCAGTTGCAAAATTTTGGCCGTCATCCCAATATCCTGGGCAATAATTTGCCCCACATTTTTAATATTGGCCTCCGGCAACTGGATTTCGCGGAGCAGCCGGTTGTACAGCGTGGGCAAACTGGGCAGCGTGTTCAACTGCGCAATAAGCTGTTTTAGCCGGGCCGAAGCCAGCAATTGGCGCATGGCAAAAGCGCGGGTTAAGGTGGCTTCGATCATTTCCATGCTGCACGGCTTGGCCAAAAACTGGTGCGCCAGCCCCACCGACCGCATGGCGGTTTCCCGGCTAATGTGGCCGGTTAGCACAATTCTCACCAGGTGGGGGTATTGCTCCCTAACCTGTTGCAACAAGGCAAGCCCGTCCATGCCGGGCATGCGGATGTCGGTCACAAGCACATCAAACGGCACAGAGCTGCGGGCCAAAATATCCAGCGCCTCGCGGCCACTGCCGGCAAATTCCATGTCCCAATCATGGCCGGCCAACATAAATTGACGACGCACCCCGTGCAACACGCGGGTTTCGTCGTCAACAAACAAAATTCGTTTATCGTTAACCATACAGAGTTTCTACCTCAACCGAGTTGGGGTTAATGGGCAGCCGAATAATAAAGGTTGATCCGCGCTCCAATGCAGATTCTACGGCGATACTGCCCCGGTGTTTTTCTACAATAACCGCGTGAGAAATGGCTAACCCCTGGCCGGTGCCCCGGCCAACTTCTTTGGTGGTAAAAAACGGGTCAAAAATTCTGGGTTTAATCTCGTCGGGGATGCCGGGGCCGGTATCGCTAATGCGAATTTCGACCCAATTGCCGTCGCGCCGGGTGGTAACGGTGATAACACCCTTGCCGGCAGAGCCATCGCCTACCACCTGGGCAATGGCCTGAGAAGCGTTGATGAGAATATTAAGGATCACCTGGTTAAATTCGCCGGGCAGGCACAACACCGGCGGCAGGTCGGGGTCAAAATTAGTGTTGAGGTTGGCCACATATTTCCACTCGTTACGCGCCACGGTGATGGTGCTTTGAATGGCTTGGTTAATGTTAATGGCGGCGGTTTCTTCAACGCCGGGGTGAGAAAACTCCTTCATGGCCTTAACAATATCGGTTACACGCGCCACGCCGTCCATAGCTTCGGCGGCGGCCAACGGCAGTTCTTGCAGCAAATAATCTACCCGCGCTTGCCGGACCGCATCTTCAACCTCGGCCAGCAGTTGCGGCGACAGGGTTTGGGTTTTATCGGCTTCGAGCAGCCGTTGGTATTGAGCAAAAACGGTTTGCAACCGGCCCAGCGAAACCTGCAAAAAGCCCACATTATCGCCAATGTACTGGGTGGGGGTGTTGATTTCGTGGGCAATGCCGGCGGCCAAATGGCCCACGGCTTGCAGTTTTTGGGCCTGGGCCAACTGGCTTTCGAGGATTTTGCGCCCGGTGATGTCTTCGGCCAGTAGCAACAGCCCCGCCGATTGCGCTTCGCTATCGGCGTAAGGTGTGATGGAGATTCTCAAAAACCCTTCTTTGCCATCGGAGCGGGTGTAGCGCACATCGTGCAGGTTGATAGGCTGAATGCCGGCGCGGCAAGCCTCTAGCTGCGGGTTAACCCTGGCCCAATCCCACGGCAACCCGGAAAGCGGCTGGCCTATCGCCGCCAGGACATCAATTTGAAAAACGGCGGCGGCGGGCGCATTCCAATGGGTAATGATGTTGTTGCCGTTGACGCCAATCAAAATTGAAGGGATGGCGGCCAATAGTTGCTCTTTTTGGGCGTTGGCCTGCTGCAAGGCGGCTTCGGTTTGTTTAAAATCGGTAATATCTTTTGAAACCACCACCGTGTGCGTTACCACGCCCTGACTGTTGGTGTAGGGATGGCAATTAACCTGCACGTAACGCCGGCCCAATACGCCAAATTCTATCCATTCTTCATATTGAACCCTGCGGCCTTCAAAACACGCAAGCAAGTAAGCCCTGAGCCGCTGCTCGTAGATGTTCCAGCCCCACACGCTGGCCACGCTTTGTCCCACAATTTGGGCGCGGCTACGGTTATGCGCCTGGCAGTAGGCGCTGCTGGCGGCGGCATAAATATGGTTTCGGTCAATCAGCGTCATCAACTCGTTGGAGGTGTTTACTATAAATTCGTACTGGCGTAACTCCTCTTCGACCTGTTTTTGCTCGGTGATATCGCGGCTGCGGCCCACCAGCCCGGCAACCTGACCGGTGCTATCAAACAGCGGCACTTTGGTGGTAGATAACCAGCGGAGAGCACCGGTATCTTTTTCGGTGTAGGGTTCTTCGCGGTTGAGCAACGGCTTGTTGCAATTTATTACATTTTGCTCGTCGGTGTAGTAACTTTGGGCCAGTTCGGGCGAGAAAAAGTCAAAATCGGTTTTGCCCAACACTTCCTCCTGCGAGGTTGCGCCCAACACGCTCAGGTGAACCGCGTTGTTTAAGACAAACCGGCTGGCGGCATCTTTTACAAAGATAAATTCGGGCACGGTATCAATCACGGTGCGCAGCAGGTTGCGCTGTTCCAGAAGCGTTTTTTGGGTTTGCGCCCGTTCGGCCAGTTCTTGCTGGAGTTGATCGTACAGGCGCGCCCGTTCCAGGGCAACCGCGGCCACATGCACCAGCGGTTGCAACCGGGCCACATCCTGCTGCGAAAAAGCGTTGGGGATATCGGCATCCATCCGCAGTAGCCCCAGCACCGTTTGGCCCAGCACAATGGGAAACGACAGATGCGACCGAACCCAGGCCAATTCTACCACCCAACCGGGCGTGGTTTGCGTATCGGCAAGAACCAGGGGCGCGCGGGAGCGCACAACTTCGGCATCAATGGGAAAATCGGCCAGCGAATGCTCCAACCCGGTGATAAATTCCGGGTCGGGGTACCCCTGCCAAACCGATACCCGCAGCACATTGTTATGTAGCAACACAATATGAGCACACTGGTAAGGCACCAGCCGTTGCATTTGGCGCAAAATTTCTTGCAATACATCGGCCTGATTGGTGGGCGCGGTGAGCGCCAGCGTTACCTCGGATAAAGTTTCGGCCAGTAGCCGTTGCTCATGCTCAACCGCCAGCAAGGCTTGCAGCCGGGATTCGGCCTGCTGCCGCCGGGCCACCTGGATTTCGAGTTGGGCGTTAACGGATTCCAGTTGGGTGGTGTGGGCCGCCATGTTAGCGGTTAATTGGCTCAGTTCTTGCCGGTTCGCTTCCAGAGTGATTAAATCTCGGTAATCGCGAAGCCAGGCCAACACTGTGGTAGATAGTTTTTGGCGGGTAAACTCGGTTTTGAGTTTGTAATCGTTAATGTTGTACTGTGCGATAATGTTTTCGGCCAGAAAGTTATGCACCTGCCCGGTGAGCATAACAATGCGAACCAGCGAGTTGCCCAGTTCATCCCTTACATACCGGGCCACCTGCAACCCGGAGTCAAGCTCTTCCATTACCAAATCCAAAAATATCAATGCCACATCGGGGTGCTGTTGAAGCAGGCTACAAGCCTCGGCCCCGGAAAAAGCCGAAACAAACTCCAACGGTTTGCCATCAAAGGAAAATTCTTTAAGGAACAACTTGATCATCTTGTGGTTGTGCGGGTCATCGTCAACCAGCATTATTTTCCAAAAACTAGCCGGGATGGTATGTCCGTTAGTATTATTTGGCCCCATTTTTGGTATGGCTTGCTCCGGATTATTCAGGTGAATTTTATCTCTCTCAATTATCGGCAAAAATTGCATTTTGCACCATAAACAAAACGTAAATAAATTTAAAAAGGGGTACGGCGGTTAAACCCACAACCGCCGTACCCTTGAGAGAGGAGAGAATTACCCCAGGATAATTATTTTTTCAACTACACTGTTAATCAACCTGTCACAAAAACGGGTGCAAGTGCCGGTGTGAGTTGTTTTATGTATTCGGTTTTACAAGAGTCGCAGATGGTGTGAGTAAGGCCCTGCCCTGCTTGATACGTATCGTTGGTTTTGGCGCGGTGCCAATGGCCGTTGTCATCGCGCACACTGTTACACCAGGCGCAAACCGTAACCAGATTACCTTCGGCGCGAAGAGTATAGAAACCGGAATGCGCTGCTGAGGTTGAGTTGTTGGCACTTCCAGATTGTGGATTCATCCGGTACAAACCCCTTGCATTTGATAACATCTTCATTTTACTTCTCCAGTTATTTAAACCCTGGCCCCAACTACCGGGGGATTTGATACCTTGATTGTATCACGACTTCTGCGGGTTGTAAGTAAACTATCAGTAAGATTGCCATAAAATTCACGTAAAACCACCCCCAACAGCGACTCAAGTTGGTGGCGGTAAAGCCGAAACTGTATATGAGACTACTTTGTTAACAAACACAAATACTATGATGAATCAACCTCACTCAAAAAATTGGTTTTTGCTGGTACTGCTTTTTGTGCTGACCAACATGGCCTGCGGCATTGAATTTGCGTCCGATGAAGTCCAGCTATTTACCGGCGATAGCCCGGTGCCCACATCTACCCCCACGCCAACCCCGACGCCGCCACCAACCGCCACATTAACCCCGCTGCCTACGCCTATGTACACCGTTGTGCCGGCGGCCATGATCAACAATCCGCCCCAGCCTATTTTGGGCGCAAAAAATGTGTCTATTGTCAGGTTTGTTGATAAAGATAACGTGGTGGTGCTGGTTGACGGCGTTGAACACACCCTGCCCTACGCCACCCAGCCACCGCCACCCCGCCCTCAACCCAAAGCCACTCCCACCCCTGCCCTGGAATGGGACTCACGCCTGAACGATTTGGGGGTTTGGGTAAGCCGGGCGCAATCGCAGCCGGGCCAGCCGGTCTACCGGCTGATAAAAGCCATTTACGAAGACGAAACCCAATCACACGGGCTGCATCACATTTATGTAGACGTTCTGGATGAAAAAGGGCAGCGCATATTGGGCCAGCCGGTCACTCAATCATGGCCCAGTGGGCAGGCCGTTGGCTACACCGAAAACAAACCATCGCCCGAATATCCTCTTAATTTCCCCATGTACGGGGCGCAGGGGCCGGACAGTTACAACATCTACGTAACTAACGCCCCCAGCGACGTAGTGCACGGGCTGGGTTTACCCGCCAGCAAAACGGTAAACTACCGGCTCACCTTTCAACGCCAGCAGGGCTAGGCCGGGTTGAATAAAACCCAAAAAACTATTACAATTGGGTACACTAATACTTCCCCGGCAGAGGCATGTAATGAAACGCAAGAAAATACTGGTGGTTGAAGACGAACAAACCACTCGCCGCATGCTTACGTTTAACCTCAGACAACAAGGCTACGACATCTATGAAGCCGAAGACGGCAATATCGCCCTGCAAATGATTGCCGCCGACACCCCGGATTTAATTTTGCTGGATATTATGATGCCCGGCGAAAACGGGTTTGAGGTAATAAAAAAGATCAGGGCCAACTCTAATATTTCCGAGGTGATTATTATTGTGCTAACCGCCCGTGCCGGGTTAGCCGATAAAAAATTTGCCTTTACCGCCGGAGCCGACGACTACCTGACCAAACCCATCAACCTGCACGATCTCAACGCCCGGATTGAACATTTTATCGGTCCCGGCGCGGAACAACCCGTCAAAGAACAACCGCTCAGCGCCGGGCAAATTGTGGGTATTTTTGGCCCGCAACGAAAAATGGGCGCAACCACTTTGGCCATCAATCTGGGCAAATCGATTGCCAGCCAGGGCAAAAACCCGGTGGTGTTGGTAGATTTGGTTTTGCCCGTGGGCGACGTGGCCCCAACTATTGGCCTTAACGCCAACAAAAACATTGCCCACCTGCTTTCGCTGCCAACCGTGCAAATTACGCCGGAGACCATTGCCCTGTACCTGCAAACCCTCAAACCCAACTACCGGATTATTGCCGCCCCCGCCGGCATCACCGGCCCCGATTACCGGCCCACCTCGGACAACCTGCTCCAGTTGTTAAACTCGCTGGTAGAAACCGGTCATATTGTGGTGCTGGATTTAGGCTCGTCCCTGACCGAACTCAGCCTGACGGCCATTCGGCGGGCCGACAAAGTATTTGTGCTTACCTCCGGGCTGCCCGCCGCCAACGAAGCCCTGGACAACTTTTTAATTTTGGCCCGCAAACTGGGGCTGGATTTAGCCCGCCTGCTGCCGGTTATCAACCAACTCAACGGGCCGGTTGGCAGCAATATTGTGCTGGTGCGTTCGCCGATTGCGCGGGTGCCCTACCTGCAAATCCAATCCGAATCCTCATGGGCCAACGAACTGGCCCTGCAAAAACTCAGCACCTTCATCACCACCTAAACCGGGCCTCAAACCGTTTTCAGGCATCCCCCTTTAGCCAAGCCGGCCAAAGGGGGATTTTTTTAGGCCGGATAGGATATTGGTTTGCAACACCTTGCTTTTTTATCCAGCTAATGATAGATTATTAAGAATGAGTTGCAGCGAAAAGGGGCAAAAGCTATGGCAAGTATCCTGGTTGTTGATGACGAAGAACGAGTGGCGCTGAGCATTGAGCGCAGTTTACAACCGCATTACCAGGTGAGGGTAGCCTACAACGGCACCGATGCCCTGAAAATTGCGCGGCGCATCAGCCCGCACCTGATTATTCTTGATATTATGATGCCCGGCATGGACGGGTTTCAGGTGTGCCGCGAGGTCCGCTCGGACCCCATTTTGCAAACGGTGCCAATTTTGTTTTTAACGGCGCGTGGCCGGGTAGAAGACAAAATCGAAGGATTTGAGGCCGGAGCCGATGATTACATTACCAAACCCTTTGACGTGCGCGAACTTTTGCTCAGAGTGCGGGCCATTTTGCAGCGCACCTCGCGCCAGCAAGACGAAGCCTCTCCGGGCGATACCATTTCGGTGGGGCAACTTATCCTCAACTGCCAAAACTACCAGCTTACCACCCACGAAAAAACCATTCTGCTCACCCCGGTTGAATTTGATTTAATGTACCACCTGATGAGCCACCCCGGGCAAGTATTCAGCGGTGAGCGCCTGCTCCGAGAGCTTTGGGATTACCCCAGCGATACCGGCAGCCCCGACCTGGTGCGCATGCACGTGCGCAACCTGCGCCTGAAAATTGAACCCGACAGCCACACCCCCCGGTTTTTGCTGACAGTTCCCAGGCATGGCTACACCATTGCCACCGATTAACGCCGCTTTTCGGGTTTGTTCATTCTGCCGGCCCTGTGTAGTAAAGTAAATACAACCCCAAAAAAGATTAACGCCATGAACCAACACCATCGCATTCTGGTTATTGACGACGAAGCCGGGATTTGCAGCCTGATCAGAATTATGCTGGAAGCCGAGGGGTACCACATCTCTACCGCCAACGGTGGCGGCGAGGCGCTGGCGCTGCTCAACAAACACCCATTCGATCTGGTCATTTCAGATTTAGTCATGCCCGATGTGACCGGCCTGGACGTATTAGCCTACGTAAAAAAACTTTCCCCGGAAACTGAATTTATTTTGATTACCGGCTACGGCACGGTAGAATCGGCAGTTGAGGCGCTGCGGCATGGCGCGCACGATTACATTACCAAGCCCATTATCCGCGATGAACTGAAACACAGCATCAAACGGGCGCTTGAATACCGCCATTACCGCCAGGAACGGCAACAACTGGTAGAAGCGTTGCAGGAGCGCAACAACAGCCTTACCCAAATGCTCGAAGCCAGCAACCGGCTGGCCCACCTTAGCCCCCTGCCCGATGTGGTGCTCAACGAAATCCCCGAAATCGCCTGGCGGCAGCTTGGCCTCAAAGTGGCCATCTCGGTTTATCACCAGGATGATCCCGTATTTAGCACCATCATCCCCGATTTGCTGGCCGATTACTGGTGGGCGCAACAACTTGAGCAACATCAATTTACCGAACCCGACCTGCGCACCCTGTTTACCGGCGCTACCCGTATGGGCCAGGCTTACCTGTTTAATCTGGCCGAAACGGAACATCCCACGCCCTTTGCCGCGCCGCCTGAGCAGCCGCTGCCCGCCGAACAACTGCTGGCCATTCCGCTGGATACCAGAGGCAGCAAAATTACCGGCGTGCTGTGGGTTACTGATATTATAATGCCGCCGTCCACCGAAACCGTTCAACTGCTGGAAATTTTTGCCAACCAGGTGGCCGGCACGCTCGAAAGCTCGCAATTGTTTTCTAACCAGCTCACCCAGTTGCGCGTTCGCAACACGCTGGTTAATGCCGGGCAGCGAATTGCCACCATGCTGGATCACAAAGAAGTGGTTAATACCGTGCTCGATGCCGCGCTTCGCGTAATTCCGCACGTAGAATTGGCCGCCGTTTACTACCGCACCGATCTGGACGCCGATTTGGACGTGGTGGGATTAACCAGCCAGGGGCAACGTTTAACCACCACCCCCATTGACCCGGCGCTGGTGGCCCTGGCTTTGGTAGACCGGCTGCCCGTTCACAACCCCATCTGGCAGCCCCACCCGGACCAGCCGATGCGGTCGCTGATTATTGAGCCGCTCACCTTTACCTCAATCACTATGGGGGCGCTGGCTGTCATCAGCCACAAACCCAACGCCTTTAATGACGATCTGCACCAAATTGTAACTATGCTGGCCAACCAGGCCGCCATTGCCCTGCAAAACGCCTCGCTTTACGCCGAAGCCCAGCGCGTTGATGAAATTGAGGCGCTATACGAAGCCGGCAAAGCCATTGACCGCACCCTGAACTTGCAGGAAACGCTCACCACCACTATGGCTGTTTCGCGCAGCCTCACCGGCGCTTCAATCAGCAACATTTACCTGTACGCCGGCGATAACCAGCGCATTGATTCCGTGGTAACGCTCAAGGATGAGATTGAACTGCACGATGCCGACCGCCGCCGCGCCGCCGGCCTGGCCCGCGACGCCGCCCAAAACCATCAGCCCGATTTGATTATCGAAGCCCAACCGCCGGATCAAACCATCCGGGCCTGGCTGATGGTGCCCTTGCCCAGCAGCGGCCCGCCAATGGGCGTGCTGCAACTTGGCAGCGAGCGCCCCGAAACCTTTACCCAAAATGATGTGCGCCTGATGCAGATTATCAGCTCGCATGCCGCCGCCGCCATTGAAAAGGCCCGGCTGTACGAGGAATTGCAGCACCGCCTGCAACAAACCGAGGCGCTGAACGCCATCAGCCAGAGCATCAGCACCACCCTTCAGCTTGACCGGGTGCTGGAGCTGGTGGTGCAATCGGCAGCCAAAACTATTGTGGTGGCTACCCACAGCGATCTGTACCTGCTCAACCCCAACAACGATCCCCACGAGCGCGAAACGCAGGTGGCTTCGCAGGGGCCGCCGCTGCCCGCCGAACTGGTGGCGGTACAAAAAGAGGCTGTGCAGCAGGCCATGCAGCAACGCGCCACGGTAAAAATAACCCACCAAACCCGCGACCAGGGCGCGTGGTCGCTGCTGGTAGCGCCATTGCGGGTAGGCGAAGCGGTGCTGGGCGCGATTTCGGTAAAAAGCCCCCGGCCCGAAGCCTTTCACGCCAGCGATGAAACGTTGCTCAACGCTTTTGCCAGCCACGCCTCCATCGCCATTCAAAATGCCAACCTGTTCCGCGACCTGTCTTCGGCCTACGCCGAAATTTTACGCAGCCACAGCACGCTCAAAGCCCTGTTCAACGGCATTACCGATGGCCTGTACATTACCGACCGCGATTTAAAAATCATCACCATTAACCAGGCCGAAGCAAAACGGCTGGGACAAACGCCCGACACCCTCATTGGGCAGGTTTGCGACAAGCTGCTATGGGGCGAGGCCGCGCCGGCGTTAACCAAAATTGTGCAAGAAACGTTCCAAACCGGTAAAGAAGGCATTTGGGAAAGCCAAACCGATGCCGATAACCGCAGCCTGTTTGCCGCCCGTAACGTGCACACCTACCCCATTTTTACCCACACCGGCGAAGTAAGCCAGGTGATTATTTTTGCGCAGGATGTTTCTGAGCAACTCCGGCTGCAAGCCTCGCTCTTTCGCTCGGCCAATATGGCGGCGGTGGGGCAACTGGCCTCGAGCGTGGCGCACCAAATCAACAACCCGCTCACCGTTATTATTGCCAACTCGCAAATTATGGGCATGGACGCCAACCCCAACTCGCCCGACTACGCCATGATTCAGCACATCGAAGAGGCCGGCACGCAGATTAGAAAAATTGTGCAAAACCTGCTGGATTTTTCAACCCAGGACAGCTACGAATGGTTTGAAACCGACGTGGCCGAAACCATCAAAGATTCGCTCACGCTGGTTAGCCATTCGCTGCGCAAAAATGATATTCAGATAAAAACACATATTGAGGATATGCCGGCCATTATTGCCAGCGCCAGCCATTTAAAGCTGCTGTGGATGAACCTGCTGCTCAACGCCCGCGATGCCATTGCCGACAGCCATCATAACGGCCTCATCGAAATCCGGGCGGCCCAGATTGACGCCAACACCGTGCAGGTGCGGTTAAGCGATAACGGCATTGGCATCCCGGAGCAACACCGCGACCGGCTGTTCCATCCCTTTTTTACCACCAAAACCAGCGGCAAAAACCTGGGGTTAGGCCTGTTTACCTGCGGCGCAATTGTCGAGTTTCATCAGGGCCAAATTGAACTGGACAACCACCCCAACGCCCCCGGCGCGGTGGTTACAATTACCCTGCCCATCAATCCCACCAAATAAAAAACCCGCCGGATAATTGGCGGGCTGTGATTTCTGCTAAAAATGTAGGGGCGACCCTCGTGGTCGTCCAATGGGGGCAGGCACAATGCCTGCCCCTACAATTTTCTCCCCGATATTTTATGCACCCCCTGCGCCGGGAACTTTTTGCTACGCCACTATTTCATCACTATCGGGATGAACACCTGGTAGGTTTTAACATCCTGGTGTACCACTGTAACATCATCAAGGTACACCCAGGTGTTATCCACCGGCTGCCGGTTGTTAGCTACCCTAAACTCCAGCGTAACCACCTGCCCGGCAAACGGGGTTAAATCCAGCACGCCCTGCCGCCACCCCGAATCCAGCGGCGAGGCCGGCGGGTCGGGCGGGCCATTGCGCCAGGTTTGCCACGTCCACGACCAAACCCGATTGGTGAGAATATCCTTATCCTGCCATTCCTGCGTGCCGTTCAGATAAACCTTAAACGGATCCCACTCCTGATATCCCCAATCCGGCGACCCCACCGAAACATCGTAGCTGAGCAGCCGGTACCAGTAGGTTAGCTGTGTTACTCCGGTGGGAGCAATGTACACGGCCTGTTTTAACCAGGTTTGGCCCACCGCATGGCCGGTGTTATTGTTGGTATCCGCGCCCAACCGGGCCATACCGGTGCCGCCGGCCTGAGTTAAAGTACTGTCCACTCTGGGAACAATAAAGGTATCGCCAATAAACTCACCCACCGAGGCTTTATCGGTGTAAACCAGCGTGGCCGTAACCGGCGAGAAGTAATTGCCCGCAATCCAGTTCGTCAGGCCGTTCTCAAAATCGCCGTTTACAAAACTTGTCCCCACAAACTGAATTTGAGTATCGCCCGTGGCTGTTTGGCCGGCTACCAAAATTTGGGCGATGCCGCTGCTGATGGTAGACGTGAGAATGCGCTGGGTAACGCCATTGACCGTGGCCTGAAAACCGCTGATAGTGCCCAGCGAGGTTGTAACCGTTAGCGGCAAACTGGAGCCGGTCAATACGTTGCCGTAAATATCCTGCACCGATAGCGTTAACCGCGAGCGGTTGAGACCGTTGGCTACCATCGCCGTTGGCGAGGCCGTAATCTGGATTACCGGCGCGGAAATATTAATCTGGGAGTTGCCGGTTAGGGTTGAAACGTTGCTAACGCCAAGCTGGGCCACGCCCGGTTGAGTGCCGGCGGTGAGCGTGCGGTGGGTTACGCCGTTCACGGTTGCTTCCTCCCCGCTCAACGTTCCCAGCGAGGCGGTAATGACCAGTGGCGCGGTGGTATACGTAAGCGGCTGGCCAACGCCATCCTTTAAAGTGATGGTTAACTGCGTTGAGTTCTGGCCGTCGGCGGTGAGGTAGCCGGGCGAAGCACTCACGTGCGCCACCACGCCCACCACAGGAATATCGGTATCGCCCTGGGCCGAAAAGCCGGTTATGGCCAGATGCGCCGTGCCGGCAACGTTGCCGCCGGCAAGCGTGCGGTGGGTTACACCGTTCACGGTTGGCTCTACCCCACTCACCGTGCCCAACGAGGTGGTAACGGTAAGCGGCGAGGTGTAATCGGTAACGGTGTGGCTGTAAGCATCCTGCACGGTAATGGTAAGCGTGCTGGTGCTCAACCCGTTGGTGGCTACCGCCGCCGGGCTGGCGCTGATGTAGGCGCGGCTGGGAGCGCCGGCAGTAAACGTAATCACGCCCTGCGCCGGGAGGCCATCGGCGTAAATGTAGGCCTGCCCCACCGTGGTGGGCGCGGTGAGCGAGCACACAAACACATCGGCGTCGGCAGCGCAGGCGCTGTAACTGAGCAGCCCCAACGTAGAAGTGACCGTGGCCGGTATTTGGCCGGTGGGCTGCCCGTTGTTATCCAGCATTCTAATCCGCACTTCGGCCCGGCTGGAGCCATCGGCTACCAGCGTATCGGGGATGGAAGTCATCCAGGCGCGGGGCGAGAAGAACACCGTATCGCCCAGAGCCGCCTTGCTATTAACAAAAATGTGCGCCCGCCCGGAGAAAATACTGGAGAGCAGGGTGCGGGTAAGCACGCCGCTCTTGGTAGCGCCGCTACCCAAAATGGTGCCCAAATCGGTGGCAACCGTTGCCTCGGTGCCATCTACCACCAGATTGCCGTAATAATCGCGCCCGGTAATGTTTAGCTGGCTGGGTACGCTGCCCACCGGCACGGTAAGCGGATTGGCGGCCACCACCGCGGTGTACAACGAACCGGGCACAATTGTAACCGATTTTTCCGTACTGTAGATGGTGCCGGTGTACGCCTGAATGCCCAGCGTGCCGGCTAAAGTGCCGGTAAACACACCGTTTACCAGTATGCCATCGCCGCTGCCGTAAACTTTGCGCCAGTTAAAGGGGCCAAGGCTGGACAGGTTGTTGTATTTATCGTAACCAATGGCGCTGAAGGTGGTGCTGTTGCCCGCCGTTACCGAAACCGGCAGCGTTGGCGTAACATCAATGTGATGGATGCCGCCCGCCAAAATGGTTACGGCATCGCCGGTGAGCGCCAGCGCCCCGGCGCTGGCTGGCGTTTGCACCGTAAAGCTAACCGGCCCGGCCTGGGTACTGGCAGACAGCGTAAAGGTGATGACGTTACCGGTGGTGGTGCCGGCCACCGGTAACACCCCGCCAATCGAGGCGGTGGTGGTAACAACGGTGCTGCCGGTAACGGGGTTGCCCCACTGGTCATACAACGTAAATTTCAGGCTCGATTTTTCGGTGGTGTCCACATGGATTTGGGGCGGCGTGGCCGTTAGCGTGGCCGAAACCGCCGGCCCGGCAATCAACGTGAGCGAGTCGCCATCTACCACCATTGACGCGCCGTTGTAGCTTACCTGAATAGTCACCGCGCCCACCGAGCGGTTAGCGGTGAAGGTGGCATCAAACCGGCCATCTGTTACCAACGTGGTGGTGGGCAACACCGACCCCCGGCTAACGGTGATCACCGCCGTGCCAATACCCAGCACCGGAAAGTGCAATCCATCTTTGATAACAACGCTCAACGCCGAAGTGCTGCTGCCGTTGCCCAAAATGTTGGTAGACGAAGCCGTAACATTGGCAAAAACCGGGCTGCCGGGAATAAAGGTGAGTTTGGTATCGCCCTGCAAAAACAGCGCCCCATTCACGCCAAAAATCGAGATTAAGCCATCGCCCAGGGCATACGGGCTAACCGTAACCGACGTGCTGCCGTTCACCGTGGGCAGGTTGCTGCTAACGCTGGCCTTTTCCACAGAGGTTGTAATCACCGTGCCATCAACCACCAGGTTGTTAAACTGGTCGTACACCAGAATACTCAGGCTGGCAGTGGTATCCACCGGCACAATTTTGGGCGAGGCCGTAATCACGGCTTTGGCCGGCGGCCCGGCGACAAAGGTGACATCCGGGAAACCGATTAAAGTGATTGTACCGGCGCTGCTGGCAGCGTAAATGTGGTGCTTGCCGGCGTTCTTGGTGGCCGTAATCACCACGCTGGCTTCGCCGCCGGTAACTACGCCGGTAACGGTACGGGTGTCTACCGTTACGGTGATGGTATGCCCATCCTGCACGCTGTTGCCATAAGCATCGGTGAGGTTGGTTAAGCGGATGGTGGTGGTGCTGGCGTCATCGGCCTGAATACTGGCGGGCGTAACCGGCACCAGCCCGGCGGTGGGCGGCGCGGCCACCACGGTAACGGTGAGCGGCTCGCTTTGGAACGGCGCGTAAATGGCGCGGATATGGTTAACGCCGGTTTTTAGCGGCACAAACTCAACGGAACGGCTGTGAGAATCAATGCTGTTGATTGGCCCGTAACCGGGACCGTTTACGGCGGCGGCGGTTTGGCTCCAGATGTAATCCACCGGGTTCCAGGGATCAATCACGTTGTAGTAAACATCGCGGCTGCTGGCGGTAATGGTAAGCGGCGAGCCGGCAGTCCAGGTAATGGGGCCGGTAATATCAAGCGTAACAATAATCCGGCGTTCCGGCTTGTATTCAATAAGGTTAGAGTTGGGATGCAAACTCAACGCGCCCGCCGGCCCGCTGAACGCCAATGGCTCGTACCCGGAGTTGGTGGATTTTAGCGCCGTGGCAATGTGGCCGGTAACGTTGGTGGTTCTGGTTATTGGCGAGGCCGCGCCATCAAAGGTACCTTGCAGGGTTGAAGTAAGCATAATGGTGGTGGGCGATACCGGGTTGCCGTAGGCGTCGGTAATGGCAATATCCAGCGTGGTTGTTTCGCCAACCGTCAACGAAATAGGCGTGGCTGTAATCTGGGCCATGGCCGCCACGTTAGGGCCAACGGTAAAAGCGGTGTCGCCGGTAACGGTTAAGCCCTGGCTGCCAACCACTGCCGCGCCGGTTCTGGTAAACGGCGATAGATACTGCACCACCTGCCCGTTTTGCACCACGGTGCTGTTGGTAAACACCCCCAGCGCGGGCGAAATGGTGGGCGTAATCAGTTGCCCATCGGTGGGGTGCCCCCAGGCATCCTGCATGGTAAAGACCAGCCGGGCGCTGGTGCCGCCGGCAGCCAACGCCGTGGTATTAGCCGCCACCGTGGCCAAAACCGCCGGCCCGGCCACCAACGGCACGTTGCCCGTCACCAAAAACTGGCTTACGCCGTAAGTGGCGGTAATCTGGACGCTGGCTAAAACCAGGCCGGCGTGTAACGTGCCGGTAATGCGGCCATCGCTGGCGGTAACGCCGCTGGCCGGAAAGGTTCCCGCCGAAGTGGTAAAGTTAAGCGGCCAGCCCGCCGCCACCGGATTGTTGAATTGATCGGCGATTTGCAGCACCACGGTGCCGGTGCTAACGCCATTGGCCACCAGTTGCGCCGGCGTAGATTTAACAATGCCGGCTTGCGCTGGCGGGCCGGGGGTAAAGGCTACGGATGTCTCGCCATACAAAGTGATGGCTTGATTATTGGAATTGGTAGCCGAAATGGTATACGTGCCGGCCACCGTGGTTGAATTAAAGGTAGCCGAAACCGTATTGCCCGTAACCGTGCCGGTAACGATTTGTGGCTGCGGCAAAGAATTGATGACAAAGGCAACTACATCGCCATCGCGGGCCGAGTTGCCAAAGCTATCGCGCATGGCGGTGAGCGTTAAATTCACGGCGCTCGCGCCATCGGCGGTGACAAAATCCGGCGAAACGGCCAGTACTCCTTCAACCGGCGGCGCGGCCTGCACATAAACATAAGACGTGCCCGGCGATACATAGTTGGGCGGGCTTTCATTATCGGACACCACCACACGCACCCGCACATTACCGCTGGTTTGCCCGGTAAACGAGGTTTGCCAGGTATTGGCCGGTAACGGTGAAAAAGCGCCTGTGCCGCCCTGCTCTACCGTAAACCAGCTATAATTAAGCCGTTCCGTGGGAATCAGCGCGTTGCCAATATCATAGGCGTAAACCTTAAACGGAGTGGTTATCCCGGCGGTGACGGTGAGCGGGCCGGTGGGGTCAATCACCATTGATTTGGGAATGCCGATGATAATGCTCACCGTATCCGAACCGTTGTTGATAAGCGTTTGGTTTGAGGTGTATTTTACGGTAAAACTGGCCGTGCCTTCAACCGTGCCGGCGGTAAGGGTGCAAATAATATTGCCGCTGGAATTGGTAGAAAAAGTGGGGCAACTGAGCGTGCCGGCGGTGGTTTGAATACTGTGCATGGTATAGCCGGACATCACCGGGTTGCCGTAGTTATCCTGCACGGTAACGGTAATCGGCGTGGTATCGGTGCCGTTGGCATGCAGTTGCGTTTGGCCAGCTTTTACTTGCACCTGCACCGGCGGGCCGGGAGTAAAGGTTACGTTAGAAATGCCCGTTACCGGCGATAACCCGGACACGGTTAACGTGGCGGTGCCGGTTCTGGTAATTGAGGTGATGGACCCCAGCGCAATCCCGGTGGTAGCATTGGTGCAGTTAATGGTTAACAGCCCAAAGGTGCTTTGCATGGTGGGGCAATAGGTGTAGTTAATGGAGTTGCCGTAGTAGTCCAGCACCACCAGCGTAATATCGGCAAAGGTGCCAATAGGCAGCGAGGTTGGGACAATTGAAAGCTGCCCCTTAACCGCCGTACCGGGATTAACCACCAGGTAAGACTCGGCGTAACCGCCCATGTTGCTGGAAACGCTCACAATCATTCGCCCAACCTGCTGGCCAGTCACACCGCCCAGCGGGTTGATGGTGCCGGTGCCACCGTTGGGCGGGTTGGAGCGAATGCCCCAGGTAAACAACGCCAATGGAATGGTGTTTTTGTACACATCTTTAGCCACCGCCGTAAAGGTAAAGAGCGTTCCGGCGGTAACATACGCCGGGCTGGAGGTGGTGCCGTTGGGCGTTACCTCAATCGAAGTGGCGGTGGTGCCGGGGTTAAAGGTGATCACATCACCCGTGGCCGCAATACTGGCCACCGAAATGGTGGGGTTGCCCGATTTGGTAGATTGCAGGCTGCAAATCAACTGCCCCTGGCTGTTGGTGCTGGCGCAGCCAGAGCCGGACAGCGTGCCAAAGCTGCTGGTTGCCGCCAAAGATTGATTGGTCAGGGGATGCCCCACCCGGTCGGTAACGGTGATCACCAGCGTTACCAAATCCGGGTTGCCCAACCCCAGCACAAATGCGGTAGATGGTGTGGCGCTCAAAACCGCCGCGCTGGGCGGGCCAACCACAAAAGCCACAACCACCGGCGTGGCCGTTAACCCCACCACATTCACCGTGGCCGTGCCCAACTGAGTGGTAGAACGTAACGTGCGGGTAACTACCCCGGCAGCGTTGGTAACGCTGCTGCCGCTAAGCGTGCCGAGGGTGGTAGTAAATACCGGCGTTATCCCCGGCACGGGGTTGGCAAAAATATCGGTGACGGTTGCCGTAATCACGGCGGTGGTTAACCCATCGGCCACCAGCGAGGTGGGGCTGGCTTGCAAGGTTGCCAGCGCCGGTGCGCCCGGATTAAAAATGATGGTTTTATTGCCGGTGGTGGTAATTGAGCCGTTGTAGGCCAACACCGAAATCACGGCGCTGCCGGACTGGGTAGAGAACAGAGTGCGGCTGGTTTGGCCGTTGGCATCGGTATTGGCTACCGCCGGGCTAATGCTGCCTACCGGTGTGGTAAATGTTAGCGGCAGCGATGGAATAACGTGCCCCACTCTATCGGTTACGGTGGCCGTTAACGCCACCGAATTGCCTACCGTAGTAGATACGGTATCGGCCACCAACGCCACGTTGGCCGGCGGGCCGGCTATAAAATTAATTGTGCTCAAAGCCGGCGTAACCAACCCGGTGATTGTAACCGTAATCGGCACGCTGCCCAGCGTAGTATCGCTGGTGAGGGTACGCAGCACGCTGCCGCTGGTAGAAACCTCGGTGGCGCTGCCATTTAAAGTGCCACGGCCCACGCTAAACGTAACCGTAACCGGCACATCTTTAACAATGTTGTAATAACGGTCATAGGCGGTGGCCACCAGAGTGGCGTTGCTGTTGCCATCGGCCACAATAGCGGTGGGGGTAATAGTTAACCCCACCTGCGCGGGCGCGCCGGGCAAAAAGTTAACCGAACGGTCAGTAGACAACGCCGAAGTTCTGGCGTGTAAATTGGCGGTGCCGGTGGTGGTGATTGAGGTAAGGGTAAATAACACCGAGCCGTTGGTGGTTACTTGAGAATAGCTGGTACCGCCGCCATTTAACGTGCCCAAAGAGGTGGTCAGCGTAACGGCGGTGGCCTGCGTTACCTGGTTGCCGTGCATATCCAGCACCTGCAATTCCAGGTTAACCGAGCTTTGACCATCGGCTTCAATTGAAATGGGCACGTTTGAGGCCGGATTAAACCTGATTTGGGTGGGCGGCCCCGGCGACAGGTAAACCTGGGTACTGGCCGCCGACAACGTTCCCGATTGCGCGGTGATGGTGGCGGTGCCGGCGGTGGTACCGGCCAATGTTACCGAAGCCTGCCCGCTGGAATTGGTGGTAGCCGTGGCGGTAGTGCCGCCGCCGTTTAAACTACCCAAAGTGGTGGTAAAATTAACGGTTTGACTGCTGATGGGGTTGTTGTATTGATCCAACACCCCGGCGGTAATAATGGATTGCGCGCCGCCAATAGTAGAAATGGTAGTAGGCGCTGCCGATACCGTTACCTGCGCCGGATTATCGGGGAGCAGGCTGATTTGCTTAACCACCGAACTCAACCCGGAGGCCGCCACCGAAATTTGGGCGGTGCCGGCCTGGGTCATGGCGTAAAATATTTTGGCCACCTGGCCGTTAACCGTGGTGGCGGTAATGGTGGTACCGGGGGATTTACCATCAATTGCCCCCAGGTTAAAATCAATGGAAACCGTGGTAGAATCGGCAACCGGGTTGCCGTAGGCATCGGCTATGGTGATGACCACGTTAGAGGTAGACGACGGGCCAACCACCAGCGAGGAGGGCGAAGCATCAACTGTAAGGCGGCTGGCGCTGCCGGGGTTAACCGTAATGGCTACCGGGTTGCCCGAACTGGAATATGTACCGGAGGATACGGAGTAATCGTTATTGATAATGGTGCCGGTTTTGGTGGCAATCGCCGTAAACCGCACCTGAGCCGAAGCCCCGTTATTAACCGTTTTATGCCAGGTAATAACGCCGTTAGACATTGTGCCGCTATCCAGCAGGCTTTGCGGCACAATTCCATCAGGCACAGTATCGGTGATGGTGGCGTACACATCCGCGCCGGTGCTATTGGTAATGCTAATGGTGTACTGAAACACCTCGCCGGCCTGAACGGTGCTTTTTGAAGCAACTTTGGTAATGCTGCCAAAACTGTCGGCGCGGGTGGGGGTATAATTCCATAACCCCAGTGGCAACAACACCAGCAACGCCACGCCCGCCGGAATCAATAATCTGACCAGTTTGTAAAACCCCAAATACCTTAACTGCCCGGAAACGCGCTCTACTCGATCCATCTTTCAACCAATCCTAACCAGGGTTAACTAACCTGTCCTATTTAGGCGGCAACGGGGTGGGTGTTACCGTAGGTGTAGGCGTTTGAGATGGATTGGGCGTAGCGGTAGGAGTCACCGTGGGGGTGGCGCTGGGTGATGGCGTTGGCGTTATTGTTGGGGTTGCCGTGGAGGTGGGGGTAGCGGTAGCCACCGAAGTAGAAGTAGCGGTAGAAGTGGGCGAATTGACGGTGAGGGTGGGTAGTGGGGTGTAGGTGGGTCTGGGAGTGTAGGTAGATTGCGGGTATGGCGTAGAAGTGGGATAAGGAGTATCGGTGGGTAAAGGAGTTGGGGTGGAGTAGGCGGGATCGGGCGTGAAGGTAGGATAGGGTGTGCTGGTAGGATAGGGTGTGCTGGTAGGTCTTTGGGTGGCGGTTGGCGCGGGCGTGTTGGTAGGTTTAGAGGTAGCGGTTGGAGAACCTTGGGGGGTGTAGGTGGGCCGAACGGTGTAGGTTGGGTTGGGAGTGAGGCTTGGTAGTGGAGCATACGGTTTTTGCACCACTCCGGCTGGCACCGCCCCCCCCACGGCATTTATTTGCGCTAATTCTCTAGGAATTAGCAACACCTGCCCTACTTCGAGTTGGTTAGGATCGGACAGGTTGTTATACTGCATCAAAGCTCGGTAATCGGTAATGCCAAAACGCTGGGCAATCAGGCTGAGCCAATCGCCGGGTTGAACAATGTACACAATCGGGCTGTTATCGGGGGTGGCGGTAATAACGGCGGTATTGGTAATAGAGGCAGCGGCGGTTATGGCGGCGGTGTCGGTGACCACGGTGGTGGGCATAATTGTGGGTGTTTCAACCGGAATTGACGTGGCCGCAATCTCCGCCGAAGTGGACGTAGGCAACGGCTCATCGCTGCGCCGCCGGATAATCAGGGCGCAGCCGCTGGTAGCAAGCGCAATTGTAAAACTAATAACCGCAATAAAAAGATAGTTTACCCAGTTTTTTGGCATAGTTGTGGCTACTTGTGATTGGTTGGAAATAAGCCTTGTAACGATGGCAGCAAGGCCTCGGTGGTTTGCGCCGCCAGGTTGGCCGCCCGCAGGTTTTCTTCTTTGATAGTATCGTACAATTCCTGGCGCAAAATACGCACATTGGCCGGCGCGGCAATCCCAATTTTTACCCGGTCGCCTTCTACCGCCAGCACTGTAATTACAATATCATCGCCGATGATCAAACTTTCACTTGTTTTGCGACCAAGCACTAGCATAATTACGCCTCCCCTACTTTTTCTACCGCGTCGGCGGGAGTTTCGGTAACAGGCTGATCGGCTACCAGGTGACGGGCGCTGTACTGGGTATCGGCCAAAATCACCTGCACCCCCAACCCCGACGCCCAGTTAATAACCAGCGGCCCCAACAAATTAGCCGTAACCTTAAACGGCTGCTCCTGCACCGAAAGAATGCAGTACACATCCAGGCCGTCGGCGGCAGGAGCGACCACCCCCGGCTGGCCGGCATATTGCAACGCTTCCGTGTCTCCCGCCGAAAGCAGCAACCGGTAGTTGGGCAATATCTGGTAAGGGTTGGCCACAATAAATGAAATGTGTGTATCCTCCAGCGATTGCAACAACCGCAACGCGCCGCCCGCCGGATGCGATATCAACACAAATTGACGCCATTCTTCCAGGCCAATCAATCCCTGGGTAAATTCAATCGGGTTGCTTGCATCGCCGGTTAGCAAGGTTGATTCTTCTTGTTCACTCATTTGCTGTACCCTTTAGCTAAAAAACTAGAATAATTTCTTTTAACCTGCTCCTAATTTAGCACAAGTCGTTTTCTTTTTGCATAAACTTAGAGTTAAGGCCGGGTAAATAAAACGTAAAGGTAAGCCGGTAAAAAAACAGCGGGGGTTGCCCGCTGCTTTTTCCATTGATTTAACTTTCAGGTAATGGTAAGGTTGTAAGTTATGTCATTTCGAGCGACGACAGGAGCGAGAAATCCCCTCAATATTACGATGCTTAGGGGATTTCTCGTCGCTACGCTCCTCGAAATGACATGGCATCATTTACTATTGAATGTAATCCAGCAGCGAGGTGCTTAAAATCTGGCCGTTTACCTTGAGCGCCGTCTGGTAAATAAATTGCTGTTTGCTAAGCTCGCTGGCCACAACGGTCATGTCGGCGTCTTCGGCTTTAGAGAGCAACTCCTGCATGCCCACTTCGGCGGCCTCCATCCGGGTGGTAGCCGATTCCAGCCGGCGCACTTTGGTGCCCACCGCCGCCTGCACATCTAGCACGGCATCGAGTTGGGTATCAAAGTCAGTCAGCGTGGCCGAAACCACATTCGCGTCAAACGGGGTTTGGGTCAGCGAGTCGCGCAGGGTGACGAGAGTGCTGAACAAACCGGGAAAAACGCTTTCGCCGGATACGTTCACCCCCAGCGTAACGCCGGGTTCCACTTCGCGCACAATCTGGCCGGTAATATCGCCGTTGGCCGCAATCGAGGTGATGTTGCCATCGGTATCGCGGGTGGCCACGTAAGCCGGGCTGTCAATTTTAAAGCCGGAGAACAGGTATTGGTTGCCGTGGCGAGTGTTGGCCATGGCCAGCGCCTCTTCGAGCATCTGGTTAACTTCAATAGAAATTGATTGGCGTTCTTCGGTGCCTTGCGTGTCGCTGGCCCCTTGTTCGGCCAGCAACCGGCTGCGGCCAACCAGGTCGCCCACGTCGCTCAGGGTGGAGTCGGTGGCGTTGAGCCATTCTTTGCTCAAGGCAATGTTATCGCGGGCGGTTTCGCTGGCTTTAATTTTAGAGCGAAACCCCAGCGCCCGTTCGGTGCCAAAGGGGTCATCTTCGGGTTTGTTAATGCGCTTGGTGGTAACGGCCTGGCGCTGGGTATCGGACAGGCGGCGCAAATTGGCTTGCATTCCTTGTACGGCGGCATCAGACATCATTTTTTGAGTGATACGCATAAGTCACCTATCCTTTACTACCGGCCAACCAGCCCCATTTTATTGATTATCACATCCAACATTTCGTCAACCGTGGTCATTACCCGCGACGCGGCTTCGTAGGTGTGCTGATATTGCAACAGGTTAGCCGTTTCTTCATCCAGCGACACACCGGCCAACGCCTCTTGCCGGTCCGACAGGTGTTGCACCAGCAAATCCTGGTTTTCTACCATTACCCCGGCTTGTTTGGCGTTTTGCCCCAGTTGGGCAATGCCTGCCTGAAAATATTCGTTGATGGTGGCGGTGCCGCTGTTCATTAATTTGCTGTTAGCCAGTTGAGCAATTGCCAGGGCGTTGCTGCCATCGCCGGGCAGCGAGGCGGCATCGGCGGCGGCGGCCAATTTATTGGTATCGCCGGAGATAACGCTGTTCACGGCAATATCGCTTGCGCCGGTGCCGGAGAAAAAGTCCAGCCCGGTTGAGCCATCCAGCCCCACGCCGTTGCGGTGCAGCGCGTTAACCTGGGTAATCAGCGTTTTGGCAATGCTGTCCAGCCGGCTCTGTTCGGCGGGGATG
This sequence comes from uncultured Caldilineaceae bacterium, assembly GCA_964517605.1. GTDB lineage: Bacteria > Chloroflexota > Anaerolineae > 4572-78 > J111 > J095. Next base: position 245,806 of record CAZFCE010000001.1, on the reverse strand, counting down.
AGTTTATCGCGGGCCACCAGCACGCCGCCCAACTTGCCGCCCAACAGGTCTTCGGCATCCGACGAGAGGCCGCCGGCCAGCGGCACGCCGGTTATATTAACCACCTGGCCGGTGTCGTCCCACACCACGCGGTTAAGCATGCCGTTGGTGGGGTCATCCTCTGCCCGGAGTTTGGAGGCAACTTCATCCATTACCAGCAACTTGCCGCCCAGGCTGACCATTACCGTGCCGCTTTCACTCTCGTGGATGTCCACGTTGATGTAGCCGGATAATTCGGTGAGCAACTGGTCGCGCTGGTCGCGCAGGTCGTTGGGTTGCTGGCCGATGCCCTGTACCTCGCGGATTTGTTTATTGAGGCCGGCAATTTGCGTGGCCAGGTCGTTGATGGAGCCAACGTGGTTGGCTACCTGGGTATCCAAATCGGCCCGCAAATCAGAAAACTGCTGGTAAGTGCTGTTAAGGGTAACGGCCAAATCGTCGGCAGCGCCGACCAGGTTGGCGCGGGTAGCGGCTTCGCTGGGCGTGGCCGCCAGGTCTTGCCAGGCCGTCCAAAAGGCGCTCATTTGATTGTTGAGCGCGGTGTCGGATGGTTCATTCCAGATGACCTCGGCTTGTTGCAGCACGTCCTGGCGTACCTGCCAGCTATCGCGGCTAAGGCTTTCCTGCCGGATTTGGCTATCGAGAAAACTGTCGCGGAAGCGCTGCATTTTTTCAACCGTTACGCCGGTGCCTACCTGCCCATACGGGCTGTACCGGTTCATGGAAGGCACGGTGTAGGGTTGGCCGGGCGTCAACACGGCTTTTTGGCGGGAATAGCCGTCGGTGTTGGCGTTGGACACGTTATGCGAACTGACCTGAATGGCCAGTTGCATGGTTTGCAGCGTTTGTAATGAGGTGTTGAGACTACCAAATGTGGATAACATGTTACGCTTCCCAGTTTAGAACATTGCCGGTGGTAGCCGGAGTGTGGCCAATACCGCGCGCGGTGTAGTAACCATCGGGCGGGGCCGCCAGAGAAGCCAGGTAATCAAAGGTGGCGTCAACCCGCACCAGCCCGGCCTGGAGCATAAGGTGATTGGTTTGGTTAAGCCGGAGCAACTGCTCCATCATCACCACAAACTCTTGCCGCAACGCCGCCAGGTTGCGGGCAATAGCGCCATCCAGCCGTTCAATTAAATCAGAAAGCGTTGCCGTTGTTGGCAGGTTAAATTCACCAGACAGCCGGGCTACTAGCTGTTCCCGGATACTTTCCCACTGTTTTAGCTGGGGCAATAACGATTGTTTGCCCTGAACCGTGGCCGCCAGTTCGGCCAGGTTTTCCTGCTGCAAAGCCGCATGTTCCCGCCGGGTAAGCTCTACCAGTTGGCGGTAGCCGTCGGCTTCGTCGGTGAGCAGGCGTTGTAATTCCTCAACCGATGCATATTCGTTGTGCGCCATAACCACCCTCCTTTATTCGGTTATTTCATAAATGGGAGCAGTTGCGCCGCAAGTTGGTTTGCATCAACCTTGTAGGTACCGGCCTCGATTTGGCCTTTAATTTTTTGTACCAGGTCAGTGCGGATGTCCGGCGCATCTTTCACGGCCTGCATAATTCGTTGCATGGCCAGCGCATCATCCGAGATACTGACTTCAGCCGATTTTGAAACCTGCGGCACTTTTTCGGTTGAAACTGCTCCGAGCTTACCATCCAGATTATTTAGCCCATTGGTGTAGCCTGTGGGTAAGCTATGTTGAATTTTATCAATCATCAGACGTTCCTCTTTTATTAGGTCGAGTTTAACCGTTTTTTCTTCTGTCAGTAAGGTTATCGGCAAGGCGGGTTACAAACTTTAGGGGTTTTGGGGGTTACAACCGGCGGATTTATAGCCCAAATTGGCTAGAATAGCCACAAAATTATCAGGGCGTGAAAAAATTTTTTCACGTCCTGATAATTTTTTTTCACGTCCTGATAATTTTTTTTGACGACGTGATATTTTAGCCGGCCACGCCTGGCAGCGTAGCCGGCACTTTTTTACGGTTTTATCGGATTTGGGTAGCCAGCCCCAGCATTTCATCGGTGGTGCTCAGGGCGCGGGCAATCATGGAGTAGGCGCGCTGGGCGCTGATCATATCGGTCACTTCGTTGCTCAAATCAACGTTGGATTGTTCGAGCGCCGAACTGATGATGGTGCCGTAGCCATTGCTGCCGGCTTGCCCCACTTGCAGCGGCCCAGAGGCGGTAGAGGGTATAAACATATTTTGCCCAATTGATTCCAGGCCGGAGGGGTTGATAAATTTGGCCAGGTTGATGGTGCCCAACACCTGGGGTTCAAGTTCGCCACGGCGGCGCACCATCACCTCGCCTTTGCCGTTGATCATGGTTTCTTCGGCGTCGGGGGGAATGGTGATTTCCGGGACAAAGTAATCGCCGTTGGAGTTTACCACCCGGCCTTCACCATCAAGTTTAAACGTGCCATCACGGGTGTAAGCCAGGGTGCCATCGGCCAACCGCACCTGAAAAAAGCCATCGCCCTGAATGGCCAAATCCCACTGGTAATCGGTGTGTTCAATTACGCCCTGGCTAAACATTAACGGGTTACCAATCAACCGGGCGCCGGCAGCTTCTCCGGCGGCGCGGTTATCGCCTTTGGGGGGTTCTTGCAGCCGCTCGTTGAGCAATTCCTGAAACTCGGCCCGGTTGTATTTATAACCGGTGGTGTTAATGTTGGCAATATTATTGGCGGTTACGTCCATGCCGGTTTGTTGGGTGAGCAACCCGGATCGGGATACATGCAATAACGCAGACAGTGAAATTGACGGCATTAGATCCTCCCCAATTCGCTAACGGTTTGTTCGTTGATTTGGTCCTGGTAACGCAACATGCGCTGGCTGGCTTCGTAGGCCCGCAGCACGCTCATCATTTCGGTGATGGACTGGCTGCTGTCAACGTTTGAGTCTTCCAGATAACCCTGATAGATTCTGGTTTGGGCTGCCGTCATCAGTTGCGGCTGCGCCCCATCACGGCCGGTAAACAGGGTTTCGTTTACCTTGAGAATATCATCCTTATTGGTAAATTGGGCCAGGGCCAGTTCGCCCACCTGGGTTTCATCCACAAACACCTGCCCGTTGAGCGAAACCGTAAGCTGGCCGGCGGGCAACGTAATCGGGCTGCCCCCCCGCCCCAGCACCAGGTTGCCGTTAGAGTCAACCAGCCGGCCATCGCTATCGCGGTGAAACTGGCCGTTGCGGGTGTAGCGAACGCCATCCTGGGTTTGCACCCGAAAGAAGCCTTCGCCGTCCACGGCAAAATCCAGCGGGATATCGGTTTGTTTCAGCGGGCCGGATTCAAAGTTGGTTACCACTTTGGATAACGCCACGCCCGTGCCCGCCGTGCCAATTTCGGCGCCGGATTCATCCTTGTACACCTGGGTTAACAACAGCGACGGAAAATCCTTAACCGTGGCGCGGTCGGCTTTGTAGCCAATGGTGCGCACGTTGGATAAATTCTGGATGATGCTCTCGTGCCGCAGCATGTTTGAAAGCATACCGGCGGCAGCCGTGTACAAACCTCTAATCATAGATTACCTCCATTTACTTACGTCAGGCGGCGTTTTACCACCAGCCCGGCCCCTACCAAAGCCGCCCCCAACCCCAACAACACCGCAATCACCGCCGCAGAATTGCCGGCGGCCCCGCCCGTAACCGGCAGCCCTTCGGGGGCGCTGGGAGTGGGCGTAAGGCCGGGGGCCAGCGTGGGCGTGGGCGTGCCGCTCACCACCTCAAGGTGGGTATTGGGGAACACGCCGGCAATGGTGCGCCGCGCATCGGCGGTAGCCGGGTCGGGGTCGGGTTCGGGTTCAACGCTGATTACAAAATAGCGGTACTCCAACACCGGAATATCCTCAAACTCGGCGTTGTAATCCACCTTGCCATCGGCATCGCTTTTAAACTTGCCCAGGCTGATCATTTGTTTGTTATCGGCAGTTACCAGCCAGGCTTCATACTTAACGCCATCAAGCTGCGGCAACCCTTCGGCTTTAATTTGAACCCAGGCTTCGCCAATGCTTACTTCGGCTTCGCCTTTGGCGCTGGTAGAGCCATAATTTGAAAGCTCCGGCAAATAATTAAGATATATTTTGACAGGCGCGCCGTTTGCAGCCGCAGTTGACCACAATCCGGTTACGCCTAACAACACTATTGCTACTGCCAAATACACCGACCACTTTAAAGCTTTCATGCATTCCTCCAGAGATGTGATGGTGCCACTATATCACATCCGGGTTGAAAGGCTAAATCTTACAAACCGGCATACGCCGACCGCCCCATTACCAGCATCATGCGGACGGCTTCCTGTTCCAGGCCGGTTTTGGCGGCAATAGCCAGTTGATCCAACCCCTGCTCGGCCAGCGAAAAGACGGCCCGGTAGCGCTCGGCCCCGGAACGGGGTTGCTCTTCTGCCACCGGCTCCGGCTCAACCGGCAGCGGGCCAAGCAGGGCTTCGCGTTCGGTTTGAGGCGGGGCGGCGGTGATCACACTAAACTGGGCCGGCTGGAATTGAGGTTGAGGTTGAAGCTGGGGTTGGGCTTCCGGCTCCGGCGCGGCGGGCGGTTCTGGTTGAGCATCGGCGGCATCGAGTTGGGAAATGTTGTTAACCCAATTGAGGTAAGCTTTGAGGGCAATAAACCGCCGCTTGATGATATCGGGGTCAACCTGTTGTTTTTCCATGTAATCCAGGTATTGGCCCAGATATTCGGGGTCAATGTAATTATTGGCAACGGCTTTGCTGCCAAACTGAGCGGTAAACCAGGCCATAAATTCCTGAGCGTGGCCGGTAGCCAGGGTTACAACCTCGCGCCCGCAGCCGCTCAATTGCAAAAATTCACCAAAATGGTTGGGCGAATACGCCAGTTCCGGCACCGGTAGTTGCGCCGGTTGGGCCGGCGCGGGCGGTTCGGCCACCACCGGCGGAGCGACCACGGGCGCAACCGGCGCAGCGGGGAGCGCCGCCGGCAGCGGCAATGGCTCAAACACCACCGGAGCCGCCGGTTGAGCCGGAAGCTGGGGTTGTGGTTGAGGTTGAGGCTGAGGCTGCACTGCCACAAATTGAACGGCGGGAACCTGCGGCACGGGCGCGGGCACGGTTTCGGCGCGGTTAATTAACAGGCGCAGTTCTACCACCAGCGCCTCGGCTTTTTGGAGCGTTGTTTGCAAATCGGTGCGCTGGCGTAACAGGTCATCGCGGGTAGAGCCGGCCACCGCCTGCAATTCCGAAACCAGTTTGGCCACATCTTGCGTCATTTCCGAAACCGAAACCTGGCTTTGCCAGCCGTTTTGCGATAACGGCGCGGGCTGATTGTTGGAGTTTTCGGCCAGTTTACGGGTATTCCAGTAAATGTAGGCGGTTGCGCCCAGCAGCACCACCTCAACCAGCAGTAACGAATACTGAAGCATGGTTTCCTCTCCTTTGGTAAATAACCGGGTTCGGTTCGGTTCGGTTTTTAATAAGGCTGCGCAGCGTGAGCATAGCCCGCGCGTGGATTTGGCTCACCCGCGATTCGGACACGTCCAGCACCTGCCCAATTTCTTTCATCGTCAGGCCATCGGTGTAATACATTGAGATCATCAGTTGTTCGCGTTCGGGTAGCTTTTTAATGGCCGTGGCCAGTTCGGCCATCATTTCCTGGTCGTCTACTTGTTGGGATGGGGTTGGCATGCGGGTATCCTCCAACGAGCCGTACAGGTTGGTTTCTTCGCCGTTATCAAAAACCTGCGATTGATCCAGCGACACCATTACAAAATTGATGTCGCCCAACCAACTGTAATATTGCTCCACTGAAATATTTAATTGCGCGGCGATTTCATCATCGCTGGGCGAGCGGCCCAGTTCCTGGCTTAAAAAAGCAATGGCGCTTTCAATTTCGCGGTTGTGCCGGTACACCGAGCGCGGCAATAAATCCATTGAGCGCAACGAATCGATGATTTGGCCGCGAATGCGGGTAACGGCATAGGTGGCAAACGTTACGCCGTGGTTGGGATTAAACCGATCCACCGCCTCGATTAGCCCCAGCGTGCCGTACCCCACCAAATCTTCGTATTGCAGGCTGGGGGGCAGCCCAATCACCAGCCGGCCAACCACGTATTTAACCAGTTTGGTGTAGTGCAAAATCAATGCTTCGCGGGCGCGGCGGTCATTTTTGGTTCTGTACAGTTGCCACAATTCTGCTACGTTGTCCATTACTTCATCGTCCTTATGTGTTACCGGCTACTGCCGGATGACCCACCTTACTACCGGCAAACCTTGTTTTCCGGGCAAAATTATTCCAGCGCGGCGGTTGCCGGTTGCGGTTCCATCCGAACAGTGGCGGATACTTTTTCGGCAACTTCTTTGTTTTCTTTCTCTTCTTCGTTTTGGTTTTGGGCTTCAAGCTCAGGTTCCGGCTCTGGTTCCGGTTCCGGCACTTTCCACACCAGCGCGGCGGCCCAACCGAGTATGGCAAATACGGCAAAAGCCGTGCCGCTTCTGAATACTGCCGTAATGGGGCCAACCCCCACGTACAGCGCCATTGCCAGCGTAGCCAGGCAAATGATCACGGCAACTCTTAAAGCGATGTCAAATACCCAATCGGATTGATAATGCTCCACGGTTGTTCCTCCTTAGGCCGCAGCTTCCGGTTTTATCAGCAACATCCGTTTGAGAAACGCGCCAATGCCGCCCGGCCCGGTTTTGGCCACCGGCGCCAGTCCGGTCCACAGTTGTTCACTCAGTTGGGTAATGGCCTGCGCCGCCGGCGACCGGGGAAAGCCCAACAGCAGCGGGGTTTGGGTACTTACGGCGCGTGGCACCATATCGTCGTAGGGTAAAATGCCTAAAATTTCAATGTCGCGGCCTAAAAATTGATGCGCTACCGCGGCCAGTTTGCGCCCGGCGGCTTCGCCTTCGGCCCGGTTGCGCACGCTGTTCACCACCACCCGGATAGTCACCGGCACGTGCGAACCGTGCAGAATTTTAATCAGGGCGTAGGCATCGGTAATGGCGGTGGGTTCGGGCGTGGTGACTACCAGCACTTCGCCTGCGGCGTGAATAAACTGAATAACCCGGTTATCCACGCCCGCGCCGGTGTCAATCAGCAGTAAATCAACCACGCCATCCAGCACCAGCAGGTGATGCAGCAAAGTTTCGCGCTGCTGCTGGGGCAAATCGGCCAGTTCCGGCAACCCCGACGCGCCGGGGATTACTTTTAAGCCAAACGGCGCTTCCACAATAATCTCAGATAGCTTTTTCTGCCCGGTGATGACGTGGTGCAGGTGGTAACGCGGCTGCAACCCCAGCACAATATCGGCGTTGGCGGTGCCCAAATCGGCATCCAGCAGGGCCACCCGCAGGTTGCGGCGGGCCAAAGCCAGCCCCAAATTTACGGCCACGTTGGTTTTACCCACACCGCCTTTACCGCTGGCTACGGCAATAACCCGGCTTCGATAGTGAGGATAAGCTAAAAAATTTAATTCTGACATCACCTGATAATCAAGCACCATTAGGGTACCTCCTGCTAAAAACCGGATGGCCATATTGCGGGCTTCCGTTACGTGTACTGCGAATTTCATCGGGAACAGAACCAACCAGTAAATCAACCACGTATTCGGCGGTGGCTACTTCGATGTCTTCCGGCACCCGCTGGCCGTTGGTCAGGTAGCTCAGGGGCAATTCCCGCTCGCAGGCCACGGAATAGGCCGCGCCCAGCGAGGCGGTTTCGTCAATTTTGGTAAAAATCAGGCCGTTTAACGGCATCGAACTGAAGGCGTTAATCACCTGGTGCATGTCCTCGTATTTGGAGCCGGCGGTGAGCGCCAGATGTACCGTTTTGTTGGGGATGGCCGCCAGGTAATCGCGCAAGGCCGCTACTTCGTGGGTGGCGCGCTGGCTGCGGCCAGGAGTATCCACCAAAATCAGGTCGCGGTCGCTGTGGGCGTTGATGATGGTCCGCAGTTGTTCTGGTTTGTAGGCTACTTCTACCGGCACGCCCAAAATTTCGCCAAAGGCCGAAATCTGCGGGATGGCCGCCACCCTAAAGGTATCGGTGGTGATTAGCAGCACTTTGGCTTTGTGGTAGGGAGCGTGCGCAAATTTGGCGGCCAGTTTGGCCAGCGTGGTGGTTTTGCCCACGCCGGTTGGCCCCACAATAAAGAACACGTGGGGATGGCCGGGCGTTAACGAAAGCGGCGCGGGCGCGGGCAACTTGCGGCCCAGGTACCAGTGTAAATGCTCGTTCAGCACGCCCTGGTTATCCAGCGTCCAGCGGCTCAGTTCATTAGAAACGCGCTGGATGACCTCTTGCGCCAAATGGCTGGTTACGCCCTGGTCTACCAACCGCTGGTACCACTCTTCCAGGCTGGCCACGCGCGGCACGGCCACCGGTGCGGCCTGGCGATTTTGGGCCACCTGGGTAAGCACCACCTTCAGGCTGTCCAGTTCATCGCGCATGGATTGCACGGTGGGGTCAACGGCCATGCCGGAACGCGGCGGCGGAAAATCTTGCAGGTCGGTATCAATGGCGGCCACCACTTCAATGCGCGAGCGCCCAAACCAACCCATAATGCCGCCGCGCCGAATTTTTTCGGAATGGAGGATGACCGCGTTTGGCCCCAAATCCAGCCGGATTAAATCCATCGCTTCTGGCATACTATTAACGGTGTACTTTTTTACTCGCATTGTGTTAACTCACTCGCTGCGGATTTTAACTGCTGCACTCAAACTCCGGCGGGTTGAGCTGCCCGTTGGTACGTTAGCGATTCTGCTCCCGGCTCGTTGCGGAGCGGAAGCTCTACCATGCCTTCGGCGTGCACATCAACGCTGGTGGCAACTTCGCTGTAAGAAAGCACAATCAGGCTGGGCAGCGCCCGTTCTGACAGCCGTTTAAAGGCTAACCTGATTGCGGCGGAACAGAGCACCACCGGCGAATACCCCTGCATGGCCATGTTTTCCATTTGCCGGGCCACCATTTCCAGCAGGTTTTGGGCCACCGCCGGCTCCAAATGCAGGTTGATGCCCTGTTGCAGATCACCCATCGCCTGGCTGAGCGTGCGTTCTACTCTGGGGCTGAGGGTCATTACGTGCAACGCCCCGTCGTATGAGCGGTACTGGTTGGAGATGGAGCGGGCCAGTTTTTGGCGGGTGGCTTCGGCCAGCAGGTCGGGGTCTTTAATGCCGGGGGCCAGGCCGCTGATGGTTTCTAAAATGGTGACCAAATCGCGGATGGAAACGCGCTCGCGGAGCAGGTTTTTGAGCACTTCGTGCACTTCGCCCAGGCTGAGCGCGTGCGGGACTAAATCATCCACCAGCGCCGGGTAGGCCTGTTTTAAGTTGTCCAGCAGGTCGCGCACATCTTGCCGAGAGAGAATTTCGGGCGAGTGGGCTTTAACCACTTCGGTAAGGTGAGTTGCCACCACCGAGGCCGGATCAACCACGGTGTAGCCCATTGTTTCGGCGCGTTCTTTGTGGGTGGAGTCAATCCACACCGCCGGCAGACCAAAGGCCGGTTCAACGGTGGCAATGCCGGGCACCGGTTCGGCCACCGGGCTGGCAGCCATTGCTAAATATTGGCCGGGCATAATTGTGCCGCGCGCCACTTCGGAGCCGCGCAGTTTAATGGCGTACAGGTTGGGTTGCAGTTGCAGGTTATCCCGAATGCGAATTTTAGGCAGAATAAAGCCCATTTCCAGCGCCACCTGGCGGCGGATCATGGTAATACGGTCCAGCAGGCTGGCGCTGGAACCGCTTTCTACCAGCGGGATCAGGCCGTAGCCAATTTCAACTTCAAGGGTATCAACCTGCAACAGGTTGGTAACGGCTTCGGGTTCGGGCATAGGCAGCGCGGCGGGTTTGCGTTCTTCGGCTTTTTTGGGTTGCAGCGCGGCGGCGGCGTGTTCGCGCCGGAGCAGGTAGGCCACCCCGCCCACAATAATGCCCATGACCATAAACGGAATTTTGGGCAGGCCGGGGATCAGCACAAAGCCAAACAACATCACCGAAACAATCATCAGCGCGCGCGGCTTGCTGGTGAGCTGCTTCATTACATCGTTGCCCATGCTTTCATCGGCGGCGGTGCGGGTAACAATAATGCCGGTGGCGGTGCTGATGAGCAGCGCCGGAATTTGCGAAACCAGGCCATCGCCTACGGTGAGCAAAGTGTAGGTTTGCAGCGCCTGTAAAAAGCCCATATTCAACTGGAGCATCCCGATGACGAAACCGCCAATAATGTTGACCAGCACAATCACAATACCGGCAATGGCATCGCCTTTAACAAACTTGCTGGCCCCGTCCATTGCGCCGTAAAAATCGGCCTCTTGTCCAATTTCCTTGCGGCGAGCGCGGGCTTCGTTTTCGGTGATTAGCCCGGCGTTCAGGTCGGCGTCAATGCTCATTTGCTTGCCGGGCATTGCATCCAGAGTGAACCGCGCCCCAACTTCGGCCACGCGCCCCGCGCCGTTGGTGATCACCACAAACTGAATGACGGTGAGGATGAGGAAGACCACCACCCCGACCACGTAATTGCCGCCCACCACAAAGTTGCCAAAGGCCACAATCACTTCGCCGGGTTGGGCGGTGAGCAAAATCAGCCGGGTGCTGGAAATATTGAGCGCCAACCGGAACATGGTGAGGATGAGCAGCAGCGATGGAAACGCCGAGAAATCCAGCGGTTTTTCAATGTACAGCGACACCAGCACAATAATTACCGCCAGCGAGATGTTAAAGCTGAGCAAAATATCGAGCAGTGCCGGCGGCAGCGGGATAATCATCATCCCCACAATGGCAATTACCGCCCCGGCCAGCACAATATCGCTGTTGTTCATTAGCCGGCGTAAGCCTGTGGGTTGAGTTGGAGTAGAAATACTCATGGCCTTCTCCCGATTTTAGCGTTTAACGGACTGCCGTCTGTACCCGGATTTCATGGCTTTGAGCCGGTACACAAAAGCCAGCACTTCGGCCACCGCCTGGAACAGTTCATTGGGGATGGACTGCCCCACTTCGACCACCTTGAACAACGTGCGGGCCAGCGGTTTGTTTTCTACCAGCGGAACACCGTGCTGGCGCGCCCGCTCTTTAATGCGCTCGGCCATTAGCCGCTGCCCTTTGGCCACCACCTGCGGGGCGTTCATTTTGCCCTGCTCGTAGCGTAGCGCAATGGCCAGGTGAGTAGGGTTGGTAATCACCACATCTGCCTGCGGAATGGCCGCCATCATTCGGCTTAACGCCAGTTGGCGTTGCCGGGCGCGGATGCGGCTTTTTAGCTGCGGGTTTTCGTGGCTTTTCATTTCTTCTTTGATTTCCTGCTTGGTCATGCGCAGGCTTTTTTCGTGCTCGTACCGCTGGTACACGTAATCAATGGCGGCAATCACCACCATAATCATGGCCACCCTAAACCCAACTTCCAGCCCCAACTGGCCCAGCGTAGAAACCCCGGCCATCAACTGCATCCGGCTGGTAGAAACAATGGCCGGGTAGTTATCGCGCAGCGTAATGTAGATAACGCCGCTAACCACCAGTACCTTCACCAGCGATTTGAGCAGGTCAACAAAGCCGCGCAGCGAGAAAATCCGTTTAAAGCCGTTGAGCGGGTTAATTTTGTTGAGGTCCGGCTGGAGCGTTTTGGTGCTGAACAGCAACCCCACCTGAGCCATATTGGAAACCACGGCCAACCCCATCAGCGGCAGCACAAACGGCGCGGCCATTACCAAAAAGTTGTAGGCAATGGCCAGCGTGGCCGCCGATAGTTTTTCCTGGGTAAAATCGGTGTTGGGCAATTCCGAGAAAGTGCGGCGCATCACACTGGATAATTGCTCGTAAAAGCGCGGCCCGGTTTGTTTGAGCAGCCAAAACGCAGCCAACATAATCACCGCCGAATTAACCTCGACACTTTTGGCAATTTGCCCTTTTTTTCTGGCTTCACTCCGCCGATGTTCGGTTGGGGCTTCGGTTCGGTCATCCATTGTTTAGGGTGCGGCAATGGCTAAAATATTACGGGTTATGTTAGAAAACGTGTCCCTGACTACCGGCAGGGTAATAACCATAGTCATGGCCAGGGTAAAAAAACCCAGCCCAACTTTGAGCGGTAGCCCCACAAAAAACACCTGGATTTGCGGCACCACCCGGGCCAGCAGGCCCAGCCCCACATCGGTCAGCAGCAGCGTGCCCACCACGGGCAGCGCCAAATTTACACCGATGATAAACGTTTGATTGAATATATACAGCAATCGGTCTAAACTAAGTTGGGTAAACACAAAAGTGCCGGGCGGAACCAGTTGAAACGTGCGGGCCAGAGTTATAATTAGCATGTGGTGGCCATTTACGGCCAAAAACAGGGTGAGGGCAATCAGGGTGTAAAACTGATCCAGCGCCGAGGACGACGCGTTGGTGAAGGGGTTAAACAAAGTGGCTGCCGTAAACCCGGCTTGCAGCCCCATCATATTGGCGGCAATTTCAATGGATAAAAACACCAGGTTGGCCACAAAACCAATCATCACGCCCATAAAAACTTCCTGGGCTACGGCCAGCGTAAACCCTAACAACTCGGTAGGAGGTTGAGGGGCAACGGCCCCGCCGGAGGTGGCCGGAAACGGCAGTAAAATCATGGCCAGCAACGCCGCAAACCCAATCTTGACCATAGCCGGCACCGACCGGTTACTGAATAACGGGGCGGTCATCAGCACCGATAGCACTCGCACAAAGATTAAAAATAAGTTAAGGAGTTGCAACGTTGTTGACATTATTTTTTAATCAACCCACCGTCCAAATTGACGGCAGCCACAGCATCCCACATTGCAGAGTTTTTTATAGTTAGCACAGCTTCTTTATATCACATGGCAACCCCCGGTGTCTGTAAAGTTCGTGTCAAGGGGGCATAAAGTTAGCGTAAAGACCCCAAAAGTGCCTAAAGCCTGTAGATTTTGTGCCGAAATTATCAGTCAGAGCACACCTTTGCAGAGCCGTTAAACTGATATATTGGGATACCTATGCTTAAATTACCCGCCGACATCCTACAAGCTGGCATGGTATTGGCCCGGCCCGTTACCGATAGCCTGGGGCGCACTCTGCTTAAACAGGGTATGGCTCTTACCGATGAATACATCTCGGTGCTTTTGCAGCGCGGCGTTTCAGCGGCGCATGTAGTCACCGCCGAAGAGGAACTTCTACGGCCCGACAACCCCCTCACCCACGACACCCGGCAGCAAGCCCAGGTTGCCATTAACCAGGTGTTTAACTTTGTGCGCCAGTTGGTAATCACCGCCGACGAACCCGCCGAAAAAGTTACCGAAAACAGCGATATAGCCGAGGAACTCCAACAAAACCCGGAGTTTGACCGGCTTGAAAACACGGTCAACTCCATGTTAACCGAGTTGTTTACGCCCAAAACGTTATTTGGCCTTAACCAGATTAAAACCCACAACCAGCTTCAATTTGGCCACGCCGTAAACGTGGCCGTGGTTGCAATGCTGATTGGCGTCAACCTGCATCTGTCGGTGGATGATTTGGCGCGGTTGGGCATGGGCAGCCTGCTCCACGATATTGGCAAAATCTTTTTTGCCCCGGAGTTAACCCAACTCAACGGCCACATCAACAACCGGCTTAAACTGCGCGAACACACCCGGCTGGGTTATGAGTTGCTCCGCAGCCGCAACCCCGATGCCGTAATGGTCAACCACGTGGCCCTGCAACATCACGAACGCCAGGACGGCCAGGGCTACCCGCGTGGGCTGCGCAGCACCAACACCATCGAACGCACCCGCTTTGGCCGCGACAACATCTCGCTGATTGCCGAGATTACCGCCGTGGCCGACGTGTTTGATATTCTCAGCAACGGCGGCGCGCAAAACGCCCCGTTAACGCCGCCGCAAGTAGCCGCCACCATGCGCCGGCTGGGCGGCACCTTTTTAAACCGGGAGATTGTTACCATCTTTTTGGCGATGTTGCCCGTTTTTCCGGCGGGGCTAAATGTGGTGATTCGCGCCGGGCGTTACGCCAACTACAAAGGCGTGGTGCTGGAAGCCAACCCCAAACAACCCGACCGCCCCACCATCCGGTTGATGTTCAACCCGCAGGGCGTCCGCATCAGCCCGATTGACCTCAATTTAGCCACCCGCGACAATATCAGCATCGAGGCCATGTTATGAGCAGCGGTACTTCCTTTAATTGCCAGCACTGTGATAAACCCATGCCTTTTGGGGTAATTTACTGCCCTCACTGCGGCCAGCCGCAGGCAGCCACCACCGGCAAACTATGGATGGGCGACCGGCGGCTGGTGACTATTCTCTTTGCCGATTTGGCTTCGTTTACCGCCACCAGCGAAAACGCCGACCCCGAAGACGTGATTGACATGCTCAACCAGGTGTTTACCCGGCTGGCCGTTGAGTATGACCGCGAAGGCGGCTACCTGGATAAAACCGTGGGCGATCAATTAATGGTGTTGTTTGGCGCGCCACGCGCCCACGAAGACGATCCGGTGCGGGCGGTGCGAGCCGCGCTGGGCATGCAGGCCGCTATGGAAGAACTGGCTCCCTTTATGCGCGAAAAAGTGGGCCACGCCTTTAAACTGAACATCGGCATTAACACCGGTATTGTGGTGTGGGGAAAGATGGGGCCGGCGGGCCGGATGGCCGCCACGGTGATTGGCGATGATGTTAACCTGGCCAGCCGCCTGGAAAGTTACGCCACCAACGGCCAGATTATCGTTTCGGACCCGGTTTACGCGCTCACCCGGCGCTATTTTGAGTACGAAGTTTTGGACCCCATCCGGGTGAAAGGCAAAAAAAACCCCGTTCCAATTTACCGGCCTATGCGCGTGCGCGAAGGCTTTTACGTAAAACACCAGCACACCGAGCGCAAAAGCCCGCTGATTGAACGCGACCAGGAGTTGGAAACACTGCACGCCCACCTGTCGCTGGCCATATCGGGCAAGGGGCAGTTGGTGCTCATCAGCGGCGAGGCCGGCATGGGCAAAAGCCGCCTGTTATCCGACCTGGCGCAGGATTTTGAAAAATACTCCTTTAACAAAACGCCGATTTTTTTGCAGGCCTACGGCGTGGCCGGCTCCGGCGGCGATTATTCGCCGTTGCAAGAACTGCTCCGGCAGCTTTTTGATGTAAAAACGGATGACACCCGGCTGTCGCAGCGCCGCAAGGTTGAGGATCGCGCCCAGATTTTGGGCTTTTCCGAGCGCGACATTGTGCCGTTGATGGGCTATTTGCTGGGCTGGTATCAGGACAGCGAGCAATTGGGCAACGCTGAGCAAACGCTGGATCAAATCCGAAAGTCGGCTATTACCGCCGCCGTTAACATTTTTCTCAAGCAATCCACCCGCCGCCCGGTGGTGGTGATTATTGATAACCTGCAATGGGCCGATGGCAATTCGCTGGAGTGGCTTAAACTGCTGGGCGCAATCAAATCTACCCCGGCCTTTGCCCAAAACCGGTACGACTTTATTATTCTGGCGGCCACCCGGCTGCACACCGAAATCCCGCTGGAAGCCTTTCAACCCAGCGCCATTATCCGGCTGGGGCCGTTGAGCGTTCACGCCCGCCGCGACCTGATTGCCAGCCTGCTGCCTGGCGGCGAACTGCCCGCCTCGCTGGTGGAACGCATGGTCAGCGAATCCGGCGGTAATCCGTTTTACCTGGAAGAAGCGGCGCGGGGGCTGGTGCAATCGGAGCAGTTAATCCAGCACAACGGCAAATGGCAACTCAGCCGGCCCATCGAAGAAATTTTTATTCCCCACAGCATCGAAGGGCAGGTGATGGCCCACCTGGATATTCTCAACGAGAGCAGCCGGATGGTGCTGCAACACGCCTCGGTCATTGGCATGTCGTTTAGCTATAAAATATTGCGGGCCATTACCCCGCTTAAAGATTTTGACCCGGCGCTGGAAAACCTGATTGAACGCGGCCTGGTTAACGAAACAACCGGCCAAACCGATGACGCGCGCAGTTTTACTTTTGCCCAGATGGTGGTTAGAGAAGTGGCCTACAAAAGCATGCTGCGTAAAGCCCGCCGCGAGTTGCACGACCAGATTGTGGAACTCACCGAGCAGACCCGCGCCGCCGCCGCCGACCAGGATCGGGATAACATTGAATCCCTGGCGCGGCATTACATGGCCGGCGGCCACGAGGAAAAAGTGATAATTTACAACTGGCTGGTGGGGCAGCGGGCGCTTGATAACTACAATTTTGAGGACGCCTGCCACCACCTGGAAATTGCCATGAATACCATCAAAGAGCTGGCCGAACCCGACCCGGAGAAAACACTCCAGGTGGCCAATGCGCTGGGCGATGCCAGCACGTTTTGCGGCAAATTCCCGCAGGCCGCCGATTGCTACAAACTGGTGTGGAGCATTGCCAAAAACAACCCGCAAGAACTGGTAAACCTGTATTACCGCACCGGTCGGCTAAATTTATATCAGGGCAACCTTGATGCCGCCACCACCAGCTACCAATACGCCCAGAATTTTACCAAAGACTACCCCGACCTGATTCCCCAGATTCAGGCTGAAATCCGCCTGATGTACGACCTGGATTGACGACCCGCCCAACAAAAAAGGGCCATTCGAGCAGTTTCGCCCGAATGGCCCTTTTTGCTTCCGGCGGGATGCCGTTACTTGCAATAATCCTCGGTTTTGGTTACCGCTTTAATTTCAACGCCGGCTTTTTCATCAATAACAAACTCGCTCAAACCCACCTCGCTGGCCGGATTGCCCCAATCGTAGGTGTAGCCCAATCTGGTCCAGGGGTAGCCCTTTTCACCATACGATTGGCTGTTTAGGTTGTTAAACCAGGTTACGTAATCCGGACTCACCGTAAGGTATTTTGATGCCGGAAAAGAGAGTTCGGCTTCATGGTCAACTATCTCCGGGTCGGGGCTGGGCCTAAAAAGGTTAGCCGGGTTTACCCAAATTTCCACAAAGCGGGTTTTGCCGTTGTTGGGCGGCAGGCCCAAAAGCTGTTCCAGGCGCAGGGTCAGGTTTTTATGGCCGGCGTTGTAAGCGGTGCAAAAGTTTTTTAGCTCCGGCACGGTTGTAACCCAGGTTTGGCGAGTGGTGGTTATTGTTTGGCCTACTTGCTGATCGTAGCCGTCCCAGGCGGTCCAGGTTAAAACCAAAAGCTGCTTGTTGCCTGCTTCGCCGCGCCAAACCAGCTTGTCGTTGGCTTCGGTGATAGCCACCAGATTTTTTGATATTTCAGACGGCTCGGCGGTGGCGGCATCTTTAACCGCGTTCAGGTAGGCTTGTTGCAGAGTCGCCGCATCGCCGGTTACGGCGGGCGCGTCGGCGGCTTTGGGCGCGGCAGCATCCGGAAGCCACAATTTTTGGCCCACCTCAAGCGCGTTGGGATCACTGATGGCGCTAAAGCTGCTGTCCTCGGCGGCTTTGGCGTTGGTGGCGGCCACAATAACCGAATAGGCCAGCCGGTCGCCGTAATATTTTTCGGCAATTTTGCTCAGCCAGTCTCCGGCCTGAACGGTGTATTCCTGCCCGCCGGTTTGGGCGGGCGGCGCGGCCCTGGTAACAAGAGGCAGCGCAGCCAAAACCAAAATCAGCGTGATGGGGATGAACATAACAATTTTTTTGAACATTTTGCCCCTCCTTAGAGCATAACAAATTACAAACAGCTTCGCAGGCCACACCTTATGGCGTAACCCCGCCAACAGCTTTTGCCACTAATTTGTTAATTTAGCGATTGCCGTTGCCCGGTTGGGAACAAAAAAGGCCAGTTCGCCCCGGTTGCTTTCAATGATAAACGCCTTCAGGCTTTTGCTTGCAAACTTTTCAAACTCGCCAATCACCGCCAGCTTCATTTTGTAGTTTACATGCTTTTGCAGGATGTCACCGGCCAGCCCCGTTTGCAACTCAAAGAACGCCGGCTTTAAATTTTCCTCATATAAAATAACGCTTTCTGCGCCCTGGTAACTGGCATTGGCAATAACATCCAGCGCATCCTGAGCGGTATTGATGATAATCCCCTCGGCCATAACTTCGGCGATTTTTTGGCCCTTCACTTCAAAGATTTTCAGCTCCATAAATTCCTCACCCAATAACAAAATTCGGGCCGGGAGAACTTTCCGCCGGCCCGTTGTTTGTATCTTAACCCAGATTGAGGGGATATACAACCGGTTTAACGCACCATATTGGGGAGCAGTTCAAACAATTGCACGGTGAATTTTATCACCTGCTGGAGCATCCACGGGCCGGCCAGCAGCAGCACCACCCCAAACGCAATAAACTTTGGCACAAAGGTGAGGGTCATTTCGTTGATTTGGGTCATGGCCTGAAACAGCGCCACCGCCAGCCCCACCACCAAGCTAACCGCCAGCATGGGCATTGATACCATCAGCGCCACCATCATAGAATCGCGGGCCAGAGTCATTACAAAGGATTCGGTCACGGTTTTCCTCCGGCTAACTGCCAAAACTGATAATCAACGAGCGAATAATCAGGTGCCAGCCATCAACCATTACAAACAATAACAACTTAAACGGCAGCGATATTAACGACGGCGGCAGCATCATCATCCCCATAGCCATTAACGCGCTGGCCACCACCATATCAATAATGAGAAACGGCACAAAAATAATCAGGCCCATTTGAAAAGCCGTTTTTAACTCGCTGATGATAAAGGCCGGGATTAGCACGTAAGTGGGCACATCGTTGGGGGTTTGGGGCCGGGGCAATTTGGCCAAATTAACAAACAGAGCAATGTCGCGCTCGCGGGTTTGTTTAAACAGAAAATCCCGCTCGTAGCCCAGGCTAACTTCGGCGGCTTTTTCCTGGGTAATTTCGCCGGCCATATAAGGCTGCAAGGCTTCCTGATTGATTTTGTTCCAGGTGGGAGCCATGACAAAAACGGTGAGAAACAGCGATAGCCCAATCAACACCTGGCTGGGCGGCAGTTGCGGCGTAGATAGCGCCGTGCGCACAAACGAGAGCACAATCACAATGCGGGTAAAAGCGGTGAGCATGGTCAGCACCGCCGGAGCCAGGCTCAAGGCGGTCATCAACAGCAATATTTGGATGCTGCTGCTTACGGCTTGTTGCTGGTTGGGTTGCGAAAGCTCCACGCCAATTTTCATCGAGTTTGGCTCGTTGGTCATTTGGCCGGAGCAGCCCGCCAACAGCAGGGCCAGCGCCACCAGCCCCACCAGGCTTAATAACCGGTTGTAGTTACGCATGGGTTCAACCTTCCACGGTTTTCTGAATCCGGTGGATACCGGCCCGCAGGTCTTTAAGGGTTGACTGCCATTCCGAGGTGTATTCGGCGGCTTCACCATCCAGGGGCAGCGGCGGCGTGGAGCTAATTTGTTCCGGCTCCGGCTGCTCCGGCGGTGGTTGTTGCGCCCGAACCTGCCGGGCCAGGGTTTGATCAAAACTGATTTTGGCGGCGGGTTGGGGCGCGGGGTCTTCATCCGGCACCGGCACGGCGGCATCCGATAACTCGGCCAGCACCGAAATCTGGTGGTCGGTTGCGCCCAGCAGCAGGGTTTTTTCGCCCACCACCACCAAATGCAGCGAGCGGCCCGGCGCCAAGCCGGCGGTTTCCAGCACGTTGATGGTGGCTCCGCCGGCAAAGGTTTTGCTTTTGTTGCGCTGAAGCCAGCGCAGCCCGTGCAACGCCACGTACACCAACCCCAGCACAATCACCAGCTTTAAAATTACGTCGGCGCCAACCTCCCAGCCAGAGCGGTTATCCTGCTCGCCGGCTGTGCCGAGTAAAGTTTCCGGTTCGGGGTTGTAATCGGCCAGAAAAGGTTTGTTTGGGGCATTGGCGGCAGCCGTGACGGTGGGTTGGGGCGTGGCTACCGCCGGCAGCGGGTTAACCGGCGTGGCCAGTTGTTTAAAAACAAGCAAAAAAGTAGCGCCAGCCACCACGGCTACTATCCACCAGGTGGGGTTAACCTTTTTTTGCCTGAGCAATTGTTGCATGTTAAACATTGGCAACTCAAAATTACCGCAAAGAGTTGAGGCGTTGCGCCGGCAGCAACACATCGGTGATGCGCACGCCAAACCGGTCATCAAGCACCACCACCTCGCCCCGCGCAATCATTTTATCGTTTACCAGCACATCCACCGGCTCGCCGGCCAATTTCTCTAACTCAACCACAGAGCCCGGCCCCAGCCGCAAAATCTCTTCGATGTTCATTTTGGTGCGGCCCAGTTCAACGGTGACTTGCAGGGTTACGCCCAGCAACAAATCCAGGTTGGTGGTCGAAGCCGGTTCATCGAGGCCGTTCAGTGGGGCAAACTTAACCGGGCGCGCCGTAACATCCTGACGGGCGCTGGCAGTTGGCCGGGCGGGCGGCGCGTCCATCATCCGCGAGCCGGTTAACGGCGGCGCGGGATGAGAATCGGTGATGGCGCTCAACCCCGGCAAGTCCATGCCAATGGAGGGCGCTGCTTTTTGCGGTTTTACAACAGGCGGAGGCGCAGCAGTTCCGGTAACTGCCGCTAATTCTTCGGGGCTAATTGCTAAACTATCCATTGCCTATAATTCCTCCAATACATTTGTAATCTGCACGGCCATATGGCTGCCTGATAACCCAGGGTGGCCTAAATATCGTTTTTGATTACCCACCAACACCGGCAGGGGGCGATTGACCAACGTGTTTAACACCAGCACATCGCCGTTTTGCAAATGCAACAATTCTTCAAAATCTACGGTGGCCTCACCCAACAACACGGAAAAATCTACGTGGGTTTGCCGCAGGTGGTCCACCAAACCCTGCTGGTGCTTGCCAGATTCGGTGGTTTCGCCGGCAACCCAGGCGTGCGGGCTTAGTTCTGAAACAATCGGCTTGAGCACGGAATAGGGGATGCAAATGCTCATCATCCCGTTGGTGTTGCGAATTTTAATTTCAAACCCCAAAAAAATAGCGGCGTCCGACGGCAGCGCCACCTGCACAAATTCCGGGTTGAGGGTTATTTCTTCCAGGCTAACATTGAGCGCCACCACGTTACGCCAGGCATCCTGCAAGCCATCGGCAAAATATTTTATAACGCCCCGCACCAAAGATTGTTCAATATCGGTTACGGCGTGGTCCTCTAGCGGAGAGCCAAAGCCGCCCAGCAACCGGTCTATGGTGATGGTAGCGGTGGCCGAATCGAGCGTGAGCAGAATGCGCCCCGGCAGCGGGTCGGCCCGTAATACCGCCGCCACCGACGAAACCGGGATGTTCTGCAAAAAGTCGGCAAAGCTGCCCTGCTCAATGTGCACACAGGCCAGTTGCACCGTGGCCCGCAAATACGCCGCCAGCGCCGACCCCACCCGCCGCGCAAAGTTCTCGTGGATCATTTGCAGGGTGCGAATCTGCTCCTTGGAGAACTTGTCGGGCGAACGGAAATCATACGTGCGCACCGAGCCAATGTAATGGCTGCTACCGCCACTCTTGCCACTGGACAGCGACGACGGATCATCGCCGGAAGGAAGGATGGAAAGGAGCGCGTCTATCTCTTTTTGGGATAGGGTTTTCTCTTTTTCCATAAGTAACCAAAAATTATTGCACTACAAAGTTGGTAAAATAAACGCTGATAACTCCCTGGTAGCCCAGAGCATTGTTAATAGCGCCCATCAATTCTTCTTTGAGTTTGTTTTTGCCTTCAACCGTAGAAATCTGGTTAAAGGTTTTGCTGGATAGCGTGGTGGTCACAATATCATCAATAATGGGCCGGCGGGCATCAATGAGCTTTTTAAATTCCTCTTCGGCTTTGGTGCGCTCTTCGCCTTCCAGCTTGTAAAACTCCTCGTTCAAGGGCCACAGTTCCAGCACAATGGCCGCCTGCAAGTAACGCAACCCGCCCGGCTCGGCCAGGTTGACCACTTTGTTGTCCAGCTCGTACATTAACCCCGGCGGATGCCGCATGCTGGAGCCGCCACCAGACGACGATTGGGGCAATTCCGAGGCTACCGGCGCTGCCGGCAGCGTTTGGTGCGAGGTTGTGGCGGCAGCCGGAGCCTCGGCTTGCGGCTCGGCGGCCTGCGCTTCACTGGCGCTGCCATTCATTTCCATTTTTATGTAAAATGGCTTCCACCAGGTTGAGGGCGCAAATAAAATGTAGGCAATTGACCCTAACAGCAACACCACCACCAACCCTATCACTACCGGAATTATAATTTTCATATTCAAAAGTTTTTTCATTGGGTAACCCTTTCTCCTACGTTTATGATTGAGGCAACGCCACCGAGAAGCGCCGCGAATCGCCCGGATAGATGATGATAATATCCACCCGGCGGTTCAAGGCCCGGTTGGCGCGAGTATCGTTGGGAGCCAATGGCTTAAATTCGGCGCTGCCGGCAGCCTGAATCCGGTCGCCGGGTAGCCGGTCTTTTTCGGTGAGATAGCGCACCACCGAAACCGCCCGCAGCACCGATAGTTCCCAGTTGGTGGGGTAGGCGGGGTTGTTGGTGGGAATATTATCGGTGTGGCCCTCAACCCGCACTTTGTTTTCAAGCGGTTTGAGCAATTCCACTACTTTATCCAGCACGCTCTCCACTTCGGGGCGTAAATTGGCCTGGCCCGGCTCAAACACCAGTTTTTCTGACAGGCTAATGATGATGCCTTCCATTGTCATATTAATGCTGATGTCGCCGCCGGCGTGCAGCGATTCGGCGTAGGTGGTTAGTTCGGTGCTGATGCGCACAAAATCGCGGCGGTTGGGCGGCAGGCTGTTAAACACCAGAGGGGCCGAAGCCTCACCGGAGGCGCTGGCTCCGCCGTCGGAAGTGCCAATAATAGAAGTAGCCGGGGACGTTCCGCCCACATTAAACGCAGACCGCAACGATTGGGCCACTTTTTGAAAGTTCTTCAGGTCGGTATTGGCCATTGAAAACATTACAATAAAGAAAACCATCAACAGGGTAATCATGTCGGCGTAGGTAATCAGCCAACGTTCATCGCTTTCGTGCGCTTCGCCATGCCCCTTCTTTTTAGACATCGCTATTCTCCCTGCGATTTAGCCTGCCCGCCGCCGCGCTGAGTGGGGGCTAAAAACGATTCCAGCTTTTCACGCACAATCCGGGGGTTTTCGCCGGCCTGAATAGCCAGAACGCCCTCGGTAGATAATTCGCGGCCCATCAATTCGTGCTGGGTTTTTACCTTTAGCTTGTTGCCCATAGGCAACCACAAAATATTGGCGCTGGCCACGCCATACAACGTGGCAATAAAGGCTACCGCAATGGATTCGCCCAGTTTTTCCGGTTCGGAGAGGTTGCCCAACACGGTGATAAGCCCCATTACCGTGCCGATAATACCAAACGTGGGCGCAAAACCGCCCAACGACTTAAACATTTCCTGGCCTTCTTTGTGTCGTTCGGCCAGCAGGTTGGTATCCGTTTCCATAATTTCGCGGACAATGGTGGGGTCCAGGCCGTCTACAATCAGCATTACGCCTTTTTTAATAAAACTGTCCTCAATTTTGCTGATTTCACCTTCGAGCGCCAACAACCCTTCGCGCCGGGCCTGGTCGGCCAGGTTTACAAACTGGTCAATCAGGCCGTGCAGATCGCCGTGGTGAGCCTTAAATGATTGCCCAATTAAAATGGGCATTCTGACAATCTGCTTTAAAGGAAAAGCCACAAACAGCGCCCCGGCACAACCGCCAAACACAATCACCGCCGCCGACACGTTTAACAACGAGAGCGGGTTCCCGCCTTCGATGAGCATGGTTACAATCATGGCCCCCACGCCCATAAGTAGCCCAATTCCGGTCGAGATTTCCATAAGTTATGTATGCTACTCCTCTCGCTGGATGATCTGCGGACGCTGCTCCAAAACGCGCCGTCTAAATTCAATCACCGCCGCCACAATCTGGGCGGGGTGCTCTTTAACTATCATTTTTTCGTGTGTGGTTAAGGAAATAACTGTGTCGGGGGTGGCTTCAACAAATGCGATGAGGTCGGCGTTTACCCACAATTTGCTATTGTTAAGACGAGTAACTTCAATCATCGGCTCCTCAATCTGGCTAATAAATAAGATAAGCCAAGCTGTACGTAAAAACTATATCATTTATGGGGTTGAGAGTCAGTAAAAACGGCGTGAAAAGGGCATAAACTTTACGTAAAAGGCCGGGCCGGAGTGTCCTTTACGCAACATTGACGTTTGGTTCACGCCAACTTTACTGAAAGGAAAGGGCAGCCATGTTATAGTTTTTTCAGTTCAATGCTTGGGCACTAAGGTTATGAGCGCAAACATAATTCCAGATATTACCGGCGTTAACCGAACTTTAACAGCAGCAATGATGCCCCCCCCGGCGGAAAAGCAAACCGGCACCGGCGATGCGTTTGATTCGGTGCTGGCCGGCGCCACCCGGTCGGCAGCCAGGCCGGCCTCTAACCGCTGGAGCAGCCTCAACTTTTTAACTGCTCCCACCTCAACCAGCGCGTCATGGCCCTGGCTGCAACCCAATTTTGATCGCACCCTTAACCCCGGCCTGGTCAGCGAACTGTCCGCCACCAAAGCGGTGGCCGCTCCGGCCAAAACCACCGGCGAGGCGATGGCTCTGGCCGATTACCCCCGGCCCGTCAACGACAACGGCAAAGGCATCCACTGGATTCCCACGGTGCAGCAAACGCCAGAAGTTGTGGATAAATTTGTCAACGAGGCTGTGTCAATGGGCATGAAGTGGGTGGTGTTTCTCAATGAGGGCACCAACACCAGCGCCAACGATTACCTGGTAAAAAAGCTCACCAGCGCCGGCATTGAGCCGATTATGCGCGTGTACACCCCCGGTATGTCTTCGGTTACCGGCGACTTAAAAGGAATGGTGCAGCACTTTACCAAACTTGGGGTTAAGTATTTTCAACTTTACAACGAACCAAATTTAGAGGTAGAAACCGGCGGCCAGTACCCCAGCGTAGACAAATACCTGGATTTGTGGGTTCCCGCCGCCAAACAGGTGATTGCCGGCGGCGGCCTGCCCGGATTTGGCGCACTCAGCCCGCAGGGTGAAATGGACGACCGCAAGTTTTTGCAGCAAACGCTCACCGGACTGGTTGATCGCGGAGCGGATTACCTGCTCAACAACAGTTGGCTGGCCATGCACAACTACACCGGCCCCCGCCCGCTCAACGACCCCGATGGCTTTATGCGGTTTAAACAGTACAACAACATTATCCAGCAAGTTTTAGGCCGGCAGTTGCCCATTATCGGCACCGAAGGCGGCACCCACATTACCGAGCAAGTCAACGAAAACCAACAAATCAATATGGTAACCAGCGCCTACAAATACATGCAAAACCAGCGCGAACCCTACAACTTTGCCTACACCTACTGGATTATCGCCAACGGCCACGACTCAGCCTGGGATCAACATGCCCTGTTCAAACAAGATGGCCCCACCGAACTGGCCAAAACCCTAAAAAAATTGGCGGCAGGAGTTAAACAATGAGCGGTATTTTTTCGGCATTTAAAATTACGGCCTCGGCCCTAACCGCCCAGCGGTTACGCATGGACATCATCTCTAACAACGTGGCCAATGTTGAAACCACTCGCACCGATAAAGGCGGCCCTTACCAGCGGCAACAGGTAGTGTTTACCGTTGGGCAATCCGAAGCGCCATCGGGCGCCAGCCCAAACGAGGTGTACCAGGCCGGCCAGGGGGTGCGGGTAGACCAAATTTTAGTAGATGACTCCCCCGGCCATAAAGCCTACGACCCCACCCACCCCGACGCCGACGCCGATGGCTACGTTACCTACCCCAACGTAAACATCGCCACCGAAATGACCGACATGATGTCGGCTACCCGCTCATACGAAGCCAACGTAACCGTATTTACCGCCCTAAAAAGCATGGTAGCCAAAGCCATAGAAATTGGCCGCAGCTAACAACCAACCTAAGGAGTAAACAATGCCGGTTAATCCAGTTTCTAGCATTAATGCCGTATCGCAGCTTGTCCAGCCGCAGGGCGTCAAAGAAACCAGCCAGGTGGGCGGCGCGCTCAATGATTTTGGCCAGGTACTCAGCAACGCCATCAACACCCTTGGCCAAAAAGAATCAACCGCCAACCAGGCCGTTGCCAGCCTGGCCGCCGGTGAAGACATTGAACTGCACCAGGTGATGATTGCCATGCAAGAGGCCGACATCTCCTTTCAACTGGCAATGGAAGTGAGAAACAAGGTTGTGGATGCCTACCAAGAAGTTATGCGGATGCAGGTTTAACGCCGGCGTTGCCAAATAAGGGGTAAATACAGTGAGTCAGGCACTTGTTCCCACCAAGCAAACCGAGATACGCGATGTTTGGCAACAACTCAGCCAAACCCGAAAACTCAGCCTGCTGGCGCTGGTAATAGCGGCAGTTGTAGGGCTGGTTTTCTTTTTTACCTGGGCCCAATCGCCAACTTACACCGTTGCCTACTCCGACCTCAACGCCGAGGACGCCTCGGCGGTAGTGGCCTACCTCAAAGAAAATAACATTTCCTACCAGTTATCCAACAACGGCAGCAGCATCAGCGTGCCCGAAGACCAGGTGCACGAAATCCGGCTGGAACTGGCCGGCAAAGGCTTGCCCGGCAAGGGTACCGTGGGCATGGAATTGTTTGATAACACCAACCTGGGCATGACCGATTTTATGCAGCAGGTTAACTACCAGCGCGCCCTCGAAGGCGAACTGGCCCGCACCATTACCAGCTTAAACAGCGTGCGTTCGGCGCGGGTACATATTGTTATTCCGCAACCCAGCCTCTTTACCGAAAACCAGCAGCCCACCACCGCCTCGGTGGTGGTTGAGCTTGAATCCGGCCAAAACCTCAACAAAGAACAGGTGCAGGCTATTAGCCATTTGGTTTCCAGCGCCGTAGAAGGGCTTACCCCCCAAAACCTTACCATTGTGGATATGAACGGCCACGTTTTAGCCGATGGCGTTAACTCCGAAACCAACACGGCTATGGCCGCCACCACCAACCAGATTGAAGCCCAGCACGATTACGAACGCAACATGGAGTTGCGCATTGAAACCATGCTCAGAAACGTGCTGGGGCCGGATAAAGCGGTGGTTAGAGTTAGCTCAACCATGAACTGGGATCAGGTTGAAACCCAAAGCGAAACCTACACCCCCGGCCAGGAAGGTGGCATTCTGCGCAGCTCGCGTGAAATCACCGAGTTTAACAGCAGCGGCACCAAAACCACCGGCGGCGTGCCCGGCACCACCAGCAACATCCCCGATACCGCCGCCTCGTTCCAAACCCAAATTAGCGGCACCAACGGCAGCGGCTACAACCGCACCGATATAACCCACAATTTTGAGGTATCCAAATCAACCTCAAAAGTTATCCCGGCCTCCGGCAAAGTTGAGCGGTTGTCCGTGTCGGTGATGGTTGACGGCATTACCGATACCGTTACCCTCAGCGCCATTGAGCAGGCTACCATTGCCGCCGCCGGCATTGACCAAACCCGGGGCGATGTGCTTACCGTTAGCAGCATTGAATTTAACCGCAACTTTGAGCAGGAGCAGGCGCAAGCCACCCAACAAGCTCAACAACGCGAATTTTACTTGCAGATTGCCCAATGGGCCGCCGTAGCCATTGCCCTGATTGCCCTGTTCATTGTGGTTCGCAGCCTAACCCGGAGCGTGCGCCGTAAACCCAAAATTACGGTTGAAGAACAACTGCAACCGCCGCCGCAACAACTGTCACCTGCTCCGCCACCCTCGCCGGTGGTTATTGACCCGCGCACGGCGTTGCTTAGCGAGGTGAGCCAATTGTCAGATAGCGACCCAACCCAAATTAACGCGCGGAATGCCCTGCTTGATGAAATCCGGCTAACTACCGACAACGATTTGCCGCAAATCGGGCCGCCGGCCTTCTCCAACGAACAAAAGGCCGCCGCCGAAAAAGCCCAAATGATCCGCCAGTTGCAACTGATGGCTAAAAACCGTTCCGAGGCAATGGCCCAGATTATCCAGTTCTGGTTGAGTGAAGAAGGAAACAAACACGCATGAGCGCGAAAAAAGATGTGGAATTAACCGGCCCACAAAAAGCCGCTGCCCTTCTGATTACACTGGGGCCAGAAGCCGCTTCGCAAATTCTCAGACATTTTGACGACGGCGAGATTGAACACCTCACCTACGAAATATCGCAAATGGGGCGGTTGCCCGGCGGCGTAAAAACCAAAGTGATCGAAGAATGTTACCACATGTCTTTTGTTACCGAAAGCGTGGATTCCGGTGGTATGGAATACGCCCGCGAAATGCTCTCGCGGGCATTGGGCAGCCAAAAAGCCCGCGAATTTCTGGATCGCATCAAAGTGCGCGTCGAAGGCTCGTCCTTTGACTTTCTGGATGAAGCCGACCCGGCTCAGTTGGCCAACTCGCTCAAACACGAACACCCGCAAACGGTGGCGCTCATCCTATCACACCTGAACGCGGCCAAAGCCGCCGCAGTAATTGCCAACCTGGATGAACATGTGCAGGGCGATGTAGCCACCCGCATTGCCATTATGGATCGGGTGTCGCCCGACGTAATCAAAGAAGTAGAAGCCGGGATGAAGAGCAAGCTCTCCACCCTGCTCACCCAGGATTACTCCACCGCCGGCGGCGTGCAATCGCTGGTAAGTATTTTGCACCAGGTTAACCGCGGTACAGAAAAATTGATTATGGACACCCTCGACGAAACCCAGCCACAACTGGCCGAGGAAGTTCGCCAAAAAATGTTTGTGTTTGAAAATATTGTTACGCTCGATGGCCGGGCCATTCAGCGTATTCTGCGCGATGTGGACAGCAAGGACTTAATTTTGGCCCTCAAAGGTGCCAGCGAAGAAGTACAGCAGCTTATCTTCCGCAACCTGTCCAAACGCGCCGCCGAACTCCTCAAAGAAGATTTGGCCATTAGCGGTCCGGTGCGGTTGAGAAACGTGGAGGCCGCGCAGCAGAACATTGTCAACGTTATCCGGCGGTTGGAAGCAGCCGAAGAGATTGTAATCTCGCACGGCACCGAAGGCGATGTAATTGTGTAGGGTTACTCCTCACAAGGAAAAAACATGCCCGCACTCATCAAACGCGCTCACATTGGACACGCCAACCAGGCGGCGGTAACTATTCAACCAATCCAGCCACCACCGCCGCCCGCACTACCGCCATCGCCAGCGTCCGATAACAGCCAACCCAACCTCGAAGAGATTTCGCCGCCTGTTCTCTTCGAAGACCCGGCGGTGCTGCTGGCCGAAGCGCAAGCCCACGTTGAGGCTATGCTCAACCAGGCCCAACTGCAAGCTACCACCATCCACGAAAACGCGCATCAGCTTGGCTGGCAGTCCGGTTACAACGAAGGCCACAACGAAGCCATTCAGGCCGTAGAAAAAAAATTAATCGAACTGACGCAAACGCTGCAAAAAACGGTTGACTCGGCAATAGAGGAGCGAAATCGTTTTTTGAGAAAAAGCCAGGATGAAATCAGCCAACTGGTGGTGGCCGTTGCCAGAAAAGTCATCGGAAAAGAGTTATCGTTAAACCCACAGGTTGTTACCGAAATTGTGGCGCAGGCCATTAAAGAGGCGGCCATCTCCGGGCCTTGCCGGATCAGGGTTAATCCGGCTGATTACAGCCTGCTCAGCCCGGCCTGGGAAACCATCCCCTCCATGCAGCCTTCTGACCGCAAATGGGAGTTAATCTCGGATAACAAGGTGAGCCGGGGCGGCTGTTTAATTGAGGCCAACGGCGGCATTCTGGATGCCCAGATTGACAGCCAGCTTGAGCAGGTTCAGCACAGTTTTGAACGGTTGCATTCGTGATTTGCTTGCATTGAAACCAAAAACAGGGGAAGCAGACTGCTTCCCCTGTTTTGATTCTGGCGTAATTTTACGGCTTAGTTATCCAGCACCAGCCGCACTTTTCGGGCTAACTCGGCGGCGGAGAACGGTTTGGGGATAAAATCTACGCCCGGTTCTGTTTTGTTGTACTGCGCCATATTCTTTTCGGTGTAACCGGAGGTAAACAAAATTTTGGTGGCGGGGAAGTGGCGTTTAAACTCTTCGGCTAGAACGGTGCCGTTCATTTTGGGCATTACGGTATCCGTTAGCAGCAGGTCAATCTTTTGGGTTTGTTTTTGGGCCAGCCGTAACGCATCCTCGCCGTTAGCGGCCTCAAGCACGCTGTACCCCTGCCGGCGCAACATGTAGGCGGCCAAATCTCGCACGGTGGCTTCGTCCTCTACCACCAAAACGGTTTCGCTGCCGCGCGGAATGCCATCGCCGGTTTCCGGCTCAACGGCATCGTCGCTACGCTCTTTAACGCGAGGCAGGTAAATTTTAAAGGTCGCGCCCCGGTCGGGTTCGCTGTACACAAAAATGCCGCCGTCGTACTGCTTTACAATACCAAAAACGGTGGCCAGGCCCAACCCAGTGCCTTTGCCCAGTTCTTTGGTGGTAAAGAAGGGTTCAAACAGATGCTCTTTCACCTCAGCCGACATGCCAATGCCGGTATCGCTTACGGCCAGCAGTACATATTCGCCCGGCAGCAACCCCAAATGGCCGGCGGTGTATTCGTCGTCAAGTAATTTGTTTTCGGTTTCAATGGTGAGCAGCCCGCCGTTGGGCATGGCATCGCGGGCGTTAACGGTGAGGTTAACAATAATCTGCTCAATTTGATGGGCATCTACCTTAACCGACCACAAATCGGGCGAGAATTCGGTTTTGAGCACAATGTTTTCTTCAATCAGCCGTTCCAGCATTTTGCTGATGTCGGTAACAACCTTGTTGAGGTTAAGCACCTGCGGCTCAACAAACTCGCGGCGACTAAAGGCCATCAATTGCCGCACCAGCGCGGCGGCGCGGGTGCCGGAATACCGCACCCGGCTGGCCAATTTTTGCAAATGGAGATTGTCCGGCGGAATTTCAAACTGAATCATCTCGGCAAAGCCGTTGATTACGGTGAGCAGGTTGTTAAAATCGTGGGCAATACCGCCGGCTAACAGCCCCACCGCCTCCATTTTTTGGGCCTGGCGGTACTGTTCTTCCAGTTGCAACTCGCGGGTAACATCGCGCTGCACGCCCACGTAGCTCACAATAGCCCCGGTTTCGCTGCGCACCGGGCTGATGGTGGCATCATCGGTGTAGAGAACGCCATCTTTGCGCTTGTTGATAAAGCGACCATGCCAAACTTTGCCGCTGCTGATGGCCTGCCACAATTCGCGGTAAAAATCGCTGTTTTGTTTGCCGCTGCTGAGTATTTTAAGGCTTTTACCCAGCACTTCGGCGCGGTTGTAGCCGGTAACGCGCTCAAAGGTGGGGTTTACATACAAAAGCAGCCCTTTGGTATCGGTGATGATGACGCTTTCGGCGCTTTGTTCAATGGCTTCGCTCAACCGGCGGTGTTTTTGGTCCAGTTGCACCCGGGCCAAAACGCCCGTCACCTGATCAACCACACGCCAGGCCAGGTTAACTTC
The DNA here is from genome assembly GCA_964517605.1 of uncultured Caldilineaceae bacterium. Lineage (GTDB taxonomy): Bacteria > Chloroflexota > Anaerolineae > 4572-78 > J111 > J095. Next base: position 214,422 of record CAZFCE010000001.1, on the reverse strand, counting down.
CTGATCCGAAAACTGGTGTGGCTGAGTGGCTTGCAAATTGAGGCTGCCCACTACCCGGCCATCAACCACCAGCGGCAACACCAACGCCGACACAACATTATCGGCGCATAACCCTTTGCTGTAGCCAACCAGCCGGGGATCGGTTTTAACATCGGCAATCACCAGCGACATTTTATGGCTGAGCAGGTATTGAAAAATGGGGTCGTTTTTGATGGAAAAGTGCGAACGATCATCGCGGCAGTGGCTAATTGAGGGGTAAGCCGCCACAATACCGGCCATCACGTGGTCGTCGTGCAGCCCGTTATCGGTAAGCATGGTGGCCGAGACAATGGGCAAATCAAACGTTTGGGCCACGCCCTGGCACGTAATCTGCAAAATCTGGTTGATTTCGGCGCTGGTGGCCGAAGCCGCGATAATCTGGTTGAGCAGCGCCAGTTCGCGGTTGCGGCGGCGGATTTCTTTTTCTACCTGCCGGCGTTCGGCCAATTCCTGGTGGGCGCGGTCGTACAACCGGGCGTTTTCCATAGCAATGGCGGCGGCGTTGGTGAGCGGCTGCAACCGGATCACATCCTGCTGGCTAAAGGAGTTGGCCATATTGGCATCAAGCCGGAGAATGCCCAGCACCACCTCGCCCAAAGAAATGGGCAACACCATATGCGACCGCACCCAGGCAGTTTGTTCCTGCACCACCCAGCGCGGCTCGCGGTGGGTATCGGCAATTACTAGCGGTTGCCGCCGCCGGATAACTTCGGCATCAATGGGAAATTCCACTAACGGCTGCACCAGGTTTGATACCAGTCCCTCGCTGCCCAGTTCGCGGTAGCCTTGCCAGCCGGCAATGTGCAGCTTATCGCCCCGGAGTAACATAATATGGGCGGTGCGGTAAGAAACCAGCCGTTGAGTTTGGCGCAGCACTTCATCCAACACATCCTTAAGGCTGGTTTGCGAGGTTAACGCCAGCGTTACTTCGGCCAGAGTTTCGGCAATCAGGCGTTGTTCTCGCTCGGCGGCCAGCACCAGTTCGTACTCGGCGGCGTTGCGTTTTTCCTCGCTGATGTCGTGGGCCACCACCAGTACCTCGTTTTTGCCGCCGGGTACCATGCAGCCCCGCCAAGATTGCACGCCGGTGGCGCGAGGCAGGCTGTATTCAAACTCCTGTTTTTCGCCGGAGGCCAAACAGACGCTAATAAGTTGCCGGTATTGGTCAACTACTTCAAGGGGAAAAACATCGGCCAAAGGCTGGCCGATAATATTATTAAAGGGGAGATCGGTTTTGTGGGCATCGGGCAAAATATAATCAAGGAATTTGCCCTCATCTGACAGGCGCATAACCACGTTGGGCATGGCCGACAATAAGGCCCGGTTAAACTGTTGACTTTTATGGAGAGCTTCTTCGGCCCATTGATGCTCGCTGGGCTGATAAAAATACACAAAAACCAGGCCGGCCTCAACCGTAAACGTAAACCGATACCAGTTTTTAAAGCCTCGCACCTCAAAAAAGGTATCAACAATGGTGTTTTGTTGTTGCTGCCGGGCTTGCCCCAGCTTTTCGGCAAACAACGTATTTTGCGCTTCTGGAAAAACCGCAAACAACGGCTGCCCCACCACCAAAGACCGAGCCACGCCCAACAACCGTTCGGCTTGCCGATTAAAGTGAACCACGGTTTCGGCCTCGTCTACGGCCAAAAATCCGTCACGGATGTGTTCTAAGATACGGGCGCTTTGTTCAAAAACGCTAGGGACTGGCTTGTTAAGCTGCTGTCTGGACATTTTGGTCTTTCCTGTTTGAGTGGTTTGAACCGAAACTCAAGCCAAAATTACGCCGCCGCCAAGGCAACCTGATAATAACGTTAATACATCCCCATTTTATCATAACTTACCTTAAAACCCTATGGCACATCTATCCCAATTTTGTTTTACGTAGTTTTTACGCGCGCTTCACGCACCCTTTACTGACATGCCTCCGGTTGATGTGCTAAAGTAATCACAGGGTTATTTTAGCAGGCGCAACAGGTATTTTACCGATAAGTGGTTAAAACGCATAACCAATGAACATTAGTGTCAACTGGAACAATTACCATCGAGCCTTAACCAGCACCAGCACCTTTGTGCGCCGTGGACAGGTGATGCAGGTTATCGGTTTAACCATCGAAGCGCAAGGGCTGCAAGCCCAAATTGGCGAACTGTGCTACATCCACTCCAAAGATGACAGCGCCGAACTCCCCGCCGAGGTGATGGGCTTTCGGGACAGCCGCACCCTGTTGATGCCGCTGGGCGAAATGAGCGGCATTGGCCCTGGCAGTTCGGTGCGAACCAGCGGCTCACTGTTTACAGTGCCGGTAGGCGACGCGCTGCTGGGCCGTGTGCTGGATGGCCTGGGCAACCCTATTGACGGCAAAGGCCCCATTAACCCCGAAGCCACGTATCCGGCAGCCGGCGCAGCGCCGCACCCATTGAGCCGGATGAAAATCAACAAACCCCTGGAAACCGGCGTGCGCGCCATTGATGCTTTTTTAACGGTTGGTAAAGGCCAGCGCATGGGCATTTTTGCCGGCAGCGGGGTGGGCAAAAGCACCACGCTGGGCATGATTGCCCGCCACGCCCGCGCCAACGTTAGCGTGATTGCCCTGATTGGCGAGCGTGGCCGCGAAGTGCAGGAATTTATTGAGCGAGACCTGGGCGAAGACGGGCTGGCCCGGTCGGTGGTGATTGTTTCTACCAGCGACCAGCCGGCGCTGGTGCGGTTAAAAGGAGCCTGGGTAGCCACCGCCATCGCCGAATATTTCCGCGACCAGGGGCAAGACGTTACGTTTTTAATGGACTCTGTAACCCGGTTTGCTATGGCGCAGCGTGAAATTGGCCTGGCCATTGGCGAACCGCCGGCAATGAAGGGCTACACCCCTTCGGTGTTTGCGCTGCTGCCAAAACTGTTGGAGCGCACCGGCACCGGCGAGCGTGGCACCATCACCGGGTTTTACACCGTGCTGGTTGAATCCGACGACCTGACCGAACCCATCACCGATGCCGTTCGTTCAATTTTAGACGGCCACATTGTATTGTCAAGAGCGTTGGCCGGCCAAAACCACTATCCCGCCATTGACGTGCTGGAAAGCGTAAGCCGGGTAATGCCGGCCATCACCACCCCGCAACACCGGCAAGCCGCCGGCCACCTGCGCGATTTAATGGCCACCTACGAAAAGGCCAGTGATTTAATTAACATTGGGGCTTACGTGCCGGGGTCTAACCCTACCATTGACCAGGCCGTGGCGCTGATACCGTCAATTACAAAATTTTTGCGGCAAGGCGCGCACGAACCCACCCCTTATGCCTCAACCCTGGAAACTCTGGAACGCATTAATAGCGGGCAAGTGCAGTAAGGAGATTAACCATGAAAAAACCAAGTTTTAGGCTGGAACCGGTACTTAACTACACCTCAAATATTGTAGATACACTTGAACTGGAATTTGCCCAACTCAAGCTCGCCCATAAAAACGAAGTGGAAATTTTAGGGCGACTGGAAACCGCCAAGTTAGAAGAAATGGACGCGCTTCAACACCAGCAACAAGGCGTTATCAATTGTGAATCGGTGTTGTTGCGGCAGCAATACCTGCGCACGCTGGATAAACAAATCCAGCGGCAAAAAGCCCGTGTAATCGCCGCCGCCGCCAAAGTTGATGAAAAGCGCGAAGAGCTGGTTGAGGCCGTAAAAAGCCAAAAAACCCTGGAAAAACTCAAAGATAACCACCTGGCGGCTCAAAAGCTGGATAACAACCGCCGCGAAGCCAGAATTATTGATGACTTGGTTACAACTCGTTACGCACGGGAGCGCTAAACTATGCTGGAACCCATTCTGTCGCAAATTCAACACAAACTTCTGGAATCTATTCTGGGCAATATGCAATCGCTGTGGAGCGGACGCAGCCAGCAAAGCGGCGGTTCGTCGCTTAAGGCGCGAGCTTCGGAGTTTGATACGCTCATTGCCGACACTGCCCAAAAATACGGGCTGGATCCATCGCTATTAAAAGCGGTGGCCCAGGCCGAATCAAACTTTTCGCCTACCGCTGTATCGAGCGCCGGGGCCAAAGGGCTAATGCAACTGATGGACGCCACCGCCCAAAGTTTGGGCGTAACCGATGCGTTTGACCCGGCGCAAAACATCGAAGGCGGAGCCAAGTTTTTAAGCCAGTTGCTCAACCGCTACCAGGGCAACGAAACGCTGGCGCTGGCCGCCTACAACGCCGGCCCCGGCGCGGTAGATAAATGGGGCGGCGTGCCTCCGTATGAAGAAACGCAAACATACGTGCCCCGCATTTTAGACCTGCGCAATCAATACACCGGCTGGCTGGGCTAAGGAGGCTTTGGGCAATGAAACTTTTCAATGATATTGGCTTTCGGTCGCTGTCAACCGCCCTTGATGGGCTTTCTATCCGCCAGCGCATTACCGGCAACAACATTGCCAACGTAGATACCCCTAACTACAAGGCCCAGTACGTGTCTTTTGAAAAACAGCTCCAGCAGGCGCTTTACAGCGAACCCGAACAGCCGGGGCTAACCCTCAACACCACTAATTCGGGGCATTTGCCGTTTAGCCCGGTGCCGGCTACCTCGCTTATAGAAGTGGGCCAAAACGCCAACGACCTGCGCAACGACGCCAACAACGTTGATATTGACCTTGAAATGACCACGCTGGCCGAAACCTCGCTTCGCTACCAGGCGTTGTCGCAACTCACTTCCAGCAAACTGGGGTTGCTTAAAAATATTGTGCGAGGTGGAAGATAAGTTTACTCCACGTTTACGTTCCCTTCACTTATCCTTTACTGCAATCCAAACGTGAACGTGTTACAGTAATCTCAATAAAAAATCTAAAAGAAAGGAGGAAAAAAATACTATGATGAATATCGCAGCACTTATGGGAGCCGCGAGTGTGATGCCCGAACAAGGCAACGCTACCGCTAAAGTTGATGCCAGTCCCACCGGCGAATTTAAAAACATTCTGCAATCCCTGGTAACTGGCGGCGCTACAACGCAAACCGCCCCATCAACGCAACAAGCGGCCACCACCGCCCCCAATTGGCTGGGATTGCTGTTAAAACTGTTTGATAACGACCCGCTCGCCTCGCAGACGCCGGACCCCACCGGGGAAGCCCTGCCAACCGACTCAGCCGAAACGGCCGTATCGTTAACTGAACTAATGACAGCCCTTCAGCCGTTGGTTGGCCAGAGCAATGTGGCGCTTAATGCCACGGCGCTCACCGCCGCTCTGCCCGAAACCGCTCAAACCACCACCAACGAAACCGCCCTTGAAACCGACGCAGCTATGTTGGCCCAGTTGGCGCAACTGATCGCGCCCACCACGCCCAATTTTGTTACAGTACCGGTTGCTTCCGTTGAAGGCGCGGTTACGCCCAACGCTGCCGCCGTAATTCTGGCGCAAGCGCAACCCAATGTTGACGACATGCAGCTTCCCGTTGACCCCAACCAGGCCCAGACCAACCGCAATGGCGCTGCACCGCAACCGGCCACGCCGGCGATTTTTTCGCTTTCAACCGACCAAACCGCGGCTCCGGCACAACCCGTAACTGAAACGACAGCAGCGTCAACCCAGGTTGCCCAAAATCAACTGCCTCAACTTAACCGCAACTTTGCGGCGGTTGCGCCCAAAATCAGCGCGCCGGCTCCGGCAATCACAACAGAATTGCCGGCCCAACCCGCGCCGGAAACGGCCACCACCGCCACGCCATCAACCCAAACCCAGCCGCTATTTACGCCAGCCGCCATTTCGGCAGCCACACCCGAGCAAACCCCGGCAGTTAAAGGGCAACCGGAACAAGCCAAACCCGCCACCGCTCAACCCGCGCCAGCCGCAACCCTGCTGAACAACGTTACCACGGACTCGGCCAGCGCCGTAGCCACGGCCAAAGAAACGGCATCTGGGGCCAACGGGTTAGCCAATGCTCCGGCGGTGCAACAAATTGTTGAATCGGTTAAGTTGCTCAGCCAGCGCGGTAACACCGAAATGCGGTTACAACTGCGCCCGGAATCGCTGGGGCAGGTGTTGGTGCAGGTTCGCGTGGCCGATGGCAACGTTACGGTGCGGATGCTGGCCGAAACCAGCCAGGCGCAATCGTTGTTGCAAGAGCATTTGCCGCAACTTAAATCGGCTTTTGCCAACCAGGGCGTGCAGGTAAACACCGTTAACATTGATATGGGTAACAACGCCTCGGCGTTTGACACGCCGGGCCGCCAGCCCAACAACGGCCAGTTTTTTGGCCACAACAACTACCTGCCCAACGGCCAACAACGCGCCGACGAACCGATTACCGCCATTCGGCCCAGAACAAACTTACTCAGCAGCCTGTATTCGGTTGATTTTCAAGCCTGAAAAAGGAGCTTCTAATGTCTGTTAGTGCAGTATCCAGTTCAACTACAACGCAAGCCACCACCTCAACCAGCAAAACCGGCACCGGCGCAACGGAAGAGTTGGGGCAAGATGCGTTTATGCAATTGCTACTGGCCCAACTTCGCAACCAGGACCCGCTGAAGCCAATGGAGGACAAAGATTTTATTGCCCAGCTTGCCCAGTTTAACTCGCTTAGCCAGCTTACGGCCATGGCAACCAAGATTGACACTTTGGTTCAATCTCAATCCATTAACCAGGGGGCCAGCCTGATTGGTAAAACGGTGAGCGGCACCAGCGGCGATAGTGTAATTACCGGAGTTGTCACCGGCTTGCAAGTTACCGGCGGCAAGGTAGTGCTCAGTGTTGATGGGCAAAAACTGCCGTTAGGCAATGTTCAGTCGGTTACTCAAACCGAGGAGAGCAGCGCAGATGATAGACAAAGTCAATCTGACACCAGCAGTACAACAAGTTAGCCAATCAACCTCGCGGAGCAGCCAGCCGGCTGCGGTGGCTAACGGCCAGGGGTTTGAAGAACTCCTGCAAGCGCAACTGGGGCGGCCTTCTACTGTAAAATTTTCGGCCCACGCCCAACGCCGCATCACTTCTCGCCAGATTGAGTTTGGCAGCAACGAAGCCACCCGGCTGGAACAAGCGGTAGAAAAAGCCGCCAACAAAGGCTCCCGCGAATCGTTGATTTTGATGGATGACCTGGCTTTGGTAGTCAGCATAAAAAACAAAACGGTGATCACCGCGGTAGATGCCAATAACAGAAAGGAAAACGTATTCACCAATATTGACAGTGTTGTTCTTACCTAAAACTCACCCAACGCAACCATTGGTTTATTAACAAAAATTTAGTTTACCCCGGCCGGCCCTCGCTGAGGAAGCCGGGAACTCACTCAGGAGGAACCCAAAATGATGCGATCAATGTCTGTGGCAATCGCCGCCCTGCGCAACCACCAAGTTTATATGGACGTGGTGTCCAGCAACATCGCCAACGTTAACACCACCGGTTTCAAAGCCAGCCGTATCTCATTTCAAGAACTATTAAGCCAAACCCTGCGCGGCAGCAGCGCCCCCCGTGGCGGTATTGGCGGCCTCAACCCGGTGCAGATTGGGCTGGGTATGGCGTTGGGCGGGATTGACACCATGTTTACTCAGGGCAGCTTGCAAGACACCGGCAAACTCACCGACCTGGCTATTCAGGGTGATGGCTTTTTTGTGTTGAGCAACGGCGAAAACGGCTACAACTACACCCGCGATGGCAACCTGGATGTGGGTATTGACGGAACCCTGCTCAACCTGGCTACCGGCATGAAAGTAATGGGCTGGGAAGCCGATCCATCCACCGGCGCGATTGATACCACCCAGGCGATGTCGGATATTGTTATCCCGTTTGGCCAGAGCATGGCCCGCGCCACCAGCGACCTGATTGCCAAAGGCAACCTGGATGCCGAGGCCGTTACCGGCGACACCGGCACCGCCACTCTGGGCGTGTACGACTCGTTGGGGGTGTTGCACAATATTGATATTACCTATACCAAAGGCGCTACCTCCAACCAATGGACATGGACGGCTTCAACCACCGAAACCGGGGTGAGCATTACCCCCTCTGGCACCACCATCAACTTTAACGCCGATGGCAGCTACGATAGCACCAACCCATCCACTACCCTGGCCATTGATTACGGCAACGGCTCGGACCCGGCGACCATTAACCTGGATTTCACCAACCTTACCCAGCTAGAAGGTAGCACCAGCGTTAGTTCAACCAGCCAAAATGGGTTAGCCCCCGGAACGCTTTCTACCTTTAGCGTGGGCAGCACCGGCGAAGTAACCGGCGTGTTCACCAACGGGCTTAACCGAACATTGGGCCAAATTGCGATGGCCAACTTTACCAACCCCGGCGGTTTGGTTAAAGAAGGGCAAAGCCTGTTTGTGGTATCGGCCAACTCCGGCACGCCCCAGATTGGACTGCCCGGCAGCGAAGGCCGCGGCAGCGTTACTGCCGGTTATCTGGAAATGTCCAACGTAGAGTTGGCCCAGCAATTTACCAGCATGATCACCGCCCAGCGCGGTTTTCAGGCCAACAGCCGCGTTATCACCACCTCCGATGAAATGCTGCAAGAGTTGGTGAATCTAAAACGGTAACAGAAGTTGAGCGCCCGGGGGCGCGGTTGGCTGCTGCGCCCCTGAGCCTTTAAAAAGGTAATGATGACTAACTCGGTAACAAACGCACTGCTAGCCCCCAACCTTATACACATCCCGCAAACTGCCGATACCGAGTTAGTTCAGCTTGCTAAAGGCCAGCTCCTCCGCGCCACGGTGCAACGTGTCGCCGATGAGATGGCCTTGATTAATTTTGGCGGCAAAACCTTGATGGTGCGCACTGACGCTCCCCTGCAAGCCCAACAGCGGGTTATTTTGCAGGTTAGCCAGGTTGGCCCCGACCAGGTTTCTTTACAAATTGTTCAACAAAGCCCACCCCCCGCCGATGCCGCCACCACCGCCGCGTTAGCTCCATCGGGTTTAGAATCTCTGCTCTCCTCCTGGGATGTAACCCCCGACGCAATTAACCAGAATATTGCCAAAGCCCTGTTTGCCCAAAATCAAACCGTCAATCCCGATGCTATAGAAGATGTGCGTAGCCTCTGGCAACAACTGCCCGTTTTGGCCTCTCTTCCCCAGGAAACCGGGGGAAAAGCGGGCAACCTGGAAGCGCTGGTTTATCTGCACACCAACCAACTCCCGGTTACTACCGAATCGATCTCGCTGGCCCGCCACCTGCTCCTTAACTCGCTCCCCGTAGCCCAAAACTTAACCACCCTGCAAACCACTCTGCAAACCCTGCAACCGCAACTCCAGGCGCTGGCGGCTAAAATGCAGCCCAGCCCCACCACCAACCCAACCCTAACCAACCTGTTAACCACCGTTACCGATACCCTGTCCCAATTAGCTAACTGGACCATCACCGACAAACTCCCCCCCGACCAGATTATGGCTCGCCTGGCCGAAGTAATGACCCGGCTGGGCACTCCACCAGAATCAGAACTAGCCAACCAACTTTTGGCTGCCGGCACGCCCACTGCACCCCAACCGGCTACCGGGGGAGGCGAGAGAGGCCCCTCCCCGGTATTGCCCGAAAACGCCGCCACCGTAGCGGCCAAAACCGCGCCCCAGCCCGCTACCGCCGCGCCCAATGCCAGCCCCGCGCCAACCGCCGCTGCTCCAACCAACCACCAGCCCGGCGCGGTAACAGCGCCCGGCCACTCCCTGCCCGAAACCGCCAGCCCGCTGCAACGGCTAACCGTGGCGATAAACCAGGCGCTATCCCAGCCCGGTCTGGACAAACAAACAACCCAGGCCCTGCACAACCTTTCCACCCAACTCGAAGCCGTGGCCAAAGATTTGGGCGCAATTCACCTGGCTAACGTGTCTAACGCGCCCTCGCCCGCCGCCGCCTCTGCCGAACCCTACTACATGTTCCCCATCCCGCTGCAAACCTCCGATGGGCCGCGCACGGCTCAACTGCGGGTGTACCACCGCGCCAACCAACAGGCCATTGACCCCAAAAATTTGCGTCTGGCCCTGCTGCTGGATTTGCCGGAACTGGGCGAAGTGGCCATTAACTTAACCGTGTTTGAAAAACATCTCAGCGGTAAATTTATCAGCGAAAAATCCCAAACCCGCCAGCTTATCCAAACCGACCTCAACGAGCTATCCCGCAGCCTGCGGCAGCTTGGCTACACCGTAGATTCACTCACCACCGATCTTCTGCCGCCGGAAAAACCCTCAATTTTTACCCGGCCAGAACCCACCGAGCGGGTGGAAGTGCCGCTGATGCAAATTGATATTACGGCATAACTATGGCTCAGTACCGCTCCCTTCGCAACCGCCGCAAATTGCAATCGCATAACCGGGCCATTGCCCTTAACTACGACCCGGCCAAAATGCCCGCGCCCCAGGTGAGCGCCGCCGGGCAGGGTTTGGTGGCCGAGCGCATCATCGAACTGGCCCAAAAGCACGGCGTCCCCATCCGCAAAGACCCCGACATGGTAGAACTGCTGGCTCAACTTGATGTCGGCGAAATTATTCCGCCGGAACTTTACGCGGTTGTAGCCGAAGTGATGGCCTTTGTGTACCGGATCAAAGCCAAAAAACTTAGCTAACAACAATCAACAACATACAGAAATGCTTAAAAAATTGTTGCTTGTTACTATTTTAATACTGTGCACCACCGGTTTGGCCCAGGCGCAAGAAGAATCGCCGGCATTTCTGGCGAGCAAGCTCACCAAACCGCTGCCGCTATCGGCCTTTCCCCGGCCCAAAAATGATAACGGCATGGGCATCCACTGGAGCACCACGCCCTACGGCGAAGACAAAAAAATAACCGATTATTTTGTCAATGAAATCAAGGCGATGGGCATTAAGTGGGTAAAGTTCTTAAACGATGGCGTATCGGGCCGCCAGCACGATTATTTGGTGCAGCAGCTTGTGGCCAACGATATTATGCCCGTGGCCCGCATTTACATGGGCTGCAACGATGCCATTGACCTGGGCGCGCTGGGCAAAATGGTTGAACACTACCGCCCGATGGGGCTGTATTACTACGAGTTGTACAACGAACCCGACATCCCCGGCGCAGACGGCGGCTGGTGCGATGACGACGACCCCGACCCCGACCTGCTGGCCCGCAACTGGGCGCCCGCCGCCCGCGAAATTATTGCGCGGGGCGGTTATCCTTCGCTGCCCTCCATTTTTCCGGTGGGCAAAAATACCCGCTCCATGAACTGGCGCGACAGCTTCTTTCAGCGCTTTCTCCGCGCCATCAAAGCCAACGGCGATACCGACATTCTGTACGCCAGTTGGGGCGCGGTGCACAATTACGCCATCAACCATCCGCCGGATTACCCCACCGACGAGGTGAACAAAACCGGGCGATCGCTTACGCCGGCTGAAATTGCCAAGTTCAAGCTGGATAAAAACCAGATTTTTGGCATTAACAAGGCCCGCAAAGAACAATTTGAACCCAACGGCTACCACCTAGGCGATGATCCCGTTCTGGATGTGACCGGCTTTTTGCAGTTTATTGGCTACCAAAACCAGTTCCAGGAAATTTTTGGCTTCAAAATCCCGCTCATCAGCACCGAAGGCGGGGCCACCGTCGGCTCGTGCGAAGACCCGCGCTACCCCTGCGTTACCCCGCAACTCCAAATGGAATGGACGCTGGCCTACTACGAATACATGCTCAACGAAGCGCCGGACTGGTACTTTGCCAACTGCACCTGGCTCATTGCCATTAAAGCGATGGACTTTGGCGGCGGCACCGTGTGGGAAAGCAACGCCTGGTACCACGACCGCAAAGGCAACCACCTGCCCGTGGTTGACGCGCTTAAAAACTATCCGCGCAAAGGCCAAGCCCGGGGCAATTTGCCCACCGCCGGCGCTACTGCGTCCACTACCGCCACGGCTGCCACCACCGACAAACCGCTGGTTGCGCCCGCCGCCGCGCCCAAACCCTTTGCCTCGCTGTCAACCCAAACCGAGACCATTAACAACCTCACCGCCATGAACCGGCTGGCCGATTACCCCCGCCCCGTGGGCGATAACGGGCGCGGCGCGCATTACGCCCCCACTATTCTGGCCCAGCCCACCACCATGGTAGACTTTTTTATAGACGAACTGAAACAACTCAACATTAAATGGGTAAAAATAATGCAGGGCGACGTGCCCAAAATTGAGCATCAATACCTGGTTGAGCAACTGATCGCCAACAACATCGAGCCGATTATCCGGGTGTACAAACCCTACAACGAACCCTACCAAAACCTCGATGGGCTGGTTAAAGCCGCCACGCCGCTGGGCGCGCATTATTTTGAGCTGTACAACGAGCCGAACATTGGCGGCTTTCCCGGCGGCTGGCGCGATGGCGAAGCCATCAGCGTAGACCGCATTTTAGAGTTGTGGCTGCCCGCCGCCGAAACCATTCGCGCTGCCGGCGGCTACCCCGGCCTGCCCACGCTGGCTACCGGCGGCGCGGTAGACGACATGAAGTTTCTGCGCGAGTTTCTGGGCAAGCTAAAAAACTCCGGGCGCACCGATCTGCTGGATCGCGCCTGGCTGCCCATGCACAACTATTTTCTCAACCACCCCTTTGATTACCCCGAAGACCCGGTTAACCTGCTGAGCACGCCGCTAACCGCCGCCGAAATCACCAAACGCGGCCTGTCGCCGGAGCAGGTAAAAACCATCAACAATGCCCGGCTCAACGCCAAAGCGCCCGGCGGTTATTACGTGGGCAGCACCATTCAGGAAGATTCCAACGCCTTTCGCAAGTTTGATGCCTACGCCAAGATATTTTTTGACCAGTTTGGCTTTTATATTCCCATCATCACCACCGAAGGCGGCCCGCTGGTGGGCGACGCGCAAGACCCGCGCTACCCGCCCGTAACCCAGGACGACCTGACCGACCTGACGCTGAAATCCTACCACTACATGCTAGACAACGCGCCGGCCTACTATTTTGCCTACGCGCCCTGGCTGCTGGCCAACAGCGCCGGTGGTCACTGGGACGCCGCTTGGGAAGACGCCGCCTGGTACAAAGTTGATGGCACCACCCTGCCGGTGGTGCCGGCGCTCAAAGCCGATTCCCGCCGCATGGAAGTGCGCAACTGGAACTACAAACCGCTGGTTAGCCCCAAAACCGCGCCCGCCCAAACCTCGGCCAAGCCCAACCTGGACACCGTAAAGTTCCCCATTGACAAGCTGCAAACCCAGGTTATTCCGGCGGGTGGCGATGGCCCGGCCTGGGAAGTTTCTGCCGCCAGTTGGAAAACCGCCGCTACCGCCTACCCTCGCCTGCGCTTAAACGTGCTCGATGAGAACGGGCGGCAGTTAACCGGGCAGCAGGTGCGGGTAGAATGGACCGGCGGCTGGACGGTGCTGATTACCCAGCCGGGGCAAGGCTACAACGCCACGCTGCCCATCAAAATTGCCAACGACATGTACACCATCAAAATTGCCGGGGGCAGCGGGCAGGCTGTTCGCGCCCGGGGCGCAGAAGGTTACGACCTGAACGTTACCTTTCATTTATCAAATAAAAGTTAGCAAGGATTAAACCGATGAAGGGAAAAATTTTCGCCGCCCTGCTCATCATCAGCATATTTGCCACCAACGGTTGCGCCGTGATAGTGAGTACCACCCCCTTCCCCACCACGCCAACCGCCACCTTTACCCCGGCTCCACCGCCGCCCACCCGGGTTGCGTTTGTGCTGCCGTCGTCTACCCCCCGGCCCACGCCTACGCCTACGCCCACCATTACCCCCACGCCCACCCAAACCGGCACGCCTACGCCCGTGCCGCCCACCGCCACGCCTACGCCCACCAGCCTGCCCACCGATACCCCCGTGCCCACCGCCACACCGGTGCCGGTTACGCCTATTACCAGCTTTAGCATGCCCACGTCTGCCGCGCTGCCGACAAAACCCAAAACCGCCGCCTCTACGCCCGCGCCCACCGCCACCACCAACGTGCAGGTTTCGGCGGATGCCGCCGCACCCATTACCGCCGCTTCGGCCCCGCCCACCATCCGCGAAACCAGCCTGATGCTAAACACCGCCGATTACAAACGGGCGCTGGTAGCCACCACCCCCGGCGATCCGGTGTACCCCTACCCGCGCCTTAACCACGATGCCGTCGGCCCGGCCTCACTTAAACCCTACAAAGCCGTTATTCTGGAAAATCGCTACACGCAACTGACCATCCTGCCGGAACTGGGCGGGCGCATTTTCCGCTGGATTGATAAAGCCAGCGGTAACAACCTTTTTTACGAAAACCCGGTGATTACGCCCACCTCGTGGGGCAACCGGGGCTGGTGGCTGGCTGCCGGCGGCATGGAGTGGGCGCTACCCACCGACGAACACGGCCTGAGCGAAGCCACGCCGTGGGACTACACCGTAAACCGGGGCGATACCGAAGCCAGCGTGACTCTCACCGACACCGAGGAGAACTCCGGCCTGGTTTCAGAAATCAACATTGCTCTGGATGCCAACCACGCCTACTTTACCCTTTCGCCGCGCCTGCTTAACCCCACCGACCACACGGTTAATTACAAGTTCTGGCTCAACGGCATGTTCAACCTGGGCACCAAACAGCCGGGGCAAGGCATCAATTTTGTGCTACCCACCGGCGAAGTGATTGTGCACTCCACCGGCGATACCACCTTACCCGCGCCGGGCCAGTTGATGTCGTGGCCCAAGTTTGATGGCCGCAACCTGGCCGATTACGGCGCCTGGCAAAAATATTTGGGCGTGTTTGCCTCGCCCGCCGCCCAGGCCGATTTTATGGGCGCGTACAACCACAAAACCAACCTGGGCGTGGCCCGCGTGTTTCCGCACCAATTGGTGCGGGGCGCAAAAATTTTTGGCCCCGCCGACCTGGACCCCACCCAGTGGACTACCGACGGCAGCAGTTATTTTGAGTTGTGGGGCGGGCTGGCTCCCACTTTTACCGATCAGGCTTCGCTGGAGCCGGGCGCGTGGGTAAACTGGCAAGAACGCTGGTACGCCGTGGGCGATATGGGCGGTTTTAGCGCCGCCACGCAGGATGCCGCGCTTAATCTGGGCGTGCTGCCGGATTCGGTGCAGGTGGCCGCCGCCGTTACCGCGCCGGTAAACAGCTACCTGGTGTTGTGGCACGACCAAAAAGAAGCCACCCGCTGGCCGCTCACCCTGTACCCCGAAAGCCCGTTCCGGGGCAGTTACGCCAACCCGGACATGAAAGGCGGCGATTGGGGACTATCGCTTTTTGACCGCGACGGGCGCGAACTGGCGGCGCTGGGCAAAACCGCCACCCTGCCCGGCCAAACCGAATCGCCGGTGATTCCGGCGGCGCTAACCATTGCCGAACCCACGCCCGCCGCCACCGCTGCCGCCGTTGCCTCGCAACTGCTGCCCACGCCCACCGCCGCGCCCATTAGCAATACGCAAGCCATCACCGCCACCGGCCAATCCAGGGCAACCACGGCTGCCGCCCTAAAACAGGTGCCGTTACAATGGGATAACCGCCTGAACGACCTGAAAATTCAACTGACCCGCGCCACCAGAGAACCCGACCAGCCCATTTTCCGGCTGGTTACGGCCAAATATTTAAGCGAGCCGGAATCGGCGGGGCTGCACCACGTGTTTGTGGAAGTGCTCGATGAGCAGGGCCAGCGTATTTTGGGCCAGCCGGTAATGCTGGGCTGGAACGACGGCAAAAGCAAAATGGTCACAGAAGACAAACCCGCCCCGGAGTTTGCCACCAACGCTCCGTTATATGGCTCGATGGATGAAGGCACCTACAAGGTTTACGTAGATGGCGCTCCCAGCGATGTGGTGAGCGGGTTGGGCCTGCCGGCTAAACATCACGTTAGTTATCAGCTTACGTTTCAGCGCAACGTAGAAACCACCGGCAGCCCGCTGGCAACGCCCACCAAACCGGCCTCGGCTAAGGCTACGCCCACGCCGGTGGGCCGGCCCACTTCAACCCCGGTGGCCAAAGCCACCGCTGCCGCCAGCAAAATCAAATGGGATTCGCGCCTCGACGCGTTGGGCATCAAATTGAAAAAAGCGGAGGCAAACGGCAAACAGGTCTTCCGGCTGATTTCGGCCATTTTTCAGGATGATACCCAATCCAGCGGGAATCACAATGTGTATGTGGAAGTGCTCGATGAGAAAAGCCAGCGCATTTTAGGCCAGCGGGTGATTATGGCCTGGGGCGATGGGCAGGCGGTAATGGTGACAGAAAACAAGCCCCGCCCCGAATATGCCGCCAACGCCCCGTTATATGGCCCAATGGATAAAGGCACCTACAAAGTTTATGTAGATGGCTCGCCCAGCGATGAAATCAGCGGGTTGGGGCTGCCTGGTAACCGCCACGTAAATTACTTATTAACCTTTCAGCGCAGCAAACAATAACCGGGACGGCACCTAGTGAAAATAAAAATTGCCAGCAAACTCATTATCATTTTGCTACTCACCTCGCTAACGCCGTTGCTGATTGCCAGCGGGTTGAGCCTGTACAACATTAGCAACATTATTCAGTTGGCAATTGACAGCAACCAGCAAAACGCCAAACTGGCCATGTCGGACAGCACCGAGGCGCTGGAGCAGGAGCAAAACGTAAAATTAAAGCTGCAAGTGGCCAGCCTGGCCGGCGATATCAACGCAATTTTAAGCCGGGTTGAGGCCGATACCAGTCAATTAGCCGATTTTGCCACCTACCTGTACAACCACCCGGATTCTGTTACCAGCTACCCCTACCCCAGCGTGTACAAACCCGACGCCACCAAAAAAATGTTTGGCAGCGTAGAACCCAACCAAAATTCCTGGCTGGGAGTTTTTAGCAGCGGCACCGATGCCACCGGCAACGTTCCGCCGGCTACCCTGCAAGAAATCCACTTAACCGAATTTCTTGATATTAAATTTAAAAGCGTTGCCGAGCACAACCCTTACGCCGTGCAGGTGTACATTAACACCAAAAGCCAGATAACGCGCGGCATGCCCTTTGTAAACGGCAAGTATGTTTGGGTTAACGCCATTGACCAGTTTAAAGATTCCCCCGATGTGACCGCTTTTGATTTTTACTACCTGGCCGATGAAGCCCACAACCCCAAACACACCACCCGCTGGACCGAACTGTACTGGGATCCCGCCGGACTGGGCTGGATGGTATCGTGCGTGGCGCCGGCGTACCGCGCCAATGAGTTGATGGGCGTAACCGGCATTGATATTACTCTGGGCAAAATGGTAAACCAGATTATCAATGTGCAAATAGAAAAAACCGGCTTTGCCTTTTTAATGTCGCAAAACGGGCAGGCCATCGCCTTCCCGGAACGCGCCGCCCCGTTTTTGGGCTTTAAAGACAGCTTTACCGGCAACTTTGGCGATAACGAACAGTTTTCGTTTTTTCTCACCCAGGCCAACGATGCCACGTTTCAGGAAATCATCAGAAAAATGCAGTCCGGTGATTACAACTTTACCACCTACAAACACCCCAAAACCGGCCAGGAATACTTTTTTACCTATCACCCGGTTTCTAAAACCGGTTGGAGTGTGGGCATAGTTGTCCCCCGTGAAGAAGTAATCGCCCCGGCGCTGGCTACCAACCAAAAAATCACCGATAACACCCAAACCACCGTTGACGGTATTGCCAAACAATCAACCAGCCAACTCACCACCTCAATGCTGATTTTGGGCGGCATTATCATTTTGATTCTCCCGCTGGCTACCCTGTTTTCGCGCACCATCTCCCGGCCCATCAAGGCGCTCGACGACGGCTCCAAACGGATTGGGCAGGGCGACCTGGCCCACCGCATTCAGGTAAACTCCGGCGACGAAATTGAGCATTTAGCCGCCACTTTTAACCAGATGGCCGCCGAACTGGAAACCAAAGTAGCAGAAATTGAGGCGGCCAACGCCCAACTCCGCAAGCTCGATGAGCTAAAATCACAGTTTATTTCGATGGCCTCGCACGAGTTGCGCACCCCGCTGATTGCCATTCAGGGGTATGTGGACTTGCTGCGCGAACACCCCGAAACCGACGAAACCGAGCGCCGGCAAATGCTCGACACAGTTTCGCGCAACACCACCCGGCTGGCCCGGATTGTGACCGAACTACTGGACATTTCAAAAATTGAGGAAAACAAGCTGGTACTCCGCACCGAACCCATCTCGGTGGCCGAGGTGATTACCGAAATTGCCGACGAACAGAAACCATCGCTGCTTAACCGCCGCCACACCCTGGTTTTGGAGCTTCAACCCAACCTGCCCCTCATCACCGGCGACCGCGACCGCATTGCCCAGGTTATCATCAATTTGCTGGGCAACGCCATTAAATACACCCCGGATGGCGGGCAAATTACCATTCGGGCGGCAGTGACCGGCGCTAAATTGGGCATCAGCGTAATAGATAACGGCATCGGCATTAAACCCGAAGATATATCCAAATTGTTCAAACGGTTTTCTACGGTGGGCGATGTTACCAAACACAAAAGCGGCAAAAACGAGTTTATGGCCGGCGGCACGGGCCTGGGGCTGTCTATCCTCAAAGGGATTGTTGAAGCTCACGGCGGCAGCGTAACCGTAGAAAGCGAATACGGCGCAGGTTCGGCTTTTAACGTGTGGCTGCCGCTGCCCGACGGCGCGAACGGGCACAACCAATTCGCCCCGGAATTAACCATTTACCGGGCCACCAAAATTGAACAACCCGACCACCCGACCATCAAAGCCAACGGCAAAATCTCAATTTTGGTAATTGACGACGAAGAGGATGTGCTGGACATAACCCAACGCCTGCTGGCCGATGCCTACACCGTTTTTACCGCCAAAACCAGCGCCACCGGCCTGAAAGAAGCGTTATCGCGCCAGCCCAACCTGATTTTGCTCGATGTGATGATGCCCGGCATCTCCGGGTACGATGTGTGCAAAACCCTAAAACGCAACGTTAAAACCAAAAACATCCCGGTGATTATTTTTACCGCCGCCATTGAAAAAGTTAACGAAGAAAAAGCCCGCGCTGTGGGCGCTGATGGCTTTATCACCAAACCCTTTAAAAAAGAAGCCCTGGTTAGCCTGATTGAAAACTATAAAG
Organism: uncultured Caldilineaceae bacterium; assembly: GCA_964517605.1. Classification (GTDB taxonomy): domain Bacteria; phylum Chloroflexota; class Anaerolineae; order 4572-78; family J111; genus J095. Next base: position 195,392 of record CAZFCE010000001.1, on the reverse strand, counting down.
AGGCTGTTAATTAACCACAATGAACGCCATCACCATTTTGGTGGTTGACGATGAAGCCGATACCCGCCACTTCATTGTGAACCTGTTAAAACAACAAAATTATCAGGTCGCCACGGTTGCCTCCGGCGAAGACGCGCTGGTGTATTTTGAAGAGTACGGCGCGGTTGATATTTTGCTACTCGATATTATGATGCCCGGCCTGGATGGGTTTGACGTGCTGGAAATGATAAAAAGCAACCCCAAAACCCAGGGCACCGCCGTAATTATGCTCACCGCGGTAAGCCACGTGCAGGATAAAATAAAGGCGTTTGAGTTGGGCGCTGCTGATTACCTGGAAAAACCCTTTGATAAAGGCGAACTACTGGCCCGGCTGCGAACTCAGGCCAACCTGAAATTGGCCACCGATGCGCTGGCCGCCTCGGAAGAGAAATACCGCACCATTATTGACCATGCCAACGACCTGATTCTCCTATTTAAAGACATTCGGTGTATTTTTGTTAACGCCACAGTTGAGCGGGTTTTGGGCTATGCGCCGGCTGAAGTTATCAGGATGACGCTTGATGACATGATTCCCACCGAGCTTTTGCCAACGCTCAAAGAGCGGCACATGCGTCGCATAGCCGGTGAAGAGGTGCCATCGGTTTATACCATTGAGATGCGGCACCAAAACGGGCAGAACATCCCGCTGGAAGTCAGCGTTAGCCTCATCAATATTAACAACGAGGTGATGACGCAGGTTGTGGCCCGCGATTTCACAGAACGCAAGCTGGCCGAAGAGCAAATTAACGCGCTGGCCCGGTTTTCTACCGAATCGCCGCATCCAATTATACGGATTGCCGCCGATGGGCAACTGATGTACAGCAACATTGCCGGCCTGGATTTATTGCACGACCCCGCTACCGACCAGATTAACAGCACAATTTCTGCCAAATGGCTGCAAATTGTGCAGCAAACCCTGCGCACCAACGAAGCTATTGAGACTGAATCCGAACACTATGGCCGCATTTATAGTTGCGCGTTTGTGCCGTTTATTGATTTGGGCTACGTAAATGTGTACGGCACCGATATTACCGAGCGCATTCAGGCCGAAAAGGCGCTCCGCAAAAGCGAAGCCCGCTACCGCATTCTGGCCGAAAACGTGCGCGACCTGATTGCCAAACTCACGCTCAATGGCGTGTACACCTATGTTTCGCCGGCCTGCTTACCAATTCTGGGCTATTCCGTTACAGAATTGCTGGGGCAATCGTTCTTTGATTTGATTCACCCCGACGACCTGGCCGAAGTTTACCAAATGGAGCCGCCGCTGCTCCACCCGGATAATGACCACCCGTTTACATTGCGGTTTAGGCGTAAAGATGGCTCTTTCATCTGGCTTGAATCCAGTCTGCGGGGCGTGCCCGGCGCTGCCCCCACCGAAATCGAGTTAGTGATGGTGGCCCGCGATGTAACCGAGCGCAAACGGTACGAAACCGCGTTGCAACAAGCCTACGATGAAATGGAAGAGCGGGTAGAATACCGCACCGCCGCGTTAACCCGTTCTAATAATTTGTTACAGCAGGTTATCGAAGAGCGCAAACAGGCCGAAGCCAGAATCATGCAATTTAACCACGAGTTGCTCACACTGCAATTTGCCGGCGCGGCCATTGCTTCCAGCCTTGATTTGCAGTACGTGCTGCACACCGTTACCCGCGAAATGGTTGATTTGCTCAAAGTTGAAGGCTGCGCCATTTCTGAATGGGATGCCGACTGCGAAACAATTTTGCTCATTGCCAAACATGGCCCGGCGGGTTGGTGGGCCAATGGCCCGTTAGCCCCGCCGGCGCTGGTGCGCGATGTTTTGGTTAGCCGGGAGTATCGCCAGCTTACCATTGCCGACCAGTTTGCCGGCAACATCAAAACCTTGCTGGTAATGCCGCTGGTGTTTCAAGATCAGGTAGTGGGGTGCATTGAAATTGCCGACAGCCGGATTGAACACGAATTTACCCACCAACAAATTTCGCTGGTGCAGCTTTTGGCCAGCCAGGCCGCCAGCGCCATTGAAAACGCCCAGCTTTACCAGCAAGCCCAACAAGAAATTACCGAGCGCAAAAAAGCCGAGGCCGCTCTGGAAGAAGAACGCGCCACCCTGACCCGCCGGGTAGAAGAACGCACCGCCGCACTGAGCACGGCCAACGCCGAACTATCGCGGGCGGCCCGTCTAAAAGACGAATTTTTAGCCAGCATGAGCCACGAACTCCGCACCCCGCTCAACGCCATTTTAAGCATGTCCGAGGCGCTGCAAGAAGAAGTGTACGGCGCGTTGCACACCAAACAACTCGTTGCGCTCAAAAACATCGAGGAAAGCGGGCGTCACCTGCTGGCGCTCATCAACGATATTCTGGACTTGTCTAAAATTGATGCCGGCAAACTGGATTTACAGTTTGAGCCGGTCTCAGTAGAATCCGTTTGCCGGGCCAGCCTGCTGTTTATCAAGCAACTGGCCCACAAAAAACAAATCAAAGTTCAGGCCAAACTGCCCAACCACCCTATTACCATCAAAGCCGACGAGCGTCGCCTTAAACAAGTACTGGTTAATTTGCTCAGCAACGCCGTAAAATTTACGCCCGATGGCGGCGAAATCGGCCTGGAGGTTACGCCCGACGAGCAACAACAAGCCATCCACTTTACCGTGTGGGATACCGGCATTGGCATTCCGCCGGATAAAATAGATAGCCTTTTTCAGCCGTTTGTGCAGCTTGACAGCAAACTGTCGCGCCGGTACGCCGGAACGGGGTTAGGGCTGGCGCTGGTGCGCCGCATGGTAGATTTGCACGGCGGCAGCATTACCCTGACCAGCACCGAAGGCGTTGGCAGCCGCTTTACGGTTTCGCTGCCATACCAGCAAGCCGCGCCGGTCGCCGCCCCGCCACCGCCAGCAGCGGTCAATACCATGTCCATCCGGCAGGTGCTTATTATCGAAGATGCGCCGGTGGTGGCCGAACAATACGCCCGCTACCTGCGCGAAACCGGCCTGGAACCAACCATTTACCACAAAGGCGCAGATACCCTGGAAACCGCCCTGCGGATTAAACCCGATGCCATTATTTTGGATATTATGCTACCCGACCGCATTGGCTGGGAGGTACTGGCCGAGCTAAAAAAACACCCCGACACCCGGCACATCCCGGTGCTGATTGCCTCGATTGTGGACGACGATGGCAACGCCCAAAATCTGGGCGCCGAAGCCCATCTGGTTAAGCCCATTTCCCGCCAGCAATTGCAACAGGCGCTAAAAAATATTGATAGCAAACGCGCGGTCCCGTTGCCAGCCGCCGCGCCACCAACATCCTCGTTGCCGCCGGTGAATACCGGCCAAACGCCTATTCTGCTGGCCGAGGATAACGAAATCAACATGAAAACTATGTCTGATTACCTTACCCGCACCGGCTACCGGGTAATTGTGGCCCGTAACGGCCAAGAAGCCATTGCCCGCGCCAAAGAAACCAACCCCAAACTTATTTTAATGGATATCCAAATGCCCGATATGGACGGGCTGGAGGCGATTCAACGCCTGCGGGCCATTCCCCAATTTACCACCACCCCCATTATTGCCCTTACCGCCCTGGCCATGCCCGGTGATAGCGAACGCTGCATACGGGCCGGTGCAAACAATTACATCACCAAGCCGGTCAGTTTAAAAGGACTGGTTGCCACCATCGAAGCCAAACTCAAACAACAACAACCCGTTAAAGGATAAACCCCGATGAACAAAGCCAACCCAACTATCTTGATTGTAGACGACGAACCATTTGGCCGCGACAGCCTGGAAATGCTGTTAACCAACCAAAATTTTAACCTGGCTTTTGCCGCCAACGGTTTTGAGGCGCTACGCGCCGCCGCCGAACTTGTACCCGACCTGATTTTGCTGGATGTGATGATGCCCGACATGGACGGCTTTGACGTGTGCCGCCGCCTGCGTAGCGACCCCACCCTGCGCGATGTGCCGGTAATTTTGGTAACAGCCCTGGATGACCGCGACTCGCGGCTGATGGGGATTGAAGCCGGAGCCGATGATTTTGTAACCAAACCGTTTGACCGCGCCGAACTGCGCACCCGGGTAAAAACCGTTACCCGGCTCAACCGCTTTAGGCGGCTGCTGGCCGAGCGCACCAAGTTTGAATGGGTGGTAGAACAAGCCGACGACGGCTACCTGCTCACCGATGACGATGGCCACATTAATTACGCCAACGCCAAAGGCCGCTTGTATTTGGGGCTGCCACTCGACGGGAACAACGCCATCACCGAAACGTTTCACCAGCTTATCCGCAAACAATACCACGCCGAGCCGGAAAACGCCTGGGCTATCTGGCCGGATACCAATCAGGATATTCCCCGGTATCTGGTGCGCCCCGAAACACCTTCGTCGCAGCCTTTTTGGCTACGGGTAGACACTCTGCAACTGGACAGTTCTAACGATGCGCCGTGGCTGGTACATCTGCGCGATGTTACCGCCCAAATGGCCCAGAAAAAAGACAAATGGCAGTTTCACGCCATGATTTCGCATAAATTCCGCACGCCGCTCATCCCGCTGGTCACTGGCCTGGATTTGCTCCAGCAACACGCCGATAACCTGGCCCCCGAAGATATTGCCAATATTGCCAAAATGGCCATTAACGGCATTAGCCGGCTAAAAAATGAAATCAATGATATTTTGCAGTATCTGAATGCTTCTAAACACGATAAATATGATAAAGCGTTTTATCTGAACGAACTTGAACCACTGGTTCGCCAAAACTGCGCCGATCTGGAAATTGGCCGGGTTTCGGTGGCGTTGGATGATGAACTGGCCGCCCAAAAAATCAGGCTCAATCTATCAACCAACACCGCAGAATTGATGATTCGTGAGGTTCTGGAAAATTCTAAAAAGTTTCACCCAGGTCAGAATCCCACCGTAACCGTAACCGTGTCAAAAAACAGGTACAGCCCGTTTTTTAACATTCGGCTCACGGATGATGGCGTTACGTTATCTTCTGAACAACTGGCCCAGGTTTGGACGCCATACTATCAGGGTGAAAAATTTTTTACCGGCGAAACCACCGGCATGGGGTTGGGGCTGGCTATGGTGGCCTCAACCGTGTGGAATGTGGGGGGCAAATGCCGCATTTACAACGTTGATCCCGGCCCCGGCGTTACCGTCGAGCTATCAATACCGCCCAACAACACCGTAAAGGAGGCCAACAGTGTTGTTTACTAAATTGGTTGTTTTTCAAAAAATCCTGATTCTGACTCTGGTTGGCGGCGCGTTATTGGCAGGTTGGGGCTGCGGAACTTCGCCGGATTTGCAGTCCAAAATCCGCGCCTATTTTTACCAAAACCAGGCCGTTGACGGCAAAAAATTTGTAGATTGGGCCAATAAAAACCTCAGCGAGTACTCAGCCAGCGGGGTAATGGATGCCATCTACGCAGAAGCCCAATATCACGCCGGGTTGGGGCATCCCAACGCCGTGGGCATTATGAGCTTTGCCGCCCGCGCCTGGGCAGCGGACCACAAACTAAACTACCGCACAACCGACTGGTCCAGGCTACAAGAAGAAGCCGTATCCAACATTCGCCCCACCCACGCCAATACGCAGCTCTGGCCCAAGGAATAACCGGCTAACCGCTGATGAACACACCGCACCGTCGCCTCAATCTCCGGCTTGTGCTACCGGGGCTGTTTTTGCTCTTTTGGTTGCTGGCCTGCCAGCTATTTGGGTTTGAGCTAAAAAAGCAAAGCACGCCCACCCCCACCACCAACCTGCCCGCCACCATTGCGCTGCTGGTTACGGCCAACAACCAATTGGCCGGCCAGGTGGCCACCTCGGAATCGCGGCTGGAACTGGTGCTGCAAACTCCAACCCCCGCGCCGGCGGTTACGGTGGCGCTGCCAACAATTGTATCGCCGGCAACCGCGCCGCCAACGCCCACCGCGCCACCCCCACCGCCGATGATTACACCCGCACCGTCGGTTAGAGTGCGGCCTACATTTACGCCAACGCCGCCGCCCGCGCCAACTCCGGCCCAATGGACGGTGGCCCGCATCTTTTTTAGCCCCAAAATGCCGGGCCGGCTTTACGCGCTCCAAACCAACCCGCCCAATTACCGGGTGTTAACCAGCAATAATTACGGCCAAAACTGGGCCATGCTGATTACCGGCTGGCCGGTGGCGCTGGCGTGCATCAACAGCTTTAATCTTGATTATTACAACCCGGAACTGTTTTTTTTGAGTACCTGCCAGGGGATTTACCACTGGACTACCATTGGCTGGAAGCAGGAATTTACCCGGCCGGTTGGCTCGGTTACAAACCTGCCGGAGGAGCCAAATTTACTGTGGGTCACCGAGCCGTTTGGCCCCACCGATGTGCCGGTGCAAACAAGCCTTAACAGCCAAACCTTTACGCCGGCCAGCCGCTACCTGGAACACACCAACGGCGTGGCCACCCTGATGTTTGATCCCGTAGACCCGGTGCGGTTATTTGCCGTGGTATGGCCCGAATATCCGGGCAGCCGGTTGCGGCGCGGCGCAGCCAACGGCCAATGGGTTAACCTGCCGGCTCCGCCCACCACCAGCCCGGTTGATTTGGCCATTACGGTTGATGGCCTGACCGGGGCACTGTACGCCACCACCGGCAACAACCAGCTTTGGCGCAGCCCCAACCCCAACACGCCCAACCCGGAAAACATCCACTGGGATTTGGTTAACTCGTTTGATGCCAGCCGGCCCATAACGCTTTTGGGGGCCAGTTGGCCCAATAACCAGTTGGTGCTGTTTGCCAACCTCAACACCGCGCCCCATTACTCGCTGGATCGCGGCGCAACCTGGGCCGAGTTGCCGGTTCCGCGCACACCCTAACCCGCCAACCAGCCCTTTTCCCAGGCATCCACTAAAATCCAGGCCAGCATTAGCCAAACCAACATAAAAATTACCGCCAAAAATAACAGGGTCACAATTTGACCCGCTCCCCAGCGATGCCTCTTCCCGGCTGAGTCCAGAACCCGCTCAGGGTATACCGGCGGTTTTTGGCCAGAAATTTTCCACACCTCGCGTTGCGCGCGCCTGAACCCATGTTCGCGTTCTTTCATTTTGATTACTCGGCCAGTTCCCAGCGCCGGCACTGGTCATAATTGTCACAGACCCACACCTTTAGCCCGGAATTGGGAAATCCCGCCGGAATAACCACCAGTGACATTTCCGTTTTGCAAGTTACGCATACTGGCGGGCCGTGGTCAATGGCTACCCGCAAGTAAGGTGTGGCCCGGCCTTGCCCGGCGGCCCGCAATCGGGCGGCCATTTTTTCCGGTGAATAGGGTTGCTTTTGGGTTAAATCGGCGTGGCCAAGCTCAACCAGATATTGCGCGACTGGTTGGAGCGGTTGGTCGGCTTTAGGTTGAGGCGTGATCGGGGCGGATTGTTTTTGGGCCGGCGCAGGCGCTGCCGACCAGGCATCGGTTGCCGGTTGCGGAATGATGCCGTGGATTGCGCCGCACTGCCCGCAAAAAATCACCATAAAAGCGCCGGCTTTTTGCGCCGCAAGCTGGTTAAGGCCTAACGCATTACAATGCGGACACCGTGGTTTTTGCATATACCACCTCCCTGGAATAAAAAAACTCGCCGGTGTGATGCCTGCGAGTTTAGCAAATTATACCAATTTCAGGTAGTGACATTCGTCACTACTTTTGGGTGACAATTGAAACGGGCTAAAATCAGCCGTCTAAAAGGGATTCATCGGCCTCGTATTCAATATTTTGGGGCAAAAACCACTGGCGCTGGGTAAAAATTTCAAAGCCAATCCGGCTAAAAAATTTAAAGGCTTGCGCCGAGGAGTAGAGCATAACAATGGTGTAACCGGCCTGCGCGGCGTCGGCAAGCATGCGCTGGAGCAGGTTGATGGCCACGCCCTGCCGCCGGAACTGGTCGAGCGTGCCCACATTCCACACGCTGGCTACGCCTTCGGCATACACAATGGTGCCGGCGCCCACCGGCTGCTCCTGGTAAAAGGCCAAATAATGCCGAATTTTGCTCTCTTTGATTTGAGATACCGGAAACCGCTTGCGTAAATCCGGGATTGAAAAATCAAATACGGCGTTTTGCAGGCTGCAAAAGGCGCTCAGGGTGGCCACGGTTGTAACCGGCTCAACCGTAATATCCGGCGATAACGCCGGAAAGGTGGGCGGCCTGGTTAAAGCCATAGCCGGCTGCGGCGGCAACGCCTGGTAGCGCCGCTGGTACAAAAAGTCCGGGCCTTGCGGCAACCGGTCATGAACCAGTTCAATGGCGTACAGGGTGTTACGAGAGGAGAAAAAAGCGGCGGTGTCGGCCAGAGTTTCATCGGTGAGGCCGGTGGGTTTAAACGGAAGCAAAACATTAAACATGGGTACCGATAACCCGCTGTACCCACGCCCCCAGTCGAGCATCAGTTCAAAAGTGCCGCCGGTGGTGTTTCTAAAAATTTTGGCCTGCGCCGAAATGATGTGTTTATCTAGCCGAGATCGTACCGCAGAATCCATACCTGGTACCCGTTTGTTTTACAGGGAAGTTGATTTAGCTTATACCGTAACGGTAGAACTGGCAAATTTTACCTGCCCGGCAAGCGCAACAATCAAGCGCCCACCCGGTTAAGCCATTGTTGCAGGGGCAAAATATGGTCGGTGTAATGTTCGGTAAGGTGAAAAATCAACTCGGCCAGCGTGCCCTGGTCGTTGGGCCAGGGGTAGAGGCCGCGCAACCGCCAATCGCCGGGGGTGAGATTGGCCACAAATTCGTCAACAGCAGCCTGAACGGCCTGCAAATCGCGCCGGTTTTGGGCAAAAGAGTTGGCCCGGCGGCGAGCCACCAGCAGGGCGTTCCAATCGGTTTCTGGCTTGCCTACCCACTGCGCCGGCGGCAGCGACGGATCGTGAATATGGCGGGCCGCGGTGAGCATCAATTGTTCCCAATCGGCCAGATGGCCCACCACATCGCTCACCGACCATTCGCCTTCGGCGTTTTTGGCGGTGAGGTCCGCGGTGGTGGTACACCGGTCCAACATTTCCATAAAAATTGATCGCTGTTGGCGCATATTAGCCGTTAAAATGGCGGGGTCAATGGCCTCATCCTGTTTTTCGCGCCACAATTCCAGTTCGGCGGTATGGCGGTGCTCGTGGTCAACCATAATATCAATAATGTAGCTGCGGATGGTTATTATCCGGCCATTGCGCTCGCGCCGCCGGTCAATCTCCGGGTAATCCAGGCCGGTGATAAAAGCGACAATTTGCCGGTGCAACTCCTGGGCATCGGCCAGCAGTTGAGCCATAGATTTATCGGCGTAGGCCGCCACCGCCTGGCGGTTGTGGGCCTCAACATCCACGCCTGTTACCTCGCCGGCGCGATTGGCCACAATCAGCGGCAGCGCGTGCAGCGTGCGCCGATCCCAGCCCACAATGTGCGCCAAAATTTCTTTGGCCGTCCAGCCGCCATCAACCGGCAGTTGGGTGAGTTCGCGGTGGGATAGCCCGGCCAGCGTTGCCAATAGTTCCGTTCGGCTATAGTTTAAATCAGCGGCAATTGCCTTGATGCTGGTCATAACAAGCCCCTCAGTTACCGGCGCAGCCGGACCGCGCCGAATAATTTCCTGCGCCAACGGTTGGCGTGGTGTTATTTAACTTTTTAGTTTTTTGGGCAATTGTTTATCCACGTACAGCTTGCCGCTGGGGGTTACGCTCAACCGGCCGGTTTGAGCCATTTTAATCCAATGGCGCTGGTCGGCGGTGGTTTGCAAGCTGACCTCGAGGTTTAACGGCACCCGGATTTTTGCTTCTTTGTAGCAGGTAAAAATATGGTCAATGCTGATGGTTTTTTGGCCGGCAATGTACTGCAAATAATACAAAAATACCAGGTTGCGCTCCTCGTTGGTGATGGGGAACTTGGCGTCCATAAATTCTACCAGCGAGGCATGATCGTTTTGGCCGCCCAGATTCAAATCGGGGATGAGCCGGTAGTTGGGTTTAACCGCAGGCGGCGGTTCGGGTTCCGGTAGCGGGGCAGCAACCTCGATTGGCGGCGGCACCACCGGCACAAATTCTGGCGGCGATGGTGGCGGCGGAGGCGACGCGGGTTCGGGTGGTTGAGTTTTGGGCACCGCTCTGGCGCGAGGGGCGCGCCGTTTGCCACGGCCCAAACCGGCCAGCGACTCAGCCGCGTCATCGCCAATGAATTGCGATTTGAAGTCGCTATAAATGGCCTTGACAAACGTTTCGCTGCCCTCAACTTCAAGGATGCCCTGCATCAAGTCAATTTTTAGCTTTGTCGTCATCGGCTGCATCTCCTGCGGGTGGCAAACTCTTACCGCGATTATAGCATATTCTAACCCAAGTTGCTACCCAGGTTTGCTTTGGCCCAGGCCCAAAATCTCTGTTGGGAGCGAGAAATAAAAAGGCACAAACCATGCGGCAACGCAAAAAATTTGATCGCCGGAAGAATTCGCGCCGGTTTGTGCCTGGTGGAGTTATGAAGTTGTTTAAGGTACGGGAGGATGAAAAAGAGTAACTGGTTACTGTTCGTTAAAACCGGTGGGTTTGGCCACCACAATCAGCCGATGACTGTTGCCCGTGTAGGGCCAGCATGTAACCAGAGTTAAGCGTTCGTCAACGGTGGGTAAAATCCATTGGGCGTTTTGCCGGCGTTGTTCCGGAGCGGCGTCGCGTTCGGGTACAATAAAGCGGTCGGTAACTACGTAGTGGTAGGCATAGGCATCGGCTTGAAGCGTGATTTCATCGCCAACTTTGAGCTTAACCAAATCACGAAAAACCTCGCTGCCCATATTGTGATGGCCCGATAACACCACGTTGCTACCGTGGCCGGGCAAGGCGCTGTTTTTATGCCAGCCGGCAGCCGCATCGGGAATGTTCCACACCGAAACTTTTACGCCCGCTTTTTGGGTTATCAGCCAATCGGCGGTTTTTACCGGCACATCCAGGTTTATGGCCGGCACAATGATTTTGCCGGGCGGATACCGGGCCGGAATCAATGCAATGGGCGTGGCGGTGGCCGAAGTTCCCTGCGTTACCGTGAGCGCCGCATCAACCTTGCGATGCGTAACCGTGGGCGCTAATACGCTGCTCGCGGTGGGGGTTGAGGTAGGTGAAGGAGTAAATGTAGGCAGCGGCGTAGGCGACGCCGTAGGCACGGCGGGCCGGGTAGAAATGGCAACCGGCGCGTTAGCCACCGGTTGGGCCGTGTACCCGGTTTGGGTTGAAACCTGGGCCGAAACTCCCGGCTTTAGGCCAAATTCCAGGCGGCACGCCAGGCTACTAAATACCATTACGGCCATAGCTCCCCAAAAAAGCCACCGCCGGTTAAAAAGCACTGCTACAGCAGGTTTGGTTGGCAGGTTGAGCATGCAATTCTCCGGTGGGTTCAGGGCAACGGCATCCCCGGCAGCACATTTTGGCCGCGCACAATCTCATTGAGTTCTGCCGCCGGAATATAACGCACCACCCGGCCGCTCGCCCAATCAATGAAGTTAACCTCTACCCGGCCGGTTTTCTCATCAATGATAAACTGCGGATAGGTGTAGTTTTCAGAATGATAGCCGGAAGAAGTTTGTTGGTTATGCACGGTTTATTTCCTAAACAAATACCGCTCTGCGCCGCAACTGGTTGGGTTGCAAGTTGCCCTTGGCAATTTCTTTAGCCAATTCATCGGGCGGAATGGTGCGGACAAGTTCACCGCTCTCCGCATCGAAAATCCGCACCGATATTTCGCGGGTATCCTGGTTAATTTCAAACTCGGCATAGGTGTGGCGAGTTTTAACCGTGGGTTCGGTTTTTGCCTCGACCACCGGCCGGTTTTCTTCTTTAAGCTCTTTTAGCCCGGACTCTTCGGTGGCTTCAACCGGCGGCATTTTTTGCGCCAGTTGCTTCCAGTACCGGGTGCGCACCACCTCGGCCAGCGCCGAAGCCTGGCCTTCGGCATCTTTTATTGTGCCTTCAACGGGTTTAATAGAGTCAACCATAATCACACCTTCCTTGATGATACCGGTTGGGCATCCTTCCAACCTCCATTCAACTTCATTAGAATTTAATATTGTTGGTTAAATAAACTACTGCTACTACCCATCATTGACATGGTGTTTTGATACTGCGCCTGCATGCTGATTAACGTGGCCTGCATCTGGTAATACTGCTGGCGATACGAGGCTTCCATTTTTGTTAAGCGTTCTTGGGCGTTGTCTTTGCGGCTGGTTAATGATTCAACCTGGCTGTCAATGCCATCCTGCGAACGGGTGATAATGGATTTGGTGCCCAGATACCGGTCCAACCGGGTGTCCAGCCGATCCAGTATGTTGTTGAGCATGGCTGACACGTCCGAGAAGTTTGTGTCCAGGGCATCGCTTAAAACGTCGCTATCGGACAGTTCAAGCGTATAGTTATCATCTTCATTAACGCCAATGCCGATGTCCATGAGATTGTTAAAGGCTTTGTTGGTAGCGCCGCTGTAAGTGCTGAACAGATCGCTGGAAATGGCGTGGCGCAAATCGCGCAGGCTGTAATCGGTGCCCAACGCCGCCGATTTGTAGACGGGTTTGTCGGTGTCGCCGCTGCTGTCATCCAGTTGCGGTTCGGTTTTGAGTTTGAGGTGGTTAACGGCATCGTTGGCGGCGGTGAGTAAACTTTTTATTTTGCTGACCACATCGCTGTTATCTTTTTTAATGGTTACGGTGGTTGAGCTGTCGGTTTCGGTTTTGGCGGTGAGGTTTAAAGTTACGCCCGTGATAACGTCGTCTACGGTGTTGCTGCTATGGATTACATCCAGCCCGTTAATGTTGAACTTGGCGTTTTGGGCGGTGGCCAAATGGCGGTTGGTGATGCCGTATTCGGTGGTGGTGCTATCAAAAAAGCCCAGGCTGCCATCTCCAATTGAGCCGCCGGTTAACGCCACGTTAATGTTGCCGCCATTGTGCAAAGCGGCGTCATCACCGGTGTTGAGCGTGCTGAAAATTAGCCGATTATCAACAATGGTGGCGCTCACGGCTTTGTCATCCACATACGAAACCGCGTTGATTTTATCGCGGATGTTGGCCAGGGTATCGGTAGCCTCTACGTTAATGGCAACATCGGAACCCGCTTTGGTGTATTGAATGGTGGCTACCCCGGTATCGCCTTTGGCGCGGGCTTCGTAATCATCGGCGTTATAATCCTCAAAAGAGATGGTTAACCCCCGGCCGGTGTTAAAACTGCCACCGGCTACTTCGCGCAAGTCCTGCCAACCATCGGTCATCTCGGTGCTGCTTTTGGTAGCGTCGTCAATGCTAACGGCGGTGCCGGCAGAATCAACCAGCCGAAACTGCCAATCCTCGCCCTCTTTGCGCACTTCAACATAATACTGGCCCGAACTCAGCTCGCCTTCGGTGCGGATGGAACTGCTTACCCCAAAACTGGCTACCGCCTGGCTATCGCCCACGTTTTTGTTGGATACGGTTCGGTCGGCGGCCCCGGTTAAAGTGATGCTGCCGCTCATGTTCAGAGCGGTGCTGGTGCTGCTGTAACGGTACGAGGCGTACCGGTCTGCCGAAGCCAGTTGGCTAACGGTAATATCGTAAGTGCCGGCGGCGGCGGTGCTGCTGCTATTTACCGAGGCCGTCAGGGCGCCGGTATCGCCGGTAACGCTGGCGCCGTAGGTGTTCAACACCCCGGTGGTGCCATCGGAACCGCGCAAAGCCCGGATAGCCGAGCGCAGGCTGTTTAATTTGGTTTGGACATCGGAATAAATTCCCCGTTTTACGGTTAAATCGTCAATCTGGGTTTTATACGTGCTCACCGTCTGTAATTGACGCGCCGTAGACAATCGGACCAGTTCTTCGATGCCGGCGACGGAGGACAATGATGCGGTAACGCTGCTAACTGCCATGTTTACACCTCCTGCAAATTATTGTTGCATTTTTAGGCCACACTGTATACGCCCACGGAGTAAGCCGAAACCGCCGGAGCCGGTGAGCCATACGAAGCGTATGAAGAGCCGGTTGCCGCCGGCATCGCCGCCGCGGGTTGATATTGTTGTTTTACTTGCAGCCAGGTATCGCGCAGTTCGCGTAAAATTTTAGCGGCCTCATCATAGTTATTGGCCCGGGCTAAATCCTGGCACCAGGTGTATAGCCGGTGCAGCCCCAGGGCAATCTGGGCATCGTAGCTGGGATCCAGTGAATTTTTCAGTTCGTTCAAAGCCCGGGTTGTCCGCGCCAAATCTTTGTTGTTACAGCCAATCAGCGCCGCGTCGTAAGCCAGAATAATCAAATCAAGCGGGCTGGCGTTGTTAACTTGCTGCATTCGGTAAAGTTCTGCTGCGTTTTGAGTGTTATTGCCTATCATTATGCTGACCTCTCATCTAAGGTTTGGGTTGCCAGGTTGGGGGGCACTACCGCCCTTTTTTGAAAAAAGGGGAGGCCAAATGCGCCTCCCCTTCCCCATAGCGCAACTAACTAAAATGCGCCCGGAACATATTAACTAGCGGAACAGGCTCAAGATACCTTGCGGAGCGCTGTTGGCCTGGGCCAGCATAGTGGTAGAAGTTTGTTGCAGAATGCTAAACTTGGTAGATTCGAGTTGTTCGTAAGCCATGTCGGCGTTCATAATGCGGTTATAGCTGGCTTCAACGTTGATCTGAGCCGTAGACACCTGGTCAGCTTTAAAGGTGAGCCGCCCGGAGAGAGCGCCAACTTTAGAAAGCTGGCCCGACACGGTGTTCATCGCGGTGTCAATATCAGCCATGTAGGCCGAGAAAGTAGCCGCGGTGCTGGCGCTGTTCAACGAGGCCACGTGGGTAGAGGCCAGGCTGTAGGTGCCTTCGCCCGAATTGCTTACCGAAACACCGGCATCATAAACCGCGCCGTCGGTAGCAATCGAGTTCAACGTGACCGTTAAGCCATTGCCAAAGTCTACCGTACCGCCAGCCGACAGGTCAACGGTGGTGCTGGAGTTCATACCGGTGCTAGCAGAAGCATCGTCATCAAACAGCACCGCATTGCCGCTGGAGTCAACCAGTGAAACCACAGCCGCGTTAGAACCGGCCGTAGCATCAACCCGCACCGAGTAGGAGCCGGAACCCAGTTGGGTAGAGCCGGTGGTTACCGTGCCGGTGGTGGTCAACGAGCTGACAATACTGTTCAAATCTTGCGTGGTGCTGGACGAAGCCGGAGCTTCCTGAGCAATGTTCAAACCGCCAGTACCTACCGACATATCGGCCAG
The DNA here is from genome assembly GCA_964517605.1 of uncultured Caldilineaceae bacterium. Lineage (GTDB taxonomy): Bacteria > Chloroflexota > Anaerolineae > 4572-78 > J111 > J095. The sequence continues at coordinate 180,152 of CAZFCE010000001.1, read as the reverse complement.
GCCATCCAGGGTGGTGGCGTCGTTTTGGTCGGCGCCGGTCTGGAAGCGTAGCGCCGTGCCGCCAACAGATGTATCGTGCGAACCGTCAATCAGTTTGCTGCCGTTCCATTTGGTTTGCCCCACAATGTCGTCGATCTGGGCCGAGTAGGCTTGCATCTGTTCGACAATAGCGGCCCGCTCTTCCTGGCCTAAGGTATCGCTGGCGGCCTGTTCAGATTTGTTGCGCATCTGAACCAGAATGTCATTGATACGGCCTAAGCCAGATTCCGCCACAGACAGCAGGTTCTGAGCGTCAGCGATGTTGTCGCTGGCCACTTTCAAACCTTCGGACCGAGCGTTCAATTTAGTAGCAATGGTCAAACCAGCGGGATCGTCAGCAGCGCTGTTAATGCGTTTGCCGGTCGCCAGTCGGTTTTGGTGAACACCCAACTGTTTGTTAATATTGTTGAGGGATTGCAGGGAGTTCAGCGCACCAATATTAGTTGCAATTCTTGAGAAATCAGCAGTAGCCATGGGAATAACCTCCGTGTTTTGTTATTCGGGTTTCCATACCCTTAAAATTTTTTTGAATTAAATTTAGAAACTATAAAGCTGTACTACCGTTACGGACTGTGGGTGTGGGTTGGGAAACAGTCCCGTTCCCGTATGTTTGGTTGATTATTTCGATAAGTGCCTCCCTCAAAACTTATTTTTTGGTTGTCACTGGTAAAAGTATCGGCCTGATAAATAGAAACTTTAGCCAATTGGCCAACCTTTACGCAGATTTTACGGATAAACCAGGAAACTACTGTTTTTCTACCTGCGCGGCGGTTTGCCACGCCCATAATGCATCTTCGGGGCGGCCCAGTTGTTGCAACGCCACCGCCAGCGAACGGTAGGTTTCGGCCTCGGCGGGGTATTTGCTAAGGATGGCCGCAAAAACATCTACCGCCGCCTGAGTCTGTTTTTGGCTTAGCAGGCGTTGCCCGTGCTCTCGCAGCAACACCAACGGAGTGCTGGCCATTGCGCCGGCCAGTTGGGTTAGATTGTTAAAAGCCGGAGCAAACTCCGGGTTGGCTACCACCGCTTTAATAAACCAGGCGGCGGCCTGCGGCAAATCCGTTTGGCGCTGAAAGGCAATAATCCCCAGCAGGTTTAACGCCCGCGCATCGTTTTCGGCTTCGGCCAGCGCCATATTAGCGTAGTGCCGGGCCACCGCTACGTTTTCGTGGGCAATGTATTCGGCCAGCAGCGCCCATTCGCCGGGCTGCGGCCCGCTTAGAATGATGGCGTTTTCCAGCGCCTCAACCGCTTTGCCCCATTGTTGCAACCCCACAAACGCCTGCGCCACCAGCCGGGCCAACGCCGCATCCTGATAAACGTAAGCAAAATACGCCTGGGTTACTTGCGGGTACTCCTTGTTGTCCAGCAAGGTTTGGGCCGCGCCGTAATCGCCGGGGGTGGGCGTTACTACCGCTCGCCCGGCCTCCTGGTTGGAGCGAGCCAGATTTTGCCGGGCCGGCGCGTATTCTTTTTGCTGCAAATAAACCCGGCTAAGCCAGTGGCTTATTTTGCCGGCCTGAAACGCCATTTCCTGCTTGCCGGGAGTTGTCAGCAACTTTTGGGCCGTTTCAAGGTAGGGCGCAGCCAAAGCCGGCTGCCCGCTGGCCAGATAAATCTGCCCAATGAAGGCGTGCAGGTGCGAGTGATTGGGGTACACCTTAATGGCTTTGGGGATGATTTTTTCCAGCTCATCAAACCGGTTCAGGTGATAATAAGCGCCAATGCTGGCCACAAACGCCTGGTAAATATCAAACTCCATCGAAAGTTCCAGCGGCGGGTCTACCAGCACCCGCTCAAACTCGCGCACGGCCCCGGCGTAATCCTCCAGCCCGGCCAAACAAACGCCCAAATGATGCCGCCAGTACAAATTCTCCGGGTCGGCCACAAGCATTTTCTGGATAATCTGGCTATTCCGCCTGAATTTTTGCCGCTTTACTTCGGGGTCAACCGCGTAGCCGGTGTGCTGCACCACAATATTGGTGCGGGCCAGGGTTAAGCCAAATTTATCCACATTGAGTTTTTCGTGCAGTGCCCCCTCAAATTTTAGCTCCAGCCCGTTTTTAAACAGCCGAAAATGGTGCGCCTGGGTGCTCTGGTTGCCTTCCCAGCTTTGAACCAGCAAAATATAAGCCGAGGCCAGGTTTGAAACCGCCGCCTGCTTCACCTGGTTCAAACTGGTGGGAGTCAGCCGGTCGTCGGCATCCATCCAGAAAATCCAGTCGCCAACGGCATCACAAATTGATTCGTTCCGGGCGGCGGCAAAATCATCGCACCAGGCAAAGTACTTAACCCGCGCCCCAAATTCCTGGGCAATTTCTACGGTGCGGTCAGTAGAACCGGTATCCACAATAATAATTTCAGCGGGCAGATTACCCACGGATTTCAAACAATCCGCCAGATGCGCCTCTTCATTTTTTACAATCATGCACAGCGATACCGACGGCCACCACTCCGGCGCGGTTTGGCCGTCAAAATCAAGCCCGATATTTTTGGAGCGGGCGTAGGGGCTTTGCAAATATTTAAGCAGATGCCGTAACCGCAAATCATCCGGGTGCAGGGCCAACTCTTTTTGCACCACGGCAATGGCTTTATCTCCCTGCCCCAAATGGTGGTAGCATTTGGCCATAGCCTGATACAACCCCGCCACCGCAAGCTGAGGCCGACCGGCCAAAATTTGAGCGGCCTTTTGCAGCAGCTCCAACGCTGCCCGATATTTTTGCTGGGCAAAAAGAACTTCGGCCTGGTTGTACAACGCCGTGGCTTGCTCAACCGGCACCGCCGGAGAAGATTGAACGGTGGAGGATTTTTTGTTTTTATGCGCCATTTTTTACCATCGTTTCCAGTTGCATAATTACCGGCTGAATGCCCTCTGTTTCCGGGGCCAGCGCGCCCACCCGCCGAAAGGCCATCAGCGCGGCCTCAAACTTGCCCAGTTGAATGCAGCAGTTGCCCAACGACAACAGCGTGTTTACGTGGTTGGGGTCTATTTTTAGCACGCGGTTAAGGTAGCGGGTGCCCAGGTCGTACCGTTCCTGCTGCAAATACAGTTCGGCCAGGTTGCCCAACAAATCAAAATCGGCGGGGGCCAACTCCAGCCCTTTGAGAAAAGCGGTTTCGGCGGCGGCGGCGTGGCCCAGCATAAACCGGCAATAGCCCAAACCGTTCCACGCCGAGGCGGCTTCGGCAGCCGGCAACCCTTGCGCCAGCGTTTTTTCTAACAGTTCAACCGCCAGCGGCCAATCGGCCTGCAATTGCGCCGCCTGAGTTTGCCGGTGCAACTCGGCCAGCAAGGCGGCCTTGGCCCAGGCATCAAACTGCTCGCCTTCATCGGCGGTGAGTTGCTGGTGGTGAACATACACGCCGTTAGCGCGCGCCAATTTGTAGCCGGCGGCCAACAGGCGGTGGTAAAGACCCCACAAAGCCGTGGCAAAATCCGGGGCCGAGGGCAACCCGCCCACGTGCTGCACCGCCTCGCTTTTGAACACCACGCAAAAACCGCCCAAATAAGGCGCTTCGGCCCAGGTGTACAGGTGGTTGCGCCAGCGTTTATCGGCAAATTTGAGCATATCGTTTTTAACATTTTTGTAGCCCGGTTCAACCCGCTGCGGCGCGGGCGCATTGTTGGCCACGGGGCCAACGGCGGCAATGGCGGCCTCGGATTTAAGCACCGCTACCAGATTATCCAGCCAGTGGTGAGAAAAATTAACATCGGGCGAAAGCAGCGCAATGTATTCGGACTGCGCGGCCACCGCCACCCGCCAGGCCAACTCCAGCGGCGATTCCGCCGGAGCCGTTTCGGTGGGGCGATTGGCCTCTGTTTTGATGACCAGGCGGGTGAGTTTGGCCGAAGTTGATTGGTACCGCTCAAGCTGCGCCAGACAAGCGGATACCTGTTCGGGCGGCGTGTTGGCGGTGTTGACCACCAGCGCCAGGGCCAGCGGCGTAGCCGGGCCGGCGGCCATGGCCTTTTGGGTGGAATCAATTAAATTTTCAAACCAAACGCATTCCTCTTTAGAGGCAAACGGGTTGTTTTTGATAATATCGCGGTAAACATGCTCAAGTTCGGCCTGTTGCCGGCCCAACGCATACGCCTGCGCCAACCGCTGGGCCACATCTTTGGCAAACGGGCGTACCTCGAGCGCCCGCAACAAATACGGAATGGCAGCGGCGGGGCAATTGAGGGCCAGGTACAACTCGCCCAGTTTGGCCAAAATAAAATAATCATCGGGGTTAAAGGGCAACGCCTGCAAATAGGCCGCCAGCGCCGCATGCCGTTTGCCATACCGCAAGGCGTGTTCACCTAGCTGATACCAGGTTTGCCAGGCTAATAATTCGGTTACGCGCCGGCGATACGCCTCGTCAAGCTGATAATGGGACACGCGGGCGTAGGCCAGTTCCACCTGAAAATAACTGTAGGGTTTGGTGTTGATAATCAGGCCGTCCTGATCCTCCGGCTTCAGGGTGTAATCACCCTGGCGCAACCAACCGGTGGCCGCCAGATCAGCCGCCACGGTTTCGGGTTTGAATTTTAGCCGGGCCAACAAAAAGTTAAACCGGACAATAACGTTATCCGGGGACAGGCTGTTGGCCTGCTCCAACAGTTGCAGCGAATATTGGGTTTGCTCCGGGGTGATGGTTTCGCCCTGGGCGGTAATCAGCACCACGGCGGCGTTGTTCATGGCTTCTGCCTGGTACGGGCCGGGCTGCGCCCGAACCGCCTCAAAATTATCCAGCGCCAATTGATATTGGCCGTTGTGAAAATACGAGCGCCCGTGCGCCATCAACACCTGATCGGCGGGCGCGTGGGCCATGGGCCGGTGGCGCACGTGCCGCAACCCGGCGGCATCGAGCGCCGGTTTGATGGAAGGCAATACCTGCCGGAAACAATGGTATTCGTGGTGAACTTTGTCGTAGCCGCGCCGGGCAATCTCGGCCCGTTCGTCTTCGTGGGTAAGGTAATACTCCAGCAACTCCAGCAAATTCGATTCGTTAAAGTAGACGGCCTCAACCCGATCCTGAAATTTTTCTTTGGCGTAAAGGTTATCATCGGGGATAAAGGTGAGCACGCCGTTGCCCATCATTTCAAAGAGCATGGTGTGCAACCCGGACCAGCCTTCGGTGATGCACAGGCCAATCCGGGCGCGGTTAAGGGCGTGCAAATATTGCGGGCCGCCGTGTTGGCCGTTGTCCAGCTTCATGGTACCGGCGCTCACCCCCAAATTAACCGGCCCCAGCGCGGTAGCCAGGTAATCAACCACCGCTCCCACCGAAAGCAACACCCGGTGTTGGGCTGGCAACGTGTTCACCAGCCGGATGATTTTGTCGCGCCGCCGGTACTCGCGGAAGTAATGGCCACGATCCAGCGTGCCCAGGTAAATAACGTCAATATCCCGCGCCAACCCCTGATCCCGGTACGAATCAAACAGCCCAAAACCGGCTTCGGGGTAGGGCAGGTAGTATTGGCCGCCCCAGGCCAGCGCATGCGGGATTGTTTCGGTACAGCCGGGCGCAAACACATCAAAAAAGCCCAAATCCTGCCCAATTTTTAACGATTTAACCGTTTCGCTATCAAAAAACTGCACCGTGGTGTAGGGGCTGTGCTCAATACCGGCGGGGATATCGTGAAAATCAGATACCATCATCAACACGTAATCCGGTTCCCAGCCGGGCGGCAACAAGCCCAAAATGCGCTCAAACGCGCCGGGGCCGGGGCGGTAGTAAATTACATCGCCCACCAACCCATCCTGATTAGCCGTTTGAAAGAAAAAACACCGTGCGCACTGCCTGAACCCGACTTTGTAAAAATCGTTAAAGTCGCGCTCGTAAACCGAAGTGCCGCCAATCAACAGCCGGGGAAGTTCATCGTTATGATGGCTCATGGTTCATCCTCTCTCATGAGGTAATTTGTTACGGTTATTAACGCACGCACCGCAAGTAACCGCCGGGGTTACAGGTAATGAGCAATTTATTGCTGAGGCCGGCATCTATTTCAAACCGGTCGGTTTCGGTTAAAAACTGATTCAACGCGGTTTGCGGGCTGTTGCCCGGCCCCCACTCACGGGTGCGGTAATCCGGTTTGGGCAAATGCTCTACCACCGTGTCGGCGCAAACCAGGTAATAACCTGGCCTCACCAACGGCGAATAGAGCCGCAGTTCTTCCAATACATGCTGGTGAGTGTGGTGAGAATCCAGCACCACCAGCACCTCGCGCGAATCGCCCACCAGCGCCTTAACCTGGTTAATGGTGCCGGCTTCAATTGATGAGCCGTTAATCCAGTGGATGCGTTGCGATAACGAGCCAAATTTGGCCAACCGCGCCTTGAGGTCATCGGGAATATAAATATCAATGCCAATAATCTGGCCGCCGCCCAGCACTTCGAGCAGCGTGGAGTAAAACAACAGCGAGCCGCCCCAGGCCACCCCCACTTCGATGATGAATTTAGGCCGGGTGTTAAAAATAATCTCCTGAAAGGCAAACATATCCTGCGGCACCTGCAAAATGGGTTCGCCAAACCATGTTGATTGGTGAACCCAGTAGTAACGGCCCGCTCTATCTAACACATCAAAGGCGTCGCGGCGCAGTTCGGCATCGTCGGCCATTTTTGCCGCCGCCTCAAGCCGGAGTTGCTCAAACTCTTGCCGGGTATACAGTTTTTTATTGCTCATAACCCCTCGAATTAATACCGTTGAATAAATTGATGGTTTGGCCAATGCCCTGCGTCAAATCGCCGGTAAAGTCAAACCCCAGGCCGGCAAAGCGGTGATTGGCCACGTTGTACGAAAGCTGATTCATAATCGCCGAATCAACATATTGAATGGATAAATCAGGCACGTGCCGGCGGATGGTTTCGATAATATCGTTAACGGTGGCGTTGAGCGTGACCAGGTTGTACACCCGGCCATCAAATAAATTTTGCCGGATAACAAATTGAAGAGCCGCCACAGCGTCATTTAAATCCAGATAAGGGCGTTTTTGGTGCAGCGCGGTGCGCCACACCGTAATCGGCAGGCCCATTACCGCCTGCCAGCAAAATTTGTTAACCGCCGTGTGAAACCGCATGCCAATCGAAGCGCCAAAAATGGTGCCCAGCCGCAGCACCACGCCTTTTAGCCCCTGTTCGCGGGCCATAGTTTGCAGCAATTGTTCGGCCCGCAACTTGGATTCGGCGTAGGGGCTTTGCGGGCGCAAATCGGTAATGGGGCAATCCTCGGACACCACGGCCTCTTGCACGCCGTACACGCTGGTGGTTGAAGGAAAAATCATGGCGCTGCCGGTTTGCAAACAAGCCTGGGCCACTTTTTGAGCGCCCTCAAAATTTACCTGCTCCACCAGTTCTTTTTTGGTAACGCTGCTGGCGGCATCGGTAATGGCTGCCAGGTGAATGACCACCTCGGCCTGGGCGGTCAGGGCCGGCAGGTCGGCGGTTAAAATGTCGGCTTCAACAAATTGATAGTTGACGCCGGACGGCAAATTAAATAGCGAGGCGTACCGTTGCGTGGAAAGGTTATCCAGCAAAATTAGCCGGCTGCCGGGGAAAAGGCGGGGTAAATCCCGGATAAGCTGCGACCCGATGTGGCCCAGAGCGCCGGTTACTAAAATATTCATGCGTCACCTCACGTATTCGGGCAAACAATCCTGGTAATAGGTTTTGGTTGCCAGCAAGCCCTGGCCAAAAGTCCATTGCGGATACCAGCCCAAAGTTTCTTTGATTTTTTTGTTGCTGAGCACGGCGTCGCCCACTTCGATGTCTTTTCTGGCGCTGGGCCATTCAATAAACCGCACCCGGCCCGTGCCCAACTGTTCGACAATGGTTTGGGCAATTTGGGCCACGCTAAAATGCTCGTCGCCCACGGCAAAAAACACCTCGCCCACGGCCCGGCTGTTCTGCGAAGCCAGAATCAACGCCGAAACGGCATCATCCACATACAAAATATTTCTAAGCTGAGCGCCATCGCCAAAAATGGTAATATCCTTGTTTTGCAAGGCCAGCCCGATAAAGAAGTTGTTAAACGTAAACTCGCTACTGTTGATGGTGGCTCTTGGCCCAAACACATTGGGCAGGCGGATAACCGTGGTGGCAATTCGGTGCGAATGGCTATACAGCAACGTGTATTTTTCTGACACGCTTTTGTTAGCCGAGTAAATATCCAGCGGAAACTCCGGGTGCGTTTCATCGGCGGGTTTAAAGAACAGCCGGCCCAACTGGGTGCTGGTGCCAACCTGCACAAATTTCAAATCGCGGTTAAAGCGGCGGGTGGCTTCGAGCAGGTTGATTACGCCCTTGCTGTTCACGTCAATATCAATCAGCGGTTCGCGCATTGAAAACGGGTGCGAGGTAGAGGCCGCGCAGTTAAAAAGGATGTCTTTGTTGGCAATACAGCGCGAAATGCCTTCAAAATTGATAATGTCATCAAACACAAAATTCAGGGAGTTTTTGATGTCGCGCACGTTGTACATATTGCCGCCGGAGCGCGGGTCCAGGCAATCGTAAATGGTTACTTCGGCGCCCAATTCAAGGCAGGTGTGGGCCAGGTTGCTGCCAATAAAGCCCAGCCCGCCGGTAATGAGAACTTTTTGGCCGCTTAAACCTGGCAAGGCGAGTTTTTGAGTGTGTTCCATTGTTCCTCCACCGTTCCGCTAAAAAGCCACGCCGCAAAATAAAGGGTTAACACTTAAGAATGGTTTTAACGCCCTGGCACACCCGGTCAATCTGGGCTTCGGTTAAGTTAAACGCGCCGGGCAGGTTGATGCCTCTGGCCGAAATATCGTAGGCAGCGGGGTTGCGGGGCCGGTACACGGCTTCGCAATCGGGGTAGGCCGGCAAGGATGACAGCGGGTAAAAAAATGGCCGGGCCGGCAACCCCAATTGCTGCAACTGATCCATCGCTTCGAGTTTGCTGAGCCGGTGGCTGGGGCCAAAAACCAGGCCGGTAATCCACGCGCCGTTCACCACGCCGGCGGGTTCGGCGTTGAGTTGGATGTCGGGCACATTGGCCAGGCGTTCCTGGTACATGTGGTAAATTTGTCGTTTGCGGGCAATCAATTCATCAACCCGTTGAAATTGAGCGTACCCCAGCGCCGCCTGTACGTTAAACGGCATATATTTGTAGGTAACTTCAAAGTTGTAATACATTGGCCCACCGGTTTTGCGGCCATGATCGCGTAAAAACATGCAGCGCTCGTACAACTTGTCATCATCCAGCAGCAGCATGCCGCCCTCGCCGGTGGTAATGGTTTTGGTGCGGTGAAAACTAAACACCGACCCCACGCCAAATTTACCGGCCTTAACGTTTTTATAGCTGGAACCCAACGCCTCCGCCGCGTCTTCTATCAGCGGCAGGTTGTGGCGGTTAGCAATCTCAATGAGTTCCGCCATTAACGGCATGTTGCCAAACAAATCCACCACAATAATGGCTTTGGTGCGGGGCGTAATGTTTTTTTCAACCGATGCCGGATCGAGGCACCAGTTAGCCGGCTCAATATCGGCAAACACGGGGGTTGCGCCCAGGTAAGTGATAGGCGCGGCGGTGGCAATCCAGGTGCATTCGGGCACAATCACCTCATCGCCGGTAGTGATGCCCAGGCCGGTTAGCAGCAAATGAATCGCTGTGGTGCAGTTGGGCGTCATAATGCCGTATTTGCGGTTGTGGTAGGCGGCAAATTCTCTTTGAAAAGTTTCGCAGTAATAATAGGGGTTTTGGTACCAGCCGTTACGCATGGCATCTTCCACTGTTTTGATTTCATGTTCCGTGATCCACGGGCCGGCCATGTGAATGGGTTCCATAATATCTATCTTCCTCTTTCAATAAACCTTGCGGGTGCGCTCACAGATGGCAACTGTTTGTGGCAGCACAAGCCTTAAATTGGCTCACCTTCAACCCGGCGCATTTTTTTAAACCGTTCGGAGTGCTGCGTTTTATCGGTAATTTCCACTTTTGCCGGGATTTTATAAGGCGACAGGCGGTCGCCGCAGTATTGGCGAATCCGCCGGCGCAATGTTTGCAAATCCTCCGGCTTGGCCAAAGTTATGCGGGCTACCACAATTTGGCCGGTAATGGGATTGGCCTCGCCGCGCACGCTGACATCTAAAATGTTGTCCATCTCCATCAGGGCGCTTTCAACTTCGGCCGGATGAACTTTTTCGCCCCCAACGTTAATCATTTCGGAGCGCCGCCCTAAAATCCGCATATAATCACCCTCAACCAGCACCTCATCGCCCGTATTAAACCAGCCCTCGGCGTTGAAAGGCGATGGCGCGTTAAGGTAGCCCAACATTGCCGATTGCGCCCTGATCCACAGAATTCCGTTTACTATCTTTGTTTCAAAGCCTTCGCCGCCGATTTTTACCCACAACGAGTCGGAAGACAAGGATTTGGAGCGCAAAATACCAACCTCAGAAAGGCCGTAAGTTTGCAACAGCGTTACATCAGGAAAAACCTGGTGTAGCCGTTTAAGCGTAGATTCCGGCATCGGTTCGGTGCCATAGGTAATTTGTTTTAACGATGACAGGTTATGCCGGCTGTATGCCTCTGAAAGCAACAACAGGTTGAGAAAAGTGGGAGAGGTTGGCAACAGTTCCACCGCATTTTTCTCGATTGCAGCGCAGACTGCATCTGGATTGCGCTCTTCAATTGAGATAATGGTTCCGGTGTTGGATAGGATGTAAAACAGGGTATTGATTCCGCCAATATGATCCAAAAGCAAAAAAGTGATAGTGCGTAAAGCATGTCGTTTAACCTTAAATTTTTCAAGAAGTAGATTAAAGTTGTGCAGGGCGGCTTTGGGTTCGCCGGTAGAACCGGAAGAAAACAACACCAGCCCCGGCGCGTTCAGTTCAACCAATCGGCGCGTTAAGGGATGCGTAACCGGGACAAGTCTGTCCAGGCATTCCCAGCTATCAAAATCGCTGAAACGCAGAATTTTCTGTACTTCGGCAACCTCCATAAAACGCGGCTTGCGAGCCTCAACGGTTGAGGTTAGCGGCACCACAATGCAGCCCCGGTCAACCAAAGCCAGCAACGAAGCCACCACATGCGGGGAATAATCGCCTTCCAGCGCCACAACCAAACCGGGTTGGATATTCTGCTGTTCTAAAATGGCCTGCCAGTGATGCACCTCTTTCAGTAACCAGCCATACGTATAAGTGCAATCCCGCCAGATAATAGCCGGATTGTGCGGAATCAGTTCAAAGCGCTCAAACAACCAGGATAACATTACGCGCCTCCCAGGTAGATTGTCTGCCCGGTAACATAACCGCTTTCGGCTTTTGCCAAAAATGCTACCAAATTGGCAACATCGTCAAACGTTCCTAACCGTTTAATGGCCAAACGGTCAATCACGCTCTGAATTTTTTCTTTGGGAACGGTCTTTATCAAATCGGTTTCAATCGGCGTGGGGCCAATGGTATTCACGGTGATGCCCCACAAACCAAGTTCGCGGGCCAGAACGCGGGTTAACGTTTCAATGGCGCTTTTAGAGGCGGCATAGATTGCTTCGCCTTCTAGCGCCAGAGGTACCGCAACCGTACTAAAATTAATGATTCGCCCGTACTTGCGTTTTGCCATCAAGCGGGCGCTCTCGCGGCACATTAAAAAGGTGCCCATAAAGTTTGTGCGCATAATTTTTTCGGCAACAGCGCCCGGAGTGAGCAAAACATGATTCATGGAGGCAATACCGGCATTGTTAAGCGTTACATCCAGGCGGTGATACTGCCGGTGAATGCGCGCAAACAACGCGCCTACCTGGTGTTCGTCACCCACATCGGCCAAAATATGTTCATACCCTTCCAAACTCCATTCAGGAGTTTCGCGGCTACAACCTACCACCAAAAAACCACGCTCCACAAAAAAGTGCGCCAGATACCGGCCAATCCCCTTCCGGGTGCCGGTAATCAGCATCACGGGGTTCTCGCTCATTGTCATCTGGCCGACTCCACCGGCAAAAGCCCAACAATGAAATCAATCAAAACCGCCAAATTCCGAAATGGGCTGCGCGATTGAGACATGGCCCGTTCGTCCATTAAAGTAATTGGCGTATCAAATTCCTGGCTAATGCTTTCTTCCAGGCTTAACAGGTACCTCACAAGCCCCAATGAATCACAAATTGCGCCCGAACCCAACAACTTAATCCCCTCAAGCTGCCCAATTGGCAGTTGTACCGGCAAATCTTCATCCAACAGGCATTGAATGGCGGTTTTCTCCACCCGGCGGTAAGTTTGGTCATCAGACATTAGCTTCCTCCATCATACACAGCCTGCAAAGTAAATTTAGACGCAACCAGAATACGCCAAATAATGTGCCATTATTTACTCATTGCTTACCACAAACGCTCTGGCTGGAACTCCAAAAACAGTAGCGCCTTCAGGCACATCGCGCACAACCACGGCCCCGGCAGAAACTTTGGCATCAGCGCCTATCCTTATCCTGGGAAGAACGGTTGCGCCTGCGCAAATCCAGGCGTTTACGCCTATATGTACATCACCACACACCGTTGCCCCCGGCCCTACTTCTGAGCCATCTTCAAGCACATCTTCATGAGCCACAACCGCGTTCAGATTCACAATACATTGATTACCTATCCGTACCTCCGGGTCAATAACCGCGCCCGCTAAAATCTGCACGCCCAAACCAATCTCAACATCTTCGGCAATAACCGCCGATGGATGCGCAATTGTAATGGGAGCCAACCCTTCGTTTACCAGTAAATTATGCAGCCGAAGCCTTACCCGGCCATGCGGATTGCCAATGGCAATACAAAACCCAATTTCGTCTCGGTTCTGCGAGGCAATCCAGGTGAGAAACTGCTCATAACCGCAATATATTGGCACGCCGGAAAACGGGGATTTGAGATTGGGGGTATCATCAAAAACAGCGACCACTTTAGCGCCATAGTGTTTGATAATGGGATACGCCTCTTTGGCGGCGCCTGTTCCCCCCCACACAATAACCTTTGGAGGCAATTTGTTAACGTGTTCACTCATGCCCAGGTTCTCCCTTTGAAAAACAAGTTGCAGTTGCCCAATGTCCCATCAAAAACTGCAAGTTCAACTCTGGTCAAAAAGATTGATGGTTTCAATAACCGTCAATACCTCCGGCTCGCTCAGTTCCGGGTAAATGGGCAGGGATAGTATTTCGTGCGCGGCCCGTTCAGTTTCGGGCAGGTGGTCGCATCCCGGCAGCCGCCCGTGATAAGCCGGTTGCAAATGCACCGGTTTGGGGTAATGCACCAGCGCCGCAATGCCATTGGCGCGCAAATATTGCTGTAATTCATCCCGCCGGGCCGAGCGCACCACGTATAAATGGTAAACGTGCGTTACATCGGGCCGGGTCGGCGGCAAAATCAGGCTGTGGCCGGGCAAATTTTGGGTGTAGATGGCCGCCAGCCGGGCGCGGGCGGCGTTATCGGCATCCAGGTGGCGCAATTTAACGCGCAGCACCGCCGCCTGCAACTCATCCAGCCGCGAGTTTAACCCCACCGTATGGCTGATGTACCGTTCGGCCCAGCCGTATTCGCGCAGCAAACGCACCTGCCGGGCCAAATCGGGCTGGCTGGTTACAACCATGCCGCCATCGCCCAGCGCCCCCAAATTTTTGGTGGGATAAAAACTAAAGCACGCCAAATGGCCCATAGACCCCACGCGCCGGCCTTTGTAAATAGCGCCGTGCGCCTGGGCGCAATCCTCAATGACGCGCAGGTTGCGTCGCCCGGCAATTTCTAAAATGGAGTCCATATCTGCCGGCTGCCCGTACAGATGCACCGGAATGATGGCTTTGGTGCGCGGAGTAATAGCCGCCTCAAGGCGCTGCGGCGACAGCGTAAAAAAGTCCGGCTCAATATCAACCAGCACGGGCGTGGCTCCGGCCAGTTCAATGGCGGCCACGGTGGCCACAGCGGTGTGCGCTACGGTAATCACCTCATCGCCGGAGCCAATACCGCAAGCCCGCAACGCCAGATGCAGGGCTTCGGTGCCGCTGCCCACGCCAATGGCCTGAGCCGCGCCAATGTACGCGGCAAACTCGGCTTCAAACGCGGCTACTTCTGCGCCTAAAATGTACCAGCCCTTATCCAAAACGCGCCGAATGGCGGCGTCAATTTCGGTTTGGTGGGTTAAATATTGCGCCTGGGGATTGCCGCACAGAATCACGCCAGCACCTGCACTTTAGGCACGTACACCAGCCACTTGCCACCGGCGGCCTTAAATTTTTGCTCTTTTTCCATAATCTCCCCGGCGTGATTCCAGGCAAAGAGCAGCGCGTAATCGGGGTAGTTGGCGGTAAATTCCTGGTAAGACTTTACCGGGATGTGCGCGCCGGGGCTGAATTTGCCCTGTTTAATGGGGGTGGTATCGCTGATAAACTCAACCAGATCGGGGGTGATACCGCAGTAGTTGATAACCGTGGTGCTTTTTGAGGTAGCGCCGTAGCCAACTACCCGCTTGCCCTGCCGCTTGAGGCTGTGCAAAATTTCCAGCAGTTGGGCGCGGGATTGCTCGATGTTGGCGCGCAACCGGTTAAATGTGGCCGGCTGGTGCAAGCCGATTTGTTCCTCCCAGGCGCGTTGAGCGGTTGCGGCGGCGGCAACCGGCTGCGCTCCCTGAGGCGCGATGACGTAACGCATTGAGCCGCCATGCACATTTTGCGGAGCCACATCCACCAGTTCCAGGCCGTGCTGCCGGAAAAGATAGCTGATTGACGCCGCCGAAAAGTAAAACACATGCTCGTCGTAAATCTGGTCATACGAGGTTTTTTCAACAATATCGCCCAGGTAGGGGTCTTCAAAAATCAGCACGCCGGTGGGTTTGAGCAAAATCCTGATGCCTTCGGCCACCGAGTGCAAATAGGGGATGTGGCACATGACGTTGGCCCCCAAAACCACATCGGCCTGGCCGTATTCGGCCACAATCTGGCGGGCCAGCGCCTCATCAAAAAATTGAGAGATGGTGTTAACGCCCCGTTCAATGGCTTTTTGGGCCACATTGGCCGAAGGCTCAACCCCCAAATGCCGAATGCCGGCCTGGGCAAAATGTTGCAGCATAATGCCATCGTTGCTGCCAAGCTCAACCACAAACGGATTGGGTAAATTCAGGCGATGGGCCATCACCGCGTGGGCCAGCTCTTTAAAATGAAGCGCCATCCGGGTGGAGGTGGAGGAGAAAAAGGCGTAGTGTTCATTGAACATCTGGCTGCGGTCGGGTTGTTCGGCCAGTTGCACCATGCCGCAATTGGCGCACAGGCCCACTTTGAGTTCAAATGAGTATTCGTTAGCAAATTCATCGGCCCGGCAAAAACCATTGGCCAGCGGCATTGGCCCAAATGAAATGAAAGGTTCGTAAGGGGTTTGGCAGATCAGGCATTTAAACATTAACCATTTACTCCTTGATGAACGGCAGCGGAAAAATCGGTTTTTACTATATCATTCTATCACCACCCCCATTGCAAATCAGTAAACTCCGCCTAAACGCACCGTAAAGGCTGCGTAAAACAAAAAAGGCGCACCGGCGATACCAGGTGTGCCCTGTTGTTGAATAGTTTTGTGTTCATTTTTAGCCCGGCATTGCCAATTGAACCGTTGGCTTGCCCGCGCCCTGTTGCGCTTCGCGCAGGGCCAATGTTAGCGATACCGTGCCAAAGCTGGTGACTAACGGCACAATCAGCCGGTCAATATCAAAGGTAGAAATCCGTGAGCCTTTGCCCACAATCATGGTAGGCACCGAAATATCGGCGCTGTAACCGGCCTGAGCCAGTTTGGTGGCGGCCTGCCCGGTGATTACGTTGCCAAGCTCGCCAACGCCGCTTTGCGCCAGTTCGTTAAATTCTGTAATGGTTTCGCCCAGCATGTGCGAGACAATGGCTTTAGCCGTGTCAAACCCCAGGCTGATCATGGCCACACCCCACACATCACCCACCAGGCTGATCAATACCGTAATGTCGTCGCTAACGTAGGTGTCGCGTTGCAGGCTAAGCTGGCCCCGGGTAGCCATCACATCCAGTTCGGTGTTTAGTACCTCGCCTGCGGCGATAATAAATGGGTTTAATAGTTCAACTCGCATTACGCACTCGCCCCCAGTAAAAACGCCAAGCGTTTATGTTTATTTTTGCGCTTCTCGCAAGGCCAAATGAATTTGAATCATGCCGATTTCCGTTTCCAGAGGAACTTGCAAGCGTTCAAAATCCAGGGTAGAAATCAGCGTACCTTTACCCATAACCATAGTTGGGGGTGAAATTTTTGCCTCAAAGCCGGCTTCGGCCAGCCGCCGGCCAGCCTGCCCGGTGATAACGTTACCCAGTTCGCCAATACCGCTTTGCGCCAGTGTATCAAAATCAGTAAATGGCTGGCCAAGAATCCGGGATACAATGTTGATGCCGGTACTTTCGTCCAGGCTGTACATCACCACGCCGTTTACCTGGCCAACCATGCTAATCAGCACGGTAATGTCATCGGCGGTAGCCGCTGACCGGCCCAAACAAAGCTGGCCACGTTTGGCCACAATTCCAACTTCGGTTTCCAGCACGCTATAGGCCGCTTCGATAAAGGGGTTGAGGAATTGTACGTTCATCTTAACTTACCATCCTTGTGAAAAAATCATTTTGATCCGTTTCGACGATAGAACGAGATCCCGGCGGTAACAAACCCAATTTCCGAAGCTTTGGGCACAATTTCGGTGCCGCCCACAAATAAAATTCCACCGGGGCGCAACGCCTGATAAAAGTCAAGGTAGAGCTTGTCTTTTACCGGCGCGGTAAAATAAATAACCACGTTTCTGCATATAATCAGGTCGAAACCGTCCTCAAAACGATCGGCCAGCAGATTGTGTTGGCGAAATGTAATCCGGCTGCGTAATTCATCCTTGATCCAGTGTTTGCCGTCGGCGGCTTTAAAGTAACGTTGATGCATTTCCGCCGAAACATGGCTCACATCGTCGTCGGTGTAAGGGCCGCCGGACTGCGCTGCGTCCAGCACGGTGCGGTCAAGGTCTGTGGCCAAAATATAGTGCTTGCGAAAGGCTCCGGTCAGCTCGGACAGCAGCATGGCAATAGTGTACGGCTCTTGCCCACGCGAGCAACCGGCGCTCCACACCCGCAGCGAGGAACGAGTACGCAACAACTCTGGCAGAATTTTATCGCGCAGGTAAACGTATTTTTCCATATCCCGGAAAAATGACGACACGTTAATGGTGAGGTAATCTTTTAGTTTGCGCTGTTGCACCGGGTCGTTGCGAATAGCCTGAAAATAGCTGTGCCAGGTAGAGTGCCCGGAACGGAGCAAATAGGTATTAAGCCGGCGCTGCATTTGGGCGTCTTTGTAAAAATTCAAATCCACGCCGGTAAAGGCCATTATTTCACGTTTAATGTAGGTATACTCAGTTGCTTCCATGTTGCACCATTTCAACAATTGCGGCGGCAACTTCGGGCAGCGGCACAACCCGGTCGGCCAGGTTAGCTTCAACCACACTGCGTGGCATACCATACACCACACTGGTTGATTCATCTTCGGCGATAACACGGCCTCCGGCAACTTTAATGCACCTGGCTCCCGCCGCGCCATCGGATCCCATCCCGGTGAGCACCACGCCAATAACCATTGCGCCGTATAATTCCGCCGCAGATTCCATGGCCACATCTACCGCCGGGCGCACGTGGTTGCGGCGCGGGCCGTGATCCAGCGTTATCTTTTTGCCCTGGTCAAACCGCAGGTGAAAATCGCCCGGAGCCAGCAACGCCAGCCCTAAAGCCAGCCGATCACCTTCGGCGGCTTCTTGCACGGTTAACCCGGAAATTTCATTGAGCCGCTGCGCCAGCGATTTGGTAAAGCCCGCCGGCATGTGTTGCACCACGGCTACCGCCGCCGGTAAATCGGCGGGTAAATCGCTTAAAACCTGGTGCAAGGCCCGTGGCCCGCCGGTAGAAGCGCCAATCACCACCACCGCATCTCGCTCTTTAAAGGGACGCAGCCCCGTTTTTACCTTTTTGGCCGAGGTGAGCGGCGACGAGCTATCACTCCGCGCCGCCGCCGTTACCGGCGCAGTCGGCACTATTGGCGCAGCCGACGTTTTGATGCCATTGGCTTTGGCAATGGCTCCGTTGACTTGAGTACCCGCTGCCGTCATAATTTTGCTGCTCAAATCGGCAACTACGGTGCGGATATCGGTGCTGGTGGCCGGTTTGGTGACAAAATCAACTGCACCACGCATTAAAGCCTGAATGGTGGTGCGCGCCCCGCGCTGGGTGAGCGAACTTAACATCACAACCGGGGTTGGACATTCCTGCATAATATGTTCCAGCGCAGTCAGTCCATCCATGCGGGGCATTTCCACATCCAGCGTGATTACGTCAGGCGTGAGCGCCGGAATTTTGGCCAGGGCGTCAACCCCATCTTGGGCGCTACCTACCACCACAATATTCGGATCAGCTGACAGGTGTTTGGCAATGGTGTACCGCATAAACGGCGAGTCATCCACTACCAATACACGAACAGGATTTGCCATGAGATTTACCCCAAAACTTTTTGTAAGGCGAGCATCACCCGGTCTGGATCAAACGGTTTTACCACATAATCTTTGGCCCCGCTTTTAATGGCCTGGATAACCATTGATTCCTGGCCCAGGGCGGTGAGCATAATCACTTTAGCCGAGGGATCAAAACTGCGGATTTCGGCCAGGGCTTCTAACCCATCTTTCTCCGGCATGGTAATATCCATCAGTACGGCGTCGGGTTTGGTGGCGCGGTAGGTTTTTACGGCCTGCTCCCCGTTTTCGGCTTCGGCCACATCATAACCGTGGCCAGTGAGCAATTTGGTTAAGCGCACCCGCATAAATTGTGCATCGTCTACTACCATAATTTTACTCATTTAACATAACCTCCTATTTTACTCTGGTGAGTGATGGGTTCAGGATTCTTTCGCCCTGCCCCAAAGTTTTTACTACAATTTCGCCGGTATCAACCCGAAGCCTGACCGTGCGGCCAGATGTACCGCCGGTATCTTGCGCCTTAATGCGAAAACCGGCAGCAGACAGGGCGGCCTCGGCGGCCTGAACGTTACGCTCACCAATATTCAGCGAGTTACTAAACCCTGGCGCTGATAGCATTTGCGCGCCGCCGCATAAATACACATCAAACCGCCGGCGCTCGGCGCCCATTTTAGTTAAGGCGTCTACCAGTAACGGCACGCCCACATCCACAAATTTGGCCGTGGTGGCCTCTATCCCATTACTGTTGCGAGAGGCCTGCGGCAGCAAAGAGTGGATCATTCCCCCAATTCTGGCCGTTGCATCGTACATACAAACAGCCACGCACGATCCCAACCCGTAGGCTACTAGCAAATCGTTGGGCTTGCCGCTAATTTTTAATTCTCCAATGGAGACTGAGTGTACGTTCTCTGGCACAGATTTCCTCTTTATTGACTACACTGCGGCGTTTGATTTTAACAAACCGAGTGGATGATCTTCTTTTGTTAAGCCAACTCGTCAACCGGGTACGGCATTACCCAAAAGTGAGCCGTTAGAGTGCGGTTGGGTTCTTTAAATTCGGCCTCAACTATAATCATCTGGTCACTGACGGTGGCCACGGGGGCCGAAATCACATCAAAAATTGCGCCCAGCATGTCTACCATTACCGCCGGCGGCGAAGGCCGGATGGCGGTGCCGGTGCGTTTGGCCATTTCGTTGAGAAAGTACGAGGTGGCCAGGTTGCCGGTTTCGGCCAGCGCCGAACGCCCCAAATCGTCAAGGTTGGTGGTGGTGCCGGGCGGCTCATCAAGCAGCAAATCAATCAGGTGCAACGCTTCGTTCAACGAAAAAATCAGGATAACTTGCCCGCTGATATCGCCCTCAATGAGCAGGTACACTCCTACCATTTCGGCTTCGGGGTTGCCCAGCCAATCCGGCATTTGGCCAATGGGCAACGCCTCAATATTGGTGGTGTTGATAGTAATGGGCCGGCCTACCATATCGGTTAGTCCTTTGGCCACGTTTTGAATGGCAGCGTCCAACAGTTCGAGAAACTTTACGTTTGAACCGAGTTTCTCCCAGTTCATGGTTTTGGTATCAATCTCTGCACCCATTAATTCAAGCTCCCTCTGCGGGCTTTTAACGCGGCATTCATCAGGCTGGGCACATCTATGATGAGCGCAATCCGGCCATCGCCCAAAATGGTGCCCCCCGAAAGGCCCGGTAGCTCACCCATAATTGGGCTGAGCGATTTTACGACAATGCCTTGTTTGCCAATAATTCTATCTACTACCAAACCGGATTTTTGCTTGCCCCACGTTACCGATACAATTGCCTGGCGAGTGCCGTTCAACGACACTTCGGGCAGGCGGAAATCGTTAAAAAAGTGACGCAGATCAATCAATGGCAGCACCGAACCGCGCCAGCGAATGGCCTGTTGCCCGGTAATGGTGCTGGTTTTCACTTCCGACAGGTACAGCACATCGTTAATGCTGGTGAGCGGGATGGCAAACACGCCGTTCCAAAGTTGAACCAACATGGTATCCACAATCGCCAGCGTTAACGGCAGGGTAACTTTAAATGTAGTGCCCTGGCCCATTTTGCTTTCAACAATTACCGCCCCGCTGAGCCGCTCAACGTTGGTTCTCACCACGTCCATGCCTACTCCCCGGCCCGACACATCGGTTACTTTTTCGGCGGTAGAGAGGTTTGGCTCAAAGATAAGGTCAATGGCTTCGATATCGCTCAGTTGCGAGGCGCGTTCTTCGGTGAGCAGGCCGCGTTTTACCGCCGCCCGCCGCACCCGGTTGGGGTCAATCCCCCGGCCATCATCCACCACCGAAATTACAATTTGGCCTTCAACGTGGGTGGCGCTCAGGTTAACGGTGCCGGTGGCAGATTTGCCGGCGGCCAGCCGTTCTTCGGGCGGTTCAACGCCGTGATCAACGGCGTTGCGCAGCAGGTGGATCAGCGGGTCACTGATGGCTTCAATCAGCGAGCGATCCAGTTCGGTAGCGCCACCTTCAATCACCAGGTTAACCTGTTTACCGGCGGTGCGGGCCACATCGCGGACAATGCGCGGGAATTTATCAAACAGGTTGCTGATAGGCAGCATCCGGGCGCGCATTACTTCTTCTTGCAACTGGTCTACCACCCGGCCCATGTGGGTGGTGGTTTCTTTGAGCTTGCCCACCACTTCTTCTTTGCCGTGTTGTGAGCCGAGTTCGTCTTCAACTTGTTGCAGGCGGTTGCGATTGGTTACTAACTCGCCCACCAGGTTCATCAGGGCGTCCAGCCGTTCTACACTGATGCGCACCGTTTTTTCAGAGGAGAGATCGGCTTTGGCGGCGGTTTTCTGGATTTTTCCGTTTTCCAGTTGGGCCAGCGGCGCGGGTTCTTGCGCCCGCACCAGCGGTTTTACCTGAAAACCGGCCAGATCCGAAACGCCGCTCAACAGCGCTTCTATCGCTTCGGGGCCGGTTTGGTTGCCTTTAAGCACCACCCACAGCTTGCCCTGGTGTTCGCTGTTGGCCAGTTGATCCAGTGAGGGATTTTGGGTGATAATCTGCCCGGCATCTTCCAGGGCCATTACTGCCTGCATCAGCCGGGCGGCAGGCGCAAAGGTATCGGCGCTGGTAGAGATTTCAATTTCAAATAGTTGCTGGTCGTCCTGCCCGGTGGGTTCAATCTGGCCCAGGTTTGTCAGCGTCAACGCCGAGTTGTTTGCCACGCCGTTACTAACGGTTACGGCCCGGCCATTGCTGCCTTCGGAGAGGGCGCGGAGTTTAGTGAGGATAACAGAAACATCAATACCGCTGGCTTGCTGGGTAATAATTTCATCGCGCAAAACTTTTAGCACGTCTACCGCTGCCAGCAAATCATCAATAATGGCCTGATTGGCCGCCATTTTTTGGGTGCGCATGGCATCAAACAGGCTTTCCATGGTGTGGGTAAGGTTGGCCATAGTGTGATGCCCCACCGTGCCCGCCAAGGCCTTAATGGTGTGCGCCGCCCTAAACACCGAGTTAATCAGGTTGGCGTCGGGGTTGCGTTCCAGTTCCACAATCCCGCCTTCCAATACCTGGAGGTATTCGTTAACTTCTTCCAAAAAGACTTCAAGTTCGTCGGCTTCAATATCAAACGTTAATTTGTTGTCCATGTATAAACTGCCTTTACAATTAACTACTCGCTTGAAGTTATGCCGGGGGCTGATCTGCCGGTTGAGTTTGATCAACTACCTCGGTTTCAGTTTTGGCATCCGGGTCCGGGTCTGCCGGTTCTGCCGGAGGAGCTTCGGGGGCGGCGTCGGTTTTGCCCAGCCGGCTTCGCACTCGTTCGCACAGCGTTTCGGCTTTGATGGGTTTAAGCAAGTAATCCCGAATGTTAAACTGAAGCATGTTCATAACCAGATCGGGCTGGTTCATGGCGGTTAACACAATCACCGGAATGTGCCTCAGGTCGTCGTGGTCGTGCAGGTAGCGGGCCACCTGTTCGCCCGACATGTACGGCAGCATAAAATCCAGCAAAATTAAATCCGGCTGTTCGCTCCGCGCCAGCGCAATACCCGTTGGGCCATCTTCGGCTTCGAGAATGGTGTGCTTTTCTCGGCGCAACATAAACCAAATGTTTTTCCGCATGATGGCGTTATCATCAATGATCAAAATTTTGGACATAACATCCTCGTGATGGTGTTCACCTATAGTTTCGACATGTTAATGATCATCTTGAGACAGGCTGGCGTAAAAGTTACATAAACGGTTGGCTAAAGATTAGGCTTTAACCACAAACAGTCCCTCGGCTTCGGAAATGGCCTTGGTTTCTACCTGCATTAACGCTTCCAAATCGAGCGACTGGAAGTTGGTAGCTTTGATGCTGGCTTCGCTCAGGTAATAGCTCAGGCCATCGCAGCCCAGGCTAATACCCAGCATCATAGCGGTGGCATCGGCTAAATGCACCCAATGGGTAATTTCCGGCTCAATGGTGGCCTTTTCCGGCTCGTGGTGGTAGGCAATGGCTTCTACCAGGGCCATCGGCAGGTTCCATTTTTCGGCCACCCGCCCGCCCAGTTGAGCGTGGTCAAAGCCGGTTAGCCAGCGCTCCAGGTCCACAAACGAAGCCCCTTCTTCACGCAGTTGAATCCACTCCGCCTGCCAGTTTTTATCGTAGCACAGCAATTCATCCATAATGAGCTTGCCAATATCGTGCAGCAGCCCGGCGATAAAGGCCTGTTCGGATTGCCCGTATTCGTGCTCAAGGCCCAGCCAGCGCGATCCGGCAGCCACGGCCACCGCATGCCGCCACAGATCACCGCGTTCCAGGCCGTAGCCCGGCATTTTGCGGCTGAGCATTTCGTTAACGGATACAGCCATCAGCAACTCGCGGATTTGTTGCGTGCCCAGCACCATAATGGCCCGTTCCAGCGTAGAAACCTTGTAGCGCAAGCCATAATAGGGGCTGTTGGCCCATTGCAGCAGCCGGCCCGCCAGCGATTGATCAACCCCGATAATCCCGGCCAATCTGGCCGCGCTGTATTTGGGATCATCAATCAGTTTTAACGCTTTAAGCGTAGGCTGGGGCAAGCTGGGCAACCGGTCTGTTACCTCATCAACAAGTCTCAGATTGATTTTTGGCATATAAATCCCTGATTACCTCAAAAAACAGTGCATTGATACTGTCTGTTTCATTATCGGCTAACTTACGAAATTTCTCCATAAATTAAAGGTAAAGGTTTGGCCGGGGTTTACCGGCGCGAATAAGCCGGCGGCTGGCCGTGGCCCGGCCTGGCCGAAGACGACGCCTCCAGTTCAAACCGGCCCACCAACGCCTGAAGTTTTTGGGCCACCTGGTGCAGCTTTTGCGCCGATTCGTTCACTTCTGTTACCTGGGCGCTCATTTCTTCGGCGGCGGCGCTCACTTCTTCGGCGGCGGCGCTGTTTTCCTGGCTCACGCTGGCAATCTCTTCGATGGCGTTGAGCATTTGCCCGGAACCCGCCGACATCTGCTCGGTGGCGGCGGTGTTTTCTTGCACCACCGCCGATACGGTGGTCATGGCATCGAGCAGTTCTTTGGAAAAGGTGTTCATTTCGCGGGTAGCGCCGGAAATGGCTGCCACCTGCCGGTCTACCTCCACCGCCGAATTGTCCATCGCGGTGACGGCCTCGGTAACTACCTGCTGCACCGATTGAATGAGCGCGGTGATTTCGCGGGTGGCGGCGCTGGCCCGTTCGGCCAGTTTGCGCACCTCGTCGGCCACCACGGCAAAGCCCTTGCCGTGTTCGCCCGCCCGCGCCGCTTCAATGGCCGCGTTGAGCGCCAGCAAATTGGTTTGGCTGGAAATTTCGTCAATAGCGCCCACAATAGTGCCAATCTGAGCCGAGCGTTTGCCCATCTCGCGCACCTTCACCGCCGAAAGCTCAACCTGGCTTTTTACCCGCTCAATTTGCTCAACGTTGTTAGCCACATTAGCAATGGCCGCCGAAAGCTGGTGAGTAATCCGGCTTGAGGTATCAACGGCGGCGGCCTGCTCCACCGCCCCGCCGGCCACGCCCTCAATGGCCCGTGAAATCTGCGATACCAGCGAAACGGTGTTGGTAGCGGCTCCGGCCTGCTGCGTAGCGCCTTTGGCCACCTCCTGCACCGTAACGGCAATCTGTTCGGTGGCCGAACCGGCCTGTTTTGAGGCTTCGGACAGTTGATTGCTGGCTTCGTTAAGTAACCCCGCCGTATGAATGGTTTCTTCCAGCGTTTCGCGCACCGTGGATTTGAGGGTATCGTAATGCTCGGATAAATCCTCGTTTTCAGCGGTGCGCACCACGGCGGTTAAATTAAGGCCGATGGATTGCAGGTAATCATAAAAAAAGGCGTCGGTTACGGCCTGCATGTCGTAATTAAAAATCGTAAAAATAGCCTTTTCGGCTTTATAAATAAAAAACGGGTTGTACCAAAACGAGCGGCACAACTGGCGGCGCACCAGCCGCTCGTAAAAGGAGTAGCTGCCCACATACCACTTTAACGGCAGGTTGATAACATTGTGCAACTTGCCAATAAACAGCCGCCGCTCAAAAAACTCCGCGCCAAAATCGCCGCCGTTGGCGGCTTCTTCAAAAATTTGCTTAAAGTAGCCGGACTGGCTTTGTTCCAGCCTGCGCCGCAAATCGGCCAGAGGAAGGCCCTTTTTGCGGGCGTAGGCCGTAAAAAATTCTAGCGTTGGCGCAAAGGCAAATTGATGGTCGTAAAATTCACGTGCCAGGTCATCGGCCACGCGATTACCCCACCGGCGTAGACGCCTTAGCGTTTTAATATCTCCGGCTTGCAGCCGAATAAACTGCTTTCGCAGGTTCAGGTTGGTGTTGTTGATTTTGTACAACGCCGTAAGTTGCGGCATAAAGCCCTCCTGTTATGCACTTTAATTCCCCGTTTTTTATATTGACCACCGACGCGACTAAACCCGCCGTTAGTTAGCAATATTTAGGCCGATTAGCGCCCGTCCAGCTTGTATTGATCCACCAGTGATTGCAGCATTTGGGCCATGCCCCGCAGCTCTTGCGCCGAAGCCGATACCTCCTGCACCTGCGCGCTCATCTCTTCCGTGCTCGCGCTCACTTCCTGCGCCGACGCGCTGTTCTCCTCGCTCACGCTGGCCACCCCCTGCATAATGTCTCCTACCTCCATCGCTCCGGCGCTCAACTCCTCGGTGCTGGCCGTGTTCTCTTCCACCACCGCCGACACCGTTTCCATCACCTGCACCAACTCATTCGATGACAGGCTCATTGCCCGCGTGGCCTGCGATATTTGCTCCACCTGCGCGTCCACCCCCGCCGCCGATTCTTCCATCGCCGTCACCGCTTCGCCCGCCACCGCCTGCACGTTGTGGATTAGCTCCGCTATCTCCTTGGTCGCCGAGGCCGACTTTTCCGCCAGTTTCCGCACTTCGTCGGCCACCACCGCAAAGCCCTTGCCGTGCTCGCCCGCCCGCGCCGCCTCAATGGCCGCGTTCAACGCCAGCAGGTTGGTTTGCGCCGCAATGTCGTCTATGGTCTTCACAATCGCCCCAATCTGCTGCGACCGCCGCCCCATTTCGTTCACCTTCCGGGTGGACAACCCCACTTTTTCGCGCACCGTTTCCAGTTTGGTCACGTTGGCCGCCACCTGGTCAATGGCCTCACTCATCCGTGCCGTCACCTCGGTGGAGCGACCAATCGCTTTGGCCTGTTCCTGCGCCCCCTGCGCCACCCCTTCGATGGCCCGGCTCATTTGCTCCATGGCCGCCATCACCGCGCCAATCCCTTCGGATTGGTTGGCTGTGCCGGTGGCCACCTGCTGAATGGTGCTGGCCATTTGCGAAACCGCCTGCCCCGCCTGCTCAGACGCGCTGGACAATTGCCCGGATGCCTCGTTCAATCCGCCCGCCGTTTCTACAATTTGCCCCACCGTTTGGCGCATTTGCGAACTCATGGCTTCAAAGGCCTGGCCAACCTGGTGAAACTGGCCAATCATCCGGTTAAAGGATTGGGCTAACATGCCCAACTCATCGCCAGAGGTGTAATCAACCGGTTGGGTTTGCAAGTGCAATCTTGAGGTCAGGTCGCCCTGGGCCAGCGCCGTGGTAGCCGCCACCAGCGCCGCCAAATCCACCTCCGAGATGTGCTCGGCGGTTTTGGCCATCAGTTGGGCCGCGCCCGATACCGACCGGGCCAGGTAGTAAGCCAGCCCCAAGCCAACTATAGCCGCCGCCACCATCAACCCGATGCCCAGTTGCAACGCCAACCGAGAACCGGCCTGGGACTGCGCCGCAAAATCGTTACCCAGTTTTATATTGTAGGCCATCCAGTCATCACCCAGTTTTATCAAACCGTTAAACTCGTCCAGCGTGTTGGCTATTTCTTTCCCCGCCGCCTCAAAACTATTCGCTCTTGAAGCCGTGAGCAATCCGGGGGTGGTGGTAGTGTATTTAGCCCAGGCAGTTTTAATATCCGCCAGGTATTGGCCGTCTTTCTCATCCGAAACAATCGTCTCGTAATCCTTGAAACTCTGATCAACCTCTTTAGCTATGTCATTCAATTTGGTTTCGGCAACATCCTTGTCCTGAGCGGTAGCCGACAGAACATGGTTAAACTCATAGCGCCGGTACTGGTTGATTAACACCTGAATATCAGATATTTGATTCAAACTGGGCACGGTGTTGGTAGCCAGGTAATTGAGGTGCTGGTTGGTTTGGTTAAGCTGAAACAGCAGGTAAATACCCACCCCCACCAGCATGGCAATTACAATTAAAAAGGCGCCCATTGCTTTGGCTTGAATAGAAAGTTTCATGGTGTTTGTTCTCTCCTTGTAAAGAAATACCCGGTGACAAATTTAAGCTTGAAACAACGGCGGAAAGGCCGCCTTGCCCATTACAAACCATTAGCGCCCGTCCAGCTTGTATTGATCCACCAGTGATTGCAGCATTTGGGCCATGCCCCGCAGCTCTTGCGCCGAAGCCGATACCTCCTGCACCTGCGCGCTCATCTCTTCCGTGCTCGCGCTCACTTCCTGCGCCGACGCGCTGTTCTCCTCGCTCACGCTGGCCACCCCCTGCATAATGTCTCCTACCTCCATCGCTCCGGCGCTCAACTCCTCGGTGCTGGCCGTGTTCTCTTCCACCACCGCCGACACCGTTTCCATCACCTGCACCAACTCATTCGATGACAGGCTCATTGCCCGCGTGGCCTGCGATATTTGCTCCACCTGCGCGTCCACCCCCGCCGCCGATTCTTCCATCGCCGTCACCGCTTCGCCCGCCACCGCCTGCACGTTGTGGATTAGCTCCGCTATCTCCTTGGTCGCCGAGGCCGACTTTTCCGCCAGTTTCCGCACTTCGTCGGCCACCACCGCAAAGCCCTTGCCGTGCTCGCCCGCCCGCGCCGCCTCAATGGCCGCGTTCAACGCCAGCAGGTTGGTTTGCGCCGCAATGTCGTCTATGGTCTTCACAATCGCCCCAATCTGCTGCGACCGCCGCCCCATTTCGTTCACCTTCCGGGTGGACAACCCCACTTTTTCGCGCACCGTTTCCAGTTTGGTCACGTTGGCCGCCACCTGGTCAATGGCCTCACTCATCCGTGCCGTCACCTCGGTGGAGCGACCAATCGCTTTGGCCTGTTCCTGCGCCCCCTGCGCCACCCCTTCGATGGCCCGGCTCATTTGCTCCATGGCCGCCATCACCGCGCCAATCCCTTCGGATTGGTTGGCTGTGCCGGTGGCCACCTGCTGAATGGTGCTGGCCATTTGCGAAACCGCCTGCCCCGCCTGCTCAGACGCGCTGGACAATTGCCCGGATGCCTCGTTCAATCCGCCCGCCGTGTTAATAATCTGCCCCACCATTTGGCGCAGGTTGGCCGCCATGTGGGCAAAGGCCGCTCCCAACTCATCTTTATCGCTGCGCGGCGCAATGGTTACGGTTAAATCGCCAGAGGCAATCCGGTCGGCGTTGGCGGCTATCTCCATTAAATACCCTTCGGTTTGGCCCAACCCCTGGCCCATCAAGCCAATTTCATCGGCGCGGCCCATAATGGCCTCTTTGACGCGCTGGTCCGTATCCCGATTCAAGTCGCCCATGCGCAGGTTTTCCAGTGCGCCGGTTATAATTTTTAACGGGGCGGTTAATTGCCGGGTAATAAACCACAGCACCGCCAGCGCCGCCAGCGCCGCCGCCACCCCCACGGCCACCATTTGCCACACCGAAGCCACCGTTTGCGCGGTAACGTAACTCAACGGCACCCGCACCACTACCGCCCACGGGGTAGTGGTGTTGCCAAAATGAACCGGGGCAAACGCGGCCAGGTTGCCTTCATCTTCCTGAACCACCACCTGCCCAGCCTGAATAATCTTCAAATCATCTTCCCAATCCTGATGCAGCGCCTTAAGCGGCTGTCCCGCCAGTTCCGGCTGGTTAGACACGGCGGCAAAAATACCATCGTAACTTGCCAGCGCCAGTTGCCCCTGGCCGTTGTAAAGGTTGGCGCTGTCAATCATTTGCTGCAACGTATCCAGTTTAATATCCACCCCGGCAATGCCGTAGAATTTACCCTCCACCACAATCGGCACCACCAGCGAAGTCAGCAGTACGTCTACCCCGTCAATCGGGTAAAGATAAGGTTTAATAATGGCTTCATGTTGGGTGCGTTTGGGGATCAGGTAATAATCTCCCGCGCCTTCCGTTTCATAATCCATCAGGGGCGTGAACGTAACCCCAGCCCCGGAGCGCGCCCAGTAGGGGATAAACCGGCCGGTGGCGTCGTGTCCAGCCGTATTGGCAAAGGCGGCATCCTGGCCATCAAAAGCGTTGGGTTCCCACAGGGTGTAAGTTCCCAAAAAATTCGGGTTGCTGACCAGCACCTGTTTGAGCATGGCGTTTACATGGTCGCGCTGCAAGCCCTGGGTTTGTTCGGTTTTAACGGCGCTGAGGGCTTGGGCCAGGGTGCGGGCGGCATCCAGCGCCACCTCAACTTCGGCCTTAACCAGCCCGGCCTCGGCTCTGGCCTGAGCCGCGACTTCGTCTTCGGCGGACTGCCGGGTGGCGCGCTGGCGATCCCATGCGCCGTAACCGGTGATCACCACAATTCCCAGCACCATGCACAACCCCACCCAAAACATCATTCGGGAACGAATGGATTTGAATTGAAAACGTTTTGTAGCCGGCATAACAGGTCTCCCTTGAAAATAAAGAACTACGAATTACGAATTTTTATTCGTTGTTGCATCTCTCTTAATTGTTTTAGTGGGATGCATTTTTGATGCATGGCCCCAAATGGGTATCTACGCCGCGAATATGGTTAACCAACCAATCGCCCAGGTTGTTTTTTATTTTCAGCGCCAATTCCGAGGTTGGCCCCACGCGGTGATATTCCTCGTAAATGGTGTTAAAGGTTTCAATAAATTTGGCGTGCGCGTTTTTATTTTTAATGGCAACCGGGCATTTGTATTTTTCCATGCACTCTTCTTCCCACTCAAAATGCTCGGCTACATATTTGCTCAAGCCCTCTAAAACCGGGCCAATCTGGCCGCGGCCCTGACCGTGAGCAATGGCTTCGAGCAGGTCGTTGACCATCCCAATCAGGCGTTGGTGCTGAGCATCAACCTGTGGCTCGCCGGTAGCCAGCGATTCATCCCACTGGTATTTTGCGGTGTGTGGATGGCGCATTTTCGATTGCGGCGTTACGGCGGCCCGCGCGGCCGGTTTGGGTTTGGGCGTTACATGGACCGGCTTGGGCGCGCGCGGCTGCGTTGTTAACCGGGGAGCCGGCGCTGCCGGCTGAAAAGTGGGCGCGGCTGCCCGAGCCGCCTGGCTGTTGGCCAGGTTAAATTGTTGCACCATTTGCTGCAACTGCACGGCTAACAGGCTTAACACCTGCGCCGAAGCCGCTACCTGCTGCACCTGGGCGCTCATTTCTTCGGTGCTGGCGGTTACTTCTTCAACGGCGGCGCTGTTTTGCTGGCTAATGCTGGCAATATTTTCAATGGCGTTGGTAATTTCGGTAGCGCCATCGGCCATTTCCTCGGTGCTGGCCGTGTTTTCCTCCACCACCGCCGATACGGTTTCCATTACCCCCACCAGTTCATCGGAGGCCGTGCTCATTTCGCGGCTGGCCAAAGAAACCCGGCCCACCTGAATATCAAGCGCCTCGGTAGAATCCTCCATGGCCGTTACCGCCTGGCCGGTAATCTCCTGTACGGTGTCAATCAGGCTGGTAATTTCTTTGGTGGCCACGCTGGCCCGTTCGGCCAGTTTGCGCACTTCATCGGCTACCACGGCAAAGCCCTTGCCATGTTCGCCCGCCCGCGCCGCTTCGATGGCGGCGTTGAGCGCCAGCAGGTTGGTTTGGCTGGCAATTTCATCAATGGTGGCCACAATTGCGCCAATTTGCCGCGAATTTTGGCCCATCTGGTTAACTTTTTCTGCCGAAACGCCCACTTTATCCCGCACAACTTGCAGTTCGGCCACGTTTTTAGAAAGATTCGCAATCGAATCGGCCAGCATGGCGGTAGACATAGATGATTTGCCAATGGCGGTGGCCTGTTCTTGCGCGCCCTGGGTAACGGTGCCTATAACCCGCGAAATTTGCGCCACCGATGAGGCGGTGTGGGAAGTGGCTTCGCTTTGCTGGCCGGCGCCAATGGCCAGGTTTTGCATGGTATCGGCAATTTGAGAGGTTACCTGGCCGGATTGCTCGGCGGAGATGGCCAACTGGCCGGCGGTGGCGTTCACCTGGCCGGCGGTATCGGCCAACTGGCTAATAAGATGGTTTAAATTGGCAATCATCTGGCTAAAGGCGTTGCCCAGCACATCCTTAACCGAGGCCGGCTTGACCACGGCGGTTAAATCGCCTTCGGCCAGTTGCGCGGCGGCGGTGGCCATTTCGCGCTGGTAAACAATCATCGCCCTAAAAGAATCGGCCAGCGCCCCCACTTCATCACCGCTGTGGTAGTTTACTTCCTGAGAAATATCGCCCAGCGCCAAATTTTTGGCCGCGCCAACCATCGCTTTAATGGGGGTGGCAATGGTTTTGGCAAACAGCCAGGCCAACCCGGCCCCCAGGCCGGCAATCACCACGCCTACCACCAAAAATATGCCAATCATGCGGTTAGCGCCGGCTTGCATTTGAGTTGTCGCCTGCATGTATTCGTCTTCGTAGGCGCTCACACCGATGACCCAATCCCACGGCTCGTAATAGGCCAGCCGGGTTATTTTCCAGCGGGGAGCCGGTTCGCCGGGGTTTTGCCAGAGGTAGCGCTCGGAGGCAAGTTCGCCGGGTTTTAGGGTTACGCCTTTATCCACAATATTCTGGATTACAAAATTTCCGCTGGCATCCTGCGTATCCAGCACGTTTTCGCCATCGCGCTCGCCGTTTTTAGAAATAATGTATTGGCCGCGCTGATCGCCCTTGCCGCCAAACACAAAGACGTAGCCGGTTTTGCCCACGTTAATATCCATAACCGCCTGACGAAGCACATCGTTGCTTTCCAGCTTTTGCCCCACCGATAACACCCCAATCACCTGGCCGTTGGCATCTATAATGGGGTCGTAGGCGGCCAGGTACCAGCTATCCACCACAAAAGCGCGGGCGTGGTAAGTTTGTTTATTAAGAATTGAGGCGACCACCGGGTTGGGTTGACCATCGGGGTTAACTGCCGGAATATAGGTGCCAATGGCCCGTTCGCCGTTGGGGTTAACCACGTTGGTGGCCACCCGCAGCATATCGCCGGCGTCGTTCATCCGCTGAAAAATGGTAGAAACGCCACCCACCAAATCTTTAATCTCATCCACCACCGGCGTTTCTTGAGCAGTTGACCGGTTTTGCCCCAGCCACGAATCATCCACCAGCATTTGTGGCAATGTTACGGCTGTTTCGACTTTACTAAATTGATTTACTGCCGTCCACTGGGCGGTTTGGGTGTGGCTTAAAGTTACACCTTGTTCATTCATTACGCGCCGGGCAACGTTGAGAGCATTGGCCACATCGCGTTGAACCAATTGATCCTGGGTTCTAACCAGGTCAAACACGCCATCGGTAATGTGGTCCAGGTCGGTATCTACCAAAATTTTGGTCTCTTCGGCCACCGCAGTGCTAAATACGCCGGTTTGCCACCAGCCCACCGCCAACAACGCCACCGTAGTGAGGATAACGCAAGTTACGCCAAATAAAGCCAGTTTGGTTCCAATTTGTAATGGTTTAATCATTTTTATTTTCCCTCGCAAATAACTTTAATAACTCTACCCGGTGCAACTTATCGTCTTTACTAATACCCCGCCACACAATTGCCCCTGCCTTTTGCCTGGCCAAAATACCGCCTGCCTGTAGTTGTTTTGGGTGCGGTGGTTGCGGTGTTGAGGCTTAATCAGGCATGCAAATGAGAATAGCTCATGGCTTGCGCTGTAACTTGAAGCAGTTTTTCCTGGGTTACGGGCTTCATTAAGCAGGTAAACGCGCCCAGTCGGGTTGACTCGTACATATCGCCCTGGCCGGCCTGGCCGGTAAACATAATAACGGGTAACGCCGGGTTAATGCGTTTAATAATTCTGAGGGCGTTAATGCCGTCCAGTTTGGGCATTCTAATATCCATCAGCACAATATCACACGCGCCATCCAGCACCTTAAGCACGGCTTCAACCCCGTTGCCCGCGCCCACCGGCTGCCACCCGGCATTTTCAAGCAAATCCGATAGATACTCAACCACGTCGGGTTCGTCGTCAACCACCAAAATCCTGATCATTTTGATCTCCTGTTCTGCCGGCCTATTTGTACAGAAGGCCGGCGCTTTTGGCCGCCAACGCATCCCGAATTTCCGACATCAGGTCGGCCAGTTCGATAGGTTTGCTAAGGCAGGTAACGCCTAAAGCCGCCGCTTCGGCCATGTAACCCCGGCCCAAATAGCCGGTTAGCCCGATAATGGGTGTGTTGGGCGTGATTTTGCGTAAAACCTTAATGGTTTGAATGCCGTTTAAGCCGGGCATGTACATATCCAGCAAAAACAGATCAAAATTTTCTTCGGCAGCGGCAATAATGGCTTCAACGCCATTATCAACGGCCTTTACCTGAAAACCGGCCTCAACCAACTCGTCGTACAGCATATCCAGCAAATCAAGCTGGTCATCGGCAATAAGAATTCTGGTCATTGTTTTGCTCCTTCTGTTAAAAATTTCTCTGTTAAAAATTTTTATGGTAGGTATATTTTCACACTGTTTACTGGGCTGCCGGTTTCATCAAACCGGCCAACACCTTCCGGGGCGGGTTGCGGCATGGTAACAACACTTGGAAAGGTAATGATAAAGGTAGTGCCCTGGTTTGGCGCACTTTGCACCCGGATTTCGCCGCCGTGCGCCTTGATAATTCCGGAAATAATGGATAACCCCAACCCGGTGCCCCGGTCAACCGATTTGGTGGTAAAAAATGGATCAAAAATTTTGGCGCGCACAATTTCGGACATACCGTGGCCGGTATCGGCCACCTGCAACACAAATTGCTCCTGGCTGGAATCGTACCGGGTAAGCAGGTGAATTTGCCCGCCGTCGGGCATGGCATCGCGGGCATTGGTAAGCAGATTAATGATGACCTGCGCAATTTGGTTGCGGTCGCAATTTAGCGGCGGCAACTCCGGTTGAAGCTCAACCACAAGCTCAATGTTGGCCCAACTCACCAGTTGGTGCTCAATGAGCAACAACGTGTCCTGAATAATCTCGTTTAAGTTATTTGGCGCCATCTGGGTAGAGGCCGCGTAGGCGTAAGTTTTTAACGAGCGCACAATTTCGGCGCAGCGCCAACTGTTACGGTGAATCACATCCAGTTTGCGGCAAAAATAGTCCGGCTCCAACCGATTTTCTTCAACCCGTTTGCGTAAAATCTCGCTGAGGCCGGTAATCACCTGCAACGGCGAGTTGATTTCGTGGGCTACCCCGGCGGCCAGCGTGCCCAGTTCGGCCAGTTTTTGCGAGGCCCGCAGCATTTCTTCGGAGCGTTTGCGCTCGGTCACGTTGCTCACCACCCCGTAAATCAGCCGCAATTGGCCATCGCACTTTACCTGGGCGCTGTCGCGCACCCAAACCACGCTGCCATCCCGGTGCAACATGCGGTATTCCATTTCGCTGGCTACACCGTCAGCCAGCATGTCCAGCTGCGCTTTGGCCAGTTCACGGTCATCGGGGTGAATCAGGTGCGTTAACCAAAAATCCCAATTTGCGTGGATTTTTTCGGGCGAGTAGCCAATTATGTTTTCGATATTGGGAGACACATAACGGTTGATGCAGCCACCATCGGCCTGCATTTCCGTAAAATAAAGGTGATCGCTGATGGAGGCCACCACCTGCCGAAAGCGTTCTTCGCTGTCGCGCAGGGCGTGTTCGGCCTGTTTACGCTCGGTAATATCCAGGTGAGTGCCGGCGGCGCGCACCGGTTTGTTGTTTTCGTCGCGTTCAACCACGCGCCCACGGGCCAAAATCCAACGCCAACCGCCTTCTTTGGCGCGCATTCTAAATTCGGCCTGGTATTGAACTTCGCGGCTGCGTAAAAATTTAATAATAGCCGTGCGGACCGGCTCCACATCGTCGGGATGCACAAAATCAAACCAGTTTGAAACGGTAACAGTGATCTCGGTGGGCGAATACCCCAACATTTCAAGCCAGCGGTCGTTAACCACCATGGTTTTACTTTTTATTCCCCAATCCCACAGGCCCAAATCACCCCCTTTTACGGCCAAATCCAGCCGACGCTCACTTTCGCGCAGAGCTTCTTCGGCGTAACGGGCGCGGATAATGCGCTGCACGCGATGGCGCAATACCGCCCAGTTAATGGGTTTG
This sequence comes from uncultured Caldilineaceae bacterium, assembly GCA_964517605.1. Lineage (GTDB taxonomy): Bacteria > Chloroflexota > Anaerolineae > 4572-78 > J111 > J095. The sequence goes on along the minus strand of CAZFCE010000001.1, from coordinate 144,836 downwards.
GGAATAAAATCGGTGGCCCCAACCTTAAAGGCGCGATCAACCGAATCGTTATCTTGCAGCGAGGTAATCATTAATATTGGCGTTTGATTGCCTTGCGGCAGCGCCTTGATTTGGGCGCAGGCTGCAAAGCCGTCAAGCTCAGGCATCATGGCATCAAGCAAAACCAGGTCGGGTTGAAACTGGATAAAGGCAGTCACCGCTTCAACGCCGTCTGCCGCCTGTTCAACCTGGTAGCCTTCTTTTTGCAATACCCGGCGCAGTAACGACCGGATCACCAAATCGTCATCAACAATCAAGATGAGCGGGTGAGTGGCATCCAAGAGAGTTTTCCTTTGCTAGTCACCGCTACTCGGCAGATACAGCCTGGAGCGCATGCTGTTCTTGAATGGTTAATACTTTGGCTAAATCCAGCAAAATAATCAGGCGGTCGGCAATTTTGGCAATACCGGTGATAAACGAGGAATCAACGGTGGCAATCATAGGCGATGGCGGCTCCACATCCTCTACCGAAATGTGCATAACTTCGGTAACGGCGTCTACAATCATGCCCACGGTCATGCCATCGAGTTCAATCACAATAATGCGGGTGTCTTTGCTTTCGGTTTGCATGCTCAACCCAAAGCGCCGGCGCATATCCACCACCGGCAGCACCGTGCCCCGTAAATTTGTAACTCCTTCCACAAAATTGGGGGCGTGCGGCACAATGGTGATAAATTGTGTTTTGATAATGCCATCCACCGAGGCAATATCAACGCCGTAGTATTCGTCGGCAAGTTTAAAAATTACAAATTGATTTTCCACGGTACGCTCCAATCTGAATAAGGCCGCCAGGCCGGGACAAATCCACGTTTGCCCCATATTTATGGGTTGATAAGGTATTTTATTGATAAAATCCCCGCTGCCAGGGGAGAGGATTATCCGGTTTGAGTAACTAGCGGCGTTGCCGGTATAGCCGGAGCGATGAATTTAAAAATCATAACCGGCCTTAAGGCAAGCCCATGTTGGTATCGGCATTTTTGAAGTAGCTCTGCATAAAGGATACGTAAAGCTTTGCGCCAACAAACCAGGATCGGGCGGCACAAGCCCGCTCGGATTGGGGATGGAAAAAAGTTGGCCAAAACGCCCTGCTCGCCGGGGAGAGCAAGGCGCAGAAATGGGGAATCGGTTTTAACCGGAAAAGGATTAAACCCGGCCCAAATTGGGCCGGGTTATTTTAACTGCCAGGTGGCTCCGCCATCGCTGCTTTGGTACAGCCCGGAGCCGGTAGCGGCAAACACAATATCGGGGTTGGTGGGGTGGACCGCAATTGATTTTACGTAATGGGGAAAGCCGGTGTCGGGGTTGATTGCCAGGCCGTTGTTAATGCGCTGCCAGGTTTCGCCGCCATCACTGCTTTTAAAGATGCCTTTTGAGTTGGGTTCGCTTTCAAAACCGCTGCCGGCGTACACAATATTGGGGTTGCCGGGCGCATACGTAATAGCCGAATAAGCCGAATCTGCGCCGCCGTAAATTAACCCCACGCTCGCCGGGTGAAAGTCAAAGCCGTTTTCGGTTTTGATGATGCCCGCCGAAAACGAATTAATGCCCGCCAGATAAACACTTTTGCGACCAGGGTGCGCCGCTATGCCAAACACGCCGTTGCCCATATTAAACGGCAGCGGGATAAAATTGCGCCCGCCATCCTGCGATTTGTAAATGGCCGCGCCCAACCCGGCCACATACACGGTGTTGGGGTCAAACGGGTCAATCACAATCTGGTACAGGCGCGACGCGCCCACGCCTATGCCGTACCCCTGCGAACTCCACGTTTCGCCCTGGTCGGTAGAGGCCACCAGCGTTTCGCCAATGCCGGCAAACAGCAGGTTGGGGTTGGCCGGGTTTACGGTAACTACATCAACCACCTGATTAGAAACCAGCCCGTTGGTTTTGGCTTCCCAGGTGTTGCCGCCATCGGTGGTTTTGAGCACGCCATTCCAGGTGGGCGCGTACAATCGGGTGGGCGTGGTGGGGTCAATGGTCAGCGCCGTCAACCCGGAGCCATCCAGATCAACCCTGGCCCAGGGGCCGCCGCCGCCGGTAACGCTCTTGTAAATGCCATCCCGTTTAACCAGCGCGTACACTTCTGCCGGGTTTTTGGGGTTAATATCCACATCAATAACTTCGTGATGCCCCAACTCCGGCACCGACACGTTGGATTTTAACGGGCTGGCAGTTGGCCCCGCCGCTACCGTGGGACGCGGCGTAACAACCCTAACCACGGTTGGCGTAATATTAACGGTGGCGGTCAGCGTGGCGGTAGCGGTAATCACCTCCGGCGCAGGCGATGCCGTAGCCGTGGGTGATGCCACCTCCAGCACATCGGCTTTGGCAGTGGTGGTGACAAACTGAGCCAACGGCTGCACCGTGGGCAAAGCCGTAGCCGTGGGCGTGCGGGTTAATGTGGGCAGCGCCGTAATCCGGGTGGGCGAAACCACAGCCACCAGCGCCGCCGAACCCGGCCTGAACCATGCAATACCAGCGCCCACCGCACCAATTATGACCAACGCCGCCAGCAACATTAGCCCCAGGCCGCTCCACCGCCCGGATTTTGGCCGGGCCGGCGGCGGAGTTTCTGCCGGCAAACTTATGGGCGAGGTGCCGGTAACGGTAACGTTTACGGCGGTTACATCGGCGGCGGGCGGAGGCGGCGCAGGTTTGGGCGGAGCCACTTTTACCGGGCGGGTGGTGGTTAAATAAAACCGGGCCGGGCCAATAATCAGCACATCGCCGGGATCAAAGGGGTACCAATCCGCGCCCAACCGTTGATTATTTAAAAACGTGCCGTTGGCGCTGTTTTCATCCAACACAAAACAGCGCTCATGTTTTACCATTACCTGAGCGTGGCGACGAGACACGTTTAAATCCTCAATCACCACGTCGGCTTCGGGTTGGCGGCCCAGAGACACCGGCTGCGGGCCAACCGGGTGGCCAATACCGCGCTGGTCAACCAGCCAGAACGCCGCCGTTGTTGCGGCGGACGGCGCGGCGGCGGCTTCATCATTTTTAACCGCCGGTTGAGCCTCGGCCTGGCCCGGCGGCGGCAACACGCGGGCAATTGCCTCCAGCCGCTTTTGCCAATCGGCCACGGTGGGCGGGCGCAACTGCGGTTGGAGTTGCATGGCGTGGCTAATGGCCTGCGCGGTTTGCTGGCTAATGGCCGGGTTGGTCAGGTTTGGCGCTTCAAACTTGATGGCCCCCGCCAGCAAACTCACGCTGCTGGGCGGCTTTTTGCCGGTGAGCATGGCGTACAGCGTTGCCCCCAGCGCGTACACATCCGAGGCGGGCGTAGTGCCCGCGCCGTTGTGCTGTTCCGGCGGCGAAAAACCGGGCGTAACGCCGCGCGCGCCGGCTTCGGTGCGCTGGGCTTCGGCCTCAACCTGTTTGGCAATGCCAAAATCCACCAGCACGGCTTTGCCTTCGGGCGTAATTTTTATATTCTGCGGCTTAATGTCCCGGTGAATAATGGGCGGGCGTTGCTGGTGCAGGTAACTGACCGCCTGGCACACCTGAATGAGATAATCCAGGGCTTCCGGCTCGGTGAGGGGCTGGCCGCGCTGCCGGATGATTTCCCACAGGTTTTCGCCCTCCACAAAATCCATCACCAGATATTGCTGCCCCTCAAAACTAAAGTGCTGGCTAACCCGTGGCAACGCCGGGTGACGTAGCCGGGCCAAAATCAGCGCCTCTTGTTTAAATTGGGCAATTTGCTGCGGCGTTTGAAAAAAATTTTCCTTAATGGCTACCGGCGTGTTCAGGTTGGTGTCAAAAGCGCGGTAAACAGCGCCCATGCCGCCGTGCGCCAGCAGGCCATCAATACGGTATCGGTTAAGCAGAATTGTATCTTCGGGGAGAGTCATACGTTCAAAAAACGGGTTTCATAAGAATTTGGGGGTATTATAACATAAGGTCGGCCCTTTTGAACAACCGCGCCCGCCGGTAAATCGGGCTAAAAAATTAGCCAAACCACCCCCTGCTGTGCTAAACTCATTGATTGCAAATTATAAAACTCCACGACGAGGAACAATGACCGAAAGTGATGCGCTGCGGATAATTGTGGCCGATGACGAAGCCGTTATCAGAATGGGGCTAACCCAAATGGTAACTAATTTGGGGCATAAAGTTATCGCTACCGCCGTTAACGGGGTAGACGCCCTGCAAAAAACCAAATCGCTCAAACCCAACTTGCTGCTGCTGGATATAAAAATGCCCGAAATGGATGGCCTGACCGTGGCCGAAACCCTTCAGGCCGAACTGCCGCTGCCCATTATTATGCTCACCGCTTTTAGCGAGCGCAGCCTGATTGAGCGAGCCGCCAACGCCGCCGTTATGGGCTACCTGGTAAAACCCATCCACGAAAACAAGCTGGGGCCAACCATTGAAATGGCCGTGGCCCAGTTTGGCGTAATGCAAGCCAAAGCCCAAGAAATATACCGCCTGCGCGATCAGCTTGAATCGCGCAGCCTGGTAGACGCCGCCAAACAAATTTTGGTTACAACCGGCCTGTCCGAAGCCGAAGCCTACAAACGGCTGCAAATGACCGCCCGGCGCAAACGGTTATCCATGCGGCAGGTGGCCGAAGCCGTAATTGCCGTGGGCCAGGGGGTTTAACGGGCGCAAAATTCCCGCCGCAAAAACCAAATTTGCGTCTTGACAAAAAAATCAAAGCCTGTTATTATATGCCCTGTTAGCTAATTAAATATCAACTCTTTTGAGTGGCCGAGAAGCCCTTAGTTACGAAAAAAGTTCGTGATTGAGGGCTTTTTTTTGGCCAAAATTACAAGTTGGTTAGCAGGGTATTCTCCCTGTTTCAACAGAAGTTTCAACAAAATTGAAAACCTGTTTATAAAAACTTATATATAAAGGAGATTTATAAACCAAATGGCTAGTTCAGTAAAAGAAGTTCTGGAAATCATTAAAAAGAACGACATCAAAATGGTTGACTTCCGCTTCACCGACGTGTTCGGAGTGTGGCATCACTTTAGCGTGTCAACCAAACAGGTTGATGAAGACACCTTTGAAGAAGGTCTGGGCTTTGATGGTTCGTCGATTCGCGGTTTCCAAACCATTGACCAATCCGACATGATCCTGATCCCGGACGTGTCAACCGCGTTCATTGACCCGATTTTTGAAATTGCCACCATGGTCATTGTCTGCGATGTGTACGACCCCATCACCCGCCAGGCCTACAGCCGCGACCCGCGCAACATCGCCAAAAAAGCCGAAGCTTACCTGAAGAAAACCGGCATTGCCGATACCTCGTTCTTTGGCCCGGAACCGGAATTCTTCCTGTTTGATAGCGTGCGCTATGGCGGCGGCACCAACTCTGGCTTTTACTTTATTGACAGCCCCGAAGGCTTTTGGAACAGCGGCGCCGAACTGAGCCGCCTTGGGCCTAACCTGGGTGGTCAAATTCCGGCCAAACGCGGTTACTTCCCGGTACCGCCCACCGACTCCTTGCAAGACCTGCGCAGCAAAATGGTGCTGGCGATGGAAGCCATTGGCATTGTGGTAGAAGTACACCATCACGAAGTTGGCACCGCCGGCCAGTGCGAAATTGACATGAAGTTCCAGCCCCTTACCAAAATGGCCGACCAGGTAATGGCCTACAAATACATTATTAAAAACGTAGCCCGCCAGAACGGCATGAGCGCCACCTTTATGCCCAAACCGCTCTTTGGCGATAACGGCTCCGGCATGCACGTGCACCAGAGCTTGTGGAAAGACGGCAACACCGTAATGTTTGATGACGCCGGCTACGCCCAACTCAGCGATACCGCCCGCTACTACATTGGCGGCTTGCTCAAACACGCGCCGGCGCTGCTGGCCTTTGCCGCCCCCGGCACCAACAGCTACAAACGGCTGGTGCCCGGCTACGAAGCGCCCATCAATCTGGTTTACTCGCAGCGCAACCGCTCGGCCATTTGCCGCATCCCGATGTACTCCAGCAGCCCCAAAGCCAAACGCATCGAGTTCCGCGCGCCCGACCCCAGCGCCAACCCCTACCTGTGCTTTGCCGCGTTGCTCATGGCCGGTTTGGATGGTATCCAGAACCAGATCGATCCGGGCGAACCGATTGACAAAGACCTGTACGACCTGCCCGCCGACGAAGCGGCGCTCATTACCAACACCCCCGGCAGCCTGGCCGAAGTGCTGGATGCCCTGGAAAAAGACCATGACTTCCTGCTGCAAGGCGATGTCTTTACGCCCGACCTGATTGAAGCCTACGTCAGCTACAAATACGCCGAGGAAATCGACCCTGTTCGCCTGCGGCCGCATCCCCACGAATTTGCGCTGTACTTCGATATTTAAGGTTAGTTCCTTTCAACAAAAAAGCGGCAGAAATTTCTGCCGCTTTTTTTATTTATAAGATTTTCGCTTGAGTAGATAAATCACTTGTTTTATGTCACCCTGAGCATAGCGAAGGGTCTCTTAAATGCCCAAATTGGGGATTCTTCGCTTCGCTCAGAATGACCCAAGCGAAAGTCCTAATTTAGCAACACCCATCGAGTGGCCCGCTCCGGTTGGGCCGGTGAATTTTCATATCAAACACCGGCTCGGCCACGGCCCCAAACCTGAATTTGTACACTTCATCGCCGCGCAAAAAGTCGTAGCGGGCGCGGCCCAGTTCAATGGCGTGCTGAATGGTGTACGAGGTGAGTACATTGCCGGGGCTGAGTTGGCCAAACAGTTCCGGGTCGTAGCCGGAGTTGTACAACAAAAACTCGTTGTTGTAATCAAAACAGAGCATGGCGGCGGCGCGCAGGCCGTTTACCTCAATGAAGTACAGTTTAAACCAGCCCGCCTCAGCCAGCCGCAACGCCAAATCCTTAAAAAAGGTGATCAACTCATCGCGCCAAAAATCCTCTTTGTCCTGGGTTGATTTTTGGTGCAGCGTGATAAATTCCGTCATGGCCGCCTCAAGTCCCTCCGGCGATTCAACAACCAACCAGCGGGTTTGGGCCTCGGTTTCAATCCGGCGCTGCTTCCGCCGGATTTCGTGCCGCTGCTTTTTATCAATCCCGGCCAGGTAATCGTCCCACGTGGCCGGCAGCGTAATCACCGGGCACACATCCTGCTGGCGCAATTCAACATGCCAGCCGCGCCGGCGCATGGCCTCCACAAATTTGGTCAGCGTGATTGAATGTTGCGGCAGGCTGCACAGGTATATGCCATCCCACTGCGCCGCCTCGCCATCGAGCGCGTCCAGCAGCGCCGCATACACCGCCTCCACGTGGTTTTTATCCACCAGCAAATCCAGATAATCCGAAACATCCACGCAGCCCACAAAACTCAACTGGCGCACGCCCGCCGCATTCACCTGGCAGAATAACGGCGCTAACCCCACCAACTGGCCGGCATCAGTGCGCACGGCAATCAAGGTGAGTTGGCCGTTGCCCAGGTGTTGCCACCAGATTTTTTGGTAGATGTGGCGCATAAAAAACGGCGCATTCGACCGTTCCAGCAAATCATCCCATTCCGGAGCCAGTGTTTCAAACGCATCGGCGTTGGTGTAAATTTCTGTTTGCATGTAACCCTTTGTTGTAATGGTAATTTTAGCGCCGGCTACGGAGCGCGGCGCTGCCAATCAACCTGATAAATTTGATAGCCGGTCTGGCAATTGAGTTGGGTGGCTACCGGCACCGGCTCAGAAACCGGCGCATCGTTTTGCACCACCTGCACCCACAATTGGCGCGGTTCGGGCCGGCCCGGCAGCCGAATGGAGTACTCGCCGCCGGCAGCCACCGCCGTTAGCGCCAGCATGCCCTTTTCTTTGGACCAAACCATTATTTGGACGTTTTGTAACGCGGTTCCATTACCCGCGTTAACTTTACCTTTAACTCCAAAATAGGTGCAACTGGCATAGCCTTTGATTGGTTTTTGCGCCACAAATTGAATATGCAGCGGCGCGGGCGGGCCGGGAGTAATAGTAGGCGCGGGCGCGGTGGGCAGGCTCAGTTTGGGCGCGGCGGTGGCGGCAGCGCCGGCCTGATTGGATGGTTTGAGCGTAACCAGCAAATAAGCCAGCGCGACCATTACCAGCAGCACTATCCCGCCAAGAACAGCCAGCAACACCGCCTGTTTTGAGTTGAGTTTGGGTTGGCCTGAAGCGGGCATACCAGGTTGCTCCGCAAAAAAATAGGGCACGCTTTTGCAAGCAATGCCCTGGTAAAAACCTACTGGGGAGCAGGGATTCGAACCCCGGCTGGCAGGGCCAGAACCTGCTGTCCTACCACTAGACGACTCCCCAACAACGCCGGTTATTGTAGCACCTTCGGTTTTATCGGGCAAATTTTTGGCCGCGCCCAAACCCTACCGGCGCGGGTGGTTTACTTGCTCAACCCTGTTTTGATTGTTACAATATTTCACATGCCTCGAATACAACGCCTGCTGGTACCGATATTACTCCTGTTAATTTTAAGCCTCGCCGCCGGTCTCCGTTTTTATAACCTCAACTGGGATGGCGGTATTTTTGCGCACCCGGACGAGCGCTCCACGGTGGCCTTTTACGCGCCCTCCATCCAGTGGCCCGCCAACCCCGCCGATATTCTCAACCCGCGCGCCTCGCGGTTGAATCCCTTTTGGAATGTGGATACCCAGGAACGGCGCTCGTATACCTACGGCCATTTTCCGCTGTATGTGCTGGTGCTGGTGGCGCATCTGCTGCAAAATTCCGCCGGATTGGCGCAATCGTGGGGGTTGCCGCAACCGTGGCTTGATTTTTTGGGGCTGGCAACCTCGGGGCAGGGCTACGCCCAGATTGGCCGGGCGCTGGTGGCGCTGAGCGATGTCTTTTCGGTGTTGTTGCTGTTTTTAATGGGCCGGCGATTGTACGGGCCGTGGGGCGGGCTGCTGGCGGCGGCGTTTTCGGCGTTGACCGTGCTGCAAATTCAACTGGCCCACTTTTTTGCCGTTGATCCCATTTCCACCACCTTTACGTTGCTGGCCATTTACGGCTCAATGGAGATGTACCGCCGCCGCTCGATGGGCGCGGCGGTGCTGGCCGGGGTGGGCGTGGGGCTGGCGGTGGCCTCAAAATTCAGCGCCCTGCCGATTGTGGCCGCGCCGGTATTGGCCGGCCTGCTGGCCATTATCCGCCCGCCCGCCGCTGAAGAGCGGCCCGCCAACCAGTCCAGCCGGATGATGGCGCTGGCGTTGCTGGCGGTGGGGTTGGCCTTTGTGCTTTTTGCCGTTACTTCGCCTTTTGTGCTGCTGGATTTTGGCAACTTTAAACTAGCCGTGCTGGAAGAGCAGGGCAACATGGTGCGCGGTCTGGCCGATTTTCCCTTTACCCGGCAGTATCGCGGCACTGTGGCCTACTGGTATTTTATCGAGCAGCAGCTTAACTGGGGCATGGGCTGGGCGCTGGGGCTAACGGGATTAGCCGGCGCGGCGTGGGTTATCATTAAAACTGTACGCGGCAAAGCCGAAGTAGGCGAGTTGCTGTCGCTGGCCTGGCTTATTCTCTACTTTGGCCCCACCGGCCTGTTTTTGGCCAAATTTATGCGCTACATGGTGCCGGTGGTTCCTTTTTTAAGCCTGTTTGGGGCGGGGTTGATTGTGGCGCTGTGGCGCGGGCAGGGGTTGGGGAACAGGAGTCAGGAGTCAGCGGCCACCAACGAACCGCAGCAACCCCCAAGCGAACCAAACCAATTGGCAATTCACCATTCGCCATTCACCATTCGCCCTCATCCGCCCGCCTTCATCCTGCGAACGTTGGCCGTTGCGCTGGCCGCCATCACGTTGATTAGCTCCGCCGTCTGGTCGCTGGCGTTTGTAAACGGCGTGTACGGCACCGAACACACCTGGATTACCTTTTCGCGCTGGGTGTACCAAAACGTGCCCAACGGCGCGTGCATTGCCTTTGAACACTGGGATGACCGGCTGCCCACCAACCTGCCCGAACCCGACGCCTACCCCGAAGCCCACCAGTACAACCAGCCGCAGCTCCCTATGTACGATGACGACACCCAGCAAAAGTATGAATACCTGCGCAGCACGCTCACCAATTGCGATTATATTGTGCTGGCCACCAACCGGCTGTGGCGCACCATCCCCAAATTGCCCGAACGCTACCCCATGAGCACCCGCTTTTACCAGGCGCTTTTCTCCGGCGAACTGGGCTTTGCCCTGATTCACAGCGATGAAACTCCGCCCCGGCTTGGCCCCATCAAAGTAGATGACCAATCCGCCGACGAAAGTTTTACCGTGTACGACCACCCCAAACCAATGCTCTTTAAAAAAGTGCGGCAGCTTTTACCCGCCGAGTGGGACGCGCTGCTGGGCAACACCTGGCAAAACGCCGTTATGGGCTACACCGGCAAGCCAACCCTGCTAATGCAATTGAGCGGCAGCCAGCCCAATTACACCCCGGAGCCGGCCCGCCAAAACGGCAAATCGCTGCTGTTGAACACGCCGGTTGACCAACTGCCGGTTATAGACGATTTTCACTGGAACGCCCTGGCCAACAATTCAACGCCGGTGGCGGTGGCAGTGTGGTGGCTGGCGGTGGCGCTGCTGGGGCTGGCCTTTTTTCCGCTCACCTTTTTGCTGTTTCACCGCCTGTCCGACCGGGGCTACAGCCTGAGCCGCGGCCTGGGGTTGCTGCTGGTAAGTTACCTGGTGTGGTTAAGCGGCAGCGTGGTGGGCAACCGCTGGCTGGGCAATTCGGTGATTACCATTTTTGTGGCGCTGTCGCTGGGTGTAATGCTCAACGCGGTGCTGGCGCTGGTCTACCGCGACCAACTGGCCCAATTTAGGCGCGAGCGCGGCTGGCTGATTGTGGCCAACGAACTGGTTTTTGGCCTGATTTACCTGTTGTTTGTGTTTTTGCGCGTGCTCAACCCCGATTTGTGGCAGCCGTGGCTGGGCGGTGAAAAAATGCTGGAGATTGGCTTTTTAAACGCCATTGTCAAAAGCGCCGCCATGCCGCCCTACGATCCGTTTTTTGCCAACGGCGTCATCAATTATTACTACTACGGCCTGTTTTTGGTGGGCATTTTAATCAAGCTGACCGGCATTACCCCGACCATCGCCTTTAATTTGGCCGTGCCAACCCTGGCGGCGCTCACCGCTGCCGGCGCGTTTGGGTTGGCCGGCGGTATGGCCGCCCATTTAAGCCGGGCCAAAATTCCGGCGGAACTGGCGCGGTTAAAATACATCACCGCCGGGCTGTTTGGGGTGTTGTTCATCACCGTAATGGGCAACCTGGAAGGCGCGGCCCAACTGCTGCGCGACCTGGGCCGCCTGAGCGACAGCAACTTTAGCAGCGGCATTCCGGGGCTACAAACGCTGGTTTTGGCCGCCAATGGCTTTGTTCATGCCCTCGGCGGGCAGGCCATAAACACCTACAACTACTGGGACCCCACCCGCGTTATCCCCGAAACCATCAACGAGTTCCCCTTTTTTAGTTTTTTGTTTGCCGATTTGCACCCGCACATGATTGGCCTGCCGTTTACGCTGCTCATCATCAGTTTGGTGTTTAACTGGCTGCTGGCCGGCGATGACCCCGCCCCCCAACCGGTTGAACCCGCCCCCACTACCCCGGCCTGGCCCGATTCATCGCCCGAAGCTGCTCATTCATCCGTGGATACACCGTCTTCTATGCACGGAAATGCTTGTTTATCCGTGGATACACCGTCTTCTATGCACGGAGATGCTTGTTTATCCGTGGATGCACCGTCTTCTATGCACGGAGATGCTTGTTTATCCGTGGATGCACCGTCTTCTATGCACGGAGATGCTTGTTTATCCGTGGATGCACCGTCTTCTATGCACGGAGATGCTTGTTTATCCGTGGATGCACCGTCTTCTATGCACGGAGATGCTTGTTTATCCGTGGATGCACCGTCTTCTATGCACGGAGATGCTTGTTTATCCGTGGATACACCGTCTTCTATGCACGGAGATGCTTGTTTATCCGTGGATGCACCGTCTTCTATGCCCGAACCGGCTCATTCGCCCGCAGAATCATCTCATTCACCATTCACCATCCACCATTCACCATTCACCATTCACCATTCACCATTCACCCTGCCCGATTTCTTGCGCTGGCTGGCCTTTCCGTTTGCGCTGGGCGCGGTGGCCGTCATCAACACCTGGGATTTGCCCACCTATTTGGGGCTGATTTTGGCCGGTTTTCTGCTGGCCGGCTACCGGCGCGCGCCGGGCAACCTCACCCCGCGCCGGGGCGGATTCATCCTGTTAAGCGGGGTGCTGCTGGCGGCGGCCACGTTGGCCGGCGCTTATGGGTTGTACCTGCCCTTTTTTGCCAATTATCAAGCGCCCGCCGAAACGGGCGTGGGGCTGGTAACAGGCCAAACCGCGCTTGACCTGCACTTAAAAATCTGGGGCTTTTTTATTTTTGTGGTTTTATCGTGGTTGTGGCTGAGTTTGCTGCATCCCGGCAGCCGGTTAAGCCTGCTGCGCGCGCTAAGTTTGGGGCTGCGCCGCTGGAATGTGCTGCCCCACCTTACCGAGGTTTACCGGGCGCTGGCGGTTAACGCCACCAGCGCCATTCCGCTGGGTTTGTGGGGCGCGGCGGCGGTGCTGGCTATCTCCGGGGGGCTGTTTTTGGCCGGCTACCGCGTGCCGGCCTACCTGCTGCCGCTGCTGGCGCTGGCGCTGCTGCTGCTGTTTCGGCGCGAGGTTTCGGCGGCGGCGGCGCTGCTTAATTTGCTCATGTTCACCGGCCTGCTGGTGCTGCTGGGCGTGGAATTTGTTTTTCTGCGCGATTTTTTGGGCGGCGGCGATTATTACCGCATGAACACGCTGTTTAAATTTTATTTTCAGGTGTGGGGCATGTTCGGGCTGGCGGCGGCGGTGGCCTTGCCGCCGCTGTGGGATGTAGCCGGGCGCTGGCGGCGGCCCGTTCGCTGGGCATGGTACGGCGCGGTGCTGGCGCTGCTGCTGGGCGGGCTGGTATACCCGGTGTTTGGCACCCGCACCCGCATTGATGACCGCTTTCCCGGCGCAGAAAACCGCCCGCCGATTGGCACGCTCAACGGGCTGGCTTATATGACCGCCGGCTCGTTTGAATGGCCCGCCGGTAATGTCATCAAACTTAATTACGATTACGAGGCCATTAGCTGGCTGCAAACGCACGTAGCCGGCACGCCCATCATCGCCGAGGCCAAAATTGGCTACTACCGCGAAGGCGGCATGCGCGTGGCCGCCTACACCGGCCTGCCTTCGATTTTGGGCGGGCTGCACCAGGGCGAGCAGCGCCCGGCGGAGCAAATTGGGCAGCGCGACGGCCTGGTAAATGAATTTTGGCAAAGCCCGGACCCCACCCGCGCGCTGGAACTGGCTAATCAGCTTGGCCTGGATTACATTTACGTGGGCCAACTGGAACGCGCCGTGTACGGCCCGTCCGTTGAGGCCAAGTTTGAACAGCTCCGGCAGCAGGGCGCGTTGCAACTGGCTTACGATAACCCGCAAACCAAAATTTACAAAGTGGTGAAATAGCCCGCTTTCGTTACCAGACGCTCAAGGAGCCAGAAAGATGCCCTCTCAGGGATTTGCGGCCTGGCCGGTGCTGCCAAAAATCTCCATCTGTTCGGCCACCACGCGGGCCACATTTTCTTTCACCGCATTCATCATCATGGGGTAGTCGTTATACCGTTCGCCCATCTCGCCCAGGTGTTGTTTTGTGGCCTGGATTGCCGCATCGGACATGCCGGTAAAAAAATTGATTTTGGCAATACCCAGCGAGATGGCTTTGCGGAAGTCATCGGCGGATATCCCGGAGCCGCCGTGCAAAACCAGGGGAACATCAACCGCATTCCGAATGGCCCGCAGGCGCTCAAAATCTAGTTGGGGAAGCCCTTTGTAACGGCCATGCGAGTTCCCAATGGCAACCGCCAGGGCATCTACTTTGGTTTCTCTAACAAACTGCCGGGCCTGTTCAATATCCGTGTATTTAGCCGGATCGGCTTCCCCTACCAATTCCCCGCCTTCTGCGCCGCCAACTGCGCCCAATTCCGCCTCGACGGAGATATTCCAGGCATGGCACATTCGGGCGACTTCGCGGGTCTGCCGGATATTCTCTTCAAAATCAAGGTGCGAGCCATCGAACATTATCGAAGTAAATTTGTTGGCCAAAGCTCTTTCAATGGCATCGATAGTCAAGCCATGATCCAGATTCAAGGCCACATCAAACCGCTCCCGTTTGGCAATCTCGCTGACCACCGGCACAATATTTTCCAGAGTAACAAAGGGAAAATGAACTTCGGCGATGTTCAGAATTACCGGGGATGCCGTCCGGCGGGCCGCAGTGATAATGGCTTCCAGAAAGGTGAGATTGATGACATTAAAGGCTCCAACCGCGTAGCCTTTTTGATAAGCTTTGGATAAAATAGATTTGAGCGTTACCAGCGCCATGTTTCCTCCACAAAGAGTTAAGTATCTGGGACTCGGTTAAAGTGCGGCCAACGCTTTGGCCGTTTCTCTTTTTTTCCAGCCCGCATTAATTTTTTTCTGGATTTCTTGCAACGATTTCAACCCACTCAGGGAATCGTATGCCTCCACACAACAAGCGCCGGAGGCGGTGGCATACTTCAGGCAGGTTTCCAAAGGGTATTCCAACAAAAGCGACATCAGAAAGGCCGCAATAGTTACATCACCGGCCCCGGTGGCCGAAACAACGCGCTCCGCCGCGTAACTGGCTTCAAAGCCCTCCCGGTCTGACCACCCTGCCAACGAAAAGCCAAGTTTGGTTTCCAGCGCCGATAATTTGTCGCGGTCAGCGGTTTTAAAGTAAACGCCCGGCTCACCGCACTTAATCAGCACAATTTTTGCTCCCATTTGAAGCGCTTTTTCCGCCAAAGGTTTCATATCGCGCTCCACGCTTACTATTGTGGTCAGGTCTTTGCCATTCACTGCCCGGATTAATTGCTCATATTTCCCCCGATCCAGCATAAACAGCAATTCCTCAATACTGGGAACAAAAATATCAACAAAAGGCAAGGTGTTGCAGAGAATGGTTTGCCAATCCGCCTGCCCCGCCGGTGATTTGGGGTCTACCACCGCCAGGTCAAGCGATGTTACCACGCCGGCGGTGGAAACGGCGTGAAAAATCCGGGTCAATTCCTGCCCGTGGTTTAAGTACATGCGGTTCATTAAAGGAGGATAACCAAAGTGGAATAAGGTTGCCTGCCCGATGGCGGTCATATCCAGGTCTTTATATTCAAACGTGTCGTTGGCACCCGGATAGTGCAAAAAAATTCTGTCATGGCCCGGCAAGGCCAGGACAATGGAGTAGGATGTATGGCTGGTTTCTGACACGATCATCTCTTCGGAGATACCATGAGCTTTCACAATGCGGGCCACACTATCCCCAAACTCGTCCTGCCCCACCTTTCCCATCAACTGAACATCCGCGCCAAAGAAGGCCATAGCCAGCCCGGTGTTGGCGACCGCTCCCCCAATATGCACCTGGGCATTTTCTACATTGATCAGTTTTCCGGGCACAAACAAATTGTGAATATCTCCCCGGCTTGTTTCCGGGAAAACCGGGGAAATATCCAGGCAAATATGGCCTGCCACCACCACTTTTTTTTCAGATTTTGTGTTCATCATCCAACCCTTCTTTTTGGTAACGTTGGTCACGGGGCGACTGGCCGGGTATTACGTTTCACCGCGCCAGTCGCCCCAAGGAAAATTAGGGGTATATCCCCATCAGCAAGTTCAACACGTACATTTCCAACCCTTCATAGTCACGGGTTTCAACGCATTTCTGTTGAAAGGCGTAATCAAATTTCTCCACTTTTGCTTCCAGCGCCTTAACCATATTCAGGCTGTTTTCCAGGTGTTTATAGCTGCCGGTATCAGTGGTGGTTCTCATGGCCTTAACATCCAACCCAACGTATTGGCCGTTTGCGCCATAGTTGTTTTCCACCAGAACTTTAACCTGGTTAAAAGCCTGGCGAATATTCTCAACCCCAAAGCTTTTGTCCTGATCAAACCGGATACTGTTCTGGTCATTCAAATGGACAGTGAATAATTTCCCCAGCGCCAGCGCAAAGCCCATTTCATGGGCTGGATCCAGCCCGGCCAGGGTAGCATGGGCGCTCTCCACAACCCCCCCCACTCGAACGGGATCGATGGTAGCCGCTGAAATAGCCATCGCATGTCCAATCGTTCCGGCAATGCTCTTGTCAACCGGTTCGTTGGGTTTGGGTTCAATCGCAATCCGAATCTTCGCGTCGTATTCCAACATCTTATTGACCGCATCAATCAATTGCCGGGTAGCTTCCACAGGGTTTTTGCTCTCCGCACAAAGGGTGCCTTCGCGGGCCAGCCAGAGAACAATCAGATCCGTGCCCAATTCGTTGGCAATGTCAATGGAGCGGTAAGATCGCCACAACGCATATTCCCGGTCCGCCGCTGAACCTGAGGTGTAGCCGCCATCAACCGTGCGGGGGTCCATCCATAATCTGGGAGCCACAAACTCGGCTTTTAAGCCATATTTATCAAGAAGGGCTTTAACTTTTCTGGCCTCTGCCTTGATTTGATCCTTGGTTAAATCATTCATATTGGGAACAGCGTCATCATCATGGAACTGAACCGCGCTAAACCCCAATTTTGCAAATTGCTTAACTTTTTCCTCAAACTCGATTTCGTTCCGGGTGGCCGGGCCGAACATATCGGCACCGGTATGAACATTCCACGGGCCGACTGAAAACTTAAATCTTGACATTTTGCCTCCATATTTTGTGTATTGATTGTATTGAAAGGGTTTGACAGTTTGGGAGTTTGCCCTCAATGGTCGGAAGCAAGCGTAATGCTTACTCTGTCCGAAACACCTTGGAGCAAGAACATCTTTATATGTTCATTATAGGTATTGGGTTGCGGCACTTCCTTGACTAATTTGTCCAAAAAAAGCGACAAGTTTGCTGTCATCTTCCGCATAAACAACCGATTTTCTCCAAATCGCTATACAATTTTGCTATAATCAGAAGTGCAGGGAAAGACGTTTGGTTCACTGGCTACCGGACAGTTTTTAACGCGAATGGCGCGAATAAAACGAAGAGGAAAAATTCAAATGAAAAACGAATATGAAGTAATTGAGCATCCGTACATTAATCACGTCAATGTATTCCTGGTCAATCTCGACTATCGAACCCCTCACCTGCACGAAGATATCGAAGTAATCCTTGTGCTGGATGGCCATGTCACAACGAGAACTCAACACAAGGAATATGACTTACACCCTGATTCGCTTTTTCTTTTTAACAGTAACCAACTGCACGAATTCCAGTCTCCCAAAGACGGTGCACTGCTCCTTTGTTTACAACTATCTCCCAAATTTTGCGCGCACTACTACCCGGCAATATCCTCTTTGCATTTTGATTCTCACCACATTGGCCAGCACATATCAAGAGATTATCAGCCGTACGTAAAAGCGCTAATGATAGAAACCGCCTACCAATATTACGCCAAAAAAACCGGGTACGAATTCTCCTGCCTCAGCCTGTTAAACCAGTTGTTCTGGATATTTTTGACCACGCTGCCTTACCATATCCTGTCCGAAAAAGAAAGAATGGCGAACATTGAGAAAACCGAACGCTTGAGGCGAATCTTGAACTATGTAGACGAGAACTACATGAATAAAATCCTCTTATCCGATATCGCCAGGATGGAAAATCTTTCGGTGGCTTACTTGTCGCACTTTATCAAAGACAATTTAAACCAGACTTTTCAGGAATATCTCACCAATTTACGGTGTAGCCGCGCCAGAAAAATAGTTACGGAAACAAACATGAAGCTAATAGATGTTTGCGTGGAATGTGGTTTTTCAGATTACCGGTATTTGTATAAAGCGTTTTTAAAGAACTACGGTTGCACGCCAAAGGAATATCAAAATCTTCGCAAATCAATTACTCCCATCAGAAAATACCATTCGCCTCAATCCTCGGAAACGTTCTATACCGTCAAAAACACAATTCAAATTCTGGAAGAACTACACGCGCAAAACATGCCGCTAATTAACAATTCTTCCAATTCCTTTATGGCACTTTAAAGCCGGCATCTCGATTATTCGCCATTCGCGCTGCCGCCGGCTGGCACTTCTGAAATTTGGCCGCCTGTGGTAAAATACCCGCACCACTCACACCTTTAAGGCAACCTGGAGCAGCCATGAACGTTGAACGACCCGATTTAAGCCAACTGGAACCGGCCATCGCCGCCTATATTCAGGCGCTCGAAGCCGAACTGGCCGAACTCCGCGGCGAAAAAAGCAGCTCCGCCGAATCAACCCTGGAAACCACCGAACCGCCCACCACCCTCAACGTGATTACCGTTAGCCAGAGCGGCCTGGCCAAACGCACGCCGCGCCACCTGTACAGCCGCCAGCGGCGCGGCGGCATGGGCATATTCGATCTGGAAACCGCCGACAATGACCCGCCCGCCCTGCTGACCATTGCCGATGAAAGCCAGGATTTATTGCTCATTACCAGCCAGGGCCGGGCGTTTAAACTGCCGGTAGCCCGGCTGCCCGAAGCGCCGGTGCGGGCGCGGGGCCAACTCATTACCGACAAGCTGGCGCTGAACGAAGGCGAAGCGCTGGCGCTGCTGCTGCCCCGCCACACCAGCGGCTATTTAAATGTGATCACCACCAGCGGGCAGGTGCGCCGGCTGCGGCATCACTTTTTTGGCGATACGTTAACGCCCGGTAACTTTGTGTACGATGCCCGCGCGCTGGGCGCGCCGCTGGCAGCCTGCTGGAGCAGCGGCAGCGGCGATATTTTTATCGCTACCCGGCAGGGCAAAGCCATCCGTTTTGCCGAAGAAACCATTCCCTTTAAGGGCTGCGTGGGTTTGCGCCTGACCGATGACGACCAGATTGTGAGCATTTGCGCCGTGCGTGAGGACAGCGGCGTGTTTTTGCTCACCGCCGACGGCAAAGGCACCATCCGCCTGATGAACGGCTTCAGCGCCAACAAAGCGCCGGGCGCGGGCGGCAAAGTCGCCATCAAAGCCGAAAACGTGGTGGGAGCCATCACCGTGGCTGAAGCCGATGATATTTTTGTAATTTCGCGCCTGAGCAAAATTATTCGCTTTCAGGCCGCCGAAGTTCCGCCCAAAGAAGGCGTGGTACAGGGCGTTAACTGCATGGCTCTCCGCGCCGATGAAACCGTGGCGCTGGCGGTGGGCCAACCCGCTCCGCACCGTTAAAAAGTTGTTCCGTTGCCCGTAAAAACGGAGTTCGGTGAGTGAGATGAGTTGAGTGAGTAAATTTCCGTTATCACTCATCGAACTCACTTAACTCACCAAACCCATAATGGGTCCTTTGTTGCGCGTGGCCGAAGAGCCAAAATTTAAAGAACGTTCCCGGAATGTGAAATAAATGACCGAACTGCACGAAAAGTATGCGCCAATCCTGCATTTTAATAAAGACGAAAAGTTTTTTCCCATGCGGGTTGACGATTTGCTGCGTTACAGCAGCCTGCACGCCAAAAATGAACCGGCACCGCTTATCCCCGCCGGTCAGCTAACCCCGGAATTGCTGCAAAAATATGGCGGGCGGCCCGATGTATACGTGCGGTCGGTGCGGCATGGGCCGCCCGACGGGCAGGCGGTGGTGAGCCAGTGGAGCGAAAGCGCGCTGGAACTGGTGCTGCGCGGCCTGCAACAAACTGCCTCCAACTGGACGGATGAGTTGTCCCGGATGGCCTATCGCTGGTTTAGCCCGGCCACGGCCCCGGCAACCAAACTATTCTGGTGGAACAACCTGATTACCTCGATGATAACCGGCGTGTTAACCACCGCCCGCGCCGGCGAATTGCCTCGCCTGGTTCTGCCCGCCGAAACGCGCGTCAACTCGGCAGAAAATTACCAATCAACCTTTACCGGCCAGCCGGAATACGCCTACTACTACCGCTACCGGCGCGATGGCCACTACCTGTGCCTGCAATACTGGTTTTTTTACGGCTACAACGATTGGGGCCGGGGCTATGCCGGCTTTAACGACCACGAAGGCGACTGGGAGGGGCTGCATCTCTTTTTCCGGCTCAACGAGCAGGGCCAACCACAAGAGCCGCCGGCTTACATTACCTACGCCACCCACGAATCGCGGCTAACCAAAGCCTGGGGCGAAACCGGTGTGCGGTACACCGCCACTCACCCGGAGGCGTTTGTAGGGGCCGGCTCGCATGCCACTTACCCGCAGGCCAAAGCCTACGATCTGATGGAAATGTACGACCTGTTTGATTACGCCACCGGCGATGGCGCAACCATCAGCTATGACCAGTGGAGCCACCGCCTTAATCTGGATGAAATACCGTGGCTCACCGGTTATGCGGGGTCGTGGGGAACGCGGTACTGGCTCTCAACCGCCCAATTGCAAACCATTGCGGAGGTGGCGCTGGCTACCGTGCCGTTGGGCGGGCTTATCAGCGCCCTGGCCATTCCCCCGGAGTTTGAACTGCCCGGCGTAAGCGCGCCGCGCGGCCCGGCAGACCCCCACCGCCCCCAGAACGCCGCTCCGGTGCAGTGGGCCGGGATTGAAGCCTGATTGGTGTTTGGCGCGATTCGCGCTGTTGGTGATTAGATTCGCCGTTTTTAACGCAAATGGCACAATAAGAAAATTATTAAAAGTAATGTTCGGCCACAAAAAACCATGTTACCCATGTACCAGCACAGCCACCAGCTTTTTCAAACCGGCCAACTGAGCCACGAGCAAATTGGCGAGTTGTTAGCGCCGGTGCGTTTTTCCAACTGGCCCGCCGCCTACCAAAGCCTGCAACGGATTGCCAACCTGTCACCGCAGGCCAAACAGGCGTTCAGCCTGGGGGTTTCCTCGCTGCTGCTGGCATTGGCCAACACCGGCAGCCCCAACCGGGTGCTGGTCAATTTTGAGCGATTTGTCAACAGCGCCGGCGACCCGGCCAAACTGCTGCGCTATCTGGCCGGCAACCCGCGCGGCTTTGAAATTTTGGTAACATTGTTTGCCGGCAGCCAGTTTTTAACCGAAATTCTGTTGCGCCAGCCCCACGCTTTTACCCGGCTGATTAACCACAAAAATCTGGCTCACCCCAAAACCCTGATCCAAATGCAAGCCGATGCCCACGCCGTGGTTCAGCCGTTCTGCCGCCCGGATGCCGCCGGCGATGTTGCCGCCGCCGTAGACGCGCTACGCCAGTTTCAACGGCAGGAATTGCTGCGGATTGGCGCGTGCGATTTGCTGGGGCTGCTCGATTTGCCCACCGTTACCCTGCAACTGTCTCACTTGGCCGATAGTTTGGCCGCCGCCGCGCTCACGCTGGCCGCCCACCACACCCAAACCGACCCCACCGGCTTTGCCGTGCTGGGCATGGGCAAGCTGGGCGGCGAAGAACTGAACTACAGCTCTGATATTGACCTGATTTTTTTGGCCAGCAGCGAACCCAACCGCTACGTAAAATTGGGGCAGGCGCTCATTGATATTCTATCGCGCCCCACCGACGAGGGCTTTCTTTACCGGGTGGATATGCGGCTGCGCCCGTGGGGCCGTAGCGGCGCGCTGGTTAACTCGGTTGAGGGGCAATTGAGTTATTTGCAAAAACACGCCAACCTGTGGGAGCGGCAAGCCATGCTCAAAGCCCGCACCATTGCCGGCAGCCAGGCCGTAGGCCAGGCATTTTTAACGCCGGCTTGCGCCATCATTTTTAATCAAAAAGGCGATGTTTTACGGCAAGAAATCCACAGGCTCAAGCAGCGCATCGAAAGCGAACTGCGCAAGCGGGGCCGCACCTGGGGCGAAGTAAAACTGGGGCAAGGCTCCATCCGCGATGTGGAGTTTGTAACCCAATATTTGCAACTGGCGCACGGCCCCGGCCCGTCTGGCTGCGGGCTGGACAGCCGCACCACCCTCACGGCGCTATCCGGGTTGGCCGCCGCCGAAATTTTACGGCAAGATGAATACCGCGTGCTCACCGATGGCTACGTGTTTTTGCGCACCGTGGAGCATCACCTGCAACTGCTGCATTACCGCCAAACCCACACCCTGCCCACCGACGCGGCGGCGCTCAACAGCCTGGCCAAACGGCTGGGCTACGAAGGCGAAGAAGCCGGCGAGCGCTTTACCGCCCAATACCAGCAGCACAGCGCCGTAATCCGGGCCGTGTACCAGCGCCACCTGGCCGCCGACCCCGCCGACGCCCCGCCCCAACCCGACGTGCTGCCGCTGCTGGTGCGCATGCATCCCTCGTATGTCACCGCCTTCACCGACGCCGATATTGAACGCCACGCCCGGCTGCTGGAAAAACTGGACGCCACTAGCAGCCTGGTTATCTCCGAAGCCGTCAGGCTGGAGGCTCACCTGTGGCAAATTACCATTGTGGGGTACGATTATCTGGGCGTGCTGTCGCAAATTTGCGGGTTGCTGGTGGTGTACGGCCTGGATATTGTGGACGGCCAGGTATTTACCTACGGCCCGGATCCCAACCAGCAGCCCGCCGAACCCGTTACCCGTATCAAACGCGGCCTGCAACGGTTGCGCGCCTCGTTTGGCTCCAAAAATGATGACTCCCGCCGCAAAATTGTGGACGTGTTCACCGTGCGCCCGGCTCTGCTGGGAGCTAACCCGTCCATTACCGATGCCGTTTGGGCCGAATACCATGCCGACCTCACCCGGCTGTTCCGGCGGTTGCACCACAACGAACAGCGCGAAGCCCAGGGCGAACTGGCCAAACGGGTGGTGCTGGCCCTGCCGCCCGCCGTTACCGAACCATCAACCCTGTACCCGGTTGACATTAAAATTGATAACGCCACCTCGGTGCGGCACACCGTGCTGCGGATTGACGCGCCCGACACCTTTGGCTTTTTGTACGAATTTACCAACGCGCTGGCGCTGGCCGGCATCAACGTGCGCCATATGACCGTGGCCTCGCAGGGCAACCGGGTGCGCGATATTCTGCACGTTACCGATGTTCACCGCCAAAAAATCACCTCGCCCGAAAAACAGCACGAGTTGCGGGTGGCCACCGCGCTCATTAAGCACTTTACCCACCTGCTGCCCGGTTCGCCCAACCCCGAAGCCGCGCTGCTGCATTTTAGGGATTACATGGGCCAGCTTTTTACCCGGCCCAACTGGCCCGATGAAATCACCTCGCTGGAGCAGCCGGAGGTGCTCAACATGCTGGCCCGGCTGCTGGGCGTAAGCGATTTTCTGTGGAAGGACTTTCTGCGGATGCAGCACGCCAACCTGTACCCGGTGGTGCGCGATGTAGAAGGGCTGGCCAAACAAACTGTCAAATCGGCGTTGCGCGAAGAACTGGCCATTATTTTGCACAACACGCCCACCCCCGAAGCCAAACGCGCCGAACTCAACGCCTTTAAAGACCGCGAAATGTTTCGCATTGATATGCGCCAGATTCAGGGCCACATCACCGAATTTGGCCAGTTTTCCGCCGAACTCACCGATCTGGCCGAAGTGGTGGTTGAGGCCGCCTACCTGCTGGTATCCGCCGAATTGCGCCACACTTACGGCATGCCCGATTTAGAGGATGGCCGGCGCTGCCCCATGGCCGTGTGCGCGTTGGGTAAATGCGGCGGGCGCGAACTCGGCTTTGCCTCGGATATTGAATTGATGTTTATTTACGAAGGCAACGGCCACACTACCGGCCCGCGCATTACCACCAACAGCGAATACTTTACCCGGCTGGTGCAAGAAGTGAACCAGGCTATTCAAACCAAACGCGAAGGCATTTTTGAGCTGGATTTGCGGCTGCGCCCCTACGGCAGCGCGGGCAGCATGGCCGTTTCGCAAGAATCGTTCTGCGCCTATTTTGGCCCCGGCGGCGATGCCTGGCCCTACGAGCGGCAGGCGCTGGTAAAACTGCGCCCCATTGCCGGTGATGTAAAATTTGGCGAACACATGGTACGCCGGCGCGACGAACTTATCTACACCGGCGAAACCTTTGACGCGGCGGCCATGCGGGCCATGCGCGAGCGGCAAATCCGGCATTTGGTAAAAGCCGGCACCATCCACGCCAAATTCAGCCCCGGCGGGCTGGTTGACGCCGAATATCTGGTGCAGGGCCTGCAAATATCATACGGGCATTTGGACCCCAGCCTGCGCCAGCCCAACACCCGCACCGTTATGCGCGCCCTGGCCGCCATGAAAATCATCCCGCCGGAAGATTACCCCCGCCTGCAAGAAGCCTACACGTTTCTGCGCAACCTGATCAACGGCCTGCGCATGGTGCGCGGCAACGCCAAAGACCTCACCGTGCCGCCCCCCGATGATGAAGCGTTTGCCTTTTTGGCCCGCCGGCTCAATTACGGCAGCAACGTCATTAAACTGCAAAACGATATTTACCGCCACACCATGTTTGTGCAAAAACTCAGCCAGCAGCTATTAAAATAAAAACTCCGGCGGTTGTGGCTTGTGACCGGCCCCCAATAAACCCGGTTTATAAAGGCAATAAGTTAGCCTAATATCCCCGGTACTGGTATAATTTTGGGCTTGAGGCAACTCCCGCCGCAGGCCGGGGCATTATTTTCACCCCCGGTTCGGGCGGATTTGGCCTGGAAAAAACCTGCTCAAGCACCGATAGAAACTCGATATGGATTTTACTGCCGTACTTGTATGGTGGCTGGTTATTTTTATATTTGCGCTGGTGGGCTGGCCAATGGCGCACCGCATGTTGCGCTTTCTCCCTGACCGGGGCTTTAGCCTGGCCCGGCCGGTAGGGCTGCTGCTTACCGGCTATATTTTGTGGCTGGGCGCCAGCTTCAGGTTGTTGCAAAACAACGTGGGCGGCATTATTGTGGCCATGCTACTGGTCGCCGTTGTGGGCCTGGTGTGGCAGCGACAACTCAGCGCCAACACCGATTCCTCGCTGCTGGATTGGCTCAAACAACACTGGCGTTACGCGCTGGGCGTAGAACTGCTCTTTACGCTGGTTTTTGCCGGATGGGTGTATTACAAAGCCCACAACCCCAACATCGAAACCGCCGGCGGCGAAAAGTGGATGGAAATTGCCTTTATCAACGGCATTTTACGCAGCCAGTACTTTCCCCCGCACGATCCGTGGCTGTCCGGCTTTGGCATTAGCTACTACTATTTTGGCTACGTGCTGATGGCCATGCTCACCCAACTCACCGGCATTGTATCCACCGTGGCCTTTAACCTGTACGATCCCACCCTGTTTGCGCTAACGCTCACCGCCGCCTTTGGTCTGGGCGCAAATCTGGTAAGCCTGCACCGGGAGACGGCGCTTGGCTGGAAGACGGCGCTCACCGGGTTGCTGGCAGCCCTGCTGGTGGGGGTGATGGGCAACCTGATTGGCGTGCTGGAAGTGCTGCACAAGCGCGGCCTGCTGCCGGCCAACTTTTGGATTTGGCTCGACATCCGCGATTTGAATACGCCGCCCATACCTAACGTGGACTGGCTGCCCGACCGTTTTATGTGGTGGTGGCGCGGCTCGCGGGTGCTCACCGATTACACCCTGGCCGGCCACGAACAGGAAGTGATTGACGAGTTTCCGTTTTTTAGCTTTTTGCTGGGCGATATTCACCCGCATGTGCTGGCGTTGCCGTTTGTGCTGCTGGTTACGGCGCTGGCGCTGCACCTGCTGGCTGCGCCAGCCTTGCCCGCCACCGAAACCGCGCCGCCATCCCCCAAATTTATTGACAAAATCCGCCAAATTTTACAAAATAGCTGGCGCGAACTCGGCCAGGCCACCGGCGGCTGGCTGGGGTTTGGGGTGTACGCGCTGGCCATTGGCGGCCTCAGTTTTTTAAACACCTGGGATTTTCCCATTTACCTGGGCGTGGTGGGGCTGGCGTTGATAGCGCGGCTGGCCCGCCAGCGCCCCAACTGGACTGCCGCCCTGTGGCCCGGCGCAATCGGCACGGCCATGCTGGGGCTGGCCGGAGTGGCGCTGTACCTGCCCTTTTACGCCACGTTCCAATCGCAGGCGCGGGGCCTGCTGCCCAACCTGTGGAATCCCACCCGGCTGCCGCAATTTCTGGTGTTTTTTGGGCCGTTTCTGGTTGCGATTATCGTGCTGCTGGTGGTATTCTCTGTGGCAAACGGCGGCTGGAAAAAGCACATCGGCTGGACAATTTTGCTAACCGAGTGCGGGCCGGTGCTGTTGCTGCTGGCCGCGCTCACCGGCCTGATGCTCAGCCCCGCCGGGCGCGAATACGTACAGGGGCTGCTCAACAACCCGGAAGTGCAGGCCGCCATTGGCAACGCCACCGTGGGCGGCCTGTTGCAAAAGGCGCTGGCGCTGCGGCTGGTGAATCCCTTTACGTTTTTGCTGCTGGGCGGCCTGTTGGGGTGGGCGCTGGCGCTGCTTATCGGCCTGGCCGAAGCCCCGGCCAAACCGGGGCGACCGGTTGAGCAATTTGTGCTGATTTTGCTGGTGGTGGGCGTGGCCCTGCCGCTGGCGGTGGAATTTGTTTACCTGCGCGATAATTTTGGTATTCGGATGAATACCATTTTCAAGTTTTATTTTCAGGCTTGGGTGCTGCTGGCGCTGGCTGCGGCCTTTGCCGTGTACTATGTATCGAGTGTGATGGGCAGCCTGCCCCGGCTGGTTTTTCAGGCGGTGATGATTGGGCTGATCATTGGCGGGCTGGTGTACCCGGTGCTGGCGGTTTTTAACAAAACCAACAACTTTCAGGATGCCCCCACGCTCGACGGCATTGCCTGGATTAAGCCAGGCAACCCCGGCGATTACGCCGCCATTGCCTGGTTGCGCCAGAACGCGCCCAACGACGCCGTAATTCTGGAAGCGCCCGGCGACAAATACGCCGCCTACCAGTACACCGGGCGAATTTCGGCGCTCACCGGCATTCCCACGTTGCTGGGCTGGGGCGGCCATCAAAGCCAGTGGCGCGGCAATTACGATGAACCCGCCCGCCGCGAGCCGGACATTGACCGGCTATTTAACACGCAGGATTACCAGCAAACGCTGGCCCTGCTGGACAAGTATCACATTAAATATGTTTATATTGGGGCGCTGGAGCGGGAACGCTACGCGCCGCCGGGCCTGAACAAATTTGCCAAACTGTTGAGCGTGGCCTTTCAACAGGATGACGTTATCATTTATCAGCGTTAAATTGCGTTTTAAGGGACTACTGTGACAACAGCCGTAAAACAAAATCCGGTTCAACCCATTCTATCCACCCCCTATAGCGGCCCGCTGGCCTGGTTTACGCTGGAAACGGCGCTGGTTGCGGCGATTGCGCTGGCGGCGCTGGCGCTGCGGCTGTGGGATTTGGGCATTTCCCCGCTGTCCAACGCCGAATCCGAACATGCGTTGGCGGCCTGGGCCATTTATCATGGCCGCGAAATTACCGCGCCGGGCTACAGCCCGCTGCTGGCCTCGCTGAGTGCGCTGGCGTTTTTGCTGCTCAACGATAGCAACAGCTCGGCGCGGCTGGCCGCCGCGCTGTTGGGCACGGCGTTGGCGCTGTTGCCGTTTACCCTGCGCCGCCAGTTGGGGCCAAAAGTCTGCCTGTTCGCGGCGGGATTGCTGGCCGTTTCGCCAACGGCGGTTTTTCTGTCACGCACCAGCAACGGCGAAATCGCCACGGCGCTGGGCGCGTTGCTGCTGGTGAGCGGCTTTTTCAACTGGATTGAAGCCGGGCAACAACGCTGGCTGTACGCGCTGGCCGGCGGCGTGGCGCTGCTGCTCACCTCCGGGCCGCTGGCTTACCCCGCGCTCATAATTTTTGGGTTGATGGTTTTGGGCCGCTGGCCGGCCTTTAAAGCGATGGCGGCGCAGGGCCGCCAACAGATGGCCCAGCGCGGGTTGCTCTACGCCGGGTTGTTTTTACTGGTCGCGTTTTTACTGCTGGCCACCGCCGGCACGTTCAACCTGAGCGGGCTGGGCGTAACCACCGGCCTGTTGGCCGATTGGCTGGGCCGGCTGGGGCTGCAACCCCGCCCCGAAGCCGGGTTTAATGCCGTTTTTTTGCTCTCTATTTACGAACCGCTGTTAATTTTAGCCGGATTTGCCGGGCTGGCTTACGCCCTGTTAAGCCGAAGCGTGCTCCAGCAGAGTTTTGTGGGCTGGTTTTTGGGCGCGTTAACGCTCGATTTGCTGCTGGCGGGGCGGCCTTTTGGCGCGGTGGCGCTGGCCGTGGTGCCGCTGGCCTTTTTAGCGGCCATCGCGCTGGCGGCGTTGTGGGATAGCCTGGCCCGGGCCGGCAGTTGGAGCAACGAAGGCATTATTGTGGGAGCCGGGCTGGTGATTGCCGTGTTTGGCTACATTGGGCTAACCGGCTGGCTGGTGCGCCCCTGCGCCGAAAACGACAACTTTTGCCGCATGGCGTGGATTCAACCGCTGGCGGCGTTTTGGCTGTTTTTGGTGATTGCGCTGTTTTTTGGCTACATGGTCAATTTGGGCGTGGCGGTGCGCGGCGTGGCTTTAACCGGCGTAATTGTGGGCGTAATGATTATGGTTGGCCTGGGCTGGCGGCTTAACCACGGGCCACTCTCCAAACAGGCGTTTCAACCGCTGGCCGGCCATTCACCCTCGATTGAACTGGTTGGCCTGGCCCAAACGCTGGCCAGCGAATCGCTCATCCGCACCGGCGATAACGCCACGCTGGATATTAGCCTGGTGGGCAATTTGCCGCCGGCCATTCACTGGCTGGTACGCGGCTACAAAAACACTCAGCAGCGCGGCCTCATGCTGGAAGCAACGGGCGCTTCGGCCATAATCACCCCCAACACCGAAGGCTCAAACCCCAACCTGGGCGAAGCCTACGCTGGTCAGGATTTTACAATAAGCCCCACCTGGTCGCCGGCGGGGCTGGTGGTTAAAGATTTGGTTTACTGGCTGGTTTACCGGGAACTGCCCCTGCATCCGCAAGGCGACAAAGTGATTTTGTGGTTGCGGGCCAACCAGCCTCATTATTAAAAATTGCGGCTGTTTTTACGCCATCCGCTTTATTTAGCCTGGTTAAACTTATAAGTTGAGGTTTTACATTGACCGCACAAAGCGAATTTACCCCACCCAAAAAAATCAGCCTCGATACACCGCTCCTTTCAATCATTACCGTTAACTGGGAGTTGGTGCTTTACGGCGCATTGCTGCTTGTGGCCATCGCCACCCGTTTTTACAACCTGGGCGCGCGGGTAATGAGCCACGACGAAAGCCTGCACACCCTTTACTCGTGGAATTTGTACGCCGGCAAAGGCTACCAGCACGACCCGCTGATGCACGGGCCGTTTCTGTTTCACGCCACGGCGCTGATGTACTTTTTATTTGGCGATAGCGATTTTACCGCCCGGCTGGTGCCGGCGCTGCTTGGCACGCTGCTGGTGATTGCGCCTTACTGGTTTCGCCCGTGGCTGGGGCGGCTGGGGGCGCTGGCTGCCTCGGTGATGATTTTGATTTCGCCGGGGCTAATGTACTACAGCCGTTACATCCGGCACGATATGATGTCGGCCATGTGGGTTACGCTGATGGCGCTGGCCTTTTTTCAGTTTATGCGCAGCCGGCAAACCCGCTGGATATACGTGGGCGCGCTGGCGGTATCGCTAACGCTGGCAACTATGGAAATTTCTTACATCCAGGGTTTTATCTGCGTTACCTTTATTGCCGGCGCATTTTTGTGGGAAGCTCTGGCCTCGCCGCGCCAACGCCTGCTCAACTACAATATGTTGGGGCTGCTGGTAATGCTGGCGGTGCTGGTTATTTGGGGAATATGGCAATCCGGCACTACCGCCGCCGGCGGCCAATCCGCCGAGCCAAACCTGTGGAAGTACATTGAAATTGTGGTTATGCTGATGGGCTTGCTCATTGGCTTTTTGCTAATCCAGATTGGCACAGATAAAACCAACACGCCGGTTGGCCGGTTTCTCAACGCGCTGCCGGGCCAGCCCGCCGATATTGGCCGGGCGGTGATGGTGGCGGTGCTGGTGTGGGTGCTGCTGCACACCACCTTTTTCTCCAATATTGGCGGCATTTACAGCGGCTCCATTGGCGAAATCCGCTACTGGCTGGACCAGCACGGCGTGCAGCGTGGCGGCCAACCCTGGTATTATTACCTGTTCCTTACGCCCATGTACGAATTTTTGCCCGTGTTTGTGGCCCTGTTTGGCGGGCTGGCGTACATTATCCGGCGCAAATTCCCGGCTCATGCCGATGCCGAACTTGAAACCGACCCGCAGTTTCACCCTTCGGATGGCGGCACGTTTGCCGCGTTTCTCATCTACTGGATGCTGTCGGCCTTTGTGATTTTTAGCTGGGCCGGCGAAAAAATGCCCTGGCTCACCATCCACATGACGCTGCCCTCGGTTTTTTTGGCGGCGCACGTTATTCAAACCGCGTTGGGCAACTTTAACTGGCGCGAGGCCTACCGCACCGGCGGGCTGGTGCTGGGCGCGGCCCTGCTACTGCTGCCGGCGGCGCTGTTGGCCGCCCTCACCGCCGATCCCTTTCGCAGCCAGTCGCTCCAGGCCATCAACGAAACCACCAAATTTATTGCCGGCGTAGTGTTGCTGCTCACGGTGCTGGCCGTGCTGGTGTGGTGCGTTCGGCGTATGGGCCGGGCGCTGGCCGCCCGCACCGCCTTTGTTACCACGCTGCTGCTGCTGGCGCTGCTCACCATTCGCTTTGCCTGGCTGCTCAGCTTTGTTAATTACGATTACGTGAGCGAAATGCTGGTGTACGCCCACGGCGCGCCCGATGTAAAGCTGGCGCTCAACCAGATTGATGAAATTTCGCGCCGCACCGTTGGCGATAAAATGATCCGCGTGGCCTACGACAACGACTCCACCTGGCCGCTGGAATGGTACATGCGCGAATACCCCAACCGGGTGTACTACGGCGAAAACCCCACCCGCGAGGCACTCGACTCGCCCATTGTGATTGTCGGTTCGGCCAACGAAAGCAAGGCCAAACCCTACCTGGGCGATAAATATACCCGCTTTAACTACCGGCTGGTGTGGTGGCCCATTGAAGACTACAAAAACCAGACCATCAGCCATTTAATTGAAACCTACATTACCGGCCCCGCGCCCGATCCCGCCGCGCCCCAAACCGAAGAAGCGCAGCAAGCCCGCCGCCAAACCGTGCGCGACAACTGGCGCAAGCTGTTCAAAATTTTGTTTTACCGCGAATACGAGGATTACAAACTGAGCGAATGGCCGTTTGTGCACCGTTTTAACCTGTACGTGCGCAACGATGTGCTCAACCAGGTGTGGGATTACCAGAGCGGCCCGGTGCAACCGGTTGCCGGCGGCGCGGCGGCCAGCCTTGACCCGTATGCCGGCAAACACGCCGAAGCCCAGGCGTTGGCGGCCTGGGGCAGCAACGGCAACCTTGATGGCCAGTTTGCCACGCCGCGCAACCTGGCAGTTGGCCCTGACGGCCTGATTTACGTGGCCGATTCCGGCAACCACCGCATTCAGGTGTTCGATAAAAACGGCAAATTCCTGTTAAAATGGGGTAGCCCCGGTGCCGGCCCCGGTCAATTTAACGAGCCGTGGGGCATTGCCGTGGCCAAAAACGGCACCGTTTACGTGGCCGATACCTGGAACCACCGGGTGCAAGCCTTTACCCCCACCGGCGAACTGGTCAACACGTTTGGCGAATTTGCCGACGTGCAAAACGATCCCCAGGCGCAGCCGGGCAAATTCTGGGGACCGCGCGACATTGCCATTGACGCCGCCGGCAACCTGTACGTTACCGATACCGGCAACAAGCGCGTGCAAAAGTTCACGTCCGATGGCCAGTTTATCCAGGCCTGGGGCGGCGGCGGCGTTGTTCCCGGCAAATTTGAAGAGCCGGTGGGCATTACCGTTGATGCCGATGGCAACATTTACGTGGTTGATACCTGGAACCGGCGCGTGCAAAAGTTTGACGCCAACTTTAACCCCGTTTTACAGTGGGACGTGGTGGGTTGGCAAGGCGAAAGCGTGGTTAACAAACCCTACATCACCACCGACAAACAGGGCCGCGTATTTATAAGTGATCCCGAAGGCTACCGTATCATTGGGTACGATGGCAAAACCGGCCAGGTGCTGGTGACATGGGGCCAATACGGGCAGGATTTGGCCGCCCTCAGCTTGCCGGTTGGCCTCAAAGTAGATGCTGATGGCAACCTGCTGGTTGCCGACGCCGACAACAACCGGATTATGAAATTTTCGGGGGCAATCAAACCCGCCAAATAGTAACCATCCCTTTTTTGTAAATTTTTAAAGAGGCAGGCCCACAACCTGCCTCTTTTTTCTTGATTGTTCGGCAGAAACAGGTATGATAATAATACACTGAGCGCAACCGAGGATAAGCGGATGGACATAATCTCAAAAGCCATAATCTCGGCGGTGAACACCGCTTCTCCCACCAAAGAAGCAGCCGCCGCCTACAAAACCCTCAAAGAACTAATTCTCAAAAATGATGCCGCTACCGGCGATTTGGCCGACGCGCTGGACAAGCTGGAAAAAAAGCCCGATTCAACCGGGCGGCAAGCCATGTTAGGCGAAGAGATTCTGGCGGCGCGGATTAGCCTGAACCCCGATATTAAAGCCGCCGCCCAAAATTTGCTCAACAAACTGGCCGCCCCGCCCCGCTCCGAACAACCGGCCACCGCGCCAACAATTCCGCTCCAAAAGCCGCCCCGCCCCAAACACATGGTTGGCCGCCCGGCAGAACTGGACCAAATTGCGGCCCGGCTCACCCCCGGCCAGGTGTTAAGCCTGTGCGGCCCCACCGGCATTGGCAAAAGCGCGCTGGCTACCGCCGTTTTGTGGCATATGGCTCCCCGCCACAAACCGCCGGATTTATTTCCCGACGGCATCATTTACCACAGCTTTTACACCCAGCCCCGCACCGATATTGTGCTGGAAGAAATTGCCCGGATTTTTGGCGAAGAACCCATCCCCTCGCCGTATGAGGCCGCGCAACGGGCGCTGGCCAACCGTAAAATTCTGCTGGTGCTGGACGGCGGCGAGCAAAGCGATGACCTGGCCGGCGTGCTGGCCATCCGTGGCAATTGCGGCGTGCTGATAACCAGCCGCACCTGCCCGGATGAAGTTACCAACCCGTATGAAATCACTCCGCTGCCCCCCGAGGCCGCCATTAAATTCTTGCAGGATTGGGGCGGGCGGATAAACCCGGACGTGGCCGGGCGCATCTGCGAGTTGCTGGGCTATTTGCCGCTGGCCATTCGGTTGGTGGGGCATCACCTTGCGGCCCAAAACCTTAACGCCGCCGATTATCTGGATTGGCTGCGCGGCACCGCCCTGCCTTCGCTTACCCCGGCGCAACGGCAGCAGGATTGCCTGCCTCTGGTTATAGAAAACAGCCTGGCCCAAATTAGCGAATCTGCCCGGCAAGCCCTGGCCATTATTGGGTTGCTATCGCCGGTGCCGTTTGACCAGGAAGTGATTGCCAAAACGCTCACCATTCAACCCAGCCACGGCCTGTTTTCGGCCATTCGCGGCCTGTTTAAGGCGCAACCGGCCCGGCAGCAAGTGCCACAGGTGCGCATGGCTTTGCGCGAACTGGGCAATTACGGGCTGTTGTGGGGAGTTGATGGTCTCTATCAGGTTAGCCATCCCTTTATTCACGCTTATATCCAAAAACGGCTCACCCCGCCGCCCAAATCCATCCGGCGGCTGGCCACCTACTTTATGGCGCTGGCCTGGGAACAAAGCACGCCAGTGGTTAACAGCGAACTTCTGCTTGATACCAACCGCCCGCACTTTATGCGGGTAATGTCCGAGTGCGTGGAATGGAAAGAATGGGAAGCGGCGCACGGCCTGGCGGCGGCTATCGAAGATTATCTGGATCGGCAGGGTTTTTTGGCCGACCGGGTTACCGCCAACGAAATCGGCCTGATTGCCGCCTGGCAACTTGGCCGCCCCAGCGAAGGCGCATGGCTGGGCAATTTAGGCGATACCTACCGCACCATGGGCCACGCCAAATGGGCCATTGAGCATTTTGAAAAGGCGCTGATTACCGCCCGCCAATCCGGCGACAGGCACGGCGAGGGCAACAGCCTGGGCAATTTGGGGCTGGCTCACCGCGATTTGGGGCAAATTGAGCAAGCCATTGACTACCTTAAACAAGCCCGCGCCATTTTTGAAGAAATCCGGTCGCCCAGCGCCAGCCTGGTTAAGGATTGGCTGTTAGAGCTTGAAGAGTGGGATGAAGCCTGATCTGCCGCAAGACGCCGATATTTTAATTATAGGCGCAGGCATTGCCGGCCTGATGGCGGCCAACGTTTTAAAGAAAAATGGCCGCGAAACCTTGCTGCTGGACAAAGGCCGGAGCGTGGGGGGGCGGCTGGCCACCCGGCGCATTGGCCCCGGTCGGGCCGACCACGGCGCTCAATTTTTTACCGTGCGCACCCCCGATTTTGAAATCTGGGTGGAGCAGTGGCGGCGCACCGGCCTGGTTTATCGCTGGGCAACCGGCTGGAGCGATGGCAGCCTATCGGCAGCCAACCCCGATGGCTACCCGCGCTACGCCGTTAACGGCGGCATGAATACCTTGGCCCAACACCTGGCCGGCGGGCTGAATGTTCGGCTTAACGCGCAGATTACGGCCATTCAACCCACCGCTGCCGGCTGGCTGGCCACCGCCGAATCCGGCGAAACTTACGCCAGCCGGGCCATCATTTTAACCCCGCCGGTGCCGCAATCGCTGGCCATGCTCAACCAGGGCCAGACTCCCCTGGCCGAACTTGACCAAACCGGCCTGATGCGTATATCATATGCACCTTGTATTACCGGATTGTTTTGGGTAGAAGGCCCGGTTAACCTGCCCGAACCGGGTGCAGTGCAGCGCCCCCAAGAACCCATTAGCTGGATTGCCAACAACCAGCGCAAAGGTATTTCACCCGAAGCCACCCTGCTCACCGTTCAGGCCGGGCCAGAGTACAGCCGTCAACTCTGGGATTTGCCACCCAACGAAGCGTTGCAAGCCATTACCGCCGGGTTAAGCCCGTTTTTAACGGCCTCTACCCAAATTGTCGAAGCCCAGTTAAAACAGTGGCGTTATGCTCTGCCGGTTACGCTTCACCCGGATCGCTGCCTGGCAGCGGCCAACCTGCCGCCGCTTGTTTTTGCCGGCGATGCCTTTGGCGAGCCACGGATTGAAGGCGCGGCGTTATCGGGCATGGCGGCGGCCAACAAATTGCTGGGATTGGTGTATAATAACCAGCGGGGTAACGGTTTTGCCTTTACCCCCGGCTAAAAAAATTAGCCAAACCAAAAGCCGGAGCCGCTTTATCGCTCAGTAAGTTACTTAACCATAGCAGGCATTGTTGACTGCGCGGGTTTTCGCCACACGGTGGAAATCCGCGTTTTGCTGCATTATTATTTTGGAAATAGAGGATTTATGTTAACAACCCAAACCAATCTCCGCAATATCGCCATTATTGCCCACGTAGACCACGGCAAAACCACCCTGGTGGATTACCTGCTACGGCAAACCCGCGTTTTTCGGGCCAACCAGCAAATGACAGAACGGGTACTCGACTCCAACGACCTGGAGCGCGAACGGGGCATCACCATTCTGGCTAAAAATACCGCCGTTACCATTAACGACCCCGCCACCGGCGAGCGGGTCAAAATTAACATTGTTGATACTCCCGGCCACGCCGATTTTGGCGGCGAAGTGGAGCGGGTGCTCAACATGGTTGATGGCGTGCTGCTGCTGGTAGACGCCGCCGAAGGGCCAATGCCCCAAACCCGGTTTGTGCTAAAAAAGGCGCTGGCGCTGGGCCACCGGGCGATTGTGGTGATTAATAAAATTGACCGCAAAGACGCCGACCCGGAACGGGTACTCAACGAAACGTTTGACCTGTTCATTGAACTGGGCGCCACCGAAGAACAAGCCGATTTTCCGGTGGTGTACGCTATTGCCACCGCCGGGCGCGCCGGGCTAACCCCGGAAATTGGCCCCGATTTGCAACCGCTGTTTGAAACCATCCTCAGAGAGATTCCCGCGCCCAAGATTGATGCCGAAGCCCCGCTGCAAATTTTGGTAACAACGCTGGACTACGATCCCTACCGGGGCCTCACCGCGGTGGGCCGGGTGTTCGCCGGGCGCATCAAGGCCGGGCAAACGGTGGTGCGTCTCAACCCCAACGGCGATAGCATTACAGAGCGGGTGCGCTACCTGTACGTGCACGAAGGGTTGCAACGGGTAGAAGTTGAACAGGCCGAAGCCGGCGAAATTGTGGCCGTGGGCGGCCTGGAAAGCATTCTGGTGGGCGAAACCCTGGCCGACCCCGAAAATCCGGTGGCGTTGCCCACCATTCGGGTAGAAGACCCCACCGTGCGCATGACTTTTAGCGTTAACAACACGCCCTTTGCCGGGCGCGAAGGGCAGTGGGTTACATCGCGCAAGCTGCGCGACCGGCTGTTTGAGGAATTAAAGCACAACATTGCGCTGCGAGTAGAAGAAACCGACAGCGCCGATACCTTTATGGTATCGGGCCGGGGCGAACTGCATCTGGCAATTTTAATTGAAACCATGCGCCGCGAAGGCTACGAATTCCAGGTATCGCGGCCCGAAGTGATTTTCCACGAAGCGGAAGACGGGCAAAAACTGGAGCCGTATGAAGAAGTGTACATTGAAACCAGCGCCGAAACCGTGGGCGCGGTGGTAGAAATGCTGGGCAAACGGCGCGGTGAAATGCAGCACACCGAAACCAAAACCGATGGCTCGGTGCATATGGTGTATTTGGTGCCGATGCGCGGCCTGTTGGGGTTTAGATACCATTTTCTTACCGCTACCCGTGGCACCGGCATTATGCACAGCATTTTTTACGGCTACCAGCCCATTGCCGGGCCGATTAATGCTCGCGAGCGCGGCTCGCTGGTAGCGTGGGAAACCGGCACCACCACCAGCTTTGGCATCGAAAACTCGGAAGAACGGGGCATTTTGTTTGTGGGGCCGGGCGTAGATGCCTATGCCGGCATGGTTGTAGGTGAACACCAGCGCCCCGGCGACCTGGAAGTGAATGTGTGCAAGCGCAAACAGCTTAACAATATGCGGCAGGCATTTAAAGACATTGACAACCGGTTAACGCCGCCCCGCATCATGAGCCTGGATGAGTGCATTGAGTACCTGGCCGATGACGAGTTACTGGAAGTAACGCCCAAAAACCTGCGCATCCGCAAGCGCATTTTAGACAAAAACGAACGCGCCCGCGAAAACAAACGGACCAAACTGGCCGTAGCGGCTTAATCGGTAGCAGCGGGTAGGGTAAAGAAAAACTTGCTCCCCTGGCCAACCTGGCTTTCTACGCCAACCTGCCCGCCCAGTTTTTGCACAATCCGTTTTACAATCGAGAGGCCCAGGCCGTAGCCTTGCACCCGGATGGTATCCAGACGGGAAAATTCGGTAAATAATTTGGCCTGGGCCTCGGGCGCAAGCCCCTGGCCGTTATCTTTTACCCAAAACTGAACCATACCGTCGGTATCGAGGGTTGCGCCCAATTCAAGTTGAGGTGGACGCCCCCCATATTTTAGCCCATTGCTAATATAATTTACCCACACTTCCTCAATCCACGGGCCGTAGCCCATGACCACCGGCCACTGGTTGGGTACCGTAAGCCGGCCCTGGTACTGTTTAACCATTACATCGGTGCGCTGTAATGCCTGGTCAATCACGGCGGCCATTTTTATGGTTTTGGTTAAAACCTGCTCTTTGCGCACGC
This sequence comes from uncultured Caldilineaceae bacterium, assembly GCA_964517605.1. Lineage (GTDB taxonomy): Bacteria > Chloroflexota > Anaerolineae > 4572-78 > J111 > J095. The sequence continues at coordinate 107,177 of CAZFCE010000001.1, read as the reverse complement.
TAGCCAGCAACAGCAACTCATCCACAATGTAAACGGCTTTTTGGGCCGAAACAAAAATCCCCTGCACCAACTCACCCATTTCGGTTGAGGCGGGGCTAAAATCGGGTTGACGCCGCAACTCGGCCAAAAAGCTGGAGTAGGACACCAAATTGCCCAACGGATTTTTCAAATCGTGGGCCACGGTGTGGGCAAAGGCGTTTAGCTCAACATTTTGCTCTTCAAGCTGGCGCTGCAACCGGCGAATAGTAAGGTGCGTGCGCACCCGCACCAACACCCGCTCAACCTGAATGGGTTTGGTAATGTAATCCACCGCCCCCAATTGCAGCCCCTTTACCTCATCCACCACATCGGTGAGCGCCGTCATAAAAATTACGGGGATGTGCTCGGTTTCCTTGTTTTGTTTTAAACGGCGACAGGTTTCAAACCCGTCCAGACCGGGCATCATCACATCCAGCAAAATCAGGTCGGGCTTTACCTCGGCGGCAATTTCTAGGGCGCTTTCGCCGCGAGAATTGATAAGCACCCGGTAACCGGCTCCTTCGAGCGCGTCAAACAGAACGCTCAGGTTGGCCGGGTTATCGTCAACTGCCAAAATGGTTTCCTGATTCAAGTCCATAAACTAACCTCAAACTATTAAAATGATGCCAAAAAAGAGCGAAGCCGTTCCAGTTGAAAGCCTTTAGCCAGCACATTCACCTGGTCGGTAAAGGGTTTCAGGCGGGCATCTCGCTGTTCCAAGTCTGCAACATAACGCCGAATTTGGCGAACATCGCCAATCCGGGCCAAATCAATCAGTTTGGACAACGCGGGCGGTTCCGGTGGAATCAGCGCGGGCGGGGTGGACGACGGGTTTTGGGCACCGGCATCGGCGTAAATCCATTCCAAGCCCAAAAGTTTTTGCAGCTCGGCGTATAACTGGTCGGCTTTTATGGGTTTTGGGATAAACGTGTCGCAGCCTGCCGCCAAACTTTGCTGAGGGTCGGTTGATTGCAGACTGCTGGAAGTGGCTATAATCACCACATCTTTTAGCAACGGATGCTGGCGCAGGCTGGCCACCATCTCCAACCCCGACATTTTGGGCAGGCTAACATCGGTAATGATGGCATCGGGCACATGCTGAATGGCCTGGGTTAATCCGGCCACGCCATCGGTGGTTTCAATGATTTCGCAGCCCAGCGGCGAGAGCAGCCCCACCAGCACTTTTCGGTTTTCATACGTTTTGGCCACCAGTAAAATTTTGGGGGCGCGGCCTTTAATGCCCACAATGGGCAACGCTTCGGGCGGGGCCAACAACGCCGCTGTATCCACAACTTCGGGCAGGGGCAGGTCAAACCAAAAGCGGCTGCCCACGCCCACCGTGCTGTTTACCTGCAACTGGCCGCCCATCAACTGCACCAGGTTAAAACAGATATTCAACCCCAGGCCGGTACCTTCGCTTTTTCGCGCTTCGTGGCCAACCTGTTGAAACGGCTCAAAAATGGCGTCCTGGTCTTCGGCGGCAATACCGCTGCCGGTATCTTCTATTTCAAAGCGCAACGCACATTCCGCCGGGTTCAGTCCGGCATCAAGCCGGTTTACCCTAAAAATCACGCCCCCGATATCGGTAAATTTTACGGCATTGCCCAAAATATTGATCAACACCTGCCGCAGCCGGATTTCATCGCCGTGGACAACCTGCGGCAAATCGTGCGGCATGCCGGCGGTATTATCCAGAATATTGGGGATACATTGAAAGTAGATGCTTTTGAATTCGGTTCTAATCTGAATAATTTTGCAAACGCCATTGAGAAATTTAATCAGGTTAAAGTTGGCGTAATGCAAATCCAGCCGGCCCGCCTCTATTTTGGCCAGGTCGAGAATATCGTTGATGAGGGTGAGCAGGTGGTGGCCGCTTTGCTCAATAACATCCAGGCCCTCGCGCTGGCGGGCGGTAATGATGGGATCCATTTTGAGGATTTGAGCAAAGCCCAAAATGCCGTTGAGCGGCGTGCGCACCTCGTGGCTGACGCTGGCCAAAAAAAAGCTTTTGGCGTGGCTGGCGGCTTCGGCGGCTTCTTTGGCGGCCTGGAGTTGGGCAAACAAATTGGCGTTTTCTATGGCGACGGCCGCCTGGTTGGCAAAGGTTTGCAACAATTGCACGCTCTTTTCGTTATAAGCGCCTACCCGCTCGCTATCAACCGTGAGCGTTCCAATTACGCCCTGGCCGGTAATTAACGGCGACCCCATCCAACCCCGGATTGATTCGCCGCCGGGCCAAATTTTCCAGGCGGGGTCCCGATGCACATCCGGAATGAACATAGCTGTCTTACTTTTTACTACCCGCACCGCCGGGTCATCGGTATCCATAGAAATGGCCGTACCGATAAAATCTCCAGCGTGATCGGTGCCCGCCGAGAGCACCAGTTGGCCGCCTTGTTGTAGCAAAATTCCGGCACCATCGTACCGAACAACATAGGCTAATTGTTCTAAAATTTTTTGCAATACAACGCGCAGGTCAAGGCTGCTGGTGAGCGAGGTGGCTACCTGGCGCAAACTTTCGGCCATCCGCCGCTGCTCTTGTTCCTGTTCAAACAGGCGGGCGTTTTCAATGGTGGTGGCAATCTGGTCGGCCACGGCCTGGGCCAACCCTTTTTCGTGTTCGGTAAAAACCCGGTAATTAGCCGTGGCGTCGGCGCCCATCACCCCAATTACCTGCCCCCGCGATATTAATGGGATGAACAACATTGATTTTATCTGATGGTTGGCAGTGAGATCGCGGGTTTCCTGCAACCGGGGGTCGTTCAGGGCATCGTAAATAGCCAGCGGCTGCCCGGTTTCAATAACGTGGCGATGTCCGACTGAATTGAGGTTGATGGGGTCGCCTATGGGTTGGGGCCGGCCATGCCGGTAAAGGGCAAACAGGCGGCCACTGGACTGGCCCGGCTCAAACAGGGCAATCCCGCCCTGGTCAACGGATAGCACATGCAAAAATTCGCCTAACGCCTTTTCAATTCCCCGCTGAATATCGGGCGTTTTGGCCAAAATACTGCCCACCCGGTACAACAGTTGCGTTTCAAACAGGGTATCTTCGATGAGTTTTACTTGCTGGGCGTTTCTAATGGCGGTGGCGGCATGGTTGGCAAAGGTTTCCAGCGCCCGCTGGTCGTCTTTAGAATAGGCAAACGGGGTAAAACTATCAGCGTTGAGGGTGCCAATCACCTTGTCTTCTACCGATAGCGGCGCGCCCATCCAGCACAAAACCGGCGGGTTGGGGTTATCCGCCCACACTTCCCAATCCGGGTGAACCCGCACATCATCAATAAGCATTGACCGGTTGGTGCGAAAAACCTGCGCGCCGGGGCTATTGCTGGTTACGGGGATGCGGATGCCCAGGTAAATATCGCTCACCTTTTCGCTGGCAGTCAGCACCAAATCATCATCAACCAGCAAAAAAATGGCCACGCCATCGTGGTTAATTACCCGGCCAAATTGTTGCATAATTTTTTGGAGCACCGTTGGCAAATCCAGGCTGCTGTTTAATACGGTAGCCACTTCTTGCAAACTTTCGGCCATTTGGCGCTGGCGCCGTTCTTGCTGAAACAGCCGGGCATTAGCAATAACCCCCGCCAGTTGGCCGGCTACGGTTTGCGCCAGTTCAACTTCCTGGGGAGAAAAAACCCGGCCCGGCGTGGTGGTATCTATCCCGATGGTGCCAATCACCTCGGCCCGCGCCAGCAACGGCACCACCAGCATACATTGCACCCGGCGCTGGTTCAGCACATCTTCGCGGCCGGTATCAATTGGGGTAATATCTTTGGCGGTAAACAGCGCCGGTTTTTTGGTGGCAATAATCCGGGCCGAGAGCGGGTTATCCTGAAGCGCAAAAACCATGCCCACCGTGCTGGGCGTGTTGGTTTGAGTATATTCTGCCACCACTGTGTAATGGGTGCGCCCGGCGTTGAGCATAACTACGCCGCAGGTATCGGCATTAAAAAGCAGGCATAATTCACGGGTAATGGTGTTGAGCGCGGTTTCAAAATCCAGGTTAGAAACCAGCGTTTGGGTAATGTCGTTGAGCCGCGCCAGCTCTTCAACCCGCTGCTGCAACTCAAAGTTGGTTCTGTGGATATTCTGTTCGGCCCGTTTCTGGTCGGTAATATCGCGTGTAACCCCCAAAACCCCCATGAACTTGCCGTTGTCATCATGCATGACGTTGATGATCAACTCGGCCCACACAATCGCCCCGGTTTTGCAGGGTTGTTGCAACTCATAACGATCGGTGTAGGGATATTGAACGCCCGCTTCTTCGGCCTCGTAGATGCGTTGCAACGCCGGTTCGATAACGCGCAGCGACATAGGCATAAAAGTTTCGGCCAGGGATTGCCGCATGGCCTCATCGGGCGTAAACCCTCGTAACCGTTCGACCGAAGGGCTAACGTAGGTAAATTCCCGCCGGTGGCCCAGCGTCCAGATTACGTCGGTGGCGTTATCGGCCAGCAGCCGAAAGAGCGCCTCTTTTTGGCGCAACCCCTCTTCGGCCTGTTTGCGCTCGGCTACCTCCTGTTCAATCTGCCGGCGGATAACCGCCTGAACAACAATCCGGCTGATTAACACCAGCAAAAACACCACAGCCAAAAACAGGGCCGCCATTAAAAACAGGTCGCCATTATCATTAATTTTGGGCCAGGACAGGCCGGCCATTTGGAAAGCGAAATTTTTTAAACTTGGCATTAACGGGTATCAAGGCCGATTGAAGACAGGCTGCCGCTCAACACCGGCCACAACCTTGAATACAAAGGCCAGGAGCAGTTACCCGGAGCGTAGCAACGGGTTTCCTGGCCGGTTAAAATTTTGTCACCGGCTAATGGGGCAATCCTACCGGCTGCCGGTAGCTTTGGCCAACAACTTACGGCTACTTTCTATCTATTATCGGCGATGGATGGCAAGTCTGTACCCCTTTGGGTGGTAACTGAGTGGCTTCATGATAACACAATCGCTGCAAACAGGCGATATTTTCCTTAAGCTCCAACTTTTCCGGGCTTTTTTGGCAGTTGATGCTTTTTCTTTACGCCTTCTTTACGTTTTTTTTACCCAGATCATACATTTTTTGCTTTAGAAGCCCCTTTCAACATCCGATAATAAATACACGCCTTGAGCGTGTTTTTTGTTGCGCCAATCGGCAGATTAACCAAAAACTGGCCGCCACCCCTCAATTTCAGTCCCGGCAACCAGATACGCGGAGGTTACGGAGGGCAAAATGACTGCGCAATCTCAAAACATAAAGTTTATGCACTCGATTAAGGGCCAACTTTTACTGTTTTTCCTGGCTTTGGCAATCATTCCCATTTTGGTAGTGGGGGGGTTATTGTACTACCGCGCCAGCAACGCGTTACAAACCGAGGCTTACGCCAAATTGGGAGTAGCCCAGCAAATTAAAAAAGGGCAAATTCAAAAATATTTTACCGAACGCACCGGCGATATAGCGGTGTTGGTTCAAACCGTGTCATCGTTGCGGCAAGAAACGTTAAAATGCCTATCCACCATCCAGGCCATCCATAAAAACGAAATTGCCCGGCTGTTCAAGAGTTGGGAAGAGGATGTGCTGGATGTATCGAGCGACCCCGGCGTGGTAGCCGGGTTAAAGGGCCTTACCACCGGGTTTGATAAACTGGGGGCGCAAAAAGTAACGGAGCTATACGGCGGCAAAGGCGAGCTGAACGATGCCGGCGATGGCAGCGCCTACAGCGCCGCCCAAACCGAGCAGCACGCCTTTTTTCCGTTTTACACCAATATTCACCACTATACCGATGCTTACCTGATTGATTCGCAGGGGAACGTGGTTTACAGCGTTCACAAAGGCGATTTTTTTGGCCAAAATCTAACCGATGCTGCCTACCAAAACAACTACCTGGGGCAAATGTATCAGGCGCTCAAGGATGCCCCGCTGGGCAAAACCTACACCACTGATATGATGCGGGTTGATAACAAAATGGCGTTATTCATTGGCACGCCAGTGTACGACGGCCCGCAAAACATCGGCCTGCTGGTTTATCAGATTGCGCCGGCTCAACTCAATACCATTGTTCAGCAGCGTTCCGGGATGGGCCAATCCGGCGAAACCTACCTGATTGCCAAAGAAACCGATGGTCGGCAAACTTTTCGCAGCGATATGCTCACCATGGGCGATGGCGCTTATGTGGTTGGCTACGACCTGACCAATGCCAAACTGGATTACTGGCAGCAGGCGTTAGACGGTAAAACCGGCCAGGATGTATTTATTGATAGTAAAGGCAACTCGGTGCTGGTGGTCTTTTCACCTTTAGACCTGGCCGGGCTGAATTGGGCCATCATTTCAAAAATTAACTTGAGCGAAGTGCTCACCCCGTCCACCCAAAACCACGAAAAGGACTTTTTTACCCAGTACAAAGAGTTGTACGGTTACGCCGATTTGCTTCTGATTGCCAGTGATGGCAACGTTTTTTATTCGGTGCAAAAAGAAGCCGATTACAACACCAACCTGCTCACCGGCCCTTATAAAGATTCCGGCCTGGGCCGGCTGGTGAGCCAAATCATACAAAACAAGCAGTTTGGTTTTGCCGATTTTGCGCCGTATGCCCCCAGCAACAACCAGCCGTCTGCGTTTATTGCCCAACCGGTTATCCACAATGATAAAGTAGAAATAATAGTGGCGTTGCAACTGCCCCTGAGCGCCATCAACTCCATTATGCAGGAGCGTAGCGGCATGGGCCAATCCGGCGAAACCTATCTGATTGGCCCGGACAAGCTCATGCGCTCAGACTCGTTCCTTGATCCCCAAAATCACTCCGTGGTGGCCTCGTTTGCCGGCACCGTTGAACAAAACGGCGTAGACACGGCGGCCAGCCGCGAAGCCCTGGCCGGTAACAGCGGCCAGCAACTTATTATTGATTACACCGGCACCCCGGTGCTATCCGCCTACGACCCGCTGGATGTTTACGGCACGCAGTGGGCCATTATTGCCGAAATTGACCAATCCGAAGCCTTTGCCCCGGCTTACCAAATGCTCACGCTGGCAACGGGGGTGCTGGTAGTTATGATTGGGCTGGTAGTTTTGGCCGCGCTGATTATCGCCAGCCGGTTTGCCGCTCCCATCAAAACCGTTACCGCCGCCGCGCAACACCTGGCCGCCGGCGATGTTGAACTGACCGGCATGAATTTGGCCCAGATTGCCGCCATCAACGCCCGCCGCGATGAACTGGGCGCTACCGGCCACGCTTTTTCTAACCTGATTGCCTACCTAAAAGAAATGACCGGCGCGGCCCAGGCCATTACCAATGGCGATCTTACCGTTCAGGTGCAGCCCCAATCATCCGCCGACTTGCTGGGCAACGCCTTTAAACAGATGGTGGCCAATTTACGCCAGTTGGCCGGCCAGGTAACGGCCACGGCCAACAACGTCAACTCGGCTTCGGCCCAGCTATCCGCTGCCGCCGACCAGTCCGGGCAGGCCACCGCGCAGGTAACAATCGCCATTCAGGAAATTACCACCGGCATTGCCCATCAAACCAAAGATATGAGCCGGGCCATTAACACCGTGACCCAGGTAACGCAAGCCATAGATGGCGTAGCCCGTGGCGCACAAGAACAAGCCGCCGCCGTGGCGCGCTCCGTAAACATTACCGGGCAAATTACCAAAGCGGTTGAACAAGTAACCGCCAATGCCCAGGTAGCCGCCGCCGGCAGCGCCCAGGCCGCCCAGGTAGCCCGCACCGGCGCGGCCACCATCCAGGCCACCATTGCCGGGATGCAAACCATCAAAACCACGGTAGGGCTGTCGGCCCAAAAAGTACAGGAGATGGGCCATCGCTCCGGCCAAATTGGCGACATTGTAGAAACCATTGACGACATTGCCAGCCAAACCAACCTGCTGGCCCTCAACGCCGCCATCGAAGCGGCCCGCGCCGGCGAACACGGCAAAGGCTTTGCCGTGGTGGCCGACGAAGTGCGCAAACTGGCCGAAAAATCGGCCACCGCCACCAAAGAAATCGGCGGGCTGATTAAGGGCATCCAGCAAACCGTAGCCGAAGCCGTGCAGGCCATGGCCGCCAGCGCCGCCGAAGTTGAAACCGGCGTTACCCGCACCGACGAAGCCGGGCAAGCGTTGCAACACATTTTACAAGCCGCCGAACAGGTTAACCAGCAGGTTGGCCAGATTACCGTGGCCGCCGGGCAAATGAACACCGCCACATCGGAGTTGGTGGGCGCGATGGAAACGGTTTCGGCGGTGGTCGAAGAAAACACCGCCTCTACCGAGGAGATGGCCGCCGGCGCCACCGAAGTATCCGGGGTAATTGAAAACCTGTCGAGCATTAGCCAGGAAAACAGCGCCGCCATCGAAGAGGTAAGCGCCAGCGCCGAAGAAGTGCACGCGCAAGTAGAAGAAGTGACCGCCTCGGCCCAGGCTCTCAACGAGATGGCGGCCACGCTCACCGCTTTGGTGGCGCAATTTAAGCTGACGCACCATAACCAATAATAAATAACCAATAAAGGAACCCCACACTATGAAACTTTCTTTGCAAACCAAACTCATCGGCGCTTTTTTAATTGTGCTGGTTATGATGATCGGGCTGGGGATTTTTATGCTGGCGCAGCTTAATCAATCCAACCAGAATTTAAAGTATCTGGACGTTAACACCGTACCCAGCCTGCAAGCAATCTCAGATATGCAGAATGTGATGAACGAATACCGCCGGGTTGAGTACCGGCACATTCTGGCTACCGACGACCAGACCAAGCAGGCCCGCGAAGCCGACCTGGAAACCAACAAGGCCAAACTTGACCAGCTTTTTAAAGATTATGAAGCGGTTATTTCTGATACCAAAGACGGCCAATATCTGGCAGACGTAAAAGCCGCGTGGAACGCCTACATCCAAAAAAACCCGGCACTGCTTGAGCTTTCCCGGAACAAAGACCTTGAGGCGACGCGGCAAATGATGGAGGACACCCGGGCTAATTTTCTTACTGCCTTTACCTTATCCGCCGATTGGACGACCTACAATATGCAGTTGGGAAATAACTTCGCCGCCGCATCCCAGGCCGCCGCCCAGCAAGCGCTGCAACTTGGCATCGGTTTGATGGTGGCGGCCTTGTTGATTGGGCTGGGGCTGGGCTTTTTCCTGGCCCGCTCCATTGCCAAAGCCGCCAAATTGATGGCCCACACCGCCGAGCAAATTGCCCAGGTAGATTTAGCCGCGCTGGAGGCAAATACCCTGGCCATTGCCAATGGCGACCTGACCCAAACCGTCAGCGTGCAAACCCAACCCTTAACCTACACCTCCGGCGACGAAATGGGCGACCTGGCGCGGGCCTTCAACGCCATGATTGCCCGCTTGCAGGGAGTTGGCGTTAATTTTGCCCAGATGACCGTTAATCTTAGCCAGTTGGTAGGCCAGGTGGCCGACAACGCCAATAATTTGGGGGCCGCCTCGGTTCAGCTTTCGGCCAGCGCCGAACAGGCCAGCAGCGCCGCCAGCCAGGTAGCGGCGACCATTCAACAGGTGGCCACCGGCACCGCCCAACAAGTGCAAGCCGTTACCAAATCCGCCGATATTGTGGAACAGGTGAGCCGCGCCATTGACGGCGTGGCCTCCGGCGCGCAGGAACAGGCCGCCGCCGTGAGCCGCTCGGCTGGAATTACCACCGAAATATCCAGTGCGGTGCGCCAGGTGGCCATTAATGCCCAGGCCGGGGCCGATGGCGCGGCCTCTGCCGCCAAAGCCGCCCGCAACGGCACCCAAACCGTCGAACAAACCATTCAGGGCATGCACGCCATCAAAGCCAAAGTCGGCCTCTCGGCCCAAAAAGTGCGGGAAATGGGCCAGCGCTCCCACCAGATTGGGGCTATTGTGGAAACCATTGATGACATTGCCAGCCAAACCAACCTGCTGGCCCTCAACGCCGCCATTGAGGCCGCCCGCGCCGGTGAACACGGCAAAGGCTTTGCCGTGGTGGCCGACGAAGTGCGCAAACTGGCCGAAAAATCGGCCACCGCCACCAAGGAAATTGGCGGCTTGATCCGGGGCATTCAGCAAACCGTGACTGAGGCGGTGCAGGCGATGGATGAAGGGGCCAAAGAAGTTGAGGTGGGGGTGCTACGGGCCAATGAAGCCGGCACGGCACTGACCGATATTCTGAGCACCGCCGAAACCGTAACCCGTCAGGCCGAAGCCATTGCCGCCGCCGCCCAACAAATGAGCGCCTCGTCCGAGGAGATGGTGAGCGCGATGGAAACCGTGTCGGCGATTGTGGAAGAGAACACTGCCTCCACCGAGGAGATGGCGGCCAGTTCCGGCGAGATAGGGCTGGCCATTGAATCGATTGCCAGCGTTAGCGAAGAAAACAGCGCCGCCACCGAAGAAGTAAGCGCCGCCACCGAAGAGATGAACGCCCAGATTGAAGAAGTAACCGCCTCGGCGCAAGCGCTCAGCCAGATGGCCCAAACATTGCAGGCGGTGGTGGGGCAATTCACCCTGTTGAATTCAACCGGGCGGGCAACGCAAGGGTCAGACCGTGAGGCAAGCTGGTCTTTACCCAGGCCGCCCGCAACAAAAAAAGTAACCAACGGCTATAGCAGGTTACGCTAAATACGCTAAAAACGTAACCTGCTTTCTGGTTTTTTGAACGACGCCAATTTTCGGGCGTTAATATAAAATTTTGGTAACTCCTCACCCTTTTGCTTTATCAATTTAAGGAAGCCGGGGCGACAAGCTGCCAACCATTCAACACACTGGGAGGATTGTAATGAACTTTTTCAACAATTTAAGTGTAGGAACCCGTATTTTGGCCGGCTATGCCATCGGGCTAATGTTGATTTCTTTGGTTGGAGTAGTGGCTATTCTTCGCGTTAACCAGATTGGGAGCAGCGTAGATAACCTGGCCAGCAACCTGGCCAACGACCAGCACCTGGCCGATGCCGTGGTTTCGCAAATTTACGCCACCCGGCTGGCCGCCTTGAAATACCTGAAGCAAAAAGACGAACCCAGCCTGGTAGCCTACCAGCAAAATTTTAAAGATTTTCAGGATATGCTTCAGCAGGCCGACCAGGAGATTACCCAGAATGAACGGGTAGCTATGCTCACCGATATAAAAACGGGCCTGCAAGATTACGAAACTACTTTTACCGAAATTGCCCGGCTAATTTCCGGTTGGCGGCAAGTAGAACAAAACGTGCTCGATGTGCAGGGGCCGCTGGCCGAAGACAATCTTCAAAAAATCCGAATTGACGCCGTGAGAACCGATGAAGACACGGTGGCGCTTTACGCCGGCGATGCCCAACAAGCCGTTCTGCGCATGCGGTTGGATGTATTTAAATACCTGGAATCCGGCGATCCAAAGACAGCGGAGTTATTTAAACAACATCACACCGAAGCCTTGGCCGCCTACAAAAAACTGGATACGGAAATAACCGATCCCGGCCAGCGCCAGCTAGCCGTGGCCGCCCAAAAAGCCACCGAAGCGTATGCCACCGGGTTTGACAGCCTGAAAACCGATTTTGACCAGCAAAACATGCTCTACAACGATAAACTGGGCGCTATTGGGCCAAAAGTGGCCCAAACCGGCTCGGCTATGTCAACCAGCGTTAAAAAGGATTTTGAAGCCGAAAACGCCCGGGTTGATCAACTGGTGCAGCAAACCCAGTGGGTGGTGCTGGGCACAATTATCACGGTGGTGGTGGTGGGCTTGAGCCTGGGTTGGCTTATTGCCCAAAGCATTACCAAACCGCTGCACCTGGTTACGCAAGTATCGCAGCAAATTGCCGAAGGCGATCTGGAAACCCTGGTGATTGAAATGAAGGCGCTGGCCCGGGGCGACCTTACCCGCAACCTTACCATCAAGGCGCAACCGCTGGCTATTAACTCGCGCAGCGAAGTGGGGGTAATGGCCCACGCCTTTAACAACATCATCACCCGGCTGCAACAAACCGGCGACGCCTTTAGCCAGATGACGGTTAACCTGCGCGAACTGGTGAGCCAGGTAGCCAACAACGCCACCGGATTGGGCGTTTCCGCCGGCCAACTCTCCGATATCGCCAGCCAGGCCGGCCAGGCCGCCGAACAGGTCACTCAAACCATCCAGCAAATCGCCACCGGCACCACCCAACAAACCGAAAGCGTTAACCGCTCTCAACAGGTTGTCGAACAGGTCATCCGCGCCATCGAAGGCGTGGCCCACGGCGCTCAGGAACAGGCCACCGCCGTCGGCAAGTCCGCCACCATCGCCGCCCAAATATCCTCCGCCGTTGACCAAGTTGCCGCCAACGCCCAGGCCGGCGCTCAGGGCGCCGCCAACGCCGCCACCACCGCCCGCCAGGGCGCCGCTATGGTCGAACAAACCCTTCAGGGCATGCACGCCATCAAAACCAAAGTCGGCCTCTCCGCCCAAAAAGTCCAGGAAATGGGCCTCCGCTCCCACCAAATCGGCGCTATCGTTGAAACCATTGACGACATTGCCAGCCAAACCAACCTCCTCGCCCTCAACGCCGCCATCGAGGCCGCCCGCGCCGGCGAACACGGCAAGGGCTTTGCCGTCGTCGCCGATGAAGTCCGCAAACTGGCCGAAAAGTCCGCCACCGCCACCAAAGAAATCGGCGGCCTCATCAAGGGCATCCAGCAAACCGTGAATGAAGCCGTGCAGGCCATGGATGAAGGGGCCAAAGAGGTGGAACAGGGCGTGCAGCGGGCCAACGCCTCCGGCGCGGCTCTGGCCGATATTCTCGCCGCCGCCGAAACCGTCACCCGCCAGGCCGAAACCATTGCCGCCGCCGCCCAACAAATGAACGCCGCCTCCGCCGAACTGGTCGGGGCTATGGAAACCGTCTCGGCCATTGTTGAGGAGAACACCGCCTCCACCGAAGAAATGGCCGCCAGTTCCGGCGAGGTCAGTTCCAGCATTGAGAACATTGCCAGCATCAGCCAGGAAAACAGCGCCGCCACCGAAGAGGTGAACGCCGCCGCCGAGGAGATGAGCGCCCAGGTGGAGGAAGTCACCGCCTCGGCTCACACCCTCAGCCAGATGGCTCAAACCCTGCAAGCCCTGGTCGGCGAGTTTACTCTCACCTCTAACACCGCCGCCCGGCCCAATCCCATCGCCGCCATCCCGCCGGCTTTCGCCGCGCCGGCCCCGGCCCGGCTGGCCAACGGCCACAAAAAGGAACCGGTACCACACTTTTAATCAGGTTAATGAAGCGATTATCGAACTAACAGGAGAAACGCAACATGATAGCCAAATTTACTAATTTACGAATGGGAACAAAACTATTAGTGGTCTTTTTACTGGTGGTTTTGCTGGTGGTGGGAATTGTAGGCAGCCTGGGTGTAATGAATATGCAGAGCATTAACGCCATCCTGGCCGAAATTACCGACCAGCGCGTGCCTTCGGTAAAAAACGCCACGGCGGTTGAGCGGTACGCCCTGCGCACCATTATGGATGAAAAAATGTACTTGCTGTACCAGGATACCAAATATCAACAATCGGCTATGGCCAACATTGATCAGATTATGGTTTCGTTGGATGCGGTTGATAAGGTAGCCACCCAGTACAACGACCAGGATTTGCTGAGCAAATCGCAAGAAGTGCGCACCGTTACCGAAGAGTACAAAAAACTCTATAACGATGGCGTGGGCAAACTTCAGAATAACCGCGCCGCCGCCAAAACAATGGATGAAAAAGGGCAGGTGGTAGTTAACGAAGCCTCGGCTTACTTTCAGGCCAAAATGAAGGATACTTCCAGCCAGGCCAAAGAGGCGCTGGCAATTGTGGTAGATATTTGGGATACCGCCCTGCAAACCCGGCTGCACGAAAAAAACTATATGCTCTACAAGGACTCGCGGGAGTTTACCGGGCTGGAAGCCAACATTACCAAGCTGAATAAACTGTACGACGACCTGCAAAAAGTTACCACCGCCGCCGATGAACTGCAACGTATAGATACGGCAAGGGCCGCCACCACCGCCTACCATACTGCCGCTCAGGATTGGGTAAAGAACGACCAGGACTTAACGGCGGTGCTGGCCCAAATGGCCGAAATTGGCACCAAAGTGCAGGATAACGCCATGAAAGCCGAAGACGCCGGCTGGAACGCCGCCGACGCCAGCAAACTTGAAGCCAGCAACGTTTTCTCGCAGGCCCTTACTTACTTTGCCATCGCCGGGGTGGTGGCAGTGGTGCTGGGCTTGATTGTGAGCATTACCTTTGCCCGGAGCGTTACCAAACCGCTGGCTCAGGTGCACCAGGCCGCTCAAAAAATCGCCGAAGGCGACCTTAACCAAACCCTTGAGATTAAATCCACCGATGAAATTGGGCAGATTGCCGCCTCGTTTACGCAGATGATTGCCTACCTGCAAAGCATGGCCGGTACCGCCACCAGCATTGCCGACGGCAATTTAACCCAAACCGTCACCCCGCAATCCACGCGCGACGTGCTGGGCAACGCTTTTGCCCAGATGATTACTAATTTGCACCAGTTGGTGAGCCAGGTAGCCAACAACGCCACCGGATTGGGCGTCTCCGCCGGCCAACTCTCCGATATCGCCAGCCAGGCCGGCCAGGCCGCCGAACAGGTCACTCAAACCATCCAGCAAATCGCCACCGGCACCACCCAACAAACCGAAAGCGTTAACCGCTCTCAACAGGTTGTCGAACAGGTCATCCGCGCCATCGAAGGCGTGGCCCACGGCGCTCAGGAACAGGCCACCGCCGTCGGCAAGTCCGCCACCATCGCCGCCCAAATATCCTCCGCCGTTGACCAAGTTGCCGCCAACGCCCAGGCCGGCGCTCAGGGCGCCGCCAACGCCGCCACCACCGCCCGCCAGGGCGCCGCTATGGTCGAACAAACCCTTCAGGGCATGCACGCCATCAAAACCAAAGTCGGCCTCTCCGCCCAAAAAGTCCAGGAAATGGGCCTCCGCTCCCACCAAATCGGCGCTATCGTTGAAACCATTGACGACATTGCCAGCCAAACCAACCTCCTCGCCCTCAACGCCGCCATCGAGGCCGCCCGCGCCGGCGAACACGGCAAGGGCTTTGCCGTCGTCGCCGATGAAGTCCGCAAACTGGCCGAAAAGTCCGCCACCGCCACCAAAGAAATCGGCGGCCTCATCAAGGGCATCCAGCAAACCGTGAATGAAGCCGTGCAGGCCATGGATGAAGGGGCCAAAGAGGTGGAACAGGGCGTGCAGCGGGCCAACGCCTCCGGCGCGGCTCTGGCCGATATTCTCGCCGCCGCCGAAACCGTCACCCGCCAGGCCGAAACCATTGCCGCCGCCGCCCAACAAATGAACGCCGCCTCCGCCGAACTGGTCGGGGCTATGGAAACCGTCTCGGCCATTGTTGAGGAGAACACCGCCTCCACCGAAGAAATGGCCGCCAGTTCCGGCGAGGTCAGTTCCAGCATTGAGAACATTGCCAGCATCAGCCAGGAAAACAGCGCCGCCACCGAAGAGGTGAACGCCGCCGCCGAGGAGATGAGCGCCCAGGTGGAGGAAGTCACCGCCTCGGCTCACACCCTCAGCCAGATGGCTCAAACCCTGCAAGCCCTGGTCGGCGAGTTTACTCTCACCTCTAACACCGCCGCCCGGCCCAATCCCATCGCCGCCATCCCGCCGGCTTTCGCCGCGCCGGCCCCGGCCCGGCTGGCCAACGGCCACAAAAAGGAACCGGTACCAACGGCACGGGGGTAGCCATTCCATCTGCCGGCCTGGTAATTTTTACGGAAGTGTTAACAAAAATGAGCCGGAAACCAGATTTTTCGGCTTCAAAAATCATCACAAAGGAGTTTTTCAACAATGGACGATAAAGTGCAACATGCGATTAATGCCATCAACAACCTTTCTGTTCAACCTATTGATAAATTAAAAAACCATATTACCGCCTATTTATGCAGTTTAACCGGGTCAACCGTGGCTTTTTTTGGCACTGTCACCCCGGACGAAGATACCATGACTATTATTGGTTTTTCTGCAGGCGCTATGACCAGTTGCTCAATGGTAGATAAACCCGTGGTGTACAAAGTGGGCGACACCGGCCTGTGGGGTGATCCGGTGAGAGACCGAAAGGCCGTGATAGTAAACGATTACGAACATCTGGTTAAATCAACTAAAAGAGGATACCCGGCGGGGCACGTTAAAATTAAAAAATTTATGGGCGTGCCCATCTGGAACGGCTCAAAAATGGTTCTTTTAGTGGGGGTAGGCAACAAGAAGGATGAATACAACCCGGAGGATATTAATCATGTAGAAATATTTATGGCCGAGGTTTGGAAACTGATCGGGAAAAAGCTATAAAAAGAGCCGCCTGTCGGTAAAATACTTTTGCTCTCCCTTTTTGGTTTGTGATCGGCAATTAACCTGAAAATTTTTACCCAAGGAGAATAACTATGGAAACCCAGTTTGTTATTTTTAAGCTCGCTAACGAGCACTACGGGGTAGAGATTGCCACCGTAGAAAGCATTATCAAGCTCCAAACTATTACCGCCCTGCCCCGCGCCCCCGAATTTGTGGAAGGAGTGATTAACCTGCGCGGCACGGTGTTACCCGTGATTGATTTGCGCAAACGCTTTGATCTGGTCAGAGCCGAGGAATCCAGAGACACCCGGATTGTGGTGGTTGAAATCGAAGGGCAAACGGTGGGCATGATTGTGGATGCCGTTAACGAGGTGCTGCGCGTGCCGGTAGAAGACATCGAGCCGCCATCGCCGCTGGTAACAACCGTGGATTCCACGTTTATCACCGGCATTGCCAAGGTTAGCGAGCGGCTGATCATTTTGCTGGATTTGCACAAGGTGCTGTCATTTGAAGAAAAACTAAAACTCACCGGCATGCAACAAATAGACGCCAAACAACTTCCGGCTTCTACTTGATTCTTAATTCCACCGTAACTCAGGCGTTTTCTTTCCGGGAGGGTTGTAATGAAAGATGTAAAACTTTCGCTAAAACTGGGCGTAGGGTTTGGGCTGGTGCTGGTTTTAACCGGACTGGTGGCGTATGCGGGCTATACCGGCTTGCAGAATGTATCCTTTAACGCCGGCATGATGAACAACGCCAACCAAATGGTGGCGATGATTCTGGATGCCCGCCGTAACGAAAAAAACTTTATGCTGCGCGGCCTTACCATGCGAGAAGGCGATACCCAAAATGCCGTGGAAAAGATGAACGACCTGATCCCGGCGTTTAAAGAACTATTGGCCCAAACCTCCGCTCAACTTCCCGCCCAGACCGACCAGGAACTGCTGGTCGGTCTGGGGCAAAATCTGGATGATTATTACGGCCAATTCACCGATTTTGTAAGCCTTGAACAACAAAAACAAGAGTTTAACACCATTATGGGCCAACGCGCCAACGACGTTTTTAGAGTGATTGATGAAATGCGCGCCGCCCAGGAAAAAGCCTTTCATGCCGACCTGTCGGCCAATGTTAACCAAGATGTAGTAAAAAACTACCTGGCCGAACTTGATAACCTCAATAAAGTTACCAATTTAATGCTAACCGCCCACCAGTATGATAAATCATACTCCTTCAACAATCAGGAAGAAACCACCGCCGCCATCAAAAAGCTGGTAGAAGAGATGCAGTCCGTTGTGGCCACCATGAAAGACGAATCCCAAACCTCAACCGCCCGCATTCAGGCCGACAGCATCCGCCGCAATCTGAACGGGTACGATGCCTACATTGGCAATTTTGTTACCCTTTCTAATCGCCAGGCCCAGCAAGAAAGCAATATGGTGATTGCCGCCCGCAATGTACAAACAGCGGCAGAGGATTTGCGCGATGCCCAACAAGCCAAAATGCTGGCTGCCGAAAACACCGCCGTCAACACGGCGCTTGGCGTGGCTGGGCTGGCGCTGGTCATTGGGGTGGTGGCGGCAATCAGCCTGTCGCGCACCATCACCACGCCCATTCACAAGCTCCAGCTTATCTCGGATGAAATAGCCGATGGCAACGTAAATGTGGCCATCAACCTTGACCAAAAAGACGAAGTTGGCCAACTGGCAGCGGCCTTTCGGCGGTTGATTGCCTACGTGCAAAACATTGCCGCCGCCGCCGAAAAGGTTGCCGCCGGCGACCTGACCGTTACGGTTGTTCCCAAATCCGCTAACGATACGTTGGGCGCAGCGTTTGTTCAAATGATTACCAACATGCGCGGCCTGCTGGCGCAAGTAACCACCTCGGCGGCCCAATTGAGCGAGGCCTCGGAGCAGCTTTCGCAAACGGCCATGCAAACCGAACAAGCCGTGGCGCAGGTAACAACCACCATTCAGCAAGTGGCCAGGGGCGCTACCCAGCAAACCGAAAGCGTTAACCAAACCGTGGATATTGTGACCCAGTTAACCCGCGCCATAGACGGCGTGGCCAAAGGCGCGCAAGAACAAGCCAACGCGGTGGGCCAATCATCAAGGATGACGGCGCAAATTTCGGCCAACATTGAGCAGGTAACTCGCAACGCACACGCCGGAGCCAATGGCGCGGCCCAGGCTGCCGCCGTGGCCCGCGCCGGTGCCAACACCGTTGAGCAAACCATTGCGGGCATGTCCACCATCAAAACCAAAGTAGGGCAATCAGTTACAAAAGTGCAAGAGATGGGCCGGCGTTCCGGCCAAATTGGCGATATTGTAGAAACCATTGATGACATTGCCAGCCAAACCAACCTGCTGGCCCTCAACGCCGCCATTGAGGCCGCCCGCGCCGGTGAACACGGCAAAGGCTTTGCCGTGGTGGCCGACGAAGTGCGCAAACTGGCCGAAAAATCGGCCAACGCCACCAAGGAAATCGGCGGCCTGGTTAAAGGCATCCAGCAAACCGTAGCCGAAGCCGTACAAGCCATGAACGACGGGGCCAAAGAAGTAGAAACGGGCGTGGTTCGCGCCAACGAATCCGGCGCGTCGCTGGTGAATATTTTGCAAGCCGCCGAAACCGTGCAACAACAGGTAGAAGAAATTGTGGGGGCCGCCCAAACCATGCGCGGCACGGCCTCGGCCCTGGTTGATACTATGGAAACGGTCTCGGCGGTGGTAGAAGAAAACACCGCCTCCACCGAGGAAATGGCCGCCAGTTCCGGCCAGGCCACCGAAGCCATTGAAAACATTGCCAGCGTTAGCCAGGAAAACAGCGCCGCCGTAGAAGAAGTAAGCGCCGCCGCCCAGGAAATGAGCGCCCAAATTGAAGAAGTGTCGGCCTCGGCGCAAACGCTCAGCCAAATGGCGCAAATGCTGCAATCGCTGGTGGCTCAGTTTAAACTCACCCACAACGAGGTGGAGGCGGCGGACGCGCCGGCAGACAGCCCCCCCGAACCGCAACCGCTGGCCACAGAAGATGGTCGCCTGCAACCGGTTGAGTGGCATTTAAACTAATTGCCGCCAAAGTACGGCTAAAAACAAAAAGAGCTGGTCATCAGCTCTTTTTGTTTTTCCAGCCAATGGCATTGCCGGTCTATTGTCAGCCGGCAATGTTATCTTTATAATAAAACCGTGTCGGCGGGCTGACAACAAACCAGACCAAGGTGAATTTAATGGGGGTTTTTAATATTTCTCCTCACCCCAGGCATTGGCGCGAGCAATTACTCAACCGAATCATCTCCGCTCTGCTGGTTGCCAGTGTGGTGGCGCTAATTTTTGCCAGCATTTCGGCCATTGTAAATGATCTGCCATTGTTGTTGCTGTTTTACGGCATAACGTTTAGTTGTTTGTGCGGAATTACGTTGTGTCCCGGCCTGAGTTTTATGCGCAGAACCGGCGCACTATTGGCGCTGGTTTATCTTTTTAGCACCGCCGACCTGTTACTGTTTGGGTTGTGGGGCAATGGCGCCGTATTTTTACTAACCCTGATCATTCTCACCACCACATTACTCAATACGCGCTATGGCTTGCTTGCGTTTTGGGTTAGCATCATTACTTCCAGCCTGATTGCCTGGTTTAACGTTTTTCTGGGTTATGAATTTCCGCTCCAAAAAATCTATTCGCAATCCGGCCTGTCAACCTGGTTTACGGTGGCGTTGGGCTTTGTTTTGGTCTGCGCCATTGCCATTGCGTCTATTCATTACCTGGTGCATTACCTGGAAACCGAACTCCACTCGCAGCAGGCCAATTACATTTTTATCTCGGATGTCATGGATCGGGCCGGGGCGCTGGTTATGGTGCTGGCCGCCGATGGCCGGATTATCCGGTTTAACCAAGCCAGCAGCGCCACCACCGGCTTTGCTCTGGCCCAGGTTTACAACCAGCCATTTTGGGATGTGCTCGCGCCGCCGCCGGAACAAACGTTGCTAAAATACAAGTTCCAAACGTTAATCCAAACCCACCAACCCTTTCAATACGAATTAAACCTGCTCACCCCAACCGGCCAGGAGCGGGTTATTGACTGGTCTTTTACCGGCATGAACGCCGCCAACGCTGC
Organism: uncultured Caldilineaceae bacterium; assembly: GCA_964517605.1. Classification (GTDB taxonomy): domain Bacteria; phylum Chloroflexota; class Anaerolineae; order 4572-78; family J111; genus J095. Next base: position 86,775 of record CAZFCE010000001.1, on the reverse strand, counting down.
CACGTTTGTTGTGGCCATCGGCCTTGATACCACCACCCGCAAACAAACCGAACAGGAACGCGAGCGCCGGCTGCTGGCCGAACAGCAGCAGCGCCAATTTTCCGAGGCCATGCGCCAGGCCGGACTGGCCCTTACCAGCACCCTCAACCAGGAAACGCTGCTGGACCGGCTGCTGGATCACGTTGGCAACATTGTGCCGTATGACTCTGCCAACATTATGCTGATTGACCACAACGAAGCCCGCATGGCCCGCACCAGAGGTTTTGGCCCGGAAATGGCCGCGCACATGGCGCAACTGGTGCTTGATATTCCAACTACCCATTATGTAAAATTACTGGTAGAAACCCGCCGCCCGCACATCATCACCGATATCCAAACCGAAACTGAGTGGGGAAATTTTCTTGTCGCTCACCCCATCCGGTCATGGGCCGGTGCGCCCATCGTTTCCCATGACAAGGTGCTGGCTATTTTTACCCTTGATAAATTTGAGCCAAACTTTTACCAGCCCGAACACCTGGAACGGTTGGAAATTTTTACCAGCCAGGCGGCGCTGGCTCTGGAAAACGCCCGTTTGTTTGAAGCTGTTACCCAACGGGTGGCCGAACTGGAAGCCGTGCGGCAGGCCACGCTGGGCATCACCGCCAAACTAAAGCTTGACGCCGTTTTTAACACCATTCTTGAAACCGCCTTTCAACTCACCCCCGATGCCCAAAACGCCCATATCTTTTTATATAAAGATGATGCGCTAACCTATGCCGCCTCTATTTTAGCGGATGGCCGTTCCGGCGTGCCGTTTGCCTCGCCCCGGCCAACCGGGTTAACGTATACGATTGCCCGCGAAGCGCGTACCATTGCGGTGGCTAACATGAAAAATCACCCGCTGTTTACGGATGCGCCACCCGACTGGGAAGGCTCAATCATGGGCACGCCACTAAAAATCGGCGCGCAGATTGTGGGCGTCATGACCATCTCGCGCCATTCGGCGCACGCTTGGTCTCAACCGGAACTCCGGGCGTTTGAGCTTTTGGCCGACCAGGCGGCCATCGCCATTGAAAACGCGCGGCTGTACAACCAAACCCAGCAATACGCCGCCGAACTGGAAAGCCGGGTGGCCAAACGCACCTTTGAGTTGCAAACCCTGTACGAGCTAACCCAGGCGCTCAGCCAAGCCCATCAATTTAACGATGTGCTGCATTTGGCCATTAAACACCTGCGGCAAGCCATTCCGCACAGTTTTGCCGCCGGGTTACTCATCACCGAAGGGGCCGGCACCATGCTGCTGCCCGGCCCGGATGACCTGCCGCCCGCCATTGGCGATCAAATTAAAAATTTACTCCAGGCCCAGGTTGCCATTACTCCGAAATATTTAAAAGTTCAACATCTTCCACCGCTGGCCGAGCCGGTGATGCCGGATCAACCGGGCGCGGTATTGAGCGCAACCCTGGTGGTAGAACACGAAACCGTGGGTGCGCTGCTGGTTGTTAGCCCCACCGAAACCGATTTTAGCGCCGAACACGCCCGGCTACTGCAAACCATTGCCGACCAAGCCGCCGCCACCATCCGGCGGCTGCAACTACTGCTGGCCGCCGAACTCCAACGGCTGGAAAACATTATCCGCGATCTGCCCAACGGCATCATTTTGCTCAATGCGGATTACCGGATTGCCTTTACCAACCAAACCGCCAAAAGCTTGCTGCCGCACCTAAAAGTGGGCGGCAAACTGGCCGCCATTGGCCGGCACCCCATTGAAACCATTGTGGCTTCGGCCACCGCCGACGCGCCCTATCTGGTAGAAACCGAAGCCGAAACCAACCAGATGTTTGAAATTGATGCCAACCCGGTGTTCTCCGGGCCGGAAGCCGGCGGCTGGACGCTGGTCATCCGCGATGTAACCGAGGACCGGCTTAACCAGAAACGCGCCCAACAGCAAGAGCGATTGGCCGCCGTAGGGCAGTTGGCCGCCGGCATTGCCCACGATTTTAACAACATTCTCACCGGCATTATTGGCTACGCCGAATTACTACTGGCCGACCCACGGCTGCTGCCCGATTTGCGCGACGACGCCGAGCGAATTACCAAACAGGGCCACCGGGCCGCCCATTTGGTGCGCCAGATTCTTGATTTTAGCCGGCAAACCATCACCGAAAAACACCCGCTGGATTTGGTTCCGTTTGTTAAGGAAACCATCAAACTGCTGGAACGCACCCTGCCCGAAAACATTGTCATTAATTTTGATGCGCCGCCGGGCGAATATGTTATCACCGCCGATTTAAACCAGATGCAGCAGGTACTCACCAACCTGGCGGTAAACGCCCGCGACGCCATGCCCGCCGGCGGCACGCTCGCCTTTGGCCTGGCTCACGCCGAATTTTCGGCGGGCGTGCCGCCGCCCTTCCCCAGAATGACTTACGGGCCGTGGGTGCTGCTTACCATTGCCGATACCGGTGTGGGGATTCCGCAGGAAAACCAGGAGCAGATTTTTGAGCCGTTTTTTACCACCAAAGAGGTGGGCAAAGGTACCGGGCTGGGGCTGGCCCAGGTGTACGGCATTATCAAACAACACGAGGGCTTCATCCAGGTGCAAAGCCGGCCCGAAGCGGGCACCACGTTTTTAATTTATCTTCAACCGCAGCCCACCGCCGCCCCAACCGCCGCTTTGCCGGCCCCGGCTTTAACCATACCACGGGGCGCAAATCAACTGATTTTAATGGTAGAAGATGACCACACCGTGTTGGAAATTGGCACAACCATGTTGGGCTACCTGGGCTACCGGGCTTTAACCGCCACCAACGGTTACGAGGCCATCAGCATTTACCAGCAACACCAACACAACATTGCCGTGGTGCTCACCGATATAACCATGCCCAAAATGGGCGGCGCCGAATTGATTATGGCCCTGCGTGCTCAAAACCCGGCAGTTAGAATTATTGCCATTACCGGCTACCCCATGCAAAACGATAACAAGCAATTTATCGCCGAAGGCAACATTGACTGGCTGCAAAAGCCGCTCCATCTTAAAACATTGGCGCAGGCCATCCAGCGCATACTGCACTCATAGTAACGGCAACCTTCGCGTTTGTGGCCAATCGGCACACAAAAAAATGCCCCTTTTTACCTTGAACCCGGTAAAAAAGGGCGAAATGGCAATCCCAATTATCAAATTGAAGAAAAACGGATAATTACCGCCGGCGCGAGGAGCCGCCGGAAGTGCCGGCGCGGGTAGCGCGAACGCCGGGGCGGTTGAGCGTGGTTTCTTCATCCTGAGAAGAAGGCGCGTTGCGCAAATACTGGCGGTGAACGGCGCGGTCTTCTTGCACCTCAATATTCAGTGTGCCTTTGACGCTGCCGCCGGTAGTGCTGGCGCTGGCCTCAACCGTGTACGCGCCGGGCGCAACCACCCGGCCAAAATCATCGTAACCGTCCCAATGCAGGGTGTGCAACCCGCCACCGCGATGCCGCCGGTGCAGCAGTGTGGCCACAGTGTTACCGCGCCGGTCTTTGATTTCGACCGTGGTGCGCGCCGCTTTAGAAAGGTCAATAGACAGGCGCATAAACCGCCCTTCTTCGGGCATGCCCGGCTGAAAACTGCCGCCATCCGCCGAAACCACCAGCGACACCGGCCGGGTGAGCCAGTAGGCCAAAATCAGCAGCACCGGCAAAGAAACCAGCACCGGCACAAAATAGGTGGATAAATCCGGCAGGTTGCGGGCCACGCGGGCCAGTTCCGCTTCGGGGGCGGTAACGTTGTAACGAATCCGGCGCTGCAACCGGGTGGCGTTGCCGGCCTGATCCTGCGTTGTGACATCCAGTAAATTATCGCCGTTGAGCAGCTTTACGTTGGTTTGAAACTCGCCCAGCGAGCTGACCGCCACGGTTTGCCCGCCCACCAGCACCGTTGCGCCGGGTTCGGTTTTGCCGATAATCTGCACGTCGGCCTGCTGGAACGATTGCCCGTTTTCCACATTAACGCTGAGCGGCGGCGCGGTGGATTTGCGTCGCGCAATCACTTCCTGAGTGGTAACGTTGCCCACGTCGTCGGTGGCGGCCACTTTAAGCACATTTTCGCCTTCTTGCAAAATTACTTCGCGCTCAAACCGGCCATCGGCATTAACCGTGGCGGACTGGCCGTTTATTTTGATGGAAGTGCCCGCCGGCGCGGTGCCCGCTACCACAACCATGCTGTCTTTTGTCCACACGCCGTTGGCGGGGCTGGTTACGGTTACTTGCGGCGGCTGCGTAACTAAAATCAGCTCACGCGAAACCGATGCCGTATTACCGGCGGGGTCGGTAGCCAGCACCTCAACTTTATTAGAGCCTTCCAGCAATTGCCGTTTAAAGTTAAAATGGCCGTCGGCGCTAACCGGAATGGTGGCGGGGTCACCGCGCACCTGCACCACGGCGTCGGGGTCGGTAATGCCTTCAACCGACAGGTTGGCGTCGCGCACCCGGTTAACTTCATTGAGGTTGGCCAGCCGGAGCGTGGGCGGCGCGGTATCAACCAACACCGTGGCGCTTTGCGTGCCGGCGCGCATGGTGCCTTTGGCGGTTACGTCCAGCCGGTAACGGCCATCGCCCACCGGTTGGCCCACGTTGTCCTTGCCGTCCCAAACGGTTACGTGCTGGCCGCGGGTTTGAAATTCGTTGGATTTGAGGGTGCGCACCAGAGCATTACCGGCGTCGAACACGTTGATGGTAACTTCGGCATCCTCATTGAGGGTGTAGCTAAAATTGGTGGAATCCTGGGCCAGATCGCCGTTGGGCGAAATGATGGTAGGCGACACCTCGGCGGAGACTTTGGGCGTGCGCAGCCAATCGCCAATAAAGGTTACGCCCAGTAACACGGCCACGGTGCCAACGGTAATAACCGTGGCCAGCGGGCCAAAACTCAGCCCCTTGCTGGTGGCGCGGCGTTGGACTTTTTGTTTGTCTGTGTCCAATTGCTGAAATCTTGTGGTCATGGCCCGGTTATCAATCTATTTCAAGCATAATTAAGCCGGTATCGTTGGCCGGAGGTTCCCACTCCGGTAATTCGCTTTGTTTGGGTACGCGCACCGGTTGGCGGGGCCGATCCGGTTCGCGGTTGATAGTGACCGGTTGTTTGGGTTTGGGTGAACCAAACAACCCCAACCCGCGCTGGGGAACCCGCTGAAACAGGCGCGGCGGCGCTACCGGCAAATCCAGCGATTCGCGCAGGCTGTACACGGTAGTGCCCACAATAATCACCATCATCAATGAAAACAGCGACGCCGCCGGATCGTAGGCGGCCAGCACCGCTTTGGGAACCGCCTCGGTAAGCCAGTACGGCAAAACCACATGGGTGGCCAGCAAAATCAGCCCGCCGCCCGCCGTTACCACCAGCACCGACCACGGCGCGTGGTATTTTACCCATTTGCGGGCGGCCAGCATGCCCACAAAACCGCCGGCGGTTGTCCAGCCGATAACCTGCAACAGGTTATACAAAATAACGGTTGAGGTTGCGGCAAAGGGTTCAATCAACAGCAACAGCGTATCCAGCGAATTAGCGTTGTGAAACCGGCTGGCAATCATGGTTGCGTTGGGGGCATGCCCGGCCAGCGCCAGCCAGTCAATATTCATTCCGGCCATACCGGCAATCAATTTGCCCCACATGGCCGCCAGCCCGCCAATCCAGGCCCCGGCCAAACCGCCCCACCACAAGCCGCCCAAAATGGGCACCAGCCAATGCAGGTGATATTCGGCCAAAAGCGGCGTGGCCAACACCAGCGCGGTTGCGCCCAGATAATGCGCCAAAATGCGATGCCCCAGCGCCGCCGCAGCCACAAACAAAACCGCCAGGTACAAATTGATGGTGTACAGCGGGTAGATCAGCACCACCACCCCCAGCGAATACGCCAACAGCGGCCAGCGAACCCCCAAAAGCCCAACGGCCACGCCAATGACTATCACCCAGTTGGCGGGGTAGGCATCCAGGTTTTTGAGCGCCAGCGTTACCACCGCCGCAAACCCGGCAGCGGTGCAGGCGCTTTCTAGCTGGGCCTGGTAGCGCCGGTATAAACTGTGCGGGCCTCGCAAGGTTTGCGCCAGCATTAGCCAAGCTCCATTTGACGCAGCCCGTTAGTGCGGCGCGGCAGCACCGGCTGCGGCTGGGGCGGATCGGAGGCCGGGCGGGCGTGTTGGCGCGCCCACTGGCGCAACGCCGTGATTTTACTTTCCATAGTTTGCGACAACGGAATGGTGCTCTTTAGATTACGTAACAAATCCTCGGCGGTTAAATCCCGTTCGCCTTCAAAGGCATCGTACAGGCCGTCAATAATCACCTGTTCAATTTCTGCGCCGCTAAAACCTTCGCTGGCAAACGAAAGCTGGTTCAAATCAAACTCCAGCGGATCGCGGCCCCGGCGCGCCAGGTGAATGGCAAAAATTTCGCGCCGTTCCTGCAATTGTGGCAAATCAACAAAAAATATTTCATCAAACCGGCCTTTGCGCAGCACTTCGGGTGGCAACGCCGAAATATCGTTGGCGGTGCCAATCACAAAGACCGGCGCGGTTTTCTCCTGCATCCAGGTGAGCAAACTGCCAAACACCCGGGCCGAAGTACCGGCGTCGGCGCTGCCGGAACCACTGGCTCCGGCCAGCCCCTTTTCAATTTCATCCAGCCACAGCACGCAGGGCGATACGCTTTCGGCCAGCCGCAACGCCGTGCGAATATTCTGCTCCGATGAGCCAACCAGTTCGCTGAACACGCGGCCCAAATCCAGGCGTAGCAGCGGCAACTGCCACTGGCTGGCCACGGCTTTGGCCAGCAAACTTTTACCGGCCCCCTGCACCCCCAGCAACAGCAAACCTTTGGGTTGCGGCAGGCCAAAGCGCCGGGCCTTTTCGGTAAAGGCCATACCGCGCGTTCTGAGCCACTGTTTAATCAACCCCAGCCCGCCCACGTTGGCAAACCCCTCCACCGATTCGTAGTATTCCAAAATTTGGGAGCGGCTGATAAGCTGCTCTTTTTCGGCGATGATGATCTTTAAATCCAGCTTGCGATCCATCACCAAACTTTTGGCAAACACGTTTTCGGCTTCAATGCAAGTGAGGCCACGCGCCGCGTTGAGCGTGCGCTCGCGCTCCTCGGCGGTCATTTTTAGCTGCACCCCGGCAATTTCCCGCGCCGACCGCACCACCCGATCTAGTGATAGCTCCAGTTCATCCAGCGTGGGCAGCGAATAATCCAGCACGGTGATGTCTTTTTCCAAATCCGCCGGAAATTTGAGGATTGGCGACAGCACAATGAGCGTTTTGCGGCTCTCTTTGAGCTGGTTGGTAATATCGCGCAGCCGCCTGACCACCACCGGATGATCCGGGCCGCTGCGGTCGCTATCTAAAAACGGGTGAAAGTCTTTTAAAACAAAGATGGCCGCTTCTTGCGAGTGCGCCACAAAATCCAGCGCCGTCAGCGGGTCGCGGGTAGCCGGGTCAATGGGGTGGGTTTGCACCACATCCAGCGGCATAATGCCGTTGGTAATTGTCCACTCGTACAGTTTTTTGCGGCGTTCCAAAGCCACCTGCCGCAGCATGTCTTCAATCCGGCGCTCCTCCCACGATACAATATAAATAATGGGGTACTTGGCGCGCGTCAGCGTATTGAGTTCTTCGACACGTTGCGTGGCTTGCATAGGTTAATAGGTTTTTCTGTTGGTAGCCAACCAAGTAACGTTACATAATAACCTAACATAACTACTTGACTATAACATAACTAAAGACAGTTGTCAATGAAACCTCGCCATTGTTCAGGGGATAATTAAAGTTACAGGCGAAGCTTACCGATAATGGGTTAGAGGAATAACCGCATAACATCACCATAAATTTGGCGAAAAATGAAGGCCAGAACCAGATTATTGACGGTTTTAGCAGCGATTTCATTGCTGATCAGATTACGCCATTCCAGCCAATCATAACTGTTCGAAAGTCGGTGGAGGCAAAACCAGGGCTAACTACCGCTGTCAAACCTTTATCCAAATCTCCATATTTACCCTACCATTTCTTAACAATTTCTGAACATTTTTAGGTATAATTGAGATTGACTCAGGTTTTGCTGGCTAACAAGCCGGTATCAATATCTATACTCAGGATACAATCATTCTCCATAGACGCTAAGATTCCACCCGCTCTGGAATGGTTGCGATATGGCGCGTATTTCCTTGGGTAAAATTCTATTCAACCATATTTTAAGAGGATTCAAGAAAGATGAAGACAAAAGTATTTGTAACAGCGGTATTTTTGCTTAGCTTATTGCTGACCGGCTACTCAACCGGCCAGGCGGCGACCATAACCGGAGCAGATACCACGCTCGTTGCGGCCACGCTGGCTAACGGAGCTACACTCAACCAAACCACTGCGGCTTTAATCACCTCCACTACCACTATCACCCCCGTCACCACGGCAGAAGCAGCCCCGGCAGAAGACATCCCCCCATTTATGCTCATACAACAGGTTCCCGGTCCGTGCGGGGATATCTCGCATATGGATTTTACCGGCATTCCCGGCGCGTTAACGGCCATCGCCTCCACCGAGATTGTGCCAGCCACGGCAACATCGCCGGAGTACTGCAAAGTGACCGGCGTCATCGCCCCGCAAATTCAGTTTGAGCTGGATTTGCCCACCGCCAACTGGAATGGGCACTATCTCCAGGTTGGCTGCGGCGGTTATTGCGGCAATGTAAATGGTTCGGAAGAGTGCGCCACGGCGTTGACAAAAAACTACGCCGTCGGCTTTGACAACTCCGGGCATGTGGGCGCGGGTTTTGGCGACGGCAGCGCCTTTTGGGCGCTGAATGAGCCGGGCCTGCGGGCCGACTTTGGCTACCTGTCCGAACACAAAATGTCGCTGGCGGCCAAAGCCATTATTAACGCCTTTTACGGCAAATCTGTAGAGTACGCCTACTTTCAGGCATGCTCTAACGGCGGCCGCCAGGCGTTGCAACTGGCGCAACGCTGGCCCACTGATTTCAACGGCATTATTGCCGGCGCTCCGGCTGCCTTTCAAGCCCCGTTAAACGGCCTCTATCACGCCTGGAACGCCACGGTTGATCTGGATGACCAGGGCAACCCCATCCTCACCGCCGACAAACTGCCGCTCATTCACAAGGCGGTGCTGGCCCAATGCGGTCAACAGGATGGCATGGACGAACCCTATCTAACCGATCCCCGCGCCTGTGATTTCAAGCCGGAATCGCTGCTGTGCCAACAAGGCAATGATCCCAGCCAGTGTTTAACCGAGGCGCAGGTTACGGTGCTGAAGAAAATCTACTCCGGGCCGGTGGATGCGCAGGGCCGGCATTTATATATTGGCGGACAGGCCATGGGCACAGAGTTAAAATGGGCCGGTGGGGTAGTGCCCAGTGGTGGCCCGATGAGCGGTATGGAGCAGTCTATCGCCAGCGGCTACCTCAAATATCTGGCCTTCAAAGACAGCCCCGCCCCATCAGCGTTCAACTTCAAAAACTGGACATTCACCGTGGATAGCTTTAACAGCCTCCGCGAGATGGGGTCGGTTTACAACGCCACCAACCCCAACCTGGCCCCGTTCCGCGATGCCGGCGGCAAGCTGATTCTCTACCACGGCTGGGCCGATGACTCCATTCCGCCCTTTGGCACCATCACCTATTATCAGGCCGTGCAGGATAAAATGGGCGGGCTGGAAGCCACACAAAAATTCGCCCGGCTGTTTATGGTGCCCGGCATGTACCACTGTTCGGGCGGGCAAGGGGCCAGCAGTTTTGACATGCTCGCCGCCATAGAAAACTGGGTTGAAAAAGGCGTAGCGCCGGACAAGATCATCGCCACCCAATATGCGGGCAACCAGCAGGGCGGCGGCTTTGCCAACCCCACCGAGGGCGGCACCAGCAGCGGTAAAGTGCTCATGACCCGGCCCCTCTTCCCGTACCCGCTGGCGGCCCAATATGATGGCAAAGGCGACCCCACCCAAGCCGAGAGCTTTGTGCCGGTAACAACGCCCGGCGGCGCTGACGCGCACTACGACTGGGCAGGCAACGACCTGCTCCAATAGCCGCACCGGGCGAGATAATCCGAACATTGAGCGCGGACACTTTAACCAGACTATAGCGTATTACCTTCCTGGAAGCTGTAAAGTTAGCTTCCAGGAAGTTTTTTTCTACCGATAGGCCCAAAGACCCTAAAAATCCATTGACCCGGCCCCTGAAATTGTGTTACCATGAAGCCAGTGTAGCACGTTAACAACCGGGCCACAGAAAGAGGCTCAAAGATGAAGCTAACCGGCAACGCCAAATTATGGTGGTTATTGGGCTTGATTTTTATGGTGATTGTGTTGGGGGCGCGGTATGCCGTTCGCATGCAGGCCACGCCGCGCGCCGCCTCAAGCACGCAGGTTACGGTTTCGTCCATTACGCTGGCGGTAAACCCCGTTGAAAACGCCCTGAGCCAGCAACTAAACTCCACCTTTAACATGCCCTACACCCGGCTGGATCGCAACCGGTTTGACGCCGGTCGGGTAGAAAACCGCACTTTTACCCTGCTCATTCTGGAAAACGATTATCTCAAAGTGACCATTTTGCCCGAACTGGGCGGGCGCATTTATCAGACCATCTTCAAACCCACCGGCAACAATATGTTTTACCAAAACCCCATCCTCAAGCCCGCGCCGTGGGGGCCAACCGAAATGGGCTGGTGGTGGGCCGCCGGCGGCATGGAATGGTGCCTGCCGGTAGAAGAACACGGCTACGAATGGGGCATCCCCTGGCAATACACCATCCAGCAAACCGCCGGCGGCGTAACCGTGGAACTGCGTGATTCTGCCGCCGCCAACCGGCTGCGGGCCAAAGTTGCCGTAACCCTGCCCAACGATGCCGCCTATTTTGAAGTTACGCCCACGCTCGAAAACCCCACCGCCACGCCCGTTGATTATAAATTCTGGCTCAACGCGATGCTGGCCCCCGGCCCGGCCAACAAAATCAGCCCCAATTTGCGGGTGATTATGCCCACCGACCGCGTCACCGTTCACTCCAGCGGTGATAGCCGCCTGCCCGGCGCGTGGACGCCGGCCAATTGGCCGGTGCACAACGGCGTTGACTGGAGTTTGCTGGGCAACTGGCGGCAATGGTACGGCTTTTTTCAGTATCCCCGCGCCGCCGGCAATTTTCAGGCCATTTACGATGAAGGCTACGACGAAGGCGTAGTCCGCACCTACAACAGCCAGCAGGTGCAGGGGGCCAAATTTTTTGCCTTTGGCAACGGCTCAACCGCCATTTCGCCGGATTTATATACCAACGATGGCTCCAGCTATGTCGAAATTCACGGCGGTGTGGCCCCCACTTTTGCCGACACCCGCCGCCTGGAGGCCGGCGACCAGTTCAGTTGGACGGAACGCTGGTATCCGGTAGCCGGTATTGGCAGCCTTACCTGGGCCAACGACCAGGTGGCGCTCAATCTGCGCAGCGATGGCGCTACGGCGCAACTGCACGTGGCCGCCACGCAAATTATCCCCAATGTGCGGGTGACGCTGCTGCGCCGGGCCACCAACCAAATTCTGTTTGAAGCCGATGGCTTTGGCCTGGAGCCGGGCCAGCCCTACCACTCGCCGCAAATATCGCTGCCCAACCTCAGCCAATCCGAGTTGGCCGTGGCTATTTTTAGCGATGGCACCCTGATTGGCGCGTATCAATATTCCGGCGGCGAACTGGTCACGCCCACGCCGGGCGCGCCGCCAACCTGGCAGGGCCAACTGGTGCGCGAAACAGCGTTTAACAGTTGGGCCGGGGTGCTGCGGGTGTGGGTGCGCAATCAGGTTGGCCTGTCGGTAACGCTCTCCAACAATAGCGGCTGGCAGGTGGTTAACAAGGCTGGCACCAAACCCGAATACGGCGTTGACGCCCTGGAATTTGCGCCGCTTGCGCCCGGCACGTACTTTATTTCGCCGGAGGGGTTGAACGCCCGCTTTGAGCTGCAACTCCGGCCCGGCACCATCGCCGAGGTAGTGTTTACCCAAACCGGCCAGCCAGCCGCCGCCACACCTTCGCCCACGCCGCTGCCAACCGCCACACCCACCCGCCTGTCCACCGCCACGCCAACACTAACACCCGCACCCACCGCTACCGCCACGCCGATAGCCACGCCCACGCCCGCAACCGGCGGTTCCGGCTGGCAGGGCCGGGTAGCCGGTACGCTGCCGGTATCGGGCTGGGCCAGCGTGGCCAGAATTTGGGTTACGGGCCGTCCCAACCTTAAAGTAACGCTCACTGCGCTGGAATGGAACTGGAGCGGTACCAACACCACCGGCAGCAAAGCCGAATACGGCCCCGACGCCCTGGAATTTGCGCCGCTCGCGCCGGGCCGGTACCGGGTGAGCGTGCCCGGCCTGCCCGCCACGTTTGATGTAACCCTTGAGGCGCGCAAAATCACCCGGATTGTCTTTGAGCCGGTTTCGGCGTTGGCCACCGCCATCCCCACCGCCGCGCTGCCGCCAACAGCCACGCCAACCGCAACGGCGACGCCATCACCCACCGTGACACCGTTCACCGCTACCGCCACGCCTTCGCCCACCGCCGCCGCGTTGGGGTGGCGCGCCCGGCTGGTGAGCAACCAGCGCGTTTCGAGCAACTGGTTCAGCGTAATCCGGGTGAGCGTTGACGGCAAGCTCAACCTGCCGGTGCGCATCACCTCGCCCACATCAAGTTGGAACGCCACCTGCACCACCGGCAGCAAACCGGAGTTTGGCCCCTATTACTGCGAGTTTGCGCCGATCATCCCCGGCACGTACACCATTGCCCCCACGGGCTTGAATATTTCAACCGGCGTTACCGTAAGCGGCGGGGGCGTGGCTGTTATCCTGTTTGAAAAACAGTAACCCCCGTGCCGGTTGTCAGAATTGTTCAGGCGGGCTATCATGCTAACCAATCCTGCGGGCCTGTTTATAAAAGAAACGACCCCAACCCCACCGAATAAAATTCGTAATTCGTAGCTCGTAATTCGTTATTTTCACGGGAGCCGGCAATGAAAATTGAGCGATTTATTGTAATTGTGCTGGATAGCGTTGGCATAGGCGAACTGCCCGATGCCGCCAGTTTTGGCGATGTGGGCAGCAACACGCTGGGCAACATTGCGCGGGTAACGGGCGGCCTCAACCTGCCCAACCTGGAAAAAATGGGGCTGGCCAACATTGCCATCACTCAAGGCTTGATTCCGCAGGCCGCGCCCACCGCCGCCTACGGCAAAATGGCCGAGGTTTCCGCCGGCAAGGATACCACCACCGGCCACTGGGAGTTGATGGGCATTCACCTTACCCAGCCGTTTCCCACTTTTCCCAATGGCTTTCCGCCGGCAGTGATGGATCGCTTTGCCGCCGAAATTGGCCGGGGCTGGCTGGGCAACTACCCGGCTTCGGGCACGGTGATAATTGAGGAGTTGGGCGAGGAACACCTGCGCACCGGTAAGCCCATTGTGTACACGTCGGGCGACAGCGTGTTTCAAATTGCCGCCCACGAAGAAATCATCCCCGTGCCCGAGTTGTACCGCATGTGCCGCGCTGCCCGCGCCATGCTCACCGGCCCGTTTGAGGTGAGCCGCGTCATCGCCCGCCCGTTTGTGGGCCAGGTAGGCCAGTTTGAGCGCACCGCCAACCGCCACGATTTTTCGGTATCGCCGCCGCAACCCACCCTGCTTGACATTCTCAAAGCCGCCGGGCTGATGGTGTACGCCGTGGGCAAAATTGAGGATATTTTTAACGGCCAGGGCATTACCCAGGCCGTGCATACCCAACATAATATGGACGGCGTTGATAAAACCATCGCCGCCATGAAAGAACAGCGCAACCCCGGCCTGATTTTCACCAATCTGGTTGATTTTGATGCCAAATTTGGCCATCGTAATAACCCTACTGGCTACGCGAATGCCCTGATTGAATTTGACCAACGCCTGCCCGAAATTTTGGACGTGCTGGGCCAAAACGACGTGCTGGTGCTCACCGCCGACCACGGCAACGATCCCACCACGCCCGGCACCGACCACACCCGCGAGTACGTGCCTATTTTAATCACCGGCGCGGCCATTAAACCCGGCGTAAATCTTGGCGTGCGCTCCACCTTTGCCGATTTAGCCGCCACCATCGCCGCCACGCTCAACGTGGCCGCCCCACCGCAAGGCATCAGCTTTAAAACGCAGTTGCTAAAATAGTATGGATCACCGCAAGCGCACCGGCCAGCGCGGCGAAGACATAGCCGCCGCCTACTTTGCCGGCCAGGGTTACACCATTTTGCGCCGCAACTGGCGCTGCCCCGCCGGCGAACTGGACATTATTATGGAACAGGGCCACACCCTGATTTTTGTTGAGGTGAGAACCCGCACCGGCCAACGCTACGGCACCGCCGAAGAAAGCATTACCCCGGCCAAACAATCCCGCCTGATTGAACTGGCCCAAACCTACCTGCAACAGGAACAACCGCCCCACACCGCCTGGCGCATTGATGTGGCCGCCATCAGCTTTGTTGGTGGCCAGCCGCAGCTTAACCACCTTAAAAATGCGGTGGGCTGGTAGTTGATTTTGCCTCGCTGTTTAGTACAATACCCCGGTACTAATATCCTACCTCCGCCCCAAAAACTTGGTACGGGGTAAGGAATAGGGAGTATGAAAAACATACTCCCTATTCCTTACTCCCTGTGGAGCAGGGAGCAATTGGGGTTAAATACGTTACGGGGTAACGCCAATGTCGGATCAACTTAAACAAGCCATTGCCTGTATTAAAAACGGAGACAAAACCGAAGGCCGGCGCCGGTTGAAACAGCTTGTGCAGCAGGAACCGGCCAACGAACAAGCCTGGCTGTGGCTGGCCGGCGCAACCGCCTCCGCCGATGAGCGCCGGGAATACCTGGCGCAAGTGTTGGCCATCAACCCGGCTAACCCGGCGGCCCAACGCGGACTGGCCGCGCTCAACCCCGCCGCCGAAACCCCGCCCGCGCCGCCGCCCGTTCCCGAACCACCCGCCGCCGAACCGGCCCCCGCCCCACCCGAACAACCTTTGCCCCAACGCCACACCGCGCCGCCCACCGGCGCGTATGATGCGTTCATCTCCTACTCGCGGCGAGACAAGCAGTTTGTGCAAAACCTCCACCAATCGCTACTGGCGCACGGGCGCGAGGTGTGGGTGGATTGGGGCAATATTCCGCTCACCGCCGACTGGCGCAACGAGATAAAAGAAGGCATAGAACGCGCCAACGCCGTGATATTTGTGCTCAGCCCCGATTTTTTAAGCTCCGGGGAATGCGCCAAAGAGTTGGAACTGGCCGTGCAAATGCACAAACGCCTCATTCCGCTGGTGTGCCGCGAGGTTGAGCCGGATAAAGTCGCCCCGGCGCTGGCCTCGTTAAACTGGATTTTTGCCCGCCCCGCCGATAACTTTGAGACCGCCATCACCTCCCTGCGCAAGGCGCTGGACACCGACCTGGAATGGGTTAAAGCCCACACCCGCCTGCTGGTTAAAGCCGGCGAATGGGCCAACAACAAGCGCGACCCCAGCTTTTTGTTGCGTGGTGACGACCTGAGCAAAGCCGAAATGCAGGTGGCCCAGCCCAACAAAAACCCCAGCCCCACCTCGCGGCAACGACAATACATTTTGGCCAGCCGCCAAAACGCCACCCAGCGGCAGCGAACGCTACTCATCCGGGTTTCAATTGCGATGGTCATTTCGCTGGCGCTGGCAATTCTGGCCATCATTCAAACCAACCGGGCCACCGCCGCCCACCTTCTGGCCGAAGAAAAACGGGCCAAAGCCGAAACCGAAGCCCGCATTGCCCTGTCGCGGCAATTGGGATCGCAAGCCATTATTTACGCCAACAAAAACCCGGCGCTGGCGGCCTTGCTCAGCCTCAAAGCCAATGAACTCGACGCGCGCAACGGTGAACTGCTGGCCAACCTGCGCCACAGCCCCTATTTAACCACCGTGCTGCACGGCCACACCGCCAACGTACAGGCCATTGATTTTCAACCCAACGGCAAGTTGCTGGCATCGGGCAGCAAAGATAAAACCATCATCCTGTGGGACCTTGCCACCCACCGCCCCAGCGGGCCGCCGCTCACCGGCCACACCGACCGCGTTATGGCCGTGGCCTTTAGCCCCACCGGCGGCATGCTGGCCTCCGGCAGCCGCGATGGCACCATTCGCCTGTGGGATATCGCCTCGCGCAAACCCATTGGGCAACCGCTGGTGGCTCACGCCGGGCGGGTAAACGCCGTGGCCTTTAGCCCCACCGGCTCGCTGCTGGCTTCGGGCGGGCAGGATGGCAAAATTATTCTGTGGGATATGGCCCGCCGCGCCCCGGTTGGAGAATTAGTTGGCCATACCAAACCCATCAACCAACTAGCGTTTAACCCGCAGGGCAACATTCTGGCCTCCGGCGGCGAGGACGACGCCATCATTTTGTGGGATGTGGCCGCCCAAAAACCGCTGGTTCCGCCGCTCACCGGCCACACCAGTTGGATTAACGACCTGGCCTTTAACCCCGACGGCCAAATTCTGGCCTCGGCCAGCGCCGATCGCACCATTCGCCTGTGGCATGGCGTTACCGGCCAACCGTTGGGCACGCCCATCACCGGCCACTCCACCGCCGTTACCACCGTGGCCTTTAGCCCCAACGGCGAGCGGCTGGCCTCTGGCAGCGAGGACGACACCGTTATTTTGTGGGATGTGCGCACCCGCGAGCAACTGGGCTGGCCGCTGGCGGGCCACGCCAACAGCGTGCTCGATGTAAAATTTAGCCCCAACGGCCAAACCCTGGCTTCGGCCAGCAGCGATGGCAACATTGTGTTGTGGGATGTTACCGCCGGGCAATTTTTGGTGGGGCACGCCGCCGTGGTGCGCTCGGTGGATATTAGCCCCGACAACAAAACCATCGTTTCGGGCAGCACCGATGCCAGCATCCGGCTGTGGACGGCCAATCCGCCCGGCGGCGGGCAACCGCTCATTGGGCAGGCCAATCCCGCCGGCCCCGATTTAAGCTACACCGATACCGTTTGGGCGGTAACATTTAGCCCCAACGGGCGGCAAATTGCCTCCGGCGGGCAGGACGGGCGGCTGATAGTGTGGGATGCCGCCACGCGCCGCCCTATTCTGGGGCCGCTCACCGGCCACAAAGGCGCAATCTTTGGCGTGGCCTTTAGTCCCGCCGGCAACCTGTTGGCCACCGCCGGCGAAGACAAAACCATTGTGCTGTGGGATGCCGCCACCGGCCAGCCGCTAAAACGGCTCACCGGCCACACCGATATTGTGCGGGCCGTAACCTTTAGCCCCAACGGCACGCTGCTGGCCTCTGCCGGCGATGACAACACGGCCATTGTCTGGAACGTGGCCGGCGGGCGGCCCGTGCATCCGCCGTTCATTGGCCACACCGATGACGTAAACAGCGTTGATTTTAGCCCCAACGGGGCCACGCTGGCCACCGGCAGCAGCGACACCCGCATTATTCTGTGGGATGTGATGACCGGCCAGCAACAAGCCACGCTCACCGGCCACACCAATCGCGTTACCAGCGTGGCCTTTAGCCCCGATGGCAAAACTCTGGCCTCCGGCAGTTACGATAAAACGATTATTTTGTGGTCTGTGGATACCGGCCTGCCCATTGGCCCGCCGCTGATTGCCCACACCAACGATGTGAACAGCGTATCCTGGAGCCACGATGGCGCCCGGCTGGTTTCGGGCAGTTGGGATGACACGCTCATATTGTGGCGGGTAAACCTTACCCCCTGGGCCAAACGCGCCTGCGCCATTGCCAACCGCAACCTTACCCCGGCGGAGTGGGCCGAGTTTATTGGCGGCAGCTACGCCCCCACGCCGCTATGCGCCAACTAAAAAAACAGTAGTAGGCCACGTTTAAAACGTGACCTACTACTGTCAGCATGAATAAGTGTCTATCCGTAAAATATTTTTTACCCCATCCCCCCTGGCCCCCCTTCCCACAGGGAAGGGGGGAATTCAAGGAGAAGGTGTCACATTCGGGCGCTTTGCGCCCGAATGTGACACCAAATTTCTCAATCTCCCCTCCCCCAAATTTGGGGGAGGGGCCGGGGGTGGGGGCGTTTTTCCGAATTTACGGATAAACACTAAGCCAGCCTCCAGTGGCCCGTGCGGGCTGGAAGGCATTAAAACGCCCGGCGATGATGGCCAGACGTTGCTTATTTTTGACCCGGTCATAAATAAATATGACCTGGTCAAAAAAATTTATGACCCAGTCAAAAATAATTATGACCGGGTCATATTTTTTCGGGTGTAGGGTAAAAATTCCGGTTACCGGTCACGTTTCAAACGTGACCCATAATAAGTGACCGGCACTTAATAAAGTGCCGGTCACTTTGCGCTTATAGAAACGTAACCTACGCCGGCGGGTGGGTATAATCATCCTTTTGGGTGAGTAGTATCATCCCATATGCTCCGGCTGCGCCGGTTACGCTGCCCTAAAGCTATTCCTTTTTCACCAAATCCAGCGCCGCCGAGTTGATGCAAAACCGCAGGCCGGTGGGAGCCGGGCCGTCATCGAACACGTGGCCCAGGTGCGCGTCACAGGCGGCGCACAACACCTCGGTGCGGCGCATTAGCAGGCTGTCATCCGGCTCAACCCGCAAATTCTCCGCCTTTAGCGGCGACCAAAAGCTGGGCCAACCGCTGCCGGAATCATACTTGGTTTCAGAACTGAACAATTCGGCCCCGCAGCACGCGCACCGGTAAACGCCCGCCTCTTTGGAATTGTAGTATTGGCCGGTAAAGGCGCGCTCGGTGCCTTTTTGGCGGGTTATTCGGAACTGCTCCGGCGTTAGCTGCTGTTGCCATTCCGCTTCGGTTTTTGTTATTTTTAGTCTGGTTGCCATAATTTCCCCCCTTAACGCTATTGAATGCCCAATTAACCGGTATCGGTTATCCTACGGCAAACAGATTAAATTTTTATGAAGCGGGAAAAGGCTTATTTTTGCGGCGACCGGGCCAGCGGCAAATACCACAGCAGCGCCAATAGCGTGCCCACGGCGGTAAATCCCAGCGCCGTGGCGTAAGCCGGCGGCGGATAGTGCCCGGCGGCGGTGGCCGGAAAGGAGCCAATAATCAACCCCTGCGTCCATTGCAACACAAACGTGCCGCCAATCCCAAACAAATTAACCGCCGAAACCACTCGCGCGGTGATTTCCGGGGGAAAAACCTGCCGGCCATAAGCCAGAATCATCACGTTGAACGCGCCGGTAAAGCCAAACACGCCGTAAACCGGTTGCACCAGCCATAACGGCGGCAGCGCCGCCAGCAGCGCCTGGCAAACGGCAAACACGGCCACGCTGGCAACAATTACCCGCGCCAGCCCAAACTTATCCGCCAGCCAGCCCGAAGCCATATACCCCACCGTGGCCCCCAACCCCAGCAGCAGTAACGCATTGCCGGCCCTGATTTCGTCCAGCCGCAGCACATCAAACAGGTAAGGGCCGGCCCACAACCCCTGAAACGCCAAAAATGTGCCGGCCATAAAAAACGCCAGCGGCGCAATCCGCCAAAAGCGAATATCGGCCAGCGCCCGGCCCAAATGGCCGCCCTGCTGCCGGCTGCTTACCCCCGGCACGCCCGGCGGCGAGTTGCGCGTTAAGCCCATAATCGCCAGCGCCACCAGCAGCGTCACCACCGACCCAACCGCAAACACAACCCGCCACCCCAATTGATGATTTAACCAGGCCAGCGGGGTAGCCGCGGCCAACGCGCCCAACGAACCAATCCCCACCACCAGGCCGGTAACGGTGGCAAACCGGCCCGGCGGAAACCACCGGTCAATGGCCTTAAACGCGCCCACCAACACCCCGGCCATGCCCAACCCAATCAGCGCCCGCCCCAACGCCAGCAGCCCAAACGAGGACGCGGCAGCAAAAATCAGGCTGCCCACGGCCCCCACCAGCATCAACCCCGAAGTCACCCGGCGCGGCCCCCAATAATCCAGCCCCATGCCCATTGGAATTTGGGCCAGAGCAAACGTGGCAAAAAACAGGCTGGTCATCAACCCCAGCCGGGCGGCATCCAGGCCCAACTCGTGGGCCAGGTTGGACGCAATAACGGCGTTGGCCGAGCGGTAAAAATACGAGAGAAAATAGGCTGCAGTAAAAAATATAAAAATCCGGGCGCGTCCGGGCATAGCGCAGGCAATCCTTTTTCTGGTGGTCGCAGCGGCGTTAATCACGCTGGTAAATGATAAAATGCCAGCTTGGAGCCTCGGCGTTAAAATCGTACTGAACCGGCGGGGCCACCAGCTGGCCATCGGCATTGACCAGTTGCAAAGTCCAGTTGCCGGTAGGCGAGTTGAGGGACTCAAACTTGATGTTCCCGGCCTTGTAATGCTTGGCCCCGCTGTTTTCCGTCCAATCACCGGCGCTGGGGGCGCTGGTTACTTGCAGCCCGCTGCTGTGCGTGCCCACCACACGGTAGTTGCCCTGCGGATGGTTTTTGGCATCAATCACGGCCACGTACACATCAAAATCATGGTGGTTGGTATCAAAGGTGTCAGATTCCTTAACCACAAACGGAAAAGCCGGCGGCACGGGCGTAGCGGTAGGCGCGGGCGTAGGCGGAATGGCCGTGGGCCGGGGCGTGGCCGTAGGCGGCGGGGTAGCGGTGGGCGGCGGCGTGGCCGTGGGCAATGGCGTGGGGCTGGCGGTGGGCGTGGGTGTAACCGTAACCGTTGGCGATGGCGTCGCCGTGGGCGTAAAGGTGGCGGTGGGCGTAAAGGTAGCCGTCGGCGATGGCGTAGCGGTGGCGGTGGGGATAATGGCGCGGCTCACCAGCCACACCGCGCTTACGGCTCCGGCAATGGCCAACACCGCCACCCCCAAAACCAGCACCACTCCGCCGGCAATCAACAGGTAAGTTTTTTTCACAATGCACCTGCCTTCTGGCAAGAATTAGCGGGTATTATACTGCACACCGGCGCAAGTTATCAATCCTAAAACTTGAAGTTTTGGCCGTAAACTTGAAGTTTTTGCGCTAAACTTGAAGTTTTGGCCGTAAACTCGAAGTTTTGGTTCTGAACTTGAAGTTTTTGCGCTAAACTTGAAGTTCTGGCCGTAAACTTGAAGTTTTGGACCAAAACTTCAAGTTTTGGTGCCGGCCACGAGGGTGTTAAACACCGCCAGGGCGTTGAGGTTGCAGAGGTTTCTCTGGTTTTTCTCTGTTAAGTCAAGTGACCGGCACTTTGGTTTTTCCGGTAAAACGCATTTTTTAGAGGTTATCCCATTATATAGCGATAAGTGCCGGTCACTTTAGCACTTGTTCTAATCATGAGCCAAGTTTCAATCTTTGGCGCGCAAGGTGTTATAAAATCAGCGTAACCTAAAAATGATTGGCGAATTCATCCCCGGCATGTTATAATTACAGCCGGTAAATTTTTCCACTCTCGGCATAATAAAAATTCAGGGGCAGGCCCACCACAGGGTTATTGATGGACTTAAAGTTACTGATAAGTTACAACATTAAACCCAACCGTGAAACGGAATATTACCGCTATGTGTTGGGCGAGTTTTTGCCCCGCCTGCAAAATGTGGGGTTGTTGATGGTTGAAGGCTGGCACACCGCCTACGGCAATTATCCTCTGCGGATGCTGGTGTTTAAAACCCAGGATGATAAGGATTTGCGCGCCCTTTTGCGCCAGCCCGAATGGGTGGAAGGCAAAGAAACGCTGCTCAAGCTGGTGCAGGATTACGAGGAACATCTGGTGCCGGCCGGCACTAATTTTCAGTTTTTTCTACCATCCGGCCACTCCCCCAAATAACCAATGGCCTACCAAAAAGTCCCCGGCTCTTAAAGAGTGCCGGGGACTTTTTTTATTTGGCAATCCGGCGTGGTTGCGCCCTTAGCCTTTGGAAACAAACGGATTATCGCGCAGCCAAAACCGCCACGGCGCGTCGCGGTCGGCGGGGGCGGCGTAGTTAACGCCCACGCGCGGGCCGGTGGCTACGGCGCTATTAGGCGCGGGCGGCGCGGCTTCAAGCCACAACTGCTGCCCGCTTGTCACTGGCCAACCGTTCAGGGTGCGGTCAATGCCCAAGGCCCGGCACAGTTTGCCCGGCCCGTTGGTGGCGTTTTTGCCCGCCGCCAACCCGGCCAGCGGCTCCACCGCCCTGATCAGCACCGCCGCCGGAAAATCCGGGGCTTCGGTAACTAAATTGAGCATGTGGTACATGCCGTAAATCAGGTATACGTAGGCGTGGCCGGGCGGCCCGAACATTGTTTCGGTGCGGGCGGTGCGCCCTTTGCTGGCGTGGCAGGCGGTATCGGCGGAGCCAACATAGGCTTCGGTTTCAACAATCAGGCCGCACAGCCGTTGCCCGTTAAACTGGCGCACCAGCCGTTGGCCCAGCAAATCGCGGGCCACCCGCAGCGTGGGCCGGGCAAAAAAATCCGGCGTTAAAATGGGGTGGTCAGGTTGCGGCAAAAAACTCACAGCACCTTCTTTACATTTAGCCAGTTGCCGCGCGCGGCGTTGGCCTGCTCTATGGCCTCTTTAGCGCCCAGCACCACCACCAGCCCGCGCTCATTTACCCGGGCCAGTACCTCGGCAAAGTCCCGAAAATCGGCGGGCGTGGTAGACAGCAATTGTTCGCGGCGCTGCTGGCGCTCCTCTTCGGAAACGCCCAACAGGTAACGCACCATCGAGGTGTACCCTTTGGCGTCGGGCAGTTGGTAGCTATCCAGCGCGCTGATGCCGCCAATGATGCTCTTGGTTACATCATCCGCCGATAAATGGACATCCCGCAAAAACCGGCTGGCGTCATCGTAATTGGCCAGCGTGTCCAGCAGGTTGGGGTCGCGGTAGGACAGGTAGCTGAACACGCCGGAATGGGTATCAAACTGGCAAAAGCCGCCGTAAGCGCCGCCCTGCACCCGCACCCGTTCCCACA
This sequence comes from uncultured Caldilineaceae bacterium, assembly GCA_964517605.1. Lineage (GTDB taxonomy): Bacteria > Chloroflexota > Anaerolineae > 4572-78 > J111 > J095. The sequence goes on along the minus strand of CAZFCE010000001.1, from coordinate 63,867 downwards.
GCCAGGTGGTGCGCAAAAAGTTGGTAATAGCCAGGTGCGAGCCGTGCAAGTTGTAGCCCAAATTGTACAGGTTAGCGCCTTTGCCCACATAATTTACCTGCGCCGGAATGGTTAACCCTTCCGGGCCAAAGGCCGGGCCGGGCGTCCAGCGGGCCAAACTGAACGGCTGCGCCGGCATAGCGGCAATAAACTCGGTGAGTTTGGGCTGGAATTGCTGCCAGCCATCGGCATTTACCGTAACATTGACCAGCATGGCGTTCTGGTTGATTAAGATGCGGCGGATGGACTCTAATTTCTCCAGCACGGCGGGCCAGTTGCGCTCCACATCCTGCGCCAGTTGGCGCAAAAAGAACAGGTAGCTTACCCCGCCCATTTGCTCCTCTACCCAGTCGGCCTCGTTAAAGTTGGCCCGCAGCCGGGCATTAACCACGCCATGCCCGCCGGGGATGAGGCCGCTTTCTACGCTGGCTTTGGTTTCGAGCACCATCTGCTTAAAGCGGTCGCGGTTGTCCAGCTTAAGCGATAGCAGCACATCGCGCATAATGGCCAGCATATCATCGGTTTGGGCCAGCGTGGCTTTGCCGCGCAAAAACAGCCACAATTCGCCCTCGGCGCGGTGGCGCACCGCCGAAATAAAGGTTGAGGGCCAGATGCCGCCGGTTTTGCGGCCAATCCGCTGCGACAGTTTTACAAAATCCTCTTTATCCGTGCCAATTTTTACCAGCGATTGCCCAAACAGCGGCACGTAGGGCAGCAGGTCTTGCGGCAGGGCGTGCAGGTTAAAACCGGCATCCAGATACACAATGCCGTTGGTAAACAGATCGTGGTACAGCACCCGGCTGCCGGCCTGATCAAACACAGCCAGCGGGATGATTTTGCCCTGCCGGTCCAAATCGGACAGGGCCAGGCAGGGAATGGTCGCCAACGCTTCGGGCGAATCCGGCGCAGCCTGCATGGCCTTGAGTTTTTGGGTATCGGCGATAACCTGCTGTAAATCGGCCTGGCTCAGTTGGGCTTTAACGGCAGCCAGCCGGGCCGCTTCGGCGGCATCTTCCTGCCGGCGCAACGTACCGTCAGGCTCAAGCCGGAGCGTTACCCGGTGTTGGTTTTGCAACAGGTGGCGGTCAATCAAACCCTCAAAATAGCGGGGATTGGCGGCCAGGTTTTGGCGGATGGCCGCCAGCGGCGCTTCAAAAGCCAGCGGAGCCAGCGGGTCGCCGCCGTACAGCCAGGTAGTGAGCGCGTGCAGCATCAGCGATAGCCCGCGCGGAAAGCTGCCGGTGTTGTTTTCGCGCAGCCGGAACTCAAAGGTGTTGAGCGCCGCTTCAATCATATCGGATTCCAGGCCGTGTTCAACCAGCGCCGCCAGCGTGTCTAAAATCAGCCGCTCCACGGCCTCGGCATTGGCGGCGTTGATGTTTTTAAGGCCGGTTGAAAACAAAAGCTGGCGTAGTTCATCCTCCAGCCCGCCGCCGGCCATGTTTTCGCCCAAACCGGAATCAATCAGCGCCTTGCGTAGCGGCGAGGCGGGCGTGCCCACCAGAATATAGGCCAGCGCCGCCAAACTGAGCGACAGGGTGGTATCGGCGTTTTCGGGCAGCAGCCAGTTAACGGTAAGGTAGCTTTTTTGCCGGGCCACAGCCTCGTCGCCGGCATCGTAGGGGTAAGTAACGCGCCGGGGCTGCTCAAACGGCGGCTGCAACTCAACTTCGCTGGCTACCGGGCTGTACTCAAAATCCTGCAAGTAGGCTTGCAACAGTTCCAGCCGGCGGTCGGGGTCGTCATCGCCATAAAAGAAAATGCGGCTGTTAGAGGGATGGTAGTAGGTTTGGTGAAATTTTTTAAACGCCGCGTAGGTAAGGTTGGGAATTTCCTGCGGGTCGCCGCCGGAATCCACGCCGTAGGTGGTATCGGGAAAGATAACCTGCTGGCTGTAACGGCCCAGCAACCCTTCGGGCGATGAGTACGCGCCCTTCATCTCATTAAATACCACGCCTTTGTAGGCCAGCGGCGCGGCGGGGTCTTCCAGCTCGTAGTGCCAGCCCTCTTGCATTAAAATTTCCGGGGTGATACGCGGGTAAAATACGGCATCCAGGTAAACGTCCATCAGATTATAAAAATCCTGGGTGTTGGTGCTGGCTACCGGATAGCAGGTTTTATCGGGGTAGGTAAAGGCGTTGAGAAACGTTTTAATGGAGCCTTTAATCAGTTCAACAAACGGCTCTTTAACCGGGTACTTGCGTGAGCCGCACAGCACCGAATGTTCCATGATGTGGGCAATGCCGGTGGAATCGGTGGGCGGAGTGCGAAAGGTAATGCCAAACACCTTGTTTTCGTCGTTGTTTTCCAGCGAAAGCACCTGAGCGCCGGTGGCCCGGTGGCGCAACAGCCGGGCGTGGGTGTTTATTTCCGGGATGGTTACTGCAGTGAGTAGTTCAAAATTTGGGTTAACGGCCATGATTTTCCTCAATATATAAAGTTGTGAATGTTTGGGCTAATATGAATATCGGGGGGAATTATGGCGGAAGGGCCGGGTGATGTCAAGCAAGTTTGTCCGGGCAATGGCCCCCCAAGTTTCTCAGGCTGAAATTTATTTTTCTCAGGCTGAAATTTATTTTCCGCACCGTGGTAGCAACTGTAATATCCGGCGGGCCTGTGGCGGGGACAAGCCCCGCCGCTACTTTGTCTTTAAATAAAAAAGCCGGCCACGACTGACAAACGTGACCGGCGGCTTGCGACTGACAAACGTGACCGGCGGCTTGCGACTGATAAAAGTTACGCCACGGCTTGCGGGTGAGTGGCGCTCACCATAAACAGGTCGGCGGCGGCGGCGTTGCTATCAACCTGCGCCAGCGTTTTGCAACCGGGGATAACGCACGTAACGGTGGGGTGCTGCAAACACCAGGCCAGCGCCCAGGTAGCCATTGGCACGCCCGCCGGCACTTCGCTTTGGGAAATTTCCTGCGCCTGCTTGAGCCGCTGCTGCATTACCGCCGTATTTTGCGTTGAGCGCACATCGGTTTCATCGGTAAAAACCGCGCCGGGTTTGTACTTGCCGCTGAGCAAGCCGCTGGCTAACGGCACGCGGGCCAGCACGCCCAGGTTGTGCTGCTGGCACAACGGCAACGCCGATTGTTCCGGTTCGCGGTCGAGCCGGTTGTACACAATCTGAATGGCCCCCGCGCCCACCGCCACGGCCCGCTCAATCTGGTGGTTGGAGGTAAGGCCGCTGCTCACCGACACGCCCAAATAGCGGATTTTGCCGGCCTCAACCTGCTTGTTGAGCATTGTCCACAACTCCTGGTTATCAAAGGCAGCATCGGTGCCGGAATGGAACTGGTACAAATCAATGGCGTTAACCCGCAACGCCCGCAACGAATCCTCAAGTTGCCGGCGCACATCGCTTACGGACCAAAGCTGGTCGCGTTGCAAATGGCCGGTAAATTTGTGGCCAAACTTGGTGGCTACCACCCAACCGTCGCGGTCGGTTTGCAGGTAATTGCCAATCAACCTTTCAGAAAGATGGTCGCCGTAGCACTCGGCGGTGTCAATCAGGTTAATGCCCCACGCCTTGGCCCGCGCCAGCAGGTTGTTTACCTCTGGCTGGCTAAACTGTTGGCCCCATTCGCCGCCAAACTGCCAGGTGCCAAACCCCACCACCGAAACGCGCAGCCCGGTGCGGCCTAATTGTCGGTATTTCATTTGGAATTGTGTCCTTTCCGGGGGATGAATAGCGCCCCACCTTAAAAGTTACGGCCTCTTGAATGGCTTTGTGATTACCACAAAAACAGATTATAATTTAGTCCTTTGTTAGATTTTGCCCAAATTCCCAATGAGGTTAAGAATGGAAGTAACACAAGTATTTTCCGCGCCGCCGGTAAAAATTGCCCGGCCCGAAGCGGAACAGGTTAATCAACTCATCCAACAACTCCGGCGCCAACCCGGCGTAAACCCGGCCGAGATTACCGTGGTCAAAGCGCCGCTACGGGTTTGCCCGCTGGGCGCTCATATAGACCATCAACTGGGGCTGGTAACGGGTATGACCATTGACCAGTCTATTTTGATGGCGTTTGCCCCCGCGCCCAACGGTCAGGTGCAACTAGAAAGCCTTAACTTTAACACGCCCATCTCGTTTGGGCTGAACGATGTGCCGCCCTACCAAAAAGGGGATTGGGGCAACTATATTCGCGGGGCGGTGCTGGCCCTGCAACGCGATTATCAACTAAAACACGGGCTGATTGGGATTGTGGGCGGCGAAATGCCCATTGGCGGCCTCAGTTCATCGGCGGCGGTAACGGTGGCCTATTTACTGGCGCTGCAAGCCGTTAACCAACTCGCCGTATCGGCGGCGGCTAATGTGTCAATGGTGCGCTACACCGAAAACACGTACATCGGGCTGAACAACGGCATTCTGGACCAATCGGTCATTCTGTTCAGCGAGCGCAATCACCTGACCCTGATTGATTGCCAATCCATTGAAATTAACGCCATTCCGGCTCCGGCGCACATTGAGCCGTATGAAATTTTGGTGGTATATTCGGGCGTGTCGCAGGCGTTGGTGGGCACCGATTACAACAATCGCGTGGCCGAATGCCGCGAGGCCGCCCGCCTGCTGCTGGAATACAGCGGCCAACCGTTGCCCGCCGACCCGCGCCTGCGGAATGTAGCCCCGGCCATTTTTCAGGCCGAAGGCCACCGCCTGCCGGCCAACCTGCGCCAGCGCGCCGCTCACTTTTTTGGCGAAATGCAGCGGGTTAGCGATGGCGTGGCCGCCTGGCAAGCCGGCGATTTGCGCCGGTTTGGGCAATTGATTACCGCTTCGGGCGAAAGCTCCGTAAAATATTACGAGTCCGGCAGCCCGCAGCTCATCACCCTGTACGAAATTCTGCGCGACACGCCGGGCGTGTACGGCGCTCGCTTTAGCGGAGCCGGGTTCCGGGGCAGTTGTTTGGCCCTGGTTGACCCCGCCGCCCGCCATTCCATTGCCGAAGCCATTCACTGGCGCTATCCCGCCGCCCATCCCGCCGAAGCCCCCGCCTACAGTATCCACTACTGCCAGCCGGATGGCCGGGCCAGGTTGCGCCAGTAGGCGCCGCCCTTCACAGGAGTGAGGCAATTCCGGCGGCACGGCATCGCGGATGAAAATTCGTAGTTCGTAGCTCGTAATTCGTTATTTTCCAAGGAGATTCCCATGCAGGCAGTAATTTTGGCCGCCGGAAAAGGCTCGCGGCTTAACCCCATCACCCTCAACCGCACCAAAGCGATGGTGCCCATTTTAGGCCGCCCGATTGTGGAACGGGTGATGGAAACCCTGGCCCAAAACGGCATCAACCAATTTATTCTGGTGGTTAGCCGCGAAGATGGCGAAGTGGGGCGTTACTTTCGCGAACAAAGCCGGCTGGCGGCAGAAATTGAATTTGTGGTGCAAACCGAACGGCTGGGCATGGCCAACGCCCTCAGCCTGGCCGCGCCGCACATTACCGGCAGCTTCATCCTGTCGGCCTGCGATAACCTCACCCCGCCCGAACACGTTAGCCAATTGCTGGCCACGCACCGGCAGCAAAACGCCAACGCCACCCTCAGCTTAATGGAAATTGACCCTTCGATGGCCGGGCGCACCGGCGTGGTAGCCGTAAACGACCACCACCACATTACCCGCATTGTCGAAAAACCGGCTCCCGGCCAGGCTCCATCGAACATTGCCAGCCTGCCGCTGTACGTGTTTTCGCGCAAGCTGCTGGATTACCTGCCCGAAGTGAAGCCTTCGCCCCGGGGCGAGTACGAATTGCAAGACGCCATTCAAATGCTGATTGACCGCGACGGCGGCGTGATTGGAGTGCGCACGCCCAGCCGGTTGCAACTTACCAATGCCAGCGATTTGCTGGCGCTCAATCGCCACTACCTCACCACCGGCGGCGATACGCCTCAACTTGCGCCGCACAGCGTGGGCCAGCACACCCACCTCATTACCCCGTTGCGCATTGAAGAAGGTACCATTATTGGCCCCGGCTGCGTTATCGGCCCCCGGGTTTATATTGAAAGCAACGTAAAAATTGGGGCCGATGTGCTCATTAAAGATGCCGTAATTTTGCGCGACACGGTGATTGCCGATGGCCGGCAAATTGTGGGCGAAGTTGTGTCTTAACCGGCGCGGTTTTGGTGGGTAAAATGGCCGGTAGTTTGGTTAGCGGCGTTCTTCACATTGGCCGTCGGCTTTAGGGTTTCAATGTAAACCAAAGGAGTAAGCCCATGCAACCAAACCATAAATTAACCTGTGGCCGTGGGGTGCCATTGATGCGGCTGGCAACGGGCATTCTATCGGTTGTGGCGCTGGCATTGGCGGGGTGCGGTGCCGCGTCGCTCGATCCGCCCACGGATTTACCGGCCCTCACCGCCGCCCCGGAAAAGACAACCGTGTCCACAATTCGTTTGGCCATTGGTGAATGGCCACCCTACACCGGCCAAAATTTACCGCACTCCGGCTGTGATGCGCAGCTAGTCACCGAAGCCTTTGCTCTGGCCGGCTTCTCCGTGGAATACGGACTTTTCCCCTGGGCGCGCAGCTACCATTTATCAGAAAACGGAACCTGGGACGGAACGCTGGAATGGGCCGATACCCCGGCTCATCGCGCCACGCATTATTTGAGCGCGGATTATGTTTCAAAACAGGAATGGATTTTCTTTTATCGCCAGGATCAACCGTTTGAGTGGCAAAGTATGGATGATTTGGCCGGGAAAGTGATTGGGGTAACAACGGAATACGTTTATAGCGATGCCTTTGCCGAGTTGAAACAAAAGGGACTGGCCACCTTTAGCGAAGCCCCCAGCGACGAAGCCAACCTGAAAAAACTGCTGGCCAAACGGATTGGCATCTTCCCTATGGAACGCCGGGTGGGGCAAGCCTTATTGGCGGCCAACTTTACGCCCAAAGAACGGGCGCAGATTACCGTGCACCCCAAACCCATCAGCGCGTTTTTTACTTATTTGCTGTTAAGCAAAGCCGTGCCGCAAAACCGGCAGCGCCTCGAAGCCTTTAATCGCGGGTTTAGCCGGTTAAAGGCAAGCGGCAGGTACGCAGAAATTATGGCCGCCTGCCCGTTTTAACCTGAAAAACAAATGGAACGCAGGTTAAAATCAAAATGAAGGCTTATCTGGCCATCAAATACCATGCAAATCACCAAAATCGCGCGGTCATCGAAACGCTCTCCGGCATTCTGGAGCAAGCCGGGTACGCCACCATCTGTGTGGCCCGCGATTTGGAAAAGTGGGGGCAGGTTCACTTTACCCCCGCCGACTTGATGCGCCACTCATTTGCGGCTATCAACGCCAGCGATGTGGTGGTCATTGAATTAACGGAAAAAGGCGTTGGCGTGGGCATTGAAGCCGGTTACGCCTGGGCCAACCAAAAGCCAATTTTAACCATCGCCCGGCAGGGAGCCGATATTTCGGAAACATTGCAGGGCATCTCGCAGCGGGTGTGCCGGTATCGGGAACTGGCCGAACTGGCCGATTTTTTTGCCCAACCCGTTAACCATTCCGCCTGAAGGAGTTTGGGGTGAACAACAACCGCGAAGTTTTGGGCTGGGCCATGTACGATTGGGCCAATTCGGCGTTTAGCGCCACGGTGGCAACCACCTTTTTGGGGCCGTATCTGGCCGCGTTGGCTAACGCGCAGGGCGGCAATGTGAGCATTTTGGGGCTGCAAATTAACGGCGCGGCTTTTTTTCCGTTTTGTGTATCCACTTCGGTAATTTTGCAGGTGCTTTTTTTGCCCATTCTGGGCAGCATCGCCGATTATTCTCACCTGAAAAAACAAATGATGCTGCTGTTTGCCTACGTGGGAGCCATCAGCACTATGTTGCTGTTTTTTGTGCAGGGCCACCTGATTGTGCTGGGCGGGGTGTTGTTTATTGTTGCCAACCTGGCTTTTGGCGCGGCGATTGTGTTTTACAACGCCTTTCTGCCGGAGATTGCCGCCCCGGATGAACGCGACACCGTTAGCTCTAAAGGGTTTGCCTTTGGCTACGTGGGCGGCGGCCTGCTGTTGGGGCTAAACCTGGTGTTATTCAGCGTAATGGCCGATAGCGGGCTGGCGGTGCGCCTCAGTTTGGCCAGCGCCGGCGGCTGGTGGCTGGTGTTTACGGCGCTGTTTCCCCACCGGTATTTAAAACAACGCGCCCCGGCCCGGCAACTGCCTGCCGGAGAATCGTACCTGTCGCACAGCCTCAAGCAGCTAAAAAGCACCATTCTGGAGATTAAAGACAAATACCCGCACACGCTGCGCTTTTTAATTGCCTACCTGATTTACAACGACGGCATCCAGACCGTGATTGTGGTTTCAACCCTGTTTGCCGGTGATGAACTGGGGCTGCCCACCAACACGCTGGTGCAAATCGTGCTGATGATTCAATTTGTGGCGTCGGCGGGAGCGTACCTGTTCAATTTGTTGGCCGGGCGAGTGGGCGCTAAAAAAGCCATAATGTTCAATTTGTTAATTTGGGTGGCGCTGTTGGTTTACACCTACGGCTTTCTTCACACGGGCGGGCAATTTTGGGCGCTGGGCGCGGTGCTGGCGCTAATTTTGGGCGGCTCTCAGGCGTTGAGCCGGTCGCTTTTTTCGCAGATGATTCCGGCCAACCGGGAATCGGAATATTTTAGTTTTTACGAAATCAGTGAGCGCGGCACCAGTTGGATTGGGCCGCTGGTTTTTGGGCTGGCGGTGCAACTCACCGGCACGCAACGGGTGGCTATTCTCACGTTGATTGCCTTTTTTGGGGTTGGGCTGGTGCTGCTCTACTTTACCAACGTGCGCCGGGCCATTGAAGAATCCGGCAACCTGCTTCCCCGCATTATCTAACCGCCGCCCGCCGGAAAAGTTTTGCCCGGCTGTTGATTCTATTGTCCAGATATGATACAATGAAATTGGTGTTATATTATGGTAAGTTAACTGCGGGGACGGATGCCTATGAGCAGGTCTTTGAGATGGCCAATTCTTTTGATACTGGCGGTAACGGCTGCTGCAATTTGGTACTGGGCGCAGGTTAGCCCGGCGCAGGCCGGCGACCCGCCCGGCGAAATCGGGGTGATGAACCCCACCATGTTCAAGTGCGTGTCAAAAGATAATCGCAAAGCGGTTTACGACCAACATGATCCCTGGCAAAAAGGACTCTCCAAACGTTACGTCTTTGTTAAAGGCGGGGTGGAATACGACCTGAATAGCATCAACGAAATTCTGAGCGAATACCCGGACGCGCGGGAAGAATCTTGTATCAAAGAGCTTGATGTGGATTACGGCTTTAACCCCTACGATGCCCAGGAATTTAACGCTTACCTGGACAGGTTAAAAGGCCAGTGCCGCGATCAGGATGAAAACGGCATTATTGTACCCATCGAAGACACCCGGATTGAGGGCACCGTTTACGAATTTCACCCCAAAGACCCGGCCAACCCGGCCAAATCGGAGTGGTTTGCGGTGCCATCACGCGATGTGATGGTGCGGGCCAGAGGCATCACGTTTGAAATATTCTGGGGTTCCGGCAACGAAGGTGGCTACTATTTTCCGCATTTGGGAGCCGGGCCAATTGTGATGGATTTGCGGCTCCCCGAAGATGCCCACGCCATTAACCCCGATGTGGTCATTTTTTCGAGCGGTTTAGAAGAAACCTGGACGGTATTTTTGGGCTTTTATCGCGGTGATGTGCCGCCGCCCAACCCCACTCAACTTAAAACGCCGGATGGCAACTTTTTGCCGTTTGTAACTCTGGCCGATATTAAAAGCATGAATCGTTGCGGCAGCCCGCAAACCAACGATGTGCTGCAAAGCGCGTTGCCGCCGGGTTACAGCAGCGCCCAGGGCGTAACGCTGAACGCCGCGCCACCGGCCAACACCGGAACCAGCGGGGCTGCCATGCCAGAAGTTGGCGGCGTATTAACGCCCAACAATCGCAGTTATTTGGTGAGCATGCTGGCCGTAGTTTTGTTAGGCGTGTTAACTTACGCCGGCATCAGGCAGGTGCGGCGGCGGTAACTTTTATTTTAAGCCACAACTAAAACGGGGGAAGCCAATGCTTCCCCCGTTTGTTTATTGCTAAGTTGATTGATTTACAATTCCCGCAGGTCTACCGGTTCTAAATTGGGATTGTTGGCAGGATAGCGCCCTTTTTTGGCCAAATCCACCCAATCGCCATTTATTTTTACCCGCACCACATCGGCGGTAAAATCGGTGTTGGTACCCAGTTGGTCGTCGTTGCTCATCAAACTGGAGCCAACGCCGTAAATATCCACCGGCACGCCCAACTCCTCAAAACGGATGATTTTATCGGGGTTAAACCCGCCGCTGACCACCACCTTTACCGCCCGGCAATAATCGCGGGCGCGTTGCCGCCACTGCGGCGAAAGATCCCAGCTTTCCCAGGCGCTATCAAGCGCCTGCCGCACCAACCAGCACAGGCGCGGGTTTACCCCGTTATCGAGCTTTTTATCGCCCAACGGCGGCACGCTGATATCCCGCATGTTGCTGGATGTATCGAGCCGCACCCCGTAAAGGATGTATTTTAAGGCTTCGGCCTGGTTGTTGCTGTCAATGCAGGCGCGGTAACGCTCGAACATGGCTCGGAGCACTCTCAGACTGGTGCCAACGCTATCGTTGTTAAAATCCACCAGCGCAATCCGGGGTTGTTCCAAAGGCCGCACCGCCGAGAAGGCCAGCATGGCCTCAACGGTGTCGCCTAAAAAACAGGCGATGGCGGCATGGGCCACGGTGCCGCCACCCAGGCCGCCCCACCAATCACCCTGCGCATCGGTGGAGACAATGGAGCTAATCTCTTTTTGGTAGTCCTGGTTAAACCGCTGCACGGCAATATCGTAGGCGTAGCCGTCGGCGGCTTGCAATTCGTGGGCGTCAAACCGGGCCGGAAAAAAGAGCACCGGCTTGCCACGGGCGGCTTCCATGGTGTTATAAACGTTGGTGGCAATGCGGCTGGCCCGCGCCAACGCCCCTAAAATTGATGTTTCGTGGATGGCAAAATCCCGGTAGCGGCCCCGCGCCCGCAACACCGGCTGCACCTGGCGTGGATCGCCGTTGTAGGTGGTGATGACGCCATCCTGCACGGCCTCAACCTGGAGTTTATCCCAGGTTTCTACAAATTCCCCGGCAGGGGTGTAGTAGCCGGTACAATGCCGCAAAATACTCAAGGCCTTGTCAACCCCGGCAATTAACGCGCGCGGCTGGCGGCGAGTAAAAAATTGCATCTCCACTTCAATATCGCCGGTGAGCAGGCTGGCCGGATTAAGGCCCAACTGGGTGAGAATAGGCGAGTGCCCGGCAAAACGATAGTTGTTTTCGGCCAACACCTGCAACGTTTGGGCAATGTTCACAAAATATTTATCAGAATACCAACCGGAGCGCATGCGCTCGATATCAAGTTTAAAGGTTGAATTGGTTAACCGTTTGCCGTTAAAAATAGACATAATGACTAAACTTATTTACTCCAGTTTGTATTTCCGGGATTGGTTGATTTCTTTTCGCCGGTTTGGATGATTTGCGCGCCGGTCATACCCGGGTCCGGCGGCGTGTCAGGCACCAGAATAGGCACGCCAATGTGCACGCGGCTCTGCGTTTGGATTTCGGTGCTCAATGAGCCGGGGGTGGGGGTGGGAGTGGGCAGTGGCGGGCCATACCAAAACGCAACATCGTCAACCAAAAGACTGCTGCTCAACTGAACATCGGTAACAACTTTGATTTGCACGGTAACGGTTTTGCCCGCCAGGTTGGGGCCGCCGGTTTCGGTGGCAATCGGAAAGAGAAACAGTTGCCAATCGGTGCCGCCGCCAATTGAACACAGATCATAATAAACCACATAGATTGCCTTTTTGCCGCCGGACAAATCTTCAACGGCATCGCTGCCACAGCCGCTTTTGCCGGATTTGTTCACGCAAATAATCATGCCGCCCAAATCAACGCCAAATTGATCCAGCATGCCCACTGTATTGGCATTGGTATGGCGCAAATACCCGGCGAGCATTTCGCTACGCTCATCAGTTCCCATTGAGCCGTATTTGGTTGTAGCACACACAGAATCGTAGGATTGAAACCGGGCGGCGTGGCCTAAATAGTAGCGTTTGTACTGGCCTTTGGCCGGATTGGGGATGGTGTACTGGCGCTGCACATAAGAAATTTCTTTGTTGCCCACACTCCCTTCACCGTCAGTAGCGCCGCCTAACCAAATGTACCAATCGCCGCTGAAAGCGCCGTCGGGAGCCTGGGGCGATCCACTGCCATCAAAAAACAGGTTATAACCGCGCCAGGAATAACCATACCACTTGTTACGTTCGGACTCGCTTTCCAAATCGCCGCCGGAAACCAGTTGCCGGGTGGCGGTGGGCATTGGGGTGGGCGATAACGTGGGCTTGGATGTGGGCGTCCAGGTGGGCGAACCGGGGCCGGGGGTGGGCGAGGTGGTTGGGCCGGGGGTAGAAGTGGGCGGCGTGGGCGTATCCGGGTCTATGATGGGGGTTGAGACTTGCCCTACCACTCCAGCCGGGTCTACCGGGTCAAGTACCGGCCCAAAGGCCGTGACCAACTGCTCATGTAAAAATTGGTTAAAAATAACAGGTAGATAAGTCAGAATAGAAGTATCGCTGCTGCTAACCTGCCTGGTTTGAGGCTGAGCCGTGGCCGTTGCAAAATAATCGGCGGTAGGCGTGGCCTGCCATTGCGGGGTTAATTCAGCCTGGTAGTCGGCCCGGTTTAACGTGGAGGCGTACCCGGTTAAGGTTCCCAGAGTAACCATCGCCATAAAAATAGATAAAACAAACAAAATACCGATTGCCAGTTTGTGAATTTTTGATGTGTTTTGAGTTGTCATCAGTGCCACCCCCCAACTTTAACTACAAAGGGCATTTTTTGCTACATACTATATTACCTGATAAACAGAATTATGTCTAGCAACTTGCCGGTTATCCGGTTATAAAACCCCTTTGGCGATTGCCGCACCGGCAATTTGGAGGCGCAAAACAAAAACACAGCGTTGCGGGCGCTGTGTTTCTGGATTTGGCTTAATTTTAAAAATGCCGATTAAAAGGTTTCACCACTGGGAATGTAATCTATTTTAAAATCCGCTTCCTGGGTTTGGGGGGTGATAATCACGTTGTGCCCAATTTTGAGGCCCGCCGGAATCCGGGCGCGTTTGCCAATGGCCGTTAGCCCGGTATTGAGCCGATCCGGAAACAACCGGTTGGGGATGTTATCAATGCCGTGACCAATCTCGGCACCGGCTCCGACGATTACGTTTTTGTCCACAATGGCGCGTTCAACCCGGGCATTGGGGCCAATGATGGTATCGTTCATAATCACCGAGTCGCGCACAATGGCGCCGGGGGCAACCCGCACGCCCGGCGACAGGATTGACCGCTCGACCACGCCTTCGACCACGCAGCCGTTGGAAATGAGGTTGCCGCCCACCCAGGCATCGGGGCCAACCACCACCGGCGGTTGTTCTTCGCTGCGGGTGTGGATAACCCACTGCGAATCGTATAAATCCAGCGCCGGGGTTTCGGCCAGCAGAGCCATGTTGGCTTCCCAGTAGGCTTGCAGCGTGCCAATATCGGCCCAGTAACCTTCAAAGGCGTAGGAATAAACGCGCCGGTTTTTGATGATTTGGGGCAACACGTCACGGCCAAAATCATTCAGGGATTCATCGCGCAGCACATCCTTGAGCACGTCGGCCCGGAACACGTAAATGCCCATTGAGGCCAGCGTTTCTTTTGACCGGCGCGGTTTTTCTTTAAAGCCGCTCACGCGCATGTCGGTATCGGTGCTGACAATGCCAAAGCGGTAGGTTTCAAAGGGACTAACCCGGCGCACGGCCACGGTCACATCGGCCCGCCTTTGTTCGTGGAAGCTGAGCATCAGCCGGTAGTCCATTTTGTAAATATGGTCGCCGGCCAAAATGAGCACGTTTTCAACGCGTTGTTCCTCTAAAAAATCCATGTTGCGCCGCACGGCATCGGCGGTGCCGCGCTGCCAGCCGCTTTGGCCTTTGCCCAGATAGGGTTGCAGCAGCCGCAACCCGCCCTGCGAACGGTCCAAATCCCAGGGTTTGCCCACGCCCACGTGATCGTTAAGTGAGCGCGGCATGTATTGGGTGAGTAGCGCCACGTTGTAAATGCCGGAATTGACGCAGTTGGACAGGGGAAAATCAATAATGCGGAATTTGCCGCCAAATGGAATTGCTGGTTCGGCGCGAACTGCGGTGAGTACGCTCAATTCTTCACTGGCTCCGCCAGCCATAATCATTGCTAAAGTTAACATGGTTACACTGTCTCCCCGCTGGCAATTTCTGTGCCTGCAAAATCTGTTTCTTGAGATTCTGACCGGATTAGCACGTTACGGCCAATGGTCAACCCGCCCGGAATTTGCGCCCCGGCGCCCACCACGGTGATGCCGGTGTTTAACTTATCGGGCATTTGTTTGTTGACAATGGTTAAATCTTCGCCGTGGCCCAAAAAGGTGCCGGCTCCCACCACCACATTCTCATCCACAATGGCCCGGTCAACCACCGCGCCGGGGCCAATCCAGGTATCGTTGATAATCACCGATTCGCGCACAATTGCGCCGGGCGATACATACACCCCCGGCGATAACACCGAGTGTTCTACCCGCCCCCGGATAACGCAGCCATTGGAGATGAGGCTATCCACTACCTGCGCCTGCGGACCAAATTTTACCGGTGGGCGTTCTTCGCTACGGGTATACACTACCCAGTTCGGGTCGTGAAAACGGAGTTGGTTGGCCACTTCGGGCTGAGTGAGCGCCAGGTTGGTTTCCCAGAAGGATTGCACCGTACCCACATCTACCCAGTAGCCGTCAAAGTTATAGGCGTAAACTTTATCCTGCAAAATCATGCTAGGGATAACATCTTTGCCAAAGTCAATCCGGGGCGCTTCGTCGGTGCCTTCGGATAACCGTTTGACCAGCACATCGGTATTGAAAATGTAAATGCCCATTGAAGCCAGCGTGCCTTTATCGCGCTCTTTGGGCTTTTCGTGGAATTCGGTAATGCGCATGTTGCGGTTAACCGTCATAATGCCAAAACGGTCAGTTTCTTCCAGCAGCACATTCATTACCGCCACGGTGAGATCGGCCCCTTTTTCAATGTGGTAATTGAGCATGTGGCGATAATCCATTTTGTAAATATGGTCGCCGGAGAGGATAATAACAAAATCGGGGTCATTTTCCTGGATAAAGTCCAGGTTACGGTAAACGGCGTCGGCGGTGCCGCGATACCAGTCCAAATCGGCGTTGCTGCCCTGATAGGGCTGGCGCAGATGCACGCCGCCCCGCTGGCGGTCCAAATCCCAGGGTTTGCCAATGCCAATATGGGTATTGAGCGAATGAGGGCGATATTGAGTGAGTACGGCAACATCATAAATGCCGGAGTTCACACAGTTGGAGAGCGTAAAATCAATAATTCTGTACTTACCGGCAAAGGGGACTGCTGGTTTGGCGCGTTTGTCTGAAAGCACCGTCAAACGGGTACCGGCCCCACCAGCCATTAGAACAGCCAGGGTTCGCATGGTTTATCACTCCGTTGTTAGATAGATATGTTTTTATTGAACAAAATTAAAACCGAGGATTTTTTGCAGAAGTTTGATGACCTACCTATTGTAACACAAAATAACCGAACTATCTAATCAGAAAGCAGGTAAGTAAATCCTCAAAACATTATGACAACCCGTTAAATACGTTGTCTTACCTAATACTTTATGTTATAATGCAACCACTAAGAAAAGGCTGGAGGCGAAACAATGCCCGACACCACGGTTGAAGCACAACAATTAACCTTAAAACGGAAGATAATAGGCGTAAAAATCAGGCATGCGCGCACCCGCGCCGGCTTGAATTTAAAGGAAGTTGGCCAGGCAATGGGCATGTCTGCCGAAACCGTTGCGGCAATAGAATACGGCCAGCGTGATGTGTCGCTCCCTCAACTAGAGGTTTTTGCCCTGATTTTTAACGTGCCGGTCGTTTACTTTTGGTCAGAGGAAGCCATCCCCGAACCCAACCTGAACTTCCCGGCGCAACCGGCCATGGTGTTGCGCCAACGGATTATTGGCGTATTGTTGCGCCAGGCCAGAACCAAAGCCGGCCGCACTCAGGAAGAACTGGCCAAAACGCTGGACGTTCCGGCCAGCCGGATTGCCGGCTATGAGTTTGGGCAAACCGAAATTCCCCTGCCGGAGCTAGAAACACTGGCAACGGTACTGAATGTGCCGCTCACCTACTTTTTGGATCAGGGGCTAAAACCCAACGGCGCAAACGGGCAAGTTACCTCGCTTGATGATATTGCCAATTACACCCACCTGCCGCGAACGGTTAAAGATTTCATTTCAAACCCGGCCAACCTGCTCTATATTAATATTGCCATCAAGCTTAGCGAACTTTCTGCCGATACGCTGCGCGCACTGGCAGAAGGGTTACTGGAAGTTACTTATTAAATGGCTGAACAAACGGTATTGCCAACGCAACCTTCGGCCACCCCGCAATCTCCCAAACCCTCCCTCATTGACGATCTGTTCGACCTGGTCGCCTCGGAAAATCTGGAAACCATGCTGCGCCAGGCGCTAAAAACGGCCATCAAAATTCTGGGGGCCGAGGCCGGCTCCATCTTCTTTCAAACACAAGTTCCGTACAACATTCAGGCCGGCGCATTTAAAAAAGATGCGCTGGCGCAAATTCTTCGCTGGGAAAACGCCATTGGCCAGCGAATGCAGGATAACAACTGGAACGCGGCCAAAGCCAACGTTCCGCCGGTTTCTACCGCCGTGCTGGCCAAAAGTAAAATAATGCTGGTGAGCGTGCTGCTGCCGCAAAAAAACCGGGTGGCGGGGCTGCTCAGCCTGGCGTTGCCCCCCGGCCATGAACTGCCCGAAAACCAGCGCGGTTTGCTGGAAAAACTTGGCCGGGGCATTGGCCAGATTGCCGCGCTCATCACCGAGTTTGAACTGGCGCAGGAGCGCATTAACCGCATTGGCGTTTTTCACGATATCGGGCAAGCTCTGGTCACTACGTTTGATATCAGCAAGTTGCTGCTGGATGCCATGGAACTGGCCACCAAACTGGTTGACGCCGGCGCGGCCTCGATTATGATGGTGGATGAAGAAAAGCGAGAACTGGTGTTCCGGGTGAGCCACGGCGCCCGCGCCGAAATGATCCGTCAGCAGCGCATCCCCATTGACGAAGGCATTGCCGGCTGGGTTGCCCGCAATGGCCGCCCCGTTATTGCCAACGATGCCCGCGCCGATGCCCGCTTTAGCCACCGGGTTGATGTGCGCACCGGCTTTCTTACCCAGTCCATCGCGGCGGTACCGCTCAAAACCAAAGGGCGGGTAATTGGCGTGCTGGAAGTGCTCAACAAATATTCAGATTTTGGTTTTTCTCAGGATGATGTGCAAGTGATGAGCTTCATTGCCTCGCAGGCGGCCATCGCTATAGAAAACGCCCGCATGTACAACCAGCTTAAAGAAGAACGTGACCGCATTATTCACTCGCAAGAAAACGTGTACCGCAAAATTACCGGCAACCTGCACGATGGCACGCTGCAATACCTGTCGGCCATCAGTTTAAGCCTGGATCACCTGAGTCTTTTAGCCACCACCAAAACCGGCCCGGATGTCATCCAAACCCAAATTACCGCGCTGCACAACCTGGTAGAACAGGCCACCAAAAACACGCGCAACCTGCTGTTTGAGTTGCGCCCGCCCATGCTCGAAAGCCACGGCCTGGTGGCGGCCCTGGCCTCTTATGTAGACCAACTCCGCAACATCAGCGCCCTTAACCTGCATTTTAAGGCCGTTGAACACCCCGGCCTGTCGGCTAAAACTTCGGGGATTATATTTTCGGTGGTGCAAGAGGCCATCAACAATGTTATCCGGCATGCCACGGCCACCAACGTGTGGCTCACCCTAAAATTTGATAACGGCAACCTGCTGATTATTATTAAAGATGACGGCCAGGGGTTTGATCTGGCCCAAATTAACACCGAAACCAAACCGGCGGCGCTGGGAATTTCGTATATGCGCGAACAAGCCGAAACCATCAACGCCCAACTTACCCTCACCTCGCGCATGTTTCCGCCGGACCCCGGCACCACTGTTCAACTTATTTTGCCTGTTAAGGCTCAATTATCAGAGGATAAACCCCAATGACAACCAATCAAGCCAAACAATTGCACGAAGCCGGCGTATCGCTGTTTAAATCCGGCAATCCCGAAGGCGCGCTGCAAAAACTCACCGAGGCGCTGCAATTTGCCGCCGCCAACTCGCGCCAGCAAGCCGAAATCTACAACGATTTGGGTGTGGTGCATCGCGCCCTGGAAAATTACGATGATGCCCACGATGCGCTGGATCACGCCGAAGACATCTTTGTTGAATTAGGCGATAAAAAGGGGCAGGCGCAAACGCTGGGCAACCGGGCCGCAATTCTAGAAGCCGAAAACCTGCCCGAAGAAGCCGTGGAAACCTACAAGGAATCAGCCGAATTGTTTCAGGAGTTAGGCGAAAGCGAACTGGCCATGTACGTGTGGCAGGCCATTAGCCGCCTGCGCACCAAACAAAAACAGTACATTGCCGCCATTGGCGCTTATGAAGAAGGCGTGGCCAACATGCCCAAAAATTCGCTCAAGCGCAAAATTTTACAGCAAATTCTCAAAGCGCCCGGCGCGTTAATTGGCGGAGGCGCTCCCGCCGGGGATGACGACGAGGACAACGACTAAAACCGGCCAGCCGGCACAAAAAAAGCGCGGAGCAAAACCGCGCTTTTTTTATACCCGCACGCACAACCGGGCAATGAGCGTATCCAGCGCCAGGCGGCTTTCGATTTTGCCGGTTTTGAGGTCAAGGTCAATGGCGAGCAGCATTTCCAAAATTTCTTCCAACCGCGCCGAAGAGAAATTGGCGGCTTCTTTAAGCCGCATTTTTACAGCGTAATCGTTTTTCCAGCCTTTACGCTGGGCAATTTCCTGCGGCGATAAGCCCCGCTCGGCCATGTCTTTGATTTCCAGCAGCCCGCGCACCTGCCCGGCGATGCTGGCCAAAATAGCCAGCGCATGCTTGCCTTCATCCAGCATTTTGTGCAACTGGTCGTAGGCTCTGGGCGCATTGCGCTGCCCAATAGCGTTAGTCAGGCCAAAATCCTCGGATTCTTCGGTGTAGGGCACCAGCAATTCAACATCGGCCCGGCTAATGGAGCGGCGATTGCCGGCGTACAAAATCAGCTTTTCAATTTCGCTGTTGAGCGTGCGGAGTTCGCTGCCCACCAGCCGGCCCAGCAATTCGGCGGCGGCGGGTTCAATTTCGGCGCCGTGCATTTTGGCGCGGTTAATAATCCACGGGCGCAGGTTGTCTTTGCCCGGCCCATCAAACCGCAGCACTTGCGCGCCCGCCGCTTCGGCGGCTTTGAGCACCGGGTGGCGCTTGTCCAGCGCCTCGTCTTCTACCAGCGCCAAATCCGTGGTGGGCGCAACCTGCCCCAAGTAGGCGGCCAACTGCTCCAGTTCGGCGGGTTTGCTTTTGAGCGCCCGCAAAAAACCGCTCACCACCACCAGCCGCCGGTCGGCCATAAACGGCATGGCGTCGGCGGTGTTGCGAATTTGCCCCAAACTGAGGTTGCCGCCTTCGAGGCTGGTCACGTTCAAATCGGCCAGCGTTGGATCGCTGAATTGGGCGCGTAACTGGGCAATTTTTTCGTTGCGGGTAAAATCGTCGGGGCCGTGCAAAATGTAAATCATTGCCGGGTTTCAATTCGATGAGTGGTTACCCGGCGATTTGGAATTACATAGATGCGTTCTATTTCCAGGTTGCCGGGATTGCCGCTGGTGGTGTACTCTTTTTGCAAAAACAGTCCCACCGGTTGAGCAAAAAACGCGGCCAGCGTTGCCGCCAGAATTGCCGCCGGCATGCTGCCCCAGCGAAACCGCGCCGAAGAACTGCTGTCCAGGCCAATGGCCACAAACGCGGCCAGCCCGGTAAGCAAACCGGTAGTGGCCAGCACCGTGCCGCAACGCGGATGCACCGCCAGTTCGGCTTCGCCGCGCCGCAGCCGGCGCAACGCCTCGTGCGCGGCCTGTTCAACTTCGGCGGTGTCAATTTGCCCGTACAGGCTAAAACCGGCCCAATTGCTGTGGCCAACAATTGACAGGTTACTGTGGCGCTGGCTCAACAGGTGAATGGTGGCGTGTTCCAGCCCGTGGTTGCGCCTGATTCTGGTGATAATGGAATTGATTACGCTCATACGCGTGTATTCTCCCCAATAATGCCCCGGTTACGCCCGCCGGGCAACCACAATCACCCGGTGGGTGTTGCTGGTGTAGGGCCAGCAGGTAACAAACGTGACTCGCTCGTCGGTGGTGGGGCTAATCCATTGCGCGTTCTGTTTGCGCACATCCACCGATTCGCCTTTTTCCTTGACAATGGTTTTAAAATCAACCACGTATTCAAATTTCTTGTCGCCGGAATAGATGGTTACTTTATCGCCCACTTCAACGTTGACCAAATCGCGGAAAACCTCGCCGTTAACGTTGTGGTGCCCGGCCATGACGGTATTGCCGGGCTGCCCCAGCGGAGCCGTGGTTTTGTGCCAGCCCACGGCATAATCGGCCACCTGCCACAGGCTGTATTCCACCCCGTCCTTTTGCACCACGCTCCAGCCCACCGGCACCACCTTGGCATCAATCCCCACCGAAGGAATCACCAGCCGGGTGGGCGCATTCTCCGTGGCTGGCATATCAATCACTTCGGGGACATCGCCCATTGGCGGGGGCGGCGTTGGCCCCGGCGTGACTGTTGGCGAAAAATTAACATTGGCCGGCGCATTGGCCGCTTGCGGCTGGCCGGTGGGTTGAACCGGGCCGGCGGTTGCCATCGCCGCTGGAGCCGGAGTTTCGCCGGGGTTGAGCGTTTCGGGCAAAAGCTCCGGCATGGGCACCACCCGCGTAGGAATCGCCGTGGGCGGCAGTGTGGGCGTGGGCGTGAGCGTGGCGCCCGGCCCGGCCCACAACGTTGCCGTGGGCGTGGGCGAAGGGCCGGCCTTTGCCAGCGCCGGGTGCGGCGCGTTAACTACGTATTCCCAGCGGGCCTGCACATCCTGGTAGGCCCAAAAAAAGATAATGCCAACCAGCACAATGGCCATCCAGATAAAACTGGCCAGCAATAACGCGATTTGTTCAATAAGTATCTGCGGGTTTTTAATCATCAGTTTCTTGCGGGTTAAAATCAAATTGAGTAAAAAAATAGGCCATTACCGCCAGCCCGGCCACAATGACCGCCAGCGCATAAACCTGGTTGGCCAGGTAGCCAGCGCCGATGGTGGGCGGGTTGGCCCGAAAAACCTCAAGAATTAATTTGACTGCGCCGTAAGCCACCACGCCCAGCCAAAATAGAAACCCCGGCCAGGGCCGGTAACGCCCAAAATAGAGCAAACCGGCTATTAACAAACAACCGGCGGCCTCGTAGAGTTGCACCGGCAGCCGGGTTTCGCCGCCAACGGCAAGCCCCAGCCCGCCGGTGGTGGTAACGCCCACCGCCACGCCGCCCAAAAACGCGCCCACATTGATAATCGCCAGGGCCACGGCTGCGCCCGGCGCGGCGGCATCGAGAAAACTGCCCAGCGGGATGGCGTTGCGCTGCAAGTAGGCCAGCATTGCCAACCCCGCCACCATCAATCCCGCCCCCGGCGACATCGCGCTGCGCGACAGCGAAAACGCCTGGAGCAAATCCGGGGCGTAATTAGCCCAATGCAAAACCACAAACCACAACCGCGCCCCAAGCAGCCCGGCTGCCAGCCCATACAGGCCGGCGTTGTAGGCGTGGTCGCCGGCAAAACTCAACCCGGCGGCGCGGCGGGCGGTTAACCACAGCCCCACCCACACCGCCACCAGCGCCAAAAAGGGATAGGCAGGAATTGCCAGCGGGCCGATGCTCAACGTGGGCAGCATGTTATTGACCGGCCTCAAGTTCCTGAATTTTTGATTCGATGTAGGCTTTGCTCAACGGGCCGGTAAAAATCTCGTTGATTAGCCCTTTGCTGTTAATAAACACGGTGGTGGGCAGGCCCAACACGTGGTAAGTTTCTACAACCTGGCCCTGTTCGTCCAGCACAATGGGAAAAGTTATGCCAAATTTTTTAATAAATTCCGGCACGGCCTCAGCCTTATCCACCGAGGTGCTGTTAACGCCAATAATCAACACCTTGCCGGCGTTATCAACCGCCACCCGCTGAAACTCCGGGAACTCCGAGCGGCAGGGGCCGCACCATGAGGCCCAAAAATTAACAATAATCGGCTGGCCAAAATGGTCGCTTAAGCGGATGGTTTGGCCGGTGGGCGTGCGCAGCGTAAAATCCGGGGCCGGAGAGCCGGCCAGCGGAGCCGCCGCCTGCGCCGACGCTGCCGGCGGTTGGGCCACCAGCGCCCGCGAGTAGTTAATCCAGCCGCCGCCGCTAATCAGCGTTGCCCCAATCAACACCACCCAAAACCAGGGCGCGGCCAACAGCGTTGGCTTTTCGGTTTGAACATTTGGGGTTGGGTTCAAAATCAAAACCGCCCTGCAACTAAATCCACTACAACATTATGTCTAATTTTACTGTACCCGTTCAATATGTACAAGTGAAAAATTTCAAAGCGGGCGCATTTGGGTTAACCGCGCAGCACTTCGCCCTGCGTTACCCGGAATAATTCCGGCGTGGTAAGCCGCATCATGGCGTTAACATCGCCGCCGCCGCCATACACCACATCCAGAGCCGCCACTTCCGGGGCAATAACCGTGGGCAACGCGCGCCGGTGGCCAAAGGGCGGCATGCTGCCCACCACGTAGCCGGTAATTTCCAGCGCCTGTTCGGGCGTGACAAATTTTATTTTTTTGCGGTTTGCGCCAAAATGAGCCGCCAGCCGGCGGGGATCGAGCCGATCCGGGCCGTTGTTAATCACCAGCACCGGCTGCTCCCGCACCACAAACACCAGCGATTTGATAATTTGCTCCGGGGCAACGTTCAGCGCGCGGGCGGCGTCGGGTACGGTGAGGGTGTGTTCATCCAGCGGCAAAATGGTGGCGTCAATCTGATGTTGGGTAATAAATTGCTGCAAATCGGCGCTGGAAAGCTGAGAATTTTCGGCGGGCATCTGCTGTTCCTGTAAACCGGGTTTTTACCGGGAATTTAGCCGCTAATTGTGGGCAATTGCTCCCAAATTGTCAATTTGGCCATCAACCTAAAAAACCCGGTGGGTTACGGTTTGGTACAACGATGCCGTTTGCCCGGCAATTTCGTTCCAGTCAAACAATTGGCCCAGCGTTTTAGCGCCCCGCGACAGTTCGCCGCGCAAAGTGGTATCGGCGGCCAGCGGCGCGATGGTTTGGGCCAGCGCGGCGGCGTTGCGCGGCGGAGCCAGCAGCATATTGTCGCCGGGCTGAATTTCGGGGATGACGTTGGGGTTGGCCGGCCAGGTGCTAACCACCGGGCAACCGTGGCGCAGCGCGGCAATCAGAGTGGTCCGCCGGAAAGAAACGCCATCGCGGTAGGGCATTACCACGGCGTCGGCGGCCAGCAGGCACGCCGAAACCTGCGGCAAATCCACGTAGCCGGTGCGCTGCACCGCTCCGGTTAGCTCCAATCGCTCGATAAGTGACTGCACCCGCCGGGCGTAGGCCGCGTTGGTAGGGTCGGCGTGGCCCACCTCGCCGCCAATCAGCAGCAGCCGGGCGTTTACTCCCTGCCGGCGCAGCGCCGCCAGCGCCTCAACCAGTTCCTCGCCGCCTTTACTTTCATTGAGAAAGCCAAAATAGGCCAGCAGCAGGGTTTGGTCATTGGCTCCAAATTTGGCGCGTAAATCGGCGCGGTTAAAATTGGCGGGCGGTTGCGGCTCTACGTTGCTGCCCAGTGGAATCAGGGTGATGATGGGCGAGCGGCGGTGGCCCAGTGCGCCGGATAACCGCTCCATGTCCTCGCGGTTGGTGCAAATTACGGCATCGCTATGGCGAGCCAGCGCCAGCACCGCCTGCCAGCGCAGCGGCCCGGCTTTGGGAAAAATATAGGGGATGCGTAAATCGTGAAATGTGGTGACAATTTTGGCGTTGCCGCGCCGGCGGCCCAGATACCACGGCAGCCAGTTAACCCAGCCGCCCAAATCAAAGGCGGCGGCCTGGTATTGAATGTGCAACACGTGCGGCTGCCGGCGCGCCAGGTATTTGGCCACAACCGGCCAACAGCGCCAACTCCAATTGGGAATCAGCGGTTGCACCGGCGGCGTTGGCGGGATGGGCAGCCCGGTGTTGCCCCAACGGCGGCTAATCAACACCGTGGATTCTACGCCCAACGGAGCCAGATGGCCGGCCAAATGAGCGGTGTGGTCGGCGATGCCGCCCTGCATGGGGGGATATTCGCCGGTGAGAAAAGTTACTTGCATAACGGTTTCGCGGGTACCATAAATGACTAAAGGTGAGTGATAGTGTAGTCGGCGGCGCGCCAAATGAGAAACGGCGTTGTTAATTTGGGCTGACGGTGGCGGGTTGGGCCGGTTACAACTCGCGGAGCACCTGCCGGTAGGCGGCTATGCGCTCGGCACGCAACGCCCGGCGATGGCCAATGAGCCATTTTGCGCTTTCTTCGGCCCACTGCCAGGCAAAGGTGGCCCACAAAAACAGCCGCAACGTAACGGCCCAGCCCGCGCCAAAGTATTTGCGGGTGTACCGCAGCTTGCTTTTTTGAAAACGAATAGCGCGGGCGGCAACCACCTGTTCGCTGGATTTGCCCTCAAAGTGGATAATCTGGGCGGCGGGCAGGTAATAAATTTGCCAGCCGGCGCTGGCGGCGCGGCGACACCAGTCGGTTTCTTCAAAATACATAAAAAAATCCGGGTCAATGGGGCCAACCTGCGCCCAGGCTTCGCGCCGGATGAGAATGGCCGCGCCCACCACCCAATCCACCGGCTGGGTAACGTTGGCGGGCATATCGGCGCAATGATAACGCCGGATAAATTGGTTGCTGGGAAACCACTGGCCCAGCAGCGTGCTTTCCCAAAACAGGCTACCCAACGAGGGAAAGCGGCGGCGGCTGGATTGCACCTGGCCGGTGGGCCAGCGCAACTGCGGGCCAACCGCGCCCGCCTGCGGCTGGACGTCCATAAACCTAACCAGTTCGGCCAGGGCGGCGGGCGCAACCACGGTATCGGGGTTGAGCAAAAACAGGTAACGCCCGCCGGCTGCCGCTACGCCGGCATTGTTACCACCGGCGTAACCCAGATTTTGCTCGCTGGCAATTAGCCGCACCTGCGGAAACTCGGCCCGCACCATGTCCGGGCTGCCATCGGCGGAGGCGCTGTCTACCACAATAATTTCGGCGGACAGGTGCGGCGCGGCCTGAATAGCCTCAAGCAGCGAGCGAAGACAATCGCGCAGCAGATTTTTTACGTTCCAGTTCACCACAACAATGGATAAATCCATCGGTTTAAATATCGCGGGTAACGGTGTAATCGGCCAGGCCGTGCAGCGAGCGGCGGTACGGGGTATCGGGTAGATGTTCCAGCGCCGCCTGCGCCTGCCGCACAAAGTTTACGGCTTCGGTCATGGCCGCTTCAACGCAGCCGGAGGCGCGGATTTTGGCCACAATCTCCAAAATTTCATCGTTGGAAACCGGCTGGCGGCGCACCGCCTTGAGAATGGTAGGGTGGTTGGGGTGCTGCTGGTTGTACAGCATTACCGGCAGGGTGGCAATGCCCTGCCGCAGATCGTTGGCGACGGGTTTGCCCAGGTGTTCCTCATCGCCCTTAAAATCGAGGATGTCGTCAATCACCTGAAAGCCCATGCCCAGATAGTAGCCATAATCGCGCAGCGCCTGAGTTTCGGTTTCGGGCGCGCCGCACAGCACCGCGCCGCTTTCGGTGCCGGCGGCAAACAGCGAGGCGGTTTTGGCGTAAATGCGCTGGTGATATTCGGCGGTGGTGGGCACGTTGTCGTGGCCATCGTTAAAAAGCTGATTCAACTCACCGCCGACAATGGTCATCAGTGTTTGGGCAAAAATGTTCACAATGCGCACGTTGTCGGTTTCGGCGGCCAGTTGAGCGGCGCGGGCAAACAGAAAATCGCCGGTGAGAATGGTTGCGCCGGGACTCCAACTGACGTTGAGGGTGGGCATGCCCCGCCGAAAGAGCGAATTATCAATGAGGTCGTCGTGCACCAGCGTGGCGGTGTGCAACAGCTCCACCGATGCGGCCAGCGCGTAGGATTTGGGTTTGTCCACCGGATAAAAGTTGGCGGCCAACAGCGTAAGCGCCGGGCGCAGCCGTTTGCCGCCCGCGCCCACCAGATAATCCACCACCGCCTGCAAATCGCGGTGTTGGGCGGCAATGCCGGAGCGCATTTTTTCTTCAACTTTTTTAATATCGTCGGCCACCAGGCTAAACAACTCGGTTACTTGCGACATAAAAATTTCCTCTGTTAAGCTAAATTAAACAACCGGATGGTGTTTTCGGTTAGATGGCGGGCCATTGTTTCAAATGGCAGGCCACGTAGCGCCGCTATTTTTTCGGCGATGAGTTTAACGCGGGCCGGTTCGTTACGTTTGCCCCGGAACGGGTGCGGCGAAAGAAACGGCGCGTCGGTTTCCACCAGCAGCCGGTTTAGCGGCACGGCGGCCACAATTTCCGGCAGGTCGCGGGCGTTTTTAAATGTCATCGGCCCGCCAATGCCAATGTAAAAACCCAGTTCAACGGCTTCTTGAGCCATGACCAGGTTGCCGGAAAAGGAGTGCAGCACCAGCCCCGGCTGGTTGCCGCCGGCGGCCCAGCGCCGCAGAATGGCCATGGTATCGGCGGCGGCTTCGCGCTGGTGAATAATCACCGGTTTGCCCAGTTCGGTGGCCAGCGCCAACTGCTGCTCGAACACGGTTTGTTGCACCGGGCGCGGGGCTTCGTCCCAGTAGTAATCCAGGCCGATTTCGCCAATGGCCACCACGCCGGGCCGGGCGGCCAACTCGCGCAGCGCGGCCAGCGATGAGGCATCAAATTGAGCGGCATCGTTGGGGTGAAAGCCGATGGCCGCGTACAGGTTGGGCCAATTAGCCAGCATGGCCACAATCTGGCGGCTATCGGTCAGGTTGGTGGCGGGGTTGATGAGCGCGGTCACGCCATCGGCCTGGGCGCGGGCCACCACCTCGGCGCGGTCGGGGTCAAAGGCATCAAAATTAAGGTGGCAATGCGAGTCAATGAGCATTAAATGCCTGCCAACTCGCGCCCGGCATCGAGTAGCTCTTGCACGCGGTCGCCGTGGGTGGTTTCGCAGTAAATGCGCAGCAGCGGCTCGGTGCCGGAAAAACGCACAATCAGCCAGCCGCCGTCTTCCAAATCAAAGCGAAAGCCATCTATGGTGAGCACGCCGGTTACTTTTAGCCCGGCCAGTTTATCGGGGTGGGCCTGCTGCATGCGTTTGAGCACAGCCGGGCGCTCGGCGGGGTTGTAGCTCAGGTCAATGCGCTGGTAGTAGTGCGGGCCAATTTGCTCAAACAGGTAATCCACCAGTTCGCCCATGGTGTGGTTGGTAATGGCCATAAAGTCCAGCAAAAACAGGCCGGAGGCAAAGCCGTCGCGCTCCGGGATGTGGTCGCCAAAGGCGTAACCGCCGCTCTCTTCGCCGCCAAAAATGGCGTTCACATCCACCATTTTGGGGCCAACATATTTAAAGCCGATGGGCGTTTCGTGGACAGGCAGGTTGTATTTGGCCGCCAGTTTGTTGGCCATTGAGGTGCAGGTGATGGTGCGCACAATCGGGCCGCGTTGGCCACGTATTTCCAGAGTGTAGAGCAGTAACAGCGCGTACAGCGTGAGCGGGTTGATGAAATTGCCGTACTCATCGAGCACGCCCAGCCGGTCGGCGTCGCCGTCGGCGGCAAAGCCCACGTCCGCGCCGCGCAGCACGGCCTCAACCAGTTGGGTAAGGTTGTGCGGCAGCGGCTCCGGGTTGTGCATGCCGGGAAAATTGGGGTTGGGTTCGCCGCGCAGTTCAACCACGGTGGTATCGCCGCCGGCCAGCAGCGCCGGCCAGATGCCGCCGCCCGCGCCGTGCATGGCATCTACGGCCAGGTGCAACCCGGCAGCGCGAATGCGCTCAAAATTGACCAGCGACTCCAGCTTGCGGCGGTAAGCCGGCAGCGGGTCCATATCAATGTAAAGGCCGTCGCGGCGAGCCTGGGCCAGCGGCACCTGGTACTCGTCGGCGGCGGCAGGGATTTCGGCTTCAATGGCTTTGATGATTTCGGTGCGGGCCGAGCCGGCGTAATCGGGCCGGATTTTGAAGCCGTTGTATTTGCCGGGGTTGTGGCTGGCGGTAATAATGGCCGCGCCGGCGGTGTGGCGGTCTAAAATAGAAAAGGTGATGGCCGGCGTGGGCGCGGCGCGGCGGCACAAATGCACGGGAATGTTGAACGCCGCCAGAGTTGAGGCGGCAGTGGCGGCAAAATCGGCGGAGCCAAAGCGGGTATCGTACCCCACCACCAGGCCGCGCGAGCCTTGATTTTGGCCAAGAATGTAACGCGCCAGCCCGGCGGCGCAGCGGCGCACATTGGCGTGGGTGTAATCATCGGCAATAACGGCACGCCAGCCGTCGGTGCCAAATTTTATGGGTGTTGTCATGATTTTTCTGGATACGCCATTTCAAAAAAAGTAGGAGGGGCGCTCAAAATTTTGGGCAGCCCCTAAGGTAGGGAGAGTATACCAGAGGCAAAATTACGCGGCAAATAGGGCCAAAATTACCGGCGCAGCAACATAAACAGCAAAATACCGCCATGCCCCAACAACGTTAACGCGGGCAAAATCAGCGCGGCCATGCTTTTGAACAGGCCGGCAGACTGAATCTGGCCAAACTCGTCAATGGCGGGCGCGCCGGGCAGGTTATCCACCACCACCGCGCTTTTGGGATTATACGGGTTGTACAGAACCTTCTCCAGCGTCTCGTCTTCAAGGTTTTCGGGCTGATGGCTGTTGGCCGTAACGGTGTGCCGCTGCCCGTCATCGGCCACAAATTCAAAGGTGAGTTTGTACACCATCTGCTCGTTGATGCGGGTATTGGTGGGCCGCTTGTCAATCAGCTTGCCGCCGGTAAGTTTTCCATACCGGAGCAGCTGGCTGCCTTTAACCCCGCGCTGCATATTAACCGCGATAAACGCCAGCCCCACCGCCGGAAAAATGCCAACAAAGCACAGTACCCACGGCGCAAACAGGCTGCTGCGCTCCCCCTGAATGCGCGAAGTTTGCGGGCTGCGGCTGAGATACTCAACCATAACGGGGTCGCCCACCGAAAACTTCCGCCCGGTGGTGTAGGATTCGCCGCGAAATTCGGCCTCAAGCCGCTCTACCCTGAACACGTACTGGTTGGTGTACACCGTCACATCGTTTTCAGAAGCATGGGTAGAATGCACCTCGGCCACCACGCCGGGCGCGGTTTCAACCCGGCTCAGCCAAAAATAAACCGGGGTCAACGAGGCAAACGCGCCAAACGCCCACACAAAAATCATGCCAAAGCCAAAAAACAGCCAGCCAAACTGGTTGCCAAATCCGCCCAGCAACACCTGCACCAAAACCGGCACAGGCACGCTGCGGGGCGGTAACGCCAAACCGTAGTTATAATTGTAATTGTTCATCGGCGGCTCCTGCGCCCATTAGCATACCGCAATTTTGGGGAGGCGTCAACGGGGTTGCACGGCGCAAAGTTACAGTGTAGTATACCCTAAATACAGATTTTTCAAGAAGGAGATTCACCTTGACAAACCTTGTCTCCATTCAAAATATTGCCCGGCATGTTGGCCAGGAAGTTACCATCAAAGGCTGGTTGTACGCCAAAACCGGCAAAGGTAAACTGAATTTTTTGCAGGTGCGCGATGGTTCCGGCACGGTACAGGCGGTAATGTTCCAGCCCAACCTGCCGCCGGAAATGTTCGAGGCCGGTAAACGGCTCACCCAGGAATCGGCGGTGATTGTTACCGGCGTGGTCAAAGAAAATGGCCGCGCCCCCGGCATCCCCGGCGGCTACGAAATTGACGTGGCCACGCTGGAAGTGGTGCAAGTGGCCGAAGAATACCCCATTACGCCCAAAGAACACGGCGTGGAATTTTTGCTGGAAAACCGCCATTTGTGGGTGCGCAGCCGGTTGCAGTGGGCGCTGCTGCGCATTCGGGCCACCGTAATGCGCGCCTGCCGCGATTGGTTTGACAACCGCGGTTTTGTGGAAATGAGCACGCCCATCCTTACGCCCGCCGCCGGCGAGGGAGCCAGCACCCTGTTTGAAGTAAATTATTTTGACGACAAAGTGTACCTGGCCCAAACCGGCCAGCTTTACAGCGAAGCCACCATCTACTCGTTTGGCAAAGTATACTGCTTTGGCCCCACCTTCCGCGCCGAAAAAAGCAAAACCCGCCGCCACCTCACCGAGTTTTGGATGCTGGAGCCGGAAATGGCCTACTGCGACCTGGATGGCCTGATGGCGCTGGAAGAAGAATTTATGAGCTACGTCGTCCACCGCACGTTAGAAGAACGCGCCGAGGAGTTGAAGGTGCTGGAACGCGATACCAGCCAGCTACAAAAAGTGACGCCGCCCTTTCCGCGCCTGTCTTACGATGACGCGCTAGCCAAACTGGCCCAAATCCGGGCCGAAACCGACTCGCCGGAGTTGAAAAACCTGCTGCAAATTGAGTGGGGCCAGGATTTTGGCAGCCCGCACGAAACCGAACTGACCAAACTGTACGACCGCCCGCTGTTTGTGTACGGCTTCCCTTCGATGTGCAAGGCGTTTTATATGGAGCCGTGGCCGGGCCGCCCGGAAGTGTGCAAAAGCGTGGATATGCTGGCCCCCGAAGGTTACGGCGAAGTAACCGGCGGCAGCGAGCGCATTAGCAACCCGGAATTGCTGCTCAAACGCATCCGCGAGGAAAAACTGCCGGAAGAAGCCTTTACCTGGTACCTGGATTTACGCAAATACGGCAGCGTGCCGCACAGCGGATTTGGCCTGGGCGTGGAGCGCACCGTGGCCTGGATTGCCGGCACCCACCACGTCCGCGAGGCCATTCCATTCCCGCGCACGCTGGGCCGGGTGTACCCGTAAACCCTTGTACCCTAGCATACAGGATGGTTAGACTCACCCAAAAGGATGATTATACCCACCCGCGCCGCTCGTAGTTCGTCATTCGTCATTCGTCGCTCGTACCTGCCCCACACCCCAAAAAATATGACCCAGTCAAAAATAATTATGACTGGGTCATAAATTTTTTTGACCGGGTCATATTTACTTATGACCGGGTCAAAAATAAGCAACGCCCGGCGATGATGGCCAGACGTTTTTATGCCCTCACCGGCCCCCGCGATGTGGCCACGTGGTGATTGAGCAATTGCGGCGCGGCGGGGGCGGCTCAGGGCCGCCCGGAAAGGTTGGTTGATGTAAGCGGGTTTATTTTGAAATAAAAAAGTGTAGCCGTTTGCCCGACTACACTTTTTGGAACAATTCTGTATTCGTAAACACCAAAAACTTTATGATTTGTTTTCGGGTTTTGGCGCTGCGGCTTCGTCTTTTTTGTCTTTGTCGTTATCCGGGTTAGAGGCGTCTCTAAACTCCCGGATAGATTTCCCCAGCGCGCCGCCAACTTCGGGCAAGCGGCCTACGCCAAAAACAATCACCACAATCACCAAAATGATAATCCATTCCCAACCACCAATGCTAGGCATCGCCTTACTCCTTTAGGCCACCACCGGCCATCAATTAGCTGGCGATATTATATCACCGGCCAATAACCCAGGCAAAAAAGTTAAAATTGCTCTGAGTTTAGCTGCCGCCAGATAAAAATGCCG
This sequence comes from uncultured Caldilineaceae bacterium, assembly GCA_964517605.1. Lineage (GTDB taxonomy): Bacteria > Chloroflexota > Anaerolineae > 4572-78 > J111 > J095. Next base: position 31,990 of record CAZFCE010000001.1, on the reverse strand, counting down.
GCTCCCAACCACACCAGGGCAAACCCGCTGATGGCGGCAGAAAATATCCAGCGGTTATTATACACCGTTAAAGTGGTTTCGGTGTTAGAGGCGACAAAATTGTTGATTTCGGCGGCGGAAGCCGGGAGCAAATCCGGGCTAACCGCGCCGGCGGCGGTATCCAAAACCAGGCTTTCACAGGATTTGGTTCGCCGCCGCCCATTGGCATCGGTGTCGTCGCACGGGTACGATTCAATCCGCGCACCCGCAAGGTGCTTCAGGGTGGTATCACCGGCGTTAACCTGCCCCAGCCAGCGCCGGTTGCTCAGGGTGCAATCAATCTGGGTTGATTCTACGCGCCGGCAGGTTAGCGTGGTGCCGCCGGCAACGTATATACCCAGCAAAACCATAAAAAAAACGGGGATAACAAACATCAGCAAAAAAAGCGACGTTTTGAATTTCATGCCTCACCTCCACGGATGGGGTTAACGCCACGCCATCATATCACGCCGGTTGATAACACAGGTAATGCTCGGTGGTTAAAAAGCGGGTTAAGCCCACGCGCTCGGCCAGTTCTTTTGAAGCCAGGTTGGTTTCGGCCATCTGGTATCTGGGAGTGCAGCCGTTGGCCAACAAAACGCTCAGCGCCGTTTCAACAATTTGCCGGGCGTAGCCCTTTCGCCGGGCCGGGCTAACGGTGTATAGCAGCCCAATTTCCCAAACCCGGCCATAATTTTGGTAGGCCAGGCCAACAGAAACCGGCTGGTGTTGCTCGTACACGGCCAAAGAAAACGCCGGCCCGGTTTTAAAATAGCCCGCTATTTCGGCGGCCTCGTATCCGCTTTGTTGATACAACGGCAGCAATTTTTCCTCAAGTTGGTGAGAAATAACAACCTGTTTTGATTGGCAAAACCGGGCCGGGCCGGCGCAGGTGTACGATAAAAAGGATGTTACCCGCCGGAGCGGGCGGCTTTTCTCAAGCACGGCCCGGTCTTGCGCCGCCGTAAACTTAAAAATTAAATTGCCCGTGGTGGGAATATAAGCCGGCATTTGCGCCGTAATCGCCGGCGTGTCGGCGGCAATCAACACCACGTACTGCGTTTTGGGGTAGGCGGCGGCATCGTAAGCGGATGCGGCGGTGGGCAGCAACAGCAATACCCCGCGCGCCGAACCGCCGGCAAAATAATGCGCTTCAATTTGCGGGGCATACGCCGCCAACATTTTCAGGTGAACGATATGCTGTAGGGTATTCCGGTTTAAATAAGCCAGAATTTCAGCTTGATGGGCGATGCTGTGCATTTTATCTTTGGACACAATGTTTAACCGGATAACACCCCTGGGAAAAACCGGCTACGCCTGCCTGATTTTGGGGCTGGTGTTGTACCCGCGCTCGCCAAAAGGCTGAAGTTTTTCAAGCCAGATTTGCTCAAGCAACGTTAGTTCGTCGTCCAGGTTAAAGTTGGGGTTGTCATCAACCTGCACCTCTTCCAGAACCTCAAAAACAAATTTATCCGCGCCGTACTCCTTCCACTCCTGCTGGAGAGCTTTGTTCTGATGGCTGCCAATTGTTAGCATAAATTGATGGCTATTCAGCGGCCCATCAAGGTTGAGGCTGCTGCCCAGCAAAACCTTGCCGTTTGCGGTGTTCTTCACCTGAAAGACGCCGGCCCGCTTTGGCCGTTCTTTGTATTCTCTTTTGATGTCTTTTTTTGAACTCATGTTGTCCTGATTTCTGCCGGGTAAATCCGGCCCGCTTTTAGCGGAATTTCTTCAATAGCGCATCAATTTTAGCATGGAACCCGGTATCTGACAGTTTTTTACGCGAATGCCAGAAATTTGCAGTTTCAGGCTCAATGCGCTGGGCAGCTAATCACGGAACAACAGGCCGGGCGAATGCGTTTATCGCCATAAAAATCAAAGAAATTTGTGTCTTTTGGTAATTCGTCACTGGTCGAATTATAATGGGGCGATTTTATCCTTTAGCTAAGGAGACCGAAAAATGGCAGACAGAATTTTTGAGTCGAATCATCCGCTGGTAAAGCACAAACTTACCAAACTGCGCGATAAAGACACCAAACCCAAAAAATTTCGGGAGCTAATCCGCGAAATTTCAATGTTACTGGCTTACGAAACCACCCGCGATTTGGCGCTGGAAGCCGTTCCGGTTGAAACGCCGATGGGCCAGACCCAGGGGGCGCTGTTGCAAGAGCAAATCGGGCTAATTCCCATTTTGCGGGCCGGCTTGGGCATGGTCGAAGGCGTATGGGAAATGATGCCCAGCAGCGAAGTGTGGCATATTGGCCTGTTCCGCGATGAACACACCCTGCAACCGGTGGAATATTACAACAAGCTGCCGGTTTCGCCTACGGTGCAACTGTGCATTGTGCTGGACCCCATGCTGGCTACCGGCGGCTCGGCGGTGGCAACCATTGATATTCTCAAGCGCTGGGGGGCCAAACGGATTAAGTTTATGGGCATTATCGCCGCGCCCGAAGGCATTAAGGCGTTGAGCGCCGCTCACCCGGATGTGGATATTCACGTGGCGGTGATTGATGAGCGGCTCAACGAGATTGGTTATATTGTGCCCGGCCTGGGCGATGCCGGCGACCGCCAGTTTGGCACGGCCTGAAAGCCTTAAGCCGGCTCGATAATGGTGCCGGCTTGCCCGGCCACAATGGCCTCGATTTCGGCCAGCGCGCCAATGGCCGCCCGGCGACCGGTTTTTTCAACAAACTCGCAGGCGGCCTGTACCTTTGGCCCCATTGACCCCGACGGAAAGTTGCCCGCCCGCAATTGGGCGGGCGTAACTTGCCGCAATAGTTGGGCGGTGGGCCGGCCCCAATCCAGGTACACGCCGCCCACGTCGGTAGCCATCACAAATAAATCGGCTTCCAACTCTTGCGCCAGCAGCGAACTGGCCAAATCCTTGTCTATAACCGCCTCCACGCCGATGAGCGTTTTATCGGGCTTAAAAATGGTGGGGATGCCGCCGCCGCCGGTGCAAATAACAATCACCCCTTTATCCAGCAGCCATTTAACAGGCCGGATTTCAAAAATGGTTTTGGGGCGCGGCGAAGGCACCACCCGCCGCCAGTGGTCACCATCCTGTTTAAAAAACCAGCCTTTGGCCGCTTTTAAACTTTGCGCTTCGGTGTGAGTGTATACCGGCCCCACAAATTTGGTGGGGTTGGCAAAAGCCGGGTCGTGCGGGTCAACCTCCACCATGGTTAAAATGGTGGCAAACGGCACGTCTTCGGGCAGCAGGTTGCCCAACTCCTGCTCAATCATATAGCCAATCATGCCCTCGGTTTGCGCGCCGAGCACGTCCAGCGGGTAGGGTTCCACCTCCTGATAGGCCGCCGCTTGCAGCGCCAGCAAACCCACCTGCGGCCCGTTGCCGTGCGACAACACCAACTGGTGTTGAGCCGCCACCGGCGCCAGCGCCCGCGCCGCAATTTTCACGTTATCGCGTTGAGCGGTGGCGGTCATCGGCTCGCCGCGTTTGAGCAGGGCGTTGCCGCCCAGAGCAATTACTATTCGCATGGTTGTTTTCTCCTTGATAAGTAGTGTCAGTAAGTAGTATCAGGTTAGCCCTGCTTTCGGTTTAACCACCAGACCACGCCGTTGAGCGCCGTGGCAAAGCTTACCCACAGTTGGTACGGCACCAGCAGCGCCCCCGCCAGCCGGTCAATCCGGCAGAATTTTATGGCCGTAGCCAGGATTGCCGCCCACAAGACAATCACCTCGGCAAAGGCGGCTCCCGGCTGGCGCAGCCCAAAAAACAAAATTGACCACATGCCGTTCAGCCCCAATTGAAAGCCATACCAAACCAGCGCGCGACGCGATGACCGCGCCTGTTTTTGCCACACCCGCCACGAAGCGACGCCCATTAACACATACAGGGTTGTCCACACCGGCCCAAATACCCAGCCGGGCGGGTTCCAGCCCGGTTTTTTAAGGGTTGGATACCAGGTTTTTACGGATGAGGCGGTGGCAATGCCGCCCAATCCGCCCACGCCTACCGGTAACAAAATGGCGATAATCAGGCCAAGCCTGTGGTTAATTTTGCTGTTCATTGCTGGCGCTCCTCTGAAAATAGCGAATTACGAATGGCGAATAACGAATGTCACCCTGAGGGCGCAAGCCCGAAGGGTCTCCGGTTACTTGTTGCGGATGCTCTTCACTTCGCTCAGTGTGACTGTGACATTTTTATTATCGGTGTCGTCCCGGCGGGGACTGTTCGTTCCCTGTCAAAAAAATTATTGCCTGAGATTATAGCATGAATTGAGCGAGTGTCAGCGAAAAACCAACCGTTAGTATAAAAACAGCGATTCTGGTTGGGTTTGGATGGCGCCAAAAGTTATGTTACTATTGATTGAAATTTTGTTACAAAGCCAAATAATCACCGCCCACAAAGCGCCTTGCGGTTGAAAGGGAAGCCACATGCCCGAAGAAAGCCCCTTTAAAAGCCTGATGATGACCGTTTTGATGACGCCCGAAATGGCCAATTTCTCCGGGCATGTTCACGGCGGGGCCATTTTGCGCCTGCTCGACCAGGTTGCCTATGCCTGCGCTGCCCGTTATTCGGGCTGTTATGTGGTAACGGTTTCGGTTGACCAGGTTACGTTCCGGGAGCCGGTGTACGTGGGCGAGCTTGTCACCTTTCGCGCCTCAATCAACTACACCGGCACAACTTCAATGGAAGTTGGCATCCGCGTTGAAGCCGAACGCATCCGCGAGCGCACCTCCCGCCACGTGATGACCTGTTACTTTACCATGGTGGCGGTTGATGAAAACGGGCGGCCAACTCCGGTGGCGGCGGTGTCAAGATCAACTCCGGCGGAACGGCGGCGCTGGGCGGCGGCCCAACTGCGCCGTGAGTTTCGCAAAGAGGTGGAACGGCGCAGCCTGGAAATCCGCCGGCACCCGGAAGAGCTACTTGACGCCAGTTGACACTACCTCACCCCTAACAATAAAGGAGATCACAATCAGATGAATTTGCCCTTTAGCCTTGAAGAATTTCTGAGCATTTTTGTGGTCTATAACCAGTCCATCTGGCCAATGCAGTTAGTTTTGTACGGGCTGGCAGTTGTGGCCATCATTCTGGCCATCAGAAAAACTCCCGTTTCCAATAGAATCATCAGCATTATCCTGGCGTTTCTGTGGCTGTGGACAGGGCTTGTTTACCATTTGAGCTATTTCACCTCAATCAACAAGGCTGCCTACGTTTTTGGCGCTTTATGCATAATCCAGGGACTAATCTTTGGCTATGCCGGCGCTTTTAAATCGAGGCTTTCCTTCCGCTTTCAACCCGATTCCAGGGGGATTGTGGGCGGCCTTTTTATCCTTTATGCCCTGATGATTTATCCGGCGCTGGGGTATCTGCTTGGACACGTTTATCCGGCTTCGCCTACCTTTGGCGCGCCCTGCCCAACCACCATCTTCACCTTTGGGCTTTTCTTATGGACAGACCGGGCTTTCTCCAAATACGTGTTAGCCATTCCCCTGCTGTGGTCAATTATCGGGTTTACCGCGGCGTTATCGCTAACCATCCGCGAAGATTTTGGGCTATTGCTGGCCGGTTTACTGGGAACGCTGCTGCTCTTTTTGCGCAAAGAAAATCCAATAGCCATTCAATAATCGTAATCATAAAGGAGCGCCATAATGCCTGAACAACGTGAGGAAGTGACCGTTCGGTTAACCAACCCAAAGGTTCAATTTGTGGGAGTGTCGGCGGCTAACCCCGACCAGCCCATTACGTTTGATTACAAACCGCCGCTCGGAGATGGGGCGGGTTATAACGGGCTGGAACTGCTGCTGATGAGCCTGGGCGGGTGCAGCGCCACCGCCGTTGTCTATTTATTGCGAAAAATGGGCAAAACGGTTTCTGGGCTGGAAGTGCAGGCCAAAGGCATCAGGAGCGAACAGCCGCCGCTGAAATTTGAAAAGATTTTTATAGAATTTATGCTGACTTCAGAAGACACCAGGGATGCGGACATCCAAAGAGCAATCCAGCTCGCCGAGCAATCGGTTTGCCCGGTTTGGCAAATGATCAAGAACAATGTTGCGGTTGTTGCTGAGTACAAAATCATTGCCTGATGGTTGCTACCGGCCAACAATTTTCATTTCACCGGAAACCAACCAAACCGGGGGTTCAACATTGGACAGGCTGCCGAACGGCGCGTTATTTGGTACAGACCGGCACTCCGGGGTACAATCCCCCTTTATTGGCATTTTGATAACTCTGCCGGTGATGGTTTTATGACCCCAACAATTTGTCCGGTTAAGCCAGAAATTATGAGTCCCGCCGGGTATTGGCCGCAATTGCAAGCGGCCATCGAGGCCGGGGCCGATGCCGTTTATTTTGGCCTCAAACATTTTTCGGCGCGGGCCAAGGTTGGCTTTGCGCTGGCGGAACTGCCACAGGTGATGCGCGTGCTGCACCAGCGCGGCGTTAAAGGCTACATCACCTTTAACACCCTGGCGTTTGACCACGAACTGGCCGAAGCGGTTAAAACAATGGCCCAAATCATTGAGGCCGGGGCCGACGCGCTGATTATGCAGGATGTGGGCCTGGCGCAACTGGCCCGGCAACTGGCCCCGCAGGTAGAACTCCACGGCAGCACCCAAATGAGCCTCACCAGCGCCGAGGGCATCCGGCTGGCGCAACAGCAGTTTGGCCTGAGCCGGGTGGTGCTGGCGCGAGAACTATCGCTGGCCGAAGTGCGCCAAATCCGGGCCGAAACCGATTGCGAACTGGAAATGTTTGCCCACGGGGCGCTGTGCGTATCCTACTCCGGCCAATGTTTTTCATCCGAGGCCTGGGGCGGGCGCAGCGCCAACCGGGGGCAGTGCGCCCAGGCTTGCCGCCTGCCGTATGAACTGCTGGTAGATGGCCGGCTGCAACCGCTGGGCAGCGCCCGGTATCTGCTTTCGCCGGGCGATTTGTACACCCTGCGCCACATGCCGGAGATTGTGCAGGCGGGCATTGCCGCGCTCAAAATCGAAGGGCGCTACAAGGATGCCGATTACGTGGCGCTCACCACCCGCGCCTACCGCCAGGCGGTTGACGAAGCCTGGGCCGGGCTGCCGTTGAGCGTAAGCCGCGCCGAGGAACTGCAACTGGAACAGGTTTTTTCGCGCAGCCCCGGCCCCTATTTTGTGACCGGCGTTAATCATCAGGCGGTGGTCAATGGCCGCTCGCCGCGACACCGGGGCGTGCTGGTGGGCCGGGTGGCGCAGGTTCAAACCGATGGCGTCAGCATTACCCCCAACCCCGCCGCCGCCGAAGCGCCGCTCAAACCCGGCGATGGCCTGGTGTTCGACGCCGCCGATTGGCGCAGCCCGGAAGAGCCGGAAGAAGGCGGGCGGGTGTACCAGGTAACGCCGCTAAAAAACCGGCAATTGCGGCTGCAATTTGGCAACAACGCCATCAATTTTGGCCGGATTCGGCCCGGTGATTTAGTGTGGCGCAGTCACGACCCCGACCTGGACAAAGCCGCCCGCCCGTTTATTCAGGCCGCTGCGCCGTTACGACAACAGCCGGTGCAAGTAAAAGTAACGGCCACCGAAGGCGAACCGCTGGCCATTGAATGGTCGCTGGTAAACCAGCCGCGCGTAAAAGTAACCACGCAGGCCACCGCGCCGCTTGGCCCGGCCCAAAATCGGGCGCTCACCGTTGATTTGCTGCGCGAGCAATTGGGGCGGCTGGGCAACACCCCTTACGAGCTGGCCGAGTTGCAACTGGAAATGCGCGGCCAGCCCTTTGCGCCCAGTTCGCTGCTTAACCAACTGCGCCGCGAGGCCGTGGCCCAACTCACCGAGCGCCAAAGCCAGCCGCGCCGCTTGGTTGTTCATCCCCCGGCGGCTACGCTGAACGCCGCGCTGGCGGCCATTCCCCGCCCGGCAGAGGCGGAGCAGCCGGCTGCGCCGCAATTGCACCTGCTGGTGCGCACCCCGGAACAGTTGCAGGCGGCGCTAAAATTGCAGCCGGCCAGCATCACCCTGGATTATTTGGATTTGTACGGATTGCGCCCGGCGGTGGAACAGGTGCAGGCCAGCGGCCTCACCGCCCGCGTGGCCAGCCCGCGCATTTTAAAACCGGGCGAGCAGCGGATTATCAACTTTTTACTCAAGCTGGATTGCCAGATTGTGGTGCGCTCCAGCGGCCTGCTGCACGCCCTGCAAACCGAAGTTCACCCGCCGCTGATTGGCGATTTTAGCCTGAACGCGGCCAACGCGCTGGCCGCCGCCACTTTTTTGCGGCTGGGGCTGCTGCGCCTTACCCCCACACACGATCTTAACGCGGCGCAGATTGCCACGCTGGCCCGTAGCATCGGTGCGGCCAAAATGGAGGTGGTGGTTTACCAGCATTTGCCCGTTTTCCACACCGAACACTGCGTATTTTGTCGCTTTTTATCAACGGGGAGCAGCCACAAGGATTGCGGCCAGCCGTGCGAACGGCATCGCGTGGCGCTGCGCGATGTGAACGGGCGGGCGCATCCGGTGTTGGCCGATGTGGGCTGCCGCAACACAGTGTTTGGAGCCGAAGCGCAAGAGGCCAGCCGCCACCTGGATGAGTTACGCCGGGCCGGGCTGCACCATTTTCGGCTGGAATTTGTGCATGAATCGGCGGCGCAGGTGGCGCAAATTACCGGCCTGTTTGCCGCTTACCTGGCCGGCCAACTGCCCGCGCCGGAACTCACCCGCCAACTGGCGCAGGTTGCGCCGCAGGGCACCACCGAAGGCAGCCTGTTTGTGTCGGATGATTACCTCACCTTGCCCCTGTTGCAGTAACGCCCCCGGCATCAGCAGGAGCAGTGGCTTTATTCAGCCAATCCAGTAAAATTGGCTCAACGTTCAACTCGCTGCGCAGCATTTGCGTGCCGTGGCGGTCGCTGTTTTTCAAAATGACCGCCTCGGCTTTGGGCGCAAGTTGAGCCAGTTGGCGCGTTACCTGCGTGGCGGCTTTATCGCCCTCCGAAGCCATGAGCAAAACCGCGCCGGGAAAAGACTGAATCGCCCGTTCAATTTCGCCGCTGGCAAAGGTAGAAAGCAGCGCAGTGCCGCGCACCTGCGCCGGATGCGCGGCGGCAAAAGTTAGCCCCTCTTGCGTGCCAATGCTGGCCCCAATAATGGCCACCCGCCGGGCATCAACGGCGGGCTGCTTTACCAGGTAATCAAACGCCGCCGCCACATCAAAATCCGTGCCAAACCAGTTCATTACGCCTTTGCTCTGGCCATGCCCCCTGAAATCAACCGTCATCACGGCGTAGCCGTTTTTTTGCAGCAACGCCGCCAGCGAATTCCAGTTTTCCTTGCGCCCGCCGCGCTGGTGCAGCAACAGCACCGCCGGCGCTTTATCGCGCGGCGGCGGGTAATACAACGCCGACAGGGCGATGTCGTCGGGGGTGAGCAACCGCACCGGCTCGGCCTCGGCGGGCGGCGGTGGAGCGGCGGCCACCTGCAAGGCGTGTTCAATGGCCCAAATGCCCAACGAGCGCATGGCCATGCCATCCCGAAAACTGAGGTCGCTGCGGTAGGCTGCCGGCGTGCGGAACCAGAAACCCCGGTTGTAGGTAACGTTGGACGCGCCCCAGGCCGTGCCCCAGGCTTCTTTGGCCAGGCCACGCTGCAACAGGGCGGCAGCCAGGCCGTAGGTAACGCCGGGCCACACCTCTTGCGCTTGGCTGTTAGAGGCATCCACGGTGTTATCGGGGCGCATGCCGTTCACCGCGCCCAGCCCGCCGCCGGCAAAACCGAGCACGTTGTGGGCGTAAACGGCTTGCAGCGCCGCTTTAATATGCTCCGGCGGCGCAATGGGCGGCAGGCCGGTGGCATCGGCGTACCACTGCCCGGCCAGTTGGTCGGCCATGATGGTGTTGGCGGTAGGGCCGCCGCCGGCATCAAAGTTGTAATACTGGCCGTTCCAGAGTTTGGCCTCAAACGCGGTTTGGCCGGCGGCCAGCCAGGTTTGGTATTGAGCCACGTGGTCGGCATCGCCGGTGAGTTGGCCCATTTTGATGGCCGCTTCCAGCGCCGCCAGCCACAAACCGCCGCTGTAAGCGCCGGGGCCGGTGGCGGGCCAGTTATCGTAGCCCAGGTCGGGCTGGCCGTCGTGTTCGGGCAGGCCGTCGCCATCGCGGTCAAATTGATGCAGGTAGTCCAGCGACTGCGCGGCAGCCGGCCACAATTGCTGCACCAGCGCCGCATCGTTAGTGAACAGATAATCGCGCCACAGTTGCAGCACAAACTGGCTGCCCAAATCCTTCCAGCGATTGGCATCACGCCAGTTATAGGCGTTGGGCCGCGCCCACGGGTCTTCGCGGGGCGAGCCGAGGTCGTGGGGCGCAGCGCCGGGCAGTTTGCGCGGCGCGGTTTCGCCGGTGGCGGCCAGTTGCGCCGTGGCCGCCGGGTCGCCGGCGGGAATGGCGGCGGCAACATCGCGCAGCAGCCGTTTTTCCAAACCCGGCCACAACTGGGCCAGCGCAAACGAAGCGTAAAAGTGGCCGTTCAGGGCGTTGTAATAGGGCTGGCTGGCGGCTTCCAGGTAGGCAAAACCGCCCACGCCATCGGTGGGCGGCTCGCCGCCCACGCGCCCGTTGTCCCACACCGTGCCGCCATCCACCAGATAATACAACTCGTTGAACAGGGCGGTTTTGTACCAATCGGGCCGGGCCGCGTCCTCCAGAATGGGCTGCTGCCAGAGGTTAATATCGCCTTCCCAGCCGGGGTAGTTAGCCAGAGCATCGGCGGCAATGGCCCAAGCGTTGTGGCCGGTAGCGCCGTAAAAGCGGGTGTACCGTTTGTACCACTTTGTACCGGAATCAAATTGAGTGATGGGCAAATCCCAGGCCAGGGCAAAAGGGATGGTTTGGCTTTGGCCGGGCCGCAATTTTACCGTTACGGCCAATGCCCCGGCGATTTGTTCCCCCGGTTGCGCCGGGGATTGGTCGTTAAAGTTATCAAGTTGACCATCGCCGGCAAAATCGGCCCAGGTAGCGCCGCCGCCGGTTAGCGGAAAGCGCGAGCGGTAACTCACGGTAACGCCGGGCTGCTGCGGAGTAACTATGGCAAACGAGCCGTCCCATTCTTCGGCGGCGGTTTCAAACGGGCGGGTAAAAACAATGCCGGTGAGGCCGTTTTGGGTAACGGCGGTGTTGGTGTTGCCGCCTTCGGTATCCTTGTTCCAGCCCCAGCCGGCCATATTTTGCCAACTAAACATTAACCCCAGCGTGAGCGGCTGGTCGGTGGGGTTTTCAACCGTCCACTCAAAAATTCCCACCGGGTAGCTGCTTTCGCGGTAGTTGCCGGGGATTACCGGCGAAAACTGTTTTTGGGTAAGGCGCACCGGCAGGGCATCCCACTGGTAGACGTACCAGGCTTTGGGGAACAGAGCGTAGTAAGTGCCCGCGCCGGGCGGCATATCCCAGTTCCATTCCGGCAGAAGATTGGGGCGCAGGGGGGATAGCACGTGGGCCTGGGTTTGGCCGCCCCGGCCCACAAATACAGAAAACTGGTTGACCGGCAGGCTTTCAAACCGGGTTGAGCCGAGGTTGAGTTGCCAGCGGGCAAAATCACCGCGATAGGTGCGGCCAATCGAGCCGGCGCCCAACCCGCCCAGCGGCAACCCGGCCCACGGGCCGTCGTCGGGGGTGGAGCTATCGGGGTAGGGGTGACCGGCTTCGTCAAAGGGCTGGCCAATGCCCCGCGACCAGGCCACACCGGGGATTTCGCCTTTGCCGGCGGCGGTTGAAGCCGCCGCCAGCCAGCCCATAATGAGCAGCAGCGCCAAAAATATGGATAAACGGTTACGGTGAAGGGTTAGCATCAAGATCAAGTCCTATGTGATTTTTTGGCGCTGCCCGGCGTTTACCGCCACACACTCCAGTTGGGTTTTGGTCAGGCCGGTTTGCCGGCCAACTCCCGTTCAAGCGCCGACCGCTGCTGCCGCAAGGTAGCTTCCAGTTTTAAAATGAAATCAAGCTGAGCTTCCAGCAACGCGGACGGGGCCTCGGGTTGAGCCAGCCGGTCGGAGTAGTAAATTGAAATAACACCGGCCAGGTAAGCGTTCAGCCGGTCGGTGATGGAGGGCTGCCCCTGCCGGGTGTACGTCATCCGGGCTTTAAAATCGGGGTGACCGGTATTAATGTAGATGGTGTTATCTACCAGGCAAGAACGCTTGCCGGATTCCGCCGGAGCCGGCAGCGTTTCGGCAAAGTGGATGGCGTATTGGCCGGCGGTACCTGCCGGTTGCGGCTGCGGTTGCGGCGCGACAAATTCGGCGGGAACAGCGGCGGTTGATTCAAACGTAGCGGCGGGCGCTTCTTCTGCCGGCGCGACGAACTCGGCGGGCGCGGCGGCGGGCGATTCCCCTGGCGCGAAAGATTCAGCGGACGCGGCGGCAATCGGTTCAACCGGCGCGGCGGTTTCGGCGGGCCGGGCGTCGGTTTCGATGACGTTGGCCACGGCGGCGCTCACGGCGCTTTCCAGTTTAACCAGCGTTTTCTTTTTGCTGGCCTTGTTGGCCTGGTTAATAAGTTTTTTAACTTCAGGCTCCAGCGCCAGCACGGCATCGTACAAAACCTGGCGGCCCCGGGTGCGGTCAAAATCATCACGGGTAATAGCCAGCCGCACAATTTCGCCAACTTCAATGTAGCCCAGCAGGTGGGGGTGGCTCCACAGGCCGGTTTTTAGGCTGGATTTGCGCATAAACGATTTGATTTCGGGTACGTTATTAATGCGGCGGCCCCGGGCAAAAAAGCTGGCGGCCCGGTTGGGATGCGGGTCTGTGGCCACTTTGAGATAAATTTCAACCGGATAGATTTCGTCACGGTGCGTGAGTTGTAGCGTTTTTTGAATGGCCTGCCCATCAAGCTGGTCGTAATCAAACGGCAGGCAGCGCACCGGCGTTTGGCCGGCTTCGGCCACGGTGATGGTGAGATTGGGCCGGGCGATGAGCCGCTCAAAGTGGTTTTCAATTTCGGTTTTGATGGAATCAACCGAAAAGTTAAACCAGGCCGGGTCAAAATTGCCGATGGTAATCATTGAGCCGGTGCCGCTGCTGGAAGGAAAGCGAGTATCGAGCCGTTTGGCTTCTTTGATGCCGCGGTGCTGCTCCCGATCCAGTTCAAGCTGGTAGTGCGAGCCATCTTTGTGTTTGGTTTGAAACCGAATGGATTGGGCCATCGCCCGGAAAGCCTGCACCCCAAACCCAAATTGGCCGTTTACCCAGGTAACACCCCGCTTTTGCGATTCGCCAATGTTGCGCACCACCCGTTCCAGCACCGGGCGCGGCATGCCCCGGCAGTTATCTTTAATAATAAGCTGCTGCGCCGACAAATCTAAAATCAATTCAATGTTGATGGGGTACGGATACCGGCCCTCGTTTTCGTGGTACAGCACCTCGGCATCGTCCAGCGCATTATCCACATATTCCATCAACACCCGCTCGGCGGTTTCGTACCGCCGGGCAATCTCGTTGAGAATCAGCACCGGGTCCGATATTTCAAGGTCAATTGTGCCGGGCATTCGGCTTATTTGCGTGGGAGTATTTGTTGGAAACACGTCTTCGTCCTCGCTTGTATAATATTATTTTTTAAAAGACAAGAGCTTTGATGGGCGACTCTTGATTTCAAATTATACTCTATTTATTTATAACAGGACAGTGTTAACCACGCATCAATTTTTATTTCCGCCGCCGTAAATTTATGCTATACTACCAGCCAACTTAATTTTTGGCCCCAAAGAATAGAGTTGGACCGTGCCTCAACCGTATTCCAATAAATCTGCTGCTATCCTGTTGATAGAAAGCAACCCCAACGATACCAATTTAGTGAGCAATCTCCTGCTCGAAGCTGGCCACTCCCAACCCCGGTTTAATTTAATTCAGGCGCCAACATTGTTGGCCGGGCGCACGCAACTGGCCGCGCAGCCCATCAATTTGATTTTGTTGAGCCTGCACTTACCCGATAGTGAGGGGCTGGCGGCTCTGGCCGATGTTCAGCAGGCCGCGCCGGATTTACCCGTTATTGTGCTGGCCGGCAGCGCCGACGAACAATTGGCAACTCTGGCGTTGCAAGCCGGGGCGCAGGATTTTTTGCTAAAGGAACAGCTTAACAGCTACATTCTGAGCCGGGCCATTGAATTTGCGCTGGAGCGGCAGCGGTTGCTGCTGGCGGTTCGGCAGCAAGCCGCCGATTTGGAAATTGACGAGCGGCGGCTGCGCAACCTGATTGAGCGCAACTCCGACGGCATTCTGGTGGTGGGGCCGGATGGCCTGATTCGGTTTGCCAACCCCGCCGCCGAAGCCATTTTTGGCAATTCTCCCTTAAAAAACCAGACGTTTGACCTGCCGTTAACCACCGGCGAAATTGTAGAAATAGAGGTAGCGCAAACCGGCGAAACCAGAAACTACGAAATGAACGTGGGCGAAACGCGCTGGGCCGCCGAAATGTGTAACATTGTGGCGCTGCGCGATATTACCGAGCGCAAACACACCCAGGAAAAGCTGATTGCCGAGCGCAACCTGCTGCGCACCGTCATCAACAACCTGCCCGATACCGTGTATGTAAAGGACTTAAACGGCAAATACATTATTGTTAACCTGGCCACGTTGCAACACCTGGGAGCCAGCACGCTAATTGATATTATCGGCAAAACCGATGCCGATATTTACCCAACCAGCCTGGCCCAAAAATACCAGGCCGAAGACGACCAAATTTTGCGCACCGGCCACCCTTTGCTCAATCAGGAAGAACAAATTGCGGACCCGCAAACCAAGGCTCAGCACTGGCTGCTCAACACCAAAGTGCCTCTGCGCGATACCGAAGGCCAGGTAACGGGGCTAGTGGGCATAAAACGCGATATTACCCAACGCCGCCAGGCCGAAGAATTTCTTAAACAGGAGCACCTGCTGCTGGCCCAGCGCATCAACGAGCGCACCTGCGAGTTACAGTATGCCAACCACCAACTGGCCCACGCCCTGCGGGTAAAAGATGAATTTTTGGCCAGCATGAGCCACGAACTCCGCACCCCGCTCAACGCCATTTTGGGTATGTCCGAAATTTTACTGGAAGAAGTGTACGGCGCGCTCAACGACAAACAGCTCAACTCGCTGAAAATTGTGCAGGATAGTGGCCGCCACCTGCTGGCGCTCATCAACGATATTCTTGATGTGTCTAAAATCGAGGCCGACAAGCTTGTTCTGGAACCCAGCCAGATGGCGGTAGAAGAAGTTTGCTACACCTGCATCCGCTTTGTACAGCAAACCGCCCAAAAGAAAAACATAAAAATCACGGCCAGCTACAGCCACCCCAACCTGGTCATTCAGGCCGATGAACGCCGCCTGAAACAAATTTTGGTCAACCTGCTCAGTAACGCCGTAAAATTTACGCCCAAAGGCGGCACGGTTGGGCTGGAAGTAACCGCTCACCCCGCCGAGCAGCTTTTAAAATTTTTGGTATGGGATACCGGCATTGGCATTGCGCCGCAGGATGTTGCCAAACTGTTTGAACCCTTTGTCCAACTTGATAGCCGCCTTTCCCGCGAATACGAAGGCACCGGCCTGGGGCTGGCCCTGGTTAAACTGCTGGCCGATTTGCACCAGGCCACCGTTACCGTCGAAAGCGAAGTGGGCCGGGGCAGCCGCTTTACCGTATCAATGCCGTGGCAGGGGTTTGTAACCCCGCCCACACCCCGCGAAACGCCCCCGGAAAGCGCCATCAGCCTTAACCCCAGCCTGGGCCACAACGGCAACCTGCCGCTCATTCTGCTGGCCGAAGACAACCTGGCCAACGTTGAAGTAATGACCAGTTTTCTTTCCACCAAAGGCTACCGGGTGGTGGCCGCCACCGATGGGGCCGAAGCCGTGGCCCGCGCCAAAAAGCTACAACCCAACCTTATTTTAATGGATATTCACATGCCAGAACTGAACGGGCTGGAAGCCACCCGCCAAATCCGGGCCGAAGCCGCGCTGGCCCAAACCCCCATTGTGGCCATTACGGCGCTGGCCATGCCCGGCGACCGTGAACGCTGCCTGGCTGCCGGCATAAACAGCTATCTCAGCAAGCCGGTGAGCCTGCGCGAACTGGTTGCCGTAATAGAAGGGCTGCTGCGCCAACAATCCCCCGCTTAGGTTTGACGACTCGCCGTTCTTCATTTATCATACCGGATTGTTTGTAAGATTACCCCAACCCGCCCACCGGCGGGTTAACTGTTGTTTAGAGGGATGTATGCTTGAAAAACTAGCCGATATTGAGGCGCGTTACAATGAGCTAATGCAACTGATGTCGCAGCCCGAAGTGGCCAGCGCCCCGGAGAAATTAATAAAATACGGGCAGGAGCAAGCTCAACTTGAGCCAATTGTAGAAACTTTAAAGCACTACCGCCAGGTGCTGGAACAACTGGCCGATATTAAAGAAATGATGGCCGATGACCTTGATGAAGAAATGAAGGCGATGGCCGTCGAAGAGAAAAACAGCCTGACCACCGAACAAGAACGGCTGGAAGAAGATTTAAAATCTATGCTGCTGCCCAAAGACCCCAACGACGAGAAAAACGTAATCGTTGAAATCCGGGCCGGGGCCGGCGGCGACGAAGCCGGCCTGTTTGCCGCCGATTTGTTCCGCATGTACAGCCACTACGCCGACCAACAACACTGGAAAACCGCCATGCTCAGCAAAAACGAATCCGGCATTGGCGGCTTTAAGGAAATTGTGTTTGAGGTGAAGGGCAGCGGCGCGTACTCAAAATTAAAATACGAAAGCGGCGTGCACCGGGTGCAGCGCATTCCCCAAACCGAAAGCGGCGGGCGCATCCACACCTCTACCGCCACCGTGGCCGTACTGCCCGAAATGGACGAAGTGGAAGTAGAAATTGACCCCAACGAGGTTCGCGTTGACATTTTTCGCTCGTCGGGGCCGGGCGGCCAAAGCGTAAACACCACCGATTCGGCGGTGCGGCTAACCCACCTGCCCACCGGCATTGTGATTAGCTGCCAGGACGAAAAAAGCCAACTGCAAAACAAAATCAAAGCCTTTAACATTTTACGCGCCCGCCTGTACGATGAAGAACAGCGCCGGCTGGCCGCCGAACAGGGCGCGGCCCGGCGCTCGCAGGTTGGCAGCGGCGACCGCAGCGAAAAAATCCGCACCTACAATTTTCCCCAAACCCGAGTAACCGATCACCGGATTGGCTTAACCAGCTACCGGCTGGAAAACATTCTCAACGGCGAGATTGAAGAGTTTATTGACGCGCTGACTAAAGCCGACCAGGCCAAAAAACTGGAACAACTGGCCGAAGCCTGATTACCGGCGGCCCACCAACAACCGTGGGCCGCCATGTTTTATACAGAATGCTTAATCTCACCGTTGTTGCTGCCTTAAAAACAGCCGTTCAGCGCCTTGCCGCCGCCCACTGCGATACCCCTCAACTGGATGCCGAAGTGCTGCTGGCGCACACGCTCAATAAAAACCGAACCTGGCTGTACACTTTTCCCAACGCCGAACTCAATGCCGGCCAAAGCCAATCCTTTTTGGAGGCTGTTGCGCGCCGCGCCAACCGCGAACCGGTGGCCTACATTACCGGCCACAAAGAATTTTTTGCGCTGGACTTTATTGTTTCTCCGGCGGTGCTTATTCCCCGGCCCGAAACCGAACTGCTGGTAGAAACCGCGCTGGAGCTGGCGGCCAACCTGGCCCGGCCCACCATTGCCGATGTGGGCACCGGCAGCGGTTGCATTGCCGTAACGCTGGCCCGCCATTTGCCCGCCGCCAACCTGCTGGCCGGCGATATTTCACCGGCGGCGCTGGCCATTGCCCGGCAAAACGCGGCCCAACACCGGGTAGAAAACCGTATTACCTTTGTGGCCGGCAATCTGCTGGAGCCGATTCCCACGGCGGTTGATATTATCGCCAGCAACCCGCCCTACATTAGCCGGCCCGAACTGGCGCAAACCATGCCCGAAGTGCAGCGCCACGAACCCCGGCTGGCGCTGGAGGGCGGCGTAACCGGCCTGGAAATTATTGCCCAACTGCTGGCGCAATCTCCCAAAAAACTAAAACCGGGCGGCGCAATACTGATCGAAATTGGATTTGCGCAGGGGCCGGCGGTAGCGGCGCTGGCCCGGCAGCACTTTCCGCAGGCCAACATCCAGATTAAGCCGGATTTGGCCGGCCTGGACCGGCTGCTGGTGGTTAAGGATACCGCCGCCGCAGTTTGACACGATTTTTTTGTCTGGTTAAACTACTGTTTTTGCACACTCAAGAACGAGAGAATTTATGGCTCAAAAACCCAATCCCCTGGTATTGCTGATAGAACGCCTGATCGAAGGCAAATGGAGCGGCTGGCTGGTTAACTTGCTCCTTATTCCGGCGCTGATTTTGCTGGTGCTGTTTTTGCCGCCCATTTCGCTGGGCAGCCGGCTTATGGGCATTGGCTACACCGCCATTAGCACCAGCGGAGCCAACCTGCAACAGGATGGCATGTCTATTGACTTTTTGCCCCAGGGGATGACCGAATCGTTCCGGGCCAAACTTTCGGTGATTCCGCGCAACCAATTTCTGGAAGGCTCGGCGGGCAGCAGCCTGATTCCCGCCGCCGAAAGTATTCCGCCCAACCTGATTATGCGCAGCCCCTTTTACCGCATTCAATGGGTAGGCACGCCGGCCAGCAATGTGGTGATTGAAGTGCCCATCCCCGGCGATATTGACAACCTCAACAACCTGGATATGTACGCCTGGCACAACAACGCCTGGCAGTGGTTGCCCCACAAAAAACTGGCCGATGACGGGGGCGTGCTGGTTTCTGAATTAAACTTTACGCCCGAATCGGTGGTGGTTATGTCTACCCACCCGGTAAACCCCAATGTTTCCACCGATTACATGCCCAACGCCACCATTTCTGATAACGTTAAAGACACGCTGGTAGAAATAAACCCGCACGGCCTGGCTATTGGCGACGGGGGCCGGCTGGAAGGGCAAATCAAACTGCCGCCGGAACTGACCAATTCTACCCTGATTGTGCTGCCCACCATTCAAAACTGGTTTGCCGATGGCTCGACCCGCGCCGACCTGGTTGAAAACATGATCATTGATGAAACCACCCGCCAGCGCCACGTGCAAGCCATTGTGGATACCATTCAGCGCAACGCCTACCAGGGCATTGATATTGACTACCGGGGCGTTAACCCGGATTTGCGCCAGGAATTTACCACCTTTTTAAAAGAACTCCGCGCCGCCCTGCCCGAAAGCAAGTTGCTATCGGTGCGGGTAGATTACCCGTACCAGGTATCCGCTGCCCAGTGGGAAACCGGCGCGTATGATTGGCAGGCCATCGGCTTGTTAGCCGATGTGGTCAAAGTGCCCACCTCGCCCAACCCCGCCGATTACACCAAAGACGGCAAAATGGAATCGCTGCTGGATTGGGCGGTGAATCAGGTTAACCGTTACAAAATTCAGTTGGTGCTATCCACCCTCAGCACCGAAGAAGTAAACGGCGCGCTACACAACATTACCTACAAACAGGCGCTTGAGCCGCTGGGCACGGTGGTAGAAGTGAGCCAAAATACCGTGGTTAAACCCGGCGATAAAGTGAACTTTACTTTGGGCGGGCTGCCCGCCACCACCGGCATTCAGTTTGACCGCAACAACGGCTCTTACTGGTACACCTACCTGGACCAAAACAACACCCAACGCAAAGTTTACCTGGAAAACGCCGGCAGCATTGCCCGCAAACTGCAATTTGTGGCTCAATACAACCTGCGCGGCGTGGCCATAGAAAACCTGCTCAACGAAGCCAACGACGCCCAGATTTGGGACGTTATCCATAAATTTCTCAACCTGGTTATTCCGCCCATCGAAAGCCAGTACTCGGTGGTGTGGCGGGTGCAAAACCAGGATGGCGGCGTTGTGGCCGAAGACAGCGTGGATTTGAGCAACCCCAACTACCAGTGGACGGTACCCGATAACGGCACCAAGTTCCAGGTAGAGGCCGCCATTGCCGCCAACAAAGATACCACCGCCGCCGTGCCGCGCGGTAACATCAGTTTGCTGGTGGCCACGCCCAGCCCCACGCCCAGCCCAACCCCGCAAGCCAGCCCCACGCCGCAGGCCACAGCCACGCTGCCGCCCGCGCCCAAACCGGCCGAGGTTGCCGCCAAGCCCGCCGAACCTGCGCCGGCCAAAAAAGAAGAAGCGCCCGCCGGGCCGGCTCCTGTGGCCGCCTCTAAAGGCAATTTGCCGTTTGATTACGGCATTCAGGTTGACCCGCGCGGCAACAAAGGCCAGAACATCAGCCTGATTAAAGGGATGGGCTTTAACTGGGTAAAATTCCAAATGCCCTGGAAAGATGTTGAAGGCGCTGCCGGCGATTACGGCTGGGGCATGTGGGATGACGTGATCGGCTCGTATGCCGGCAGCGGCATTAAAGTGCTGCTCAGTATTCCCAAAGCGCCCAACTGGGCGCGCCCTCCCGACGACGACAAAAGCGTAGAAGGCCCGCCCGCCGACCCCAAAACCTACGCCGCCTTTGTGGCCAAAGTAGCCGAGCGCTACAAAGGCAAAGTTTTTGCCATTGAAATCTGGAACGAGCAAAACCTGTATTACGAAGCCGGCGGGCAGGGCCGCATTAACCCCGCCTCGTATGTGGCGCTGCTCAAGGCCGCCTACACCGGCATTAAATCCGTCAACCCCGATATGATTGTGGTGAGCGGGGCGCTCACGCCCACCGGTGCGCCGCCGCCCGTGGCTCTGGATGACCTGGAATACCTGCGCCAGATGTACGCTTTGGGCGCAAAAAACTTCTTTGACGCCGTAGGCGCGCACCCCAGCGGCTTTGCCAACCCGCCGGATGCCCTTTACCAGGGCGGCGATTTTGACCCCGCCCGCGGTTACGACGACCACCGCAGCTTCTTCTTCCGCAACACTATGGAAGAGTACCACCGGATTATGACCGATAACGGCGACGGCAATAAAACCATCTGGCCCACCGAATTTGGCTGGCCGGTGTGGCGCTTTACCGGCGACGCCCGCTTTGTTTTTGCCCAGGAAAACTCGGTGGAAAAACAGGCGCAATACACCGTCAAAGCCTACCAAATGGGCAAAGAGTGGGGCTGGGTTGGCACCATGTTCTTGTGGAATCTGGACTACAACGTTACCGCCGCCAACTCCGAGTTGGCCAACTACGGCATTGCCGGCACGCCCACTTACGATGCGCTGGCCAAAATGGCCAAATAAACAACCGGGATAATCCGCGTAAATTCTGTATTTTGCCAATTTAACCCAGACACTTATACTATCAACTTTGTAAAAAAATCTGTGGTGGGCTGTTTAGGGAACAATTGCCACAGCTAATAAGTGAGGGGGTAAAGGTTGCGTTTAATGAAAGTTGTAAAAGAAGGAAAAGAGAGGCATCAGGTATGAAATCGAGCTCAAAAAACCCCTTGGAGATGATTTTTGAGAGCCGATTTGGTGGCATTGTCATCAATTTTGTGTTGATTCCGCTGCTTATTTTAAGCGCGGTCTTATTACCGCCCATTTCGTTGCTGGACCGCATTTTCAGTTTTGATTACGAATCCATCAGCCGGGATGGCGGCTCGGTGCAAGACCCCGACGGCACCCAGCTATCCTTTTTGCCGGATAGCATTAGCCGGTCATTCCGGGTAAAACTTTCGGCCATTCCGCGCAGCCTCTTTTTAGAAGGCTCAGCCGGTAGCACCCTGCTCCCCGCCGCCGAAAACATTCCCCAAAACCTGGTAATGAAAAGCCCGCTGTACCACATTCAAGTCAAAGGCACGGCTCCCACCGGCATGGCCATCAAACTGCCCATCCCCAACGAATCCGAGCCGTACAACACCCTCGATTTGTATTCGTGGAACGGCGAAAGTTGGGAATGGATTCCCAGCCAGATTATCGCCACCGACGACAGCATTGAATCTCACCTGGATTTTGTGCCGGAATACGTAGCCGCCATGCAAACGCACCCGGTTACGCCCCACATTACCGCCGATTACGCCGCCAACGCCTTTGTGCCGGACACGGCGCAAAGCACCCTGTCGGAAATTAACCCGGAAGGCATCTATCTGGATGCCGGCGGGCAACTCACCGGCGACCCCGCGCCGCTGCCCGCCGCCGCGCAAGGGGCCAATGTGATTGTTATTCCCACCATTCGCAACTGGTACGCCGATGGCTCAATCCGGTCTGATTTGGTGGATAACATGCTGATTGACCCCGACGCCCGCGAGCAACACGCCCAGGCCGTGGCCGATTTGGTTGAGCGCAACGGCTACCCCGGCATTGATATTGATTATCGGGGCATTTCGCCGCAGTTGCGCAACCAGTTTAGCTCCTTTTTAGAAACCCTGCGCCAAAAAATTGGCCCCGACAAACAGCTTTCGGTGCGGGTAGAGTTGCCTACCCCCGTTTCTGCCGATACCTGGGAAACCGGCGCGTATGATTGGCGGGCCATTGGCCGGCTGGCCAACGCCGTAAAAGTGCCCACCTCGCCCGACCCCCGCGCCTACGTGCCCAACGGCCAGATGGAATCCATGCTAAACTGGGCCGTGGGCGAAATTAATCGCTACAAAATTCAGTTGTTGCTGACCACCCGCAGCACGCTGCAAGTTAACGGCATCATTCAGGATATCAGCTACCAGCAGGCGCTGTCCCCGCTGGGCGCGGTTTCGATTGTGGGCGGGCAAAACGTGGTATCGCCCGGCCAACAGGTTGATTTTACGCTGAACGGGCTGCAAGCCTCTACCGGCGTGCAGTTTGATACCAACAGCGGCTCCTACTGGTTTGCCTACCTCGACCAAAACAACGCCCAACACACCGTTTACCTGGAAACCGCCGCCAGCGTTGCCCGCAAGCTGCAATTTGTGCCCCAGTACAACCTGCGCGGCGTGGCCATTCAAAACCTGCTCGCCAAAGATAACGATACCGAAATTTGGGGCGTTATCCAAAAATTTGTCAATCTGGTCATTCCGCCGGTTGAAAACAAGTTTAATGTGGTGTGGCGGGTGCAAAACCAAGATGGCGGCGTTATTGCCGAACAGGTGGTTAACCTGAGCAACCCCAACTACCGCTGGACGGCCCCCGACGCCGGCGGCCAATACCAGGTGGTTGCCGCCATCGCCTCTAACCAGGCCGATGCCAATGCCTCGGTAGACCGGGGCGCGGTGGCTCTGCTGGTGGCTACGCCCACCCCCGTGCCCACGCCCACACCGCAACCCACGCCTACGCCGCAGCCTTCGCCCACGCCGGAACCGGATAAAAAGGCCGAGAAAAAATCATCCGGTGGGGGCGGAGAGGCCGCCGCGCCGCAACAATCCCAAAAATCCGCCGAAGCCGCCGCGCCCGCCGTACAATCGTCGGTGGGCAACCTGCCGTTTGCTTACGGCATTCAGGTTGACCCGCGCGGCAACAAATCAGCCAACGTGGGGCTAATCAAAGGGATGGGCTTTAACTGGGTAAAATTCCAAATGCCCTGGAAAGAAGTTGAATCGGCTCCCGGTTCTTACAACTGGGGCTTTTGGGATGATGTTATCAACACCTACGCCGGCAGCGGCATCAAAGTGCTGCTCAGTATTCCCAAAGCGCCCGATTGGGCGCGTCCCGCCGACGACGACAAAAGCGTGGAAGGCCCGCCGCAAGACCCGGTTAAATACGCCGAGTTTGTGGGGCGCGTGGCCGACCGTTACAAAGGCAAAGTCTTTGCCATTGAAATCTGGAACGAGCAAAACCTGTATTACGAAGCCGGCGGGCAGGGCCGCATTAACCCCGCCTCGTATGTGGCGCTGCTCAAGGCCGCCTACACCGGCATTAAATCCGTCAACCCCGATATGATTGTGGTGAGCGGGGCGCTCACGCCCACCGGTGCGCCGCCGCCCGTGGCTCTGGATGACCTGGAATACCTGCGCCAGATGTACGCTTTGGGCGCAAAAAACTTCTTTGACGCCGTAGGCGCGCACCCCAGCGGCTTTGCCAACCCGCCGGATGCCCTTTACCAGGGCGGCGATTTTGACCCCGCCCGCGGTTACGACGACCACCGCAGCTTCTTCTTCCGCAACACTATGGAAGAGTACCACCGGATTATGACCGATAACGGCGACGGCAATAAAACCATCTGGCCCACCGAATTTGGCTGGCCGGTGTGGCGTTTTACCGGCGACGCCCGCTTTACGTTTGCCCAGGAAAACACCATTGACAAACAGGCGCAATACACCGTCAAAGCCTATCAAATGGGTAAGCAGTGGGGCTGGGTTGGCACCATGTTCCTGTGGAACCTGGATTATAATATCACCGCCGGGGCCACCGAACTGGCCAACTACGGCATTGCCGGCACCGCCACTTACGATGCGCTGGCCAAAATGGCCAAATAGCACCTCTATATTCAAACTTTGGCCTGAAGCCGTGAGGATTGCGCCCCGGCTTCAGGCTTTTTTGTAACCCCGAGGTTTTGATATGACTCAACAACGACACTTAAAACCGGAAAACAAAGGATTTAACTACTGGCTGTTGCTGCCGCTGGTTGGCGGTTTGGGGCTGGTGGTCATGCTGCTGTGCGCCTCGGTTTTTGCCGTGTACGCCATCTTCTTCTATAAATCCAGCCCGCCCGCCGGCAAACCCACCGCCACGCCCACGCTGGCCATTGTGCGTTTCTCGCAGGATGGCCAAACCCCGGCAGCGGCGGGAACCCCGGCCCCCGATAACAACCCGCCCGCCAACGCCACCGCGCCGGGACAGCCGCCCGCCGAAAACGCTGCCGCCGCGCCCACGGCGGCGGCGCAACAAGCGGCCCCCGCGCCCGTCGCTCCCAAAATCAACACGTCGCCGGTAACAATGACCTCGCCGGATTACGGCATGCAGGCTTTTCTCTTTTGGAAAGAGGAAATTGCCGACCGCGACTTGCAACTTATTCAGGATGCCGGCTTTCGCTGGGTAAAACAGGAATTTCCGTGGCGCGAAATTGAGCCGGTGAACAAGGGCGAGTTTGACTGGAGCCGCACCGACCGGATTATGGACCAAATTGATGCCCACAACCTCAAAGTGATTGTGCGGTTGGGCGTTCAGCCCCAGTGGGCCGGCGGCGGCTTTCCGGAAGTTGGCCCGCCCACCAACATGCAAGACTTTGCCGATTTTGTTCGCGCGGTAGCCGAACGCTACAAGGGCCGCATTGACGCCTACCAGATTTGGAACGAACCCAACCTGGCGCGTGAATGGGGCAACCGCCCGCCCAATGCCGCCGAATACACCGCCATGCTCAAGGCCACCTACGAAGCCATCAAAGCGGTTGACCCCAACCCCATTGTCATCAGCGCCGGGTTAGCCCCCACCACCCGCAACGACGACGTGGCCCGGCCCGATACCTACTACATTCAGGAAATGTACACCGCCGGGGCCAAACCCTACTTTGATGCCCTCGGCGCGCACGCGCCGGGCTACGCCTCGCCGCCCGAAATGGATCCCGCCGAAATTGCCCGCACCCCCGGCCTGGCCAACCCCGGCGATTTCAAACCGGAAAACAACGTGCCCGAAGAACTGCGCCGGGTGTACGGTTTTCGCCATGTTGAAGACGTGCGCCAGATTATGGTTAAAAACGGTGACGAGGCCAAAAAAGTGGTGCTGCTGGAATTTGGCTGGACGATTGACCCCCGCCCCGATTCGCCTTACAAATGGCACGCCGTTACCCCGGAACAGCAAGCCGATTACTTTAAACGCGCCTACCAGTACGCCAAAGAACACTGGCAGCCGTGGATTGGCGTGATGAGCCTGATTTACGTGGCCGACCCGAAATGGACAATGAACGACGAGCAAACCTACTGGAGCATTGTTTACCCCACCTACCCGGAACTCACCGCGGCCCCGGCCTATTTTGGCTTGAAAGAAATGCCCAAAAACTAACCCGTGAAACGTGACCGCGGTTTCACCCCGCCCCGCCCCACCCTTTGGCACGCGCTGCTGGCAGGGTTGTTAACCCTGCCGGCGGCGCTGCCGCTTTTTCACCCCACCCTCACCCATAGCGCCGATGGCCTGCTGCACCTGTACCGGGTAATGGCGCTGGCGCAGGCCATTACCCAGGGCCACTTTTGGGTGCGCTGGCTGCCGGATTTGGCCTTTGGCTACGGCTTTCCGCTGTTTGTGTTTTACGCCCCGCTGGCCTACTACCTTACTGCCCTGCTCAGTTTGCTCCCCGGCGTAACCACCGCCGTGGCCTTTAACGCCTCGGTGGGGCTGGCGTTGCTGCTGGCTGCCGTGGGCGCGTACCTGCTGGCCGCCGAACTGTTTGGCCCCAGAGCCGGGGTGTTAAGCGCCGTGGCCTACGGCTACGCCCCGTTTCAGCTTCACAACGCCCTGTTTCGGGGCGGATTGCCCGCCGTGTGGGCGATGGCCGCCTTTCCCCTGGCCTTTTGGCTGTTTACCCGCCTGATTACCCGCCCCTCCCGGCGCGGGCTGGCCGCCAGCGCCGTAATGCTGGGCGTGGCGCTGCTCATGCACAACACCCTCAGCCTGTTATTTGGGCCGCTGCTGGCCCTGTACCTGTTGATGATGCTGGCGGCGCAGTTTTGGCGCACCCGCCACTGGCGGCCCGCCGCCTTTACGCTGGCCGCGCTGCTGCTGGGCGCGGGCCTGGCCGCTTTTTTTCTGCTGCCGGCCACGCTGGAAAAAGAATTTGCCCAGGTGCAGCGGGTTATCACCTCGCCGGATTTTGATTTTCGCTTTAATTTTGTCTCGCTGGGGCAATTGCCGGCGCTGCCGCAACCGGCCAACACCGGCCTGCTCAACCCCACCACCCCGCTCACGCTGGGGCCAATCCAGCTAATTTTGGCCGCCGTTGGCGTGGCTGCCGGCCTGACGGCCATTCGCCGCCAAACCCTGCCTGCCCCCGCCGTTATCGCCCCGCTGGTGTTTACGCTGGCGGCGCTGGCGGCAGCCGTTTTGATGATGCTGCCCCTCTCGCAGCCGGTGTGGGAACGGTTGCCGCTGCTGGCGTTTGTGCAATTTCCGCACCGGCTGCTGGGGCCGGCGGCGCTGGCCGTGGCGCTGCTGGCCGGGCTGGCCGTGGCGGCGCTGCCGGGCCGCGCCGGCTTCTGGCTGACCGCTGCCGGCATCACCCTGATTTTTTTGGCCAACGCGCCGCTGCTCTATCCCCGTTACCGCACCGACCAGCCCGCCAACCCCACCACCCTGGACATGTTTGCCTACGAGCACCGCACCGGGGCGATTGGCACCACCTCGTTTGGCGAGTATTTGCCCATTTGGGTCACGCAAAACCCGCCCGATTCGCCGCTGGAGGAGCAGTACCGGCGCGGCGGCCCCATTGACCGGCTGGCCCGCGACTACCTGCCCGCCGGAACCGCCATCACTTTGGCCCAATTTGGTTTTAACGCCGCCCAGGTTGAGCTAACTGCCCCCCAACCCGGCCAGGCCGTGTTTAACGTCTTTTACTTTCCCGGCTGGCAGGCCACCATAGACGGCCAGCCCGCCGCCGTGCAGCCCGTAACCGAGCGCGGCCTGCTGGCCGTGGCCATCCCGGCGGGGCGGCACAACCTGCACCTTGAATTTGCCGAAACCCCGCTGCGCCGGGCGGCCAACCTGGTTTCCGTTCTGTGCCTGCTGCTGGTGGGGGCGCTGGCCCTGACCGGCCCCAAAGCCCCACCCGCCGAATCCATCGGCCCCGGCTTTTTGGCCCGGCAACAATGGCTGCTGGCCGGGCTGGCCCTGCTGCTGCTGGCCGCCAAACTCATCTACCTGGATAACTTTAGCAGCCCCCTGAAAATTCAGTTTGATGGCCAGAGCAAAACCGGGCTGCCCGCCCAGGTTGCCCGGCGCGTTGATTTTGGCGACCAAATCCGGCTGCTGGGCTACAGCCTGGCCCCGACCACCGCCCCATCCGGCCAAAACTTTAAACTGACCGCCTACTGGCAGGCCCAACAACCGCTCGCCACCGATTACAGCGCCCTGGCCCAACTGGTAGACGCCGACGGCCACCTGTACGCCGGGCAGGATAACCTGCACCCCGGCGGGCTGCCCACCGGCCAGTGGCAGCCGTGGGGCTTTGTGCAGGATGACCACACCATCCCCGCGCCGCCCGGCCTGCCGCCCGGCGATTATTTTGTGGCCGTGGGGCTGTACCACCCGCGCACCTGGGCGCGGCTGCCGGTATTGGCCGGCGGTACCCCCGGCTGGAGCGACGCGCTGGCCCTGCCCGTTACCATCACCGCGCCAGCCCAGCCGCCCGCCGGAGCCCAGTTGGGCATTAGCTGGCCCGTTACCGCCGAGTTTGCCGGCCAGTTGCGGCTGCTGGGCGCAACCCCGGAACGCCCGGCCCTGGTTGCCAACGATTTTTTGCGGGTGGCCGTTTTTTGGGAGGCGCTCACCGCCCCCACCCAAAATTATCAAATAACGCTGCAACTGGTGGATGCCGCCGGAACGCCGGCGCTGACCGTTACCGAACAGCCCTCGTACAACCGTTACCCGGCCACGCGCTGGGCCGCCGGCCAGCGCGTGCGCGATGACCACGCCCTGTGGCTGCCCGCCAACTTCCCACCCGGCGAATATACGCTGCAACTCACGGCGCTATCCGCCGCCGGGCAACCGCTGGCCCGCCCGGTAACGCTGGGCCGGCTGGCTCTGGCCAAATAACCCCCCTCCCCCGCAAGCGTTTAAGGGCGGTCAGGGTGGCTTATCAAACAACTTTTGCCCCTCCCCCCAACCCCCTCCCCAAAAATTTGGGGAGGGGGTATTGAAAACTGTGTGTTGTTTTTGCCGCTAAAAGCGGCAAAAACAACACACAAAAATTTTTATCCCCCCTTCTCCCAATGGGAGAAGGGGGGCAGGGGGGATGAGGGAATCCCTCCCCGCCATTGTCAAAACAATTATTTGGTTGTATCATACGGCCACCACCCGCACGTCAGGAGCCAAATAGTGAACCCCCACGAATTTGTTGCCAAATGGCGCAACGTTCAACTTAAAGAACGTTCCGCCGCCCAGGAACACTTTATTGATTTGTGCCGCCTTGTTAACCACCCCACCCCCGCCGAGGCCGACCCGACCGGTGAATTTTTTACCTTTGAAGCCGGCGCGGCCAAACAACACGGCGGCCAGGGCTTTGCCGATGTCTGGAAAAAGGGCTACTTTGCCTGGGAATACAAAGGCCAGCACGCCAACCTTAGCGCCGCCTACCAGCAACTACTGCAATACCGCGAATCGCTGCAAAACCCGCCCCTGCTGGTGGTCAGCGATACCAACCAGCTTATCATTCACACCAACTTTACCAACACCATCAAGCGCGAACTCAGTCTCAGCCTGGATAGCCTGCTGACCCCCGCCGGGCTGGACACGCTGAAGGCCGTATTTAACGACCCCGAACAACTGCGGGCCGCCAAAACCGCCGAACAGGCCACCGCCGAAGCCGCCCACGAGTTTGCCAAAATAGCCCAACTCCGCCGCAAATACGGCGACGACCCGCACCAAATAGCCCACTTCCTTATCCGGCTGCTCTTTTGCCTTTTTGCCGAAGACATAGACCTGCTGCCCAAAAACCTGTTTACCGCCCTCACCGCCCGCGCCCGCCGCCAACCCGGCGCGTTTACCGCCCAGCTTGGCCAGCTATTTACCGCTATGGCCACCGGCGGCTGGTTTGGCGAACACCCCATCCGCCACTTTGACGGCGGCCTGTTTGATTCCGCCGCCGTGCTGGACCTGGACAGCGACAGCCTGGACATTTTGGCCCACGTGGTGGGCCTGGATTGGAGCAACATTGAGCCGAGCGTGCTGGGCACCCTTTTTGAGCGCAGTTTGGACCCCAACAACCGCACCCAACTGGGCGCGCACTACACCAGCAAAGACGACATCCTGCTGATTATTGAGCCGGTGTTAATGGCCCCCCTGCGCCGCAAATGGCAATCCATTAAAACCCAGGCCGCCGCCCTGATTGCCGCCCGCGACGCCGCCCCCACCCCCCGCCAGCGCGATAACCGCCACAAAGAGCTAACCCTTTTACTGCGCGGCTTTGCCGATGAAATTGCCGC
Source organism: uncultured Caldilineaceae bacterium (assembly GCA_964517605.1). Classification (GTDB taxonomy): domain Bacteria; phylum Chloroflexota; class Anaerolineae; order 4572-78; family J111; genus J095. The sequence goes on along the minus strand of CAZFCE010000001.1, from coordinate 1,983 downwards.
CGTGCGCGTGCTGGACCCCGCCTGCGGCAGCGGCAACTTTTTATACGTGGCCCTTAAACAACTGCTCGACCTGCAAAAAGAAGTTATGGCCCTGTCCGGCCAACTGGCCTTTCCCACCGTAGACCCCGCCCAACTCTACGGCCTTGAGGTTAACCCCTACGCCCACGAACTGGCCCAGGCCACCGTGTGGATTGGCTACATTCAATGGCTGCGCGATAACGGCTACGGCCTGCCCGCCGAGCCGATTTTAAAACCCCTCCACAACATTACGCTGATGGACGCCATTTTAGCCTGGGATGAGGCCGGTCAGCCCACCCAACCCGCCTGGCCCGCCGCCGACGTAATCATTGGCAACCCGCCCTTTTTGGGCGGCGGCAAACTCCGCGCCGAACTGGGTAACGCTTACACCGATGCGATTTTCAAGCTGTACGGCAACCGTATCCCCAACTTTAGCGATTTGGTGTGTTACTGGTTTGAACGGGCGCGGGCGCTGCTTGAAGCCGGGCAAGCGCAACGGGCCGGGCTGCTGGCTACCAACTCCATCAGAGGCGGGGCCAACCGCAAAGTGCTGGAGCGCATCAAACAAAGCGGCAACATTTTTATGGCCCACAGCGACCGCCCCTGGATACAAGGCGGCGCGGCGGTGCGCGTGTCAATGGTGGGTTTTGATAACGGCACAGAAACCGAGCGTACTTTGGACGGCCAGCCGGTTAAGGCCATTAATGCCGATTTGACCAGCGCCATTGATTTGACCCGCGCCCTGCCGTTACCGGAAAATGCCGGATTTGCTTTTATTGGCCCATCGCCTAAAGCTCCGTTTGATATTGATAGCAATATAGCGCAGCAAATGCTTAAAGCCCCGCTTAATATCAATGGCCGCCCTAATTCAGATGTTGTTCGCCCGTTGATAAGTGCATCTGATATTGTTCAACGGTCACGCAACAAATGGACGATAGATTTTGCCTTGATGGAAGAAGATGAGGCGGCGCTTTACGAAATGCCGTTTGAGTATGTACGAGAAGTGATTTTACCAGTACGCCAAAACCGGCGTGATGATTACCGGGGCCAATGGTGGCAGTATGCCCGCCCTCGACCGGAAATGCGCACGGCCTTACAACATCTCCAAAAATTTATCGCTACTCCGCGCGTTGCCAAACACCGCATTTTTGAATGGGTAACGTTAGAGTTTTTGGCTAACGATAGAACTACTGTCATTGCCCGTGATGATGATTACTTTTTTGGCGTGCTTCATTCCCGAATCCACGAAGTTTGGTCGCTGGCTACGGCTTCTTGGCATGGTGTTGGCAATGACCCCACTTACAACGCCACCACCTGCTTTGAAACCTATCCCTTTCCGTGGCCGCCGGGGCAAGAGCCACCCCATAACCCGCTGGTGCAGGCCATTGCCCAGGCCGCCCAGGAACTGGTAACAAAACGCAACAACTGGCTCAACCCGCCCGGCGCAACCGAAGCCGAACTCAAACCGCGCACCCTGACCAACCTGTACAACCAGCGCCCGGCCTGGCTGGAACTGGCCCATAAAAAACTGGACAACGCCGTACTAGCCGCCTACCGCGCCACCGACCCGGCCCAACCCTGGCCCAACGACATCACCGCCGAGCAAATCCTGGCCCAACTCCTCAACCTCAACCGGCAGCGGGCGCAACCCAAAACCACATAACCTGGGTCACATTACCCAACCGTAGTGGCGACCCTCGTGGTCGCCCGGCAATGAATGCAGCGTAGGGGCGACCCTCGCGGTCGCCCGGCAATGAATGCAGCGTAGGGGCGACCCTCGCGGTCGCCCGGCATTGGGCGGGGGCAAGCCCCGCCCCTACCATAACACCCGTCATTCGCAGTTCGTCATTCGTAATTCGTCATGAAAACTGATTTTCAACGCCAAAAACATGCCATTCCACGTCCCGGAACCATCATTCCACGCGCCGGAACGCTAATTCCACAGCCCGGAACCGCCATTCCACG